>NZ_JBDGKB010000010.1:0-139909 GCF_057656595.1 Intrasporangium sp. Soil_C_50
CTCCTCACCTCACCCGGAGGTTCTCCTCGTCGTCAACGCCGAGGTGTCACCAACCTGCTGGCCGAGTACACCTAGGGTGGCGCCATGGCGACGGTGCGACAGGTCCAGGTGACGTTCGACTGCGCGGTGCCCGAGCGCGTGGCGCGCTTCTGGTGCGAGGTGCTCGGCTACGAGGTGCCCCCGCCGCCGCCCGGCTTCGACTCGTGGACGGCGTTCGACCAGTCGCTCCCGGCCGACCGCCAGGGCTCGGCCTTCGCGTGCGTCGACCCCACCGGCGTCGGCCCGCGCCTGTTCTTCCAGAAGGTCCCCGAGGGCAAGGTCGTCAAGAACCGCGTGCACCTCGACGTGCGCGTCGGCACCGGCCTCGTGGGGCAGGAGCGCCTCGACGCCCTAGAGGCCGAGGCGGCCCGTCTCGAGGCGCTCGGGGCCTCGCGCGTGCAGCTGCTCGTCGCGGACGGGTTCAACGAGTCGTGCCAGGTCATGCAGGACGTCGAGGGCAACGAGTTCTGCCTCGACTGAACCCGCAGGCAGCCGGCGTCAGCCGATCTTGGCCACGGTCAGCAGCACCGCGGAGTCCTCGAGCGCCTCGAGCGAGTGCCGGACGTCCGGCACCACGAGGAGGTCGCCCGGCGCGCCCTCCCAGGTGGCGCCGTCGGTGCTGAGGCGCACGCGTCCGCGCAGCACGTGCACCGTGGCCTCACCGGGGTTCTCATGCTCGGCCAGCGCCTGCCCCGCCGTCAGGGCGATGACGGTCTGGCGCAGCACGTGCTCGTGGCCGCCGTACACCGTGTCGGCGCTGCGGCCGCTCGAGGACTGGGTGGCGCGCTCGAGCAGCTCCCGGGCGAGGGCGGTCAGCGAGGACTTCTCCATGGACCCACAGTGCCACCGATGTGTGGGCGCCCTCCCCCCAATCGAGAGAGCGCTCCGTCACTTGACGGAGCGCTCTCTCGATTGAAGGAGGGGGAGGGGACGCGGGGTGGCGGATGCGTCAGTCGAGGTCGTGGACGTCGGCGCGGCGGGCGATCGTCGCCGTCGCGCGCCGGCAGGCCATCGTCGGCACCCGCGGCACGATGTCGTCGAGGAAGGCGTACCGACGCCGCAGCGACCGGTGGTACGCGTCGTCGGTCGTGTCGGCGGCGAGGGCCGTCCACCAGTCGGCGAGGTCGCCCCAGCCCGGCGCGGCGAGCGACCCGCCGTACTGCTGCAGCGCGAGCCCGGCGCACAGCGTCGCGAACGTCATCCGCTGCTCGAGCGGCCACTCCGCGAGGGTGCCGACGAGCAGTGCCGCGCCGAACACGTCGCCGGCCCCGGTCGGGTCGACCTCGTCGACGCGCAGCGAGGGCACCCGCGCCTCCTCGCCGCTGCGCTGGTCGATGCCGACCGCACCGTTCGGTCCGTCGGTGACGATCGCGACCGGCACCCGGTCGGCGAGGGCGTAGAGGGCCTCGACCGTCGTGCGCGTGCCGGTGTAGGCCATCGCCTCGACGGCGTTGGGCATGAAGACGTCACAACGTTCGAGCCGGTCGAGGACCTCGGGCGACCAGCGCTCCTTGGGGTCCCAACCGACGTCGGCGAACACGAGAGCCCCGTCGGCGCGGGCGCGGTCGACCCACGTGCTCGTCGCCCCGAACGCCTCGTCCTCGGCGAGGTCGACCATGACGGCCCGTGAGCGTGGGGGCGTGCCGATGAGCTCGCTGGCCGGCACCGGCGACGGGTGGCCGTGCGAGACCATGCTGCGGTCGCGGTCGACCGACATCGACACCGTGACCGGGCTGTGCCAGTCGGCGAACCGGCGGCTGCGCGAGAGGTCGATGCCCTCCTGCTCCTCGAGGGTGCGCCAGCAGAAGTCGCCGTAGTCGTCGTCGCTGAAGGCCGCGGCGAGCGACGTGCGCAGGCCGAGCCGGCGCGTCGCCACCGCGAGGTTGGCGATGCCGCCCGGGCACGACGCGAGCCCCTCGGCCCACACCTCCGTGCCGGGCGACGGCGTCGCCGGAAGTCCGGCGAAGATCATGTCGAGGAAGACCGTCCCCCAGACGAACACGTCGAGGTCCGGCCCGGCGGAGCTACGTCGGGCTGCGAGTGGGTCGAAGGCAGAGCTCGTCGGCATCGCCACCATGCTCCCATCCGCCGCAACCCTGTTAGCGTCGGTTCGGTGATGACGGGGTGGTGACCGGGTGACGGGGGGATGAGATCGCGATGAGGCTGGTCGTGCTGGGGGGAGGCGGGTTCCGGGTCCCGCTCGTCCACGGCGCCCTGCTGGGCGACCGCACGCCCGACGCGTCCCGACGCGTCACCGAGGTCGTCCTCCATGACACCGACGCCTCCCGGCTCGAGGTCGTGCGCCGGGTCCTCGACGCCCAGGCGGCGCGCGCGACCACGGCCGACGCGCCGCAGCCGCCCACGGTCCGAGCCACGACCGACCTCGACGCGGCGCTCGACGGCGCCGACTTCGTCTTCTCCGCGATCCGCGTCGGGGGCCTCGAGGGCCGCACCGCCGACGAGCGGATCGCCCTGGGCCTCGGGCTGCTCGGCCAGGAGACCACCGGGCCCGGTGGTGTCGGCTACGGCCTGCGCACCGTGCCGGTGGCCGTCGAGGTTGCCCGGCGCGTCGCCCGACTCGCACCCGACGCCTGGGTCATCAACTTCACCAACCCCGCCGGGCTCGTGACCCAGGCGATGCAGCAGGTGCTCGGCGACCGTGTCGTCGGCATCTGCGACTCTCCTCTCGGCCTGGCCAAGCGGGCCGCCGGCGCCCTCGGCCACCGGCTCGACGACGTCGACATCGACTACGCGGGCCTCAACCACCTCGGCTGGCTCTCCGGGCTGCGCGTCGCCGGCCGCGACGTGCTGCCCGAGCTCCTCGCCGACCGGGCGCGGCTCGGCGCCACCGAGGAGGGCCACCTCTTCGGCGTCGACTGGCTCCAGACGCTCGGGGCGATCCCCAACGAGTACCTCTGGTACTACTACTTCGGCCGCGACGCCGTCGCCCAGATCACCGCGGCCGCGGAGACGCGTGGCGAGTACCTCGTCCGTCAGCAGGCGCAGTTCTACACGGCCGCAAGGGATTCCGACGACCCGTTTGCCGTCTGGGACGCCGTGCGGCGCGAGCGCAACGCGACGTACATGCAGGAGAGCCGCAACGGCGGCGACGACGAGCGTGACGAGTCCGACGTCGAGGGTGGCGGCTACGAGGGCGTCGCGCTGACGCTCATGGCGGCGATCGCCCGCGACGAGCCGGCGCGCCTGATCCTCAACGTGCGCAACGGCACGACGCTGCCGGGGCTGCCCGAGGATGCCGTCGTCGAAGTCCCTTGTGCCGTCGACGCGTCCGGCCCGCGGCCGCTGCCGGTGTCGGCGCTGGCCGGGGCTTCGCTCGGTCTCGCCCAGCAGGTCAAGGCCGTCGACGAGCTCGTCGTCCGGGCCGCCCGCGAGGGCTCGGCCCGGCTCGCCGTCGAGGCCTTCGCCCTGCACCCGCTCGTCGACTCGGTCACCGTGGCCCGGCAGCTGCTCGACGGCTACCGCCACCGCCTCCCCGCCTTCTACGACGCCCTGCGCTGACGTCTCGACTCGATTGGCCCGGGCCGACGCGACCCGCTCATTTCATGTTCCTGCAACGGCCTGTTCGTGCCGTCGACGTGGGACGTGGGCGCTTATACCGTGACGGAACCACGTCGACGACGTGGGCAACTCACAAAGGGGATGTAGATGAAGCGAATCTTCGGATCTACTTTCGTTGCAGGCGTTTTCGCCTTGGGCGCCGTCGGGCTCACGGCACCTCCGGCACAGGCTGACGCGACCGTGGACTACTGGTACTGCACCTCCGCGTACACGTGGAAGATGATCGACAAGACCCAGTTCATGGGTTGCCCGTTCGAGAGCATCCTGATCGTGGACCACCTGGGAAACAAGAAGCGGCTGCTCGACGGCTACTGCGCCAACCAGCTGTGGAACAAGAACCGTTCTTCGACGTGGTACGACGCGTACACCAAGTGCGTCATCAGGATCTACTGACCTGAGGGAAGGGCAGTGACCAGGCAGGACTGATGGGCCGAGGTGGCGTCAGCCGGCGGGCACGGGGTAGCTGCCCGAGCCCGGCAGGAGGGCGCCGCCTCGGTCGGTGAACCGGGTGAGGAGGGTCCCGGGTACCGCGCCGGGCTGGGGCGTCACTTCGACGACGAGCGATCCCGGCCGCAACGAGCCTTCGAAGGTCTTGGTCGGGGCGCCGACGTGCTCCACCTGCCGGCCGCCGCGCACGTCGCGGACCGAGGTGATGAGCCAGCCGGGCGGCGCGACGACCGACGCCGAGTAGCGCCGGTCGGTGCTCGGCTCGAAGCCCAGGACGGTGGGCACGCCCGGCGTCACCGTCGGTGACGGCGGAGGTGGCGCCGAGGTGGTCGGCGGGCGAGTGGTGCGCGTGGGCGTCGCGGTCCGCGTCGGCGCGGGCGTCGGGGTGGCTGCCCGCGTCCGGCGCGAGGCGAGGGCCGTCGTGCCGGGTCGAGCGACCCGCGCCGCGGCGCTCACCGCCTCGACGGTGGACGTGCTGAGGGCGCGGACCGCGGTCGTCATCGTCGACGGCAGGGTCGGGGCCGCGACGACGACGCCGGGCAGGGGCCGCGCCACGGTGCCGGGGGCCGGACGCGTCGCCGAGGTCGTGGGGCGACCCGCAGCGACGTCGGACGTCGGCGAGCCCCCGCCGAGCAGCGCGAGCAGGACGGCGATGCCGGCCACCGCCATGACCGCGGCACCCACGACGAGCACGAGCGGGAGGTCGAGGCGTCGGGCATCGCCACGACCCGACGCGTCCGCCCGTGTTGCGACGAGGGCCGCTCCGGGGGCGGCGACCCCGGCGAGGAGCCCCGGCCCGTCGTCGCCGCCGGCGTCATCGGGGTCGTCCGCAGCGTCGGCAGCCGTGACGTCCGTGCCGACGTCCGTCACCCCCTCGTCCGTCACCCCCTCGTCCGCGCCGAAGAGGCCCGGCAGCAGGTGCGGCCCGACGCCGGCGCGGATCAGCTCGGTGACGTCGACGAGCCCGGCCACGGCCTCGCGGCACCGGTCGCACGTGTCGAGGTGCGCATCGACGCGGTCCCGGTCGTCGGGCGGGAGGGCGTCGCGTCCGTAGGCACCGAACTGGCGGCGCACCGCCTGGCACTCGGCATCGGGCGCGGCGTTCACGAGGTCGGCGAGGTACGCGCGGCGCAGGCGGTCGCCGGCCCGCCGGCCGAGGGTGGCGACGCCGTCCGGGGTCGTGCCGAGCACCGGCGCCAGCGCGGCCGGACCCTCCTCGTGCACGACCAGCCGCCACAGCAGCTCCCGCTCGTCACCGGGCAGGGACTGCCAGGCCGACCAGGCGGCGTCGCCGTCGGTGCCGACGAGCGCCAGCTCTCCGAGGGGCGTCCCGTCCATCGCCCCGTCGGCCTCGCCGGCCGCGGCAAGGCGTCGCACCGTTGCCAGCAGGTAGGGCCGGAAGGCGTCGTCCGGGCCGCCCCCGCCCCGGATCGCCGAGAGGGTCCTGGTGAAGGCCTCGCCGACGAGGTCGGGGGCCCGGGCCGGCGTCGAGATGCGCACGGCGACCTCGCGGGCCGCGTCGACGTGACGCAGCCACAGCGTCTCGAAGGCCAGGTCGTCACCGTCGCGGGCGCGGGCGAGGAGCTCCGAGTCGGGCTCGCCCGCTCGCCGCTCCTCGTCCGGTCGCGCCACCTGCCCGCTGCTTCCTGTTGCCGCCGATCGGCCCCGCCGCGCGTCCGCCGCGCGTCCGTACCCCTGCGTGGAGCCGCCCGAGAAGTCGGATCATGTCGCGGTTCGGAGGCCCTGACCAGAGCTGGCGCCCGTTTCGTGACCTTCACGGTGCTTCGCGACCGGTCGGCACCCCGCGCCGGGAGGCGACTTCGGGCAGGATCGGTGCATGCGGATCGACCTCAACGCCGACGTCGGCGAGTCGTTCGGGGCCTGGACGCTCGGCGACGACGCCGGGGTCCTCGACGTCGTGACGAGCGCCAACGTCGCGTGCGGCTTCCACGCCGGCGACCCGCTGACGCTGCGCACGACGTGCCACGACGCCGCCCGCCGTGGCGTCGTCGTCGGTGCCCAGGTGGGCTACAGAGACCTCGCCGGCTTCGGTCGCCGGTTCGTCGACGTGGCGCCCGACGACCTCGCCGCCGACGTGCTCTACCAGCTCGGCGCGCTCGAGGCGATGGCCCGCGTGGCCGGCACGCGCGTCGCCTACGTCAAGCCGCACGGCGCGCTCTACAACGCGGTCGTGCACCACGAGGCCCAGGCTGCAGCGGTGGTCGCGGCCGTCGTCGCCTACGACGCCACGCTGCCGGTGCTCGGCCTGCCCGGCAGCGTCCTGCTCGACGCCGCCGCCGACGCCGGGCTGCCCGTCGTGCGCGAGGCGTTCGCCGACCGCGCTTACACCCGCGACGGCCGGCTCGTGCCCCGCAGCGAGCCGGGCTCGGTGCTCCACGACCCCGACGCCGTGGCCGAGCGCGTCCTGCGCATCGTCCGCGACCGCGTGGTCCGGTCGATCGACGGGCACGACGTCGAGGTCGACGCCGCGTCGGTGTGCATCCACGGCGACACGCCCGGGGCCGTGGCCATGGCCCGCCGGGTCCGCGGCGCGCTCGAGGCGGCCGGCGTCGAGATCCACGCCTTCGCGGGCTGAGGCATGGGCGGCGGCGAGGCCCGGCTGTTGCCGATGGGGCAGGACGCCGTCCTCGTCGAGGTGGGCGGCACGGTCGAGGCCGTCGCGCTGCGCGACCGGGTGCGCTCGCTCGTCGCCGCCGGTGGCCCCCCGTGGCGCTCGGTACGGGAGGTGGTCGCGGCCGCGCGGACGGTGCTCGTGCGCACCGACGCCTCGAGCCTCGACGCGCTGGGCCGGGCCTGTCTCGACGTGGCAGCCGCCCTCACGCCCGACCTGGCGCCCGACGCGTCCGGCGGCGACGAGGGACCCGTCGTCGAGGTGGCGGTCGTCTACGACGGGCCCGACCTCCACGAGGTCGCCACCCTGGCCGGCCTGACCCGCGACGAGGTGGTCCGCGCCCACACCGGCAGCCCGTGGCGCGTCGGCTTCGGCGGGTTCGCGCCCGGCTTCGCCTACCTCGTCGGCGGCGACCCGAGGCTGCGCGTGCCGCGGCGACCGGAGCCGCGGCCGCGCGTGCCCGCCGGGTCGGTCGGCCTGGCCGGTGAGTTCAGCGGCGTGTACCCGCAGGACTCCCCGGGTGGCTGGCAGCTGCTCGGCAGGACCGACGCCCTGCTCTGGGACCCGGACCGCGACCCGCCCGCACTCCTCGGACCCGGTACGACGGTTCGCTTCGTCGACGCGTCGACGCGTCCCCCCGACGCCGAGCGCACCGCGCCCGACACCGCGCCCGATACCACGCCCGACACCGCGCCTGTGCCAACGAACCCCACGGTGTCGGACGACGTCGGCCGGGGGCTCGAGGTGCTCGCCACCGGTCCGCTCGTCCTCGTCGAGGACCTCGGCCGCCCGGGGCTCGGCGACGTCGGTGTCGGCCGGTCCGGGGCGGCCGACCGCGCGGCGTACCTGCTCGGCGTCCGACTCGTCGGACACCCCGCGGAGACCGACCACGCCGCCCACGACCGGAACACGCCGTCGCCGGCCTCGCTCGAGGTGATGCTCGGCGGCCTTGCGGTGCGGGCCCGTGGTGACCTCCTCGTCGCCCTCACCGGAGCCCCGGCGCCGGCCACCGTCGACGGTCGCCCCACAGGCCACGCCGCCCCGCTGCACCTGCGCGACGGCCAGCTGCTCGAGGTCGCGACGCCGACCACCGGGTTGCGCACCTACCTCGCGGTGCGCGGCGGCATCGACGTGCACCCGGTGCTCGGGTCACGCTCGACCGACACGCTCTCGCGGCTCGGGCCGCCACCCGTCCGCCCCGGCGACGTGCTGCCCGTCGGCGCCGCGCCCGACGCGTTTCCCGTCGCGGAGCAGGCACCGCAGCGTCGGGCTCCGGCCGGCGACGACATGGTCGTGCTCGACGTCACGCCCGGACCCCGGGCCGCCTGGTGCGACCTGTCCGGCCTCTCCGCGGCGTCGTTCACCGTGTCGTCGCGGAGCAACCGCGTCGGCCTCCGGCTCGAGGGCAGCCCGCTCCGACGCGTCGACGCGTTCGCCGACGCCGAGCTGCCGAGCGAGCCGATGGTGGCCGGCGCCGTCCAGGTGCCCCCGGGCGGTGAGCCGGTCGTCTTCCTCACCGACCACCCGGTGACCGGCGGCTACCCCGTCGTCGCGGTCGTGACGCGTCGCGACGTCGACCGAGCGGCCCAGCTGCGCCCCGGCGACCGCGTCCGCCTGCGCTGGGCCTGAGCCCGACCTGCGCCGGATCCGAGCCCGTGCGAACCTGTGCGGGCGGATGCACCCCGATCGGCCCCGACCGCCGACCCCGGGAGGTGTACTGGGAGCAGGACGCGGCGACGGCTGCGCCCGCGGACGGCTGGAGGTGAACCGGTGGCAGGTCGCGACCCGGCCCGCGGCACCGCCCGAGCGGTGGGTGCGCTGTCCGTCGTCGCCGTGGCGACCCTCCTGGCCGGCGTCGTGCTGGGCCCCTCTGCGCTCGCCGCCGACGGCCCCCAGCCCCCCACGCCCTCGCCGTCGGCCCTGCCGAGCATCCCCGCGCTGCCGGGCCTGCCGGCCACGCCGGCCAACCCGAGCTCCCCGGCCGGCTCCGCGTCGGTCCCGCAGACCGGCGGAGATCCGGCCGGCGCCGCCATCAGTGCCGTCATCGACGGCCTCGTCCTTCCGGCGCTCGCGAGCATCGGCAGCGCCGCGCGCGGCGCGACCTCGCCGGACGCCGGGGGTGGCGCGGGTGCCGGCGCCACCGCGACCCTCGAGCCGGGCGGCGGCTCCGGCGCCACGCCCGAGACGTGGAAGCCGGCCGCCCCGGTCAAGGTGCCCGTGGTGCCCTCGGTCTCGGACGGCCCGGCCCCGGTGACGACCGAGCAGGTGCTCTGGGCCGCGTACGTGTCCGCGGCGCAGGCCCAGGGCTCGTGCAACCTCAAGCCGATGCTCCTCGCGTCGATCGGGGAGGTGGAGTCGTCCTCGCTGCGCGGGCGAAGGCTCGACCCGTTCCACGACGTCGTCCCGCCGGTCGTCGGCCCGGCGCTCACCGGCGGCACGTACGCCCGCATCCACGACACCGACGGCGGCGCGCTCGACGGCGACCCGAACTGGGACCACGCCGTCGGGCCGATGCAGTTCATCCCCGCGACGTGGCGCATCTGGGGCGCCGACGGCAGCGGTGACGGCGTCGCCGACCCGCAGAACGTCGAGGACGCGGCGCTCGCGGCGGCGCGCTACCTCTGCGCGGGTGGCCGCGACCTGTCGAGGGACGCCGACCGCCGCGCTGCCGTCCGCTCGTACAACCACTCCGACCGGTACGTCGCGACGGTGCTCGGGCTGTACGCGTCGGCCCCGGCGAGCGCCCGCTGACGCGTCGGGGACGGCATCTCCCACCTGGCTGAGGGGAATGGATCGGATCGTGGACCCGCGCTGACGTCGATAATCGGTGGTTATACATTCGATTACATGACCGTCACCGACACCCCGATCGAGGCCCGCCCGGCGACCCGGCCCCCGCGTGCCGGCCGCTCCAACGGGCAGTGGAAGGTCGACGGCGCCGAGCCGCTCAACCCGAACGAGGTCTGGAAGCAGGAGGACGGCGGCCTCAACGTCCGCGAGCGGATCGAGACGATCTACGCCAAGGAGGGTTTCGCCTCCATCCCGCCACAGGACCTCTCCGGGCGCTTCCGCTGGTGGGGCCTCTACACCCAGCGCCGCCCCGGCATCGACGGCGGCCGCACCGCCCAGCTCGACGACACCGAGCTGTCCGACGAGTACTTCATGCTCCGGGTCCGGCTCGACGGCGGCGCCTTGACCCTCGCCCAGCTGCGCACCCTCGCCGAGATCTCCACCGAGTTCGCCCGCGGCACCGCCGACATCAGCGACCGGCAGAACATCCAGTACCACTGGATCCGCGTCGAGGACGTGCCCGAGATCTGGCGCCGCCTCGAGGCCGTCGGCCTGCAGACCACCGAGGCCTGCGGCGACACCCCGCGCGTCGTCCTCGGCAGCCCGGTCGCCGGCATCGCCGAGGACGAGATCCTCGACCCGACGCCCGTCATCGACGAGATCACGAGCCGCTTCATCGGCGACCCGGAGCTGGCCAACCTGCCGCGCAAGTTCAAGTCGGCGGTCACCGGGCACCCGAGCCTCGACGTCGTCCACGAGATCAACGACATCTCCCTCGTCGGCGTGGTGCACCCCGAGCTCGGCGCCGGCTACGACCTGTGGGTCGGCGGCGGCCTGTCGACGAGCCCGCGACTCGCCGAGCGCGTCGGCGTCTTCGTCCGCCCCGAGGAGGCGGCCGAGGTGTGGCACGGCGTCATCCGCATCTTCCGCGACTACGGCTACCGGCGCCTGCGCAACAAGGCGCGCCTGAAGTTCCTCCTCGCCGAGTGGGGCGCGGAGAAGTTCCGGCAGGTGCTCCAGGACGAGTACCTCGGACGGGCCCTCCCCGACGGGCCGGCTCCCGCGCCGGCCACCGGCCCCGGCGACCACGTCGGCGTGCACCTGCAGAAGGACGGCCTGCGGTACATCGGCGCCGCCCCGACCGTCGGTCGCATCAGCGGCGACGTGCTCGCGGGCCTCGCCGACATCATGGAGTCGGTCGGCTCGGACCGACTGCGCCTCACCCCGCACCAGAAGCTCGTGCTCCTCGACGTGCCCGGCCGACGCGTCCGTGGCGTCGTCGGCAAGCTCGGGAAGCTCGGCCTCACGTCCACCCCGAGCCCGTTCCGTCGCCACACCATGGCCTGCACCGGCATCGAGTTCTGCAAGCTGGCCATCGTCGAGACCAAGGCCACCGCGGCCACCGCCATCGCCGAGCTCGAGCAGCGCCTCGCCGACGTCACCGAGCAGCTCGACACCCCGATCACCCTCAACGTCAACGGCTGCCCCAACTCGTGCGCCCGCATCCAGACGGCCGACATCGGCCTCAAGGGCCAGCTCGTGACGATCGAGGGCGAGCAGGTGCCCGGCTTCCAGGTGCACCTCGGCGGCGGCCTCGCCTCCGTCGACCGCGACGATGCCGGCCTCGGCCGCACCGTCCGCGGCCTCAAGGTGACCGCCGACGACCTGCCCGACTACGTCGAGCGCGTCGTGCGCCGCTTCCTCACCGAGCGTGAGGAGGGCGAGACCTTCTCCTCCTGGACCCGCCGAGCCGACGAAGGAGCCCTCCAGTGACCGCCGTCCCCCTCGCCACGCCCACGGTGCCGCGCAAGCGACGCTCCGAGGCCGAGCTCAAGGCGCTCGTCGACGACTTCAACGCGACGCTCGGCGCCGACCCCGAGCACGAGCCGACCGCCGACGAGGTCGCGGCGTGGGCCGCGTTCCACTTCGGCGACTCGCTCGCCGTCGCGTGCTCGATGGCCGATGCCGTTCTGCCACATGTGGTCTCGCGCTTCGCGCCCGGTGTCGACGTGCTCTTCCTCGACACCGGCTACCACTTCTCCGACACCATCGTGACCCGCGACATCGTCGCCGAGGACCTGCCGATCACCCTCGTCAACGTCACGCCCGAGCTGACCGTCGCCGAGCAGGACGAGAAGTACGGCGCCCGCCTCTACGAGCGCGACCCGGCCCTCTGCTGCCAGATGCGCAAGGTCGAGCCCCTCGCCCGCACGCTGCCGACGTACGAGGCCTGGGTCACCGGCGTCCGACGCGAGGAGGCCCCGACGCGCGCCACCACCCCGCTCGTGACGTGGGACGACAAGAACGGCCTCGTCAAGATCAACCCGCTCGCGGCGTGGACCTTCGACGAGCTCCAGACCTACGCCACCGACAACCAGGTGGAGGTCAACTCGCTTCTCTCCGACGGCTACCCGTCGATCGGCTGCGAGCCGTGCACCCGCCGGGTCGAGCCCGGCGAGGACCCCCGCGCCGGCCGTTGGGCCGGCTTCACCAAGACCGAGTGCGGACTGCACACATGACGACCACCGACACGATCCCCTCCCGGACGGACGCCATCGCCGTGACCGACACGACCCTCACCACCGACGCCGACGCGTCCGCCGCGCTGGACCTGCCCACCGCGCCCGACGCGTCGACGCGCCGCCTCGGCCAGCTCGACGCCCTCGAGGCCGAGTCGATCCTCGTCATCCGCGAGATGGCCGCCGAGCTCGAGCGCCCGGCGCTGCTCTTCTCCGGCGGCAAGGACTCCGTCGTCATGCTCCACCTCGCCGCCAAGGCCTTCTGGCCGGCGCCGATCCCGTTCCCGGTGCTGCACGTCGACACCGGCCACAACTTCCCCGAGGTGCTCGACTATCGCGACGAGACCGTCGACCGGCTCGGCCTGCGCCTCGTCGTCGCGAGCGTGCAGGACTACATCGACGACGGCCGGCTGCGCGAGCGCGCCGACGGCACTCGCAACCCGCTGCAGACGCTGCCGCTGCTCGACGCCATCAACGCCCACCGTTTCGACGGCGTCTTCGGCGGTGGCCGGCGCGACGAGGAGAAGGCCCGCGCCAAGGAGCGGATCGTCTCCCTCCGTGACGAGTTCGGCCAGTGGGACCCGAAGAACCAGCGCCCCGAGCTGTGGAACCTCTTCAACCCCAGGCACCGTCCCGGCGAGCACGTGCGGATCTTCCCGATCAGCAACTGGACCGAGGTCGACATCTGGCGCTACATCGAGCGCGAGGACATCCCGCTGGCACCGCTCTACTACGCCCACGAGCGCGAGGTGTTCCGCCGCGACGGCATGTGGCTCGCCGTCGGCCCGTACAGCCGTCCGCGCGAGGACGAGACCGTCGAGACGCGCCTGGTCCGGTACCGGACCGTCGGCGACATGTCGTGCACGGGCGCCGTCGAGTCGCCCGCCGCGACCAACGCCGAGATCGTCGTCGAGGTGGCCGCCTCGACCCTGACCGAGCGCGGCGCCACCCGCGCCGACGACCGGATCTCCGAGGCCGCCATGGAGGACCGCAAGAAGGAGGGCTATTTCTAAATGGCCACCATCACCGCCCCCACCACCGCTGAGGCCTCGGCCGCAAGCCCCGCGACGGCCGGCACGCTGCTGCGCCTGGCGACCGCCGGTTCGGTCGACGACGGCAAGTCGACGCTCGTCGGCCGCCTCCTGCACGACACGAAGTCGGTGCTGTCCGACCAGCTCGCCGCCGTCGAGCGGGTCAGCCGCGACCGCGGCCTCACCGCCGCCGACCTCGCCCTCCTCACCGACGGCCTGCGCGCCGAGCGCGAGCAGGGCATCACCATCGACGTCGCCTACCGCTACTTCGCCACGGCGAGCCGGTCGTTCGTGCTCGCCGACTGCCCCGGGCACGTGCAGTACACGCGCAACACGGTCACCGGCAGCTCGACG
Organism: Intrasporangium sp. Soil_C_50; assembly: GCF_057656595.1. Classification (NCBI taxonomy): domain Bacteria; kingdom Bacillati; phylum Actinomycetota; class Actinomycetes; order Micrococcales; family Intrasporangiaceae; genus Intrasporangium; species Intrasporangium sp. Soil_C_50. The sequence goes on from NZ_JBDGKB010000010.1 coordinate 13,392, forward strand.
GCCGACGTCGTCGTCCTGCTCGTCGACGCGCGCAAGGGCGTGCTCGAGCAGACGCGCCGGCACTTGGCCGTCACGGCCCTGCTGCGGGTGCCGCACGTCGTCGTCGCCGTCAACAAGATCGACCTCGTCGACTTCTCGCAGGGGGTCTACGAGCAGGTCGACGCGCAGGTGCGTGCCGTGGCCCGCGAGCTCGGCGTCGAGGAGGTGACGACGGTCCCGGTCAGCGCCCTCGACGGCGACAACGTCGTCGACCGCTCGACCCGCACCGACTGGTACGGCGGCCCGAGCCTGCTCGAGCTGCTCGAGGCGCTGCCGCCGTCCGACGACCCGGCCCACGAGTCGTTCCGGCTCCCGGTCCAGCTCGTCATCCGCCCGCAGGGCGCGGCCCTGAAGCCCGAGCACCTCGACTACCGCGGCTACGCGGGCCAGGTGGCCTCCGGCGTCGTGCGGGTCGGCGACGAGGTCGTGGCGCTGCCGTCGGGCCGCCGCACGACCGTCACCGGCATCGACCTCGGCGACCGGCCGCTCCAGGAGGCGTTCGCACCGCAGTCGGTGACGCTGCGCCTCGCCGACGAGATCGACATCTCGCGCGGCGACGTCATCGCCGCCGCGGTCGGGGCGCCCGAGCCGACCCAGGACGTCGAGTCGGTCGTCTGCTGGCTCGGCGACGCGCCGCTGCGACCCGGCCAGCGCCTGCTGCTCAAGCACGGCTCGCGCACGGTGCAGACCGCGGTGCGCACCATCGACGGCGCCCTCGACCTCGACGACCTCCACGCGGTGCCGGCAGAGTCCTTGTCGCTCAACGACATCGGCCTGGTGACGCTGCGCGTGTCGCAGCCACTGCCGATCGAGCCGTACGCCGTGTCGCGTCGCAGCGGGGCGTTCCTGCTCATCGACGCGCACGACGGGCGCACGCTTGCCGCCGGCATGGTCGGCGCGACGCTGCCGACGGCACCCGAGGCCCCCTCGTCGCCCGTGGGCGACGAGGACTGGGACATCTGAGGGCCGTGCCGTGGCGTCCGTGAAGTCCGCGCTGCCGGTGGTCCTCGACCTCGCCGGCCGGCTCGTCGTCGCCGTCGGCGGCGGCCCCGTCTCGGCCCGACGCGTCCGTGCCTTCCTCGCCGAGGGCGCGGTCGTGCGGGTCGTGGCGCCGTGGGTCTGCGAGGACCTGCGCGACCTCGTTCGTGCTGGACAGGCTGGGGACGGCGCGGGGGCAGGCACCGGACGCGTCGAGTGGGTCGAGCGCGACTACGCCGGCCCGGCCGACCTCGACGGCGCGTGGTTCGTGCACACCGCGACGGGCGAGCCGTCCGTCGACCGTGAGGTCGCCGCCGACGCCGAGGCCCTGCGCCTCTGGTGCGTCGACGCCACCGACGCCGCGGGCACGACCGCGAGCGTCGCGGCCAGGGCCGACGTCACGACGCCCGACGGACGCGTCACCGTGTCGACGTACGCCGCCGGGGACCCCGGCCTCGCCGTGACGGTCCGCGACGGCGTCGAGCACGCCCTGGCGACCGGCGGACTCGACCTGCGGCGCACCCGCACCCACGGACGCCGCGGCTGGGTCGCCCTCGTCGGGGGCGGCCCCGGCGTCGACGGCCTGCTCACCGTGCGCGGCCACGAGCTGCTCGCCTCTGCCGACGTCGTCGTCCTCGACCGGCTCGCCCCGCGCGGTGTCGTCGACCGGCTGCCCGCGTCGGTCCGGGTCATCGACGTCGGCAAGACCCCCGGCAACCACCCGGTGCCGCAGTCGCGGATCAACGACGTGCTCGTGGAGGAGGCCCAGCGTGGCCACGGCGTCGTCCGGCTCAAGGGCGGCGACCCCTACATCCTCGGGCGCGGCGGCGAGGAGCGCGCCGCGTGCGAGGCGGCCGGAGTGCCCGTCGAGGTGGTGCCCGGGGTCACCTCGGCGGTCTCCGTGCCGGCGGCCGCGGGCATCCCGGTCACCCACCGGGGCGTCGCGCGCGGCTTCACCGTCGTCACCGGCCACGACGACGTGCCCGCCCTGCCGACCGGTGGCGACCACACTCTGGTCCTGCTCATGGGCGTGACACAGCTGGCGCGCACCATGGACCTCCTTGCGGCGCATGGCCGGTCGCCCGACTGCCCGGTGGCCGTCGTCGAGCGCGGCTTCGCCCCCGACCAGCGCGTCACCGTCGGCACCGTGGCGACGATCGCCGCCACGGCGGCGGAGGTCGGCGTCGAGGCGCCCGCCGTCGTGGTCGTCGGTGACGTCGTGCGCCTGGCGCCCGCCTGGACCGCTCAGCCCGCCTGACGCGTCAGGCGGGCTGCGGCGTCAGACGGGCCGCGGCGTCCCTCAGGCCAGCCAGGTGCCGTCGCGCATCAGCGTGCGGCCCGGGATCTCGTTGGCCTCCCGCCACGCCTGGATGCGTTCCGGGCGCAGGAGGTACACGGCGTAGTCGGGCCGCTCCACGCGCGGGTCCCAGTCGGTCCGCTCGATGTAGCGCTGCCACTGGTCCTCCGGCAGGTCGGCGGTCGCCAACTCCCGGGCCGACGCGTCGACCATGACGACGTCGCGGAACTCACCGAGGGCCAGGCGCGCCCGGCCGGTCTCGCGCAGGTTTCGTCCGCACGGCGAGCCCACCGGCGTCACGACGAGGATCTCGCTGCCGTCCCAGTCGAAGGAGAGCGGCACGAGCCCCGGCACGCCACCGTCGGCGTCGGCCGTGGCCACCCAGACGTCGATGTCGTGCTCGAGCCGGTGCCGGGTGTCGGCGACGCGCGTGGCCAGGTCCCTGGCCGGTGCCGCCGACTCCGGCGCGCTCAGCGTCGCTCCTGGATGCGCACGAGGTTGCCCGCCGGGTCGCGGAACGCGGAGTCGCGCACGCCGTAGGGCTGGTCGGTCGGCTCCTGCACGACCTCGGCGCCGGTGGCCTCGATCGTCGCGAACGTCGCGTCGAGGTCGGGCGTCGCGAGCAGCAGCGAGCCGTAGGTGCCCTTGGCCATCATGTCGCCGATGGTGCGGCGCTCGTCGTCGGTGAGGCCGGGCGTCGCCTCCGGCGGGTAGAGCACGACCGACGTGCCGGGCTGGTCGGGCGGGCCGACGGTGATCCACCGCATGCCGGCGTGGCCGACGTCCATGCGCACCTCGAAGCCGAGGGCGTCGCGGTAGAAGGCGATGGCGGCGTCGGGGTCGTCCTGGGGGAGGAAGCTGGAGTGAATGCTGAGGTCCATGCCTCCCACGCTAGGCGGGCGACGTGCCGGATGCTTCTCGATTCCTGACCGGTCGCGTCACCTGTTTGGCGACGCAGGGCACGAGGCCGTCGGTGGCGCCTGCCTGCTCCTGCCGGTAGACGCTGGGCGGCACCCCGACGAGCTCGGTGAACCGGGTGCTGAAGGTGCCGAGCGAGGAGCAGCCGACCTCGAAGCACACCTCGGTCACGCTGCGGTCGCCCCGACGCAGCAGGGCCATGGCCCGCTCGATCCGGCGCGTCATGAGGTACTGGTACGGCGACTCGCCGTAGGCCGCCTTGAACTGCCGGCTCAGGTGGCCCGCAGACACGTTGACGCCGCGGGCCAGCGCCTCGACGTCGAGCGGCTGGGCGTACTCGCGGTCGATGCGGTCGCGCACCTTCCGCAGCAGCGCGAGGTCGCGCCGCCGCTGCGCGTCGTCCGTCCGTGCACCCGAGGCCGTCCCCACGGCCCGATCCTCGCACCCTCAGGTGACCGCAGCGAGCACCCGGTCGATCCGCGCGAGGGTTACCGGGTCCTCTGGGATCTCGAGGAACCAGTCCGCGAGCCGGTCGCGCTCGGGCCCCTCGTCGGCCCCGACCCACCGGGAGCACGCGAGCTGGCCGATGTGGGCCTGCTCGGCCACGAGCATCGAGAAGTGGCCCCGACGCGTCACACGTCCGGGGCCGCCGGCGGCGCGGTAGGCGTCGTGCAGGGTGCGGGCCCGGGCGGGGTCGTCCTCGCCGAACTCGAAGAGCACCATGGCCAGCTCCTGGCTCGGGTCGGCCGGGCCGAGGTTCTCGAAGTCGATGACGCAGACCGCGCCGTCCGTCGTGGCGAGGACGTTGTCGGCCCAGAGGTCGCGATGGCACACGAGGGGCGCCTCGTGCGGCTCGATGACCGACTCGACCGCCACGAGGTCGTCGACGAGGGCGCGCAGCTGGCCGGTGAACGGGGCCTTCTCGTCGGCGACGCGTCGGGCGAGGTCGCGCCAGCTCTGCTCGCCGGCTCCGGTGGCGAACCAGTTGTCGACGGGCTCGTCGCTCGGACGCGCCGCCCGGTGCAGGAGGGCCACGGTGCGCCCGACGGCGGCCGGGTCGAGCGACCGCGTGTGCGGTCGCAGGTCCACCCACTCGAAGACGCGGACCACGGTGCCGGCGACGTCGGCGCCCACGCGCCCGTCCGTCGTGCGCAGCACCTCGGGCGTCCGGACCCCGAGCGCCCGGGCGGCGTCGACGAACCCGGCGTCGCGGCCCACCTCCTCGACCCGTGGTCCGGCGTACCACTCCTTGACGGCGAACGACCGCTCGCCGACTCTGAGCCGCCAGACGCGCCCCAGCTGGCCGCGGGCCACCGGGCCTGCCAGCGCCACCGCGTCGCCCGGTCGTGCGAGCCCGTACGCCGCGGCGATCGCGTCGCCCTCAGATCCCCCGATCACCGGATCCCCTTGTGCCTCAGTCGTTCCAGGTCGTCAGCGGCGTCAGGGGACGATCCGCCAGATCGCGACCGCGACGGTGACGACGGCCAGGGCGAGCGAGGCCCACCCGAGCAGGTCGCGACCGCGCCGACCCCGACCGAACAGGAGCAGGAGCGTCGCGAGCACCGAGAGCACGGCAGCCACGACGGTCTCCTCGGCGCCGCGGTCGATGGTGCGGATGAGGATGGTGTCGGTCAGGCCGTTGCGGGTGAACCAGCCGAGCAGGCGCACGACGACGAACACCCACCACCCGACCGTCACCCAGAAGAGGGCGACGCCGATCTGCCCGAGGAGCGGGTCGACGGCCGGGTCGGCGGCGGCGGACCCGGGCCGGCCGGTGGCGTCGGCCGGCCAGACCGGCTGCCCGGCGTAGGGGTTGGGTGGGACGGGCGGTGCGACGGGGAGCTCACGCGTCGGCTCGGACCGCGGGATCGCCTGCGTCACAGGGCCCGCAGGGACCGGCACGGTGAACTGCTGGTCCCACCCGCCGCCGGTCGGGTCGGGCCGCCCGGGCCCCACGTCGCTCATGCGCTCAAGGTACCCCCGCGTCCCTGCCGAAACGGCTCACTCGGTGGCTGCGCGGCGCTGCTCCTCGTCGAAGGCCAGGTGGGCGGCCGCCTCCTTCACCGGGGCACCCGCGGCCACGGCGGAGCGGGTCAGGCCGATGTTGCGCGACGTCGCGGCCATCGCCGCGGCGACCCGGCCACGGCCGTACGTCATCGAGTTGGCCGCTGCGACGCCGATGCTCGAGCCCACCTCGATGGCGTCCTGGTCGGCGCCCATGTAGAGGAACTGCCACGAGTACTCGGCGGTCTGCCGCTCGATCATGGCCTTGACCTGGGCGTGGGTCAGCTCGTGCGAGGCGTTCTCGTGGCCGTCGGTCATGATGCCGACGATGACGACGCCGGGACGCTCGTGCTCGGACAGGGCGGCGAGGCGCTCGCCGGCCTCGCCGAGCAGGCGGCCGATCGAGTCGAGCAGCGCCGTCGACCCGCGGGGCGAGAGCCGCAGCGGCGGCACGTCGGCCACCGGCACGTCGCGGTAGACCTCCTCGTAGCGGTCGTCGAACTGGGCCAGGGTGACCCGGCAGTCGCCCGGCTGGGTGCGCTGCTCGGCGATGAACGCGTCGAAGCCGCCCTCGGTGTCGTCCTTGATCGACTGCATCGACCCGCTGCGGTCGAGCAGGAAGTAGAGGTGCGTGAGGTTCGGGTTCGTCATGGCGGGCTCCTCGGGTCGGTGGCTGGCTGGCTGGTGGGTCCTGGTGGGTCCTCGTGGTGGCCGGGCTGGGTCAGGGGCTGCGTCGGGCGCGGAAGCGCAACGGCCGGTCCGGCGCGTCGGGGGCGGGGCGGTGGCGCCCCTCCTCGAGGTCGTAGCGGGCGCGCTCGACGCCGGAGGCCGTGACGCGTCCGGCATCGGAACCGTACGCGCCGAGCAGGCTCGTGCGCGCCAGGCGGGGACCGACGGCGTTCTCGGACAGGCCCGCGAGCGCGCCGGCCGTGCGGATCGTCTCGCCGTCGGCGACGAGCACCGCGGCCATGGCCTCGTCGACGGCGGTCGTCAGGTGCTCCTGAGCGGCGCGCAGGAGCGGCAGCGCGTCGAGGGGGTGCGACGCGTCGGCCCGGCCCAGGGCGTCCCGGGCCGCGGCGATGGCCGTGTCGAGGGCCTGTTCCGCGTGGGCCGGCAGGGCCCGTCGTACGTCGTCGGTCATGCCTCAACGGTAGGCGCAGTTACTGCGGCACCGCAAGAGGTGTGACCGATCCGGCGTCGGTCAGCCGATGCCGACGGCCTGGTGCTCGACCTCGATGAGGGCCACGACGCGGGTGGGCCGGCGGTCGTACGGCTGTCCCGTGAAGGCGATCGCGATGCGGTCCACGTGCTCCCACCCAACCTCGCCCTCCAACCACTCGACGACCCGGCCGCGGACGGCGACGGGCGTGAAGGCGTCGTCGGGCTCGAGGGCGCTCATCGGGTCACCGCGTAGTGCAGGTGCGTGACGCCGGGGGCGGCGACAGCCTCGAGCAGCCGCAGGTCGACGTGCCGGGGCAGCTCCAGGAAGAACCGCCGGCCCGCGCCGAGCAGCACCGGCACCTGGTGCAGGATCACCTCGTCGACGAGGCCCGCGGCGAGCGCGGCCGTCGCGACCCCGCCGCCCATGATGGCGACGTCCTTGTCGCCGGCCTGGGCCCTTGCCTCGGCGACCGCGTCCTCGATGCCGGTGGTGACGAGCGTCTGCCGGTCGTGGTCGGCGGGCAGCGGCCGGTGGCTGACGACGACCATCGGGGCGGTCGGGTGCGGCGTGCCGCCCGTGTCCCACCCCGAGTCGTCGTAGGTGTGGCGCCCGACGAGCGAGACGCCGACCCGGGCTGCTGCGGCGTCGAAGACCTTCCGGCTCGGCTCGCTCAGCGAGAACCCGTCGAACACCGCGCTCGGTGTGTCGCCGGCGAAGTACCAGTCGAAGAGCCGGCCGCCGTCGCCGAGGCCGTGGCCGGCGTGCGGGTCGCGACCGGTGATGAAGCCGTCGACGGAGACCGAGAGTGCCACGAGGACCGAGGTCATGATGCGTCCTTCCGAGTTCCTTGAGGAGACTCCACGACCGTAGCCGGCACAGTTTCTTGAGGGAACCCCAAGCGCTAGGGTGGCGTCATGCAGCGCACGAACTTCGGCGAGATGGCCTGCTCCATCGCGCGCACTCTCGACGTCATCGGGGAGCCCTGGTCGCCTCTCGTCCTGCGCGACGTCTGGGTCGGGATCAACCGCTTCGAGCAGCTCCAGGCCGACCTCGGCATCTCGCGCAAGGTGCTGACCGAGCGCCTCAACCACCTCGTCGACCACGGCGTCCTCGAACGCCGGCCGTACGACAGCCGGCCGCGTTTCGAGTACGTCCTCACCGACAAGGGGGTCGAGCTCGTCGACGTGCTCATGGTCATGGTGGGGTGGGGCGACCGGTGGCTCGCCGGCCCGGCCGGGCCTCCGGTGCTCTACCGCCACCACGCCTGCGGCGAGGACACCAGCGTCGACCTGCGGTGCGCGCACTGCGGCGAGAGCATGCACGCCGGCGACGTCGACGTCCTCCCCGGACCGGGCGCGGCCCCGCCGTCCGGGTCGGACGACGGGGCCGCGCGCGAGTCGCTCGGCTCGTAGGAAACCGCAGCAGGGTCAGGCGAAGGCGAAGAGCACGACCGGGTCGGACGTCGGCTGGCCCGAACCGCCGGTGGGCTCGACGGTGATGCCGGCACCGGTGGCCTTGCTCGCGTCGCCGTCGAGGACGACGACCTGGTCGGTGCCCGGCGGCATGAGTCCGGCTGAGGCCATGTGACCCGTCGGGTCCTGCAGCCACAGCTGGTACACCTTGCCGTTCGGCGCCGCCGGCATGTTCGTCGTGACGAGCACGGCCTTGTGCAGCGACTCGGACCGGACGACCTTCGCCTGGGCGCCGTCGGGAAGCGTGTGCGACACGGTCGTCGCGTCGGCGGCGGCGAGCACCTGCTGGGCGATCGTCTGGTTCGGGTCGGTGTTGGCGCTGCGCCACACGGTGAACCCGGCCACCGCGAGCACGAGCGCCGTCGCGGCCGCGACGAGCCCGCGCCAGAGCGTGCGGCGACGCGGTGCGAGCGCGACGACCGTCCCACCCGGCGCGTCGGCGTCCACGTCGCCACGTACGTCGGCACGCGCGTCGGCCTGAGCGTCGGTCTGCACGTCGACGGGAGTGGCCGGGGTGCCCAGCGCGCCCGGCACCGGCGTGGCGTCGGACGCCTCGCCCGACGCGTCGGGCGCCGTGAGTGGCGGCAGCGGACGCACGCGGGAGATGTCGGCCATGACGCGCGCCTTGAGCGACGCCGGAGGGGCGACCTCGGTCAGCGCCGACATCTCGGCGGCGGCGGCCACGAGGCTGCCCACCTCGGCCTGGCACGCGGTGCAGCCGGCGAGGTGGCGCTCGAAGCGGGCGCGCTCGACGTCGTCGAGGGCGTCGACGGCGTAGGCACCCGACAGTGCGTGGATGTCGTCGCTCATGAGGTCACCCCCATCGTGTCTCGGAGTCTGATGAGGCCGTCCCGGATCCGCGTCTTCGCGGTGCCGAGCGGCAGGTCGAGCATCGCGGCCACCTCCGTATGGGTGTAGCCCGACAGGTAGGCGAGCTCGAGGGCTCCCCGTTGCGCCTCGGTCAGCGTCCCGAGCGCCTGGTGGACGCGTTCGGCGTCGAGCCGCGCCACCGCAGCCTCGGCCGTCGCGTCGTGGTCGACGTCCTGGTGCGAGGCGCCCCACGACTCGTCGCGGCTGCGCGCCGCCTCGGAGGAGCGCACCCGGTCGACGGCCTTGCGGTGCGCGATCGTCAGCATCCACGACAGGGCGCTGCCCCGACGCGCGTCGAACCGGGCGCTGTGCCGCCAGATCTCGAGGAAGACCTCCTGGGCCACCTCCTCGGACTGCGCCGGGTCGCGCACGACCCGCCGGACGAGGCCGAAGAGCCGCGCGGACACGGCGTCGTAGAGCTCGCCGAAGGCGGCCTCGTCGCCGGTCGCCGCCCGACGCAGCAGCTGGTCGAGCGGCGGACCGCCGGGGGCCTCCTCCGACGGCTCGTCGGAGGAGACCACCTGAAACCGTGACATGGGATCCATTCTGTCGCCCTGTCTGGTCGATGTCGTCGCGGGTGTCGCGAGCGGGTCGTGGCTGGGAGCCGGTGTCCGGGCTGCCCGTCAGGGCATCAGGACGGAGTCGACGATGTAGACGGTCGCGTTGGCGGTCGGCACGTTGCCGCACAGGACCTTCGCGTTCTCCTTGCCGACGGTGAAGTCCTCGCCGGAGCCCTTCACGGTGATCGTCGTGCCGGCCAGCGTCTTGTGGTCGCCGGCGAGCTGGTCCGGGGAGAGCTTGCCCGCGACGACGTGGTTGGTGAGGATCTTGGTCAGCGTCGGCTTGTCGGCGAGGACCTTCTTGAGGTCGGCGGCCGGGATCTTGGCGAACGCGTCGTTCGTCGGCGCGAAGACGGTCACCTCGGGGGCCGAGTTCAGGGTGTCGACGAGCCCGGCCGTCTTGACCGCGGTGACGAGGGTCGACAGCAGCGGGTTGTTGCTCGCGGCGGTGGCGACCGGGTCGGTGGCCATGCCCTGGAAGGAGCCCTTGCCGTCCTTCGGGACGTTGGCACAGGCGGATCCGAAGACCTGCGAGGCCGGGTCGGCCGACATGTCGCTCGAGGACGTCATGGTGTCGGACGGGGTCATGGCGTCCGAGCTCGTCGCCATCGGCGTCGAGCCGCCGGCGGAGGTCGTGGTGTTGTCCGTGTTGCTGCCGCAGGCCGAGAGGGCCAGCGGGACGGCGAGGGCGAGAGCCACGAGGCCGGTGCGCGTCTTGTTCACGATGTTCTCCTGGTCGGTGCTGTGCTGGTCGGGTGGTGCACGGTCATGAGTCGTTCGGTGCGGCATGAGCGACGGATTGGACTGTGGTGAAAGAAAGTTCGTTGGTCCGGAGATCAGCCGGCAGCCTCAGGCGACGGTGACGACGACTTCCTGGATGCCGCTGGAGCCGCTCGGGAACGGGCGTGCGCGGTCGGCGGTCTGCACGGCGCCCTTCTCGTCGACGGCGCGGACTGCGAGGCGGTGCAGGCCGGTCTTCGCGTCCCACGGCAGGTACCACTGGCGCCAGTAGTCGACGCCGACGTCGGGTCCGAGCCGTGCCTCCTGCCAGGGGGCGCCGTCGATGCTCACCTCGACCTTCCCGACGCCGCGGTGCTGCGCCCAGGCGACGCCACCGATGGCGACGCGTCCGGGCCGGATCGTCGAGAGCGGCGCCGGGGTGTCGATGCGTGCGCTCGTCTTGATCGGGGCGTCGGTGGCCCACTGGCGCTCGGTCCAGTACGCCTGGTCCTGCCGGTAGGTGGTGAGGGTCAGCCTCGTCAGCCACTTCGTCGCGCCGACGAACCCGTAGAGGCCGGGCGTGATGAGCCGGGCGGGGAAGCCGTGGCCGTCGGTCAGCTGCTGGCCGTTCATGCCGATGGCGATCATCGCGTCGCGCCCGTCGCGGACCACCTCGAGCGGGGTGCTGATGGTGAACCCGTCGACGGCGGTGCTGAAAACCTGGTCGGGATCGCCCTTGACGCCGGCACGGTCGAGCACGTCGGTGAGCCGGACGCCCAGCCAGCGGGCGGCGCCGACGTAGCCGCCGCCCACCTCGTTGGACACGCAGGTCATCGTGATGTCGCGCTCGATGAGCGGCATCGCCGACAGCTCGGCGAAGGTCATGGTGAAGGGCCGCTCCACCATGCCGTCGACCTCGAGCGCCCACGTGTCGACGTCGACCTGCGGCACGGTGAGGTTGGTGTCGACGCGGTAGAACGTCGAGGCCGGGGTGCGCAGCGGGGTGACACCCGGCACCTGCCCTTCAAGGCCGGTGGGGAAGGCCTTCGCGGGGCTTGCCGGCCGGGGCAGGACGAGGTCGCGGGCCTTGCGCGCACCGATCCGCATCTGGCCACCGGTCGCAGCGAGGGCCGACAGGGCCACGACGCCGGCCGAGCCGAGCACGAAACGGCGCCGGGCGAACCCGCCCGCGGCATCGGTGCCCCGCGATCCGCGGTCGTGGGTGCCCAGCGACCCGCGGGCGTCGGCGTCGATGGCCCGCACCAGTCCGACGAGCACCGCCACGCCCACGAGGAGCGCGACGAGCGACGGGAGGGCGTCGACGATGCCTGCGGTCGGGCGCCCCACGGCCGCCGCGCCGGCGAGGCCGACGAGAACGACGAGACCGGCGACGGAGAGCCACAGCCGGCGTCGGGCGAGGAGACCGACGAGCGCGGCCAGCCCGAGCGTCGCGACGAGGACCGACGCCTGCAGCACGAGCTTGTCGTTGGTGCCGAAGTGCTCGATGGCCCATTCCTTGAGGGGCTGCGGCGTCAGGTCGATGACCGTCGAGCCGATCGCGAGGACGGGCGAGGCCTGCGGCGCCGTGAACGCGGCCGCGAGGTGACCGGCGGCGATGCCCGCCACGGCGGCGAGCAGGCCGGTCAGCGCGAACCGGAGGCGTGTCATGGCCGTCGTTCGGTGCCGATGGGGTCGGCGGATGGTCACGGGTGGTGATGATGCGGGAGGCGCGTCGGAAGGCTTTGGGCCTCTCGTGCGTTGGAGGGGACGTGAAGAACATCGGCTTCCTCTCCTTCGGCCACTGGAGCCCGACGCCCCACTCGCAGACGCGCTCGGCGTCCGACACGCTGCTCCAGTCCATCGACCTCGCTGTCGCCGCCGAGGAGCTCGGCGCCGACGGTGCCTACTTCCGCGTGCACCACTTCGCGCGCCAGCTCGCCTCGCCGTTCCCGCTCCTCGCGGCCGTCGGGGCGCGCACGAGCCGCATCGAGATCGGCACCGGCGTCATCGACATGCGGTACGAGAACCCGCTGTACATGGCCGAGGACGCCGGCGCGGCCGACCTCATCTCCGGCGGCAGGCTCCAGCTCGGCATCAGCCGTGGGTCGCCCGAGCAGGTCGTCGACGGCTTCCGCTACTTCGGCTACGAGCCCGAGGACGGCGACCACGCCGCCATGGCACGCAAGCACACCGAGGTGTTCCTCGACGTGCTGTCGGGCCAGGGGTTCGCCGAGCCGAGCCCGCGGCCGATGTTCCCCAACCCGCCGGGCCTGCTCCGCATCGAGCCGTACTCGGAGGGCCTGCGCGAGCGGATCTGGTGGGGCGCCGGATCGCGCGCCACGGCAGAGTGGACGGCGCAGCAGGGCATGAACCTCATGAGCTCGACACTGCTGACCGAGGACACCGGGGTGCCCTTCCACCAGCTGCAGGCCGAGCAGATCCAGCGGTTCCGCGACGCGTGGAAGGCGGCCGGCCACGAGCGCGAGCCGCGGGTCTCGGTGAGCCGCAGTGTCTTTCCCATCGTCGACGACATGGACCGCGCCTACTTCGGGCGGGAGTCGGGTAGCAGCGACCAGGTCGGGATCATCGACGGCGGCACGGCGCGCTTCGGCAAGACCTATGCGGGCGAGCCGGACCAGCTGGTGCGCGACCTCGCCGAGGACGAGGCGATCGCCGCTGCCGACACGCTGCTGCTGACGGTCCCCAACCAGCTCGGCGTCGACTACAACGCGCACGTCATCGAGAGTCTCCTGACGCACGTCGCTCCTGAGCTCGGCTGGCGCTGAGCCGGATCCACCGACGCGTCGACGACCGCGGTCGTCGACGCGTCGCTGCGCGTCGTGACCCTCACCCCGATCGAGAGAGCAGCTCGTGCGCCGTGTCTCGGGCTCAGGGCTCCCACACGGCGGCGTCGTGCGCGAACACGACGCGACGCGGGTCGAGCTCGAGGATGCGTGCTATCCACGGGCTCGGCTCGGGCAGGGGCGGCCGGTGGCCGAGCGATGCGGCCTGTGCGGCGAGCGCATCAGCCGACCAGTCCGATGCAGTGTCGTGCGACTGCCCGGCGAGCACGACGGTGCCGTCGTCGCACCGCAGTATCACCGACTGGTGCCCGTCGACGTGCCCCGGAGTCGGCAGCACGTGGACGCCCGGAGCGAGCTCGGCCTCGCCGTCGAGCAGCTCGTAGCGGGCGCCCTCGAAGTCGACGAGCGCGTCGACGGTGTAGTCGCCGGCGCGGGCCGTCTCGAGCTCGGTGCGCTGGCAGAGGATCGGGCGGCCCGCGAAGCGCGGGTTGCCGCCGATGTGGTCGAAGTGGAGGTGGCAGTTGACGACGATCTCGACGTCGTCGACCGCGACGCCGACGGACGACAGCGCGTCGGCCACGTGGACGCGTCGCGGGCGGTACCACGCGTCGGTCTCCTCGTCGGCCTCGCCGAGCCCGGTGTCGAGCAGGAGCAGTCCGGCCGGCGTGCGCGCGAGGTAGCCGTAGACGGGCTCGACGCGCGGGCTGCCGGTGCCGGTCTCCTCCGCGGGGCGCACGAAGGTGCCGAGCCCCACCCGCACGACGTCGTCCACGCGCATGGACCCACCCTAAGGAGCCGTCGTCCGGGTAGCGTGGCCGCAGGACGGTCAGGGGCGGCGGAGGAGCTCCTCGAGCGTGCGCCGGTAGGCAGTCGTGGCCACGCGCGCGACGACGGGGTCCAGCGCGCCGGGTATGCCGCGCACGCCGATGCGCTGCTTCCACGTGACGACGCAGCCGTGCGGAGTGGGGGCGACGCGGAGCGTGATGTGGCCGGTGACGGCGCGGCCCTCCTTGCGGATGCGGGCGACGCCGGCGTCGTGCTCTGTGGGCGGTGTGTACGAGTCGATGACCATGACGTCGTCGAAGCCGAGGGGGCCGAGCCCGGTGTGCGCGACGAAGCGGGCCCCTGGCGTCAGCACGGAGGTGTCGAGCGCGGCCCCGGTCACGGTCGTGAGCGGGATGACCTCGCTGTGCGCACGGAGGTCGAGGACGCGGCGCCACGCCTCGGGGGCAGGCAGTGACGACACGATGGTCAGCTCGAACCGCGGCATGCCGCCAGTGTCGCGCACTGGGCCCGAAGGCGCCGGATCCGACGGACCGAACCATCCACCCGGCAGACATCAAGAACCGAAACAGACTGCGGTCCAAGCCAATTCGGTGTGGACAAGCCTTTCCCTGTTGTTCGAACACCTGTACGATAGGGGTATGTCGCAAGCAGTGATCGAGCAGGACTGGGACCTCGTCGCGTCCCTGGCCGCCGACCTGCACGACGCCCACGGCCGACTTGTGGATGCGGTGGCGGTGGCGCTGGTGGAGGGGTCGTGGCAGGCGGCCGGGATCCGTTCGCCGGAGCACTGGCTCGTGGTCCGCGCGGGTTTGTCGCGGGGGCATGCGGCGGCGGTGGTGCTGACGGCCCGGCGGGCCGGTGAGCTGCCGCAGACGGCGGCGGCGTTGCGGGAGGGGCGGATCAGCCTGGACCAGGCGGCCGTCGTGGCCCGGCACGCCCCGGCCGTGTTCGATGCCACGGTGGCGGCGTTCGCGCAGTACGCGACGGTGCCGCAGCTGCAGCGCTCGGTGGCCCGGTACGACTTCACCCTCGAACCGCGGACCTTCGACGAGGAGGGCCGGCTCCTACCCGCCGAGGTGACCGGCGGCGACGACGGCGGCGAGGACGGCGACGAGTCGTCGGCGCGCCCGCCGGCACCGGTCGAGCCGGCGTCGCTGAGCATGGGCGTCGACGCGGACGGCCGGTTCCGGCTGCGGTACGACGCGCCCGCCGAGGTCGGCGAGCTCGTGAGGGCCGCGTTGGCCGAGGCGAAGGACCACCTGTTCCACACCGTCACCGACACCACCCACACGTCCGAGGGCGACGACGACCAGCACCGGCAGGACCCGTACACCGACCCCGCCACCACACCCGGCCCGCGCCGCATCACCTGGGCCGACGCCCTGGTGCTCCTGGCAACCCGGTCGTTGGACGCGGCGGGAAGCCACGGCATCGGCGGCGGCGCGCGCAGCAGCGGTTCGGCGCGGCGGGCCCGGTACCGGGTTCAGGTCCACCTCGACACCAACGGTGGCTGGCTCACCGGCAGCCCGCGCCTGCCCCGGCACGTCGTCGACGGCCTGACCTGCGACGGGGCCCTGGTCCCGGTCTGGGAGACGCAAGGGCACCCGGTCAACGTCGGGCGCACCCACCGCGTCGTCCCGCACCGCACCCGCATCCTCGTCCTCGACCGGGACCGCGGCTGCCGGTTCCCCGGCTGCCCGGTCACCTCGGCCGACTACCTCGAGGTCCACCACCGGGTGCACTGGCGCGAGGGCGGGATGACCGACCTGGACAACCTGCTGTGCCTGTGCACCTTCCACCACGACAGCCACCACCGCGGCGACTACACCATCACCGGCGACCCCACCAGGGCGGACGGGCTCCGGTTCCAGACCCGACAAGGCTGGCCCATCGGACCACCATCGCGACCATCTGAGCCACTCGCCGTTCCCGCGGCTGGGGACAGCGACAACCCCGCGCAACCCGAGCCCGAGCCTGCGGACGACAGCCCCCGCCCCCCGACGCTGTCCGCCATCCCGATCGCTGGCGCCCACCCACCCGCCACCGACACCCGTCCCGGACCACGTCCGCGACCGACACCCCGCCTCGGGCGCACCTATCCCGCCCCGACCGGCGGCACCCTGCACCTGCACCTCGTCGACCTCACCCCGACGCGCTCGCAGGTCATGCGGAGCTGACTGCCCCCCGGCGAGGAGATGACAGGTGTCACGGCGAGGTCATGACCTTCGCCGGTGACGCGTCGGGCCCGGGCAGGCCACGCTGGAGCCATGACCAGGGACACCACCCCCGCCCAGAGCGGGACCCCCGTGCCGAGCGGCACCGGCGCGAACGCCGGGAGGCCGGCGGCCACCGCCCCCGCGATCCTCCTGCGCGACCTCGTCCGCACCTTCCACCCCCTCCGCGGCTCCGCCGACACCGAGGTCCGCGCCGTCGATGGCCTCGACCTGCGGGTCGAGCAGGGCGAGATCGTCGCCTTCCTCGGCCCGAACGGTGCCGGCAAGACCACGGCTCTCGACATGGTCCTCGGCCTCACCGAGCCGACGAGCGGCACCGTCGAGGTCTTCGGCCGCCGGCCGCGCGCGGCCGTCGTCGAGGGCCAGGTGTCGGCGGTCCTGCAGACCGGGGGCCTGCTGCGCGACCTCACGGTGCGCGAGACCGTCCGCATGATCGCGTCCACCTACCGCAGTCACGCCCCTGTCGACGACGTCATCGCCCGGGCGGGTCTCGCCAAGCTGGCCGATCGACGCGTCTCCAAGTGCTCGGGGGGTGAGCAGCAGCGCCTGCGCTTCGCCCTCGCCCTCCTGCCCGACCCGCGCCTGCTCATCCTCGACGAGCCCACCGCCGGAATGGATGTCACGGCGCGCCGCGACTTCTGGGACACGATGCACGCCGACGCCGACTCCGGCCGCACCGTCGTCTTCGCGACGCACTACCTCGAGGAGGCCGACGCCTTCGCCGACCGGATCGTCCTCATCGCCCAGGGGCGCATCGTCGCCGACGGCACGACCGCCGAGATCCGCGCCCAGGCCACCGGGCGGACCGTGTCGGCCGAGCTTCCGGCGTCGACGCTGGCCGCGTCGGTCGAGCGCCTCCGGGCCCTCGACGGCGTCCGCTCGGTGCAGGAGCGCGGCTCGCGCGTCGTCGTGTCGGCCGCCGACTCCGACGCCGTCGCCCGCCTGCTGCTCGTCGAGCTCGGTGGCCGCGAGCTCGAGATCCGCAGCGCCGGGCTCGAGGAGGCCTTCATGGCCCTGACCGGCGACACTGGTGCCGACGGCGCCGCCACCCCGACCCAGAACGACCGTCCGCAGGAGCTCGTCCGATGAACGCCACCTTCACGCTGCTCGAGATGCGCCGCATCACGCGCGACTGGTCAGCGATGTTCTTCACCGCCGGCCTGCCCGCGTTCTTCTACCTCATCTTCGGCGCGACGGTCGACGCCAAGGGCCAGGACATCGGCAACGGCAACGTCGCGATGTACGTCATGATCTCGATGGCCGCCTACGGCGCCGTCACCGCCACGACGAGCATCGGCGGCAACGCGGCTGTCGAGCGGGTCCAGGGATGGGGCCGCCAGCTCGGCCTGACGCCCTTGGCCGACTCGTCGTACATCGCCATGAAGGCCGTCATCGCCATGACCGTGGCCGCCGTGCCGGTCGTGATCACCTACGCGCTGGGTGCCGCCACCGGTGCCCGCGGCTCGGCCAGCGCCTGGATCGTCAGCGCCCTGCTGACGCTCGCCGGCTCGGCCGTGTTCGCCCTCTACGGGCTCGTCATCGGCACGGCGTTCCGGTCCGAGGCGTCGGTCGGGGCCGCGGCCGGCACGCTCGTCATCTTCGCCTTCCTCGGCAACCTCTTCATCCCGCTGTCGGGGGCGCTGCTCACCTTTGCGAAGTTCACGCCGCTCTACGGCTATGCGGCGCTGGCCCGCTACCCGCTGACCGAGGGGTACCTGCCCGACGGCACGCAGGACCCGCTGTGGCTTCCGATCGCCAACGTCGTCGTGTGGGCGCTCGTCTTCGGCGGCCTCGCCACGTGGTTCGTCCGCCGTGGGCGGGAGCGCCAGTGACGCCGTTCCGGGCGTCCCGACGCCGCGCCCCGGCCACCCGGTCCGACCTCCCGTCGGGCCGGGTGGCCGAGGCGAACCCGTGGGAGAAGTGGGGCTGGATCGTCCAGTCGGTCTGGCTCGTCTTCCTCGTCTTCCCCGTCATCTCGATCCTCACCGGCCACCTGCCCGCCTGGCAGGTCGTCGTCGGACTCGTCGTCACCGTCGCCTTCGGGGCCGTCTACGCCCGGGGCGCCGTGCACCTGGCCGCTCTGGAGAGGCAGTGCGCTCCGTCGTACCGCCTGGGCGCCCTCTACGTCGGCGGGCTCGTGGCCTGCATGGCCCTCATGGCTCTCATCATCGGCGCCGACGCCGTCAGCTACCTGCCCTTCGTCGTGTCCTTCGCCATGTTCGCGCTGCCGCGGCTCGTGTCGCTCGCCGTCGCCGTGCTCGCGGTGGCGACGGCGGTGCTCATCGCCGTGTTCAGCGACGGCGAGCAGGGCCAGTGGGTCGTGGCCACCATCGTCTTCGCCGTCGCCGTCATGACAGCCGGCGTCCGGCTCATGAGTGACCGGGGCCGTGAGTACGAGTCGATGTCGCGCGAGCTGGCTCTCGTCGAGGAGCGCGAGCGGGTCGCCCGCGACGTGCACGACGTGCTCGGCCACTCGCTCACCGTCGTCACCGTCAAGGCCGAGCTCGCCGAGCGACTCGTCGACCTCGACCCCGAGCGGGCCCGCGCCGAGCTCGCCGAGATCCAGGCCCTGAGCCGGCAGGCCCTCGCCGAGATCCGAGCGACCGTCGGTGGGCTGCGCGCGGCACGGCTCGATGCCGAGCTCGACTCCGCCAGAACGGCGCTGGCCGGTGCAGGTATCGACGGTCACGTGCCCACCGACCACGCCACCGTCGACCCGCGACACCGCACCGTGCTCGCCTGGGTGCTCCGCGAGGCGATGACCAACGTCGTGCGGCACAGCGACGCCGACGCGTGCTGGGTCGAGCTCGACTCCAACCGGCTCACCGTCCGCGACGACGGCCGCGGACTCGAGGACCGTCCCGAGGGCAACGGCATCCGAGGCATCCGTGAGAGGGTCGAGGCCGCCGGGGGCCGGCTCTCGCTCGCCACCGGACCGGAAGGACACGGGACCGTGCTGGAGGTGACGCTGTGAGCGACCCGATCAAGGTGCTGCTCGCCGACGACCAGGCCCTCGTGCGTGGGGCCCTCGCCGCGCTGCTCGCCCTCGAGAGCGACCTCGAGGTCGTCGCGGAGGTCGGCCGCGGAGACGAGGTCGTCGACGCCGCGCGCACGTCGGGTGCGCAGGTGTGCCTCCTCGACATCGAGATGCCCGGCCAGGACGGCATCGCCGCCGCGGCCGCCGTCCGCGAGGCCCTCCCCGGGGTCCGGACGCTCGTCGTCACGACCTTCGGCCGCCCGGGCTACCTGCGTCGCGCCCTCGAGGCGGGCGCGTCGGGCTTCGTCGTCAAGGACACCCCCGCGCGACAGCTCGCCGAGGCCGTCCGACGCGTCCATGCCGGGCTGCGTGTCGTCGACCCGTCGCTGGCCACCGAGTCGCTCGTCGACGGTGCGAACCCGCTGACCGAGCGCGAGCGCGAGGTGCTCACCGTCGCGCTCCGGGGCGGCACCGTGGCCGTGATCGCCGGGCACGTCCACCTGTCGCCGGGTACCGTGCGCAACCACCTCTCCTCGGCCATCGGCAAGACCGGCACGTCGACGCGCGCCGAGGCCGCCCGCGTCGCCCAGGAGCGCGGCTGGCTCTAGCGAGTCTGGGCGTGCGCTCCACGCCCGATGCGTCGTGGCTGGGAGAACGGCAAAGGGCCGACGCGTCCGCGGGAAACACTTCGCAAACTCCGTGGCGCCTGACCTCGCGAGGCCCTGTGGGGGCTCGGGGCGTGGCTAGCGTGCGTGACGCGTCCGGGCTCGCCGACCGGGTCGCCTTCGGCACCACCTCTGTCGTCCAAGGAGATCCACCATGTCCCGACCCTCCCGCCTGGCCCTGGCCGGTGGTGCGGTGAGCGCCCTCGCGGTGTCCGCCCTGGCCCTCGGCAGCGTCTCGGCCGCCGGCGCCGCCACCGCGACCGACACGGCGACCGCCCCCGCGTCCCACGGCACCGGCACCTCGACGCCGATCCAGCACGTCGTCGTCATCTTCGGCGAGAACGTCTCGTTCGACCACTACTTCGGCACGTACCCGTACGCCGCCAACCGCGCCGGCGAGACGCTCCAGGGCACCACGACGCCGGCGCCAGCCTTCCACGCGGCCCCGAACACCCCGCGGAACATCGCCACCCTGGCCCACGACGGCCTGCTCGCCCCCGACAACCCGAACGCCGCGCAGCCGACGCGCCTCACCCCGGGCCAGGCCGTGACCTGCGACCAGGACCACACGTACACCAACGAGCAGAAGGCGTTCGACGGCGGCGCCATGGACAAGTTCGTCCAGTACGTCAGCAAGGACACGTGCAAGCCGGGCCGCTACGCCACGCCCGGCCTGACGATGGACTACTACGACGGCAACACCGTCACCGCGATGTGGAACTACGCGCAGAAGTACGCGATGAGCGACAACTCCTACAGCACGACCTTCGGGCCGAGCTCGCCCGGCGCGATCAACCTCGTGTCCGGCCAGACCCACGGCGTGCGGGAGTTCACGGCTGCCAGCGACCCGGCGCACCCGACGCCCGTCGTGCCCACCTCGAGCGACTACACGGTCCGCGTCCCCGACGCGAACGGCGTCGGCACCATGACCAACGACCCCGACCCCGTCTACGACGACTGCTCCAACAACAGCCACACGACGTCGAACACCCTCGCCGGCATGCAGGACTCGAACAAGAACGTCGGCGACCTGCTGGGCGCCAAGGGCGTCTCGTGGGGCTGGTTCCAGGGTGGCTTCCGCCCGACGGCGGCCGCCGACCCGGCTGCGGGCACCCCGGCCGCGTGCCTCGCCACGCACACCAACGTCGCCGGCGTCAGCTCGACCGACTACAACCCGCACCACGAGCCGTTCCAGTACTACGCGTCGACGGCCAACCCGCACCACCTCGCCCCGGCCTCGACCGCCGAGATCGGCCACGCGGGTCCGGCCAACCACCAGTACGACCTCAGCGACTTCGACAAGGTCGTCGGCACCGACCAGCTGCCGGCCGTCACCTTCCTCAAGGCCGCGAACTACCAGGACGGCCACGCCGACTACTCCGACCCGGTCGACGAGCAGCGCTTCGTCGTCAAGGAGATCAACGCGATCCAGCAGTCGCCGAACTGGAAGGACACCGCGATCGTCCTGGCCTACGACGACTCCGACGGCTGGTACGACCACCGCGCCGCCACGCTGACCAACGCCTCGAACAGTCCCGACGACGCGGCCTTCTGCACCGCTGCGTCGGCCTCGGGCGTGCCCGTCGGGGGCGGCTACCAGGACCGCTGCGGTCCGGGCCCGCGCCAGCCGCTGCTCGTCATCTCGCCGTACGCGCGGACGAACTTCGTCGACCACACGCAGACCGACCAGGCCTCGATCCTGAGGTTCATCGAGGACAACTGGGGCACCGGGCTCGTCGGCGACCACTCGGCCGACGCGCGCGCCGGGTCGCTCGAGCACCTCTTCCACTTCGCCACCGCGAAGGCCCCGAAGGTCCTGCTCGACGCCTCGGACGGCACGGTCGCGTCCGTCGAGCGGGTGCACGGCTCGTCCCACCGCTGACGCCGCACCGCCGTCCCGCACCACCCGCGCCAGCGACGCCACCCACCGGACACGTTGTCGTGACCCATTCGTGTCCGGTGGTTCCGGCGTGCATCCCCCCACGCAGGGCCCGCCGACCGCTACAGTCCGCTCGCGCGATCCCGCGTCCCACTGAATCCACAGGGAGCCTCACATGGAGTGGTACACCAAGGTGCTCAAGAACTACGCCGGGTTCTCCGGCCGGGCCCGTCGCACCGAGTACTGGATGTTCACGCTCTTCAACATCATCATCCTGGGCGTCCTCAGCGGCGTCATGACGGCCACGAAGGGTGGCGGCCTCGGCACCCTCTTCACCATCCTGTACGTCGCGTACGCGATCGCGGTGTTCATCCCGAGCCTCGCGGTCGGCGTGCGTCGCCTGCACGACACCAACCGCAGCGGCTGGTGGATCCTCATCGGCCTCATCCCGATCGTCGGGGCGATCGTCCTCATCGTCTTCTACGCGACCGAGGGCAACCGCGGCGCCAACGAGTACGGCGCGGACCCCAAGGGCCTCGAGGCCGGCGCCGCTCCCGCGACAGCCTGACGCGTCACCGCTCGAACGTCTCGACGCCGTCCACCTCCGGGTGGGCGGCGTCGTCGCTCGTGCAGGGTCCTTCGGGATCCGAAAGGCCTGTCGTGTCGAAAGGCGTCGCCACCGGTCGACGTCGTGGTGGAGGCTGGGAACGACCCGGCCAGACCACACGAATGAGGAGAACCCATGCGCTACCTGCTCATCCACCGTCTCGACGAGAGCCGGCCCGAGGCGTGGAACCCGAGCCCCGAGTTCATCGACGCGATGGGCGCGTTCATGACCGAGTGCGCCGAGTCCGGCATCCTGCTCGCCGCCGAGGGCGTCCACCGCAGCGACGAGGGCGCCATGATCACCAAGCGGTCCGGCGGGAGCCCGTCGGTCACCGACGGCCCGTTCACCGAGGCACGCGAGGTCGTCGGCGGGTTCGCCGTCATCGACGTGGCCTCGAGGCAGGAGGCCGTCGAGCTCGGCACCCGCTTCGCCTTCCCCGAGGTGTCCGTCGAGGTGCGCCGCGTCATGGAGTTCGAGGACCTGCCCGAGGACATCCAGGAGCAGCAGGGCTCGCACGTGATCGACGCCGCACAGGGCCACCGCGGCGCCTGACGCGCACCGTCCCGTGGCGTCGATCCGTGGCGCCCCTCCGCCCGGCCCGCTAGCGTCGGGCTCGTGAACATCATCTTCGTGGAGCCGTCGTTCCCGGCCAACCAGCGTCGCTTCGTGCAGGCGTTGGCCGCCGTCGGGGCGAACGTCTACGGCATCGGGGAGTCGGAGGAGGGGCACCTCGGCGACGACGTCCTCGGCGCCCTGCGCGGGTACTACCGCGTCGGCTCGGTCACCGACGTCGGGCAGATGGTCGACGCCGTGCGCTTCTTCCAGGAGCGGGTCTGGATCGACGCGCTCGAGGCCGTCGTCGAGGCGCACACGATGCCCGCCGCGCAGGTGCGCGAGGCGTGCGGCATCCCCGGCACGAGCGTCCGCACGACGTGGCTGTGCCGCGACAAGCCGTCGATGAAGGACGCGCTGCGTGAGGCGGGTGTGCCGACCGCGGCCAGCGCGGCCGTCGACTCCGCCGCAGAGGCAAGGGCTTTCGCCGAGCGGGTCGGGTACCCGCTCATCGTCAAGCCGCGCGCCGGTGCCGGCGCGCAGGGCACGACCCGTGTCGACGACGACCGCGAGCTCGAGGCGGCCCTCGGCGCGTTCGGGGCCGAGGGCGCCGGCTCGATCGCCATCGAGGAGTTCGTCGAGGGGCACGAGGGCTTCTACGACACCATCACCGTCGGCGGCGAGGTCGTGCACGACTGGGCCACGCACTACTACCCCAACGTGCTCGAGGCGATGCGGCACCGCTGGATCTCGCCGGAGTTCGTCACGACCAACCGCATCGACGAGCCGGGCAACACCTTCTACGGCGAGGTGCGCGAGCTCGGCCGACGCGTCATCAAGGCCCTCGGCATCGAGACCTCCGCCACCCACATGGAGTGGTTCTACGGGCCGAAGGGCTTGCGCTTCAGCGAGATCGGCTGCCGCCCGCCGGGCGTCGGCGCCTGGGACCTCTACTCCGCGGCCAACGACGTCGACGTCTACCGCGAGTGGGCCCACGTCATCACGCACGGCCGCCCCGAGCAGCCGATGCGGCGCACGTACTCGGCCGGCATCGTGGCGCTCCGACCCGACCACGACGGTGTCATCCAGGGCTACTCCGGCATCGACGAGATCCAGGCCCGCTACGGCGAGTGGGTCATCGACGGCCACTTCCCCCCGCAGGGCACCGGCACCCAGGCTGTCGAGGCCGGCTACATGGCCAACGCGTGGGTGCGGGTGCGCCACCCCGACTACGACACCGCCCGCGCCATGCTCGACGACGTCGGGCGCACCATCCGCGTCCACGCGGGCTGAGGGCTCGTGCCGGAGACCATCCTCCTCGGACCCCAGCGCTTCACCACGACGGTGCAGCCGGTCGTGCGCTCCCTCGACGTGCCCGGACGCGTCGCCTTCACCAACGCCGGCTGGGAGGAGCGCGAGTCCGACGACGGCGAGCTGAACGGCCTGCTCGACGACCGCGGGGTCAACCTGCGCCTGCACCACCGGATGATCGACGTGCTGACCAAGGACGACCGGGTCGCGGCGGCGGCCCTCGCCTTCCGCGACCGGCAGGACGAGCTGCGCACCTTCTACGGCATCCGCCTGCAGAGCGCCGTCGACGCGGTGCACGCCGTGGCGCACCGCACGTCGCTGCACGGCGTCGGGCCGGTGGCCGTCGACGCCGCGATCGAGGCCGTGCGCGAGGTCGACCGCTGGTACGAGGGTGAGCTCGCCGAGCTCTACGCGTCGACGTTCGCCCGCACCCCGCGCGAGGAGAGCGGGCTCATCGGGTGGCACCGCGGCGAGATCAACGCCGTGCTCGACGAGTGCGGGGCCCTCGTCGTCGCCGGGGGCAACGTACGGACGCTGCTGCGCACCCTGCGCCTCTTCGACGTGACGCCCCGGGCCGAGCAGCACGTCGTCGCCTGGTCGGCCGGCGCCATGGTCCTCACCGACCGCGTCGTGCTCTTCCACGACCACACGCCGCACGGCGTCACGGCCGCGGAGGTGCACGACACCGGGCTCGGACGCGTCCCGGGCGTGCTCGTGCTCCCGCACGCCCGGCGGCGGCTGCGGCTCGAGGACCACGAGCGGATGTCGGTGCTGGCCCGGCGATTCCCCGAGCACCGGCTCGTCCTGCTCGACGACGGCGCCGTCGTGCGCCTGGGGTCCGGGTCCGGGTCCGCCGTCGATGACGCCGGCCCGCTGCCACAGGGCACCCGTTACCTCGACGCCACCGGCCACGTCGCCGTCGAGGGGGCCGCATGAGCCCCACGACGCGCCTCGCCATCAACGGCCTGCGCGACCGGCTGCCGCTCGACGGCCCCGCCATCGACCGGTTCATCGCCCGGTGGGGCTGCCCCATCGTCGAGGGCGAGCGCGCCACCTTCCTCTACCGCGGCGACGTCGACGAGGCGTGGATCCGTCACCGCGTCGTCGGACTTCCGGATCCCTTGCCGCTCAAACGGATCGGCGAGTCAGACCTCTGGGCCGTCACGACCGTGCTGCCGGAGGGGTCACGCGTCGAGTACCAGGTGGAGATCCGCAAGGGTGAGCACTACGAGCGCTTCAACGACCCCCTCAACCAGCGGCTCGCGCACAGCCCCATGGGGTCGTCGTCGGTGTGCGCGGCCGTCGGCTACCGGGTGCCCGACTGGGTGGCCTTCGACCCCGAGGCGCGGCCGGGCACCCTTGTCGAGGAGGTCGTGCGCAGCCGGGCCCTGCGCCGCGAGCAGCCCGTGCAGATCTACCTTCCGGCGCGGTTCAACCGGGCCCAGCGCTACCCGCTGCTCATCGTCCACGACGGCACCGACTACCTGCAGTACGCGGCGATGAAGACCGTCCTCGACAACCTCATCCACCGCCTGGACGTCGACCCGCTCGTCGTCGCCTTCGTGGCACCGCGCGACCGGCTCAAGGAGTACCCGAACCACGCGCCGCACGCCCGGTTCGTCGCCCGCGAGCTCGTGCCGCTGCTCACCGACCGCCTCCCCCTCCTCGAGGCGCCCGAGGCCCGCTGCATCATGGGGTCCTCGTTCGGCGGCATCGCCTCGCTGTCGACGGCGGTGCGCTACCCCGGGGTCTTCGGCTCGCTCGTGCTGCAGTCGGCGTCCCTCGTCTTCACCGACATCGGCTTCGACCACGGCGGCGGGCCGGCGTTCGACCCGGTCGTGAAGTTCGTCAACCGCTACCGCGCCAAGCCGACCGCGGTCGTCGACCGCATCCACATGTCGTGCGGCGTCTACGAGCCCCTCATCACGCCGAACCGGTCGATGGTCCCGGTGTTCCGCCACACCGGCATGCGGGTGCGCTACACCGAGGCCCGCGACGGCCACAACTGGGAGAACTGGCGCGACCGCCTCGGCGACGCGCTCACGTGGGTCTTCCCGGGGCCGCAGAAGTACGTCTACGAGTGACCGACCTGTGCGACCGACGCGAGCTGAGGAGCTGACCCCATGAAGGTGACCGACCGCTGGTACTCCGACCGGCTCGAGCAGGACGTCACGGTGGCCCGCTGGGGCACGTGGGGCACCCCGGTGCTGCTCTTCCCGACCGCCGGGGGTGATGCCGAGGAGGTCGAGCGCCACAAGCTCGTCGCGCACCTCATGCCGCTCGTCGACGCCGGTCGGGCCAAGCTCTACTCGTGCGACAGCGTCGCCGGCAAGGCGATGGCCGAGCGCCAGGGCTCCACCGAGTACCGGATGGCCCTCTTCAACGCCTTCCACGACGCCGTCGCCTCCGAGATCATCCCGGCGATCCACTCCGACAGCGGCGGCCCGATGCGGGTCGTCGTCGCGGGCGCGTCGATCGGGGCCTTCAACGCGCTCGCCGTCACGTGCCGCTACCCGCACCTCGTCGACGCCGCGGTCTGCATGAGTGGCACGTACTCCATCGAGAAGTTCATCGGCGGCCCCTTCACCGAGGACCTCTACTACAGCTCGCCGCTGCACTTCCTGCCCGGGCTCGAGGGCCCGGCCCTCGACGTGCTGCGGCGCCGGATGATCGTGCTGGCCTCCGGCAGCGGCCAGTGGGAGGACGTCGGGGAGGCGTGGGCGGTCGCGGACGTCCTCGGCGCCAAGGGAATCCCGAACCGCGTCGACGACTGGGGCCCGGCCTACGACCACGACTGGCCGACGTGGTGGGCGATGCTGCCGGCCTACCTCGACGACCTGCTGCCCTGACGCCGTGGCCACTGCCCCCGCCGTGACCGACACCCCGCCTGACGCGTCCGGGCTTCCGTTCCTGCTGCTCACCTCGCGGCTCGACGACGGGCTCGCAGCCCGGGAGCGCGAGGCCTTCGTGCGCCTCACCGGGCTGCCCGACCGACGCGTCGCCCATGTGCGGATGGAGCAGGGCCCGTTCACCCCGCTCGACGCGTCGGCCTACGCGGGCGTCGTCCTCGGCGGCAGCCCGTACACCGTCACCGACCCGGAGGCGCAGAAGGCGCCCGAGCAGAGACGCGTCGAGGGCGAGCTCACCGTGTTCCTGCGCGGTCTCGTCGACGAGGGGGTGCCCTACCTCGGCCTCTGCTACGGCATCGGCGCCACGGGCCTGGCCCTCGGTGGTGTCGTCGACCGCACGTACGGCGAGCCGGTCGGCACGACGACCGTCCGCGTCACCGACGCCGGCCGCGACGACCCGCTCTTCGCCGACCTTCCCGAGGTGTTCACGGCCTTCGTCGGCCACAAGGAGGCCTGCAGCGAGCTGCCACCCGGCGCCGTGCTGCTCGCGACGAGCGACCCGTGCCCGGTGCAGGCCTACCGCGTCGGCGAGCGGGCGTGGGTCACCCAGTTCCACCCCGAGCTCGAGCTCGACACGCTCGTCGAGCGGATCCACGCCTACGCCCACCACGGCTACTTCCGGCCGGAGGAGAAGGACGACCTCATCGCGTCGGTCCAGGCAGCCGACGTCGAGGCCGCCCACGACGTGCTCCGCGCCTTCGTGCGCACCTTCGGCTGAGGCGTCCCGACCGGAGCCGTTGCACGAACCTGCAGCCCGAACCGTCGACCGGGTGGGCCCGGGTGCCCTAGGTTCGGGCTCATGTCGGCGCCGACGCCTGTGCCCACCCGTGCCCTCCACGGCGGGATCACCGACGGCCTCGGCCGTGCGGTCCTCGTCGTCGCGGCCGTCGTGGTGGCCGTCGCGGTCGGGCTCCTCGGCACGCACCCCACCCCGCTCTCCGAGCTGCGCGCGGCGGTCGCGTCGGGGCAGGTCCACGACGTCCGCGTCGCCGGCACGCTGCCGCAGGGCGCGTCGGGCTACAGCACCGCGTACGTGCGCTGGTCCGACGGCGGGTTCGACCGGCTCACGACGGTCCGGCAGGTGAGCAGCCCCGACCAGGGTGAGGGGGCGAGGTCCGATGTCGTGGTCGGCAGCATCGACCAGAACCTGCGCGAGGCCCAGGGCACCGGTGTCCTGCGCATCGTGCACGACGACTCGGCTCGGCCGACCGGGGGCTCGATGTTCGGCATCGAGCTGCCGTCGTGGGTCGTCGGTGGGGCGCTCCTCGTCTGGGTGCTCTCCCTGCTCCTGCTCGTCATGGGGCCCGAGCCCTCGAGGGCCACCCGCTGGGCCTGGTTCTGGCTGCTCGTCAGCACCCTCACCCCGCTGACCACCGTCGTGTTCCTCGTGCTCGGTGAGCCGACGCATCACCCGTCCGGTGAGCCGGGCGCGCGTCGGCGGTTCGGGGGTGTCCGGGCCTTCGTCCTGATGCTGCTCGTCGGCGGCTTCGTCTGGTCCGCCCGGTAGCAGCCCGGCCGTCGGTGCTGCTGGCTACCCTCGAGGGATGAGCCGGATCTTCACCACGAGCGTCGCGTCGGTGTACCCCCTCTACGTCGCCAAGGCCGAGCGCAAGGGGCGCACCCAGGACGAGGTCGACGAGGTCATCGAGTGGCTGACCGGCTTCGACGACGCCCGGCTGCGCGAGCACCTCGACGCCGGCACGACGTTCGAGGACTTCTTCGCCGACGCGCACCTCAACCCCCACGCGTCGCTCATCACCGGCAGCGTCTGCGGCGTCCGGGTCCAGGACGTCGAGGACCCGCTCATGCGGAAGATCCGCTACCTCGACAAGCTCGTCGACGAGCTCGCCAAGGGCAAGGCCATGGAAAAGGTCCTCCGCGCCTGACGCGTCCGAGATCCTCCACCCGCCCGACCGGGCGCCTCCGCCCGCCCCTCCCTCCTTCATCGAGTGAGCAGGGAGTCCCACAGGTCCCAGGGGCCTCGTGACGGGTGGGGGCGGTGCGACGGCGTGCTCACTGGACGGGGAGGGGGCAAGGGCCGTTTCACCGTGATCGACGACGCTCAGTCGTCGAAGGTGTTCCAGCAGATGGGGCTGCGGAGGCGCTGGTCGTCGAGGACGAGCTCACGGATGGCGTCGGGCAGCTGCTCGCGCTGCCAGTCGCGCTCGCGGAGGCGTGCGGCCTCCGCCTCGCCGGCGGGAGCCGACGCCGACGCCGCCCGGATCGCGTAGGCGGCCGCGCCGAGCTCGTGGGCGGCGACGTGCGCGACGGCGACGGCCTGTCCCGCCGACAGCGCGGCGAACCGGGCCGGGTCCGGCAGCCCCTTGCCCGCCGCGTTGGCCGGGAAGGCGGCGTTGTGCGCGACGGTCATCGGCACCTCGCCGCGGATCCACCGCCGGCTGATGTCGAGGGCCTCGTGCACCCGGGCGTCGCCCGTGCCGGCAGCGTCGAAGAGCGGGAGCACGTGCTCGGCGCAGACGAGCGCCCACCCGGCGAGCAGCCGGTGGTCGTCGTCGGTCAGCGTGCCGCCGCGGCGGATCGTGATGAACCGGGGGTCGCGCGGCATCGGCAGGATCGGCACCTCCCCATTCTCGCCCCGAGGACCGTCCGGATGGCGGACGCGTGTCTCGCGCGCTGGACACGGGGTCGTGGAGGGCGCGGACCAGCTTGGGCCGCAACGGATTCCGTCGTGCGAGCAGCCCGCCGGCCGCGTCGGGGGTAGCCGACAGGGACCCGTGGCGCCGGCCGGACCGGCGGCGCCGGACTCGCCCTCGAGCCGGTCGCCACGGATTGACACGTGATCGAATGTGCTCGATTGTAGTCCCGCCCACGCACAAACGAGCGAATCGACGTGGGCTGCCCGACGAAGTGCACCCCGTCCGAGGAGACGCCCATGCGCATCCCGCGCCGAACGTCCACGCTGGCCGCCACGGCCCTGCTCCCCCTGGCCGCCCTGGCCCTGACCGCCTGCGGCAGCACCGGCGGCTCCGGCTCGGCCGGCCCCGAGAACGGGCCGGTCACCCTCTCGTACGGCATCTGGGACAAGAACCAGGTGCCGGCGATGCAGAAGATCGCCGACGAGTTCCACGCCGCCAACCCGAACGTCACCGTCAAGCTCCAGGTGACGCCGTTCAAGCAGTACTTCACGACGCTGCAGACCGCGGCCGCCGGTGGCGGCGCTCCCGACGTCTTCTGGATGAACGGGCCGAACGTCAAGCTCTACGAGTCCAACCAGCAGCTGCTGCCCCTCGACCAGACGATCAGCAGCGGCAAGCTCGACCTCGCGAAGTACCCCAAGGCCCTCGTCGACCTCTACTCCTACGGGGGCAAGACGTACGGCATCCCGAAGGACTTCGACACCGTCGGCGTCTGGTACAACAAGGCGCTCTTCGACGCCAAGAAGCTGCCCTACCCCAAGGACGACTGGACCTGGGCCGACTTCCAGTCCGCCGCCCGTGCGCTGACCGACAAGGGCAAGGGCGTCTGGGGCGCCGCCGCCCCCGTCGAGGACCAGTCCGGCTTCTACGACACCATCCCGTCGGCCGGCGGCCAGGTCATCGACGCGGCGGGCACCAAGAGCGGCTTCGGCTCGCCCGAGGCGCTGCAGGGCATCGAGTTCTGGACCTCCCTCGTCAAGGACGGCGCGTCCCCGACCGTCCAGCAGATGACCGACACGAGCCCCGGCGACCTCTTCAAGGCCGGCAAGGTCGCGATGTACTGGAACGGCTCGTGGGCCGCGGTCGAGTACAACGAGGTGCCCGAGCTCAAGGCGACTGTCAACGTCGCGCCGGTGCCGAAGGGTCCCAAGGGCCAGATCTCGGTCATCCACGGCCTCGGCAACGTCATCTACGCCAAGACCAAGCACCAGGACGCCGCGCAGAAGTTCGTCGCCTTCCTCGGCGGCGAGCGCGCCGCGCAGATCCAGGCCGAGGCCGGCGCCGTCATCCCCGCCTACGAGGGCACCCAGCAGGCGTGGGTCAAGGCCATGCCGCAGTTCAACCTCAAGGCCTACCTCGACGAGCTGCCGAACGCCGTGCCGTACCCGGCCTCGAAGAACACCAAGGTCTGGACGACCCTGCAGACCGACATCCTCACCAAGGTGTGGAACGGGGAGGTCGACGCCGCGGCCGGGCTCAAGGACCTCGCCACGCAGATGGACGCGGCGCTCGCCAAGGAGCAGTGACCGTGGCCCCCGGTACGGCCACCGCCACGAGCGGCGCCGCCGCCGTCCGGACCGAGTCGGGGAGCCGGGCCACGAGCCCGGCCCCCGGCCGCCGGGCCTCCCGCCGCCCGGCCCCGACGCGTCGACCGCCGTCGGCGAAGCGGCGCAACGACGTCTTCTGGGCGGCCGTCTTCATCACCCCGACGCTGCTCGGCCTGCTCGTCTTCTACCTGTGGCCGGTCGTGCGGACGATGCTCATCTCCTTCACCGAGACCGGCCCGTTCGGCGGCTCGCAGTGGGTCGGGCTCGACAACTACGCGAAGCTCTTCGGTGACGCGCGGCTGTGGGAGACCCTGCTCAACACGGTGAAGTTCACCGTCGTCGCCCTGCTCGGCATCCCGATCGCGCTCGTCGTCGCGGCGCTGCTGTCGACCGAGGGGCTGCGCGGCGTCAAGGTCTACCGCGTCCTCTACTTCCTGCCCGTCGTGACGATGCCGGCCGCCGTCGGCCTCATCTGGCGCACGCTCTACAACGGCGACGTCGGCGTCATCAACGCGATGCTGCACGTCGTCGGCATCCAGGGCACCAACTGGCTGTCCAACCCCGACACCGCGCTCTACGCCATCGCCGGCGTCGGCATCTGGCTCGGCCTCGGCACGCAGATCGTCATCTTCCTCGCGGCGATCCAGGGCGTGCCGAAGGAGCTCTACGAGGCGGCCTCGCTCGACGGCGCCGGGCGCATCCGGCAGTTCTGGTCGATCACGCTGCCGACGATCAGCCCGAGCGTCTTCTTCATCTCGGTGCTCGCCGTCATCGGCGCCCTGCAGACCTTCGACCTCATCTTCGTCATGAGCGGCCCGACCAACCCGGCCTACCCGCAGACGGAGACGATCGTCGCGCAGTTCTACCAGCGCGGCTTCGTCGAGAACCAGCAGGGCTACGCCGCGGCGATCGCCCTCGTCATCCTCGTCGTCATCGTCGCCGTGACCGCGCTGCAGTTCCGCCTCCAGAAGAAGTGGGTGCACTATGTCTGACGTCGCGACCCGAGTCCCCACCCCCGCATCGGGAAAGCCCCTGCGGCCCAGGCACATCGGCGTCCACGTCGTGCTCGTCCTGGGCGCCGTCGTCATGGTCGGGCCGTTCTTCTGGGAGGTCATGACCTCGCTGAAGACCCTCGGCGAGACGATGACCGTGCCGCCGACCGTCTTCCCGAAGCACGCGCAGTGGTCGAACTACGGCAAGGTCTTCGACACGCTCCCGTTCGGGCAGATGTTCTGGAACAGCACCCTGCAGACCGTCGGACGCGTCGCCGGCCAGCTCGTGCTGTGCTCGATGGCCGGCTACGCATTCGCGCGCTTCGAGTTCCGCGGCCGCGGGCTGCTCTTCGGGCTGTTCCTGTCGGTCCTCATGGTGCCGAGCCAGCTGTTCCTGCTGCCGCAGTACGAGATCATCTCCGGCCTCGGCTGGCTCAACTCGATCCAGGCGCTCGTCGTGCCCGGCCTCTTCAGCGCCTTCGGCACCTTCCTGCTGCGCCAGTTCTTCCTCACCCTGCCGCGCGAGCTCGAGGAGGCGGCCCGCCTCGACGGCGCCAACCACTGGCAGATCTTCACCCGCGTCATGCTGCCGCTGGCCCGCCCCGGCCTCGTGGCGCTCGCCGTCCTCGACGTGCTGTGGAGCTGGAACGACCTCATGTGGCCCCTCGTCGTCAACAACGACCCGACGAAGATGCCGCTGTCGGTCGGGCTCGCCTCCCTCATCGGCCAGTTCACCGTCGACACGACGACGCTCATGGCCGGGTCGGTCCTCGCAACCCTTCCAGTGCTCGTCCTCTTCATCGCCCTGCAGCGCCAGTTCATCCAGGGCATCGCGTTCAGCGGCTCCAAGGGCTGAGACCCTCGAACCAGACCCCGTGAAAGGTGACCCACGCACCATGACCACCACGACGCCCTCCCCGACGCCCTCCTCGACGCCTGCCGCGAGCGCCTCGACGCCCGACCCGACCGGCACGACCGACCTGCGCCTCGCCATCATCGGCTTCGGCCTGCGCGCCGGCCTGGCGAGGTACGCCCACCGCCCCGGCGAGGGCAGCCGCGTCACCGTCGTGTGCGACGCCGCCGAGCGTGGACGCCGCGACGCCGCCGAGCGCGTCGAGGGCGTCCGACTCGTCGACAGCGTCGACGACCTGCTGAGCCCCGAGGTGCGGGACGAGGTCGACGCCGTCCTCGTCCTGACGCCCGACCACCTCCACGCCGACCACGCCGTGCGCACCCTCGAGGCCGGGCTGCCGACCTTCGTCGAGAAGCCGCTCGCCACGACGGTGGAGGACGCCGACCGCATCCTCGCCGCGGCCGCGCGCACCCGTACCCGGCTGTACGTCGGGCACAACATGCGCCACATGCCGGTCATCCGGGCCATGCGTGCCGTCATCGAGGCGGGCACGATCGGCGAGGTCAAGGCCGTCTGGTGCCGCCACTTCGTCTCGGCCGGCGGCGACTACTACTTCAAGGACTGGCACGCCGACCGCACCCACACCACGGGCCTGCTACTGCAGAAGGGCGCCCACGACATCGACGTCATCCACTGGCTCGCCGGCGCCTACACGCGTCGGGTGGCGGCCGTCGGCGACCTCGCCGTCTACGGCGACATCACCGACCACCGCGACAACTCGGACCGCCGGATGGCCGACTGGTACTCGCTCGACAACTGGCCGCCCACCGAGCAGCGCGAGCTGCACCCGGTCGTCGACGTCGAGGACATCTCGATGGCCAACCTCGTGCTCGACGGCGGCGTCCTCGCCAGCTACCAGCAGTGCCACTTCACGCCGGACTACTGGCGCAACTACACCGTCATCGGCACCAGGGGCCGGCTCGAGAACTTCGGCGACGGCCCGGGCGCCGTCGTCAAGGTGTGGACCCGCCGCACCGACAGCTACCGCGAGGACGCCGACGAGGTGCTCGAGATCCCGCCGGCCGACACCACCGGCCACGGCGGCGCCGACCCGCTCCTCATGGCCGAGTTCGTCCGGTTCGCCCGCGAGGGCGGCCCGACCATGACCTCGCCCGTGGCGGCACGCGAGGCCGTCGCGGCCGCGGTGTGCGCGACGTCGTCGCTGCGCTCGGGCGGGGGAGCCGTCGACGTGCCACCGCTCGAGCCCGACGTCGCCGCCTGGTTCGCCGCCGGTCAGGCGTGAACCGCCGGTCGGGCGCGAGCCACGGGCGTCGGGGAACGAGCCGTATCAGGAGCGTCGCCGCGGGGCACTGACCCGGGAGGCCCGTTCGAGGGGCGGGCCCGGCCCCCGAGGATGTGCCAGCCATGAGCGTCACCGACGTCTTCCCACTCATCAAGGTCCCCGACGCGTGGCCCGTGCCGGTCGTCGCGACGCTCGCGATGGTGTGCCTGGCCGGCCTCGACCTCGCCGGGGCCGTCCTCGCCAAGGAGTGGGCGAGCAACGGGAGCGTCCGCGCGCTCGTCCTCGGCGCCGGCGCGTTCCTCGTCCTCTTCTGGGTCTACGCGTCGTCGCTGCGCTACGCCGAGCTCGCCCTCGTGACGATGGGCTGGGTCGTGATCCTCCAGGTGGGGCTCGTGCTCGTCGACCGCTGGCGCTACGGCGTCCAGCTGCCCACGGGCAAGTGGGTGGCCATCGTCGTCGTGCTCGTCGCGCAGGCCTACCTCGTGCTCGCGCCGAGTGCTGAGTCGGGAGGCGTCGCGGCGGGCGGAGCCGGATAGACTCGCCGCACGGCCCCGGGCGTCGTCAGGCAGGCGCGACGCTCCGGCAGGCACCGTCCACCGACTCGTCCGCACGGCCTCGTGCCCTCGTTCGCGGACGTGTCGGCCCCTCGAGCAGCGAAGGATCACCGTGCGTCGACGTGCCGCCCGCCACGTGGCGATCGCTGCCGTCGCGGTGGCGGCCCTGCTCACGTCCGCCTGTACCGACGCCTCGCCAGGGGGCGGCGCCACCGCGACGGCCGGGGGCACCCCCGTGGCCACGACGACGCCCGCACCGGCCCCGACGCCGCGCGATCCCCTCGTCGTCGACACCGTCTTCGACCACGCGACGCTCGACCCGACGCGCCAGTTCGACCGCAGCGGCCTGCTCGTCTCCAAGGCCGCCTACCAGACCCTCACCGACCTCGACGCCGCCGATCCGACGAAGGTCGTGCCCGGCATCGCCGAGTACACCCTCTCGCCGGAGGGCAAGTGGCTGACGATGCGCCTGCGCAAGGGCCTCGTGTTCTCCGACGGCACGCCGATGACCACCGACGACGTCGTCTTCACGCTCCAGCGCGCGCAGGGCCTCGGCGGCACGGCGGCGGCCGTCCTCGGCACCGTCAACATCGTCAAGGTCGACGACCGCACCTTCACCCTCAGCTCGCCGCGCTCGAACTTCGCCTTGCCGTCCGTCCTCGCCAACCCGGCCTTCGGCATCCTCAACTCGGCGGCGGTCAAGGCCAACGGCGGCACCGTCGGCCCCGGCGACACCGCGGCCCGGTACCTGTCGACGCACTCGGCCGGCTCGGGCCCCTATGTCCTGACCGGCGCGACGTCGAGCCAGGTGACGCTGGCCGCGAACCCCGCCTGGAGCGGAGCGGCACCCGCGTTCGGCGAGGTCGTGCTGCGCGACGTCGCGCCCAAGGACCAGGTCGGCGACGTGCGAGCCGGTCGCGCCGACGTCGCCCTCGACGTCTCGCCCGCGCAGGCGGCCGCCCTGGCCGCGAGCGCCGCCGCCACGGCGGCGGACACCGCGACGGGCGCGGCGACGGGCACCGCAACGGCGACTTCGGGCACCGGCAGCCCCTCGACGGCGTCCGGGGCCTCGCCCTCGTCGGGCACGTCGGCTCCGTCGGGCACCCCCACTCCAGGCGGGCCGGGCTCGGTCGCCGTCACGGCGTCCAACTCCTCGACGCTTGCCTTCCTCTCGCTGTCGCGCAACCCGCGCGTCAACCGCTGGACCGCGAACACCGCCTTCGTCGAGGCGGTCCGCAAGGGCCTCGACGTCGAGGCGCTCGCCCACGCGGCCGGTGACGCCCGCCCGGCTGCCGGCCTCGTGCCCTCGGGCATCGTCGGCTCGCTCGAGGACGGCGCGGTCCCGACCTCCCCACCGACCCCGACGCGCACCGGAAGCCCAGGTGCGACCGGCACCCCGTCCCCGGCGACGAGCTCGCCGACGGCAGCGGGCAGCACCGGCACGTCCGGTACCGGCACCCCGGTGCCCGGGACCACCGGCACCTCGCCGCGGCCGACCGCCGTGCCGACGGCCGCTCCACGCGACCTCGCCGGCGCGCGCGCCGCCCTCAAGCGCTCCGGGTACCGGGGCGAGCCGGTCCGCCTCACCTATGCGGTCGACGTGCCGATCTCCGGTATCCAGCGCAGCACCATCGCGAACGCCGTGCGGGGCCAGCTGGCAGCGGTCGGCATCCGGGTCGTCCTCGACCCGCAGCCGTCGTCGACGGCGCTGGCCGCCTACCGCTCCGGGCGCAGCGCCTTCAGCCTGTGGAGCTGGAGCCCCGACTACCCGGACCCCGAGAACTACCTGGCCTTCGCGCCCGGCGAGCTCGTCGGCCAGCGTGCCGGCTGGCAGCGCGGCGACGACGCCCTCGTCGACGAGCTGACCGAGGCCGCCCGCGCGTCCGTCGGCGACGACCGGGCGGGCGCGTACGCCGCCTGGCAGGTGGCGATGAACGAGCGCGGCCCGTTCGTGCCGCTCCTGCAGCCGATGACGCACGTCGCCACCGGCCCGCGGGTGCACCGCGTCCGCGCCAACCCGGTGTGGACCGTCGACCTCGCGGCGATCTCCTGACGCGTCCGTACCCGCCGGGCGGACGCGTCCCGTAGCGTCGGTCGCATGAGCACCGTGCCGCACGTGCGCGGGCTGCTCCTCGCAGCCGGAGCCGGCCGCCGGATGGGCGGTCCCAAGGCGCTCGTGCGCCGCTCGCCCGACGAAGCGACGTTCGTCGAGCGCGGCGTCGAGGTGCTGCACGCCGGCGGCTGTCGCGGCGTCACCGTCGTCGTGGGCGCGGCGGCCGAGGAGGTCGCCGCGATCGTCGACCGGCTCGGGCACGACGTCGACGTCGTGCGCTGCCCGGACTGGCACGAGGGCATGGGGGCCTCGCTGCGCGCCGGGCTGGGCGCCCTCGCCCGCACCGCCCACGAGGGCGACGCCAGCATCGACGCGGTGCTCGTCAGCCTCGTCGACCTGCCCGACCTGACGCCGGAGGTCGTCGCCCGCGTCCTCGCGACGGGTGGAGGACCCGACGCCGAGAACCCTGTGGGGCATCGCCGGTCGGTCCTGAGGCGAGCGTCCTACCGCGGCACGCCGGGCCACCCGGCCCTCATCGGCCGCGAACACTGGGAGGGCGTCATCGCGACGGCCACGGGCGACAACGGCGCTCGCGACCACTTCCGCACCCACCCGCACGAGCTCGTCGAGTGCGGCGACCTCGCGACGGGCCGCGACGTCGACACCCCCGCCGAGCTCGACGGTCGACACTGAGGGCTCGCGCTTCCGCCACGGCGCGTCATGCGTGATGCTCGGGGCATGGAGACCGCCTTCACCAGCCCCGCCGACGTCACGTCCGCCCTCGCGCGCACCGGCTACCTCGCCGACGAGGCGCTCTCCACCATCACCTTCCTCGCCAGCCGCCTCTCGCGCCCGGTCCTGCTCGAGGGCGAGCCGGGCACCGGCAAGACGGCCCTGGCCGAGGCGCTCGCCGAGGCCCTCGACCTGCGGCTCATCCGGCTGCAGTGCTACGAGGGGATCGATGCCACGCAGGCCCTCTACGACTGGGACTTCCCGCGGCAGATCCTGCACCTGCGGGCCGTCGAGGCC
This sequence comes from Intrasporangium sp. Soil_C_50, assembly GCF_057656595.1. Classification (NCBI taxonomy): domain Bacteria; kingdom Bacillati; phylum Actinomycetota; class Actinomycetes; order Micrococcales; family Intrasporangiaceae; genus Intrasporangium; species Intrasporangium sp. Soil_C_50. The sequence continues at coordinate 51,124 of NZ_JBDGKB010000010.1, forward strand.
GTGGCCGGTGACATCGACGGGGCCGGCGCCGACCGTGACGCGCGCGCCCTCGAGCAGGAGCTCTTCGACGAGCGGTTCCTCCTCGCGCGCCCCGTCCTCGAGGCCCTGCGCGCCGCCCCGTGCGTGCTGCTCGTCGACGAGATCGACCGCGCCGACGACGAGTTCGAGGCCTTCCTGCTCGAGGTGCTCTCCACGTGGCAGGTCACGATCCCCGAGCTCGGCACGATCAGCGCCGCCACCCCGCCGCTCGTCGTGCTCACCTCGAACCGCACCCGCGAGCTGCACGACGCCCTCAAACGTCGCTGCCTCTACCACTGGATCGACCACCCGGGGCTGGCGCGCGAGCTCGAGATCGTCCGGTCCCGGCTGCCGGAGGTGCCCGCGGCGCTCGCCGAGCAGGTGGTCACGGCCGTCCAGCGGCTGCGTTCCTCCGGCGAGCTCATCAAGCCCCCGGGTGTCGCCGAGACCCTCGACTGGGCCCGGGCGCTCGAGGCCGTCGGCGCGACGCGTCTCGACACCGAGGTCGCCGCCGCCACCCTCGGCGCCGCCCTGAAGTACCGCGAGGACTCCGAACGGGTCCGTGCCGCCCTGGACAAGCTGCTCACGGCATGACCCCGGCTCCCGGACCGCAGACGGAGGCGCCCACCGAGGCACCGACCGAGGCACCGCCAGAGGCGTGGCTGCTCGGCTTCGCCCGCGCCCTGCGCTCCGCCGGCCTGTCCGTCTCGGCCGACCGCGAGCGCACCTTCCTCGTCGCGGCCGCCACGGTCGGCGTCGGGGAGCGGTTGGGCGTCTACTGGGCCGGACGAGCCACCCTGACCGCGGTCCCGGCGGACTTCCCGGTGTACGACGAGGTGTTCGAGCGGTGGTTCGGTACCGAGGAGGTGCGCCGCGGCTCGCGTGTCGACGTCGTGCGGCCACCGGTGCACCAGGCACCGCTCGGTGGCGAGGCCGAGGGGGAGGACACCTCGGCCGGCGACACCATCGAGGCCCGCGCCAGCGCCACCGAGGTGCTCCGGCACCGCGATCTCGCCGCGCTGAGCGCCGCGGAGCGCGCGGCCGCCGCCCGCCTGTTCGCCGCCCTCGACCCGCGCTCGCCGCGGCGACGGGCCCGACGGCACGTGCGGTCCCGATCCGGCGCGGTCGACGGCCCCGCGACGCTGCGCGAGCAGCTGCGCCGGATGGGTGAACCCGGGCGGATCCGCTACCGGCGCAGGGGGGTCCGCGCGCGACGCGTCGTGTTCCTCGTCGACGTCTCGGGCTCGATGAGCCCGTACGCCGACAGCCTGCTGCGCCTCGCGCACGCCTACGTCCGACGCTGCGACCACGTCGAGGTCTTCACCATGGGCACGCGACTGACCCACGTGACACGGGCGCTGCGCGAGCGCGACCCCGACCGGGCGCTCGCCGCCGCCGGGCGCGTCGTGCCCGACTGGTCCGGCGGCACCCGGCTCGGCGACTCCATCGGCGCCTTCCTCGACCGGTGGGGCCGCCGCGGCATGGCGCGCGGCGCCGTCGTCGTCGTCTTCAGCGACGGCTGGGAGCGCGACGGGCCCGAGGTGCTCGGCGAGCAGATGCGCCGCCTCGCGGGCCTCGCCCACCGGGTCGTGTGGGCCAACCCGCACCGCGGCAAGGTCGGCTACGAGCCGGTGCAGCAGGGAATCGTGGCCGCGCTGCCGTACGTTGACGACTTCGTGGCGGGTCACTCGCTCGCCGCGTTCGAGGAGCTGATCGAGGTGGTGGCCCGTGCGTGAGGTGCTCTCGGACCTGATGCGGTGGTGGTCGGCCGGCGAGACCGTCGGGGTGGGCACCGTCGTCGGCACGTGGCGCTCCGCCCCCCGCCAGGCCGGCGCGTCGATGCTCGTGGGCCCCGCCGGCGAGGCCGTCGGCTCGGTGTCGGGCGGCTGCGTCGAGGGCGCGGTGTACGAGCTCGGCCAGGAGGTCGTCGACTCCGGCACGCCCGTGCTCCAGCGCTACGGCGTCAGCGACGACGACGCGTTCGCCGTGGGCCTGACGTGCGGAGGGATCCTCGACGTGTTCGTCGAGAAGGTCTCGCGCGACACCTTCCCCGAGCTCGGCGAGGTCGCCGCGGACATCGCCGCCGGCCGCCCGGTCGCCGTGGCCACGGTCATCGCGCACCCCGACCCGTCGTGGGTCGGGCGTCGCCTCGTCGTGCGTCCCGAGGAGGAGAACGCCGGCGATGCCGCTGCCTCCGGTGCCGCACCCGCGTCCACGCTCGGCAGCGCGCGCGCCGACGACGCCGTCCGCGACGACGCGCGCGGCATGCTCGCCCAGGGCACGACGGGCACGCTGACCTACGGCCCGGACGGGGAGCGTCGGGGCGAGGGCCTACGGGTCTTCGTCGCCTCGCACGCGCCCAAGCCGCGGATGCTCGTCTTCGGCGCCATCGACTTCGCCGCCGCCGTGGCCCGCGTCGGCGGGTTCCTCGGCTACCACGTCACCGTCTGCGACGCCCGGCCCGTCTTCGCGACGGCCTCGCGCTTCCCGGGCGCCGACGAGGTCGTCGTCACGTGGCCGCACGACTACCTCACCGCGGAGGTCGAGGCCGGACGCGTCGACTCCCGCACCGTCATCGCCGTGCTGACCCACGACCCGAAGTTCGACGTGCCGCTGCTCGAGGTGGCCCTGCGCCTGCCCCAGGTGGCCTACATCGGGGCGATGGGCTCCCGGCGCACCCACGAGGACCGGCTGGCGCGGCTGCGCGAGGCCGGCCTCACCGAGGCCGAGCTGGCCCGGATGAGCTCACCCATCGGCCTCGACCTCGGGGCGCGAACGCCCGAGGAGACGGCCGTGTCGATCGCCGCCGAGATCATCGCGCTGCGCTGGGGTGGCGGCGGCGAGCGCCTCGGCGGCCTCGACGGCCCGATCCACCACCACCATCCGGCGCACGACACCGACCCGCCCTGAGGCCCCGCGCCCCCCATCGAAAGAGCACTCCGTCCCTGACAGCGAGACCGCGCAGTACGGCTCGACAAGGGACGGAGTGCTCTTTCGATTGAGAGGGGGTGGTGGTCAGGTGCGGGGGCGCCAGCGCTTCCAGAGCGCCGTCGCCTGCGCACGCACCTTGCCGTCGAAACGCAGCTCGACCTCGACGGTCATCTGTGGCTCGGACGCCGCGACGACGGCGGCGAACAGCTCGACGGTGTCGTGCAACGGGGCCGGGCGCAGGTAGCGGACGTCGAGCCCGGCCGTCACGTACGAGAGGTCGGCGCCGGGCAGTGGCGGCCAGCCGCCGCGCTCGGCCTCGAGCATGACGGCGGCCGCGCTGTGGCAGTCGAGGACGGTGCCGATGATGCCGCCGTTGAGGTAGCCGAGCCCGTTGTCGTGCTCGGGCCACGGCGTGAACGACGCGGTGACGCCGTCCGCGGCGGTGTCACCGAGCGGATGGCTGCGCAGCTTGAGGCCGCGCTCGTTGGCCTGGCCGCAGCCGAAGCAGGGGAGGTCGGGGTAGAGCCGCTCCTGGATGCTTAGGGTGCTGGGGAGGCGGAGGTCGCTGACGTCGGTGTCGGGCACGCGCGCCAACCTACCGGGCGGCGTGCGCCACAAATTGGTCCAACCTCTTGATGAGTGGACCAATGGTCGGGCAGGCTGGCCCGCATGAGTCAGCGTGGATTCACCCCGGTCGCCCGGCGCTCGGTGTCCGACGAGGTCTTCGCCGAGCTGCGAGACGCCGTCCTGACGCGGCGCTTCGCCCCCGGCGACTCCCTCCCGCCCGAGCGCGAGCTCGCCGCGTCGTTCGCCGTCAACCGGCACGCCGTGCGCGAGGCCCTCCAGCGCCTCCAGGCCGCCGGCTTCGTCCGCGTCGTCCACGGCGGTGGCACCCGCGTCCTCGACGTGCGTAGCAGCGCGGGCCTCGACCTGCTCGCCCACCTGGCCCGGTCGGCCGACGCGCTCGACCCCGCGGTCCTGCGCGACGGCCTGGAGATGCGTCGGTGCATCGGCGTCGACGCCGCCCGGCTCGCCGCCGAGCGGGCCACCCCCGAGGCGCGTGAGCGCGTCGTGCTCGCCGCGGCCGCCTACGACGACACGACCGACCCCGACGCCGACCGCGCCTTCTGGCTCGAGGTCGTCGAGGCGTCCGGCAACCTGGCGTTCCGCCTCGCGCTCAACTCCCTGCTCCATGCCATCGACGCCCGTCCCGAGGCGATGGACGCGCTGCTCGCCGCCGACCGCGCCGACCTGCTCCCGCACGGCCCGCTCGCCGCGGCCGTCGCGTCGGCGGAGGCCGACGAGGCGGCCCGGCTCGCCGACGCCATCCTCCGCCAGGCGCTCGACGTGTGGGCGGCGCTCGTGGCGGACGGCAAGCTCACCGGCACCGGCGCCAAGGGGGCGTGATGGTCGACCTCATCCTCGCCGCGGTGCCCTTCTTCGTGCTCTTCATCGTCGTCGAGGTCGCCTCGCTGTGGTTCGCGCCCGACGACGACGAGGTCGGCTACGAGGTGCGCGACACGTTCACGAGCCTCGCGATGGGCCTGGGCAGCGTCGGCGTCGGCGTGCTCTACAAGGCGATCCAGCTCGTCGTCTACGCCGCCCTCTACGAGCTGAGCCCACTGCGCCTCGACACCGCCCTCTGGTGGACGTGGATCGTCATCTTCCTCGCGGAGGACCTCGCCTACTACTGGTACCACCGCGCCCACCACGAGGTGCGGATCCTCTGGGCCAGCCACGTCGTGCACCACTCGAGCCAGCGCTACAACCTCTCGACCGCGCTGCGCCAGACGTGGACGCCGTTCAGCGGGGTGCCGTTCTGGGCGCCGCTGGCGCTGCTCGGCGTGCCGCCGTGGGCGATCTTCCTCCAGCAGTCGATCTCGCTGCTCTACCAGTTCTTCCTCCACACCGAGCGCGTCGGAACCCTCTGGCGCCCAGTGGAGCTGGCGATGAACACGCCGTCGCACCACCGCGTGCACCACGGCACGAACAACGCCTACCTCGACCGCAACTACGGCGGCATCCTCATCGTCTGGGACCGGCTGTTCCGCTCCTTCGAGCCAGAGGGCGACCGCGTCGTCTACGGCCTGACGACCCAGCTGCGCACGTACAACCCGCTCGTCGTCGCGACGCACGAGTACGCGTCGATCTGGGGCGACGTGCGCGCCGCGGCGTCGTGGCACGACCGCGTCGGCTACCTCCTGCGCGGCCCCGGCTGGCGCCCCGGAGGCGCCAGCCGGGGCTGACCAGGGGTCAGTGGGCGCTGGAGCGCTTCCAGAGGTTGATGCCGCCCTCGACGGCGTGCTTGTCGATCTTGGCCAGCTCCTCGTCGGAGAAGGCGAGGTTGTCGAGGCAGCCGAGGCTGTTCTCCAGCTGCCCGACCGAGGACGCACCGATGAGCACCGACGTGACGCGCTCGTCGCGCAGGATCCACGCGAGCGCCATCTGCGCGAGGGACTGGCCGCGGGCCTTGGCCATCCGGTTCAGGGCCCGGACGTGCTTGAGGTTCTGCTCGCTCAGCAGCTTCGGCGAGAGCGACTTGCCCTGCGAAGCGCGCGAACCCGCAGGCACACCCTTGAGGTACTTGTCGGTGAGCATGCCCTGGGCGAGCGGGCTGAACGCGATGCAGCCGATGCCCTCCTCGCCGAGGACGTCGAGCAGGTCCTCCTCGACCCAGCGGTTCAGCATCGAGTAGCTCGGCTGGTGGATGAGCAGCGGCGTGCCCATCGAGCGGAGGATCTCGACGGCCTCCTTGGTGCGCGGGCCCGAGTAGCTCGAGATGCCGACGTAGAGGGCCTTGCCCGAGCGGACCGCGGTGTCGAGCGCGCCCATGGTCTCCTCGAGCGGGGTCGTGTCGTCGAACCGGTGGCTGTAGAAGATGTCGACGTGGTCGAGGCCCATCCGCTGCAGGGACTGGTCGAGCGAGGACAGGACGTACTTGCGGCTGCCGCCACCCTGGCCGTACGGGCCGGGCCACATGTCGTAGCCGGCCTTGCTGCTGATGACGAGCTCGTCGCGGTAGCGCGCGAAGTCCTGGGCGAAGATCGTGCCGAAGTTGCGCTCGGCGCTGCCGTAGGGCGGCCCGTAGTTGTTCGCGAGGTCGAAGTGCGTGACGCCGAGGTCGAAGGCCCGACGCAGCGTCGCGCGCTGGTTGTCGAGCGGCACGTCGTCACCGAAGTTGTGCCACAGGCCGAGGGACACGGCCGGCAGGTCGAGGCCGGAGCGACCGGTCCGGCGGTAGGTCATCGAGTCGTAGCGCGAGCGAAGCGCCTGGTAGTCGTCGGCGTGCAGCGTCATGCCCGACAGTCTGCCCGGAGCGGACGCCGCCGACGAGTGCGGGTTCAGGAGGTCAGGCCACGCCGCGCCTCATCCGCAGAAACTCTTGTGCGCAGGCCACTTCTGACAAAGACTCACCGTGGGGAAGTCAACTGCAGCGCGGCAGGAGGACACATCGAATGACCCGAATCACCGTGAACGTCGACGGGGTCAGCTACTCCGACGACGTCGAGCCCAGGACCTTGCTGGTCCAGTACCTGCGCGAGACGCTCGGCAAGACCGGGACCGTCGTCGGGTGCGACACGAGCAACTGCGGTGCGTGCACCGTCCACCTCGACGGCACGAGCGTCAAGTCGTGCAACGTCCTCGCCGTCCAGGCGGACGGACACGAGGTCACCACGATCGAGGGCCTCGCCACCGACGGCGAGCTCCACCCCGTCCAGAAGGCCTTCCACGAGTGCCACGCGCTCCAGTGCGGCTACTGCACACCGGGCATGATCATGCAGGCCTGCGACGTGCTGCGGGAGAACCCGGACCCGAGCGAGGAGCAGATCCGCGAGGGCCTCGAGGGCAACCTGTGCCGGTGCACCGGCTACCACAACATCGTCAAGGCCGTGCAGCAGGCGGCCAAGGACCTCAGCTCGCAGGCGGTGTCGTCATGACCGTCACCGACGACCGGCCCGCAGAGGCCACCGGCGAGATCGGCAAGGCCCGACGCCGCAAGGAGGACCAGCGCCTCATCACCGGCCGCACCCGGTGGACCGACAACATCGTCCTGCCCGGCATGCTGCACCTCGCGATGGTGCGCAGCCCGTTCGCGCACGCCCGCATCACCTCGATCGACACGGCCGCGGCCAAGGCATCGCCGGGCGTCGTCGCCGTCGTCACGGGCGCCGACGTCGCGGGCACGCAGGGCCTCGTCGCGACGGCGTGGCCGCTCAACGCCGAGCAGAAGACGCCGGACCACCTGCCGATCGCCGTCGAGCACGTCGCGTGCGCCGGCGAGATCGTCGCCGTCGTCGTCGCGCGCACCGCGGCGGCCGCCCGGGACGCCCTCGAGCTCGTCGACGTGGACTACGAGGAGCTGCCGGCGGTCCTCGACCTCAGGGAGGCCGCGAAGGACGAGGTCCTCGCCCACCCCGACCTCGGCACGAACACGAGCGCCGTCTGGACGCTCGACTCGGCGGCCCAGGGCTCGGGCACCGACGTCGAGGAGGCCATCGCCACGGCCCGCGAGGGCGGCATCCTCATCGAGCGGGAGTACCGCCAGCAACGCCTGCTGCCCGCCTTCATGGAGCCGCGCTCGACCGTGTGCGACCCGACCGGCGAGCAGCTGACCGTGTGGACCTCGACGCAGGTGCCGCACATCCTCAAGTTCCTCCTCGCGGCGACCACCGGCATGCCGGAGTCCAAGGTGCGCGTCATCGCGCCCGACGTCGGCGGCGGTTTCGGCGGCAAGCTGCAGACGACGCCCGAGGAGTTCGCGACGGTCGCCGTGGCGCGGCTCGTCGGCAAGCCGTGCAAGTACACCGAGACCCGCTCCGAGTCGCTCCTGTCGGGCCACCACGGCCGCGACCAGTGGCAGAAGCTGACCCTCGCCGCCGAGAAGGACGGCACGGTCACCGGGCTCAAGGTCGAGCTGCTCGCCGACCTCGGTGCCTACGTCGGTCTCGTCGGCGGCGGCGTGCCGGTGCTCGGCGCGTGGATGTTCAACTCGATCTACAAGTTCGCCGCCTACCACTTCACGGTCCGCACGCTGCTGACGAACAAGACGTGGGTCGACGCGTACCGCGGGGCCGGGCGCCCCGAGGCGACGTACGCCATCGAGCGGCTCATGGACGAGCTCGCCGTCGAGGTCGGCGTCGACCCGCTCGCGATCCGGGAGAAGAACTGGATCACCCACGACGAGTTCCCGTTCACCACGGTGGCGGGCATGACCTACGACTCCGGCAACTACGAGGCCGCGACGGCCAAGGCCAAGGAGCTCTTCGGCTACGACGAGCTGCGCGCCGAGCAGCAGCGCCGCCGCGAGTCGAAGGACCCGGTCCAGCTCGGCATCGGCATCTCGACGTTCACCGAGATGTGCGGCCTCGCGCCGTCACGCATCCTCGGCGCGCTCAACTACGCCGCGGGCGGCTGGGAGTCGGCGAGCATCCGGATGCTCGCCACCGGCAAGGTCGAGGTGCTCACCGGCACCTCACCGCACGGCCAGGGCCACGAGACGGCGTGGAGCCAGATCGTCGCCGACCGCCTCGGGGTGCCGTTCGAGGACGTCGAGGTGCTGCACGGCGACACGCAGATCGCCCCCAAGGGCATGGACACCTACGGCTCGCGCTCGCTCGTCGTCGGGGCCGAGGCCGTGGTGCGGGCTGCCGACAAGGTCATCGAGAAGGCCAAGCCCATCGCGGCGCACCTGCTCGAGGCGAGCGTCGACGACATCGAGTTCACCGGCGGGCGCTTCGGGGTCAAGGGCACCGACAAGGGCGTCGGGATGGCCGACGTCGCGCTGGCGACCTGGACCGGTCACAACCTGCCCGACGGCGTCGAGCCGAGCATCGACGCCGACGCGACCTTCGACCCCGAGAACTTCTCGTTCCCGCACGGCACCCACCTGTGCGCGATGGAGGTCGACACCGAGACCGGTGCCACGACGATGCGCAGATACGTCTGCGTCGACGACATCGGCACCATCATCAACCCGCTCATCGTCGAGGGCCAGGTGCACGGCGGCCTCGTCCAGGGCATCTCGCAGGCCCTGTGGGAAGGGGCCGAGTACGACGACCAGGGCACCCTCGTCACGGGTTCCTTCGTCGACTACACGCTGCCCACCTCGGCCGACACGATCAGCTTCGTCACCGACCACACGACGTCGCCGTCGACCTACACCAAGCTCGGCACGAAGGGAGTCGGCGAGGCCGGTGCCATCGCCTCCACGCCGGCCGTCGTCAACGCGATCGTCGACGCGGTCCGCCACCTCGGCGTCGACGACATCGTCATGCCGTGCACCCCCGAGCGCGTCTGGAAGGCCATCCGGGCGGGCGCGGCCGTCACGACCGAGGGCGAGCGCGACGCGCAGCCACACTTCGACGAGGGAGCGCCGAACGCCGACCCGGCGGCCGGCGCGAGCGAAGGGAGCGGACAGTGATCCCCGCCGAGTTCGACTACGTGGCACCGGAATCCGTTGCCGACGCCGTCGCGGCGCTCGCCGAGCACGGTGACGAGGCGAAGGTGCTCGCCGGTGGCCAGTCGCTGCTGCCGATCCTGCGGATGCGGCTCAACGCACCGGGCGTCATCGTCGACCTCGGCCGCATCGCCGAGCTGCGTGGTGTCTCCGAGGACGGAGACCACGTGGTCATCGGTGCGATGACCCCGTACTCGGAGGTGCTCGCCTCCGAGGTGGTGTCGACCCACGCGGCCCTGCTGTCCAAGGCCGTCGCCACCGTGGCCGACCCGCAGATCCGCCACCGCGGCACGGTCGGCGGTGCGCTCGTGCACGCCGACCCGGCCGGTGACGTCGGGGCACCGGCGCTCGCGCTCGGTGCACAGCTCGTCATCGCCGGGGCGGGTGGGGCCACCCGCACCGTCGCGGCCGACGACTTCTTCGAGGACCTCTTCACGACCGCGGTCGGGGACGGCGAGCTGCTGACGCAGATCCGCATCCCGAAGCACACCGGCTGGGGCGCGCACTACGAGAAGTTCGTGCGCGTCAGCCACCAGTGGTCGATCGTGGGGGTCGCGGCAGCGGTGCGCACCGACGGCGGCTCGATCGCCGAGGCCCGCGTCGGCCTGACGAACATGGGCTCGACACCGTTGCGCGCCAAGGCCGTCGAGGAGGCGCTCGTCGGGCAGCCAGCCACCGACGAGGCGGTCCGCGCGGCCGTCGCCGCCGTGGCCGAGGGCACCAACCCGCCCTCGGACCTCAACGGCGACGCCGACTACCGCCGCCACCTCGCGACGGTCCTGACGCGTCGGGCGGTTCTTGCCGCGGCAGGGGCGTGATCGCCGGATGCAGCTGACCCACTCCTTCACCGTGCCGACCTCGGTCGACGACGCGTGGGCCCTGTTCATGGACCTCGAGCGCGTCGGCGGCTGTTTCCCCGGCGCGACCGTGACCGACGTGACCGCCGACGGCTTCTCCGGCACGGTCAAGGTCAAGCTCGGGCCGATCGCGCTCGTCTACGCCGGCTCGGGCTCGTTCGTCGAACGAGACGACGCCACGCACCGGGCCGTCATCGAGGCCAAGGGCAAGGACAAGCGGGGCAACGGCACCGCCGGCGCGACCGTCACGATCGGGCTCGCGCCCGACGGCGACGGCACCCGGGCCGACGTGACCACCGACCTCGCGGTCACGGGCAAGCCGGCCCAGTTCGGCCGTGGCGTCATGCAGGACGTCTCGGACAAGCTGCTCCAGGCCTTCGTCGCGTGCATCGAGAGGCAGCTCGGCGAATCCGTCTCGGGCGCAGAGGAGCCCGCTCCCGAGCCCGCCGGGTCCGAGCCTGCCGTCACCGACCCTGCCGTCACCGAGCCGAGTGGTGCTGTCGCGCCCGAGTCAGGTGCCGCCGCAGCAGCGGCGGTGACGCCCGTCGCCGCACCGGGAGCACCGACCAAGGACGCGACGGCGCCGGCAGCGCCACCTCGCCCGACGCGTCCGGCATCGGCGGCTCCGCCCGAGGACGACGCGCTCGACCTCGGCACCGCGGTGCTGCCGGTGCTCGTGCAGCGCTACGCCCCCTACGCCGGGGCAGCCCTCGTCGGGCTCGTCCTCGGCTGGTTGCTCGGTCGTCGCCGCGGGGGCTGACGCGCACCGCCGACCGCCCGCAAGCGTGGGCGGGACGGCGAGAGGGCCCATCCGCATCCGGTGGATGGGCCCTCTGCCGTCTCCCGCGAGCCTTGGGCTCCGGGGCCGGCTGTCGTCCGGCGCAGGCCCCTCAACGTGCGCAGCGGACGACCACGTCCTGCCATCGTCGACCGGTGGCCGGCACCGTGGGGCCGGGTTGCGAAAAGTCGTCGTCGGCGCAACACCGGCGCACCGTCGGGGAAGAGGAGCGGGCCCGCGGGGCGTTGCCGACGAGGACAGCCCGAAACGAACGAACCGGACCGACTGACGTGGCCGGACCGGACCGGACGAAGGAGACCACACATGGCACGCGTCGTCGTCATCGGAGCCCACGGGAAGGTCGCCCTGCTCGCCGCGCCCCTGCTGCGTGAGGCCGGGCACGAGGTCACCGGAGTCATCCGCAACCCGGCCCACGCCGCCGACGTCGAGGCGTCCGGCGCGACCCCGCTCGTCGCCGACATCGAGACGCTCGACACCGAGGGCCTCCGCGACGTTCTCGCCGGGCACGACGTGGTGGTGTGGTCGGCGGGCGCCGGCGGCGGTGACCGGGACCGCACCTACGCGGTCGACCGCGACGCCGCGGTCCGAGCCGTCGACGCGTCCGCGCCGGCGGGCGTCCGGCGCTTCATCATGGTCTCCTACTTCGGCGCGGGTCCCGAGCACGGGGTGCCCGAGGGCGACCCGTTCTTCGCCTACGCCGATGCCAAGACGGCCGCCGACGCACACCTGGCCGCATCCGACCTCGACTGGACCATCCTGCGACCGAGCCGGCTCACCGACGACGCGGCGACCGGGCGGATCGACGCCGGCCCCGACGCGCGCCCGGGCTCCGTGCCGCGCGCCGACGTCGGACGCGTCATCGCCTCCGTCGTCGACCACCCGGGCACGACGGCGCAGCGCGTGATCGCCTTCAACGGCGGCCCGACGCCGGTCGACGAGGTCGTCACCGCCGAGGGGTGAGGGCGCGGCTCAGCGCCCGACCGGCACCGCGACGAGGACGCTGATGTCCTCGTAGTTGCGGGTTGCGCCGTTCGAGCGGCCTCACGTGACGCACGGCACGACGACCCGCGAATTGCGATGTGGGGGAACGGGCGTCAGTGACGCGCCGCGTGCTCGGCGACGACGAGGTCCTGCCAGGCCATGCCGACGCTCTTGAAGACGTTGGGCCGGTCGGTGGCCCGTTCGACGTGACCGAGGACGAGGTCTGCGAGGGTGTGCACGGCGTCCCAGGACAGGTGCCCCTGCGCGGCGGCGAGGATGACGTCGCCGGCCTCGCGCCGCGCCGTCGCGATGTCCTCGACGACGACGAGCGAGCGCCCGAGCAGAGGGCCCGGCAGCTCGCGACGGTGCGGCTCGTGCGACCCGATCGCGACGACGCACGCGCCTGCCGACACCCAGTCGTCCTCGAGCACCGGCGTCGGGGCGCTGGTGGCGGTGACGACGAGCTGCGAGCGGCGGACCGTGTCGGCCACCGCCTCGACGTCGGCGACGCCGTCGGTCCGCTCGCCTGTCGCCCAGCCGCCGGTGTGCAGGCCCACGGTGCGCACGCCGGGCGCGATCCCTGAGATGCGGGCGGCCGTGGCCCGTGCCGCCTCGGCCCGCCGGCCGACGACGGTGATCGTCTCCGGCTCGCGGATGGCGAGGATCGCCTCGGCGTGGCCGACGGCCTGCGGGCCGGTGCCGACGATGACGACCGAGCGAACGTCGTCGGGGGCGAGCGCGTCGGCTGCCACTGCCGAGACCGCAGGGGTGCGCAGCGCCGTGATCGCCGTGCCGTCGAGCAGCACGGACGGGCTCAGGGTGGCGGCGTCCATGAGCACGTAGACGGCCTGGATGCGTTCGAGCCCTCGCCCGGGGTTGCCCGGAGCGACAGAGAGCACCTTGACGCCGGCGGCCCCGGCGGAGGTGGCGGGCATGACGAGGAGCTGGCCGTCGCCCGCGGTGGGCGCGAGGCGCGGCAGGTCGCCGGCCGGGTCGAAGCCGTCGGCCAGGCGCTGGCGCACGAGGCGCCGCGCGCGGTCGGCCGACACGGTGCGTCGGACGTGCTCGGCGTCGAGCCAGCGGGGCGGCGGCACAGGGGGCACGAGCAGACTGTATGCCGGGTGCACGCGTAGGGCGCGCGGGGACGTAGGCTCGATCGGATCCGTCCACACCCCTCGGGCGGTCGCCGTCAACGACGACACGAAGTCAGGACACCATGGCGCTCAGCGTTTTCGACCTCTTCTCGATCGGCATCGGGCCGTCGAGCTCGCACACCGTCGGGCCGATGCGGGCCGCGGTGCTCTTCGCCGAGCGCCTGCGCGACGAGGGCCGCCTCGCCGACGTCGCACGCGTCCGGTCCGAGCTGTTCGGCTCGCTCGGCGCCACCGGCCACGGCCACGGCAGCGACAAGGCGGTCCTGCTCGGCCTCACCGGCGAGCGCCCCGAGCTGTGCGACCCGCGGGCCGTCGAGGGACGCCTGGCCGAGATCCGGGCGAGCCGCCGCGTCAGCCTCCTCGGCGAGCACGAGATCGACTTCGTCGAGGACGAGGACCTCGTGCTGCACCGGCGCAAGACCCTCCCGCTGCACCCCAACGGCATGACGTTCACGGCGCTCGACGCGTCGGGCGGCGTCGTCGCGGCGCACACGTACTACTCCGTCGGGGGCGGCTTCGTCGTCGGCGAGGACGCCGACGGCTCCTCGAAGATCGTCGAGGACTCGACGCCGGTCGCGCACCCGTTCCGCACCGGCGACGAGCTGCTGGCGCACTGCAAGGAGACCGGCAAGTCGATCGCCCGCATCATGCTCGAGAACGAGCTGTCGTGGCGCACCGAGCAGGAGGTCCGCGACGGCCTGCTCGACATCTGGAAGGTCATGAAGGAGTGCGTCCGCAACGGGATCGACACCGAGGGCGTGCTGCCCGGTGGCCTGCGCGTGCGGCGTCGCGCCCCCGAGCTGGCCCGGCGGCTGCGCCTCGAGGGAGCGAGCGACGACCCGCTGCGCGGGATGGACTGGATCACCCTCTACGCCCTCGCCGTCAACGAGGAGAACGCGTCGGGCGGGCGCGTCGTCACCGCCCCGACCAACGGTGCGGCGGGCATCATCCCCGCCGTCCTGCACTACTACGCGAACTTCGTCAACGGCGCCGACCGCGACGGGATCGTCCGGTTCCTGCTCACCGCCGGCGCCATCGGCGTCATCTACAAGGAGACCGCATCGATCTCCGGCGCCGAGGTCGGCTGCCAGGGCGAGGTCGGCTCGGCGTGCTCGATGGCGGCCGGGGCGATGGCCGCGGTCATGGGCGGCACGCCCGAGCAGGTGGAGAACGCCGCCGAGATCGGCATGGAGCACAACCTCGGCCTCACCTGCGACCCCGTCGGCGGTCTCGTGCAGATCCCGTGCATCGAGCGCAACGCCATCGCGTCGGTCAAGGCCATCACGGCGGCCCGCACCGCCCTGCGCGGCGACGGCTCGCACGTCGTCAGCCTCGACAAGGTCATCAAGACGATGCGCGAGACCGGCCGCGACATGAAGGTCAAGTACAAGGAGACGGCGCGCGGCGGCCTCGCCGTCAACGTCATCGAGTGCTGAGGCCACCCCCGACGCCGTCCACGCTCTCGACCGGCAGCTCCCACCCCGCGAGGGGCAGCTCGACCGAGCACTCGTAGTAGCGCATGGCCAAGGTGGCTTTGGCCACGTCGATGGCTCCCTCGCCGACGGCCAGGACGGTGTTGAGCCACAGGTGGTCCGGCGCCGAGGTCTGGAACATCAGCACGTGCAGCCCCCGGCCGTCGTCGAGCGACGACAGCCCGGTGAGCGTGAAGAGCACCTCGCCGTCGGCGACCTCGATGACGCCGCGCGCGTCGGGCAGGGCGTAGCCGTCGCGGATGCGCGGGAAGTTCGACCACCGGGCGGTGCCGGCGAGCCGTCCGGTGAGGGTCCCCGTCCCCTGTCCGTAGACCCGGCCGTCACGGTGCTCGGCCGGCGGCGCCTCCTTGAGCAGGTCGTAGGTCCAGCTGGCGTCGCACAGGTGCTCGAGGTGCATGGCATCCTCCCGGAGTCTCCGACCTGTCGACGCTACTCCTCGCCCCGGGTCGGCGTCACCGAGTTCCGACGCGTCGGGCGGGGGCGTTCAGTCGTCGAGGCCGGCCCGCTGGACCATGAGCGGGTTGCCGTCCCGGGCCGGAGGAAGAACCGCGGTGACGCTAGCCGCGCGGCGGGGCGCCGTCCGAGACCGGGTACTCCTGACCAGCGACGTACCGCTCGCGCATCGCCGCCGTGATGCCCCCGGCGGCCGCGACCTCGGCGAAGAACCGGCCCGAGTCGCGGACCGTGCGCTCCTGCGTGGCGTAGTCCAGGGCCACGAGGCCGAACCGCGGGCCCTCGCCCTGCGCCCACTCCCAGTTGTCGACGAGGCACCAGTGGTAGTACCGCTCGACGGGGACGCCGCGGGCCCGCAGCCGCGCCACGACCTCGAGGTGCTCGGCGAGGTAGCGGGCCCGGAAGGCGTCACGGGCGTCGGCGGTGCCGTTCTCGGTGACCCACACCGGCAGGCCGTAGCGCTCCCAGGCCCACGTCGCGGTCTCGGCGAGTCCCTCGGGGTGCACCTCCCAGCCGAGGTCGTTGACGGGGACGCCGGGCGGCGTGCCGTCCTCGAACCGGGTCACCGTGGTGCGCGAGTAGTAGTTGAGCCCGAAGAAGTCGGCATACCGGCCACGCCTGATGCCGCGGGGACGGCGCAGCGGCGGCGCGAACTCTCCCGTCGTCGTGGCCCGGACGATCGCGTCCTGGAACAGGTACCGCATCGCCGGCGTGAGGACGCGGTGCCACGGGTTGCGGGGGTCGCCGGGCCTGAACGGGCGCAGGTGGTGCGCGACGCCGACCTTCGTCGCGAGCCCCGGCCGGAGGTCGTGGACGAGGCCGTACGCCCTGATGTGCGCCTCGGCGAGCCGCCCGTACACGCGCATCGCCTCGCGCAGGCTGCGATGCCCAGGCGGGAAGTCGCCGAAGACGTACGCGCCGGTGACGAAGACGTTCGGCTCGTTGACGGTGACGTACTCGTCGACGAGGTCGCCGAGGCGCTCGACGACGGCACGGACGAGGCGCAGGTACGCCGCGACGGCGTCGGGGCCGAGCCACCCGCCCTGCTCCTCGAACCAGCGCGGGCTGTTGAAGTGGTGCAGCGTCAGCAGCGGGCGGATGCCGTTGTCCCGCAGCAGCTCCAGCTCGGCGCGGTAGCGGGCGAACGCGTCGTCGTCCCAGCGTCCGGGGGCCGGCTCGAGGCGCGCCCACTCGATGCCGAGGCGGTACACCCGCACGCCGAGCGACGCCATGAGCGCGGTGTCCTCGTGCCAGCGGTTCCAGTGGTCGGTGGCCCGCACCGGGCTCGACCCGTCGGCGATGGTCCCCGGGCGGGCGGCCCAGTCGACCCAGTTGCTGGCGACGTCGCCGCCCTCGATCTGGGTGGCAGCCGTCGCGACGCCGAGGAGCAGCCCGGTGAGGTCGACCTCGAGGTCGCCGTCGGGCACGGCGGGGGCGTCGTCACGCTCGGCAGCGGTCACGGACCGATCCTGCCGCAGACCCGGCTTCGGCGGGCGCCGCTGGTGCGGCAGACTTGCGGCGTGCCGAGCGACCACCCCGACCACGTCTCCGTGGACGCGCACCGTGCTGCGGTGGCGGGCCTGCTCGGCGCCGCGCCCGTCGTCCGGGTCGCCCTCGACCACCGCGCCCGCGGCAGGTACCTCGCCGCCGACCTCGTGGCCCGCGACGACCTGCCCCGCTTCGACAACAGCGCCATGGACGGGTACGCCGTCCACCCGGACGCGGGGACACCCGATGCCTGCACCTACCCCGTCGTCGGCGACGTCGCCGCCGGTGACGCCCCCACGTTCGCGCTCCGCCCCGGCGAGGCCGCGCGCGTCATGACCGGCGCCCGCGTGCCCGAGGGCACCCACGCCGTCGTCCCCGTCGAGCGCACCGACGCCGCCCGCACCGGGGCGGCCCCGGCGTCGGTGACGGTCGGCGGAGCCGTCGAGCCCGGCCAGCACGTGCGCCGACGCGGCGAGGACCTGCGCGCCGGCGGCACCGTCGCGCGCGCGGGCGACGCCCTGACGCCCGGGGTGCTGGCGCTGGCCCGCTCGGCCGGCTGCGTCGACGCCGAGGTGCACGTGCTGACCCGGGTCGCCGTCGTCGCCACGGGAGCGGAGCTGACCGGCCCCGGCCTCGACCCCGGCCCGGGCGGCATCCACGAGTCGAACTCCGACATGGTCGCCGCGCTCGTCGAGGCCGCGGGCGCGACCCTCGCACGCGTCGACACGTGCCCCGACGACCCCGCGACGCTCCACGCCCTGCTCGACGAGCTCGACGCGTCACCGACCATCGACCTCGTCGTCACGACGGGCGGCGTCAGCGCCGGCGCGCACGAGGTGGTGCGCCAGGTGTGCGAGCCCGTCGACGGCTTCCGCTTCGTCCACCTCGCCCTCCAACCCGGCGGACCGCAGGGGCTGGGCCGGTGGGGGTCGACCCCGGTCGTCTGCCTGCCGGGCACGCCGACGGGGGCGTTCGTCGCCTTCCACGTGCTCGTGCGGCCCGCGCTCGACGCCCGGCACGGCGCCCCGACGCGTCCCGTCCTGAGGGCGACCTACCGCGGTCCGCGTCGCCGCACCCGCGTCGGCCGGCTCCAGCTGCTGACGAGCGTCCTGTCGCCCGACGGCACGGTGCGTGCCCCCGACGCGCGACACCTCACGGCGCTGGCCGCCGCCAACTGCCTCGTCGAGGTGCCCGAGCCGGCCGACGAGATCGTCGACGGCGACGTCGTCACGGTGCACCCGCTGTGAGCGCGACGCTCGTGGCCAAGGACCTCGCCGGCGGCCACGCCCACCGCACGCTCTTCGAGCGCCTCGACCTCACCGTCGCGCCCGGCGACGTCGTCGGCGTCGTCGGTCCCAACGGCGCCGGCAAGTCGACGCTGCTGCGCCTGCTCGCCGGTGTCGACACCCCGCTCGGCGGCAGCGTCACCACCGCCCCGACCGACGCGTTCGTCGGCTGGCTGCCCCAGGAGCACGAGCGCGTGCCCGGCGAGACCGTGGCCGGCCACGTCGCGCGCCGTACCGGTGCGGCCGCCGCCACCGCCGAGATGGAGGAGGCCGCGTCGCTGCTCGGCACCGACGCGGTGGCCGACGACCGGTACGCGGTCGCCCTCGACCACTGGCTGGCGAGCGGCGCCCCCGACCTCGAGGACCGGCTGCCCGCGGTGCTCGGCGAGCTCGGCCTCGACGTCGGCGCCGACGCGTTCATGACCTCCCTGTCCGGCGGCCAGGCCGCGCGCGTGGCCCTGGCCGCGCTGCTGCTCAGCCGGTTCGACGTCGTGCTCCTCGACGAGCCGACCAACGACCTCGACCTCGCCGGCCTCGACCGGCTCGAGGCGTTCGTCGCGGGGCAGCGGCGCGGTGTCGTCGTCGTGTCGCACGACCGGGAGTTCCTCGCCCGCTGCGTCACCCGCATCGTCGAGCTCGACCTGCACCAGAACGCCGTCCACGTCTACGACGGCGGCTACGAGTCCTACCTCGACGAGCGTGAGCGGGCCCGGCGGCACGCGCGCGAGGCCTACGACGAGTACGCCGGCACCAGGGCCGACCTCGAGGGCCGGGCCCGCACCGTGCGCGAGTGGTCGTCCAAGGGCGTGCGCAACGCCATGAAGAAGAGCCCGGACAACGACAAGATCCGCCGTGCGGCCCAGCAGGACTCCGCCGAGAAGCAGGCCCGCAAGGTGCGCCAGATGGAGTCGCGCATCGCCCGGCTCGACGAGGTCGTCGAGCCGCGCAAGGAGTGGGTGCTGCAGTTCACCATCGCCGCCGCCCCGAGGTCGAGCAGCGTCGTGTCGACGCTCGACGGTGCGGTCGTGCGACGCGGCGACTGGTCGCTCGGGCCGGCGTCGCTGCAGGTCGAGGCCCGGCGTCGCATCGGCATCACCGGCCCGAACGGCGCCGGCAAGACCACGCTGCTCTCGCTGCTGCTGGGCCGGCTCGCGCCCGACGAGGGACGCGCGTCGCTCGGCGCCAGCGTCGCGATCGGCGAGATCGACCAGGGCCGCACCGGCCTGCGCGAGGACCTCCCGCTCGGCGACGCGTTCGCCGACGCGCTGCCCGACCTCGCACCCGCCGAGCTGCGGACCCTCCTGGCCAAGTTCGGCCTCAAGGCCGACCATGTCACCAGCGCGGTCGGGCGGCTGTCACCCGGCGAGCGCACCCGGGCCGCGATGGCGCTGCTGCAGGCCCGCGGCGTCAACCTCCTCGTGCTCGACGAGCCGACCAACCACCTCGACCTGCCGGCGATCGAGCAGCTCGAGGAGGCGCTCGAGTCCTACGACGGCGCGCTGCTGCTCGTCAGCCACGACCGTCGCCTGCTCGAGAACGTCCGCCTCGACGAGCGCTGGCACGTCGAGGACGGTCGGGTCACCCGCACCTGACGCGTCAGCCGTCCTTCGGCCCGTCCGCAACTCGACGCCACGTGGCGCGTTGTCGTGGTGATCGCGGCGCCGTGACCGCAACAAGCCGCCACATGGCGCGCTGGTGCCGGGCGGGGCGCCTGACGCGTCAGGCGGGGGACTGGGTGGCGTCGGCGACCCAGGGGCCGAGCGGCGGGTCCCACGCGCGGACGACGCGTCGCAGCACGTAGCCGCCCTGCCAGTACGGGTCCTGGTCGAAGGTCGCCGTGACCGCCTCCACCGAGTCGCCCGAGACGACGATGAGCGCCGCGTTGGCCGGCTCCTGGTCGGTGGTCTCGCCCTCGCTGACCTCGTCGATCCCCGCCTGGTACATGCCCGCCACGAGCAGGCCGGGCTGGCTCGTGAGCCACTCGCGGTGCGCCGGTCGGACCGTGAGCATCTCGGTTGGGTCGTCGGGGTAGGTGTAGTGGATCGCGAAGACGGGCACGGCTGCTCCTCTGGTCGGCACGGGTCGGCGGCTGGGCGGCTCAGGTGGTGACGCGGTGGGCGCCGGTGTAGACGTTGAAGCGCGTGCCGCGGACGAACCCGACGAGGGTGGCCCCGGCGTCCTCGGCGAGGTCGACCGCCAGTGACGACGGTGCGGAAACCGCTGCCAGGCAAGGGATCCCGGCGACGACCGCCTTCTGCACCAGCTCGAACGAGGCCCGCCCCGACACCATGAGGACGCACCCGGCGGCCGGCAGCCGGCCCTCGAGCATCGCCCACCCGACGACCTTGTCGACGGCGTTGTGGCGACCGACGTCCTCGCGCACGACGAGCAGCTCGCCGTCGGCGGTGAAGAGCCCCGCCGCGTGCAGCCCGCCGGTGCGGTCGAACGAGCGCTGCCGGGCCCGGAGCGCGTCGGGCAGGGCGAGCAGCGTCGAGGCCGTGACGCCCATGGGGTCGGACGCGACGTCGAAGGCGGTGCGGGTGCGCAGCTGCTCGATGCTCGCCGTGCCGCAGACGCCGCACGAGGACGACGTGAGGAAGGCGCGGGCGGCCGACGCGTCGGGCGGGGTGACGCCGGGCGCGAGCGTCACGTCGATGACGTTGTAGGTGTTCTCGTCGAAGCCGGTCTCTCCGGAGGTGACGGCCCCGGCGCAGTACCGGGCGAGGGACACGTCGTCGGCCGAGCCGATGATCCCCTCGGACAGCAGGAACCCGTGGACGAGCTCGATGTCGTGCCCGGGCGTGCGCATCGTGACCGTCAGCGGGACGTCGCCGACGCGGATCTCGAGCGGCTCCTCGACGGTCAGCGTGTCGGGGCGCAGCGTGGTGGTGCGGTCCGCGGGCGCGGCGACGTCGACCGTCGTGACCTTGCGCCGCACCGTGACCCTGCCCATGCCGCCCAGCCTAGGAGACGGCGCGCCCGATGCGGCGGCCCAGGCCCCGACGCCCTCAGCCGGCGGGGGTGGGCGGCGTCGCAGGGCGCCAGTCTGGGAGAACCGCCAAGCCACCGCCAGTCGCGAATCTCCTTGCCGCCAGCCGTTACTCCGCGTTTGGAAGGAGTTTGGCAAAGACTTGGTAAGCCCCGTTGACCCTGATTCGCGGCGGCTGGGAGCGTCGCGCTCGTTCCGCCGCATCCCACCCTGCGAGATGCCAGGAACACCCCTCCGAGGCGGCTTTCTGCCGCGTCCTGACAAGGAGTTCCCAGTGAATCGACTGAAGTCCGGCCTTGCGACCGGGGGCCTTCTCGCCCTCGCGCTGGCCATCTCGCCGGCAATCCCGGCGGGTGCAGCGGCAGGTGGCGGCCACGACAAGGCACCCGCTCCCGAGTCGCAGTCCCTCAAGGCGAGCGAGCAGTCCCACGCCGCGGCCACGGCCAGCGCGCTCGGCCTCAAGGGCGAGGCCCTCACCGTCAAGTCGGTCATCGCCGACCCGAACGGTGCGACGCACGTCCGCTACGAGCGCACCATCAACGGCCTCCGCGTCGTCGGCGGCGACTTCGTCAGCCACAAGGATGCGTCCGGCGCCGTCAAGAGCGTGACGTGGAACATCCGCAAGGACGCCACCCCGGCCTCCTTCTCGCCGAAGATCGCCCGCAGCACGGCCCAGGCCGCCGGCCTCGCCGCGGCCAAGGCGAAGAACGAGAAGGCCTCCCCGGGCGAGCTCGTCGTCTTCCAGTCGCCGACCGGCCCGAAGCTGGCCTACGAGGTGGTCACCGAGGGCATCAAGGCCGACCAGACGCCGACCCGCCTGCACACGATCGTCGACGCGAACACCGGCAAGACCCTGACCAGCTGGGACGACATCAAAGAGGGCACGGGCAACGGCATCTTCGTCGGCACCGTGACCTTGGCGACGTCGGGCAGCGCCGGCAGCTACACGATGCAGGACACGCACGGCAACTACACGACCGACCTCAACCAGGCCACGAGCGGCAACGGCACGACGTTCACCGACGCCGACGACGTCTGGGGCACGGGCGCGCAGAGCAACCGCCAGTCGGCCGCCGTCGACGCCCACTACGGCGCCGGCAAGACGTACGACTACTACAACACCCAGCTCGGCCGCGCCGGCATCTGGAACAACGGCACCGGCGCCCGCAGCCGCGTCCACTACGGCCAGAACTACGTCAACGCCTTCTGGGACGGCACGCAGATGACCTACGGCGATGGCGCCAACAACGCCGCCCCGCTCGTCGAGCTCGACGTCGCCGGCCACGAGATGAGCCACGGCGTCACCGAGAACACGGCCGGCCTGGCCTACACCGGCGACGCGGGCGGCCTCAACGAGGCGACCTCGGACATCTTCGGTACCGGCGTCGAGTGGTACGCCAACAACCCCTCCGACACGCCGGACTACCTCATCGGCGAGGAGATCAACATCAACGGCAACGGCACGCCGCTGCGCTACATGGACAAGCCGAGCAAGGACGGCGCGTCGAAGGACTGCTGGAGCAGCTCCCTCGGTGGCCTGGACCCGCACTACTCCTCGGGCCCGCTCAACCACTGGTACTACCTGGCCTCCGAGGGCTCGGGCGCCAAGACGATCAACGGCGTCAGCTACAACAGCCCGACGTGTGACGCCTCGACGGTGACCGGCATCGGCCACACCAAGGTCGAGAAGATCTGGTACCGCACGCTGTCGACGTACCTCACCTCGAGCAGCAACTACGCGGCGGCCCGCACCGGCGTCATCAAGGCGGCCAAGGACCTCTACGGCGCCGGCTCGGCCGAGTGCACCGCGGTCGACAAGGCCATGGGCGCCATCTCGGCCCCGGCCAGCACAGAGACCTGCGGCACCGGCGGCGGTGGCGGTGGCGGCACGGCCCTGACCAACGGCGGCTTCGAGTCCGGCCAGACCGGCTGGACAGGTACGGCCGGCCCGATCACCAACAACACGGGTCGCCCCGCCCGCACGGGTTCGTGGAAGATGTGGCTCGGCGGCAACGGCACCTCCGGCTCGGAGAACGAGTCGCAGACCTTCTCGGTCCCCGCCACGGCCACCTCGCCGACGCTGACGTACTACATCCGCATCGACACGTCCGAGACCACGACCACGACGGCCTACGACACCGCCACGGTCCAGATCAACGGTGTGACGAAGCAGAGCTACTCGAACCTGTCGACGCCGAAGGCCTCGTACGTCGCCAAGACGATCGACCTCACCGCCTACAAGGGCACGAACGTCACGCTGAAGTTCGCCGACACCGAGGACTCCTCGCTGCAGACGAGCTTCGTCATCGACGACGTGTCGACGAACTTCTGACGGTTCGTCCACCCACCCCTCCACGCTCGACGCGAGGCCGGTGTGTCGCCCAGGCGGCACACCGGCCTCGCCGCGTTGCCAGGTCGCCGAGGTCAGGACGCCGCGGCGTCGGTGCAGCGTGTCGTGGCAGGCGCGGTCAGCGTCACGTCGGCCACGAGCGTGGCGACGAGACCGGCCACCTCACCGACCGACGGGTCGGTGAGATCGACTGCGCGGGAACGGTCGTCGGTGACCGAGATGAGGATGGGGTCGCTGGCCGGGACGCTCGCGGGGTCGCCCGGAGACCCGTCGGTCGGCGTCGCGCTGAAGCTCCACGGCCCGAGACGCAGGGTGCTCAGGGCCCCGACGATCTGGCGCAGCTGGGCGCCGCCGAGGGTGCAGATGCGTCCGTGCACCGACCGGGTGTCGACGAGCAGCTTGCCGTCGGCACGCAGCACGATGCGGTCGTCGAAGCCGGCGACGCCGCCGGTGCGGCGGAGGGTCAACGGGAACTGCGGCCCGTACTCGGGCCCCACAGTGGCATCGGCGGTGGTCGGGAGGCCGGTGTTCGCCGCACCGGGGGAGGCGCTGGTGGCGTGGAAGCCAGGTGGCGTCGTGAAGTCGCCGTCGGTCGAGGGGGCGTCGACGCCGCACCCTGCGAACAGCAGTGCCGCGGCTGCCAGTCCCACGCACCGGCCTGCGCGCCCCATGACATCCATGGTGGCCCTCGGCCGGGGCCCGTGTCCGCGGGACGCGACGACTCGCGGCAACGCTTCGATGAACTTTTTCGAGTGGCGGGTGCGAGAGGTCGGGGGAATGCTCGGCGACAGAGGTGTCTGTCGGGCTCGGGGCCGGTGGCGCCCACCAGACCGACCAGGGGACACGAAAGGGACTTCGAGTGATTCCGAGCTCACCACCACGCCCAGCACCGCGCGCTGCCCGCAGCACGCGCCGGCTCCGCCAAGGGGCTGCGGCCGTCGGGGCCGCCGCCGTCGTCGTCGCGGGGCTGGCCCTGCAGGGCCCGAGCGCCCAGGCCGACACCACGTCGGGCACGACCTCGACGGCGGCGACGTCCGCGGGCAGCGACTCCGGAAGCCGGGCCCGTGCCTTCGCGGCGGCCGCGCAGGAGTACGGCGTGCCGCTCACGGTCCTCGAGGCCGTGTCGTACGCCCAGACCCGCTGGGACTTCCGCCCCGGCCACAGCACGTCCGGCGGCTACGGCCCCATGCACCTCGTCGACGCGTCCCTCGGCTCGCCCCAGGAGGGGCGCGGCCTCGGCGACGCCCCCGACGCGTCCGGCGCCTCCGACGCGAAGCCGGTGGCCGACACGCTGGGCCGCGCGGCCGAGCTGACCGGGCTGACCGAGGACGCCCTGCGCAGCGACGAGCTGGCCAACATCCGCGGTGGCGCGGCCCTGCTCGCCGACACCCAGCGACGCCTGGGGCTGCCGACGGGCACCTCGAGCGCGGCAGGCGACTGGTACGCCACCGTCGCCGACGCGTCCGGCGCCGGAGAGCAGGAGGCCGCCTCAGCGTTCGCCGACGACGCGTACTCCGCTGTATCAGAAGGTGCCTCGCGCACGACGAACGATGGCAAGGTCGTCTCGCTGGCCGCGACGTCGGTGTCGCCGCAGCGCGGGCAGGTGGGCCGCCTCAAGCTGCCCAAGGCCAATGCGAACGGCCCGGTCGACTGTCCGCCCGGGCTCGACTGCGAGTGGGTGCCGGCGCCGTACGCCAAGACCGGCCCTGGCGCCGGTGACTACGGCAACCACGACCTCGCGACCCGTCCCACCTCGCCGGCGATCACCAACATCGTCATCCACAACACCGAGGCGTCCTGGAACACGACGCTCAAGCTCGTCCAGGACCCGACGTACCTGGCCTGGAACTACTCCCTGCGCTCGAGCGACGGGCACATCGCCCAGCACCTCGAGCCCAAGGACGTCGGCTGGCACGCCGGCAACTGGTACGTCAACAGCCACTCGATCGGCCTCGAGCACGAGGGCTTCGCGGCCACCGGAGCCGAGTGGTTCAGCGAGCCGATGTACCGGTCGTCGGCCCGGCTCGTGCGCTACCTCGCCCGCACGTACGACGTCCCGCTCGACATGCAGCACGTCTTCGGCCACGACCAGATCCCGGGCGTGACCCCGAACAACGTGGCCGGGATGCACTGGGACCCGGGGCCCTACTGGGACTGGGAGCACTACTTCCAGCTGCTCGGGGCGCCGCTGCAGAGCCACGGCGTCGACGGCGCCCAGGACCTCGTGCGGATCCTGCCGGGCTTCGACGACAACGTGCAGACGGTCACCTCCTGCACCTCGGCCGGCACCGCCTGCACCCCGCAGGGCACGAACTTCGTCTACCTGCACACGTCTCCGTCCGAGAGCGCGCCGCTCGTCAACGACATCGGCCGCAAGCCGAACGGCGCCCCGTCGACGACGTCGGTCTCCGACATCGGCGCCCGCGCCCAGACCGGCCTGACCTTCGCCGTCGCGGAGCGCCAGGGCGACTGGACCGCGATCTGGTTCAACGGCGTCAAGGGCTGGTTCCACAACCCGGTGAGCGACCCGACGGCCATCCCCGTCGGCGGCCAGTACGTCGTGCCGAAGGCGGGCCGCACGTCGGTGCCGGTGTACGGACGCGCCTACCCCGAGGCATCGGCCTACCCGGCGGGCATCCCGGTGCAGGCGCTCGCGCCGCTGCAGTACCAGTTCACGGCCGGGCAGCGGTACGCCGTCGGTGACCTCACCGTGCCGACGAACTACTACCGCGCGACGACGTTCTCGGCGGACACCCCGAACGACCACGTCGACGTCGTCGGCAAGGACGTCTACTACCAGATCTCGCTCGGCCACCGGTTCGCGTTCGTGCGCGCCGCCGACGTCGACGTCGTGAAGGCCCAGTAGCAGCAATCGAAAGAGCAGTTCGTCCGCTCACCAGAATCGAAAGAGCAGTTCGTCCGCACGGGCGAACTGCTCTTTCGATTCCCCGGGGAGGACGAACTGCTCTTTCGATTCTCAGCGGAGGTTGGTCTTCTTGAGGAAGTCGACGATGAACGGGGCCGACCCCGTCACACCGTTGTCGCCGAGCTCGTTGTAGGCGGCGATGGCGATGTCTCCGCGGCCGGCGACCATCCACGTGTGGGTGTCGGGCGGGTTCTTCGTGCCGAACTCGGCCGTACCGGTCTTGGCGTACTCGACGCCGAGGGGCTTGAGCACCGTGCCGGACCCTTCCTGCACGACGGCTCGCATCTCCTGGCGCAGCACCTGCGCCTCCTCCGGCTTGAGCGGCGTCGCCGGTGCCGGCAGCGCGGGGCTGCCCTTGACGAGCAGCGGGCGCACCGTCTGGCCCTTGACGACCGAGGCGACGACGAGCGCCATCGTGAGCGGTGAGGCCTCCACGCGTCCCTGCCCGATGAACGACGCGGCGTGCTCGACGGTGTTGTCGGTGCCGGGCACCGAGCCGAGGAAGCCGGTGAAGGGCAGCTCGAGCTTCTCGCCCATGCCGAGCGACTGTGCCGCGCTGATGAGGTCGTCCTGGCTGACCTTCTCGTGCTGGCTGATGAAGGCCGTGTTGCACGAGAACGCGAGTGCGGTCTGCATCGGGATGTCGCCGAGGTGGTTCTTCGGGTAGGTCGTGTAGTTGCCGAACCGGCGGCCGTCGACGGTGAGCGAGTCGGTGCACGGCAGCTTCGTGTCGGCCGTGTCGCCCTTGCGGACGAGGGCGAGCGAGCTGATGATCTTGAACGTCGAGCCGGGCGGGTTCTTGCCCGCGAGGGCGAGGGTAGCGCCGTTCGCGCCGGGGCCCACCGCGGCGGCGAGCACCTCACCGGTCGAGATGCGCACGGCCACGAGCGCGGTCGGGCGCTGGGTCTGCGAGGCGAGTGCCGCCTCGGCGGCGGTCTGGAGCCTCTGGTCGATGGTCAGCGTGACGGGCGTGCCGTCCTTCGACTGCTCGGCGAACACCTCGCGCTTGTCGAGGACGCTGCCGTCGGCGCCGCGTCGGACGGCCTGCACGGCGAGGCCCGGCGTGCCGCGCAGCTGGGCGTCGTAGCGGTACTCGAGGCCGTTCTTGCCGATGGTGTCGCCGGCCTCGAGGGCACCCTTGGCGGCCTTGACGTCCTCGGCCGACACCTCGCCGACGGTGCCGAGGATCGGGGCTGCGAAGGTGCGGCTCGGGCCGAGGACGGTCAGGGCCGGCACGGTGATGGCGCCGGTCACCTTGTCGATGGCCGGCCCGTTCTTCGTCAGCTGGGGGTCGTCGGCGCGGAAGGTGATGGCCTCGACGAACGCCTTCGCCCCGGCCTGCGACACCTTCGTGGCGTAGCGGCCGGGGTCGACGCCGACGAGGGCGGCCAGCCTGCGGGCCGACGCGGTGGCGGCCGAACCGGGCGCCTTCGTCTTGTCGATGCCGACGACGGCCACCTCGCGCTCGGTCATGAGCTTGGCGCCGTTGCGGTCGAGGATGTCGGCGCGACGCGGCCAGGTGCGCGCGAGGACGAGGCTCTCGTCGGAGCGCAGGTCGGGGGCGACGACGCGCGGGCTCCACGTGGCCTGCCACGCGTCGTCGACGAGGTTGAGGTCGACCTGCGTCGTGTACGACCACCTGGCGGGGGACGCGGCCGGCGACGAGGAGACGTCCCACGTCGTGGCGAGGGTGGCGGTGGCCTTGTCCGAACCCTCCGCGTGGCTCATCTTCTGCAGCGACACGGTGGGGCGCTTGCCGTCCATCCCCTTGAAGGCGGTCGCGAGGAAGGCGTTGACCTTCTGCGCCGTGGTGCCCTTGAGGGCGACGCCGGTGACGTCGGCCTTGGCCAGGCCGGCGGCGAGGGCGCGGGCGGTGTCGTCGGGGGCGGGAGGCTGCTGGAACATCGAGCAGCCCGCGCCGAGGCCGCCGACGACCGTCGCAGCGAGGGCGGCGGCCGTGGCTCTTCTCATCCGGGTCCTGCGAAGCATGGCCCCACCGTACGTGGCGACGGCCGAAAGGGGCGTGTCGGTCAACGCGTCGTGCGCTCGGCCGGCACCGAATCACCCGACGCCGGAGCCGATGCCGACGCCGGGACTGCGGCGCGCGTGGTGTCGGCGGCACGGACGCGTCGGACGCCCCGGGCGTCCCGGGCGTCCCGGGCGTCCCGGGCGCCCCGGGCGCGTCGGGTGGCGGGCGCCCCGGCGATGGCGACACCGACGGCCACGACGAGCCACCACCACGACTGGTGGCCGGGGGCGAGCGCGTCGAGGAAGACGCCGCGGGACTCGCCGGTGAGGCCGCCGAGGGCTCCCGGCAGCCCGGCGCCGGCGTGCAGGCGGCCGGCGAGGTGCTCGAACGCGGAGAACGCGGCCTGCGCCACGGCGACGACGGCCGTGACGGCCGCCCACGTGCCGAGGCGTCGTGCGGGCGCCACGCCGACGCGGGCGAGCCCGATGCCGACGACGAGGCCCACGGTCGCCGCGGAGGTCCACTGCACGACCGAACCGGCGTCGTCCGGGCCCAGGGCCACGACGACGAGACGCGTCGTCCACGCCCCGGCGGCGACGGCCAGCGGGGCGCCCGCGAGGGCCGCCGCGACCGGCGCCCCGTACGCGAGGCACCACCCGAGCACCAGACCGGTCAGCCCGCCCGCCACCGCGACGGCGACCACGCCGACGAGCACGCGGTCGTCGCGGTCGAAGTCGCTGCCGAGCTGACGGGTGGCACCGGCCGACTGGGCGACGGTGTAGGCGATCGCCGCGAGCGCGCCCACGGCAGAAGCGAACCCGGCAAGGATCGGGCGCCGGGCGCCTCTGCTCGTCCATCGGACGGTGATCCCGGCAGCGGCGCCGCCGACGAGTGTCAGCGCCAGCAGCAGCGGCAGGAAGACGGCGCGGAAGGGCAGCAGCGTGATGTAGCCCCCGCTCGCCTCGCCCGTGACGGCGTCGGCGACCCAGTACCGGGGCGAGGAGGACCCGAGGCCGTCGACGATCCACGGCAAGGCGCCCACGACCCACCAGGCGGCCGCCGCGAGGGGCAGGACCGGCCAGACGAGCGTGCGGGCGTACCGGAGTCGTGCCTCTGGGCTGAAGCGGCGGTCGGCGGTGTCCACCGGGAGATCCGATCACGGCGACCGCGGTCGCGCCAATCGGTCGTCGACGGTTGCAGGGACGTGAACGGGCCGGTCAGCCGCGCTCCGGCCGCCACAGCTGGACCGAGGCCACCGGCTCGAAACCCGCTGACAGGAAAGCCCGGAGGGCCCGGGCGTTGCCCGGCGCGCACGTCGCGACGACGACCTCGTCCTGCGCCACGAGCGTCAGGCTGTCACGCACGACGTCGGTGCCCGAGCGTTCCTGCTCGGGGTCGGTCTCGACGCCGACCTCGTGGAGGCCACCGAGCCCGCGGGAGAGCGTCACGAGGGTCTTGTCGCGGGCCTCCGGGTAGCCGAAGGTGCGGACGCTGGTGCGCACGACCGTCGCGTGCTCGGCCCGCGGGTGGTTGCGCAGGTCGCTGCGGGGCACGAGCGCGGGCTCGCCGCCACGGCCGCGTGCGACGAGGACGACGTCGAGCGAGTCGATCCAGCCGCCGGAGGCGAGTGCCGACACGACGCGCGGGTTGCTCGCGCCGCCGAAGCCGTCGGCGCCCAGGGCGGTGACGTCGTCGTCGTGGACGTCCTCGCCGATGGCGAGCACGGCGTGGCCGGTGAAGGCGATGACGCCCTCGATGCCGTCACGCCACGGTTCGACGCGGCGCCAGGCGCCGTCGACGTCGGGGAAGTCGCCCGTGGCGGCGCTGGACAGGGCGGTGGCGATCGGGTGCACGAGCCCCATGAAACCCCCGGACGCCGCGCGGCGCGCGCCGTCGTCCACGACGTGGCCATCCGCCCCCACGACGCCACGGCACGGGCGCGCCGAAGCCGCGACCCCGCCGGGTAGGGTCGGGTCATGTCCCGACCGCACGCGGCCGCCATCATCGAGGACACCGTCCACGAGCAGATCGAGCGCGTCCTGCGCGGCCGCGGCTGGGGCAACCGCGTCATCACCCACGTCGGCTACGGTTCGTCGTCGTTCGTGCGCGTCTACGCGCGAATCCTTCTGGGGCGCAAGGGCCGTGAGCAGACCGAGGGCCCCGAGGCGCGTCAGGACGCGACCGGTGCGCTCAGCCCGGCCCACTACGACCGCGGGTGGCGTGCCTTCATCACGTCACCGGCCACCGGCGTCCCGGTCAAGGTCACCGCCGGCGACCGTGAGGTGTACGGCCGCTCGGATCGCGGCGGACACGTCGACATCGTCGCCCGCGACCACGGCCTCGAACCGGGTTGGCAGCAGGTGATCGTCGAGGTCCAGGGCACCGACCCCGTCGCGGCCGACGTCTTCATCGTCGCCGACGGCGTCACCCACGGGATCGTCAGCGACATCGACGACACCGTCATCACCACGATGCTGCCCCGCCCGATGATCGCGGCCTTCAACACGTTCGTGCGCCGGGGCAAGGCCCGCCACGCGGTGTCCGGCATGGCGCCGATGTACCGCCGCATCCTGGCGGCGCACCCCGGCGCCCCCATCGTCTACGTGTCGACCGGCGCGTGGAACACCTCGGCGACGCTCAACCGGTTCCTCGTCGACAACGGGTTCCCGCTCGGGCCGCTCATGCTCACCGACTGGGGCCCGACCAACACCGGCTGGTTCCGCAGCGGCCAGGACCACAAGCGCACGAGCCTGCACCGCCTCGCCCGCGACTTCCCCGAGATCCAGTGGCTGCTCGTCGGTGACGACGGCCAGCACGACCCCGCGCTCTACACCGAGTTCGCCGAGGCGCGCCCCGACCGGGTCGACGCCATCTGCATCCGGCAGCTGACGCCGGCCGAGCAGGTGCTGTCCAACCCGATCAAGCTCGACCCGCCGCTGCGGCCGTGGGCGGCCCGCTCGGTGCAGACGTTCTCGGCACCCGACGGGCACGGCCTGCTGCGCCTGCTCGAGGAGCACGGACGCGTCGGCGAGCCGGTCGCCTCCGACGAGCAGCCGTCGCGTCCCGGGCCGCGGCGTCCCCACCGGGTGACAGACTGACGCCATGCCCGAGCTGCCCGAGGTGCAGGCGCTCGTCGACTTCCTCGCCGAGCGCACGGACGGCCTTGCCGTCACGAAGGTCGAGCTCGCCTCGTTCAGCGTCCTCAAGACGTTCGACCCGCCGCCGCAGGCGCTCGAGGGCGCCCCGGTCGACGGCGTCCACCGGCACGGCAAGTTCCTCGACCTCGACGTCGACGGCACGCACCTCGTGTTCCACCTGGCCCGGGCCGGCTGGCTGCGGTGGTCCGACCACCTGCCCGAGACCGTCCTGCGTCCGGGCAAGTCGCCGATCGCGCTGCGGGTGCGCCTGTCCGACGGCTCGGGCTTCGACCTGACCGAGGCCGGCACGAAGAAGTCCCTCGCCGCCTACATCGTCCGCGACCCCTCGGAGGTCCCCGGCATCGCCCGCCTGGGCCCCGACCCCCTCGCCGACGACTTCACCCGCGAGCGGTTCGGGCAGATCCTCGAGGGGCGCCGCACCCAGATCAAGGGCCTGCTGCGCGACCAGGAGGTCATCGCCGGCGTCGGCAACGCCTACTCCGACGAGGTCCTGCACGTCGCGAAGATCAGCCCCTTCGCCATCGCGGGGTCGCTGGCCCCCGAGGTCGTCGACCGGCTCTACGCCGCGCTGCGCGACACGCTGACCGCGGCCGTCGCCACGGCGTCGGGCAAGCCGGCCAAGGAGCTCAAGGACGCCAAGCGCGCCGGCATGCGCGTGCACGCCCGCACCGGCGAGGCCTGCCCCGAATGTGGTGACGTCGTGCGCGAGGTGTCCTTCGCCGACACCTCGCTGCAGTACTGCGCCACGTGCCAGACCGGCGGCAAGCCGCTCGCCGACCGGCGGATGTCCCGGCTGCTCAAGTGACCCCCTGACGCGACGCCGCTCCCGACCCGGGGTGGGGCCGGGTTCGAAGGCCTGGTTCGAAGGCCGGGTTCGTCCGGAGTGCAACGTTTCGCCTCGCGTGGTTGTCTCCACCGTCATGAAGCCGATCCGTCGCGCCCCCTCCACCGCCCTCGTGCCCGTCGCAGCTGCAGCGCTCGCCGCCCTCGCCCTCGCGTCCTGCGGCAGCGCGGCCTCCCCGGGCTCCGGCTCCTCCATCGGCTCGACCGTCGTCGGCGGGACGATGCCGGCCCCCTCCGGCAGCGGCTCCGCCGGGTCGGGCGGCGTGAGCGAGGCCACGGGCACGTCGGGCGACGTGCGACTCGTCGCGACCGTGGCTCCGGGTTCGCCGGCCACGGGCAGCGGTATCAAGGCCGAGCCGGGCGTCGTCGTCGAGTACACGGTGTCGAACACCGGCTCGGCGCCGCTCGCCGCGGTCGACGTCGTGCCCGCCTCGCTCGGCTCGGCAACACTGCCGCCGGACGTCGACCGCGAGCACGCGTGGGTCTACGCCCACGAGGGCACGGTCCGGGTCAGCAAGCAGGGGTTCGCCACGGCGCCGAACGTGCGGTTCGCCGCGGCGCCGACGATCGGGGTGCGCAGCCTTCCCGCGGGGGGCACGCTGACCGGACGCGCCTTCGTGCCGACGCCGCTAACGCGCGCCGTCCCCGGTGCCGACTTCACGGCCCCGTCCGAGCCCCTGCCGGCCGCGGCCGGCTCGTTCTCCTTCTGCGTGCAGGTGGGCCCGGCGGGCAGCCCGATGCGCCCGTCCGCGGCGGTCGAGGGCGTCCTCGAGACCCCGGTCGCGGCGCCTGCGGCGGACACCCTCGTGTGCACCGGGTCCCTGGCGCTGCCGGAGTCCTGACGCGTCAGGGCGCCGCGGTCAGCGCCCGGCGAGCATCGCGATCCCGTTGAGCGTGCCGAAGAGCAGGAACGCGCAGGGGATCGCGACGATCGCGGCGATCGACCAGCGCCGGGCCGACCGAGACGCCGCTCGCGCCTGCTCGTACCGTCCGGCGGCCCAGTGCGGCGTCACCTGCAGCGACCGGATGAGCGCCACGAGCCCGAACGGGACCGCGAAGAACACCAGGGCCAGCAGGGCCAGGCCGAGGTAGGTCGGCGGCTGGCCGGGCGAGAGGGCAGGGGCGGGCCGACCGGCGCCGTAGCTCCAGCCGGTGCTGTAGCTGCGTCCTCCCAGTGGCGTGACGGTGATGCTGAACGAGGACTGGGGAGGTCTCGACGGCGGCGGCGGCGGCAGGTGCGGCAGGTGGGGCAGGGAGGGCGGAGGTGGCGGCGGCGGCGTGGTCGCCGTGGGTGGCGCCTCCGGCGTCTCGGAGTTTAGGGGGGTCTCCGGGGCTGCCGCGGTCCCCGGTGCGGGGGCGTCCGGAGGGTCGAGGTGGGGCAGCCAGGCCGACCACTCGTCGGACGTCGGGTCGGGGTTGGGGTCGCGCGACGCGTCGTGCCTCGGGTCCGGTGCGGACGCGTCGACCATGGTGCTGCTCCCGACCCCTCAGATGATCCGGGCGTCGCCGTCGGCGACGACCGACTTGCCGGCCCGCTCCCACTCGAGCATGCCGCCCTCGACGTTGGCGACGTCGTACCCCTGCATGACGAGCCACTGCACGGCGCGGGCCGAGCGCCCGCCCATGCGGCACACGATGCCGACGGTGTCGTCGGAGTCGGGCAGCTCGCCGAGGCGCGCCGGCAGCTCACCGAGCGGGATGTGGACGGCGTTCGGGGCGTGGCCGGCCTCCCACTCGGCGGGCTCGCGCACGTCGACCATGACGGCGTCGTCGGGCAGCTCGGACACGGTCGTCGTCGGGATGCTCATGCCCTCATCGTGACACGGCGGAGCGGGTGGCCGGCCAAGGTGGCAGCAGGTCAGGAGACGCGGGTCGCGAGGGTGTTGAGGACGGCGGCCGCCTCCGCCGCGTCGTCGACCGTGACGACCACGGGTGGTTCGCCGACGCGCTCGACGATGAGTGCCTCACCCCCTCGGGTGACGAACCCGCGCCGGCCGTCGCGGCCGATGCGCCAGCCCCACCCGCCGAACTCGCGCAGCGGCGACACGGTGGTGACGTCCGCACGGGCCACGCGAGCGAGCGGCGCGCGGCCCCACGTGACGAACAGGCTCGTGATGCGCAGCCCGTCGGCGTCGATGACGACCCGCGCCGAGCACGTCACGACGAGGAGGGCGACGAGAGCGGCGAGGAGCAGCAGCACCCACGGCTGGCCGACTATTGCGATGACGAGCAGCGGGAGCAGCGCGACGACGACCACGAGCGCGACTCCACGGCCGGGCAGGGCGGCGCGGCCGGTCCAGGCCAGGCGCGTCGTGTCGGGCACGGCGAGCCGTGGGGCGTCGGCCGGCACCGGCGGGCGGGTGGCGTCGAGCGGCGGGGGCACGACGCGGCCCCACCACCACAGCGCCAGCCCGACCGCGACGGCGCCGACGAGCGTCGGTACCACCCACGCGGTCGGGAAGGCCTGTGGCGGCACGCCGGGGCGCTGCGACGTGAGCCCACCGAAGGTCAGGCCGAAGAGGAGGACCGCGAGCGCGCCGGCGAGCCCGGCGAGCGGGCCGCGGCCGCTGCGGTGCACCGCAGCGCCGAGCCCGACGAGCAGCAGCGGCAGCAGCGCGGTCATGGCGGCGGCGGTGACGGTGGCGCCCGCGATCGACGCGTACCGGTCCGGCTGGCCGTCGACGCCCCAGTGCACGGCGATGCTCGCGGGCAGCTCGTCGCGCACCGACGTCGTCAGCGCGACGCCGACGACGGCGAGGACCGGACCGACGAGGGCGCTCGCGACGAGCGCGGCGGTGGGGCGCCGATCGGGGTGGCCGAGGTGGCCGGGTCCGGGGGCGGTGGTCATGTCAGTACTCGCTCTCGATGAGTCGGGCCAGGTCGGAAGGGGTCGCGCCGACGCGTCGCGCCTCGGTGACGAGCTCGGTGACGAGCGTGCGCAGGCGGGCCTCGGGCGCGGGGTCGACGGCGCTGACGACGGCGCCACGGCCGCGTCGGAGGTCGATCAGTCCCTCGTCGCGCAGGGACTGGTAGGCGCGCAGCACGGTGTGCAGGTTGACGTCGAGCAGGCCGGCGACCTCCTTGGCCGAGGGGAGCCGGTCGCCGCGGTCGAGCCGGCCGGCGGCCATCTCGCGACGGACGCACGCGGCCACCTGGACGTGGAGCGGGGTGCTCGAGGTCGGGTCCACCTGCCACAACATAGTTCTATTATGACTAGAAATAGCCAGGATGTGCAAGGCACTAGGGTGAGGCGGGTGAAGATCCTGTCGATCCAGTCCCACGTCGCGTACGGCCATGCCGGCAACTCGGCCGCGGTCTTCCCGTTGCAGCGCCTCGGCCACGACGTCTACCCCGTGCTCACGGTGACCTTCTCCAACCACACCGGCTACGGCGCGACCCGCGGCCCGCTCATCGCCCCGGCCGACGTCGCCGAGGTCATCACCGGCGTCGAGGAGCGGGGCGCCTTCCCGTCGATCGACGCGGTGCTCTCGGGCTACCAGGGCGCCGAGTCGGTCGGCGAGGTCGTCCTCGACGCCGTCGCCCGCGTCAAGGCGGCCAACCCGGCGGCGATCTACTGCTGCGACCCCGTCATGGGTGACGTCGGTCGCGGCTTCTTCGTGCGCGAGGGCATCCCCGAGTACATGCGCGACCACGTCGTGCCCAAGGCCGACATCGTCACGCCCAACCAGTTCGAGCTCGAGTTCCTGTCCGGCCGCAAGGTGCAGACCCAGGACGACCTCCTCGCCGCGGCGGACCACCTGCGCGACTCGGGGCCGGACGTCGTCCTCGTGACGAGCGCGCTCACCGCCGACACCCCCGAGGACTCGATCCAGATGGCCTGCGTCACCGGCGACGGCGCCTGGACCGTCACGACGCCGATGCTGCCGATGACGGTCCGCGGAGGCGGCGACGTCACGGCCGCGGTCTTCCTCGCCCACCACCTCACCGACGGCCCCGAGGTCGCGCTGCGACGCACCGCGGCCACGATGTACGCCGTCCTCGAGCGCACCCATGCCGAGGGCTCCGACGAGATGCTCCTCGTCGCCGAGCAGGACGCGATCGCGAATCCCGACGAGAAATTCGAGATCACCCGGGTTCGGTGACCCATTCCGGCGCCGGAGGCCGTATAGTCACAGGCGCGCCGTTCCGCATGACCACCCCTGACCGTGCGGAACGGCGCCTTTTTGTCCCTGTTTTCAGTGGAATTCGCCTCTAACGACGGGCAATTGCTCGCAGACCGTGCATCCGGCGGCGACACGCTCTCGCCCCGTATGCGGATGTCTCCGGTCTTCCGTAGAGACGCGTATAGCCTCCGATCGTGGACCCGATCACGAACCCGTACGCACCGGGCGCGGGCCAGCGTCCGCCCGAGCTCGCCGGACGCGACGAGCAGCTGCGCACCTTCGACGTCGTCCTCGAGCGCATCGCCCGCGGGCGCTCCGAGCGATCCATCGTGCTGACCGGGCTGCGTGGCGTCGGCAAGACCGTGCTGCTCAACGCCCTCCGCTCCTCGGCCGTGCGGGCCGACTGGGGCACCGGCAAGTTCGAGGCGCGCCCCGACCAGCGGCTGCGCCGGCCCCTGGCGGCGGCCGCCCACCAGGCCGTCCGCGAGCTGGCGCACCCCCGCGGCGAGGACGTCGACCAGGTGCTGGGCACCATCAAGGCCTTCGCGCTGCGCGACAACCCGACCGGCGCGAAGCTGCGTGACCGGTGGCAGCCGGGCATCGACGTGCCCACCGTCTCGGGGCGGGCCGACAGCGGGGACATCGAGATCGACCTCGTCGAGCTGTTCACCGACATCGGCGGTCTCGCGGCCGACGTCGGCAAGGGCATCGCCTTCTTCATCGACGAGATGCAGGACCTCGATCCCGACGACGTCTCGGCGCTGTGCGCGGCGTGCCACGAGATCTCCCAGTCGGGCCTGCCGGTCATCGTCGTCGGTGCGGGCCTGCCGCACCTGCCGGCCGTGCTCTCGGCGTCGAAGTCGTACTCCGAGCGGTTGTTCCGCTACTCGCGGATCGACCGGCTGCCGCGCGAGGCCGCCGACCACGCGCTCGTCGGGCCGGCCGCCGAGGAGGGCTGCGCGTTCACGCCCGACGCCCTCGACGAGATGTACGCCGTGACCGCGGGCTACCCGTACTTCATCCAGGCATACGGCAAGGTCGTGTGGGACGTCGCGCCCACCTCGCCCGTGACCGCCCAGGACATCCGGGTCGCCGTGCCGGAGGCCGAGAGCGAGCTCGCCGTCGGGTTCTTCGGATCGCGCTTCGAACGTGCCACCCCGGCCGAGCGCGAATACCTCCGGGCCATGGCCGACGCCGCGCTCACGGAACCTGCTGCGCTGCACGAGGATCCGCACCCCGAGGAGCGCGAGGCGGTACCGACCTCTGCCGTGGCCGATGTGCTCGGCCGCAAGCCGCAGTCACTGTCCCCGGCCCGCGACTCGCTCATCAAGAAGGGCCTCATCTACTCCGGCGAACGGGGCCTCATCGCCTTCACCGTCCCGCACTTCGGTCGGTACCTGCGGACCCAGTCCTGAGTCACAGGGGCTGGAGCGGCCCGGGCGGGTCGAGCGTGCGAGCGGATCGCGGCAGGTCCTCCCACTGCGGGGGGATCAGGACCCTGAGTCGGGGCCGGCCCTCGACGTACCCGGACACCTGCGGCAGCGGCACCTGGCGGTTCTGCCAGGTCCTGCCCTGGTCGAGGCTGACGACGAGCTCGTACCGGTCCGCGGCGACGCTCTGGTAGTAGGCGACCTCGCACTCGGACCCGCCCTCCGCCATGACTGCAGGGGCGCCGTCGTCCGGGATGTCGGCGGTGGCGAACGAGCCGTCGCGCTGCTGGATGACGAGGCGCAGGTTGCCGCCGATGCCGGCCAGCGCCCACAGTCCGCACCCATCGGCCGTGGGGGTGGCCCACCGGGTGTCCGCCAGGTCAGGACGCACGAGCCGCTCGACGGTGCGCGCGTTCGGGTCGAGCGTGCACAGGCCGACCCGGTCGGGACACTCGATGCTGGACACCCCGAAGCCGTAGCTGACGGGGCGTTCCCTGAACGCCAGCTCCACCGGCTGGGTCATGGTCGCCGAGACGAGGTAGGGGCCGGGGTGCTGGTGCGCCCAGTACCAGACTCCGGCACCCACCTCGCGGATCAGGCCGTCGTCGCCCAGGTCCTGCTGCTGGGCGGAGCCGGTCACGGCTCCGAGCGTGACGAAGCGGTGGCCGGCCTCGTCGGAGACGGCGATGGCCTCGCGCCCGAGGCAGTCGTGGTCGGGCCGGGGTGCCGCGCAGCGCTTCCACACCCGAAGGACCGTCGACGACCGCGTGCGGGACTGGAGCTGGGTGACGACGAAGGCGTCCGGGCTCCCGAGGACCTCGTCGGCGGTCCAGGCGGGCAGGAGCCGCGAGAGGTCCTCCGACGCGAGCGGCGCCGCCGACATCCGGGAGAGGGCCGTGACACCGAGCACGCAGGCGAGCACGGCAGTGACTGCTGCCCCCACGACGTGGACCGCTCTTCGCCGGCGAGCGCGACGCCGAGCCGCGATCATGTCGTCGAAGGGCGGCGGGTCGAGGAACCGCTCGGTGTCCCGCGCCAGAGCGGTCAGGTCAGACACGGGCCGCCGCCTCGAAGTCGCTCAGGTGTGCGGCCATCTCGCTGTGGGCCCGGGCCAGGCGCGCCCGGACCGTGCCCTCCGAGATGGCGAGCTCGCGGGCGATCTCGGCAACGGCCAGGCCGTCGAGGTGCCGCAGGACGACGGCGAGGCGCACCGGCAGGCTGAGCCGGCTCAGCGCGTAGACGACGGCGGCGTGCTCCTCGGGCACCCCAGGGCCGAGGTCGATGCTCGGCTCGGACCGCAAGGCCGGTCGGCCCCGCCCGACGACGCGGGCCCGGAGCCAGCGGTGGCGCAGCAGCGTCAGCGTGACCGCGCGGAGCCAGGCCTCCTTGTCGGCGGCCTCGGCGAAGTCGCCCCGGTGGGTGACGGCGACGAGGAAGGCCTGCTGCACGATGTCCTCGGCTTCGGAGCGGCTGCCCGACAGTGCGGTGCAGTGAGCCACGAGGCGCCGGTACGACCGTTCGTACACCGCGCGGACCAGGTCATCATTCATGTCGCCCCCTGCTGTCGCAGCGACCGTCTTTCGACGCTACGGGCCGGCGGGCCGGCGCCGCATCCGTGGATCTACGGGTATTCCCGGCGGGGCTCCCGTGGCCCGGGTGCCACGGTGCCCACCGTGGCCGGGTGACGCCCGGCCCTCCCGAACGGGTACGTACCGGGTCGTCCGCAGACCCACCGTCCGCCCCGGGAGGCGCCGTGCCGGCGTATCGCCTCGAGTCCGTCGCGCCCGCGCTGACCGCACGCATCGGTGCCGCGACCGCCGGAGGCGCCCGTCGCTTCGCCTTCGCGGCTGCGCGGCTCGCGTGCGGGGTGGCCGGCGTCCACGACCGCACCGCGCTCGACGTCGCGCGGGGCGGGCTGACCGCCGGGCCCGGCATGGACGAGCTCGTCGGGCTCTGGGAGCTCGAACGCCGCCTCGACGCCGCCTGCGACCGGGGCCTGGACCCCGACGCCGCCTACCCCGACCCGGCGACGTTGCGGCTGCACGACGAGTGCGCCGAGGCCAAGGCGGTGGCATCGGTCATCGCCGCCCTCAAGCCCGACGCGCACGACGCCGCCCGCGAGTCCGCGTACGAGGCGTGGGCCGCCGGGTGTGAGCCGACCGCGCTCGACGCCCTCGCCGTGCACCTCGAGGCCGCCGACGCGAGCCACTGAGGCCGATCGCACCTCGGGCTCAGTGGCCGGCCGACCCGACCCCGACGAGCTCCAGCGTCGCGTCGATGGACGGGAGCAGCACCTCGACGCCGCCGGCGAGCGAGAAGGTCAGCCAGGCGGCGGCGAGGAAGAGCGCCGGCCCGACGAGGAAGCGCTCCGTGGCGTGGTCGGTGCTGAGCGAGGCGTAGTTGTAGCGGTGCCGGTGGAACGGCCAGAACAGCGGGCACCCCTGCACGGTGGCCATGTCGCCGACGAGATGCGTCAGAGCGCCGACCGCGACGGTCCACCGAGTGCGTGCCGTTGCGGTGGCCGCCCGAGCCCGTGTCGGAGCGCAGCGCCGTCTGTCGACAGTGCCTCGGGCTACCCCTCGGCGAGGTCGTCGCGGAGGACCCGCTTGAGCAGCTTGCCGCTCTGGTTGCGGGGCAGCTCGTCGACGAAGTGGACGCGTTTCGGCAGCTTGAAGCCGGCGAGCGAGCCGCGGGCGTGCTCCACGAGCTGCTCTGCCGTCACCTCGTGGCCGTCCCGGACGACGACGACCGCGGTGATCGCCTCGATCCAGCGCTCGTCGGGAGTCGCGATGACGGCCACCTCCGCCACGGCCGGGTGCGTGTAGAGCGCGTCCTCGACCTCGCGGGAGGCGACCATGACGCCGCCGGTGTTGATGACGTCCTTGATCCGATCGACCACCGTCAGGTAGCCCGACGCGTCGCGACGCACGAGGTCGCCGGAGTGGAACCACCCGTCGCGGAAGGCCTCCTCGGTGGCCTCGGGCTTGTCCCAGTAGCCGGTGCACAGCTGCGGCGAGCGGTAGAGCAGCTCGCCCGGCTCGTCGACCTCGACGTCGCGGCCCTCCGGGTCGACGACCCGCGCCTCGACGAACAGCACGGTCCGGCCCGCCGCGTCGGGGCGCTCGTCGTGCTCCTCCGGGCGCAGCACCGTCGCGAGCGGCCCGATCTCCGACTGCCCGAAGCAGTTCCAGAAGCCGAGCCCGGGCAGCCGCTCCCGGAGCCGGTCGCGCACCGGGCCGGGCATGATCGACGCGCCGTAGTAGGCCTTGCGCAGCGACGACAGGTCGGCGGTCGCGAGGTCGGGGTGGTTCGACAGCGGCACCCAGACCGTCGGGGCGAGGAAGAGCGACCCGGTCCCGTGGGCCGCCACCTGGCGCAGGATCTCCGCGACGTCCGGCCGTGGCAGCAGGTGGTTGGTCGCGCCGACGGCGAGGTAGGGCAGGAGGAACACGTGCATCTGCGCCGAGTGGTAGAGCGGCATCGAGTGCAGCGGCGCGTCGTCCTCGCGCAGGTCGAGCCCGACGATGCTCGACACGTACTCGTGGACGAGGGCCCGGTGGGTCATCATCGCGCCCTTGGGCAGGCTCGTCGTGCCCGAGGTGTAGAGCAGCTGCACGAGGTCGGTGTCGGCGCGCTGGACGGTGAGCTCGGGCACCTCGCCGGCGCGCCACGCATCGAGCACGGCGTCGCCGGTGCCGTGCAGGACGAGCACCTGCTCGATCGCCGTGTCGCCGCGGACGGACTCGACGCCGTCGCGCAGGCCGGTGTCGACGAGCGCGACCCGTGCACCGCAGTCTCGCAGGAGGTAGCGCAGCTCCGGCCCGGTCAGTGCGTAGTTGATGGGCACGTGGACGAGCCCCGCACGGGCGCACCCGAGGAAGGCGAGCAGGTAGGCGTCGGAGTTGACCCCGACGGTCGCGACCCGGTCACCTCGGGCGAGGCCGAGCGCCAGCAGGTGCGCCGCGGCCCGCGTCACCGCCGCGTCGAGCTCGGCGTACGTCCACGTCCGGTCGGCGAAGACGAGGGCGGTGCGGTGGGGGTGACGTGCGGCGCTGCGGCGCACGACGTCGTCGACGGTGCTCGAGGTGGTGACGCTCACGGGCGCTCCTTGGGCTCGGTGGGCTCGGTGGGCTCGGCGTTCCCGGTGGGGTGGTCGTGGGGGCCTGACGCGTCGCCGCCGAAGGCCTGCAGCAGGCGGTCGGCGTCGGGGGTCGTCGACAGGCGGCCGATCGTCGCGGCCTCGTCGGCCAGCTGCTCCGCGTACGGACGGTCGGGCGCGGCACGGAGCAGGCGGGCCGCCTCGCCGACGGCCATCGCGGGCTGGGCGACGATCCCGGCCACGACGGACTCGACGCCGGCGTCGAGATCGTCGGCGGCACAGACCTGCCCGACCAGCCCCCACTCGAGCGCCGTGGACGCGTCGATGCGCAGCCCGGTGAGCAGGAGCAGTGCGGCCCTTCGCGGGCCGACGACGAGCGGCAGCAGCGCCGACACGCCGCAGTCGGGCGAGAGCCCCACCGCGCCGTAGGCGGCGAGGAACGTGGCCCGCTCCGAGGCCACGACCACGTCGGCGGCGAGCACGAGACCGAGTCCGGCCCCGGCGGCCGGCCCCTGGACCGCCGCGACGACCGGTACCGGCAGCGTCCGCAGGCCGGTCAGCGCCTCGTGCAGCACCCCGGCGAGCTCGGCGACGAACGCCGACCGGTCGGGCGCGTCGGCCATGGCCCGGACGTCGCCGCCGGCGCAGAAGACGCGGCCGGTCGAGCGGAGCACGACGCACCGCAGCGCGTCCGGCCCGACGGCGTGCGCGAGCTCCGCGAGTCGCGCCACCGCCGCGCGCAGGGCGAGCGCGGTCGGCAGGTCGAGGGCGTTGCCGGCGTCCGGGCGCTCGAGGCGCACCGTCGCCACACCGTCGACCACGTCCACCACCGGCAACGACGTCGTCACGTCGCCATCCTGCCCGCCGGGCCCCGACCGGTGCGGCGATCGGCCGCTGTGTCTCGCCCACCGGTCGCCCGTAGGGTTGGGGCATGACGGACCGGGCCCGAGGCGGCAGCGACCTCGCGGCATGGGGTCCGACGGCGTGAGGGTCCCTCTCGACGTCGCCGGCGTGCTCGTCGCCCTCGTGGCGCTGGTCCTCGCCCTCTCGTGGAGGCGCCGTGAGCCGCGCCGGTGGCGGGTCGGGGTCGCCCTGACGGT
Organism: Intrasporangium sp. Soil_C_50; assembly: GCF_057656595.1. Taxonomy (NCBI): domain Bacteria; kingdom Bacillati; phylum Actinomycetota; class Actinomycetes; order Micrococcales; family Intrasporangiaceae; genus Intrasporangium; species Intrasporangium sp. Soil_C_50. The sequence goes on from NZ_JBDGKB010000010.1 coordinate 94,029, forward strand.
CGTCGCCTGGGCCGCTGCTGCCCTGGTCCTCGAGCGCCTCGACGCGCTCCTCGACGGCACGCACCGCAGTGACGTCGTCGTCCTGGCCCTGCCCTGGGTGCTCGCCCTCGGCGTCGGCGGGGTCCTCCTCGTCAACGGGGTGCGGATGGTCCGGCGGGAGGGGCGCACGCTCGGCAACCTGCTCGCCTTCCTCCTCGGGGCCGCGATGACGGGGGCGACGCTGGTCGGGGTGGCCCTGCTGTGGTTCGGCTCCGCGCCCGGACCGGGGGCCGGCCCGCTCGCGGTGCTCGGCGTGGTCGTCCTGCTCCTGCCCGGCTACCCGGCCCTCGTCATGCTCAGCTACCTCCTCTACTGCGTCGTCTACCTGCGCCGCAGGCCGCGCGCCGCGCCGGCGGCCGTCGTCGTGCTGGGGTCCGGGCTCGTGGACGGGCAGATCCCCCGTCTGCTCGCGAACCGGCTCGATGCAGCGGTGTCCGTGCTGCGCGCCGAGCAGGCCCGCGGCCGGTGCCCGGTGCTCGTCCCCTCCGGGGGCCAGGGCGAGGACGAGCCGATGTCCGAGGGCGCCGCGATGACGACCTACCTCGCCGACCGTGGTGTCGACCCGGCCGGCATCCTCGTCGAGGACCGGGCCACGACGACCGAGGAGAACCTCGTCCTCTCGCTGCGCCTGCTCGCCGAGCGCGGCGTGCAGGGCCCCGTGCGCGTCGTGACGTCGAACTACCACGCCGGCCGTGCCGCGCTCCTCACCCGTCGGCTCGGCATCGACGCCGACCTGACCCCGGCCCCCACCGCCTGGTACTTCCTGCCGAGCGCCTTCCTGCGCGAGGTCGTCGCCGCCGTCACCTACCACCCGTGGGTCAACGTGGCCGGCCTGGCGCTGTGGGCGGCGTTCACCGGCGTCGTCGCGCTGGCCGTCGTCCCGGGCTGAGCCGGGGCCTCACCGCGCCGCCGTCCGCCCCCGTCCGCCGCCGTCCGCCCCCGTCCGCCCCCGTCCGCCCCGTCCGTGACGCCCGCCACTGCGCCCGGCGTGTCGGGAATGTTCCGGCGGCGCCGCGTCGTTGCCCACGACCGTACCGATCGTCGAAATGTCAACGAACGAGGAGCTGTCCCCATGTCGCGTGCCTTCGAGAGCATCCGGGTCGGAGCCTTCGACCTGCCCCAGCGGTTCGTCATGGCGCCGCTGACGCGCAACCGCGCGGGTGCCGGCGGCGTGCCCACCGACCTCAACGTCGAGTACTACCGCCAGCGCGCGTCCGCCGGCCTCATCGTCACCGAGGGCACTCAGCCCTCCGCCGTCGGCCAGGGCTACCTCGACACCCCCGGCATCCACAGCGACGAGCAGGTCGCCGGCTGGCGCCGCGTCGCCGACGCCGTCCACGAGGAGGGCGGTCGCGTCGTCGTCCAGCTCATGCACGCCGGCCGGATCGCCCACCCGGAGAACAAGAACGGCCTCGAGTCCGTCGCGCCGAGCGCCATCGCCGCGCCCGGGCAGATGGTGACGGCGAACGGCCAGGAGCCGCACCCGGTGCCCCGTGCCCTCGAGACCGACGAGGTGCCCGGCATCGTCGCCGACTTCGTGCACGCCGCCCGCCAGGCCCGCGCGGCCGGCCTCGACGGCGTCGAGATCCACGCCGCCAACGGCTACCTGCTGCACCAGTTCCTCGCGCCGTCGAGCAACACCCGCACCGACGCGTACGGCGGCTCGCCGGAGAACCGCGCCCGCCTCGTCGTCGAGGTCGCCCGTGCGGTCGCCGAGGCCATCGGCGCCGACCGCGTCGGCATCCGCATCTCGCCGGCGCACAACATCCAGGGCGTCCTCGAGGAGGACGCCGCCGACGTCGCCGCCACCTACGGGTACCTCGTCGACGCCATCGCGCCGCTCGGCCTGGCCTACCTCAGCGTGCTGGCCGACCCGGCCTCCGACCTCGTCCGCGACCTGCGCCAGCGGTTCGGCGGCCCGGTCGTCGTCAACACCGGCTTCAGCGCCGTCACCGACCTCGAGGAGGTCGAGGACGTGCTCGCCCGCGACGACGCCGACCTCGTCGCCGTCGGCCGCCCGTTCCTGGCCAACCCCGACCTCGCCCGACGCTGGCGCGAGGGACTGCCGCTCAACGAGCCGAACCCGCAGACGTTCTACGGCGGCGGCGCCGAGGGCTACACCGACTACCCGTACGCCGCGGCCTGATCGAGCCCGCTCTGCATTGCTCCACGTCGTGAGCCAGCCGCCGGTCGTGCCGGCGTGGCCCGTCCGGTGGAGCAATGCAGAGCGTTCGGCCTAGCCGTCCAGGCCCGCCTCGACCGCGGAGATGATCCGCGGCCTGATGTCGTGCGGTGCGACGACCTCGTCGACCGACCCGACGGTGACGGCGCGCTGGATGCTGTGCACGCCGTCGAACTCCGAGGCCACCTGGCCGAGCTTCTCGGCCCGGACCGAGCTGCGCACCTCGGCGAGCTCGGTGGCCAGGCGCGCCCGCTCGACGCCCGACGCGGCCGCGACCTGCTCCTGCAGCTGTGCGACGCGCGGGTCGGCGGACGTGCGCGCGTCGACGTCGCGCGAGAATACGACGGCCGCGGCCGGCGCCCCGCCGAGCACCGAGGCGAACGAGCCGTCGACGGCGAGGACCGTCATCCGCGGGTTGAGCGTCTTGGAGAACACGACGAACGCGCCACCGTGGTACCGGGACACGACGGTGAAGACGATCGGGCCCTCGAAGTTGACGATGGCGCGGCCGATCTCGGCGCCGTACTCGAGCTGGAGGCTGCGCATCGACTCCGGCGAGCCGTCGAAGCCGGACAGGTTGGCGAGCACGACGACCGGGCGGTTGCCGCTCGCGGCGTTGATGGCGCGAGCCACCTTCTTGCTCGACCGCGGGAACAGCGTGCCGGCCGTGTAGGTGTCGGGCCCGTCGGTGGGCGGGAACCCGCGCCGCGGCACCGGCTTGGACTCGATGCCGATGAGCGTCACCGGGATGCCGCCGAGGTGGGCGTCCTGCACGACCGCGGTCTCGGCGTCGGCCATGCCGGCCCAGCGCTCGAGCGGCTCGTGGTCCTGGTCGCTGACGGCGCGCATCAGCGTGCGGATGTCGAACGGCTTCTTGCGGTCGGGGTTGGTGACCGCGGAGAAGATGTCGCCGACGGTCTTGAACCCCGACTCCGGCAGGTCGTGCGGGTAGAGCGTGACGTCGCGGTGCGACGGGTCGCTCGTCGGGACGCGTCGGGGACCGGACTCTCCGGGCGCCACGTACGCGTGGTCGTAGTGCGCCATGAGGATGGCGCGCGCGCCGACGAGGTCCTTGGCCCAGTACTGCGCCTGGCCGTTGGGACCCATGACGCGGTCGTAGCCGCCGATGCCGAAGTTGTCCTCGGCGCTGACGCCACCCGAGAAGTCGAGCGACTGCTTGCCGGTGAGCACCATGGCGCTGTCGGGCGTCATGACGAGGATGCCCTTGGTGTGCATGAGCATCGTCGCCTCGGCGTTCCAGTACGGCTGGGCGCCGACGTTGATGCCGGCGACGACGATGTTGATCTCGCCGCCCGCCTGGGTGAACTCGATGATCCGCTTGAGCGCGCGCGCCACCCAGTCCATGTTCTCGGTGCCGGAGTCCATCGAGATGCGGGCGCCGGCCGAGAGCGAGTACCACTCGAGCGGCACGTGCATCCGCTCGGCGAGGTCGATGGCGGCGATGATGCGCGCGCACTCGGCCTCGGCGACCGAGCCGAGGGAGCGCAGCGGGTCACCGGAGAGCACGACGCGCGTCACGCCCTGCGGGTGCCGCTGCGTCGGCGTCGTGACGACGGCGACGATGATGCCGGCCTTGTTGAGCCCGACCGGGCGGTCGACCGGCACGAGGGCGCCGGTGTCGTCGAGGTCGTGCTCGAGGACGGTGCCCCCCTGCCCGGCGATCATGGACTGCAGCTCGTACGGGTAGACGAGGCCGCGGCGTCGGGCGCGCACCACCTTCGACGCGTAGTCGTCGAGCGGCGCGAGCGGCTCGGTGGGCGGGGCGCCGACGGACGCCTCGACGCCCGAGCCCGGCTGGTAGAAGAAGCGCCCGGCGATGGGGGCCGGCTTCTGGTCCGGCGCCGTCGCGACATCGGCCTGGACGAGGACCTCCTCGATGCCGGCACCGGCGGTCAGCGGGGCGATCTTGCCGCGCAGCGCCGTCAGCTGGCCGAGGTCGGCCTCGATCGTCGGCCAGATCTGCACCCACACGTGGTTCATGTCGAGGCGTGAGCCGCCCGGGCCGCGGCTCGCCCGGACCCGGCGGATGGCCTCGAGGCAGTTGGCGATGGCGCGCTCGACGTGCGGCAGGCCCGACACCTGGCCGTGCTCGTCGCGCACGACGACGATCTGGCGCACCTGGGCGAGGGCGACGAGGCGTCGGTCCTCGGGGTTGTCCTTGGCGACGCACTCGTAGAGCAGGACGTCGTCGGGGGCCTCGAGACGCGTCACGTCGAACGCGGTGAGGCGCCACAGGTTGAGGCGGCGGCCGACCATCGGGTGGACGCCGCGGACGAGCCGGTCCTCGACGAGGCGGCCCTCGACCGGGCGGAAGGTGAAGTAGTCGACGTGCCGCTCGACGCCGGCGCTGACCGCCACGGCGACGCGTCGGGTGTCCTGGGCGAACGGCAGCTCCTGGAGCAGCGCCGCCAGCCGGTCGCTCGCCTCGTCGGGCGACTCCGGCTCGTCGGGCCAGCGCAGGTAGAGGTCGACGACCGAGTGGCTGCCCTCGGTGCGGGCCCAGACGTCGGCCGACACCGCGGTGTCGAGGGCGCTGCCGGGCACGAGCTCGTCGACGGCCCCGATGCTCGAGGTCAGGTGGGTGTGCCGCTCGTCGAGGGTGTAGTCGGCCGTCGCGAACGGGCGGCCGCCCTCGGTGAAGGTGCGCAGCGCGTGCAGCTCGTGGCCACGGTAGTGGCGCTTGATGAGCACCTCGAGCATCGGCTCGTGCTGCTGGATGCCCTCGGGGGTCTCGGCCGACGCGTACAGCCGCTCGGCGAGGAAGCGCACGATCTGCTCGGGGATCGCCGCGAGCTCGTCGACGCGCAGGGCGTGGTCGGCGGCGTCGCTGTCGGCCGCGAGCGCGGCCACCTTGTCGCGGACCCCGGCGAGCACGCTGGCGCGGCCCTCGTCGACGAGCGGCTGGTCGAACCAGCGGAACCGGACGCTGCGGGCGAGGTCGCCGATGACCGGGAAGCGCAGCTGCGTGGCGACGACGAGGCGGTCGAGCGCGTCACGGGCCGACGCGTCGAGCGGGGCCGCCGGCACCGGCTCGGCGAGCCAGCGCTGCAGGACCGACGTCGCGAAGGCTACCTCGGGGGCCGAGCGCTGCTGCGACAGGAAGATGCGGAAGACCGCCTCCTCGAGCTCGGGGGTGCGCTCGAAGTCGGTGACGCCGTAGTGGCGCAGGACGCGGGCGAGCTTGTCGCGGAAGTCGGTCGGCAGGCCGGCCCGGTCGGGGTCGAGGCTCTGCAGGTAGGTGTGGAAGAACTCCTTCGGGCTGTGCACGAGCAGCTCGGTGTGGCGCTCCTCGAGCGCCGGGCGGTTGCGGCTCAGCTCGGCGAAGTCGCTGATGAGGTCGAGGATCGCGATCTCCTCGGTGAGCGGCTCGTCGCCCCGCGTGCCCCCGGCGGCGAGCTCGTCCCGGGCGGCGAGGTAGGCCGCGAGGGTGCCGCGGTCGCCGCCGTCGGCGCCGCCGTCGAAGCCGAGGACGGTGGCCGAAAGGTCGGCCAGGCCGCGGGCCGCGCGCTGCTGCGCGGTGGCGGTGCCCGTGGTCGGCTCGGGCAGGTCGAGGTCGACCGACTCCTCGGCCGCGGGGCCGGCCTCGGCCACCTCGTCGGCGTCCTCGAGGGGCTCGAGGCGCACGAGCGGCGCGCCGGTCTCCACCTGGCTGCCGACGCTCGCGAGGATCTCGCGGACCCGGGCGGCCATGGGCGCGACGAGGACGGTCTCCATCTTCATCGACTCGAGCACGAGCACCGGGGCGCCCGCGGCGACCTCGGCGCCGACCGCGACCGGCGTCGCGACGACGAGCGCCGGCGCGGGAGAGCGGACGACGCCGCCCTCGTCGCGGCTGACGCGGTGGGTGACGCCGTCGACCTCGACGAGCTGCACGGGCCCGTGCGTCGCCGTGACGAGGCGGTGGCCGCGGCCCTCGACGCTGATGCGTCCGGCGTACTCGTCGATGAGGTCGAGCTCGGCGTCGACGACGTGCTCGGCGCCGCCGCCCGCGACCGTGACCCGGTAGCGGTGCGAGGCGGTGCGCAGGACGGTGACCTTGTAGGCGGTGCCGCGCAGCTTGAGGTCGATGGCCCGGCCCACGGTGTGCTGCACCTGCGGGCGGCCGCCGCGCGCGGACTCGAACAGGCGCGCCCGCTCGATGGCCTCGGCGTCCTCGTAGGCCTCGATGCCGGCCGCGACGAGCGCGACGCCGGAGTGGCGGTGCGAGACGAGGCGGCCCTCGGCCCGGACCCGGTCGATCCAGCCGGTGTCGGCCGAGCCGTCGATGATCTCGGGCTGGTCGAGCAGGTCGAGGATGAACGACTTGTTCGTCGAGCCGCCCTCGATGACGACGGTGGTCTCGGACATGGCGCGGCGCAGGCGGGCCAGCGCCTCGTCGCGGTCGCGGCCGTAGGCGATGATCTTGGCGATCATCGAGTCGAAGTCGGCGGGGATCGAGTCGCCCTCTCCCACACCGGTGTCGACGCGGATGCCGGGGCCGGCGGGGAACTGGAGCAGGCTGATGCGGCCGGGGCTCGGCGCGAAGTCGCGGTCGGGGTCCTCGGCGTTGAGACGGGCCTCGACGGCGTGGCCGCGCTCGGTGGGCCGGCCCTGCGGGAGGTCGTCGAGGCGTCCGCCGTTCGCGACGTGGATCTGCAGCTTGACGAGGTCGGTGTCGGTGACCGACTCGGTGATCGGGTGCTCGACCTGCAGGCGGGTGTTGACCTCGAGGAAGGCGAAGAAGCGCTCTCCCGGGTGGTAGAGGAACTCGACGGTTCCGGCACCCGCGTAGCCCACCGCGATCGCGAGCCGCTCGGCGCTGTCCTTGACCTCCTGCGCCTGCTCGGGGCTGAGCACCGGCGAGGCCGACTCCTCGATGACCTTCTGGTTGCGGCGCTGCACGGAGCAGTCGCGGACGCCGACGGCCCACGCGGTGCCCTGACCGTCGGCGATGACCTGCACCTCGATGTGACGGGCGCCGGTGACGAGCTTCTCGAGGAAGACGACGCCCGAGCCGAAGGCGCGCTGCGCCTCGTCGCGGGTGCGCTCGTACGCGTCGGTGAGGTCGGCGTCGGAGTCGACGCGGCGGATACCGCGGCCACCACCGCCGGCGGTCGCCTTGAGCATGAGCGGGTAGCCGATGCGCGCGGCCGCTGCAGTGGCGTCCTCGAGCGTGTCGACGCCGCCGCGGCTCCACGGCGCGACCGGCACGCCGACCTCCTCGGCGATGAGCTTGCTGCCGATCTTGTCGCCGAGCTTGGTCATCGCCTCGGCGCTCGGGCCGATGAACGTGACGCCGATGCGGTCGCACAGCTCGGCGAACGCCGGGTGCTCCGCGACGAAGCCCCAGCCGACCCACGCGGCATCGGCGCCGGTCTCACGCAGGGCGCGCTCGAGGACGGCGTAGTCGAGGTATGGACGCGCGGAGGCCGGGCCGAGGTCGTAGGCGCGGTCGGCCTCGCGGACGAACATCGCGCGGCGCTCGCCCTCGGTGTGGAGGGCGACGGTCTCGATGCGGTGGCCGTCCGGCCCGGCTGCGGCGTTGAGGTCACGCACCGCGTGGATGAGCCGCATGGCGGCCTCGCCGCGGTTCACGATGGCGATGCGCGAGATCATCGAGTGCTCCTTCGACCGGGGTCAGACGGGTGCTGCAGAGGTGCCGACAAGGGTGGTGTCGCACCCTGCAGCCTTCCACGCCACCTCGGTGACCGGCGAGTAGACAGGCCTGCCGTTCGCCCGTGGGCAGCTGGCCGGCACGCTACCGTCGGCTCGTGGTGGGGACCCCGGCCGTCGGCGCCTTCGGTGCGCGGCTCCGCGCCCTGCGCGAGGTCAGGTCCCTGACGCAGGAGGAGCTGTCGGATCGATCCGGCCTCAGCGTCAAGGCGATCGGCGCCCTCGAGCGTGGCGAGCGGCTGCGGCCGCACCCGCACACCGTCCGTTCCCTGGCCGACGCGCTGCACCTCGACGACGCGGAACGCGCTGAGCTCGTCGCAGCGGTGCCGCGCCGGGGCGAGCCGTCCGGGCTCCACGAGCCGGTGGCGGCGTCCGGGCCGGTCGGGCTCGGGAGCCGGCCGGCGGCGGGAGACGCCTTCGTGGCGTCGGGGCTCGCGCCGCTCTTCGGCCGCGACGAGGACCTGACGCGTCTCGCGGAGCTCTTGACCACGCGCGGCGCCCGGTTCGTCACGCTCACCGGGCCGGGCGGCGTCGGCAAGACGCGTCTCGCCACGGAGGTCGCGACGCGCGTCGGCGACGCCTTCCCCGGCGGGGTCCGGCTGCTCGACCTCGCGGCCGTGCGGGAGCCGGAGGACGTGCTGCCGCAAGTCGCGGCGGCGCTCGGGGTGATGGAGGAACCGACCGGCACCGTGCACCTCGTGGAGCGGATCGCGGGCCACCTCGCGGACCGTCGGGTGCTGCTCGTCCTCGACAACCTCGAGCAGGTCGTCGCGTGCGGGCCTCGCCTGGCCGAGCTCCTCGGGCGCGCTCCCGGGCTGACGGTGCTCGCCACGAGCCGCGCTCCGCTGCGGGTCCGCGCCGAGCAGGAGGTGCCGGTGACGCCGCTCGCACTCCCGGCCCTCGACGACGGGACGGATGCCCTGACCGACGTGGCCGGCTCGCCCGCCGTCGCGATGTTCCTCGACCGCGCCTCGGCGGTCGGTAGTCAGGTGCGCGGCGGCGCAGCCGACGCCAGCAGCGCCGCGACCCTCGCCGCCATCGCGCGCCACCTCGACGGGCTCCCGCTCGCCATCGAGCTGGCCGCGGCTGCGGCCCGCGTGCTCCCGCCCGACGCGCTGCTGTCGCGGTTGCAGGCCGGCGCCACCGACGTGGGCGTCGCGGGGCCGCGCGACCTGCCCGAGCGGCAGCGCAGCATGGCGACCGTGCTCGACGGCAGCATCGGCCTGCTGGAGCCCCGGCAGCGCGACCTGTTCCTGCGCACGGCCGTGTTCTCCGGCGGCTTCTCGCTCGACTGGCTCGCCTCCGTCGAGCCAGCGGCGGAGCCGGCGGTGGAGCCGGCCCCGACCGGCCGGCCCGACGACGTGCTGCCCCGGGTCGCCGCCCTCGTCGAGCAGGCGCTCGTGCTGCCGGCGCCCTCGCCGGACGGCGTCCCGCGCTTCCGCCTCCTCGAGCCGGTGCGGCAGCACGCGGTCACGCGGGCTCACGCTGCGGGCCTGGCGCTGCCGGCGGCCGACGCGCACGCCGCGTACGCCCGGGAGGTGGCCCTGGACGCGCACCGACGCCTCTGGTCGGCCGGCATCGGACCGGTGCTCGACCGCGTCGAGGCCGAGCGCGGCAACCTGAGGTCGGGACTGCTCCGACTCCTCGAGCTGGGCCGGATGTCCGACGCCGCCGACCTCGCCGGCGGCCTCTGGCCGTACTTCGCGATGCGCGGACGCGTGCGGGAGGCGCACGAGTGGCTCGAGCGCGTCCACGGCACCGGCACCACGACGGCCGTGGCGTGGACAGCGGTCGGCCGCATGGGGCTGATGCTCGTCGTCGGCGAGGTCGGCGGCATGCGCCTGCTCGGCGACCTGGCGATCCGGCTGTCCGAGCGCGCCGGCGACACCCTCCTCGTCGTGGAGGCCGCCCTGCTCAGTGGGCTCGGGGCGCTGTTCGCCGGTGACCTGGCCGCGGGGGAGCGGCTGCTGGCCCTGGCCGAGGCCCGGGCGGAGCACCTGGCTGTCGAGCAGGTCGGCCACCCCGACCCGCGGGCGTGGGCGCGGCTGCACGTGCAGGTGGGGCGCGGGCAGGCGCTCCTGCTCGCGGGCGATGCGGAGGGCGCGACCCGACTGCTCGAGGAGGCGGTCACCTCCGCGAGGGTGCTCGGCAACGAGTTCGGCCTCGCCACCTCGCTCAACACCCTCGCGACGGCACGACAGGTCGCCGGCGACGACGCCGCGGCCGCGGCGCTGCTCGGCCAGTCACTCGCGGTGTCGTTCCCGCTGCGGCTCGCCTGGACACTCGGCTACGCCGTCCCGGAGCTCGCCGGCGTGGCAGCGCGGTCGGGGCGAGCCCCAGCCGGGGCGTACCTGTTCGGCGCTGCGGCGACGCTCGGCGACACGACCGCGGTGGACCCGCACTACCCGCCCTCGCGTGCCACCTCGGACGCCGGGCTGGTGGCCGCCCGGGCGCGGCTGGAGCCCGACGAGTTCACGGCCGCGTGGGAGGCCGGTCGGACCGCGACGCAGGAGGAGGTGGCCCGCTTCGCGGCCGCGGTCGTCGCCGACATCGCCACCCCGGGCGCCGCGGACCTCAGCCTTCGCGGACGCGGCTGACGAAGCGTCGGTACTGCCGCGCGCCGACGGTGCGCAGGAGGACGCGGGCCGGCAGGGGCAGCTTCGCGAGCATCGCCCGACGCTCCTCCGGCGAGCAGTCCTCGAGGATGGCCCCGAAGAGGATCGGTAGCTGCGACCGCGCCATGGTGTCCATCCCGTGCTGCCCGAGGCTGTCCCACTCGGCGACGGTGACGTACCGCAGGCACAGCGGCAGGATCTCGCGCTCCTCGAGGTCGAGGTGCGCGGCGAGGTCGGCCGCGAACCGGTCGAGGACGTCGGCCAGCTCGGCGCTGCGCGCGGGGGTCGGGTCGGCCTCCCACGCGGGCAGCAGGTGCTCGACGCGCTCGAGGTGGTCCTCGACGCCGTGGTGCTGGGCCTGCATCGTCTCGACGAGACCGGTGGAGGGTGCGGCCCGCTCCAGCAGCGCCGGCCACAGCACGGCGTCCTCCCCGGTGTGGTGCATCTCGAGGCCGCCGACGACGAGCCGCAGCACCTCGGCGAGGGTCCGGGCCCGCTCCACGTCGCCGTCGGCGACCTCGCGGACGAGTCCCGGCAGCAGGCGCGTCTCGCGGCGGAAGGCACGGTGGATGATGACCATCTCGTGGACCCACGGGCGGTCGGTGGTCGGCGTGGTGGCGAAGGTCGTGGTGCTCACGGTGGTGCCTTTCGACGAGGACTGGCGGGTCTCCTCCAGCGTCGGGCGGTCACGCACGCGGTCCCAGCCACAGCGGGCCCACGCCACCCCCACAGTCGTGCCACGACGGCGGCGTCAGGCCACGTCCGGTCAGGTCAGCTCGGCGATGACGGCGCGCACCATCCGGCGGCCGTGCTCGGCCATCCGCGGGAACGTCTGCCGGTAGTAGCCGATGCCGGTCAGCGACGGCGCGAGGGCCCAGCCGCAGGCCCGCACCCACGTCGCGTCGTCCGGGGCCATGGCGTCACGGTAGGCGGCGCGAGCGGCGCCGGTGAAGGTCCAGAGGGCGGGGGCGACGTCGGGCGCGGGGTCGCCGACGCCGAGCGCACCCCAGTCGATGACGGCCGCGAGCCGTCCCGCGTCGACGACGAGGTTGCCGGGCTGCAGGTCGCCGTGGATCCACACCTGCTCGCGGTCCCAGTCCGGTGCGGCGAGGCACGCGCCCCATGCTCGCTCGGCCGCCGCGAGGTCGAAGCCGTCGTCGTGGCCACGCAGCCGCTCGAGGCCTCTGCGGACGGCGTCGTCGGCGTGCCGCAGCGGTGTGCCGCGGTGGCCGGGCGGCTTCGTCGGGCCACCGGTGGCGTCGACCGCCTGCAGGGAGCGGGTGAACGTCGCGAGGTCGCGGGCGAGCGGGACGTCGTCCGAACCGAGGCGCGGAGGCGTGGTGCCCTCGACCCATGGCACGACCGACCACGCCCAGGGGTAGCCCTCGCCCGGACGACCGAGGTGCGCCGGCACCGGGACCGCGGCGGGCAGGTGCGGCGCGAGCCCCGGGAGCCAGCGCGCGTCCGACTCGGCCTGCCCCGACGCGTACTCCACCTTCGGCATCCGGACCACGAGGTCGTCGCCGAGGCGGAACAGCACGTTGTCGGTTCCCTCGAGGTCGTCGGGCAGCGGTGTCACTGCTCGGTCGGCCCACTGGGGGCACTGGTCGTCGACGAGCCGGCGCACCAGCTCGGGGGTGGCCCTGACCTCGTCCTCATGCATCGGCACGCCGCCACGCTAGGCGTCGGCGCGTTCCACGGGCGAACCCTTTTGCAGGGCAGTACCGTCGGCGCACGGCGTGCAGAGGGGCGCGCTTCGTCGACAGGGGATGTCATGGACGCGACCTCGCAGGACGCCGGCGGCTCGCCGCACGTCGACCACCAGGCGCCGGCGCCGCCGGAGTACTCGGCGCACGGTCCGGAGTCGCCGCTCGCGGGCGTCGAGCGTGGCCTGAGCCGGCCGTTCAGCGTCGGGCTGGCCCTGCTGCTCGTCGTCGGGAACCTGCTGGGCTGGGCGTGGTTCGTCCAGCACCAGGACGAGCGGTTCGACCAGCTGGAGTCGCAGGTGTCCTCCGTCGACACCGGGCCGCCGCCGCAGACGACCGACGTCGCGCTCTGCTGGCTGCTCGGCGCGTCGGCGCGCACGGACGGCCGCGGGAGCGCGCTGGCGGCGCAGCTGTCGAAGTCCGGGGTGCTCGACGACTGCAGCGAGGCCGCGATCCGGGGCGCGAACGGGTACGGTCCGTGACGCGGGCGGGCCTGACGGCCGCCGTCGGCGCGGGGGGGATACCGTTGCCGCCCGTGACCACGATCGACGACGTCAGGCAGGCCGTCCGCACCGCGAGCGAGGTGTCGCTCGACGTCGTCCTCGGGCCGATGAAGTCGGGCAAGAGCCTCGAGCTCATCCGCCTGCTCTCGCCGCTGCAGTACACGCGCGTCAAGCACCGCGTCTACCAGTCGGCGCGGCACGTCCGCGACACCGGCGTCACCTCCCGCAGCGGCGGCGTCCTCACGACGACGAAGACGCTCGCCCTCGCCGAGGCCCTCGACGCCGAGCTCGACCTCGTCGCGGTCGACGAGGTGCACATGTTCGACATCGCCGACATCGAGGTCGTCGACCAGCTGCTGCGCCGCGGCACGCGCGTCGTGGTCGCCGGCATCGACCTCGACCACCGCGGCGAGCTCTTCGCGCCCGTGCGGGCGCTGCTCGAGCTCGGCCCCGACGCCGTCACCTACCGGCGGGCCGTGTGCGACGTGTGCCGCGACTTCAGCGCCACGCACACGCAGGTCCTCCGCGCGGGCGTGCCGTTCCTCGAGCGGCTCGGCGCCCCGGGCGAGGAGAGCGGGTCGGAGGCGCTGCCCGACGACGGCACGTTCTCCTACGAGGCCCGCTGCCGCACCTGCTTCGTGCGGCCGCGCGACTGACGCCGGTCACTCGCCGCGTCGGCGTGCACGGTGCGCCGCGGCCTTGACGCGGCTCTGGCACCGGCACCGTCACGGATGACGACCACGACTCCCGCGCGCGTCCGACGCTGAGCACGCCCGACGCGTCCACCGTCCGATGGTGGTCGTCATCCGGGACGACGGGCGTGCCGCGTTCGCCTCAGCCGGCGGCGGCCGCGCGGGCGGCGTCGAGGTCCGCGCGCGTCAGCACCGAACGCGTCTCCACCTCGACCTCGTGGAGGCGGTTGGCCCCGGGCTCGCTGCGGTCGATGGCGCACACGACGAGCCCGACCGACGCGTCCCGCTCCCGCAGCGCCACGGCCGCGTTGCGCACGGCGCCGCCGGTCGTCACGACGTCCTCGACGAGGGTGACGCGTCGCCCGGCCACGTCCGGGCCCTCGGCGAGCTTGCGGGTGCCGTACGCCTTGGCCTCCTTGCGCACGAAGAGCGCCGGCAGCCCGGTGATGCCGCTCAGCACCGTGACGATCGGGATGCCGCCGAGCTCGAGCCCGCCGAGCAGCTCGGTGTCCTCGGGCAGGAGCGGCACCATCGCCTCGGCGACGCGCCGCAGCAGGGCGGGGTCGCTCTCGAAGAGGTACTTGTCGAAGTACTCATCGGCGACGAGGCCGGAGCGGAGCGTGAACTCGCCTCGGAGCCGGCACGTGGCGTCGATGTCTGCCGCGAGGTGAGCGAGGTCGGGACGTGCGTCGGTCGGCATGGCCGCCATGCTGCCACCACGTCGCGCGACGGGCTGTGGCTCACCGGATGGAGCAATGCTGAGGGAGCGCAGCACCTCACCGGCGCTGCGGGAGCCGGACGTCAGGCGGGTGGGTCGGGCTCGTGCGTCGTGACGATGTCGTTGGCCGCCGCCCACGCCGTGATGTCGCGCTTCTCGATCGCCGTGGCCATGAGCTCGGGGAACTTGTCCGGGGTGCACGCGAACGCCGGGACGCCGACCGCCGCGAGCGCGGCCGCGTGCTCGGCGTCGTAGCTCGGGCTGCCCGAGTCGCTGAGGGCCAGCAGGGCCACCATCGTCGCGCCCGAGGCGACGATCGACGACGCGCGGCGCACCATCTCCTCGGCGATGCCGCCCTCGTAGAGATCACTGATGAGCACGAGGACGGTGTCGGCCGGCTGCTCGATGAGTGACTCGCAGTAGGCGAGGGCCCGGTTGATGTCGGTGCCGCCGCCGAGCTGGACGCCGAAGAGCACGTCGACGGGGTCGTCGAGCTCGTCGGTGAGGTCGACGACCTGGGTGTCGAAGACGACGAGCCGGGTCTCGACCGACCGGAGCGAGGCGAGCACGGCGCCGAACACGCTCGAGTACACGACCGACTCGGCCATCGACCCTGACTGGTCGATGCAGAGGATGATCTGCCGCTCGACGCGGTGCGCCCTCCGGGCATAGCCGACGAGCCGCTCGGGCACGACGGTGCGCAGGTCGGGCTGGTAGTGGCGCAGGTTCGCGGCGATCGTGCGGTTCCAGTCGATGTCGGAGTGCCGCGGACGTCGGGTGCGGGCGGCCCGGTTGAGCGCGCCGGTGACGGCCTCGACGGTGCGCTGACGCAGCCGCTCCTCGAGCTCGTCGGTGACGGTGCGCACGACGGCGCGGGCGGTGGCGCGCGACCGCTCCGGGATGACGCGGCCGAGCCCGACGAGCGTCGACACGAGGTTGATGTCGGGCTGCACGGCCTCCATGAGCTCGGGCTCGAGGAGCAGCTGGGTCAGGCCGAGTCGGTCCATCGCGTCAGCCTGCATGACCTGCACGACCGACGACGGGAAGTAGCCGCGGATGTCGCCGAGCCACCGCGCGACCCGTGGCGCCGACGCGCCGAGCCCGCCCTTGCGCTGACCGTCGTACAGCTCGCGCAGGGCCTCGTCGCGCTTGACGTCGTCGGCGTCGAGCGACGCGGCCTCGCCGATGCCGTCGGCGTCCTCGCCACCGAGGACGAGACGCCACCGCGTCAGCCGGTCCCGACGGGTCGGGGCGGCTTCGGGCGCAAGCGAATCCGTCATCGGACGCCTCCGGCCTCGAGCCCGAGCAGCCGGGCGACGGTGGCGACGGCGGGTGCCGCACGATCGAGGTCGACCGACGCCGACGCGTCGGCACCCGGCGCGCGAGCACCGGTGCCGAGCGCGCGCAGGTGCTGGCCGATGAGCCGACGCTCGGCGCTCTCGTACCGGGAGAAGGTGCGCCGCACCAGCGGCAGCAGGTCCTCGAAGACGGCGTCGGGTGCGTGCGTCAGCCACTCGTCGATGATCGCGAGCAGCGTGTCGTCGGTCACGAGCAGCAGCGCCTCGCCGGTGAGGAACCCGTCGACCCAGGCCGCGGCCGCCGGGGCGCTCGCGCCCGTCGAGAGGCGCCGGCTCAGGCGGGCGGCGGCCTCGTCGCGCTCCAGGAGCCCCGCATCGAGCAGGAGGCGGTTGGCACGGCCGGCGACGGCGCCGTGGAGGTTCTCGTCGGCGGCCACCGAGGCGAGGGCCCGCTGCCACGGCTCGCGCAGGTCGGGCAGGTCGAGGAGGGCGACGCCGCGGTCGGCCGACTCCACGGCAGCCCGCATCGCCGTGGCCGCGTCGTCGTCGAGGGAGGCGCACGCCGCCCGCAGCCCCACCGAGGCCCGCACGACGACGGTGCGCAGCACGTGCTCCACCTCGCCGACGTCGACGCCGCGCACGTCGCCGTAGCGGCAGGTGCGCGCCAGTGGCTCGACGGTGCCGAGCAGGGCGCGGGTGTCGTGCTGCCGGGCCGTGCGGTCGGCCAGGGCCGCCACGACCGCACGCAGCGCGTCGGGCAGCTCGGCGAGGAGGCACTGCTCGATGAGGGTGCCGAGGCGGTCGAGGTCGTCGGCGCTGCCGGCCTCGTCGGCGACCTTGGCCTCGGCCGCGCTCTGCACGGTGTTGCCCCAGAGGCTCGCCTCGACGACCGACACGGCCAGCTCGGGGTCCCACTCGAGCTGCCACGCCTCCTTGAAGGTGCCGGTGGAACGACCGGCGTCGACCTGTTCGCCCCATGGCACGCCGAGCAGGCGCAGCCGGTGCAGGAGCACGGAGCGCGCCAGCTGGCTCTCGCGCCGCAGGTCGAGCTGCACGGTGGTGACCGACGCAGAAGGCTTGAGCCGCAACGACTTCTGCTGCCGGGACAGGTCGGCCGCGAGCGGCACCATGGGCGTCGACTCGGGCACCCGGCCGAGCTGCTCGCCGACGACGATGCGCCGGTCGACGAGCCGCAGCGGCAGGTCGGAGCCGTCGGTCAGCACGGCCTGCGCCGCGTCGGTCAGCTCGGCGAGCCCGACCGACGGCCGTCCGCGGACCGCAGCGAGCGCGTCGGCCAGGCGGGTGGCCTCGACGACGGCCGCGGTCGAGGTGTCGAGGTCCTCCTCGCGCAGGGCGCGGGCGACGCGGACGAACCACGAGGGCACGACGTCGTCGTCGGGGGTGACGAAGAGGTGCTGGTACCAGCCGGGGGAGCGGACGCCGGCGCCGTAGCCGCTCGCGTACGCGAGGCGCGCGGCGGTCCACGGCGCCCACGTGGCGGCCACCTTGGCCTTCGGCAGCTTGGCGAGCAGGGCGTTGTCGCGCGTGGCCGGCGGGAAGGTGTCGGGGTCGAGCATCGGCGCGTGGAAGGCGCCGCAGACGACGGCGACGCGCTCGCGGCCGGCCTTGAGCTCGGCGCGGATCACTTTGCGCATGAACGCCTCCCGACGTGCATCGTCGCCGATCGTCGTGTCGCCCCGGACGCCGCGCATCGCCTCGAGCAGGAACCGGAAGTGCTCGAGCGAGGAGGTGCGTCGGTGCTCGACGGCGTCCTCCCACCACCGCTCGGGATCGTCGTAGCCGGCGGCGCGGGCCAGCGTCGAGATCGGGTCGACGCGCTCGCGGACCACGCCTTGCGCCGGCCCGGCGGGCTCCTCGGCGTCTGGCGCTGGCGCGTCGGGCGCCGGCGCGTCGGCGAGGAAGTGCGCGGCGGGCAGGTCGGCGAACCGCACCGCGACCCCGCGTGCCACCGCCCACTGCAGCGCGACCCACTCGGGCGAGAACACAGCGAACGGGTAGAAGGCCGCGCGCCGCGGGTTGTCGACCGCGTAGACGAGGCCGGCGACCGGCGGCACGAGGTCGGGGTCGCGGACGAGGGGGATGAGCGCGTCGAGCTCGGGCGGCCCCTCGATGACGACCGAGTCGGGCTCGAGCTCGTCGAGGGCGCGCGCCACCGACCGGGCCGATCCGGGCCCGTGGTGGCGGATGCCGAGCACCTCGACGGTCATGCGCGCGAGGCCCCGATCAGCCGAGCTCGCGGCAGGCGCGGTAGAGGTCGGTCCACTCGCGGCGGTCCTTGACGACGGTCTCGAGGTACTCCTGCCAGACGATGCGGTCCTGGACCGGGTCCTTGACGACCGCACCGACGAGCCCCGCGGCGACGTCCTCGGCCCGCACGACGCCGTCACCGAAGTGGGCGGCCAGCGACAGGCCGTTCGTCATGACCGAGATCGCCTCGGCCGTCGAGAGCGTCGCCGACGGCGACTTCACCGTGGTGCGCTGGTCGGCCGTGACGCCGGAGCGCAGCTCGCGGAACACCTGCACCACCCGCTCGATCTCGGCGAGCGACTCGAGCTCGGCGGGCAGCTGGAGGCTGCGGCCGAGCGACGCGACGCGGGTGCGGACGATCTCGACCTCCTGGTCGAGGGTGTCCGGCAGCGGCAGGACGACGGTGTTGAAGCGTCGCTTGAGCGCCGAGGAGAGGTCGTTGACGCCCTTGTCGCGGTTGTTCGCCGTGGCGATGACGTTGAAGCCCGGCCGGGCCTGCACCTCGGAGTCGAGCTCAGGCACCGGCAGGGTCTTCTCCGACAGGATCGTGATGAGGGAGTCCTGCACGTCGGCCGGGATGCGCGTCAGCTCCTCGATGCGCACGAGGGCGCCGGTCTCCATGGCGCGCATCACCGGGCTCGGCACGAGGGCTTCGCGCGTCGGGCCCTCGGCGAGCAGCCGGGCGTAGTTCCAGCCGTAGCGCAGCGACTCCTCGGGCGTGCCCGCGGTGCCCTGCACGACGAGCGTCGACGCGTCGCTGATCGCCGCGGCGAGGTGCTCGCCGACCCACGTCTTGGCGGTGCCCGGCACGCCGAGCAGCAGCAGCGCGCGGTCGGTGGCGAGCGAGGCGACCGCGACCTCGATGAGCCGGCGCGACCCGAGGTACTTCGGAGTGATCTCGGTGCCGTCGGGCAGGGTGCCACCGAGCAGGTAGGTGGTCACGGCCCAGGGGGAGAGCCGCCAGCTCGGCGGGCGCGGGCGGTCGTCGGCCGCGGCGAGCGCCACCAGCTCGGACGCGTAGGCGTCCTCGGCGTGGGCGCGCAGGACGTCGGGGGTCGTCGCTTCGGTGGTGTCGGTCATCGGAACGCCTCGCTGATCGATCGCTTGACGGAGTGGAACTGGAGCAGGTTGCGCAGGTGGGTGGCCAGGACCCGGTCGCCGTCGCCGAGCGCGCGGTGCCAGCGCTCCAGGGCGTCGAGCGCGGCCGGGTGCAGGCCGGCGACGAGGTAGGGCATCGACATCGCGACGATCGGCGCAGCGGACTTCGAGTCCCGCAACCGGGACGTCAGGGCGACGCTGAAGTCCGCTGACCACGGCGCCTCGACGGCCGCGATGACGGTCGCGGCATGGGCCGGCCTCGCGATCGTCTCCTCGAGGCGGCCGAGCAGTGCGCGCTCACGGAGGTGGCGCGGCAGGGCGGGCACGATGGTCGGGTCCCAGCCGCGCTCGAGAAGGGCCGCCGCCCACTCCGCGTCGCGTCGGGCCCGCACGGCACGGCGTATCCCGTCCACGGCGTCGGTGGCCCCGGCGTCGGCGAGTCGGGTGAGCGTCGCGGACGCGTCGGCGCCGGTGATCTCGCTCCACACCTCGAGGGGCGCACCGGCGACGATCCGCTCGAGCCACCAGCCGCGCGCGGACCTGCGCGGCGGCGGCTTGCCGAGCCCGTCGCGCCGGCCCGAGACGTCCGGCTCGTCGGGCAGCGTCACCTCGAGCCCGCGCCGCAGCAGGCCGGTGGTGCGCACGAGGGGCCGGAGGCGCTCACGCATCCGGGCCGCCCTCGCCGAGCCCGGCAGCCCGTCGAGCAGCTCGGTGGCGACCTCCCTGACCCCGGCGGAACGGTCGTCGAGGGCGCGTTCGAGCAGCGCCTCGTCGGCGGGGCCGAGGCCGACGCGGAACGTCTCGAGGTGGGCGCGGCGGTCGCGGGCCGCATCAGTGGCCCACGTCGACCCGACGAGGGCGCGGGCGGCGTCCAGGTCGCGGGCCCGCAAGGACGCGACGACCGGGACGCGCTCGACGGAGGGCAGGCGGGCCCAGTCGTCGGGGTCGACGTCCGGCTCGGCCGACACGTCGACGCCGGCCGCGGCGTCGAGCACCCACGACCACTCGGGGCGCAGGGCGGCGAGCCAGAGCCCGCGCTCGTCGACGACCCGGGCCGCGACGCGTCGGAGCGAGCGCTGCGCGGTGGCGAGGTCGAGGAGCGTCGGCAGGAGGGCGTGCGGCACGCGGTGGCCACCGGCGTCGCAGGCGCGCAGCCAGTGGGTCAGCAGGGCCGGACGCTGCTGGGCGCCCGCGGGCGGCTGGGTCATGACGAGCTCGAGCAGCTGCACGGCGAGCCGCGACGCCTCGGGGCGCACGTCCGCCGGCGCGGTCGGCGGGGTGTCGGCAGGGTGCGACACCCGGCCCGACTGGAGGGCAGCCGCGCCGAGCGCCGCGGCGTCGAGGAGCGCACCCTCTCGGGGGCCGCCGGCGGCAGCGTCCGGTCGCCGCACGCCGAGGACGTCGAGCGGCGGCGCACCGCGACGGGCCGTGCCGATGAGCGCGACGTTGCCGACCTCGCGCCACCACGCGTCGAAGTCCGTTGTCACCGTGGGCCGCTCGCTCACAGCGCGACCACCTCGCCGCGCTGCACGATGGTGAGGGGGCGGAAGCGTCCGTGGTCGAGCTCGCCGAAGACGTCGGTGGGGTGGCCGCCGGTGCGCGCGAGCAGGGCCCAGACGTCGGCATCGGCCGCGAGGCCGATGCCCCGCCCGTCGGCGTCCACGACCTGCGTGACGCCGACGCGTACGGCCGCGAGGCCCACGGGGACGCGCCGCGTCCAGGGGTTGGCGGCCCACACCTGCGCGGCCCACGCGTGCGCGCCCTCGATGTCGACGCCTCCGGGCAGCGTGCCGTCGGCGGGCACGGGTGCGGGCTCGTCGACGAACAGGGCCCGTCGGACGCCGCGGCCGGGGTAGCGCGCGACGGTGGCCTCGAGCACCGACCCGGCGAGCCGCGCGACGGGGAGCGCCTGCATGCCGGCGGCGAAGTCGAGCACGACGACGGTCTCGCCGGACTCGGCGCCGCGCAGCCAGGTGCGCTGCTGCTGGAGGCGTCCGTCGTCGGTGCGGTGTGCGCCGAGGACGGTCCAACGGTCGCGGAGGGCGTCGCCGGCGCGGACGGTGTCGGTGGGGGTGGACCAGCCGAGGTAGGAGCGGAGGTCACCCAGCTCGGCGGCGTCGAGGGCGTCGCGACCGGCCCAGGCGCGGGTGGCGGTCCACCAGCGCCCGAGCGAGAGCAGGAGCCGCTCGGTCCAGTCGGCGCGCCACGCCACCTCGCTGCCGACGGTGCGGACGTCATCGGCGACGCCGGGCAGCTGGGCGTCGACGAGGCGGGCCGCGGTGGTCTCCCACCACGCCTGCGGTTGACGGCGCGCGGTCGCGGTGCCTCCGCGGACGAGGTCGCCGAGCCAGCGGGCGAAGTCGTCCATCCCGGCGCTCATGAGGGCGAGCCGCTCCTCGAGCCGCCTGGCCTGTGCGTCGGGGTCGGGGTCGGGGGCCTTGTCGGCGCGCGCGTCGGCCCGGGCCTCGCGCGCCGCGCCACGGGCGGCCCGCTCGGCGGCCCACTCCTGGGCGAAACCCGCTACCTCCTCGACATCGGCGACCGACCCCGACCCGCCGACCCACAGCAGGAGCAGGGCGAGCCCGTGCTTGCACGGGAACTTGCGGCTCGGGCACGAGCAGCGGAACGCGGGCCCGGCAAGGTCGACGCTCACCTGGTAGGGCGTCTTGCCCGACCCCTGGCACTTGCCCCAGACGAGCGCCTCGGTCGAGCCGGTGTCGCTCCACGGCCCGGGGCGCGCGAGCCTGCGGGCTGCCGCCAGCGACGCGTCGTCGGGGGCCAGCCCGGCCACCTGCACCGGAGTCCATCGGGTCATGACGGGCACATCATGACCGAGAACGCGGACAGCCGGGGTGGGTCCGCCGTAGAGGCGTCGTGTCAGTCCTCGTGCAGGTCGAGGTCGACGAGCAGCTCGGTGGCGAGACGCTCGAGGTCGGCGCGCAGGTCGGCGAGGTCGGTGGAGGCCGGCACCTCGACGACGACGTGGGCCTCGAAGAGCAGGCCGCCGGCCATCGGCGCCTCGCGGGTGCCGGTGGTGATCGTCTCGATGGAGAGGTCGTGGCGGCTCAGCACCGAGGACACCTCCCGGACGATGCCGGGGCGGTCGTTGCCGAGCAGGTGCAGCGTCAGGCGGCGTGCGGGCTCGGCGGACGTGGCGTCGGCGGACGCGTCGGCGCCGGGGTGGGCGGCGACCTCGAGCAGGCCGTCGAGACCCCGGAGGGAGGTGGTCAGCTCCTCACGGCGCGCGTCGGGCACGGTGACGACGACGATCCCGGCGAACTTGCCGGCGAGCTCGGCCATCTGGCCCTGCTCCCAGTTGCCGTCGTGCGCGGAGACGACGTCGGCCAGGGCCGAGACGAGTCCGGCGCGGTCGTCGCCGATGACGGTGAGCACGAGACGAGCCATGACCGCAGCCTAGCCAGCGGCCGCGCCGTCGGGGAGGAGTGGCGTGTCGGTGGGGTCGGGCGCCAGCTCGACGGCCATGTCGGGCGTCGGGTGGTCGTCCTCGACCTCGCCGATGTGGACGATGGCGTCGCCGCGGTTGAGCAGCGGCGCGTGGGTGCGGCCGATGACGATGCCGGGCCGGTCGGCGCGCACGAGGCGGACGCGTCGGCCGAAGGAGTCGGACAGTCCGCCGAGGCGATCGCCGGGCTGCACCCGCTGCCCGAGCGTGGCCTCGAGCTGGAGGATGCCGCTGCCGGCGGCGCGCACCCAGCCGCTCGAGCGGCACACGAGGCTCGGGGCGGGCTCCGGCTCGTCGACCGGGTCGATCATCCCGAGCCGGGCCAGCACCCGCCGCACGCCGACGACGCCGGCCTCGATGGCCCACTCGTCGAACCGCCAGGACTCGCCGCCCTCGTAGAGCAGCACCGTCGACCCGCGCTCGCGTGCGGCGGCCCGCAGCGAGCCGTCGCGCAGCTTCGCGTGGTAGACGACGGGCGCCCCGAAGGCGGAGGAGAGCTCGAGGGTGCGGGGGTCGTCGAGGTCGGCGCGGATCTGCGGCAGGTTGCTGCGCCGGTCGGCGCCGGTGTGCAGGTCGATGCCGACATCGCCCTTGGCGACGACCTCGGTCATGAGCAGGTGGGCGATGCGCCCGGCCAACGACCCGCGGGCCGAGCCGGGGAAGGCCCGGTTGAGGTCGCGGCGGTCGGGCAGGTAGCGCTCGCCGGTCTGGAACCCGAGCACGTTGACGATCGGCACCGCGATGACGGTGCCGACCAGGGTGCGGGGGCGCAGGGAGGCGAGGACCCGGCGAACCACCTCGACGCCGACCACCTCGTCGCCGTGGATCGCCGCCGTCATCCACACGGTCGGGCCGTCGGTGCGGCCGTGGACCACGCGGACCGGCAGGCTGACCTCGGCGCCGGTGACGAGGCGGGTGATCGGCAGCCCGACCTCCCGCGTCGAGCCGGGGCGCACGCGGACGGCGCCGATGGCGAACGACGGACGTGGCATCAGCGGCCCCGGTTCCTGCGTCGGACGGCGAGCGGGGGTCGCCCGCCGAGGTAGGAGCGCCCCGAGTCGACGAGGAAGCCCTGGCGCAGCGCCTCGCGGCCCACGAGCATCCGGAAGCCCATCTCGTCGCGGTCGGTCAACGACACCTCGGCCGTGACGGTGCGCTCGACGAGGACGACATCGAGCAGGACGATGAACCGTTCCTCCACGTGCCCCGACGACGAGCGCACCGAGCGCCGGTCGTGCACCGGTCGCTCGACGACGGCGGCGTCGGCCTCGGAGCGCTGCCACGGGTGGATCGAGAACCGCACCCAGTCGCGGCCGTCGCGCTCGAACTCCGCGACGTCGAACGCGTGGATCGACGAGGACCGGGCGCCGGTGTCGAGCTTGGCCTTGACCCACTCGACATCGCACCCGGGCAGAGTCACCCATTCCCGCCAACCGGCGAGAGTGCTTGAATGTGGCGGCCCGGACACCCGACCATCCTTGCAGGCATCCTCCATGAAACTTGCGATCCTCTCCCGCGCCCCGCGCGCCTACTCCACCCAGCGGCTCAAGACCGCTGCCCTGTCACGCGGCCACGAGGTCAAGGTGCTCAACACCTTGAGGTTCGCGATCGACCTGTCCGGGCCCGAGCCCGACCTCGTCTTCCGTGGCCGGCCACTGTCCGACTACGACGCGATCCTGCCGCGCATCGGCAACTCCATCACGTACTTCGGCACCGCCGTCGTGCGCCAGTTCGAGCAGATGGACATCTACACCCCGAACACGGCCAACGGCATCAGCAACGCCCGCGACAAGCTGCGCGCCACGCAGATCCTCTCGCGTCACGGAATCGGCATGCCGGCAACGACATTCGTGCGCAACCGGGCCGACGTGCGCCCCGCCATCGAGCGCGTCGGCGGTGCCCCGGTCGTCATCAAGCTGCTCGAGGGCACGCAGGGCATCGGCGTCATCCTCGCGCCGGAGATCAAGATCGCCGAGGCGATCATCGAGACCCTGCACAGCACGAAGCAGAACGTCCTCATCCAGAGCTTCGTCAAGGAGTCCAAGGGCCGCGACATCCGCGCGCTCGTCGTCGGCGACCGCGTCGTCGCCGCGATGCGTCGCGTCGCCGAGGGTGACGAGTTCCGCTCCAATGTCCACCGTGGCGGCCGCGTCGAACCCGTCGAGCTGACAAAGGAGTTCGAGGAGACGGCAGTGCGCTCGGCGCAGATCATGGGCCTGCGTGTGGCCGGTGTCGACATGCTCGAGGGCAACGACGGGCCACTCGTCATGGAGGTCAACTCCTCGCCCGGCCTCGAGGGCATCGAGCGCGCCACGAAGCTCGACGTCGCCGGCGCGATCATCGACCACATCGCCAACCAGGTGGCCTTCCCCGAGATCGACGTGCGTCAGCGCCTGACGGTGTCGACGGGCTACGGCGTCGCCGAGCTCGTCGTGCACACCGGCGCGGACCTCGTCGGCAAGACGATCAGCGAGTCCGGGCTCGACGAGCGCGACATCCAGGTGCTGACGCTGCACCGCGGCACCGCGGTGATCCCCAACCCGCGCCGTCGCACCGAGCTGCAGGCCGAGGACCGCCTGCTCTGCTTCGGCCGCCTCGAGGAGATGCGCTCGATGATCCCCGAGCGCCGCCGCCGCCGCACCAAGGTGCGTCGCCTGCCGAAGGAGCCGATGCTCATCGGGTGA
The DNA here is from genome assembly GCF_057656595.1 of Intrasporangium sp. Soil_C_50. Classification (NCBI taxonomy): domain Bacteria; kingdom Bacillati; phylum Actinomycetota; class Actinomycetes; order Micrococcales; family Intrasporangiaceae; genus Intrasporangium; species Intrasporangium sp. Soil_C_50. The sequence goes on from NZ_JBDGKB010000010.1 coordinate 118,968, forward strand.
GGCGTCCGCACACAGCGACACCGAGCGCGACGAGCGCCAGCGTGACGACCGACGCCACCACGCCGGCCCAGCCGCGTCCGGACCACGCGTACCCGAGCAGCCAGCCGACGACGGCAGAGCCGCTGTAGTACGCGACGTTGTAGAGCGCCGTCGCCTGGGCGCGACCGGTCGTGGCCCGGGCGCCGACCCACGCCGACGCGGTGGCGTGCGCGGCGAAGAAGCCCGCCGTGAACACGAGCAGGCCGGCCACGACGAGCACGAGCACACCGGACAGCGTCACGAGCGCGCCGACGCCCATCGTCACGGTGCCGCCGACGAGCACGGTGCGGCGGCCGAACCGGGGCACGAGGCGACCGGTGAGCCGCGAGCTGACGGTGCCCGCGGCGTACGCGGCGAACATGAGCGAGCCGATCGTCGCCGGCAGCGCGAACTCGGGCCCTTCGAGCCGGAAGGCGAGGTAGTTGTAGACCGCGACGAAGCCGCCCATGAGCAGGGCGCCCTGGGCGTAGAGGGCGAGCAGCCACGGGTCGCGCAGGCTCGTGCGGACGCCGGTGATGACGTCGCGCAGCGTGGCCCGGCCGCTGGGGGCCCAGCCACGGGCGCGGGGCATGAGGCGCAGGAAGACCGCCGACGCCACGGCGCACAGGACGGCGACGGCCAGCAGGGCGCCGCGCCAGCCGATGACACCGGCGAGCGGCCCGGCGACGAGGCGTCCGGTCATGCCGCCCACCGTCGTGCCGGAGATGTACGCGGCCGCGGCGGCCGCCGTGTGCGACGCGTGGACCTCGTCGTGGAGGTAGGTGACGGCCAGCGCGGGCAGGCCGCCGAGAGCCATCCCCTCGACGAGCCGCAGGCCGAGCAGGGTCGGCAGGTTCGGGGCGAGCGCTACCGCGACGCCGAGCAGCGTCGAGGCGATGATCGCGAGCTGCATGGCGCGCAGGCGCCCGACCCGGTCGGCGACCCAGGACCAGGGCAGCACCGCGAGAGCGACGCCGAGCGTCGCGACCGACACCGACAGGGCCGCCTCCGCGGCATCGACGCGCAGGCCTCGGGCCAGCGTCGGCAGCAGGCCCTGAGGTGAGTACAGCTGGGCGAAGGTCGCGATGCCCGCCGCGCCGAGCCCGACGAGGATGCGCCGGTACTCGCGGCTGTCGGGCAGGTGGCCGTCCCAAGTGTCCTCGGCCACTGTCGTCGTCATGATCCCGACGGTAGGAGCCGTCGGCGCAGAGCACCAATGCATGTCATGGACGTAACCCATACGCTGAAGGCATGAGTGTGGACCGACGGGCCGTCGCAGCACTGCTCCCCGTCCTCGTCACCGTCGCCGAGGTCGGCCAGGTGACGACCGCCGCGGCCGTCCTGGGGCTGCCGCAGCCGACGGTCAGCCGCGCGCTCGCCCGCCTCGGCACGCTGCTCGGCGCGCCCGTCGTCGAGCGTCACGGCCGCGGCATCGCCCTGACCGCCGCCGGGAGGGCCTTGCTACCGCACGCTCGCGACGCCGTCGCCGCGCTCGACCGCGGCGTCGACGTCGTCACCCGGTCGACGCTCGTGGGGCACGGCACCGTCGCCCTGACCTTCCAGACGCTCCTCGGCGAGACCGTCGTGCCGGCCCTGATCCGCCGGTTCCGCGACCAGTGGCCCGGCGTCGGCTTCGACCTCTCGCAGGGCGCCCGCGCCAAGTGCCTCGACGAGCTCGAGGCCGGACGCGCCACGGTCGCGCTCGTCGCGTCGCCGCCGGAGCAGCCGGGCGTCTCGACGACGGTGCTCTACGACGAGCCGCTCGTCGTGGCCGTGCACCGCTCGCACCCGGCGGCGTCCGTCGCGTCGGTCACCGTCGACGCACTGGCCCACGACGACGTCATCGTCCTCAAGACCGGGTTCGGCCTCCGCGGGCGCGTCGAGGAGATCTGGGCCGACGCCGGGGCCGACCTGCGCGTCGGGTTCGAGGCCGAGGACGTCCACACGGCGCGCGGGCTGGTCGCCGCGGGCCTCGGGGTCGCGGTGCTGCCGGCCTTCGCGCCCGAGAACGACGTCGTGCCGGTCGCCCTCGACCACCCGCGCGCCGACCGCACCATCGGGGCCATGGTGCGCAACCCGGCGCACGACCCGACGGTCACCGCCTTCGAGGAGTTCGTCGCCCGGTCCGGGCGGTCGGTGGCGCTGGCGGCCCTCAACCGGAGAAGCTGATCACCAGGGCCACGAGGCCGCCGACGAGGACCGCTGCCAGGGCGATGCCGGCGACGGCGAGCGCCACCCGGGGATCGCGTCGGTCGATGACGGGGGACAGGGGCTCAGGAGCTGCATCGGCGAGGGGCTCGGGGGCCGCGTCGGCCACCTCGCCGCTCAGGGCGTCTGCGAGCGTCTCTTCCGGACTCATGAGGGGCGAGCCTAGCCCGCCCCGGCGCGAGGACGAAAGACCTACACCGCAGTGGATTCCGCGTCGGCGAGCCCCGGCGCGACACGTCGGTACCCGTCGTCGACGACTCGCGCCGCCCCCACCGGGTCGCCGTCGAGCCACCTGGCGTCGCACAGGTCGGCGACCTCGGCGGAGGCTCCGGCGGCGCCGACGTAGAGGGTCGCGGTCTCGGCGAGCCGGCGCAGGGCGGGGGCGTGGGCCGCGAACGCGGTGGGTCGCAGCGCCGCCACGACGACCGCCTCGGGCAGCACGGTGCGGCACGCGAGCGAGAGCTCGGCCGTCGGCGTGTTGGCCCCGAGGTAGCAGACCTGCCAACCGAGGCGCGAGAGCGTCAGCGCCGCGGCCATGAGCCCGAACTCGTGGTGCTCGCCGGGCAGGCAGGCGAGCACGGCGAGGGGGCGCTGGGCCGTGACCTCCTCCGCGGCGTCCTGCATGAGCAGCGACAGGCGCGACCGCAGGACGTTGCTCGCGAAGTGCTCCTGGGCGACGCCGATCCGCCCGTTCTCCCACCGGTCGCCGACGGCCCTCAGGTAGGGCAGCACCACCTCGCTCAGCGCGTGCTCGACGTCGAGCTCGGCGAAGACGTCACCGAGGACGCGGTGGCCGCCGGCCTCGTCGAAGGTCTCGAGGGTCTGTTCCAGCTGCTCCAGCCGGGTCGCGGTGAGCGTGCGGTCTGCCGACATGTGGGGGTGCCCCTTCCGGGGTGGTGGCGCGGGCGTCAGGTCAAGGTACCCAGCCGGAGGGGGGCCAAACGACCTGTGGACCCCCGGTCCGCGACCGTGACCGAAACGTGTCGTTCGCCCCGGCGGGCGGCCGAACAGGACCGGCCGTGGCCGCAGGTATCACCCACGGCGCACGGCCGGATCGTATTGTGCCACAGAGGCTTCGGACGAACTGTGTTCAGCGGAAGAGGTCGAGCTTCCCGTACTTCTCGGCGAGGAGGTAGTAGACGGTGACGCGGTTCTTCGTGCGGTCCGCGTGCATCGTCTTGCCGACCTCGGCGAGTGCGGCGTCGAGGTCGGTGTCGGAGTCGGTGAGGCCCAGCTTCTTCTTCATGAAGCCGTCACGGACCCGGTCGGTCTCCGACTTGTCGCTGAACGACACGAGAGCGGAGTCGCGCTTCTGGAGCGCGATGCCACAGTGTCGGACGATGCCCTTGATCGCGGCGTCGTCGGCGTTCGGCGAGTACTTCCTGACGTCTGCTGCCCAGTCTTCTGCCATGGTGCCCTGCCCTTCTCCATCGATGGACGGCGACACGCGTGACGCTAGTCCTGCGGCGGCCCCGGTGGTGGTGAACGGACGGCGAACTCTCAGGCGGTCAGCTTGGCCCAGGTGCGCGCCCCGACGATGCCGTCGGCCGTGAGGCCGTGTGCCCGCTGGTAGGCCTGCGTCTTGCTCGTCGTCGTCGTGCCGAAGACGCCGTCGGCCGTGAGGCTGTAGCCGCGGTGCGTCAGCAGCTTCTGCGCGGCGACGACGGCATGGCCCTTCGAGCCCTTCTGCACGGTGACGACGAGGGCCGTCCACGTCTTCGGGCCGACGACGCCGTCGGCGACGAGCCTGCGGGAGGACTGGAACGCCTTGACCTTGCTCTCGGTGCCGGCCCCGAAGACGCCGTCGACGGAGAGCGAGTAGCCGCGCTGGCGCAGCAGGTGCTGGATCGCCGTGGTGCGGAAGCCGTTGGCGCCGCGCTTGACCGTCGTCCAGGCGATCGGGGCGGGGGCCGGTGTGCCGCCGCCGATCTGCTTGACCAGCTGGGCGATCCGCGGGTCGCCGGGGCGCACGTTGATCTCGAAGTGCATCTCGTCCTTGCGGCCGGAGTAGTCGCCGCCCCAACGGACGACGCCGTTGCACGAGGCGACGATGGCGTGGATCTTCGAGCGCTGCGCCGACGAGAAGGTGCCCGACTTGCCGAGGGGGTGGCGCGGCGCGTTGCAGTCGATGGCGGTGCCGCTCGAGTGGTTGGACAGGGTCGTGCTGCCGGAGATCGGGCGGTAGCTGTGGCCCCAGCACCAGCCCTTGACGAGCGCCTCGACCTCGCGGTCGAAACGGCCCGCGACGTAGGCGAGGATCGTGTGCACCTGGCCGCTGCGGACACCGGCGGGGAAGGTGACGCCGCCGGCGGTGAGGCCGACGATCGGGATCTGCGAGGTCGAGCCGGCGGGCCAGCCGTTCTGCGACGTGGCGGCGCTGGCCGCGGTCGCCGTGGCGGCGATGAGACCGCCACCGAGGAGGAGGCCGCCCGCGCCGCGGATCAGCGTGCGTCGACCGACGCCGTCGGTGAGCGGCGAGGCTGACGTCGTGCCGGTGCTGCCGAGGTCTTCGTGGAGCTCACACATGACTACCCCTGTGTTCCGTGTGGTGTGGGCAGGTGCTCCTGCCCGAGCCGACCGTAGAGGCGGCCCCGCCACGCGTACATGGGGAGAACTACCCGGCGCCGGAGGCGACGAGGGCGTCGCCGAGGGCGGTCCGCCAGTAGAGGACCTCGCGGCCCGAGCGGCGTCGGAGCACGACGCCGGCGGCGAGGAGCACCTTGAGGTGGTCGCCGACAGAGCCGACCGCCAGCCCCGTCCTGGCAGCGAGTCCCGTTGTGCTGCTGGGCGACTGGAGGGCCACGAGCAGCGTGGCCCTCGACCGGCCCACGAGGCGTTCCAGCCCGTCGGGAGCGCCGGCGTCGACGCGGGCGAGCGCCCCGGTGACGGGGTAGTACACGGCGTACCGACGCGGCAGCAGCCAGCCGACCCACCGCGCCTTGTGGTTGACCGGGACGAAGAAGAGGTCGGCGTCGTCGGGCAGGACGCGCGAGGGCAGGTCGTAGTGGTTGATCCGCAGGTGCCCGTCGCCGATCCACTCGCGGTCGCGGCCGAGGTCGCGCACCACGGCGGCCCAGCCCTGGGTCGCGAGGCGCGAGGTGCGGGCGACGACGTCGGCGCGCAGGATGCGCTCGCGGCGGGCCCAGTCGGTGGCGAGGACGTGCGTCCACACCCACTCGAGCAGGTCGACGGCGTGCTCGGTCACGCCGTCGCGGAGCAGGACGTCGGGCAGCCGACGCATCGGGGAGCTCTCGGCGAGGCGCGTGCGCACGAGGTCGTCGCCGAGGTCGCGCACGTCGTCGAGCTCCTCGGCGAAGGTGCGTCCGCCCGCCGTCGAGCCCGTCGGCGGCAGGCAGAGCCAGTCGGAGATCCACTGCGGCCGCCAGCTGTGGTCGAGGACGGCCCGGCGGACCGGGTGATCGTCGAGCATGGCGCGGAAGGCCTCGCCGTGCGCGGCGGCCAGGGCGCGGCCCTCGGGGTCGGACGGCCGGACGAGGTCGTTGAGGGCGCCGACCGTCTCGATGCGCGGGGAGACGACGAACCTGCTCCGCGCGAGCAGGTCGGCCGAGATCTGCCAGGTCCCCATGGACTGCCACCTTTCGACTCAGCCCGAAACATTAGCGCCGGGCCACCAGCGTCGGGCACCGTGTGCCGGTGCAGACGTACCGACAGCTGTTCGCCGTGCGGGAGTTCCGCGTCCTCTTCCTCGTCCAGTGCCTCAACATCGGCGCCTACTCCGTCGCGTCGCTCGCGCTCGGGACCATCACCTACGCCGCCACCGGGTCGCCCGTCCTCACCGCGCTGTCGATGTTCGGCGCGCCGCTCATGCGGATCGTCGGGCAGGCGCTCTTCGGCTCCGGGTCCGACCTCGTGCGCCCGCGCACCGCCCTCGTGCTCGTCACGGCGACGACGCTCGTCACCGACCTGCTCCAGGCGATCCCGGGCCTGCCCTGGGGCTGGCGCTTCGTACTGCTGGCCGTCGGCCCGCTCATCACCTCGGCGCTCGGCGGCAGCATGATGGCGCTCGTCTCCGACATCCTGCCGCCCGACGGCTTCATCCTGGGCCGGGCGACGATGAACATCGCGGTCGGTGGCATGCAGATCGTCGGCTACGGCATCGCCGGCCTGCTGCTCATCCGCTTCACGACGACGCAGCTGTTCCTCGGGGCGGCGACGGCACTGTTCGTCGCGGTGCTGCTGCTGCGCCTCGGGCTGTCCGACCACCCGCCGCGCCACGCCGGGGCCTCGCTCGTGAAGCGGACCCGCGAGGTCAACCGCCGCCTCCTCGGCTCGCGGGTCGTCCGCCCGATCTACCTGACGCTCTGGGTGCCCAACGGCCTCATCGTCGGCTGCGAGGCGCTCTTCGTGCCGTTCGCGGGCGAGCGGGCCGGCTACCTGTTCGCCGTCACGGCGGCAGGCATGCTCATCGGCGACGTCGTCGTCGGCCGGTTCCTGTCGATCCCCCTGCGGGACAAGCTGATCGGGCCGCTTCGCCTGCTGCTCGCCGTGCCCTACCTCGCGTTCTTCGTCGTGCCGTCGCTGCCCCTCGCGGCCGCGCTGGCCTTCGTCGCATCGGCCGGCTACTCGGCCAGCCTGCCGCTGCAGGAGCGCCTCGTCACGCACACCGACGCCGAGGCGCGCGGCCAGGTGTTCGGCCTGCAGGGCACCGGCCTCATGGTCGGCCAGGCCGTCGGCGCGCTGCTCGGTGGTGCGGTCGCCGGCGCCCTCGGCGTCGGGCCGGACGCCGCGGCGCGCGCCATGGGCGTCATGGCCGTGGCGTCGGTCGCCGTGTCGGTCGCGCTGACGCCCGGGCTGCGTCGGTCGCGCCCCGCCGCCCTCACTCCCGGGCGTCGGCCATCCGAAGGAGCAGCTCGCTCGCGCGCCTGAGGACCTCGCGGTCGGCGTCGTCGAGCGCGCCGAGGTGCGCCGAGATCCAGGCGTCGCGCTGCCCCCGGGCCTGCACCGAGAGCCGGGCGCCGTCGTCGGTCGCGGCGATGAGCACGCGTCGCCCGTCGGCGGGGTCGCGGACGCGCTCGGCGTAGCCGCTCGAGGTGAGGCGGTTGACCGACTGGCTCATCGACGCCGGCGTGACGCGGTAGAAGTCGCTGAGCTCGGTGAGCGTGTGGGGCCCGTACTTCTCGACGCGCGCCAGCACCTCGAGCGCGCCGTCGCCGAGGTCGCCGGGCGGCCGTTCCGACCGGATCCGCGCGTAGAAGCGGCTCACCGCCCGTTTGACGGCGAGGACGAGCTCGGCATCCGACCCGGCACTTGATCTGCGCGTCACAAGTGCTTAGTGTACCTAAAGAAATGGTTAGGGTTACTAAGGATCTGTGGCGTCGCCGCACCCAGCGCGACCGGTCGGGCTTCGACCGTCGGCTCGTCGCACCCATGGTGCTCGGGTCCGTCCTCAACCCCGTCAACAGCTCGATCATCGCCATCTCGCTCGTCCCGATCGGGCGCGACCTCGGGGCCGCGCCCTCCCGGACGGCCTGGCTCATCTCGTCGCTCTACGTCGCCACCGCGATCGGGCAGCCCGTCGTCGGCCGGCTCGTCGACCGTTTCGGCCCCCGCGTGCCCTACCTCGTCGGCACGGCGATGGTCGGGGCGGCCGGCGTGCTCGGCATGGTGGCGCCCGGCCTCGGCTGGCTCGTCGTGGCCCGCGTCGTGCTCGGCCTCGGCACCTGCGCCGGCTACCCGGCCTCGATGCACCTCATCCGCCGCGAGGCCCGGCGCACCGGTCGCGACTCCCCGAACGGCATCCTCACGACGCTCGCCGTGGCCAACCAGACCGTGGCCGTCGTCGGCCCGACCCTGGGCGGCCTGCTCACCGGCGTCGGGGGCTGGCGCGCGACGTTCGCCGTCAACATCCCGCTGTCTCTGGCGTGCCTCGTGCTCGGCGCGACCCGGCTGCCACGCGGCACCGGGGCGCTCGGCACGCCCCCGCACACGTCGACGCTCCCGCGGTCCGGGCGACGCGACGTGCTCGGCCCGCTCGGCGTGGTGCGCGGCAACCGTCCGCTGGGGCTCACCTACGTGCGGATGCTGCTGACGGCCGTCGTCAGCTACTCGGTGCTCTACGGCTTCACCCAGTGGCTCGAGGAGGGCCGCGGCCTCGAGCCGTCGCAGGCCGGCCTGCTGCTCCTGCCGATGTTCGGCACGGCGATCATCGTGTCGACGCTGACCGGCCGTCACGCCGCCGTGCGCGGCAAGCTCGTCGTCGGCGGGGTGCTCCAGGTGGTCGCCGCCGTGCTCATGCTGGCGCTCGGCGGGCACAGCGCCATCTGGCTGCTCGTCGTCCTGGTGCTGCTGCTCGGTGTGCCGCAGGGACTGCTCAACCTCGCCAACCAGAACGCCGTCTACCACCAGGCCGACCCCGAGCGGCTCGGCGCGTCGGCCGGCCTGCTGCGCACGTTCATGTACCTCGGCGCCATCGCCGCCTCGGCCGCCACCGGGCACTTCCTCGGCGCGTCCGCCGACAGCGACGGCCTGCACGAGATCGCCGGCTTCGCCGCCGTGGCAGCCGCGCTCGTGCTCGTCGTGACCCTCGCCGACCGGTCGCTGTCCGCGATCGGCCGCCCCCGACCAGAAGGAGTACCCGTGCCGCTCAGCACCCTCGACGAGACCCCCGCCCTCGTCGTCATCGACCTCCAGAAGGGCATCCTCGCGAGCCCGGCCGCCCACGACCTCGACGACATCGTGCGCCGCAGCCGCGACCTCGCCGCGGCCTTCCGCGCCCGTGGTCTGCCCGTCGTCCTCGTCAACGTGACCGGCGGGGCTCCGGGCCGCACCGACGCCCAGCAGGCGGGGGCGCCGCGTCCGGCCTTCGGTGCCGACTTCGCCGAGCTCGTCGAGGGGCTCGACGTGCAGCCCGACGACGAGCTCGTGACGAAGCGGACGTGGGGAGCCTTCACCGGCACCTCGCTCGAGACCTACCTGCGTGGCCGTGGAGCCACCCAGGTGGTGCTCACGGGCGTCGCGACGAGCGCCGGGGTCGAGTCCACCGCGCGCTTCGCCCACGAGCTCGGCTTCAACGTCGTCCTGGTGTCCGACGCGATGAGCGACCGCAGCGCCGCCGCGCACGACCACTCCGTGTCGCACGTCTTCCCGCGCATCGGGGAGGTCACGACGACCGCCGAGCTGCTCGCCGCGCTGCCCGAGCCGGCCCGGCCCTGAGCCTCGGCCGCCCCTAGCCGACGAGCCCGCGGCGTCGGGCGATGGCGGCGGCCTCGGTGCGGCCGCTCGCGCCGAGCTTGGCCAGCAGGTTGGACACGTGCACGCTGACCGTCTTGGTGCTGATGAACAGCTGCTTGCCGATCTGCCCGTTGGTCAGGCCGCGCGCGAGCAGCTCGAGAACCTCCTGCTCGCGGGCCGTGAGGGCCGCTGAGCCCGATGCGTCCCGGCCGTTCCCTCGCCCGGCGCCCGTTGCCGGCAGGACGCGGTCGAGCTCGGCGAGCAGCGGGCGTGCCCCGAGGCGCTGCGCCACCTCGCGCGCGGCCGCGGCCTCGTGACGGGCCGCGGCGTCGTCACCGACGGCGTGGAGCGCGGCGGCGAGCCGGGCGCGCGACCGGGCGGTCTCGAAGACGTGACCGTAGCGTTCGAACGCGGCGACGCTGGTGCGCCAGGCGGACACGAGGTCCTCCCCGGCGGGCGGGTCGTCGAGGTCGGTGGCGCGCCGCAGCCGCAGCGCCTCGGCCTCGGCCCGCGCGAGCCAGGCCCACGTCTCGCGGCTCGTGCGCTCGAGGTCGCTCCTCTCGGACCGTTCGAACTTCGGCCGGCTGGCCCGCTCGACGGCCGGCTTCAGGCCCCCGATGCGTCGGGCCCGGGCCAGGAGCCGCTCGGTGGCGGCCACCAGCCGGTCGCGGACGGCGGGGTCGGCGGTCGGTGCCGCCGTGGCAGCCTGGGCGCCGACGAGTGCGGCCAGCCGCACCACGGCGTGGTACTCGCCCCACACGGTGTCGAGCCGCCCGACGGCGTCCTCGACGAGGTCGGCCAGCTCGTCCCAGCGGCCGGCGTCGCCGAGCAGGTCGATGCCGGGCATGACGGACAGCACGACCGCCAGGCCGTCGAAGGGCCACCAGCGTCGGAGCCGGGCGAAGAGGTCGGCGTCCACCGGCTCGCCGCGGCCGGCGTCGACGTGCAGCCGCGCACCGGTGAAGATCGTTCCCCCGGGCTCGGGCGCGGGCGCCTCACCGAGCTCGAGACGCCGGAGCGCGCCGTCCCAGTCGCCGAGCTCGTAGGCGGTGAGCCCGCCGAGCATCCGGCACTCCTGGCCCCACGGTGCCCACTCGCGGTTCATCCGGCGGGCCAGCTCGGCCCCGGCGTCGTAGCGCTCGAGCGCGACGGGGAGGTCGCCGCGTCGATGGGCGAGAGAGGCGAGCTGGTGCTGGGCGCGCAGCCGCAGCGGGTCGTCGACGTCGAGCCCCGCGATGACGCCGCGCAGGTGCGCCTCGACGGCGTCGAGGTCCTCCTGAACCTCGAGGACACGGGCCTGGATGGTGCGCACGACGGCGAGCTGGCCGGAGAGACCGAGCTTCTCGGCGAGCATCGACACCTCGTCGCCGACGCCCGACGCGTCGATCCAGAGCCCGAGGTCGATGAGGGCCTGCAGCCGCGCCGACAGCACGCGGACCCGACGCTCGTCGGGTGTCGCCGGCTCGACGAGGGCCAGGGCCTCGTCGGTCAGCGCCAGGAAGTCGAGCTGCACGTCGAGGTTGCGACCCACGTGGACGAGCGCGGCGAGCAGGTCGGCGCGCAGCTCGGGGCGTTGGGCCCGGCCGGGGTGGGCGAGCCGGTCGCGGAGCAGGTCGACGGCCCGGACGGGGTCGCCGGCGACGGCGGCCGCCTCGGAGGCCCGGAGCGTGACCTCGTCGCGCTGTGGGTCGTCCTCTTCGAGCCACTCGAGCGCCCGCTCGAGGTGCAGGAGCGCGTCCTGCGGGCCGCCCATCCTCATGGCGGACTCCGCGGCGCGCCGGCTCGCCGCGACGGCGGTGGTGAGGTCGCCGACGGCGGCGGCGTGCCGGGCCAGCTCGGAGGCCGGGGCCAGGCCGGGGTGCTCGGCGAGCACCGACGCGTACGCCCGGTGCAGCCGCAGCCGCTCGCCGGGCAGGAGGGAGTCGGCGACGGTCTCGCCGAGGAGCGCGTGCCGGAACGTGTACGCCGGGGGCCAGCGGGTCTCGAGGACGTGGTGCTCGACCGCGGCCGCGAGCGCGGCCTCGAGCTCGGCGTCGGGGAGGTCGACGACGCGGGCGAGCAGCTCGTGACCGAGGTAGACCCCACCCTTGAGGGCGATGGCGCGCAGGACACGCTGGGCGGTGTCGTCGAGCTGCTCGACGCGGGCCCGCAGCACCCGGCTCAGCCCACCGGTCAGGGCCTGGCCCGCGGCGGCGCTCGCGACGAGCTCCTCGGCGAAGAACGGGTTGCCCTGGGCGCGGTGGGCGATCTCGTCGGCGGTGCCGCGGTCGGTGGGCGCGCCCTCGAGATGGGCGACGATCTCACGGACGGCGTCGTCGGGCAGCGGGGCGAGCTCGACGCGTTGGAGCCCGGCGATGCGGGCCCACACGGCGAGCGTCTCGTGGAGCGGGTGGCGTCGGTGCAGGTCGTCGGAGCGGTAGGTGACGACGAGCGAGACGTCGGTGGAGAACCCACGCGTCAGCAGCACGGTCAACAGGTCGCGCGAGGAGTGGTCGGCCCAGTGCGCGTCCTCGACGACGAGGAGCGACGGCGTGACCTCGCCGAGCGCGGTGAAGAGGGCGTGGACGCCCTCGGCGACCTGGCCGGGATCGGTACCCAGGGTCACCGGGGTGTCGGGTGCCGCCGCATCGGTGCGGGCGGGCAGGAGGCGGGCGAGGCCGGGGTGCGTCGCGAGGACGTGCTCGACGACCTCCGGGTGGCGCGCGTCGACGGCGCCGAGCAGCTCGACGAAGGGCAGGTAGGCGATGTTGCCGCCGGCGAGGCCGACGCAGTGGCCGACCGCGGTGAACCAGCCCGCGTCGACGGCATCGGCGGCCAGCTGGCCCAGGAGGCGCGACTTGCCGATGCCGGCGTCGCCGGACACGACGACGACGCCGGTCCGGGTGGGCGACGACGAGGCGTCCACGGGCAGACCGACGGCGTCGGAGAGGTGGTGCAGGTCGGCGTCCCTCCCGATGAGGGCGCCGGTGCTGAACGGCATGGTGGGAATCATCCCGTACCCCGGCGACAGTGGCGGGAGAGCCGCGCGGATGTCGCCGGGGCGGGGGGAGGTGGCGCCGAGGTCGGCGCCGGGCGGGAGGATGGGAAGGCTTGGGTGGAGGGAGAGGGTGGCGGTCACCACCGTCACCGGGTCCGCGTACCCCGCTGAACCTCGCGGTCGGTGCGGGAGTGCGCCCGCCGGATGACCTCGAGGGAGGAGAGCCGGCGCGAGGCGTGGGCCCGCGGTGCGTAGCGGGCCTCGACGGCCGCACGGACGATGTTGTAGTCGTTGAGCGACGTGCTCATGATCGGTGTCCTTCGCTGCTGGTCCGGGTGGTTCTGCTGACTGCTCCAGACTCGGCGGCTGAGGTAGGGCCGCACATCGGACGACCTTCGTATCCTTCGGCGCCCGGCTACCTCAGACGGGGGCCCCGGGTACCTCAGAAGGGGCGGGGCGCGCCTCAGGGAACACCTCGCGACGCGCCCTCAGGCGAGCACGAGCGTCGCCGCGACGGCGAACATGACGAGCGCGACGACGACGTCGAGCACGCGCCACGTCGCGGGCCGGGCGAACAGCGGGGCGAGCAGGCGCGCGCCGTACCCGAGCCCGGTGAACCACGCCACGCTCGCCGTGACGGCCCCGGCGACGAACCACCAGCGTCCGGTGGGCCCGTGCTGGTTGGCGAGCGAGCCGACGAGCAGGACGGTGTCGAGGTAGACGTGCGGGTTGAGCCACGTCAGCGCGAGGACGGTGGCGAGCACGCCGCGCCGCCCGGGGCCGTCGTCGCCGGCGCGCAGGGCCGCCGGCTGGCGCGCGCTCCACAGCGAGCGGACGCCGAACGCGACGAGGTAGGCCGCGCCGAGCCAGCGCACCCACGTCAGCACCGTGGGGTGGTCGGTGACGACGCGTCCGACGCCGAGGACCCCCAGCACCACGAGCACGGCGTCGGAGACCGCGCACACCGTGACGACGATGCCGACGTGCCGACGCGTCAGGCCGGTGCGCAGGACGTAGGCGTTCTGCGCACCGATGGCGACGATGAGGCCCGCCATGGTGAGGAAGCCGGTGAGCGCGACGGTCATGGCTTCGACGGTAGGTGTCCAGGAGCCAACAGTGAAGCGAAAGTTGCTTCACGATCCTTAGCATGGCTTCATGCGCCTGCAGTCCGACCAGCTCGCCGCCCTCCTCGCCATCGTCGAGTCGGGCACCTTCGAGGCCGCAGCGCGGCAGCTGAACGTCACGCCGTCGGCTGTGAGCCAGCGGATTCGCGCGCTGGAGAACGAGATCGGCCAGGTCGTACTCGTCCGGGCGACGCCTTGTCGGGCCACTCCGGCCGGAGAGTCGCTCGTGCGGCTCGCCCGCCAGCAGCGCCTCCTCGAGGACGAGGTCGCCCGTGAGCTGGCCCCGGCGTCAGGCGGTGTCGTCGAGCTGAGCGTCGCCGTCAACGCCGACTCGATGGCGACGTGGTTCGGCGGAGTGCTGCGCGAGGCGGCCACGTGGGACGGCATCGCGCTCCGGCTGCGCGTCGAGGACCAGGACCACTCGGCATCGCTGCTGCGAGCCGGTCACGTGCTGGCCGCGGTGACCTCGGATCCCGCTCCGGTGCAGGGGTGTTCGACCGAACCCCTCGCGACGCTGCGGTACGTCCCGGCGGCGTCGCCGCTGCTGGTCGAGCGCTACACGCGTGGCCGCGGCGTCGACTGGTCCGCGATGCCCGTCGTGCGCTTCAACGCCAAGGACGACCTGCAGCAGCGGGTGCTCGAACGCCACGGCGTCTCGACCGCGCCCCCGACCCACGAGGTGCCCGACGGCACCGGCTTCGTCACCGCGGTGCGGTCCGGGCTCGGCTGGGGCGTGCTGCTCGAGTCGCAGCTCGAGCCTGCCGTGGCGGCCGGTGAGGTGGTCCGCCTCGGTCGCCGCGACCACGTCGACGTCGCCCTCTACTGGCAGCGGTGGCGCCTGGGGTCGGGCCACCTCGACCGGCTCAGCGACGCGGTGCGGCGCGCTGCGGCGCGTGGCGGCATTCGTCCGGATCGCACCACAAGAAGGGGAAATTCGCGGTCAGCAGGGGCGTGAACCCGTAGGGCGCGATGCGCGCCGATCGCCCGCGCCGGACCGTGACCCGGGGCTACCTTGGGACGCAAGGACGCACGTACGTCCCGCTCCGGGCGGGACCTCGGGCGAGGAGGCAGACCGAGGTGACTGACGCGGCCACGCCACCCGGGTCGCCGGGCGCGCTCGACCCGGCGAGCATCCTCCGGTCCCGCGCCTACCTGTCGGCCCTGGTGCTCGCGGCGCTCCTCGGCATCCCGATCTCGGCCGTGGCGTACGGGTTCCTCGCGCTGGCGGGTGCCATCCAGACCTACCTCTTCGACGACCTCCCGTCCGACCTCTTCGCCGCCGGCACCCCGGCCTGGTGGCCCGTTCCCTGGCTCGCGTTGTGCGGCCTGCTCGTCGGGCTGACGATCCGTCACCTGCCGGGCACGGCGGGTCACTCGCCGGCTCTCGGCTTCCACACCGGCACCGGTCCGGTGTCCGGCCGTGACCTCCCAGGCGTCGTCATCGCCGCCCTGACGACGCTCGGCCTCGGGGCCGTGCTCGGGCCGGAAGCCCCGCTCATCGCGATCGGCGGTGGGTTGGCGGCCCTCACCGTGCGACTGGCGAAACGCGACGCGCCGCCCATGGCCGCGACGATCATGGCCTCCGCCGGCAGCTTCGCCGCCGTCAGCACGCTGCTCGGCTCGCCGCTGCTCGGCGCGTTCCTCATCATGGAGGCGGTCGGCATCGCCGGGGCGACCCTCAGCCTCGTCGCGCTGCCCGGCCTGCTGGCGTCGGGCATCGGCGCGCTGGTGTTCGTCGGGCTCGACGCCTGGACCGGGCTCGGTACGTTCTCGCTGGCCCTGACCACCGTGCCGCAGGCCGTGGCGCCGACCATCCCGTCGTTGCTGTGGGCCGTTCCGGTCGGCGCCCTCGGCGCGCTGCTCGGCTGGGCGATCCGCTGGCTCGCGTTGACGGTGCGGCCGCTCGTGCACCGCAACCGGCTGCCGGTCACGGTGGGTCTCGGCCTGCTCGTCGGACTGTGCGCCACGGCCTACCAGGGCTTCACGGGGCACGAGTTCGGCCAGGTGCTGTTCTCGGGGCAGGACGCGCTGCCCGGCCTCGTCGCGAACGCCGCGAGCTACTCGCTCGGGGTGCTCGTGCTCCTCGCGCTGTTCAAGGGTGTCGCCTACGGGCTCTCGCTCAGTGCCTTCCGGGGCGGCCCGGTGTTCCCGGCCATGTTCATCGGCGCCGTGCTCGGCATCGCGTTGAGCGGCCTCCCCGGCATGGAGCTCGCGGCCGCCATCGGCACGGGCATCGGCGCGATGTGCTGCGCCATGCTCCGGCTGCCGCTCACGTCGGTGCTCCTCGCGACCCTGCTCATGGGCGCGGACGGCCTCAGGATCACCCCGCAGGTCGTCGTCGCCGTCGTCGTGTCGTACGTCCTCACGGCGGTCCTGCCCACGCCTGGGCCACCGCAGCCGGAGGAGCCGCAGGACGCGGCCCGAGTCATCCCGAGGGGGTGAGTCGTCACGACGACGATCCGTCGATAGTGGATCGACCGAGCCGTCGTCGAGAGCGAGCAACCGGATGCGAGTGCGACCAGACCGCCTGAACACGACGATCGCCTGGCTCTTCATGGCCGGCTCGGCGTGCTTCGTGGTCGGCTCGGTCCCGGCGTACGTGTCGGCCACCGGGAGCCGGGCCGACGACATCACCTACGTGGTCGGGTCGGTCTTCTTCACGTGCGCCTCCTACTGCCAGCTCGTCCAGGCGCAGACCCCCGGCACGACCGCCGTCGACGAGGTGACGCAGCGCCAGCGGGTGCGGGCGCGTCTGGCCGGCTGGATGCCGCACGACCGCGCGTGGCTGGCCGCGGCCGCCCAGTTCCCCGGCACGCTGTTCTTCAACATCAGCACCACCGCCGCCCTGACCCACAACGCGACGGCCGCCGAGTCGGACCGCTACGTGTGGCGGCCCGACGTCTACGGGTCGGTCCTCTTCCTCGTGTCGAGCGCCTTCGCCGTGCTCGCAGTCTCACGCCACTTCCTCAGCGTCGAGTCCGAGTCCTTCCCGTGGCGGATCGCATGGGTCAACATGCTGGGCTCGGTGCTCTTCATGGCCTCGGCGCTCGCGAGCTACGTCGTCCCGAGCACCGACGAGGTGCTCGACACCCGCATCGCCGTCGCCGGCACCTTCTTCGGCGCCGCGTGCTTCCTCCTCGGCGCGGCCCTCATGCTCCCGGCGTGGCGCCGCGCCCTGTCGGCTGCTGCGACGCCGACGCCTGACCTCCCTGACACGTCCAGACCCTGACCGAGCGAAGGAGAATCGCATGAGCACCCCGTCCGAGCTCGACGCCGTCGGCGCCCTCTACGGCAACCGCTTCGTCACCCAGGAGGTGCCGAGCCGCGAGTTCCCCGCCACGGGGATGAGCGCGGTCGACGCCATGCGCCTCGTGGGCGAGGACCTCGCCCTCGAGGGCGACCCGGGCCGCAACCTCGCCACCTTCGTGACGACGTGGATGGAACCCGAGGCGCAGCGGATCATCGCCGAGAACCTGCACCGAAACTTCATCGACCACGCGGAGTACCCGCGCACGGCCGAGATCGAGCAGCGCTGCATCCGGATGCTCGCCGACCTGTTCCACGCGCCGGGCGAGACCACGGGCGCGCGCACCCAGGGCTCGTCGGAGGCGATCATGCTGGGCGGCCTGTCGCTCAAGTGGAACTGGCGGACGCGTCGGCAGGCCGAGGGGGGCTCCACGGAGCGACCCAACCTCGTCTTCGGCGGCGACGTGCACGTCGTCTGGGAGAAGTTCTGCCGCTACTTCGACGTCGAGCCGCGGATCGTCCCGCTCCGGTCCGGCAAGTACACGATCGGACCGGAGGACGTCGAACCCCACGTGGACGAGAACACCATCGGGGTCGCGGCCGTGCTCGGGACGACCTTCACCGGCCACAAGGACGACGTCGTCGGCATCAACGACCTGCTCGTGCGGATCAAGCAGGAGCGCGGCCTCGACGTGCCGCTGCACATCGACGGGGCGAGCGGCGGCTTCGTGTGGCCGTTCCTCTACCCCGACTCGCCCTGGGACTTCCGACTCGAGCAGGTGCGGTCGATCAACGTGTCGGGGCACAAGTTCGGCCTCGTCTACCCGGGCATCGGGTGGCTCGTCTTCCGTGAGGTCGCCGACCTGGCGCCGGACCTGGTCTTCATGGAGAACTACCTCGGCAAGACCGACTCGACCTTCACCCTGAACTTCTCCACCGGCTCGGCCATGGTGCTGGCGCAGTACTACAACTTCGTGCGGTACGGCCGGGAGGGCTACGCGTACATCATGCGCAACATGCAGGAGAACGCCCGGATCCTCGGCGACCAGCTCGAGGCGATGGGGCGGTTCGAGCTCATCGGTCGCGACAAGGAACAGCTGCCGCTCGTCGCCTTCCGGCTGTCCGGCGAGCAGAGCTACAACGAGTTCGACATCGCGTGGCAGCTGTCCGCCGAGCGCGGCTGGATGGTGCCGGCGTACACGATGCCGCCCGACGCCCAGGACGTCACGATCATGCGGGCCCTGGTCAAGGAGACGATGAGCCGCGAGCACGTCGACACCCTGGCCCGCGACGTCGAGGCCGCCTGCACGACGCTCGCGGCCAAGGGCGGGGCGCACGAGTCGGAGCGGGCCAAGATGGTCGTCGGCCCCGGCCACTGACCAGCGCTCAGTCGGCCGGCTGGCCTGCGAGCCAGTCGCGCCAAGCCGCGAAGCCGCCGATGACGTCGGTGGCTCTGCGGATGCCGAGGTCCTGCAGCGACGCCGCGGCCAGGCTCGAGGAGTAGCCCTCCTGGCACAGCACGACGACCTCGAGGTCGTGGCTCGCGATGGGCAGGGCCGCGTCGGAGGCGGGGTCGAAGCGCCACTCGAGGACGTTCCGCTCGACGAGGAGCGCCCCCGGCAGCTCCCCCTCGGCCCGGCGTTGCGCCTCCGGTCGGGTGTCGACGACGACAGCGCCTCGCTCGCGGACCGCGGCGTCGGCCTGCTCGGGCGTGAGCCGGTGCAGCCGGTCGCGCGCCGCCGTCAGGACCTCGTCGATCGTGCTCACCAGTCCACTCCTGCCGCCTGCTCCTCCTCGACGGCGAGCGCGCCGTCGATCTCACGGTAGCTCGTCATGAGCGTCAGCTTCGGGGCGTAGACGTGGAGGCTGACGGCCGGGTCGGGCCCGAGGTTGGTGACCCGGTGCAGGTGGCGGCGGCCGAAGGTCCTCTGGTCTCCTGGGGTCAGCCGGATGCCGGGGCCGGTGACGCGTCGGACGTCGTCGAGGTCGACGGCGCTGCGGTAGCCGGCGACCTCCTCGGTGAGGACGCCCTGGAGCACGACGAACGAGCCCGAGCTGCCGCCGTGGTCGTGCCACGGCGTGCCCTGGCCGGGCAGCCAGGTCAGCAGCCAGGCCTCGTGGTCGTCGTCGGCGTGGAGGCGGGCGTAGTAGCGGGTGACCGGGTCGAAGTCGACGAGCCTGGACCAGAGGGTCTGCTGGCGGGCGAGGCGTCGGGCCGTGTCGGCGAGCTGGACGGCGGTGCGCGGGGTGTGACGGGACATGTATAGGGCCTTTCGTGGGTGCGGTGATGGGGGCTCGACGGGTGAGGGCGGGCTCAACGAGCCGTTCGACATCGCTCCCAGGCGCTGGGCATCACATAACTGCACGTTTCCACACGGACAACCATAACTTATGGAAGTCGGTAGGTAGGAATTGATGTCCGACAGGTGGCGCGATGCTGCGGGTGGCTGGCCGGAAATGGGGCGGCGTGCTGTCGGTATCGGGGCCTAGGTTTCTCGGGTGAGCCTCGAAGCGCGGCCCGGCCGCGACAACCAGCCCCCGTCCGACGTCGACGCGACCGTCGTCCCGGCACCGGTCCTCCCGGACGCTGCGTCGCTGGGGGTGGAGTCGGCCGTGGGGGAGTCGGCGTCGGGGGTCGACGGGTCTGTCGAGCCCGCGTCGAACCGGTGGCTCGTCCTCGGCGCGATGAGCCTGACGCTCGTGCTCTGGGCGTCCGCCTTCGTCGCGATCCGCCATCTCGGCCACTCCGTGCCCGCCGGCGCGTTGTCGCTCGGCCGGCTCCTCGTGGCGTCGGTGGCGCTCGCCGTCCTCGTCTTCCGTCGGCCGCGCACGTGGCCGGCCCGGCGTGACTGGCCCCTCCTGCTGCTGTGCGGCATCGCGTGGTTCGGCATCTACAACCTGGCCCTCAACGAGGCCGAGCGACGCATCGACGCTGGCACCTCGGCGCTCATCGTCCAGATCGGCCCGATCATCGTCGCGCTGCTCGCCACTGTGTTCCTCGGTGAGGTCATGACGCGGTGGCTGCTCATCGGGATGGCGGTCGGGTTCGCGGGCGTCGTCGTCATCGCCCGCGGGTTCTCCACCGGCGACTCCAGCGACCTCGTCGGCGTCTGGCTCGCAGTCCTCGCGGCGGTCACCTACGGCATCGGCGTGCTCGCCCAGAAGCCGCTCCTCGGGCGGTTGCCCGGACCCGAGGTCACGTGGATCGCGTGCGTCATCGGCGCCGTGACGTGCCTGCCGTGGAGCGGCCAGCTCGTCGACGTCGTGCGCACGGGCGACGCGTCGTCGCTGCTGTGGATCGCCTACCTCGGGGTGTTCCCGACGGCCATCGCCTTCACGACGTGGGCCTACGTGCTCGCGCGGGGAAATGCCGGCACGGTCACCCTGACGACGTTCCTCGTGCCGTTCATCGCGACCCTCATCGCCGGGGTGCTGCTCGACGAGGTGCCGCCGGCGCTGACCTTCCTCGGCGGTGCCCTCTGCATCGTCGGCGTGCTGCTGACCCGACGCAAGTCCCGGCCGAAGGTGTCGGCCTCCTAGCTGCTCCCGCGCTCCTCGCCGGGACGTCCGCGCCTTCTTCCGTCGACGTACGTCTCCGAATCGGCTTGTGGGACAAGCTCGGTCGAGGAATTGAGCGTGTGGACAACTCTTCCATCTCATTCGAACATGTGTTCTAATTGAGGTAGGAGACCACCCGGCGGAAGGAGAGCGGCGATGCCCTATCTCGACGCGCTGCCCGCCGGGTCTGCGAGCGGTCGTCTCGCTCGGGTCCGGCGGATCCTCGCCGCGGACAGGGTGTTCCGTGAGGGTCGTTCGTCGGCCGAAGGTGCCACCGACTGCCGTGGTCTCGCCGCGCCCGGGGCCGGTACGGAGTCGAGAGGGATAGGCCGCGACGGAGGGCGCCCAGTCGACGCCCGCGCCGGACGCACGGCTGGGGGCGTCACCCCGGGCGTCGCTGAGCTCGCGGCCGTCGGCGGCGCGTTCCGGGACGAGCGTCTGGATGTCTGTGGTGATCGGGTGTTGTCGCAGGTCGAGGCGCTGGAGCGGGCCAAGGCGCGACTGGAGTCCCGGCTGCTGCAGGCCTACGCGGCACTGCACACGATCCAGGACCAGCAGCTGGCCCGGTTCGCCCCGAGGTCCCCGATCCCGCTGTCGGCAGACCGGGTCGTCGCGGACGA
>NZ_JBDGKB010000011.1:0-137519 GCF_057656595.1 Intrasporangium sp. Soil_C_50
CGACCCTGCCGCACCACCGAATCCACCATTGACAACACCCTTCACACGGGCGTTGCGACGACCACTTGAATCCGCCCTGGGGGGCAGTGCTGTTCCGGTTCCCGGTCCGGGGACGAACTGCTCTTTCGATCGGGTGCCGACGAACTGCTCTTTCGATCGGGTGCGGACGAAGTGCTCTTTCGATCGACAGGAGTCAGCCGGTGCGGCGGGCGAGGGTCAGCGCGAAGTCGTCCGCGGCGTCGGTCCATGTGCGCTCGACCTCGAAACCCGCGACCCCGAGCTCGTCGGCGAGCCGCTCGGGCCGGAACTTCGTCGAGATCTCGACGCGGATCTCCTCGCCGTGCGCGAGGTCGAAGACGAGGTCGGCCCCCGGCACGGTGACCCGCTGCGGCATGTCGGCCCGCAGGCGGAGGTCCATGCGCTCCTGGCGCGGGTCCCAGAACGGTACGTAGGAGAACGCGTCGACGTCGAAGTCGGCGCCGAGCTCGCGGTTGAGCACGTGGAGGCAGTTGGTGACGAACGCGGCCGTGACGCCCCGGCTGTCGTCGTAGGCGGCGATGAGCCGGTCGGTGCTCTTGACGAGGTCGGTGCCCAGCAGGAACCAGTCGCCCGGCTCGAGGCTGTCGGCGAGGGCCCCGAGGAACGCGGCGCGCTCCTCGACGTAGAAGTTGCCGATGGTGCCGCCGAGGAACGCGACGAGGCGCCGCCCGCCACGGGGCAGGTGGCCCAGGTGCAGCGTGAAGTCGCCGACGAGGGCCTCGACGCGCAGGCCCGGGTAGCGCTCGCTGAGCATCGCCGCGGCGTCACGCAGGGTCTGCTCGGACACGTCGACGGGCACGAACCGCTCGAGGTGGCCGACCGAGGTGAACGCGTCGAGCAGGGTGCGCGTCTTGTCGCTGGTGCCGCTGCCCAGCTCGACGACGGTGGTGGCGTCGCAGGCCCGGACGATGTCGGTGGCGTGGTCGCGCAGGATCTCGCGCTCGCGCTCGGTGGGGTAGTACTCGGGCAGCCGGGTGATCTCGTCGAAGAGGGTCGACCCGGCGTCGTCGTAGAGCCACTTGGGCGGCAGGGTCCGCGGCTGCGAGCCGAGCCCGCGGCGCACGTCGGACACGAGCGAGCCGGCGGCCCAGTCGGGGTCGAGGGCCACGGTGACGACGGGCTCGTGCCCGCCCTGCCCGTGCGGCGCGCTCACCGCCCGCCCCCGTCGGCGAGCCGGACGCCGGACAGCGCCCAGCGCGACCCGGGCGGGAAGAAGTTGCGGTAGGTGGCGCGGGCGTGGCCGGGTGGGGTCAGGGCGCAGCCGCCGCGCAGCACCATCTGCCCCGACATGAACTTGCCGTTGTACTCGCCGATCGCCCCGGCCGGCGGGTGGTAGCCCGGGTAGGACAGGTAGGCCGAGGACGTCCACTCCCAGCAGTCGCCGTACACCTGACGCAGGTGCCCGGTGGCCGGGCCCGCCGGACGCGGGTGGAAGGTCACGGTGTCGGCGAGGTTGGCGGACGCGTCGGGGCTCGCGAGGCCCACGCCGCCCGACGCGTCGGTGCTGCTCGACGCCTGGGCGCTGGTCGACGCGTCGGCACCCGGCGCGTGCGCCTGGCCGTCGGCGACGACGGCGTGCTCCCACTCGACCTCCGTCGGCAGGCGCTTGCCGGCCCACGTGGCGTACGCGTCGGCCTCGTAGTGGCTGACGTGGCTGACCGGCAGGCCCGGGTTGACCGGCCACGTGCCGCTCAGGGTGTGCTCGAACCAGATGCCGTCGACCTCGGTCCAGTAGAACGGCGACCGCCAGCCCTCGGCCCGCACCCGGCCCCAGCCGTCGGAGAGCCAGAGCTCGTGCCGGTCGTAGCCTCCGTCGGCCATGAACCGCAGCCACTCGCCGTTGGTGACGAGGCGGTCGGCGAGCCGGTAGGGCTCGAGCCAGGCCTGGTGCAGTGGCAGCTCGTTGTCGAAGGAGAACCCGTTGCCGCGGTGGCCGATCTCGACGAGGCCGCCCTCGACGTCGACCCAGCCGAGCGCGTCGGGCTCGGACGGCGGGCTCGGAGTGCCCGCGTAGGCCGGCTGGAGCGGGTTGAGCGACAGCACGTGCTTGATGTCCATGAGGAGCAGCTCCTGGTGCTGCTGCTCGTGGTGGAAGCCGAGCTCGATGGTCGAGGTGAGCTTCTCGAGGGCGCCGCCGTCGAGGGCCTGCACGAGGTCGCGCATGCGGGCGTCGACGTTGTCGCGGTAGAGGCCGACGTCGTGGGCGCCCGGGCGGCTGATGAGGCCGCGGTTCGGCCGGGCGTACCGGGGGCCGATGCCCTCGTAGTAGCTGTTGAAGAGGAACCAGTAGCGGTCCTGGTAGGGCGTGAACGACGGCTCGTGGTCGGCGAGGACGAACGTCTCGAAGAACCACGTGACGTGCGCCCGGTGCCACTTGGTCGGCGAGACGTCGGGCATGGACTGGACGGTCTGGTCCTCGGGGGACAGCGGCGCGGCGAGCTGTTCCGTGTGGGCGCGGACCTCGTCGTAGCGGGCCACCAGGGTGGCGGCGTCCCATTCCTGAACGAGTGACGGATCGGGCATGGATGACCTCCTCCAGCGGTCGCTGACGGCGCTCGTTGCACCCGGACCTGAGTGCCATCGACCCTAGGTCGGCCCGCCGACAGCCACCACCCCATTGCCGGGCCCGCGGCCAACCGTAAGGACCTGTTCACCGGGCAGACCGGCGTCGGTCCGGACGGTTAGGGTTCCGTGCATGGCCACCGCCCTGTACCGCCGCTACCGGCCCGAGAGCTTCGCCGACGTCATCGGCCAGGAGCACGTCACCGAGCCGCTCATGCAGGCGCTGCGCACGGGCCGGGTCAACCACGCCTACCTCTTCAGCGGCCCCCGCGGCTGCGGCAAGACCACGAGCGCCCGCATCCTGGCCCGCTGCCTCAACTGCGAGGAGGGCCCGACGCCGACCCCGTGCGGCACCTGCCAGTCGTGCGTGGCGCTCGCGCGCGGCGGCACCGGCAGCGTCGACGTCATCGAGATCGACGCGGCGAGCCACGGTGGCGTCGACGACGCCCGCGACCTGCGCGAACGCGCCTCGTACGGCCCGGCGCAGAGCCGTTTCAAGATCTACATCATCGACGAGGCGCACATGGTGACGCCGCAGGGCTTCAACGCGCTGCTCAAGATCGTCGAGGAGCCGCCCGAGCACGTGAAGTTCGTCTTCGCGACGACCGAGCCCGAGAAGGTCATCGGCACGATCCGCTCGCGCACCCACCACTACCCGTTCCGGCTCGTGCCCCCGGCCAAGCTGACGGCCTACATGGAGCGGCTCCTCGAGACCGAGCACGTCGCCGCCCAGCCCGGGGTGCTCAGCTTCGTCACCCGCGCCGGGGGCGGCTCGGTCCGTGACTCCCTCTCGGTGCTCGACCAGCTCATCGCCGGGTCGGGCCCGGAGGGGCTGACCTACGACGGCGCGGTGTCCCTGCTCGGGTTCACCGACGGCGAGCTGCTCGACAGCACCATCGACGCGCTCGCGGCCGGCGACGGCGCGGCCACGTTCCGCCAGGTCGACAAGGTCATCGAGTCGGGCCACGACCCGCGGCGGTTCATCGAGGACCTCCTCGAGCGGCTGCGCGACCTCATCGTCGTGGCCGCGGTCCAGGAGGGCGCGGCGCAGGTGCTGCGCGGCGTGCCCGAGGACCAGCTCGAGCGGATGCGGGTGCAGCAGTCCGCCTTCGGGCCGGGCGCCCTGTCCCGCGCGGCCGACATCGTCAACGCCGGGCTCACCGAGATGACGGGCGCCACGGCACCGCGCATGCAGCTCGAGCTCATCTGCGCGCGCATCCTGCTGCCGGCGTCGTCGGGCGAGCAGGGCTACGCCGCGCGGCTCGACCGCCTCGAGCGTCGCCTCGAGGTCGGTGGCGTGCCGACGGCCGCCCGTGGCGACGCCCCGGCCCCGCCCACCCTCGCTGCCCCACCGCGCACCGTCTCCGACTACACGCCCCCGTCGAGCGGCGCCCCGTCGTCCGGCCCATCCCTCCCGGCCGGGGGGATGGGCGGTGGCGGTCGCAGCAACGCCGTCGACCTCGGTGCTGGTGCGGCCGCGCCCGCGGGCCCCGGTGACGCCGGACGCGTCGACGCCGCCCGCGCCGAGGCCGGTGCGCCCCCGGTGGTCGCGCCCACGGAGTCGGTCGGTGGGCCCTCGGCCGTCGAGGAGCCGCCCGTCGGCGCCGGGAGTGCCGTGTCGGGCCCGTCGGGGTCGGGCATGGCGGGCGCGTCGGGCTCGGAGGTCGTCCACGACGCGTCGCGCGGCGTCGCGCACGCCCATGCTGCGCCGGGCCCGGCCGGTCCGTCGTCAGGTGGTGACGCGTCAGGTGGTGACGCGTCAGGTGGTGACGCGTCGGGTGGCGGCGCGGCGCCGAGCGGTGGCATGGACACCGACGCCATCCGTCGCGCGTGGCCCAACGTCCTCGGCCGCATCTTCACGATGCGTCGCATCACGTGGACCTTCGTCTCCCAGAACGCCCAGGTCACGGCCTTCGACGGCCGCACCCTGACCCTCGGCATCGCCACCGCCGGCCTCACGACGACCTTCCGCGCGGGCAACCACGCCGAGATCGTCCGGCAGGCGCTCATCGACGAGCTCGGCGTCGACGCCCTCGTCGACGGCGTCCACGTGGCCGAGGTGTCGCAGCAGGCCCCGGTGGCCCCGCCCGCCGGCTCGGTCCCGCCGCCCGACGACGGCCCGGCGGGTGGTGGTGCCGGCCCCGACGGTCCTGGGGGTGCGGGCGCTCCGGGCGCTCCGGGCGCTCCGGGACCGGCGAGTGGTGGCGCAGCTGCCGGGTCGTCGGACACCGCTGCGGCGCAGGGCGGCCCGAGCGGCGGCCCCGGCTCCTCGGCCGGTCGCCCCTCATGGGGTGACGCCGGTGCCGGACACGACGCCGGAGGCCCGGGCAGTGCCCCAGGTGGCGGGTCGAGTGGCCCGGGTGCGTCGGGTGGGTCGGGTGCCAGTGCGCGCCTCGCCGATGCAGGGCTGAGCCCGGTGTCCGGGCGCTCGCTCGAGGAGAACGCCGGCTGGGGGAGTGTGTCGGGTCCGCCGCCGGACTGGGCCACGGGCCCTGCTGGTGAGCAGGCGCCGGCCGGGTCAGGCGGCGGCGCCTCGTCCGGTGCTGCGACGGCTGTGGCCGCACCGCCGGCGACCCAGACCCAGGCCGCGCCGAACCCGTCGGCCGAGCCCACCGCCGTCGCGCCGACAGCCACGGCCCTGCGCGGGGCCAGTGCGGCACGCGCCGCGTTCGCGGAGGCGAGGTCGGCCAGCGCCCGCCGCGCGACCGGCGGCAGCGACGACGAGCCCGCGCCCGCGCCTCTCACCGACGACTCCGCGGTGAGTGATGACGACGAGGACATCGTCGTCTCCGGTGACATCGGCCGGTCGGTCATCGAGAAGGTGCTCGGCGGCCGGGTCGTCCAGGAGATCGAGGACTAGCCCGACGCGTCGCGGTCGGCTCCTTCCCGGTGCGCGCGTCGGACACTTCGACGCATACGGGAGGAGCGGGATTCGGACGGTGCGGTGACCTGACCGGCGGTAGGTTCGGGGCGTGACCTTCGAGGTTGCGGCCGACGCCTACAACCGCTTCATGGGGCGCTACTCGGGGCCGCTCGCCACCCGCTTCGCGGACTGGGCCGGGGTCGGCGCCGGGCCTGCCCGCGTCCTCGACGTCGGCTGCGGGCCCGGGGCTCTGACCCGGGTCCTCGTCGACCGTCTCGGCGTCGACGCCGTGTCGGCGGTCGACCCGTCGCAGCCGTTCCTCACCGCGCTGCGCCAGCAGCTCCCGACGCTCGACGTGCAGCTCGGGGGCGCCGAGCACCTGCCCTACCCGGACGACCTGTTCGACGTCGTCCTCGCGCAGCTCGTCGTGCACTTCATGGCCGACCCGGTCGGCGGGCTGCGCGAGATGGCCCGGGTGACTCGCCCCGGTGGCACGGTGGCCGCCTGCGTCTGGGACCACGCCGGGGGTGGTGGGCCGCTGGCGCTGTTCTGGCAGGCGGTCGCCGACCTCGACCCGGAGGCTCGCGGCGAGGGCGACCTCCCCGGTACCTCGGAGGGCAGCCTCGCGCTCCTCTTCGACGCGGCGGGCCTCACCGGCATCGAGGACACCTCGCTCGTCGTCCCGGTGCGGCACGAGACCTTCGAGGAGTGGTGGGAGCCGTACACGCTCGGCGTCGGCCCGGCGGGCGACTACGTCCGCTCGCTGGCCCCCGACCGACGCGACGCCCTCCGCGAGCGGTGCCGTGAGCTCGCGCCCGACGCACCCTTCCACGTGCACGCGAGCGCGTGGGCCGTGCGGGCCCGCGCCTGAGGCGTCCACGGGCTGGTCGCGCAGGGGTCGCGGGCGGTCGCGACCGGCGGGTAGCCCTACAGTTGGCGCCATGTTCTACAGCCTCGGGCGCAACCTGCTGTACCCGCTGTCCCATGCGCTGTACCGCCCCACGATCGAGGGCAAGGAGAACATCCCGCGCGAGGGCGGGGTCATCGTCGCGAGCAACCATCTCTCGTTCATCGACTCCTTCGCGATCCCGCTCGCCTCGCCCCGCCAGGTGCGCTTCCTCGCCAAGGAGGAGTACTGGACGGGGCCGGGCATCGGGGGCTTCCTGCGCAAGGGCTTCTTCAGCGCGGTCGGCATGGTGCCGGTCAACCGGCACTCGCCCACGGCCGCGCAGGAGAGCCTCGACGCCGCTCTCGAGGTGCTCAAGAACGGCGACGCCTTCGGCATCTACCCCGAGGGCACCAGGTCGCGTGACGGCCGGCTCTACCGCGGTCGCACCGGCGTCGCCTGGCTCGCGCTGACGGCGCGGGTGCCGGTCGTGCCGGTGGGGCTCATCGGCACCGAGAACATCCAGCCGGTGGGGGCGAGCTTTCCGCGCCTGGCCAAGGTCACGGTGCGGTTCGGCGAGCCGATCCCCGTCGAGGAGTACCAGGGGATGCCGGCCGGCAAGGCCCGACGCCTGCTCACCGACCGCGTCATGGAGGCGATCGCGGCGCTGTCCGGCCAGGAGCGCGCCGACACCTACAACGAGGTCCCGGGCGGAGAGCCGACCGTCTGACCGGGCTCTGGCGGGCGGCCCGGCCGCCCGGTCCTCATGCAGGTGCTGTAGCCGGCCTACGGCATCTGCACGTTGCAGATGCGACCCAGTCGCATCTAGCGTGGCCCCGTGACCGCAAGGACCACGACGCCCCGCCCCGTGCGCGCCCGGCTCGCCGAACGCATCGGGCCGCAGGAGCGTCGGAGCATCGCCGGAATGGCGGGGTTCGTGGCCCTGCTGCACGTCGTGGGCTGGGGACTGCTCGTCTTCCTCGTCGCACCGGCCGAGTGCCGCGTCGCCGGGCAGCTGTTCGGCGTCGGGCTCGGGGTCACCGCCTACACGCTCGGCATGCGGCACGCCTTCGACGCCGACCACATCGCCGCGATCGACAACACGACCCGCAAGCTCATGGCCGACGGCCAGCGCCCGGTGAGCGTCGGGTTCTGGTTCAGCCTCGGCCACAGCTCGGTCGTCTTCGTCATGGTCATGCTGCTGGCGGCCGGCATCCGCGCCCTGGCCGGCGCACTGACCGACGACGGTTCGACGCTCCAGCAGGTCACCGGCGTCTGGGGCACCACGGTGTCCGGCGTCTTCCTCGTGCTCATCGGTCTCGTCAACCTCGCCGCCCTCGTCGGGATCCTCAAGGTGTTCCGCCGGATGCGGGCCGGGCACTACGACGAGGCCGAGCTCGAGCGTCAGCTCGACAAGCGCGGCTTCCTCAACCGGGTCCTCGGACGGGTGACGCGCACGGTGACCAAGCCGTGGCACATGTACCCGGTCGGGCTCCTCTTCGGCCTGGGCTTCGACACCGTCACCGAGGTGGGGCTGCTCGTCATCGCCGGTGGTGCCGCCGCGGCCGCCCTGCCCTGGTACGCGGTCCTCGTCCTGCCGGTGCTCTTCGCTGCCGGCATGTCGCTGCTCGACTCCGCCGACGGCACCTTCATGAACGTCGCGTACGGGTGGGCCTTCAGCCGTCCGGTGCGCAAGATCTACTACAACATCACCGTCACGGCGCTGTCGGTCGCGGTGGCTCTCGTCATCGGCGTCATCGAGCTCGTCGGCCTGCTGGCCGACAAGCTCGGCATCACCGAGGGCCCGCTCGCCTGGGTGGCCTCGATCGACCTCGGCGAGGTCGGCTTCTGGATCGTCGGCCTGTTCGTCGTCACGTGGCTCGTGGCCGTCGCGGTGTGGCGCTACGGGCGCATCGAGGAGCGCTGGGAGGCCTCGCTCGCCGACTGACGCGCGGCGCGGAGGTGGGGGAGGGCGGCCTCGAGCTGCTCGGCGGTCGCGGTGAGGCAGATGCGGAACCACCCCGGCGTCTCGAAGATCGCCCCCGGCATGACGAGGACGCCGCGAGCCGCCAGGTCCGCCGCGAACGCCTCGTCGTCGGGTGCGGGCGAGCGCACCCAGAGGTAGAAGGTCCCCTCCGGCGTCGCGACCTCGTACCCGGCCTCCCGGAGCCCGGACAGCGTGCGGTCGCGTTTGCCTTCGAGGCCGGCCATGTCGTGCGACAGCTGCTCGAGCCGTGGCGTCGCATGCTGCATGACGGCATTCGGGAACAGCCATCCCGCGGCGATCTGCATCATGTCGACCGCCTCGAGCAGCTCCTCGCGGCCCGCGATCCCCGGCGGCACGGCGAGGTAGCCGAGGCGCTGGCCGGGCGCGAGCAGCGTCTTGCCGTACGAGTAGCAGATCACGGTCTGTTCGTAGAACTCGGCCGGGCTGTGGAACTCGTTGCCGGAGAACACGATCCGGTTGTAGGGCTCGTCCGACACGATCCAGACTCGGCGGCCGTGCCGAGCCGACGCCTCGTCGAGGACGCGTGCCAGGGCGCGCAGCGTGTCGGGGGAGTAGATGCGTCCGGTCGGGTTGTTGGGCGAGTTGACGATGACGATCCGGGTCCGCGGCCCGATGGCCGACGCGATGGCGTCGAGGTCGAGGTCGAAGCTGGGTTGCAGCGCCGCGACCTTGACCGGCACGAGCCCGGCCTCCAGGGCGAGCGGCTCGTAGAGGAACCACGGCGGAAGCGTGTACACGACCTCCTCGCCCGGGTCGGCGAGCACCTTCATCGCCACCGTGATCGCGCCGAACCCGCCGGTCGTCATGCGCAGGTCGCCGGCGGTCCAGCCGAGCGACACGACCCGCTCGAGGGACGCCGCGGCCGCCTCCTGGGCGCCCACCTCGCTCTGCTTGTAGGCGAACCACAGCTCGTCGCGGGGCACGGCCGCTTCGCGCAGCGCCTCGACGAACTCCGGTCGCTGCATCTCGTGCGGGTCGCCGAAGGTGAGGTCGACGACGCCCGGCTCGAGGCGTCGCTCGGCGTACCCCGAGCGCATCCGGAAGTCGAACATCTTGCGGAACGGCACCGCGGCCTGCACCCGTGCGGCCCGTGCCGACGTCGTCGCCGGCCTCGTCCCCGACACCGACGGCGTCCCCAGCGGTGGACCGCCCGGGCCCGGTTCGGCGTCTCGTGCGTGCTCGTCCATCGCCCTCCCTCCGACGTGCGGGTCGATGTGCCGGTCGATGTGCCGGTCGACGTGCAGCCCGACGTGCGGATCGACGTCCGGGTCGGCCTGCTGATCGACGCGTCAACGCTACGCGCCTCGCGCGTCGCGCGTCCGCGGTTCGGTGACCGCGGGCGACACCCGGCGGGCTTAGGGTTGCGGTGTGTACGAAGGCGCGGTTCAGGACCTCATCGACGAGCTCGGACGGCTCCCCGGCGTGGGGCCCAAGAGCGCCCAGCGCATCGCCTTCCACCTGCTGCAGGCCGACTCCGAGGACGTCACGCGTCTCGTCACGGCGCTGACCGAGGTCAAGGCGCGCGTCCGGTTCTGCGAGGTGTGCGGCAACGTCGCGCAGGCCGAGCGCTGCCGCATCTGCGCCGACCCCCGCCGCGACCAGACCGCCATCTGCGTCGTCGAGGAGCCCAAGGACGTCGTCGCCATCGAGCGCACCCGCGAGTTCCGCGGCACCTACCACGTGCTCGGCGGCGCGATCAGCCCGATCGACGGCATCGGGCCCGACGACCTGCGCGTCCGCGAGCTGATGACCCGCCTCGCCTCGGGGGAGGTCGAGGAGGTCATCATCGCCACCGACCCCAACCTCGAGGGCGAGGCGACGGCCACCTACCTGTCCCGGCTGCTGCGCGACGTCGGCGTCACGGTCACCCGCCTCGCCTCCGGCCTGCCCGTCGGCGGCGACCTCGAGTACGCCGACGAGGTCACCCTCGGGCGGGCTTTCGAAGGGCGCAGACGCGTCGACGCGTGAGCCCCCGACGCGTCGACGCCTGACGGTGCACCCGCCGTCCTCCGAAGTCCCGGTCCCGGGCCCCGACGCCGTGAGCGCATGCGGCATGCTGGTGCCCATGAGCACGGAGCCGGGGACCGACGCCACCGCCGACCAGCAGGAGATCGACGACCTCTCCGGCCTCGCCGACCTCACGGCGGCCGAGGCCAGCGCCTTCCTCACCTCGGTCACCGAGGTGGCCTCGGGCAGCTCGCCCGACACCGCCCTGCCGATCCTGACGCTGGCCCTGTCGCAGGTGCTCGTCGCGGGAGCACGGCTCGGCGCGATCCAGGACGTCGTGCCGGAGGAGCGGTTCGAGCCGGACGCCGGCGAGGACGACGCCGACCCGCTGCGCACCGGCCTCGCCAACGTCTTCGCTGGCATCGACGACTACGTCTACGTCATCGACCCCATCACCTCGTCCGAGCGGGCCGACGGCTCGATCACCAACGACCTCGTCGACGTCGCGGTGGCCCTGAGCCACGGGCTCAAGCACTACGCGTCGGGGCGTCGCGTCGAGGCGCTCTGGTGGTGGCAGTTCAGCTACCTGTCCGAGTGGGGCGACCGCGCCATGGTGGCGCTGCGCGCGCTCCAGTCGATCCTGTCGCACCTGCGGCTCGACGTCGACGACGAGACCGTCGGCGAGGCCGAGTTCGACGCGCTGCACCCCTGACGCGTCCGCTGCGCCACCCGCGACGGGCCCCGGAGAGCCGCAGATCCTCCGGCCGTCCGAGCCCGGCGACGGACGTCTCACCATGATGACCGGCCGGTCGCCGGACGCCCCCTCGTGCCTAGACTCGTCGTGCCCTGTCAGCGAGCAGATCCGGAGCAACGAGTGAGCATCGTCGTCCAGAAGTACGGCGGGTCGTCCGTGTCCGACGCCGAGGCCATCAAGCGCGTGGCCCGCCGCATCGTCGAGACGCAGAAGGCCGGCCACTCGGTCTGCGTCGTCGTCTCGGCCATGGGTGACACGACGGACGAGCTCATGGACCTCGCCGAGCAGGTGACGCCGACGCCGCCGGCCCGCGAGCTCGACATGCTGCTCACCTCGGGCGAGCGCATCTCGATGGCCCTCGTCGCGATGGCCATCGCCCAGCTCGGCGCGGAGGCTCGTTCCTTCACCGGCAGCCAGGCCGGCGTCATCACCGACGACGCGCACGGCGCCGCTCGCATCATCGACGTGACTCCGGGGCGCATCCAGAGCGCCCTCGAGGCCGGCCACATCGCCATCGTCGCGGGCTTCCAGGGCGTCAGCCAGACGACGAAGGACATCACGACGCTCGGTCGCGGCGGCTCCGACACGACTGCCGTCGCGCTGGCCGCCGCCCTCGGCGCCGACGTCTGCGAGATCTACACCGACGTCGACGGCGTCTTCACCGCCGACCCGCGCATCCTGCCGAGCGCCCGCAAGCTCGACGTGCTGTCGATGGAGGAGATGCTCGACCTCGCCGCCAACGGCAGCAAGATCCTGCACCTGCGCTGCGTCGAGTACGCCCGCCGCTACGGCATCCCGATCCACGTCCGTTCCTCGTGGTCGCAGAAGGCGGGCACGTGGGTCAAGGACAACCCCTACGAAGGAGAAGGCGCTGTGGAAGCTCCGATCATCGCCGGTATCGCCCACGACCGCAGCGAGGCCAAGATCACCATCGTCGGGGTGCCCGACCGGGTCGGCGTCGCCGCCAAGATCTTCGGGGCCATCGCCGAGTCCGGCATCAACATCGACATGATCGTGCAGAACGTGTCGGCGGCCGAGACGGCCAAGACCGACATCTCCTTCACGCTGCCGCAGGCCGACGGTGCGCGCGGCATGCAGGTGCTCCAGTCGATCAAGCACCAGGTCGAGTACGAGGACCTGCGCCTCGACGACAAGATCGGCAAGATCGCCCTCGTCGGCGCCGGCATGAAGAGCCACCCGGGCGTCTCGGCGAAGTTCTTCGGCGCGCTCGCCGAGGCCGGCATCAACA
Organism: Intrasporangium sp. Soil_C_50; assembly: GCF_057656595.1. NCBI lineage: Bacteria > Bacillati > Actinomycetota > Actinomycetes > Micrococcales > Intrasporangiaceae > Intrasporangium > Intrasporangium sp. Soil_C_50. The sequence goes on from NZ_JBDGKB010000011.1 coordinate 12,309, forward strand.
TCGAGATGATCTCGACCTCCGAGATCCGAGTCTCGGCGGTGACCCGCGCCGAGCAGCTCGACGACGCCGTCCGTGCCGTGCACACGGCCTTCGGCCTCGACTCGACCGAGGATGCGATCGTCTACGGCGGCACCGGCCGCTGAGGCATCCCGCCCGGTCGAGGTGACCGGTCGCGCTCCGGCGCGCCGAACCACCTCGACCCAGCCGGCGCGCGTCGGTTCGAGGTGACCGGTCGCGCTCCGACGCGCCGAACCACCTCGACCGGACTACGTTCGGCGGGTATGACCAGACCTGCGCGACTCGTCCTCGCGGCCCTCGCCGCGTCCGCCCTCCTCACGGGGACCGCCAGGACCTCCTCCGCCGGCCCCGCCCCGACGCCCGACGCCGGCCGCCCCGCCGCGGCCCGGCACCCCGGCCCCGACGCGCCCGGCTGGGCGTGGACCCCGACCCCGACGGGTACGACGGAGCGCTTCCGCGGCCTCGCCCCGGTGTCGCGGGACGTCGCCTGGGTCAGTGGCACGAACGGCACGGTGCTGCGCACGACCGACGGCGGCGCGTCGTGGCGGGACGTCAGCCCGGCCGGGCTCGGCACGGACGCGCTGCAGTTCCGCGACATCGAGGCCTTCGACGCCCGGCACGCCGTCGTGCTGTCGATCGGCGAGGGGACCGACTCGCGGATCCTCACCACCGCCGACGGCGGCGCGAGCTGGACCGAGACGTTCCGCAACACCGACCCGGCCGCCTTCTACGACTGCATGGCGTTCAGCTCGCCGCGCCGCGGCCTGGCCATGAGCGACCCCGTCGACGGACGCTTCCGCCTCGTCGAGACGCGCGACGGCGGAGCCTCGTGGTCCCCCGTCGACCCGGCCGGGATGCCCGCGGCCAAGGCCGGCGAGTTCGGCTTCGCGGCGTCCGGCACGTGCCTCACCACCGGTGTCGGCGGCCGCACCTACCTCGCCAGCGGGGGCGTCGACCCGGCGCGCCTCTTCACCTCGACCGACCACGGCCACACGTGGACCGTCGCCGACACCCCGGTCGCCGGCGGGCCGTCGGCCGGCATCTTCTCGGTCACCTTCCGCGACGCGCGTCGGGGCGTCCTGCTCGGCGGTGACTTCGCCACCCCCACCGGTGCCGCCGACAACGCGGCGTGGAGCGACGACGGCGGCGCGACGTGGCACGCCTCGACGTCGAACCCGTCGGGCTACCGGTCCGGTTCGGCGTGGGTGTCGCACACGGCGCGAACGGTGCTCGCCGTCGGCCCGACCGGCTCGGACGTGTCGACGGACGGCGGCCGCTCGTGGTCGACGTTCGACACCGGCAGCTTCGACTCGGTCGAGTGCACCGGCGACGGCGCCTGCTGGGCGACCGGTGAGCGGGGCCGCGTCGGCGTCCTGCACCGCTGACTCGCGACCGGCACCCCCGCCCGCGAACCAGCCTCCACCCCCGTCGAGTGGGCACTTTGTCTCGACGCGTCGGTCTCGACGCGTCGGTCCCGACGCGTCAGCGGGCGACCGCTGGGACGGCCCGGGCCACGACCTCGGCGAGCTCGCCCCGCGTCGGGCCCGGGTCGAAGGGGTGCCGCCAGCCCGTCGCGTAGACGGCCCGGGCCCGGTCCTCTGCCGCCCGCAGGCTCGCGGGCAGGGCCGCCATCGCGGCGTACGGTCCGATGGCCTCGCGGATCGTGGGGTCCCGGTCGGCGGCCATCATGATGACGTCGGACGGCAGCGGCCCGGACAGGTCGACGTCGTCGCCGGCCCACCGCCGGGCCTGCGCCGAGTCCATCTGTACGTGGTCCTCCACCCAGGGCCGCATCCGCTCCTCGCCGAACGCGTCGAGCCCGCACGCCACGGCCTCGAGGTCGGGGCCGTGCTCGTCGACGAGCCGGAGCAGCTCGGCCACCTGCAGCAGGGAGGTGGTGATGCCGCGCCCGAAGTTCGGGGTCGTCGTGCACACGGAGTCGCCGACGAAGACGAGCCCCGGCAGGGCCGGCCGGCCGTCGGGGCCGTGCTGCCCGCGGTACACGTTGAGCAGCGGGCCGCCAGGCAGCGCGTCGGTGAGCGGCGTCGCCACGGACGGGTCGGTCCACGCGGCGAGGCCCGGCACGGCGGCCGCGGCCGCCTCGAACGCGGCCGTGTGGCGCAGGTCGACGAGCGAGCGGTCGGACGTGTTGCGGATGAGGAGGGCCGAGAAGATGCCCTGCTCGTGCACGAAGACGAGGACGCCGTAGCCGTCGTAGCTGCCCTGCCAGGCGACGGGGTTGGTCAGCGGCGGTTGCTCCCCGGGCCGGAGCCGGTACTGGCGGTCGACGTAGGCGATGCCGCACTCGCCGCCGATGCCGGGAGCCCGGAGGTGCCGGTTGACCCGACCGGAGCGACCCGAGGCATCGACGACGAGGTCGGCGGGGAGGTCGTGGCCGTCGACGCTGATGCCGCCGACGCGTCCGCACCGGGTCGTCAGGCCGTCGACGTGCCCGGTCTCGAGGGTGAGCCCGGACTGGTGGCCGGCGGTCGAGCGCACGGCGCGCTCGAAGGTCTCCCGGCGTGACCGCATGCCGCCGAGCACCTCGGTGCCGTCGGGCTGGGTCGTCGTCACGGGCTCCGCCCCTGCGGCGAGCCACGCGTCCCAGGCGTCGGGCGCGATCTCGCGCAGCGTCCGGCCGACCTGCGGGCGGAAGGCGTGGGCGTGGTGGAACTGCATGACGCCGCGGCGGTCCCAGCGTGCGCCGGGCGGTGGCCCGGCGTCACGGTCGACGGCGATGACCTCGTGCCCGCGGCGGGCCAGGCCGATACCGGTGACCAGCCCGGCCGGTCCGGCCCCGATGATCGCGACCCTCACGATCATCACCTCCAGTTGGTGTTACTGTCAGTGTATTGACTTAACCCAGAGTGAAAGCATGTGGCGATGACGTCAAGCGGTTTCCGGGAACCTCGGTGAGCTCGGGTCCGAAACGGGCCTACGTGTCCGGTTTGCGTGAGGCGCAGGCCCGCCGCACCCGCCGCGCCGTCGTCGAGGCGGCCAGTGAGCTGTTCCTCGAGCACGGCTACGCCGCGACGACGATCGACGCCGTGGCCGCCCGGGCCGGCGTCAGCCGCAAGACGGTCTTCGACGCCGTCGGTGGCAAGGTCGCCCTCCTCAAGGAGGCGTACGACTGGGCGATCGTCGGCGATGACGAGCCGGTCGCGTTCTCCGAGCGTCCCGCCATCCGTGCCCTGCAGGCCACGACCGACCCGGTCGACGCCCTCGACCGGTGGGTGCGCATCGTGCGCGACATCGCCCGCCGCGTCGCCCCCATCGGCACGGTCCTCGTGCTCGCCTCCGACACCGATGCGGAGGCAGCGGCCCTCAAGGGCACCGCCGACGCCAACCGGCTCTTCGGCGCCCAGCAGTTCATCCGGCACCTGGCGGCCATCGGCGGTCTGCGCCGCGGGGTCACGCGCGCGACGGCGGTCGACGTGTGCTGGCTGTACATGGACCCGATGCTCTACAACCGGCTCGTCGTCGAGCGGAGATGGTCGGTCGCCCGGTACGAGGCATTTCTCCGAAATGCCCTGGTAGCAGCGCTGCTCGCGTGACTACCGGCCAGCGCGTCGCCCGGACCGCTGAGCGTCCGGGACCGCTCCAGGTCGATGTTTTCGATCTGGCCACGCGGGTATGGTCGAAGAGGTAACCACCTGTCCGCATCCTCGGGGGATGAAGGCGATAACCGTGACCCCTCACGAATCCCACCTCAACAGCGACGGAACGGTCTTCCCACCGGTCACGCCCGACCCGCCCCTGCCGCCGGGGATGGAGGACATCCCGGTGCCGGACATCGTCCCGGTCCGCGCGCCCGACGGCCCCGACCGGGTGGCCGACACGAGTGACGCCTCGCGCAGCGCGCCTGCCCCCGAGAACGACACCGCCTCGGCCTGAGCGGATCCCGCCGCTGCGTCGCGGGGCCGCGCGTCCCACGCCGATGCGTGCTGACGCCTGACGCCGCGTGGTGATCCGTGCCGCGCGGGGTACGTGTGGCCCATGAGACTGCGGCGCAGCACCATCGACGGCCCCGGCGTGCGCCGCGTGCGCCGCGGCAAGGGCTTCGGATACGTCGACGCCGACGGCAGGGCGGTCGACGCCGAGACCCGCGAGCGGGTCAAGGCTCTCGTCATCCCGCCGGCCTGGCAGGACGTCTGGATCAGCCCGCACCCCAACGGGCACATCCAGGCCGTCGGCACCGACGACGCCGGCCGGCGTCAGTACCTCTACCACGAGAAGTGGCACGAGGCCCGCGACCGCGAGAAGCACGACCGCGTGCTCACCCTCGCCAAGCGACTGCCCGAGGCACGCAAGCAGGTCGCCTCCGAGCTGCGCATCTCCGGGCTCGGACGCCGACGCGTCACCGCTGCGGCTCTTCGCATGCTCGACGCCGGCCTGTTCCGTACCGGTGGCGACGAGTACGAGGCCGAGCACGGCTCGCACGGCGTCGCGACGCTGCTGCGCCAGCACGTGTCGGTGAGCGGCGAGGACATCACCTTCGAGTTCCCGGCCAAGTCGGGGGTGCTGCGCGAGGCCGTCATGACCGACCAGCTGCTGGCGCGAACGGTGCTGTCGCTCAAGCGAAGCGGCTACCCGGGGGAGCGGCTGCTCGCCCACCGCGACCGAGACGGCTGGCACGAGCTGCGCTCCGCCGACCTCAACCTCGCCTTTAAGGAGCTCGTCGGCGACGAGTACACCGTCAAGGACCTGCGCACGTGGGCTGCGACGGTCACAGCCGCCGTCGCGCTGGCCCGGATCGGGCCCGCCGACACCGAACGCGAGCAGAAGCGTGCCGAGAAGGACGCCATGAAGGTCGTGTCGGAGCACCTCGGCAACACGCCCGCGGTGGCGCGACGCTCCTACGTCGACCCGCGCGTCCTCGACGAGTACGCCATCGGTCGCACCGTCGCCCGCAGCCTGGGCCGCCTGACCAAGGCCGACCGGGCGCGTCTGGACGCCGGCGAGCTCGTCCGGGTGCGGGACCGGGACGCGCTGGAACGCGCCGTCATCCGTCTCGTCAAGGGCGCCGAGTAGCTGCCGTCGAGCGCGGGTACGGGCCGGACGAGGACGACGGACCGCCGGAGTCACGACGAGAGGAGAACCCCATGCCGAACCGCAAGAGCCCCGGGCCCTCGGTGAAGGACGCGAAGACGTACGAGGCGCTGCGCGACGAAGGCGCCAGCAAGGAGAAGGCGGCCCGCATCGCGAACGCCGCCGCCAACACCTCCCGCTCGTCGGTCGGTCGCAAGGGCGGCAAGGCCGGCAGCTACGAGGACATGACCAAGGACGAGCTGATGAAGCGGGCGCGTGAGATCGGCATCGCGGGCCGCTCGACGATGTCGAAGTCGCAGCTCGTCTCGGCCCTGCGCCACCACTGACGCCCGGCAGCGGACCGCCGGGAGTTCAGGCGGTGGCCTCCTCCGGCTCCCGGTCGGTACCGGACGCCGCCTGCAGGTCGTCGGCGCGAGTGGCCGGCATGAGCAGCCCGGCCACCACACTGACCGCCGCGGCCACGAGGACCGCGAGGAACACGGCGCTCGAGCCGGCGCCGACGGCGTCGGGCGACGCGCCACCGCCCGACCGCGCGATGACGGCGTTGGCGATGGCCCCGAAGACGGCGACGCCGACGGCGCTGCCGACCGAGCGCATGAACATGTTCGACCCGGTGACGACGCCCCGCTCGTGCCAAGGCACCGAGGCCTGGGCGGCGACGAGCGTCGGGGTGGCGACGAGGCCGAGCCCGAGGCCGACGACGAAGCACGCCAGGGCGGTGGTCCACACGTTCGGGTGCGCGCTGACGAGCCACAAAACGAGCGTCCCGACGCCGGCGAGGACGAGGCCGATGAGGGCGGTCGGCCGGAACCCGATGCGCAGGTAGAGGCGGCCGGACTGGGCGGCGGAGATCGGCCAGCCCAGCGTCAGGGCGGCGACCGTGAGCCCGGCCACGAGCGGCGTCGCGCCCGTCGTGCGCTCGAGGAAGGTGGGGACGTAGGAGGTGAGGCCGATGAGGACCGTGCCGACCCCGACGGAGATGAGCGAGGTGGCCAGGATGAGGCGCCGGCCGAAGAGGTGCAGCGGCAGGACCGGCTCGGCGGCGCGGCGCTCGATGAGCACGAACGCGGCGAGCAGCAGGCCGCCGCCGACGAACGCGCCGATGCTCTGCCACGAGGACCACGCCCACGCCTGGCCGCCCTCGAGCACGGCGAGGATGAGCAGCGTCACGGACACGGTCAGGACGCTCGCCCCCGCGTAGTCGATGCGGTGCCGCCGGCGCTCGACGGACTCGTGGTAGCTGCGCCACAGCATCCACGCGGCGAGGAGGCAGAAGGGGATGTTGACGAGGAAGATCCAGCGCCACGAGACGAACTGGGAGAAGACGCCGCCGAGCGTCGGGCCGACGACCGAGGACATCGCCCACACGGAGGCGATGTAGCCCTGCGCCTTGGCACGCTCGGCAACCGTGTAGATGTCGCCGGCGATGGTGATCGTCAACGGCAGCACCGCGCCGGCGCCGAGGCCCTGAACGGCACGCATGACGATGAGCGAGCCCATGTCCCAAGCGAGTCCGCACATGATCGAGCCGAGCAGGAACAGCCCGATGCCGAAGAGGATGACCGGCTTGCGGCCCAGGGTGTCGGCGAGCTTGGCGTACACCGGCACCGACACCGCCTGGGCGAGCAGGTACACGGAGAAGAGCCAGGGGAACTGCGCCAGGCCGCCGAGGTCGTCGACGATAGAGGGCACCGCCGTGGCGATGATCGTGGAGTCGAGGGCGATGAGCGCGGTCGAGAGCATGAGCGCCACGAGGATGGGCCCGCGCTCCGAGCGGAACCCCACGCCGTCGCGTCGGTGCGCTGCGGCGTCGGTCGTGGTGTGCTGGCTCATGGCGCTCCTCGGGTCTCGTGGCGACACTGGAGGGACAAGCGGCTCGGGGGGCCGTGCATTCCCGGGCGGCGACGCCCAGTAGGTCCCAGACTGGGTACGGGCCGGCAGCAGTCGCGGGCCCTCGTCCCGTCCCGGTGGCGCGGAAGGAACCCGATGGTCCGGACTCTCGGCATCGAGGAGGAGATGCTCCTCGTGGACGTCCGCAACGGCCGTCCACGCCCCCTGTCGAGCCTGCTGCTCGTCCGGGCCGCGCACGACCCGCCGGAGGTGGCCGGTGTCGGCGTCCACGGGGCCGTCGAGGGCGAGTTCCAGCAGCAGCAGATCGAGACGCACACGGCCCCGGCGGCCGCGCTGCCGGCGCTGCGCGCGGAGGTGCGACGATGGCGCGCCGAGGCGATCCGGGCCGCCGACGGCACGGGCTCCGGGGTCGCGGCGCTCGCGACCTCACCGCTGCCGGTGAGCCCGATCGTCGCACAGTCGACGCGGTACGCGTGGATGGAGGACCGCTACGGGCTCCTCGCCCGCGAGCACCTCATCTGCGGGTGCCACGTGCACGTGTCGGTCGACGGCGACGAGGAGGGCGTGGGCGTCATCGACCGGCTCCGCGTCTGGCTGCCGACCCTGCTCGCCATCAGCGCCAACTCGCCGTTCTGGCGCGGCGAGAGCACCGGGTACGCCAGCTTCCGTTCGCAGATGCTGGCCCGCTGGCCGTCGTGGGGCCCACCCGACGTCTTCGGCTCGGCCGAGGCCTACCACCGGCGGGTGCGCGAGATGGTGCTCAGCTCGGTCATCCTCGACGCGGGGATGGTGTACATGGATGCCCGGCTGTCCGAGCACTACCCGACCGTCGAGGTGCGGGCTGCCGACGTCTGCGCCACCGTCGAGGAGGCCGTCGTCCTCGCCGCCCTGTGCCGCGGCCTCGTCGAGACGGCCGCGCAGGAGTGGCGGCGGGGGCAGAGTCCGCCGGACGTGCCGACGCAGCTGCTGCGGTTCGCCTCGTGGCAGGCCGGTCGTGACGGCGTCGAGGGCCAGCTCATCGACTGGCAGAGCGGGCTCCCGCGTCCGTGCTGGTTCGTCATCGCCTCGCTCCTCGACTACGTGGGACCGGCGCTCGAGGCCGTCGGCGACCTCGCGGCGGTGACCGAGGGCCTCGACCGGCTGCGCGAGGAGGGCAACGGTGCGGTGCGTCAGCGGGCCGTGTTCGCCCGGACCGGCCGGCTCCCCGACGTCGTGGCCGAAGCGGTGCGCGTCACCGCGTGCCAGGTCGACGCCTGACCGGTACGAACGAGGGTCGGTCGCGTCGGGGCGCGTCGGGGCGCGTCGGGGCGCTGAGGCCGGCTACCCGGCGTCGCTGGGGAACCGGATGTCGTGGTGGGTCGTGAACGTCCGCCGACCGACACCGATGTGGCCCGCACAGTAGGCGAGGGCCGCGAGCGAACCGACGAGCGCGGTCACGGCCCGGCTCGCTCCGGCGGTGTCGACGACGAGCGCCGCCAGCGTCCCCGCCACGAGCGCGTTGACGACCATGAGGAAGAACCCGGTGCTGCCGACGACGTGCAGCGCCTGGTTGCGCCGTCGCCCCAGGGCATACGTGCGCATGAGCCCGGCCGCGTCGTCGTGGGTCGAGGCCGTGAGGTAGGGCTCGAGCTCGGGGACGAGGTCGACGTAGGCGTGGCGGATCCGGTTCATCGCGCGGATGAGGTCGGCGTCCTCCCGGCTGGCCGCCGTCACCCGCACCGCGGTGAGGACGCCCATGACGAGGGCGGCCGAGGCGAGGCCGATGGCGAGCACCCGGAACGGGGTGCCGAAGCCGCTGGCCTGCGCGGTGAGGGCGAGCACGACGAGGAAGGCCGACACGACGGTGAGGTGGATCTGGATGCGGCTCATGACCTCCGACCACGTCAGTGACCGGGTGCCGAGGAGGCTCCAGTGCTCGGTCGAGAGGAACACCGGCAGTGCGGACGCGGGGGAAGGCGCCGGGACGGTGGGCCCGGGGGCGTGCGAGACCGCGGAGCCGGTGACGTGCGACGCGGCGCGGGCGCCGGAGCCGTCCGTCGCGTCGGGCAGGGAGCCTGGGCCGCTCGTCATCTCGGACGCTCCTTCGCGCAGGCGGTCGTTGGCCTCCAGTGTGCGGCGCGGGACGGCCCGATGCGGCCGGATCGGTGCGGCAGGTTCGGCGCGGCAGGTCAGCGCCGGGGGATGGGAGAGTGGGGCCATGCGTGAGCTGCCGGTGACCCTCGACCTGCCCCGTCCGTGGACCGCGCGGGTCCCCGACGCCGACGACGCGCCCGCGGTGGCCGCGCTGCTCGCCGCCCACCAGCGCGCCGCGAAGGGCTCTTCGGGCGTCGACCCGGACGCCGTGCTGGGCCAGCTCGCCGGCATCGGGTCGTGGACGCGTCGGCAGGCGCTGGTGCACGATCCCGACGGGACGCTCGTCGCCTGGCTGTCGGTGCACGACCGCGCGGCCGGGCGCACCGTCGTCGAGGTGACGGTGACGCCGACGCTGCCCGAGGCCGACGCGGCGGCGCTCGCCGGCGCGCTCTTCGCGTCGGGGCGCCGGCACGCCGTCGACATCGCCGCGATGCGTGGCCTGCGCTCGACGCTGCTCGACTCGGGCGCGTACGCCGACGACCTGCGCCAGCAGGGGTGGCTCGCGGCTGCCGGTTACGAGTGCACGCGCACCTGGCTGCAGATGACCCGACGCGTCGCGCCCGAGGAGGCCACGAGCCTGCCCGGCCCGCGCGAGGGCGTCACGGTGCGGCCGGTCGAGCAGCACGACGACGGGTTGCCGGTCGCCACCGACCTGCAGGCCGTGCACCGCGTGCTCGAGGAGTCGTTCCAGGACCACTTCAGCAGCTACCGCGAGAGCTTCCCCGAGTTCGTCATGCGCCTGCGCGAGGACCCCGGCCACCGTTGGGACCACTGGTGGCTCGCGACGGTGCAGACCGACGACGGCGAGCTGCCCGCCGGCGCCGTCGTCTCCACGGTGCTGCCGCCCGACGCCGACGGTGTCGAGGGCAGCTACATCGACTACATCGGCGTGCACCGCCAGGCGCGCGGCCGCGGCGTCGCCAAGGCGCTGCTGAACCGGGTCATCGCCGAGGCAGCGGCGCAGGGGCGGGGCCGCGTCGGGCTCGAGGTGGACGCCGACTCACCGACCGGCGCCGACGGGCTCTACACCGCGATGGGCTGGGTCACCGACTACCGCACCCAGTCCTGGCACCAGCACCTCGACGTCGAGCGCTGAGGTCGGGGCGCGCCGGTCCTCCTCACGGTCGGACGTCACGTCCGCCCGGTTGCCTTCGGACTGAGCGCGCCGGGAGGCGTGTGGAACTGGGCCGGGACGTCCGTGAACTTCGCCTCACTCCGCTGACACGCGTCGCTCCGGCTGCCAGCGTTGACGTATCGACGGGGGCCCGTCCCCATGGCCCCGTCGCAGAGAGGTTGCGGTGATGACTGCCCTGCCCTTCGTCGACCAGCTGCCCCGGTTCGTGTTCTTCACGGGCAAGGGCGGGGTCGGCAAGACCTCGCTCGCCTGCGCGACGGCGGTGCGGTTGGCGGAGCAGGGTCGCTCCGTGCTCCTGGCGAGCACCGACCCCGCGTCGAACGTCGGGCAGGTCTTCGGCGTCACCGTCGGCAACACCGTCACGACGGTGGACGGTGTGCCCGGACTGGACGCCCTGGAGATCGACCCGCAGCAGGCGGCGGACGCCTACCGCGCCGCCGTCATCGACCCGGTGCGTGACGTGCTGCCCGCCGACGAGGTGTCCGCGATGGTCGAGCAGCTCTCCGGCGCGTGCACCACGGAGATCGCCTCCTTCAACGAGTTCACCACCCTCCTCGCCGACGAGGCGGCCACTGCTGCCTACGACCACGTCCTCTTCGACACGGCTCCGACGGGGCACACCATCCGCCTGCTCCAGCTCCCGGGAGAGTGGACCAGCTACCTGGCCGACGGCAAGGGCGACGTCTCGTGCCTGGGGCCGGTCGCCGGCCTGGACCGGCTCCGACACGACTACGCCGGGGCGCTCGCCGCCCTCACCGACCCGGTCCGCACCCGGCTCGTCCTCGTCACGAGGCCACAACGATCCGCGATCGACGAGGCCGCGCGCACCTTCGAGGAGCTGCGGGAGCTGGGCATGTCGAACGCCCACCTCGTCGTGAACGGCGTCATGCCGACGGACGCGACCGGTCCGGTCGCCGACGCCCTCACGGAGGCGATCCGTACCCGCGAGCAGGCGGCGCTGGACTCCCTTCCGGCCGCCCTCTCGGTGCTGCCCCGGACCACGCTCGCCCTCCTGCCCGTCAACACGGTGGGTCTCCCCGCGCTCAGGTCGCTCCTCGACCCCGTGTCTCCCTCTGCCGGCGCCGGCGCCGCCGCCGAGCCCTCGTCGCTCCCCGCCGGCGTCGTCGGGCTGCGGCACCTCGTCGACGACCTCGAGGCAGGCGGCCACGGCCTCGTGATGTGCATGGGCAAGGGCGGGGTCGGCAAGACCACCGTCGCCGCCGCGGTCGCCCTCGAGCTGGCCACGCGTGGCCACGAGGTGCTGCTCACCACGACCGACCCCGCGGCACGCCTGGGTCAGACGCTGCAGGCCGAGGTCGAGAACCTCACGGTCGAGCGGATCGACCCGCAGCAGGCGATCACCGAGTACCGGGCCCGGGTCATGGCCGGCAAGGGCAAGGGCCTCGACGACGCGGGCCGGGCAGCGCTGGCCGAGGACCTGAAGTCGCCGTGCACCGACGAGGTCGCCGTGTTCCAGCAGTTCTCGCACGTGGTCTTCCGGGCCCGCAAGCAGTTCGTCGTGCTCGACACCGCGCCCACCGGACACACGCTCCTGCTCCTGGACGCGACGGGTTCCTACCACCGGGAGATCACCCGTCAGATGAGTGAGGGTGCCCGCTTCGTCACCCCGCTCATGCGGCTGCAAGACCCGGCCCGCACCAAGGTCGTCATCGTTACGCTTCCCGAGACGACGCCCGTGCTCGAGGCCGAGGAGCTGCAGGCCGACCTGGCCCGCGCCGGTATCACCCCGTGGGCGTGGGTGGTCAATGCCTGCCTCACCGCGGCGGCGCCGAGCTCGCCGTTCCTGCGGACCCGAGCCTTCGCCGAGACGCCGTCGCTCGCGCGCGTCCGTGGGCTGTGCCAGCGCGTCGCCGCGCTCCCACTGCTTGCCGAGGAGCCGGTCGGCCCGGCCGCCCTGGCTGCTCTCATGGCCCCCGGTGCGATCGCCGCCGACCGGGGGACGGCGCTGTCCGCCCTCCGATGATCTCGGTCCGGTGGCTCAGCCGGCCGCCGAGAACCTCGGTGCGAGGGCGCTGACGCGTCCGGCGATGAGCTCCAGGGCGCGGTCGAACGCGCGCGCGCCACCTGACGGGACCGGGTCGGGGATGGACCAGTGAGCCCAGTCGGCCCCGTGCAGCTCCTCGTGCGCGCGGTCGCAGACGGTGATGACGAGGTCACCCTCGCGCTCGACGTCCGCGAGCAGCGCGGGTGCGACCTCCGGCAGGTCGAGGCCGTGACGCGCGGCGGCGGCAGTGGCGCGTTCGTTGATCCGCTCGCCCGGGTGGGTGCCGGCGGACGCCGCCGCGACGGTGCTGGCGCGGCGCCACAGGGCGGCGGCGAGGTGCGAACGGGCGGTGTTGGCGGTGCACACGAACAGCACCCGACGCGGTCGCGCCAACGCGCCGACCGGCGTCGACACGGCGCTCACGGCGTCCGGCGCCAGGGTCACGTACGTTCGACGGCCGTCACCTTCGGACCCATGGCGGGTGATGAGGCCGGCGTCCTGCAGCACCTTGAGGTGGTGGGCGAGCAGGTTCGACGGGACGTCGAGAAGGGCACCGAGCTCGGACGCTGCGGCGTCACTCACCGACAGGCGGTCCACGATCCGCAGCCGCGTGACGTCCGCCAGCGCAGCGTGCGCGCGGACGCGTCGCTGAAGCTCGCCAGTTTGCTCAGTGTTCATTGACTCAAGTTTGACTGAGCGAGGTTCGACGCGTCAACATCGTCGGGTGACGACTCCCGCACCGCTGCCCCGCCGCCTCCTGGCCGAGCTCCTCGGCACCGCGCTGCTCGTGACGGTCGTGATCGGCTCGGGGATCGCCGCACAGCAGCTGTCCCCGCAGGACGTCGGCCTGCAGCTGCTCGAGAACTCCCTCGCCACGACGCTGGGTCTCACCGTCCTGATCCTGCTGTTCGGCCCGGTGTCCGGGGCGCACTTCAACCCCGTCGTCTCGCTCGCGGACTGGTTCCTCGGGCGCCGCGCGGGGCACGGCCTGGGCCTGCGCGACGTCGGTGCCTACACGCTCGTGCAGGTGATCGGCGCGATCGGTGGCGCCCTGCTCGCCAACGCCATGTTCGGCGTCGGCACGGCGATCTCGACGAAGGACCGCATGACCGTCGGTCACGGCATCGGCGAGGTCGTCGCCACCGCCGGGCTCATCGCCCTCGTCTTCGCGCTGGCGCGCACCGGCCGCGCCGCCCTCGCCGCGCCCGCGGTCGGGGCCTACATCGGTGCCGCCTACTGGTTCACCAGCTCCACCTCGTTCGCCAACCCCGCCGTCACCGTCGGCCGCGTCTTCTCCGACACCTTCGCCGGCATCGCACCGAGCTCGGTGCCCGGCTTCGTCGTCGCGCAGCTCGTCGGCCTGGCCGTCGGTCTGGCCCTGACCCTGGCGCTCTACCCCGACGCCGGCGAGAGCGCCGAGGACGTCGTCGTCCCGCACGGCCACGACGACACCTCTGCCTCCATCTCCGCAGCGCCCACCTCATGACCGCCACCCCTGATCGAGGAGAGACCACCATGGCCGACAAGCCGTCCGTCCTGTTCGTCTGCATCCACAACGCCGGCCGCTCCCAGATGGCTGCCGCGTACCTGCACCACCTGTCCGGTGGCGCCGTCGAGGTCCGCTCCGCGGGCTCCGCCCCCGCCGACCACGTCAACCCCTCCGCCGTCGCTGCCATGGCTGAGGAGGGCATCGACATCACCGCCGAGACCCCCAAGATCCTCACCACCGAGGCCGTCAAGGAGTCCGACGTCGTCATCACCATGGGCTGCGGCGACACCTGCCCGATCTTTCCCGGCAAGCGCTACGAGGACTGGGAGCTCGAGGATCCGGCGGGCAAGGGCGTCGAGTCGGTGCGCCCGATCCGCGACGAGATCAAGCGACGCATCCTCGACCTGCTGGCCTCGCTCGACGTCGCACCCGTGAGGAGCTGACGGCGTCGACGGCGCCGGGACGGTAGGCGCGTCGACGACTTGCGCCGCTGCCCGGACGGCGACAGCACCTAGCCGTCCTGTGCGTCGTGAAGGGTGAGCTGGCGCCGGTGGTGCTCGTAGTGGACGGTCGCGTAGTGCAGGACGTCCTGCACGGTCATGTAGTCCTGGAAGTAGGGATCCCACCCCGTCGGAAAGTGCATGCCGCGGGCCAGCACCCGGTCGTCCGCCTGCTCCAGGAACCGGACGAGGCTCGCCGTGGCACGGCCCATGGCGCGGTCCATGCCGGACCTGCCCAGCAGGTGCGGGCCGCCCAGGGATCCGAGGTAGTTGACGACGTGGAACGGTCGGGTGGCGGCGTTCAGCAGTGCTGCGAAGGCCCGCGACACGGCATCGGGTAGTCGAGCGAACGCGCGCACGAGCCACAGGAGGTTGCGCACGAGCAGGTAGCCGAAGAGCATGTGGAACAGCAGCTGCTCGTTCGTCCATCGGGTCCCGTTGCTGCGGCGTCGTAGCTCGGACCGGCTCGCCTGCTCCACGAGGGCGCGGAAGTCGTCGCGAGCGACCCGCATCTCTCGTTCTATCTCGAGGCGTTCCATGCGTCCGCCGAGCTGGGCGCGCTCAGGCCGGCGCGAGCAGCTGCGCCATCACCGCGAGGACGCCGGGCGTCACCCGGTAGTAGACCCACGTGCCGCGACGCTCGGACTCCAGCAGGCCGGCCTCGCGCAGCTTCTTGAGGTGGTGGGACACCGTCGGCTGCGAGACGCCGACGTCCTGGATGTCGCAGACGCACGCCTCGCCGCCCGCGGACGAGGCGATGTTGGAGAACAGCCGTAGCCGCACCGGGTCGCCGAGCGCCTTGAACATGCCGGCCGCGTGCTCGGCGTCATCGACGCCCAGCGGGCCATGCGTCAGGGGTGTGCAGCACACCTCATCTGCGGCCCCGCCCGCGGTTGCGCCGTCACGCGAGGTCACGTCCCGGATCTCCAACAGATTCGACATGCGTCTATCTTGACACTCATCGAAATGGGTGTGCAAGATGGCGCCGTCATCACATTGACGAACATCGAAGCAGCAGTCGCCGGTTGCACGCCGACGCCCGACCCGGAGGTTCAGCCCGTGACCACCCCCACCACCCAGCCCGACTCCACTGTCGCGGCGTCTCCTGTCGTCGTCATCGGCGCCGGCCCGGTCGGCCTGGCTGCCGCTGCGCACCTGCTCGAGGAGGGTCTTGACCCGGTCGTGCTCGAGCGCGGGGCGGGCGCCGGTTCGGCCGTCACCGAGTGGGGACACGTGCGTCTCTTCTCCCGGTGGTCCGAGCTCGTCGACCCCGCCGCGCGCCGGCTGCTCGAGCCCACCGGTTGGGCCGCCCCGGAGGCCGGCCAGTACCCCACCGGCGCCGAGTGGGTCCAGCTGTACCTGCAGCCGCTGGCCGACGCCCTCGGTGACCGAATCCGCTACGGCCGCACCGTGACCGGCGTGGCCCGCGCGGGCCGTGACCGCGTCGTCGACGCCGGCCGTGACAGCCGGCCCTTCACCGTCCACGTCCGCGACGGCGCGGGTCGCCCGTCCCGGCTCACCGCCCGAGCCGTCGTCGACGCGTCGGGCACGTGGACGCGTCCCAACCCCCTCGGAGCGGACGGCTACCCCGCCGACGGCGAGCAGGACACTGCCGTCGCCGAGCACATCGCCTACCGAGTCCCGGCCACCACTGACCCGGCCGATGTGGCCCGCTACGGCGGCAAGCGCACCGCCGTCGTCGGCTCGGGCCACTCGGCCCTGACCGCGCTCGTCGCCCTCGCCGAGCTCGCCGAACGCGTCCCCGGCACCACGGCCGTCTGGGTGCTGCGCCGCGGCGTTGTCGGCAACGTCTACGGGGGCGGCGATGCCGACCAGCTTCCCGCACGCGGCGCCCTGGGGCTGCGGGCCAAGGAGGCTGTCGCTGCCGGGCACATCGAGGTCGTCACCGGGTTCCGAACCCAGGCCGTCGAGCGCACCAGGGCCGGCTCGGGAGCCCTGGCCCTCGTCGGCGAGGACGGCACCCACATCGACTGCCTCGACGAGGTCATCGGGCTCACCGGCTTCCGGCCTGACCACTCGATCCTGTCCGAGGTACGCCTGCGGCTCGACAGTCGCCTCGAGGCACCGGTCGCGCTGGCCCCGCTCATCGACCCCAACATCCACTCGTGCGGCACCGTCTACCCGCACGGCGCCGCCGAGCTCGCCCACGACGAGCAGGACCTCTACGTCGTCGGGATGAAGGCCTACGGCCGCGCCCCGACGTTCCTGGCCCTGACCGGCTATGAGCAGGTCCGCTCCGTCGCCGCCTCCCTGGCGGGCGACCACGAGTCCGCCGCGCGCGTCGAGCTCACCCTTCCCGAGACCGGCGTCTGCGGCGGGGCCGGGCTGTTCGACGCGCCCGACGCCACCACGGGCGGCGCCCAGGGCGGCGGCTGCTGCGGTCCCGCTCCCGTCGAGACCGCCACTGCAGTGACCACCGGCCTTCCCCTGGCAGGAGTGTCGGTGAAGGCCGCGCCACAGCTGATCCGGATCGGCACCCCCGCGACCAGCTCAGGCGGCTGCGGCCCCACCGGATGCTGAACCGCCCACCCGGGTACGACGGGCCGTCGACCGCTCCCTCCACAGCGGTCGACGGCCCGACCACGGCCACCACGGGTGGTCACACCGGCTCGCACCCGTCCGCCCCCGTCCGCCCCCGCTACGCGCTGCCGGTCCTGTGCGTCACCCAGGTCATCGGCTGGGGTGTGCTGTACTACGCCTTCCCGGTCATGCTCCCCAGCATCACTCGCGACACCGGCTGGTCTCCTGCCGGCGCGACCGCTGCGTTCTCCGCAGCCCTCGTCGTCTCGGCCCTGGCGGGGATCCCCGTGGGGCCACCTGGTCGACCGCGCCGGCCCGCGCCGCGTCATGACGGCTGGTTCCCTGCTCGGTGCGCTCTCGCTCGTCGCCGTCGCAACCGCGCACACGCTTGCCATCTTCACGGCCGGCTGGCTCCTCGCCGGGCTGGCCATGGCTGCCACGTTCTACCAGCCCGCGTTCGCAGCCCTCACCCGCTGGTACCCCACCGGCCGTGTCCGTGCCCTGACCACCCTGACCCTTGCCGGCGGGCTGGCGAGCACCATCTTCGCCCCGGTCACAGCATCTCTGACCGAGCACCTCGGCTGGCGCGATGCCGCTCTCGCCCTTGCGTGCGTCGTCCTTTTCGCCGCCGTGCCGTTGCATGCGGCTGGGCTGAGGGGTCCTTGGCCACAACACCATTCCGCCGTGGTCCATGCCGATGGTGCAGAAGGCCGATCTGCGAAATCCACTGTTCCCCAGGCCGGCCCGCGGAACGTCATCGGCAGCCGCCCGTTCCTGACGCTCGCCGGGGCCCTGACTCTGTCCGGCTTTGCCATGTATGCCGTCGTCTTCGGACTCGTTCCACTGCTCACCCATCGCGGCGCCAGCACCACCGAAGCGGCCTGGGCGCTTGGCCTCGGCGGTCTTGGACAGACTCTCGGCCGACTCGCCTACGCTCCGGTGGCTGCCCGCACCAGCCCCCGTGGCCGGACCGTGGTGCTCGTTGCTGCCGGCGGCCTGACCACGGCCCTGCTCGCCGCAGTCCCCGGGCCGTTGTGGCTGCTCACCGTCATCGCCATGGCCGCCGGCACCGTCCGCGGGAACCTCACCCTCCTGCAGGCGACCGCGGTCACCGACCGCTGGGGTACCGGCACGTACGGCCGTCTGACGGCCACGCTCGCCGCACCCGTCACCCTCGCGGGCGCTCTCGCTCCATGGGCGGGAGCCGCGCTCATGAGGCCGGTGGGTGGGTACGCGCAGCTGTTCTGGGTCCTGGCCGCCCTGTCCGGACTGGCTGCGATCGCGGCGTCGCTCGATCGACCGGCCCGCCCCTGACTCGCGGCTGCTCGCGCCCACGCCTCCTCTCTCGTGTCGCGGTCGTCGTCCGGGTCTCCGGCCTCCGCGACGACGCCGAAGGGAGCCGGCCCGGATTCGACGTGTGGCTACAACCGCTGCGTACGCAGGCGCAGGGCGTTGCCGATGACGCTGACCGACGAGAGCGCCATGGCGGCGGCGGCGATCATCGGGGACAGCAGCAGGCCGAACGCCGGGTAGAGGACCCCGGCCGCCAGCGGGATGCCGGCTGCGTTGTAGGCGAACGCGAACCAGAGGTTCTGGCGGATGTTCGACATGGTCGCCTCGGACAGCTGCCGGGTGCGGACGATGCCGATCAGGTCGCCCTTGAGCAGGGTGACGCCGGCACTCTCGATGGCGACGTCGGTGCCGGTGCTCATCGCGATGCCGACGTCGGCCGCGGTCAGGGCAGGGGCGTCGTTGACGCCGTCGCCGGCCATGGCCACGACACGGCCCTCGGCGCGCAGTGCGTTGACGACGTCGCTCTTGTGGTCGGGGAGCACCTCGGCCTCGACGCGGTCGATGCCCAGGCTGCGGGCGACCGCGTCGGCGGTGACCCTGTTGTCACCGGTGAGCATGACGACCTCGATCCCGTCGTCGCGCAGGGCCTTCAGCGCGGCCGGGGTGGTCTCCTTGACCGGGTCGGCGATGGCGAGCACGCCCGCGACAGCCCCGTCGACGGCGACGTAGACGGCGCTGGCGCCGTCGGCGCGCAGCCGGTCGGCCTCGGCGTCCATGCTCGAGGTGTCGACGCCCTGGGCGGTCAGGAAGCCGCTGCTGCCGACGAGGACACGGCGTCCGTCGACGCTGCCCGTGACGCCCTTGCCGACCGGAGCGTCGAAGTCGGTGACCGCCGGGATGCTCAGGCCCGAGTCGTTGGCGGCGCGGACGACCGCCAGGCCGAGGGGGTGCTCGCTCGCGCGTTCCACGGCGGCAGCCAGCTTCAGCACCTCGTCATCGTCGACGCCGTCAGCGGCGGCGACGTGGGTGACCGACGGACGCCCCTGGGTCAGGGTGCCGGTCTTGTCGACGACGAGGGTGTCGACCTTCTCCATGAGCTCGAGGGCCTCGGCGTTCTTGATGAGGACGCCGAGGGAGGCGCCGCGACCGACGCCGACCATGATCGAGACCGGCGTGGCCAGGCCGAGCGCACAGGGGCAGGCGATGATGAGGACGCTGACGGCGACGACGAGTGCGTGCGCGAGGCGCGGCTCGGGCCCGACGGTGGCCCAGACGACGAAGGCGACGACGGCGACGCCGATGACGGCGGGCACGAACACCGCCGAGACGCGGTCGGCCGTGCGCTGGATGGGCGCGCGGGACCGCTGGGCCTCGGCGACCATCTGCACGATCCGGGCGAGCATCGTGTCCCGCCCGACCTTCTCGGCGCGCACGACCAGGGACCCGGTCTGGTTGACGGTGCCGCCGATGACGCCGTCCCCGCTCGTCTTGGTGACCGGCATCGACTCCCCGGTCACCATCGACTCGTCCAGGGTGGAGCGTCCCTCGTGCACGGTGCCGTCGACGGGCACGGACTCGCCGGGGCGCACCCGCAGCAGGTCGCCGACCTGGACCTCGTCGAGGGTGACGTCGGTCTCGGCGCCGTCCTCCTGCAGGCGGTGCGCGGTCTTCGGGGTGAGGTCGAGCAGGGCGCGGATGGCGCCGGAGGTGCTCTCGCGGGCGCGCAGCTCGAGGACCTGCCCGAGCAGGACGAGCGCGGTGATGACGGAGGCGGCCTCGAAGTAGACCGCGACGGCACCGTCCATCCGGAAGGCCTCGGGGAACAGCCCGGGAGCGACGGTCGCCACGACGCTGAACAGCCAGGCGACGCCGGTGCCCATCGCGATGAGGGTGAACATGTTCAGCTTCATCGTGCGCACGGAGGTCCACCCGCGCTGGAAGAACGGCCGGCCCGCCCACAGCACCACGGGAGTGGCGAGCACGAGCTGGGCCCAGTTGGCCGCGGTCGTGGAGATGGCGTCCTCGAGGGCCGGGATCAGGTCGCGCCCCATGGACAGGACGAGCACCGGGATGCTGAGCGCGACGGCGACGACGAACCGGCGGGTCATGTCGGCCAGCTCGGGGTTGGGCCCGCTGTCCACGGTCACGGTGACCGGTTCGAGCGCCATACCGCAGATGGGGCAGGAGCCGGGGCCCGGTCGGCGGATCTCCGGGTGCATCGGGCACGTCCACTCGACGGCGTCGCCCGCGGAGGGCGTTCGCTGCCCGGAGGGCGCGCCGGCGCGCGGTGGTGCCGGGTGGCCGGCGTGGTGGTGTGCGGCGGCTGCATCCTCGTGTCCGTCGGGTTCGGCGCCGACGTGACCGGCCGGGCCGCCCACGTACTCAGCGGGGCTCGCGGCGAAGGTGGAGCGGCAGCCGGCGGAGCAGAAGTGGTACGTGTGCCCGTCCAGCTGGTGGTGGTGCTCGGTGGTGGCGGGGTCGACGTCCATGCCGCAGACGGGGTCCTGCACCAGCGAACGCGTCGAGGCGGTGGAGGGTTCGCGGTGGCTGTCCATACCTCCAAGATACCCCTATGGGGTATCTAGTCAAGGGGGTGCGGAGCAGTCGGGCCGGACCCCGGGCACTCCGAGCGTCCCGGCCGGCCGTTCAGGGTCGTTTCAGCATCGACGCGTGATGCTTGGGAGATGATCCGCCGAGGGCTTGGAGCAGCGCAGTGGCCGGTCCGTGCCCGGTGGTCGCTGGACTGTCCGGCACGGTCGGTGAGGCGTGGCTGACGGCGTGTCGCCCGACGGGTCGCGGATTCGGGGACGATGACGACATGGCTGTGACCTCGGTCCTGTCCCGGTGGCGCGTGCGGTCGTTGCGGTTCCGCATCCTGGCCGTCACCGCGGCTGCGGCATCGGTGGCGCTCGTCGTCGCGCTGGCGGCGTACGAGCTGACGCTCGAAGCGGTCGTGAGCAGCACGACGACGAACGCGGTGACGGAGCAGGCCAACCAGATCGCCTCGATCGTCGTGGCCGGCAAGGAACCCGCCACGACCTTGCGTGAGGTTCCCGCGCGCGGGTCGGTCCTGCAGCTGGTCGGACGCGACGGACGCGTCCTGTCCTACAACGATGTCGCTGCCGCGCGACGCCCCCTGGCAGACCTCAGGCCTGCCGCCGGGCAGGTCCTCAGCACGCGCGTCGACGGCCTTCCGACCGACGAGAACGTGTCCTACGTCGTCGTGGCTCGGGGTCTCGGCGGGCCGGCCGGTGAGGGCGAGGTGGGCACGGGTGGGACGACCCTGTTCGTCGCGACGCCCCTGCAGACCGAGTCCGTGCTGATCCAGGGGGCGACCACGGCCCTCGGGGTGCTGGCCCTGGTTCTGCTGGCGGGCCTGCTCTGGCTGATCAACCGGGTGCTGAGCAGCGCGCTGAACCGGGTGGAGCGGATCCGGTCGTCCGTCGCCGAGATCCGGGCCACCGGCTCCGAGGTGCGGGTCCCGGAGCCGATCGGGGACGACGAGATCACCCGTCTGGCCCAGACGATGAACGAGATGCTCGACAGGCTCCGCGAGGCCGACGCAGCGCAGCGGGCGTTCGTCAGCAACGCCTCGCACGAGCTGCGCAGCCCGCTCACGGCGATCCGCATGATCAGCGAGACGTCTCCCGACGGGATCGACCGGGCGGGCACCGCCGTCGTCACCACGGAGGCGCTGCGCATGCAGAGTCTCGTCGAAGACCTGCTGACGCTGGCCAAGGCAGACGACCAGGGAATCGTGCTGCAGCACAGGGATGTCGACCTGGACGACCTGCTCATCGATGAGATCCACCGGCTCGAGGCGACGACTGCCCTGACCGTCGCGGGCGACATCCGTGCCGCGCGGACCGTCGGTGACCCGGACCGCCTCGCGCAGGTCGTCCGCAACCTCGTCGACAACGCCGCACGGCATGCCCGCAGCTCCGTGCGCCTGTCCTGCGGGCCGGGCCCACGGGGGACCGTGATCGTCACCGTCGACAACGACGGCGACGTGGTGCCCGTGGACCAGCGCGAAGCCATCTTCGACCGCTTCACGCGCCTGCAGGACTCCCGCGACCGGGACAGCGGAGGCAGCGGCCTCGGCCTGGCCATCGTGCACGCCCTGGCTCAGGCCCACGGCGGGAGCGTCAGCACCGGCGTGGCCCCCGATGGCTGGTGCCGCTTCGAGGTGAGGTTGCCCCAACCGGCGTGAGCCCGGCCGCCGGTGGTGGCCCGACAGGTGCCGCGGCGACGCGTCAGGGTGCCCGGCTAGGGTGCGCCGTGAGGAGGGCCGTATCGGATGCGCGTGCTGGTCGTCGAGGACGAGGTGAACATCGCCGCCCCGCTGAAGCGGGCGCTGACGGACGAGGGTTTCGTCGTGGACGTCGCCCACGACGGCGTCACCGGTCAGTGGCTCGCCACGGAGAACCCGTACGACGTCGTCGTCCTCGACATCATGCTGCCCGGCCGCAACGGCTACGACGTGCTGCGAAACCTCCGCGCGCAGAAGAACTGGACTCCGGTCCTGATGCTGACGGCCAAGGACGGCGAGTACGACCAGACGGATGCCTTCGACCTGGGCGCCGATGACTACCTCACCAAGCCGTTCAGCTTTCCGGTCCTCGTCGCGCGGCTTCGGGCTCTGATGAGGCGCGGCGCCCCCGAGCGTCCGGTGACCCTGACCGCGGGCGACCTGCAGCTCGATCCGGCCCGACACGTGGTCACACGGGCGGGCACGCAGCTGCGGCTCACCTCCCGTGAGTTCGCCGTTCTGCAGTTCCTCATGCGTCACGTCGGGGACGTCGTCTCGAAGGCGGAGATCCTGGACAACGTCTGGGACCCCGGGTACCAGGGCGGCGAGAACATCGTCGAGGTGTACGTCGGCCACCTGCGCCGACGCATCGACGGACCTTTCGGCGTGGAGTCCCTCGAGACGGTCCGCGGCCGCGGCTATCGCCTGCACGCGCTCACGGTCCGGGAGCACTGACCGGCACGGGTGCGGTGGGACGCCGGTCCCATACTGACGTTCAGGAAGGCTTCAGCCGTCCCGGGAGATGGTGGTGCCCGGCACGACGGCTCGCGGGCCCCAGGGGCGCAGGCGCGCCGCCGTCTCCGCGACCACGACGACGGACACCGGAGGCTCCGATGGATCCCAACCAACAGCTGTTCAGCCAGGTCAACGACGTGGCCCGGCACACACCGTGGTTGCACGGCATCGCCGCCGACTACGCCACCTACGGTGTCGTCCTCTTCGGTGCGCTGGTCATGCTCGCCGTGTGGCGGGCGCGGCACGCATCGCACACGAAGCTTGCGTCCGCGCTCTGGGCCGGGATCGCAACCCTGCTGGCCGTTGGCGTGAACCAGCCCATCGTCTCCCTGGTCGCCGAGCCCCGCCCCTACCAGTCGCACCCGGGCATCCTCGTGCTCGTCGCGCGGAGCACCGACTGGTCCTTCCCTTCCGACCACTCCGTCATGGCGGGTGCCTGCGCTGTCGGGCTGCTCATCGCCTCCCGACGCCTGGGCGCGGTGGCCGCTGTCGCAGCCCTGCTGATGGCAGGAGCTCGTGTATACGTCGGGGCGCACTATCCCCTCGACGTCCTCGCAGGCCTGGCCGTCGGTGCCGTCGTGGCGGGCGCGGGCTGGCTCGTGCTGCGCCAGGCACTCGTCTTCACGGTCTCCCGAGTACGGCACCTCTCGCCGGTCCGCGCGTGGTGTGAGCCCCGGCCAGGTACCTGAGCGCTGGTCCGAACACTGCGACGGACAGCGGTCAGCGTCGGGCCTCGACAGGGGACGCCGCACTCCCTCCCGCGGGGACTGGAGCCTCGTCAAGCAGCTGGGGGCCGGCCGCGGTGACGACGCCGGTCCCGCGTCCCGGCATCCTCTCCCGCCACAACGCCGAAGGGCCCGCTGGACTCGACTTTCGTCGATCCAGCGGGCCCTTCGGCGTTTGGTCGGGGTGACAGGATTTGAACCTGCGACCTCTTCGTCCCGAACGAAGCGCGCTACCAAGCTGCGCCACACCCCGGTGCTGCGATTCGGTGTACCCGAGGCAGCCAGAGGAGACTCTAGCGCAGGCCCCGGCCCATCTCCGAATCGGGTCCCGGGAGCTCGCTCGGTCTCGCTCGACGCCTCGAACGAGGCCCGACAAGCCACCCGACCGACCGCGTCTGATCCGCTCCTGCTCCGTCACTGCTGCGTCCCGTGCAGCAGTGACGGAGCGGCCGGAAACCTGCCGGTCGGAAGAGCCGCCCGAGCCAGTACGTCACTGCTGCGTCCCGTGCAGCAGTGACGGAGCGCGTCGCGTCCGCCTGGTGCCGCCGGACCCAGTCGGGCGCGAGGTCAGGCGTGGGAGCGGGGGACGAGGGTCAGCAGCGTCGCCTCGGGGCGGCAGGCGAGGCGCACGGGCGCGGTCGGCGCGGTGCCGAGACCGGCAGACACTTCGAGCCAGGCCGCGTCGGCCGGCGCCTGCGAGGACGGCGTCGACCCGGCACCGGGCCACCACCGCGACACCCCCTTGACGCGTGAGGTGTCGAGGTCGCAGTTCGTGACGAGCGCGCCGTAGCCGGGGACGCAGACCTGGCCCCCGTGGGTGTGGCCGGCGAGGACGAGTCGCGCACCGTCCGCCGTGAACGCGTCGAGCACGCGCTGGTAGGGCGCGTGCGTGACGCCGATCGTCAGGTCTGCCGACGGGTCGGCGGGGCCGCGGACGAGGTCGAGCCGGTCGTAGCCGAGGTGCGGGTCGTCGACGCCGACGAGCTCGAGGCGCAGGCCGCGCACCTCGAGCATCCGGCGGCGGTTCGTCAGGTCGGTCCAGCCGTGGTCGAGGCCACGGCGCAGGTCGTCGGTGGGCAGCCGCGGCGTCGAGCCGACGCCTTTGGCGTGGTGGCGCGTCAGGTACCGCAGCGGGTTCTTCACCTTCGGGGCGAAGTAGTCGTTCGAGCCGAGGACGTAGGCGCCCGGGACATCGAGGAGCAGCTCGAACGCGTCGAGGAGGGCCGGCACGGCATCGGGAGCGGCGAGGTTGTCGCCGGTGTTGACGACGAGGTCCGGGTCGAGCGAGGCGAGGCTGCGCACCCACGCGGCCCGCGCGCGCTGCCGCGGCACGAGGTGGATGTCGGACACGTGCAGTACCCGCAGCGGCGCGGCGCCCTCCGGCAGCACGGGCACCTCGAAACGCCTGAGCACGAAGGCGTTCCGTTCGATGAGCGAGGACCACCCGAGCACGGCGGCGCCAGCGGCCCCGAGGCCCAGCACGGTCTTCGTCATGGCATGCATGGGCCTCATCCTCGCACCCCTCCAGGGCCCGACGAGAAACCCGGCGAGGGCGTGCGCCGCGACCTGAGAGACTGACGCCATGAGCACCCTCAAGGAGCAGCTGAAGTCCGACCTCACCACCGCGATGCGCGAGCGCGACCAGGTGCGGGCCGGCTCGATCCGCATGGCTCTCACCGCCGTGACGAACGAGGAGGTCGCCGGCAAGGAGCACCGCGAGCTGTCCGACGACGACGTGCTCAAGGTCCTGACCAAGGAGGCGAAGAAGCGTCGTGAGGCCGCCGAGGCCTACACCGGCGCGGGGCGGGGCGAGCTGGCCGCCAAGGAGGAGGCCGAGCTCGCGGTCCTCGAGACCTACCTGCCCCAGCAGCTCGGCGACGACGAGCTCGAGGCGATCGTCCGGGAGGCCGTCGCGGCGTCCGGCGCCACGGGGATGCCCCAGATGGGCCTGGCGATGAAGGCCGCGAACACCGCGGTCGCCGGACGGGCGGAGGGTGGCCGCGTCGCCGCCGTCGTCCGACGCATCCTCGCCGGCTGAGCGGCTCCGCACGACGAAGGGCCCGACGCGTGGTGCGTCGGGCCCTTCGTCGGTGCCACGTGCGGAGGGTGCTCAGCGCCCGGGTGGCGGCTTGGGGCCGCCGCGACCGTTGCCGTTCCCGTTGCCGCCGCCTCCGCCGCCACCGCCGGGGTTGACGACGGGCGGCGGCTGACGCTGACCCCCGCGCGAGGTGTAGATGGTGATGTAGCTGCCCGGGGCGGCGGAGCCGTACGGCGACGTGCCGGCGACCATGCCCTGCGGGACGCCCGAGCTCATCGTGCCGCCCACGCCGGCGGAGAACCCGGCGGCCTGCAGGGTCGCGATGGCCTGGTCGACGCTCATGCCCGTGACGCCGGGCACGCTGGCCTGGCCGTTCGCCGCGGTCTGGGCGCCCTTGGTGTACTTGTCGCTGGGCTCGCCGAACGTGAGGATCGGCTGGCCGTCGAGGGCCTGGTTCATGATCTGCTTCCAGATCGGCGCGGCGATCGCGGCGCCGTGCATGACGGGGTAGAACTGACCGCCGACCGAGACGTTCTTCATGACGCGCTTGTTGCCGTCGTAGGGCGTGCCGACCCAGACGGCGGTGACGAGCTGCGGGGTGTAACCGACGAACCACGACTCGTTGTTGCGGTTCGCCGTTCCGGTCTTGCCGGCGGACTCGCGCTTGCCGTCGTCGAGCTGGTTGCGGATGCCCGAGCCGTGGGTCATGTTGAACTCGAGGAACTTGTCGGTGGCCCGCACCACGTCGGGCTCGGCGACCTGCTGGCAGGCGGTCTTCGGCAGCGCGACGTTCTTGCCGCCGATGACGAGCTTGGTCACGGCGACCATCGGGCACTTCTTGCCGTCGGCAGCGAGCACGCCGTACGCGTGGGCGACGCCCTGCGGCGACACCTCGGACGCGCCGAGGATGTACTGCGGGGCGTAGCGGCCGACCGGCTGACCGTCGGACTGGTGCAGGCCCAGGCGCAGCATCGTGCTGCGCACCTTGCACCCGCCGAGCTGCTCGGCGAGGGCGATGAAGGCCGTGTTGGTCGACTTGGCCGTCGCCTCCATGAGGCTGATCTTGCCGCCCTTGAAGGGCGAGTCGTTGAACACCTTCCACTCGCCGCCGGGACCGCAGTTGGCGACGCCGCCCGGCCAGTCCTTCGGGGTGTAGACGGCCTGCGAGTTGCCGCCGGCGCCCTTGGCGTTGACCGACGAGGTCGTCGTCATGCCCGACTCCATGGCGGTGACGAGCGCGAAGGCCTTGGCGGTCGAGCCGAACTGGAAGCCGCCGGACCCGCCGTACTTCTTGTCGAGGGCCCAGTTGATGCCGGTCTTGCCGCGCGACTCCTTGTCGACCGTGTACACGGTGTTCTGTGCGAACGCCTTGACCTCACCGCTCCTCGGGTCGGCGACGTAGGCCGCGGCGCCGATCTCCGCCTTGTTGCCGATCGGGACCCTCTTGGTGACCTCGCGCTGGGCGACCTTCTGGATGCGCGGGTCGAGCGTCGTCGTGATGGTGATGCCGCCGCGGTAGAGCGTGCGCTTGCGCTCCTCGACGGTCTTGCCGAGCTGGGGCATCATCAGCGCGTAGTTGACGATGAAGTCGCACCAGTACGGGTACGGCGAGGCGAGGCACGTGCTCTTCGGGTTGGAGACCCGCAGGTCCTGCTTGATGGTGCGCTTCTTGGCCGCCGCGTGCTGCTTGTCGTCGATGATCTTCAGCTCGTGCATGCGGTCGAGCACGACGTTGCGTCGGGCGAGGGCGCGCTCGGGGTTGTTGACCGGGTCGGTGGTGCCCGGGTTCTGCGTCAGGCCGGCGAGGAGGGCGGCCTGCGAGAGGCTCAGCTTGCTCGCGTGGATGCTGAAGTAGTGCATCGAGGCGGCCTCGACGCCGTACGCACGGTCGCCGTAGTAGACGAGGTTGAGGTAGCGCTCGAGGATCTGGTCCTTGCTCAGCTGCTTCTCGAGGGTGATGGCGTACTTGAGCTCCTTGAGCTTGCGCATGTAGTCCTTGCGGACGGCGGCCTGGGCGGCGGCCTGGTCGCCCTCGGCGAGCGCGTTGTACTGGAGCGAGATCTTGACGTACTGCTGGGTCAGCGACGAGGCGCCGACGGAGCTGCCGTTGCGCAGGTTGGAGATGACCGCGCGCATCGTGCCCTGGATGTCGATGCCGCCGTGCTCGTAGAAGCGGTGGTCCTCGATCGCGACCTGTGCCTCACGCATGATCGGGGCGACCGCGGTCAGCGGCACGACGGTGCGGTTCTGCTCCTGCGGCGTCGCGATGACGGTGCCGTCGGCGGCGAGGATCTTCGAGGACTGGGCGAGCGGGTTCGTCGTGAAGTCGCTCGGCAGCTCGTTGAAGACGTCGACACCGCTGCGTGCCAGCGCGCCCGTGGCGCCGACGGCGGGCATCGCCAGGCCGGCCGCGAGGAGGCCCAGCACCAGGGCGGACGCGAGGAACGCCCCGAGCAGGCTGACGACGCCACCGACCGACGTTGTGCGTGAGGACATGGGCCCAAGGGTAACCGCTGAGGCCTTGGTCACCGGATCTTCGCACGTCAGGCGCGGTTGCGCCGCGAGAACCTCGAGTTCCGGGGGTCCGGCACGGAGGTCCCGCATGGTCCGGAGTGACTAGTCACCGACGCCCGGAAATGGTCCGTGTGGCCTATGTCGCACTCATGCGACCGAGCCCTAATGTCTCGTTTGGGCCTAAGGGGAGGTCCACCACATCAGGACCGGTGGGACGGTCCGTTTGCCGGCTCGGTTACTGGGAGGTTCCGAGCGGGGAGGGGAAACTGATCATGAGTGCTGTCGCAATTATCGACTCGTGGGTCGACGACTGGGCTAGCCAGGCTCGCTGTTCGAGCCAGGACCCGGACGCGCTGTTCGTCCGTGGCAAGGCCCAGCACGACGCCAAGGCCGTCTGCAAGGGGTGCCCGGTTCTGGCCCAGTGCCTGGCCGAGGCCCTCGACAACCGGACCGAGTTCGGTGTCTGGGGCGGGATGACGGAGCGGGAGCGCCGTGCGCTGCTGCGCAAGCGTCCCGACATCGCGTCGTGGAAGACCGCCCTGCGTGCCGGTATGGCCGCGCAGGCTCGTCAGGCCTGAGCCTCACGTCACGCCCGCGCCGCGACGCGTCCGACTCGCCGGACGCGTCCGGCGCTCGCGTGCGTCACGGACGCGCCTGAGGTCCGGTGCGCCAGCGCGCTGGTGGACGCTGTCAGGACCCCGCGAGCGCTGCGCCGATCTCGCGCAGCCCGTCGAGGTCGTGCACGTCGCGCCCGAGGGCCGGCACGTGCACCACGGGGATTCCGGGGTGCGCGCGTGAGAAGCGGTCGGCCAGCTCGTGCTGCCGCTGCGCCGTGCGCACGAGGTCGGCGTGCAGGCGCAGCAGGCCGGCGGCGGTCGTGGCCGACTTCGGCCCGTTGCCGTCCTCGAGCGCCTCGGCGACCGCGAGGGCCTTCGACGGCGTCAGCCCGGTGGCCTCGACGCGTCCGATGCGGTTGACGACGAGCCCGGCCAGGGGCATGCCGTCGGCCTCGAGCCGGTCGACGAAGTACGACGCCTCGCGCAACGCGTCGCGCTCGGGTGCTGCGACGACGAGGAAGGCCGTGCCCTCCTCGGACAGCAGTCGGTAGGTGTCGTCGGCGCGCTCGCGGAAGCCGCCGAACATCGTGTCGAGCGCGTTGACGAAGGTCTGGACGTCGGTGAGCATCTGCCCGCCGAGGATCTTCGTCATCGCCCCGGTGACGATCTGGACGCCGACGCCGAACATCTTGAGGCCGGCCCGCCCGCCGGCCTTGGCCGGTGCGGTCAACAGGCGGATGAACCGGCCGTCGAGGAAGCTGCCGAGGCGGTTCGGGGCGTCGAGGAAGTCGAGCGCCGACCGCGACGGCGGGGTGTCGACGACGATGAGGTCCCACGGCGCGTCCGGGCTGCCCTCGGACGCCTTGAGCTGGCCGAGCTTCTCCATCGCCATGTACTCCTGCGTGCCCGCGAACGAGCTGGAGACGGCCAGGTAGAAGGGGTTGGCGAGGATCTGCTCGGCCTTGTCCGGGTCGGCGTGCGTGATGACGACCTCGTCGAAGGTCCGCTTCATGTCGAGCATCATCGCGTGGAGACTGCCGCCGGCCGAGGCGTCGATGTCGGTGACGGGGCGGGGCGTGTTGTCGAGCTCGGTGAGCCCGAGGGACTGTGCGAGCCGGCGGGCCGGGTCGATGGTCAGCACGACGACGCGGCGGCCGGCCTCGGCGGCCCGCAGCCCGAGCGCCGCGGCCGTCGTCGTCTTGCCGACGCCGCCCGAGCCGCAGCACACGACGATGCCGATCGACGCGTCGGCGACCAGGGTGTCGACGTCGAGCAACGGCGCCGGCCGGGCGACCCTTGGCCGGCTCGTCGTCGTCATGCGGGCACCTGCTCGTGGGCGAAGTGGGGCACGAGGACGTCGGCGAGCTCGCGGACCGACCCGCTGTCGACGCCGTCGGGCAGCAGGGGCAGCTCGACGATCGGCAGGCCGGCCCCCTCGAGGAGGGCGCGCTGCTCGCGCTCGAGGTCGACGCGTTGCGCGTGGTCGCGGGCCTCGGCGAGCAGACCGTCGACGAGCTCGGGCGTCACGGTGACCCCGGCCTCGGTGAGCTGGGTGCGGATCGAGGGCTTGTGCAGCCGGCCGGCGAGGGCCTGGCCGATGGCCGCGTCCTCGAGCAGCGGCCGGCGCACCATGTTGACGATGATCGAGCCGGGCCGGAACCCCTTGGACCGCAGCTCCTCGACGGCCTCGAGCGTCTCCTGCACGGGCATCTCCTCGAGGAGGGTGACGAGGTGCACGACGGTCTGCTCGGACTGGAGCAGGCGGGTGATCGACTCGGCCTGGGAGTGGATCGGCCCGACGCGGGCGAGGTCGGCGACCTCGGAGTTGACCGACAGGAACCGCCCGATGCGACCGGTGGGCGGCGCGTCGAGGACGAGGGCGTCGTAGGTGAGCGGGGCGTCGCCGCGGTGCCGGCCGTCGCGGCGGCGTCGGCCCGCCTCGTAGACCTTGCCGATGAGCAGGACGTCGCGCACGCCGGGCGCGATCGTCGTCGCGAAGTCGATGGCGCCGAACTTCTCGAGCAGGCGCCCGGCGCGGCCGAGCTTGTAGAACAGCTGGAGGTACTCGAGCAGGGCCGCCTTCGGCTCGACCGACAGCCCGTCCACCTCGCCGCCGCCGGGCAGCCGCACGACGCGCGTCTCGTCGGTGCCGAGCGGCGGCACGTCGAAGGTCTGGCTGATGCCCTGACGTCCCTCGACCTCGGTCAGCAGCACGCGGCCGGGCGTCGAGGCGAGGGCGAGGGACATCGCGGAGGCGACGGTGGTCTTGCCGGTGCCGCCCTTGCCCGTGACGACGTGCAGCCGCGCCTGGCCCCAGTCGGTCGTCACGGGCCCAGCCTATGCGGGTGGTCAGCGGGTCAGGGCGGCGACGGTCGACAGCACGGTCGCGAACGCCGGCTGCTCGGGGTCGATGAACGAGAGGTGACCGGCGCGCGGCAGGACCGTCCGCTCGACGTCGCCACCGGCCCGGCGGGCCGCCTCGAGGTAGGCGTCGCCGACCGCCGTGGGCACGACGTCGTCCTCGGTGCCGGAGAGCAGGCGCACGGGAACCCGCGGCGGCAGCGCGGCCATGGGGTCGGCGGAGCGCCAGGCGGGCGTGCCCGGGCCGGAGCCGACGAAGTCGCGCGTGGCGCCGGAGCCGAGGTTCATCCGGTCGGCGGCGCCGAGGTCGACGACACCGGCCAGGGACACCGCCCCCACGACGCCGAGGCCCTCGACCCACGACCGGCCCGCCGCCCACGTGACGAGGTGGCCGCCGGCCGAGTGCCCGACCAGGACGATGCGGTGCGGGAGCGAGCCGTCGCGCGAGACCGCCTCGACGAGGGCGCGGACGTCGTCGAGCGTGCCCGGCACGCCCCCGCCTCGCATGCCGACGCGTCGGTACTCACCGAGCGCGACGGCGTAGCCCTCCGCCGCGAAGGCGTTGGCCTCCGGCAGGGCGTGCTTCCGGTCGTACCTGGCCCGCCAGAACCCGCCGTGGACGACGAGGACGGTGACCCCGCGGGGCGCCACCCCCGGGGCCGGCGGGATGACGTCGTAGACCTGCGCAGGGTCCGAACCGTACGTGCGCGTCGTCGGTGCGGCCGGCGACGGACGCGTCATGACGTCCTCGGAGCGGGGGTCGACGGGCGTGGTCATACCGGACATCGTGGCACCCGCGGTCACGGTCCCCGACGCCGCTCCCGAGCGTGCGCCCGGGGTGTCGGCGCACGCGCCGAGGGCAGGTACACCAGTGAGTAGGGTGATCGCCATGACCACGTGGGAATACCTCACCGCACCGCTCCTGATCCACAACACCAAACAGATCCTCGACAACTTCGGGGCCGATGGCTGGGAGCTCGTCCAGATCGTCAACGGGCCCGACGGCACCAGCCTCGTCGCCTACTTCAAGCGTCCCAAGTCTGCGGGGAACTGAGCATGAGTGCTGTCGAAGACCGCCTGTCCGAGCTCGGGCTGACCGTACCCGAGGTCGTCCCGCCCGTCGCCGCCTACGTCCCCGTGGTCCGCGACGGCAACCTCGTCTTCACCTCCGGCCAGCTGCCGATGGTCGACGGCCGCCTGGCCGCCACCGGCAAGGTCGGCGCCGAGGTCGACGAGGTCACGGCCAAGGAGCTCGCCGCGACGTGCGCCCTCAACGCGATCGCGGCGATCAAGTCCGAGCTGGGTGACCTCGACAAGGTCGCGCGCGTCGTCAAGGTCGTCGGATTCGTCGCCTCCGACCCGATCTTCACCGGCCAGCCCGGTGTCATCAACGGTGCGAGCGAGCTGCTCGTCAAGGCCTTCGGTGAGAAGGGCGTCCACGCCCGTTCCGCCGTCGGCGTCGCCGCCCTTCCCCTCGACGCCCCGGTCGAGGTCGAGGTCGTCGTCTCCGTCGAGGGCTGAACCGGATGGGTCGTCTCTTCCCGCTCACGACCACGCCCGGCATCTCCGATGCCGCGACCCGATGGCTGTCCGGTGACCGGTGGGAGGTCGCCGAACCACGACGCGCCAGCACCGTCATGCTCGTGCGTGACGCACCCGGCGCGTCCGATGCCGCTGCCGGTCCGGAGGTGTTCATGCTCCGGCGGGTCTCCGAGATGGAGTTCGCCCCGAGCATGCACGTCTTCCCCGGCGGGGGCGTCGACGACCGCGACGGCGAGGGCGACCTGCCGTGGAGCGGTCCCTCGCCGCTCGAGTGGGGCGAGCGCCTCGGCTGCAGCCCCACCGAGGCGCAGCTGTACGTGGCCGCCGCCGTCCGCGAGCTGTTCGAGGAGTGCGGCGTGCTCCTGGCCTCACCCTCCGCGAGCGGACCGCTCGCGTGGGTGGGCGACGCCGAGTGGCGCCAGGTGCGCGCCGACCTCGTGTCCCGTGCCGTGTCGCTGCGTGAGGTCCTCGTCGACCGCGGCCTCGTGCTGCGCTCGGACCTCGTCGTGGCCAAGGCACACTGGCTGACGCCGGAGTTCGAGCCGCGTCGCTACGACACGTGGTTCTTCGCCGCGGTCATGCCGCCTCTGCAGACCGCCGACGGCGACACCACCGAGGCAGACCTGGCCGAGTGGGTGCGCCCGGCTGACCTGCTGCGCGAGTATGACGCCGGCTCGGCGCTCATGCTGCCGCCGACCGTCATGTGCGTCGAGCAGGTGCGCGACGCCGCCTCGGCCGCGGACTTCGTGGCGCACGCCGACCTGACGCCGCTCGTCATGCCCGAAGTCGTCGACGCCCCCGGTGGCGCGGCGATGGAGGTCGTCGAACGCGTCTGAGCCCCAAGCCGATCCGACCGCCGTGTGGGGCGGTCGGCTCGAGCAGGACGGCTCTCCAACACTTTTCGTCACAGACGTTCCGACGTGAGGAGGTCGACGTGCAGGGTGCCGAGGTCGACCCGACGTGGGCCGGCGGCAGGTTCGGCGAGCGCGCCGAGTGCGTGCTGTGCCCCAACCCCTCGCCGATGACCCTCGACGGCACGAACACGTGGCTGCTCGCCGAGCCGGGCAGCGACGAGGTCGTCGTCGTCGATCCCGGCCCGCTCGACGAGGGCCACCTGCAGAACGTGCTGCGGCACGTCACAGATTCCGGCCGACGCGTCGCGCTGACACTGCTGACGCATGGCCACGCCGACCACGCCGAGAGCGCCGACCGCTTCCACGCCCTCACCGGCGCACCGGTCCGGGCCTTCGGCCGCGGCCACGACGACGTCCGCCCGGGCGAGACGATCCGCATCGGCGGCCTCGAGGTGCTCGCCGTCGAGACGCCGGGGCACACGAGCGACTCCTACTCCTTCGTCCTGCCGGCCGACACCACCCTGCTGACCGGCGACACCGTCCTGGGCCGTGGCACGACGGTCGTCGCGTGGCCCGACGGCAGTCTCGAGTCCTACCTCGAGTCCCTCGACCGCATCGAGCGGCTCACCGCCTCCGGCGCCGTGACCAGCCTGCTGCCCGGCCACGGCCCGTTTGTCCCCGACGCGGCCGCCACCGTGACCTTCTACCTCCGGCACCGTGCCGAGCGGCTCGAGCAGGTGCGGGCCGCGGTGGCCGCCGGTGCGACGACGGCCCGCGCGGTCGTCGAGACCGTCTACGCGGACGTGCCGCGCAGCGTCTGGCCGGCCGCCGAGCTGTCGGTCCAGGCCCAGCTCGAGTACCTCCGCGAGCACCCCTGAGCCCGCGCGTGGACGCCCATCGAGGTGTCGGCGATCTCGCCGCCGCGGCGCTCGACCTGGTCGGGGACCGTCGTCGCGTGGTGCTCGGCATCGCCGGCGCTCCGGGCGCGGGCAAGTCGACGCTCGCCGAGGCGCTCGTGGCGGCGGTGGCCCGGACGCAGGGCGCCGACTACGTCGCGCACGTGCCCATGGACGGCTTCCACCTCGCCGATGTCCAGCTGGAACGGCTGGGCGCTCTGTCCCGCAAGGGAGCTCCCGACACCTTCGACCCCGACGGCTATGCCGCGCTGCTGCGCCGCCTCGTCGCCGAACCGGACTCCTGGGTGTACGCGCCGGGCTTCGAGCGGACGCTCGAGCAGCCGATCGCGGCGGCCACGGTGGTGCCCCCGTCCGCCCGGCTCGTCGTGACCGAGGGGAACTACCTGCTCCTGACTAAGCCCCGGTGGGAGGCGGCGCGCGCGGCGACCGACGCGGTCTGGTTCGTCACGGGTGAGGACGACGTGCGGCGCTCGCGGCTCGTGTCCCGACACGTCGCGTTCGGCAAGGACCCCGAGGTCGCGGCGGCCTGGGTCGAGCGCAGCGACGAGGCCAACGCGCGCCTCGTCGCCGAGTCGGCGCACCGCGCGGACCGTCTCGTCGTCAACGGCCCGGAGGGCTGGCGCTTCGCCTGAGCGGGCTGGTTGGGGCCCACTGGCTACGACACTGCTCAGCGAGAGTGA
Organism: Intrasporangium sp. Soil_C_50; assembly: GCF_057656595.1. Lineage (NCBI taxonomy): Bacteria > Bacillati > Actinomycetota > Actinomycetes > Micrococcales > Intrasporangiaceae > Intrasporangium > Intrasporangium sp. Soil_C_50. The sequence continues at coordinate 47,555 of NZ_JBDGKB010000011.1, forward strand.
GCAGTGACGGATCGTGCGGGCATGGTGGCGCTGGGCTGGTTGGGGCCCACTGGCTACGACACTGCTCAGCGAGAGTGAGCAGTGACGGATCGTGCGGGCATGGTGGCGCTGGGCTGGTTGGGGCCCGCTGGCTACGACACTGCTCAGCGAGAGTGAGCAGTGACGGAGCATCCGGGGAATGGTGGCGCTGGGCTCGTTGCGGATCGCTGGCTGTGTCAGTGCTCAGTGAGAGTGAGCAGTGGCGCAGGCGGTCACAGGCCCGGCAGGCCCATCGGGCTCGGGCCGGTCATGCTCGCGGGGCTGAGGCCGCCGCCCTGCTGGCCGGGCACCTGGGCCGGGTCCACGGTCGCGCCGGGTCGCAGGGTGCGGATCCCGCCGGTGGCGCGTCGGCGCGTGAGGAAGAGCGAGGCGGCGAGAGCGGCCCCGACCGCGCACGCGCCGGTCGCGACCAGGGCGGCCTCGTCGAGCAGCCCGGGCAACACCGAGAACAGGCTCGGCACCAGCACGACGCTCGCGGCGGCCGTCACCGTGTAACCGCCGACGAGCACGCCCCGCGACGACCGCCTGAACATCGAGCCGGCGAGAGCGGTGAGCGGCGTCGCGGCCACCCAGCTGAGCACTGCGAGCGCCAGCATCGCGCCGACGCCGACGCCGACGCCGACGCCGGCGGTCGCGGCGTCGCCGACTCCGGCCGAGGTCTGTACGAGGCGAGCGACGACGAAGGCGGCCGCGAAGAGCAGGCCGGTCAGGGCGGCGACCCCGACCCCCGCACCCGCGCCGCGGCCGGGCTCGACGTCGGTCGGGTGGTAGCTGGTGCGGCTCATCGGGTGGCCTCTCGCCGGTCGGACGACTGGTGAGGGTGCCCCGCGAGGCGAGGCCCCTCACCCATCAGGACGCGGGAGCCCCCGGAAAGGTTGCCTCGCCCGGGTCAGCGAGCGCGGCGCTTGAGGCGCTCGACGTCCTGGAGCAGGACGGCGCGGGCCTCGAGGCGCAGCCAGCCACGCGTCGCGAAGTCGGCGAGGGCCTTGTTGACCGTCTCGCGGGAGGCGCCGACGAGCTGGGCGAGCTCCTCCTGGGTGAGGTCGTGGCTGACCATGATGCCGCCCTCGACGGGGCGGCCGAAACGCTCGGAGAGGTCGAGCAGGGCCTTGGCGACGCGTCCGGGAACGTCGGTGAAGACGAGGTCGGCCAGGTGCGCGTTGGTGCGACGCAGCCGCTGGGCGAGCGCGGCCAGCAGGGCCTTGGACACCTCAGGGCGGCCGGAGAGCAGACCGGTCAGCGACTCGTTGCCCAGGCCGAGCAGCTGGGTCTCGGCGACGGCGGTGGCGGTCATGGTGCGCGGCCCGGGGTCGAAGAGGCTGAGCTCGCCGAACATCTCGCCGGGGCCGAGGATCGCGACGAGGTTCTCGCGGCCGTCGGGGCTCGTGCGGCCGAGCTTGATCTTGCCCTCGGCGATGACGTAGAGCGTGTCGCCCCGGTCGCCCTCGTGGAAGAGCACGTCGCCGCGCTCCATGTGGGTGCGGCTCATCTGCGACTGCAGGGCCGATGAGGCCTCCTCGTCGAGAGCCTTGAAGAGGGGCGCGCGCTTCACCACGTCGAGATCCACGGGGTCAGTGTGCCATGCCGCCCCCGCACCTGCCGGGCGGTCTGCGCGGGTCCGGAATCGCGTCGGCGCACGCGGCGCGACCCAGCCTCGCGGCATACAGTGTGCTGCGTGTCCCCCCGAGCCGTCGTGACCGCCGACGAGACGCCCGTCGCCCGCACGCGACGGGCGCGAAGGATGTACCGCTCTCTGCACGAGCGCTACCCGTACGCGCACTGCGAGCTCGACTTCACGACGCCCCTCGAGCTGCTCGTCGCGACGATCCTGTCGGCGCAGACCACCGACGTCGGCGTGAACAAGGTCACCCCGATCGTCTTCGCGAAGTACCGCACCGCGGCCGACTACGCCGCGGCCGACCGCACCGAGCTCGAGACGATCATCCAGCCCACCGGTTTCTACCGGAACAAGGCCGACGCGCTCATCAAGCTCGGCATCGCCCTCGTCGAGAACTTCGACGGCGAGGTGCCCGGCCGCCTCAAGGACCTCGTCACGCTGCCTGGCGTCGGGCGCAAGACCGCGAACGTCGTGCTCGGCAACGCCTTCGACGTGCCCGGCATCACCGTCGACACCCACTTCGGCCGGCTCGTGCGCCGCTTCGGCTGGACCGAGGAGGAGGACCCGGTCAAGGTCGAGCACGAGATCGGGCGCCTCTTCATGCGCCGTGACTGGACGATGCTCAGCCACGTCGTCATCTTCCACGGCCGCCGCACCTGCCACGCCAAGCGTCCCGCGTGCGGCGCGTGCCCGGTGGCGCGCTGGTGCCCGAGCTACGGCGTGGGCGAGACCGACCCCGACAAGGCCGCGAAGCTGCTCAAGTACGAGCTGGCGCCGAAGGCGCTCGAGGAGGCCGCCCGCGCGGCCGCTGCCGTGCAGGCCGCCGAGGCGGGGCAGGAGAGCGCGTGACGCAGGTCGCGAGCGGCATCGCGTACGCCGGCCGCACCGGGACGATCGAGCCCGCGCCCCTGCCCGAGGGCGGGATCGCGCGTCCGCCGTGGGTCGACCACCTGGCCGACCGCCTCGGCACCGTACGGGCCGAGGACTTCTCGCTGTTCGTCCCGCCGGACGAGGGTGGGCGTGAGTCCGCCGTCCTCATCCTCTTCGGGCCCCCGCCCGCCGCGCTCGCGACGCCCGACGTGTCCGCTGCGCCCGACGCGTCCGACGGGCCCGACGCGTCCGACGGGCCCGACGTCGTCGAGGAGGACGTGCACGTCGTCCTCCTCGAGCGCTCGCACGACATGCGTTCGCACCCGGCGCAGATCGCCTTCCCCGGCGGCGCCCGCGACCCCGAGGACGCCGACGACGTCGCGACCGCCCTGCGAGAGGCGCAGGAGGAGATCGGTCTCGACCCCTCCGGCGTCGACGTCGTCGCGACGTTGCCGTCCCTGTTCATCCCGTTCTCCGGGTTCGTCGTCACGCCGGTCCTCGGCTGGTGGGCACGGCCCTCGGCGCTGTCGGTCCGCGACCCCAACGAGGTGCACGACGTGCTGTCCGTGCCGGTGTCGCACCTCGTCGCGCCGGCCACCCGGTTCTCCGTGACCCACCCGTCCGGCTACGTCGGCCCGGGCTTCGGCCTCGACGACCTGCTCCTCTGGGGCTTCACCGCCGGCCTGCTCGGCCGCGTCCTCGACCTCGCCGGGCTCGAGCAGCCGTGGGACGCGTCGGTGCACCGCCCACTGCCCGAGCGCTACGTCGGAGGGGGGCGCGGATGACCGGCAGCGTCGTGCTCGACATCGCCCTCGGGCTCCTCCTCGTCGCCTACGCCGTCTCCGGCTACCGGCAGGGACTCATCCAGAGCGTCGCCTCGCTCGTGGGGTTCTTCCTCTTCGCGATGCTCGCGGTGTGGCAGCTGCCCGGCCTCCTCGCGCACTGGGACGCGATCTCCGGCAGCACCCGCAGCCGGGTCCTCGCGCTCGTCATCGGCGTGGTCGGCTTCGGCTGGCTCGGGCAGTTCCTCGGCAGCCTCCTCGGCAACCGGATCCGCGCCCGGGTGGGGCAGACGCCCTTCCGCCGGGTCGACTCGGTGCTCGGCGGCGTCGTCGTGCTGTTGGCCGCGAGCCTCATCGTCTGGTTCATCGGCGGCACGCTGCGCACGGCCGGCAACCCGGCGCTGGCCCGGGCCATGGCCGACTCCAGGGTGCTGCGCGTCGTCAACACGGTCGTGCCCGAGGACGCCGGCCAGATCTTCAGCGGGTTCCGCGGCTTCCTGTCGGCGCAGGGCTTCCCGCAGGTCTTCGGCTCCCTGGCACCCGAGCCGATCGTGCCGGTGCCGGCGCCCGACCCGTCGGTCGCGCGCTCCGAGCCGATCCGCGCCGCGGGCCGTTCGGTCGTCAAGGTCCTGACGCAGTCGCAGCGGTGCCAGCGGGGCCAGGAGGGCACCGGCTGGGTGCTGCGCGACAACCGCATCGTCACCAACGCGCACGTCGTGGCCGGCGCGTCCGAGGTGCGGGTCGAGGCCGGGGGCCGGACGCTCAGCGCACAGGTCGTCGTGTTCGACCCCGAGCGCGACCTCGCCGTGCTCGACGTCGAAGGACTCGACCTTCCGGCGCTGACGCTCGGCACCGACATCGCGCGCAGCGACTCGGCCGCGGTGCCGGGCTTTCCGCTCGACGGCCCCTACCGCGTCGTGTCGGCCCGCGTCCGCGGCATCCTCGACGCCCGTGGCTTCGACATCTACGGCCGGGACCGGGTCGTCCGCGAGATCTACTCGCTGGCCACGACGGTGCAGCCGGGCAACTCCGGCGGCCCGCTGCTCGACCCCCAGGGCCGCGTCGTCGGGGTCATCTTCGCCAAGTCGCTCGAGGACGACTCGACCGGCTACGCCCTGACCCTGACCGAGGCCAAGCCGGTGCTCGACCAGGCCGCCTCCGCGCAGCGGTCCGTCGGCACCGGGGCCTGCGTCAGCGGCGGCTGATCGCCGACGACGCCCACGCGGGCGTGCGCGGTGCCAGAGTTGTCGCATGCAGGTGTCGTTCGTCAGCGCCGACGGGATCACCGACCACGCACCGGGCGAGCTCGAGTCGCTGCTCGCCCGGACCGACGGGTTCGTCTGGGTCGACGTCCCCGACTACGACGCCGAGGCCGAGGCGCTGCTCGCCGGGCCGCTGCAGGCCCACCCGCTGGTCCGGCAGGCCTGTGCCGAGAGGAACTTCGTGCCGACGGTGCACGCCTACGAGCGCCACCTCTTCGTCATCCTCCACGCGCCACTGACCGGCGAGGGCGGCCACGTGCACGTGCTCGAGCTCGACGAGGTCATCGGCGACCGGTACCTCGTCACGGTCCACGGCCCCCGCAACCCCGTCGTAACCCTCGAGGACGCGACGGCAGAGACGCAGGCGGTGCGGGCGCGCATCGAGGCGGGGCGGCTCGCGCCCGACAACCCGTACGAGCTGGCCTACGTCGTCAACTCGGCGATCGCCCGGCGGCAGAGCGCGGCGGTGCGAGAGGTGGCGGCGCGGCTGCCGGCGCTCGAGGCCGAGGTGATGGCGCCCGACTTCCGCCGCCCCGAGGGCCTGCTCGAGCAGCTGTTCCTCCTGCGCCACGAGCTGAGCACGGCGCGCACCATGGCCGCCCAGGGCTACGACATCCAGGCCCGCATCCAGTCGATCGAGCGCTTCGTGCCGGGCGAGGCGCGCCGGCACGCCCGCGACCTCGCCGACCAGTTCGAGCGGGTGCGCAACCTCGGCGACGGCGAGATGGGCTTCCTCGTCGGAGTCATCGACCTCTACCAGACGCGCGTCACGACGAAGATGACCGTCGCGATGGAGCGGTTGGCCGTCATCGCCGCGATCACGCTGCCGATCACCGCGATCGCGAGCATCTACGGGATGAACCTCATCGGCAACGACGGGACCGACGTACCGCACCTGGCCCTCGTGCTGGCGATCATGGTCGGGATGAGCCTGTGGTTGCTGCGATGGGCCCGCCGTCAGGGCTGGTGGTGAGGCACCATCGGAGCATGATCGTCGACGCCCCCGGGCTGCGCACCGACCTCGCCCTCCTCGAGCTGCAGGGCTCGCAGGTGGTCGACCACGGCGACCTCGTCGTGGTGCGGACGCCGACCAACCCGGCGTACTACTGGGGTAACTTCCTGCTCCTGCCGGCCGACGTGCCCGCGGCCGACGTCGACCGGGTCGTCGCCCGGTTCGAGGCCGAGCACCCGAAGGCCCGGCACCGGGCCGTCGCGTTCGCCGATCCTCGCGGCGACCACTCCGCTTGGGAGGCAAAGGGGTTCGACGTCGAGGTCGACGTCGACCTCGTGACCGACGCCGTGCCTGCCGACGCCCCGACGCCCGAGGGGATCGACGTGCGTCCACTCGTGTCGGACGACGACTGGGAGCAGTCGGCGTCGGTCGGGGCCAGCGACGCGCCGGCGGAGGGCAGCGACGAGCGGCACCTGTTCGAGCTGCGCCGGGCGGCCTCGCAGCGGGGGCTCGTCGACTCCGGCCGCGGGCGCTGGTTCGGCGCCTTCGACGGCGAGACGCTCGTGGCCTCGCTCGGCATCGTGCGCCTCGGCCGGCTGGCCCGCTACCAGGACGTCATGACCCTCGCGGACTACCGACGCCGTGGCATCGCCGGTGCGCTCGTGCGGGCCGCGGGGGAGTGGGCGTTCACCGACCCCGAGGTGGAGCGGCTCGTCATCGTCGCCGAGGACGGCGGCCCGGCCATCGGCCTCTACCGGCGGGCCGGGTTCCGCGAGGTGGCCCGCCGCGTCCAGGTCTGCCGCACCCCGGTGTGACCTTCCTGGGCCGCGCTCGCGCCCCCTCTCATCGAGTGAGCACTGAGTCCCACCCGCCCCACCAGCGTCCGGTCGGTTCGTTCGCATCGAGTGAGCACTCGGTCCCACCAGTCCCATTCGCCACCGGCGTCCCTCGGCGCACCCCATCGAGTGAGCACTCGGTCCCACCAGTCTCATCCGCATCAGGCGCGCTGTGACGGATGGGATTTCGTGCTCACTCGATGAGATGGGGGGCCGCCGGGCGGTGGCCCTGTGTATTGGGTGGGGTTTGGTGCTCACTCGATGAAGGAGAGGGAACGTCGAGTGCCCAGCCCCCGGCGTGAGGGACTGGGCACTGCGTCGCGGTGGTCGGACCGGGGTCAGCCGGCCTTGACGGCGAGCACCGGGCACCCCGCGTCGAGCAGCAGCCGCTGGGCCGTCGACCCGAGGAGCAGCTTGCCGACGGGCGAGCGGTGCCGGATGCCGATGACGAGCATCCGCGGCGCCTCGGCGTCGATGATCGACAGGATCGCGTCGGCGGGGTCGGTGCCGTGCTCGACCCGGCGCACCTCGTGCTGGACACCGGACTCGGCGAGGTCGGCGTCGAGGCGGGTGAGGTCGCGGCCCTCGGCGCGGTGGGCGTCGACGAGCTTGTCGTCGCGGGACATGTTGACGACGAGGACGCGGTCGCCGTGGGCCCTGGCCTCGGCGGTCGCGGCCGCGAGCGCGGCCTCGCCCTGCGGGGTCGGGATGTAGCCGACGAGGATCGTCACGCGGCCACCTCCTCGCGGACCTCGGCCATGAGGCCCGAGCCCGGTCCGCCTTTGCCACCGCGGACGATGCGGATCAGCCTCGCGATGAGCGGCCAGAGGATGGCCAGCACGATGATGCCGTAGCAGGCCCAGGCCACCGGGCCGCCGAAGAGGCCGCTGATGTCGCCGTGCGACAGCTGCAGCGAGCGCCGCAGGTGCAGCTCGGCGATCGGGGCCAGGATGACGCCGATGATGAGCGGCAGCACCGGCAGGCCGAAGCGGCGGATCGCGAACCCGACGAGGCCGATCCCGAGGAGCAGGTAGAGGTCGAAGGCCTGGCCGTTGACCGCCCACGCACCCATCGTCGCGAAGAAGAGGATGCCGGCGTAGAGGTAGGGCCTCGGGATCTGGAGCAGCTTGGCCCACAGGGGTGCCAGCGGCAGGTTGAGCGCCAGCAGCAGGGTGTTGCCGACGAAGAGGCTCGCCACGAGCGTCCACACGAGGACCGGCTGCTTCTCGATGAGCAGCGGCCCGGGCTCGAGACCGCGGCCCTGCAGGAAGGTGAGGATGATCGCGGCCGTCGCGTTGGTCGGCAGGCCGATGGCGAGCAGCGGCACCAGGGTGCCGGCGGCGGACGCGTTGTTGGCGGCCTCGGGACCGGCGACGCCCTCGATGGCGCCGTGGCCGAACTGCTCGGGGTGCTTGGTCAGCTTGCGCTCGGCGACGTAGGACAGGAACGTCGGGACCTCCGCACCACCGGCGGGGATCGCGCCGAACGGGAAGCCGAGGGCGGTGCCGCGCAGCCACGGCTTCCACGAGCGCTTCCAGTCCTCGCGTCCCATCCACGGCTGGCCGACCGGGATGACGCCGGCGGCCTTGCGCCGCAGGTGCGCGGCGACCCAGAGCGCCTCGCCGACGGCGAAGAGCCCGACGGCCACCACGACGATGTCGATGCCGTCGGCCAGCTGCGGGATGCCGAAGGTCATGCGCTGCTGGCCGGTGACCTTGTCGATGCCGATGATGCCGATGGACAGGCCGACGAGCAGCGCCGCGAAGCCGCGGAGGCGGGAGGAGCCGAGCACCATGCTCGCGCCGACGAACGCCAGCATGATGATGGCGAAGTACTCGGGGGAGCCGAGGTCGATGGCGAAGGCGACGACCTGCGGCATGACGAGCACGAGCAGGATCGTGGCGATGGTGCCGGCGACGAAGGAACCGATCGCGGCGGTCGCGAGGGCCTGGGCGGCGCGTCCGACCTTGGCCATCTTGTTGCCCTCGAGCGCGGTGACCACGGAGGAGGACTCGCCGGGGGTGTTGAGCAGGATCGAGGTCGTCGACCCGCCGTACATGCCGCCGTAGAAGATGCCGGCGAACATGATGAGCGCCTGGGTCGTGTCGAGCGAGAACGTGATCGGCAGCAGCAGGGCGACGGTCATGGCCGGGCCGATGCCGGGCAGCACGCCGACCGCGGTGCCGACGATGACACCGATGAACGCGAAGAGCAGGTTCAGCGGCGTCATGACGTGCCCGAAGCCGTCGATGAGGTGGTTGAGGTTGTCCATCAGAGGATTCCTTGGAGGACGCCGGCGGGCAGGTTGACCCCGAGCCCGATGGCGAACGCGTAGAAGGTGGCCAGCGAGATCGCGAGCCCGACGAGCAGGCCGCGCACGTGGTGCCGGTTGCCGAGCGCGAGGGCCGAGCCCGAGAAGAGGAGCGTGCCGGCGATGACCCAGCCGAGCGTCTCCATGAGGGCGGCGCTCACGCCGAAGACGACGACGAGCAGGCCGACGGTCTTCCAGTCGGCCTTGGCGCCGAGGTCGACGTCTTCGCCCTCGTCGGAGGCGCCGACGCCGCCGCGGTGGATGTCGATCGCGTAGAAGACCGAGACGATGAGCAGCAGGACGCCGAGGACGGTCGGGACCACCTTCGGGCCGAGCGAGTCGTTGCTGCTCACGACGGGCTCGAGCTGGGCCGCGTTGACGAGCAGGAGGATGCCGAGCCCGGCGAGGGCCGCGCACATTCCGTACTGTGCGCGGTCCCCGCCCTGCTTCTCGACGTCCTTCGCCTCGGCCTCTGTGCCGGTGCGGTCGGAGGTCGTGTCGGTCATCGTCAGCTCGTCAGCCCGAGGCCGGTGAGGATGTCGGCGACGTCCTGGTCCTGCGCCTTGAGGAAGGCGCCGAACTGGTCGCCGGTCTCGAAGGCGTCGGTCCAGCCGCGCTTCTGGAGCTCGGCCTTCCAGGCGTCGGAGCCGTGCATCTTCGTCAGGGCGTCGGCCCAGACCTGCTTGTCGGCCGCCGAGATCTCCGGCGGCGCGACGATGCCGCGCCAGTTGGTGAAGGTGAAGTCGATGCCCGACTCCTTGACGGTCGGCACGTCGGGGAGGGCATCGATGCGCTTGTCGCTCGTGACGGCGAGGACCCGGACGGAGCCGGACTTGACCTGCTCGAGGAACTCGCCGAAGCCGCTGGCGCCGAAGGCGATCTTGTTGCCGAGGATGGCCGGCAGCAGCTCACCGCCGCCGTCGTAGGAGATGAAGGACACCTTGGTCGGGTCGATGCCGGCGGCCTTGGCCAGCTGCATCGGCAGGAGGTGGTCGGGGCCGCCCGGGCTGGAGCCGCCGCCGACGTTGATCTTCGACGGATCCTTCTTCCAGGCGTCGATCAGGCTCTTGAGGTCCTGGTACGGCGAGTCCTTGGACACGACGATCGCGCCGGCCTCCTCGATGAGCTTGGCGATCGGCGTCGTGTCGGAGAGGTTCGCCTTCGACTTCTGCGTGTAGGCCGCGCCGACGACGCCGAGGCCCATCTGCATGGCGAGCTTGCCGTTGCCCTTCTCGTTGACGATGCGCTGCAGGCCCACGGTGCCGCCGGCGCCCGGCAGGTTGAAGACCTGGATGGAGCCGGTGATCTTCTGGTTCTCCATGACCTGGGCCACGGTGCGGGCGGTCGTGTCGTAGCCGCCGCCGGGGCTGTTGGGGACCATGATCTGCAGGCCGGACGCGGGGCCGGCGGCGGCGCCGGTGGACGCGCCGTCCTTCTTGGCGGTGGCGCCGCACGCCGAGAGCGCGAGGGCCCCGGCCGCGGTGAGGGCCACGAGGGCGGCGACGCGTCGGCCCCGATTGCTGCGGGTGCTGCTGGTGCTGCGAGTGCCGGGACGGGCAGTGCTGTGAGTGCTCATCGTTGAGATCTCTTTCGCGATCTGGGGCTGGAACGGCATGATCGTGCCCGCGTCCCGGACGGGTGTCGCCGTTGTGTCACCAATGAAGGTTGAGTTCGTTGTGGTCAAGCAGAGCACGGGCCGGTGGTTCGGCAGGCTGACCCTCACGGGTCAGCTGCTCGCCGTGCAGATGCTCATTCTCGTCGGCGTCCTCGTGGCCGTCGGCCTCGTCTCACTGGCGCAGTCGGAGGCGACGTTCACCCGCACGGAGGGGCGCCGGGTGTCGGCCATCGCCGAGCAGCTCGCGAGCACGCCGATCGTGCGCACCGAGATGGCGCCGGGCGGGGTGCCCAACGTGCTGCCGAGCCTCGTGCAGTCGATCGTCACGCAGTACAACGTCACGTCGATGAGTGTCGCCGACGCCGACGAGATGGTGCGTGTGTCCTCGGACCCGACGCTCGAACGCTCGCCCATGCCGGTCGGTTCGCCGGCGGTCGCGAACGGGGCGAGCTGGATCGGGGTCATGGAGATCGGTGGCGAACGCATGCTCGTCGCCCAGAGCCCGCTGCTGTCGGTGCCCGACCCCTCGGTCAAGGAGCCGCAGCTGCCGGTCGGCACGCAGCTGGGGACCGTGATGATCGCCGAGCACATGCCCTCGGCGCTCGACCGGCTCCAGGGCGCGTCGGCCTACCTGCCCACCTACCTCGGCATCGCGTTCGTCGTCGGCGGGCTCGGCTCGTGGCTGCTGTCCCGCCGCCTCAAGCGCCAGACGCTCGGGCTCGAGCCGGCCGAGATCGCCGGCCTCGCCGAGAGCCGTGAGGCGATGCTCTTCGGGCTCGCCGAGGGGGTCGTGGCGCTCGACACGAACGAGCGGATCACCTTGGTGAACAACGTCGCCCAGCGTCTGCTCGACCTGCCGGAGCACGTCGTCGGGATGCGCCTCGACGACCTGCCGATCGGCCCGCGGCTGCGCGACGTGCTGCGTGGCGTCCCCGACGCCGACGCGTCCGAGGGCGCCGATGCGTCGGGAGGTGACGCGTCCCTCGCGAAGGGTGCTGACGCGTCCCGCGCGGAGGGCGTCGACGCGTCCGACGCGGTGGGTGACGACGCGCCCGGCCCCGCGGTGCCGCGCGACCAGGTGGTGCTGCGGCGCGGGCGCGTCCTCGTCATGAACCGCATGGAGGTGAGCAAGGACGGGCGGCCGCTCGGGTCGGTGACGACGCTGCGCGACCGCACCGAGCTGGCCGACCTCGAGCGTGAGATCGGCTCGTTCCGCAGCACCACCGAGCTGCTGCGGGCGCAGGCGCACGAGTTCGCCAACCAGCTGCACACCATCTCCGGGCTCATCCAGCTCGGCGAGTACGACGAGGTCGTCGGCTACGTCGACTCCGTCAGTGAGCACCGGGCCGAGCTCGACGTCGCCGTGTCCCGACGCGTCCGCGACACCGCCATCGCGGCCCTGCTGATGGCCAAGGCGGCGCAGGCCACCGAGCGACGCGTCGAGCTGCGGGTCTCCGACGAGACCTCCCTCGGGCGCCTCGCCCAGCGCGACTCGGCCGACGTGTCCGCGGTCGTCGGCAACCTCGTCGACAACGCCATCGACGCCGCGGCCACCGCCGCCGGGCCGGACCGCTGGGTCGAGCTGACGATCCGCCAGGACGCGTCGGCCGTCGAGGTCAGCGTCGTCGACTCGGGCCCCGGTGTGGCGCCCGAGGTCGTCACCGAGGTGTTCACGCACGGGTTCACGACGAAGGCCGCGCAGGCCGGCGAGCGGGGTATCGGACTGGCGCTGACGCGTCTGATCTGTCAGCGTCGGGGCGGCGAGGTCGATGTCGAGAACACCCCCGACGGCGCCCGGTTCGTGGCCCGCCTCACCGTCGAGGCCGGCGCGCCGCTGGCGGAGGAGAAGCGATGATCAGCGTGCTCGTCGTCGACGACGACTTCATGGTGGCCCGGATCCACCGCGGGTTCGTCGAGCGGGTCGAGGGGTTCGAGGTGGTCGGCACGGCCCGCTCCGGCGACGAGGCGCTCGGCCTCGTCCTCGAGCTCGAGCCCGACCTCGTGCTGCTCGACCTCTACCTGCCCGACGCGTTCGGCCTCGATCTCGTGACGCGGATGCGGGCCTCCGGTGCGTCGTGCGACGTGCTCGTCATCACGGCGGCCAAGGAGGCCGACGCCGTGCGACGCGCCGTGCGCGAGGGTGTCGTCGGCTACCTGCTCAAGCCGTTCGCTTTCCCCGACCTCGAGCAGCGGCTCCAGACGTACGCGTCGGAACGGGCCCGCGGCCTGGCCGACGACGACCTGACCCAGGCGCAGATCGACGCGGCGTTCTCGTCGCCGACGGGCGGCCCGCGTCCGTCGGCGCCGCTGCCCAAGGGGCTGAGCGCCGAGACCGCCGAGGCCGTGGCCGTCGCGCTGCGCGACGCCGGCGAAACGCTGTCAGCCACGGAATGCGCTGAGGCCGTGGGGATCTCACGGGTCAGCGCCCGTCGCTACCTGGAGCACTTCGCGTCGGGCGGACAGGCCGACGTGTCGCTGCGCTACGGCGCGACGGGTCGCCCCGAGCGTCGCTACCGCTGGGCCTGAACGGCCGGCGGGGGCGACGCCCGGGGCTCACGTCAGCGGACGGTGACCCTGCGCAGCGTGCTGCTCGACCCGACGAAGGCCGACGAGCCGCGGTAGACCCACATGTAGTCGACCGGCCCGGCCGGCTTGTGCGCCACCGAGAACGTCCCCGTCGAGCTGGAGGTGCGCGTCGCTGCGAGGGTCCAGGTGCTCCAGCCGACCCGGCGGTAGTAGAGCTGCATCGTCGCACCGGCCACGGCCTTGCCGGTGTCCTTGCGCAGCAGCTTGCCGCTGACGGTGACCGCGTAGCCCTTGCGCACCGACGTGACGTTGGACGTCATCGACTCCGCGGTACCGACCATCCGGAGCCAGGCTGCGGCGCTGTAGTGGCCGGTGCGGTCCTTGGCCCAGACGCGGAAGCTGTACGTGGTGCCCTGCGCGAGCGAGACGGTCGCCTTGGTGGCCGTGCCCGAGTAGGCGCTGGTGCCCGAGGTCGGGCTCGCCGGCGCCGTCGAGCCCACGGCCATCCGCACGACGTAGCGGTCGAGGTCGTTGGCGTACGGCGCCGTCCACGTCAGGGTCGCCGCCCGCAGGGCGCCGCTGGCCTTGAACGCGCCGACAGCCGACGGCGCGGTGTCGACGGTGCGGAACGTGCTGGAGTACGGCGCGGTCATGGAGGCGCCCGACGTGTCCTTCACGCCGGAGACGTCGAGCCGGTAGGGCGCCCCGTCGTACAGCCGTGTCGACGGCCTGACCGTGGCGGTGCGCTTGGCGGCGTCGTAGCTGACGGTGGCGCCGACCGCGGCGCCGGTGCGGCCGTTGACGAGGCGCACCGTCGAAGCGGTGACCGTCGAGGGCACGACGTCGCCGGCGAAGGTGACCATCGGCGTCCCCGTGACCGCGATCCCGCTGCCGAAGTCGACCGGCCACGCGTTCCGGACGAACAGGGGCGCCCCGACCGGCGTGGGGCCGCCGGCGTTGGAGGAGATCCCGACGCCCATCGCTGCCGGGGTGACCGCGTCGATGCGCCCGTCCCCCGTGACGTCGCCCACCACGAGCCCGGTGGCGTCGGCGTCGTAGGCGGCCTCGGCATAGCTGCCGCTGGGTGCGCGCAGGGTGCCGTCGCTCCGCTGCTCGATGACATTGACCGTGGGCCACCCGGCGTGCGAGGTGACCAGGTCGGTCCGGCCGTCACCGGTGACGTCTGCGGCCTCGATGCCGGCCGGCACGTCGGTGACGGGGGAGGTGCGCGGTGTGGCCGGGAGGCTGCCGTCGGCCCCTTGGTACCAGACGGCGACCATGGCTCTGGGTGCGTTGCCCCCGCCCGCTGAGGCGAGGTCGAGTCACCCGTCGCCGTTGACGTCGCCGATCGTGACGGCGCTCGCGCCGGTGTCGGAGGGCACGGGATGCGTCGTCGGGGCCCAGCCATCGGCACGGTTGTGCAGGACGAGGACAGAGCTGAACCGGTTGACCGCCACATCGGGACGGGCGTCGCCGTCGAGGTCGCCGAGGACGAGCTTGCCGGGCATGACGGTGGCGTCGAGGACGGCGAGGCGGGTGTGCACCCACGACCCGTCGGGCTGCGCGTAGAGGGCCGCGACCTCCGTGGGAGTGGTCTGGACGAGGTCGACCCGGCCGTCGCCGTCGAGGTCGCCCGCGGCGACGAAGGTGGCATCGGCCGTGCCGGGGACGACCTGGGCCGGGTCGAGCGCGTGGGTGGCGTTCTGGTGGAACACCTGGATGCCGACCGCGGTGGCAGCGACGACGTCGCGCAGGCCGTCTCCGTCGAGGTCGGCCGTGGCGACGTTGCGCACGATGGAGCCCTCTGCGGTTGCGTAGGAGACCGGGGCGGACAGCCCCCCGGCAGCCGCCTGCGCCATGACGTCGAGCTGCCCCGTCTCGGTGCCGTGGTAGAGGCCGGCCACGACGTCGCCCTTGCCGTCGCCCGTCACGTCCCCGTAGGCCAGCGGGCCGTACCCGACCGACGTGGGGAACGCCGTCGCCGGGTTGAGGATCCCCGCCCCGCCCTGCTCGACCGTCACGGAGTAGGGGCGGGCGTCACCGACGCGGGAGCCGTTGAAGTTGCGGACGGACACGTAGGTCGGGCCGGTGACCCGGACCGTCACGGTCTCCGGCTGGCCGTCGGGCTTCTGGTCGACCTGGGCGACGAGCTTGAGGTTCTCGTCGTAGATCGCGAGGACCGGGTCGAGGTTCTGTGGGGCATCGACGTCCAGGTAGGGGGGCGTGACCGTGAACGTGACGGTGCGGCGTCCGCCGAAGTCGTAACGCCTCCAGTCGATGTCGCCCTCGATGCCGATGCTCCCGTAGGTCGTGCCGTAGGGGTCGACCGCGGTCGCCCGGGCGGGGGTGTCGTTCGGCTCGTCGGACCCCGCGGCGGGCTGGCCGAGGTCGGCCGCGTACCCGCCGCCGAGGGCGTTGGTGGCATCGAGGATGCCGGCGCCGTAGTACGGGTCGAGGCCGCGCGGGCCGGCGTCGCGGGCGGTGGCCTTGAGCCGGGCCAGCACCTGCGCCGGCGTCATCGACGGCGTCTTCGTGCGCATCAGGGCAACGACGCCGGAGACGATCGGCGCGGAGAACGACGTGCCGTCGCCGTAGTAGTAGAGGTTGCCGTCCTTGTCGGGGCGGCCGGTCGAGAGGATGCCCCAGCCGGGCGCCGCGACGTCGACCCAGCTGCCGTGCGTGCTGAAGTCGGTGAGGGCTCCGGCGCTGTCGGTCGCGGCGACGGCGACGGCCTCGGGGTAGGCGGCCGGGTACTGCGGCACGTCGTCGCCGTAGTTGCCCGCGGCCACGACGACAACGGCGCCCTTGGCGACGGCGTTCTTGACGGCGGTGTGCAGGGCCGGGTTGTCGGTGTCACCGCCGAGCGAGAGGTTGATGATGCGGGCGCCGTGGCCGACCGCCCAGTTGAGGCCCTCGATGATGTCGGAGTCGGTGCCCTTGCCCAGCGAGTTGAGCACCTTGACCGGCATGACGCGGGCGTTCCAGGCGACACCGGAGATGCCGTCGCCGTTGTTCGTCTCGGCGGCGATGATGCCGGCGACCATCGTGCCGTGGCCGTCGTCGTCGCTCGCCGCACCAGCCGCGATGCTGGTGTTGGAGATCGTGTTGTACCCGGCGACGGTGCGGCCGGTGAGGTCGGGGTGCTTGCCGTTGACGCCGCTGTCGAGGACGGCGACGACGGTGTTCAGCGAGCCCTTCGACCGGTCCCAGGCGCCGGGCATCCGCACGGTCCTGAGGTAGTCCTGGTCGCCGTAGGAGTAGCCGGGGTCGTTGGGGGTGGCCGAGGCCTCGCGCACGTAGTCGAGGCTGACCTCGGCGACGGACGGGTCGGTCGAGAGGCGGCTGGCCAGCTCGTCGGCGGAGCCCGTGGTGTGCACGGTGACGAAGGACGTGCCGGGCAGCGTCCGCCCGATGCTGGCGCCGCGACGCTTGACGGCGCGGTCGCGGGTCGTCGACGCGGCCGTGCCCTTGAAGCGGACGAGGACGGTGTGCGGGTCGTGCGCGCGGTGGGCGCCCTTGCCGGACGAGCGGAGCGGGAGCCGCTTGGCCCCGATCTTCGCCGCGGACGGCGCGGTGGCGGCGGCTGCGGTGGCAGCGGCCGAGGCGCTCGGGTGGGTGGGTGCCGCGGTGGCGGCGGACGCGGTGAGAGCCGAGACGGGCGCGACGAGCGCGAGCGTCAGGGCCGCCGCGAGAGGACGGCGACGTGACATTGAGGAGCCCCTGTGAGAAGTGGTGGTGCGAGCGCATCATGACAGGTCGCCCACCCGTGCAGGCGCGCTTCGCGGCAAGCACTGCAGCAACATGTAACGGGCGTGCGAGCGGCCCGCCACCCACAGGGGGGAGGTGACGGGCCGCGTCCGTGGGGCGTCGGCCGGAGCGAGGGGTCGCGGGACGGCCGACGCGTGGGTGCGAGGGCGTCGGGCGCCCTCAGATGTGGGCGGCGTCGATCGCCGACTGGAGGCTCTGCTGGTAGGCCTCGCTCGTGTACGTCGCGCCGCTGACCATGTCGATCTGCGCCGACTGCTTGGACAGGGCCTCCTTGCGCAGGATCGGGGCCGCGTAGTCGCTGATCTGGACGGAGTGCCCCGAGCTGTCGGTGAGGTGCAGCGCCCTGACGTCGGTGATGTGCGAGCCGGTCACGGTGATGGCGACCTGCACGTTGCCGTACTGGGTGTTCGCGACGCCGCCGTCGATGGTGCGCGGGCGGGGCGCGGCCGGCTTGGACGTGCTCCTGCTGCCGCTCTTCGACGCGCTCTTCGTGTGGGTCGACGGCGCGGCGGACGTGCCGCCCGCGCCGCTTGACGCGTCATCCGTGGCGCCGCTCGTGGACGCGGGTGGCGCCGGTGGCGCCGGTGGCGCGGACAGCGTGACGCCGCCGACGGCGTCGTGCTTCGGCGTCAGGCCCGCGGCCCAGGACGCGGCGATGGCCGTGGCGCTCGCGACGCCGACGATGACCGATGTCGTCTTCCTCACCAGCCGAACCTCTCGTCGTGGATGTGGGGGCCGGGGACGCCGGCCCGACGGACTGCCTGGTGCACGAGGGACATCCACTGCGGCGGCCCGCAGAGGTACACCTCGTGCTGCGCGAGGTCGGGGACGATGCGTCGCAGGCGTTCCGCGTCGGAGCCGTTGCCGCCGACGCCCTCGGGCAGCGACGACCCGGGCACGGGCGGCCCGACGAGCGTCGCGAGGTGGTGGTCGGCGAGCTCGACGAGCGTCGCGAGCTCGTCGTGCAGCGGCAGCTGGCTCGGGTCGTTGGCGCGGTAGACGACGGTGACGTCGCCGGGCAGGGCGTGCCGCTGGGTGACGAGCTCCTCGAGGAGCGCCCGCACCGGGGTGACGCCGATGCCGGCGGCGAGCAGCAGAACCTTGCGTCGCACGCGGGCCTGCGTCGTGAAGGCGCCGTAGGGGCCCTCGACGAGGACGAACGTGCCGGGCTTGAGGTCCGCGATCGCCGAGGAGTGGTCGCCCAGGCCGCGGATCGTGATGCGCAGGGTGCGGCCGTCGGGTGCAGCCGACAGCGACCACGGGTGGGCCGCGAGGAGCAGCCGCGGCGTGACGAAGCGCCAGTTGAAGAACTGCCCGGCGCGCACCTGGAGCCGGTCGAGGTGGCGGCCGCGCATGACGACCGACCAGACGCCGCCGGACTCCTCGACGACCTCGGTGACGCGCAGGCCGTGACGGGCGCTGCGCACCACCGGGAGCAGGAGGCGCCACCAGAGCACGCTCGCCGCGACGACGACCCACAGCGTCCACCAGTAGGCGCGCGTCCAGGCCGACGCCGTGAAGTCGGAGCCGAGCGACAGCTCGTGGGGGATGGCGAGGACCGTCGCGGCGTACGCCGTCAGGTGCACGACGTGCCACCACTCGTAGGACATGCGGCGCCGGGCGATCTGCACGGATGTGACGGCGATGGCGACGAGGGCCGCCGTGGAGAGGGCCGCGAGCAGCAGGTCGCCGCCGCCGGTGACCATCTTCAGCAGCTCGCGCAGCGACCCGAAGACGCCGGTGCGGCCGTCGCCGATGGCGTAGCCGACGACGATGGTGCCGACGTGGACGAGCACGAGGGGCACGGTGACCCGGCCGAGGATGCGGTGCGCCTTGAGGGCGCGGTCCATGCCGTAGACACGGTCCACCCACGGCACCCGCGCGGCGAGGACGAGCTGCAGGAGCAGCAGGTCCATCGCGACGAGGCCGGTGAGGCGCCCGACCGCGGTGAGGCGGGCCCCGGCGTCGCCGGAGAGCAGGTCGTGGCTGCCGCCGCCGAGGAGGAACTGCGCCACGACGAGCATGAGCGTGCCGATGGCAAGGGCTTCGAGCAGGTCGGCGACGCGGTGGCGCCAACGCCGGAACTCGGTGCCGCGGCGCAGGGCGCCGCGGACACGCTCGTTCGGGCGGCGGCGGACCGCGCTCCGGGATGTCATGGTGTTGCTCACGCAGTCGATGCTCGGCCGCGGATCTCAGAAAGTTATGAGACGAGGAGATGATCGTGGGTCGCATGTCCGACGACCTGCCGGGAGACCTCTCCCTGCCGCCGCTGCCCGCGGGCGCGAACGGGGGCCGGCGCCTGCTGCTCGTCGAGGACGACGTCGACCTGTCGACGATGCTCGAGCAGCTGCTGAGCGAGGAGGGCTACGCGGTCACCGCGGTGCGCGACGGCCAGGCCGGCCTGCACCAGGGACTCGTGGGGGAGTGGGACGTGCTCGTCGTGGACCGGGGGCTGCCGGGCATCGAGGGCGTCGACCTGGTGTCGCGGCTGCGGACCAAGGGGCTCGCGGCCCCGGTCCTGTTCCTCACGGCCCGCGGCACCGTCGCGGACCGGGTCGAGGGCCTGGACGCCGGCGCCCAGGACTACGTCGTCAAGCCGTTCGACGTCGACGAGCTGCTGGCCCGGTTGCGGGCGCTGCTGCGGCCCCTCGGCGGTGGCGCGACCGAGCTGGCCGTGGGGTCCAGGCGTCTCGTCGTGGGGGAGCAGCGCGTCGTCGGCGAGGGGGAGGACGTCGTCCTGTCCCGGCGGGAGGCGGCGCTGCTCGAGGTGTTCGCGCGTCGGCCCACGCGCGTCTTCACCCGTGACGAGCTGCTCGACCGGGCCTTCGACCGCGCCGACACCCTCGGTGCCGTCGACACCTACGTGCACTACCTGCGGCGCAAGCTCGGCAAGCGCGTCGTCGAGACCGTCCACGGCGTCGGCTACCGGCTGGGGTCTCGGTGACGCGGGGTGCTGGGTCGGGTTCTGCTGTGCAGGGGGACCCGGTCGCTCGTGCGGCGCGGTCGATCGCGCTGCGCGTCGGCGCCACGACGGCCCTCGTCGTGCTGCTCGCCATCCTCGGCGCCGGGTTCCTCTTCGACCGGCAGCAGGCCACCGACATCCGCCGCCAGGTCGACGCGTCGGCCGCGACGGTCGACGACGTCGTCGACGCGCCTCCCGGCATCTGGCTCGTCGAGCTGGCACCGGACGGCATCCGGACGACGTCCGGGACGCCGCCCGCCGTTCGTGACGCCGCGGTGGCAGCGCTGCGCGCGGCCGGGACGAACCCCGACCCCGCGACCCCGCACCGCCCGTTCACGATCACCGTCGGTGCGGACGGCCGCGACTGGCCCGCCACCGGCATCCAGCGCGAGGGGCACACCTTCGCGGCCGTCTACGACATCCGCCTGCACGCCACGCAGGAGCGCAGCCTCCTCACCGCGATGGCCGTGGCCGGCGTCATCGGTGTGGCGCTGTCGGCGCTGACCGGGTGGTTCGCCGGGCGGCGCGCCGTCCGCCCGCTCGCCGTGGCGCTCGACCTGCAACGGCAGTTCATCGCCGACGCCAGCCACGAGCTGCGAACTCCCTTGAGTGTCATCAGCATCCGGGCCCAGATGCTCCGCCGGCACCTGCGCGCGCAGGGTCGCGACGGCCTGCTCCCCGAGGTCGACCAGCTCGTCGAGGACACGAAGGTCATGAGCGACGTCGTGTCCGACCTGCTGCTGTCCGCGCAGCTCGACGCCGGTGAGGCGACACGTGAGCCGGTCAACCTCGTGCACGTGGCCGAGCAGGTGGGCCGGTCCCTCCAGCCCTACGCGGCCGAGTCGGGGGTGACGCTGACGTGGCCGGAGGCTGCGGTGCGTCGCCCAGTCGTCGTCGACGGGGTGTCGTCCAGCCTCCGGCGGGCGGTGCTGGCCCTCGTCGACAACGCCGTCGCGCACTCGCCTCTCGGTGCCTCGGTCGAGGTGGCCGTCTCGGCCGACGAGGCGTCCCGCTCGGCGCTGGTCGACGTCGTCGACCACGGCGCGGGCGTCGACGCCGAGGACCTCGAGGTGCTGACGCGTCGGTTCGCGCGGGCCCGGGCCGACGAGGGCGCGGGGCGGCGGTTCGGACTCGGGCTGGCGCTCGTCACCCAGATCGTGCGGTCGCACGGCGGCTCGCTCGACGTCGCCGAGACGGACGGTGGCGGAGCGACCTTCCGCCTCACCCTCCCGCTGGCCCCGGAGGACGAGCACGAGCTGGACTGAGAGTCGGACAGGCCACGGTCCGGTGACGTTGGTAGGGGGCTCGCGGCCGTGGACGCGCGACGGGCGCGCCACCTGGTCGGTGACGCGCCCGCCGCTTGTTGCGGTGTGGACCTACTTGGTCATGAACCACGCCGAGAGGCTGGAGCCGTCGGCGGTCGTCATGGTGACCTTGTAGCAGCCGCCGGAGGTCTTGGGCGTCTGCCAGTTCTGGATGAACTGCGGGCTGCTGTACCGCAGCTCCGTGCCACCCGTCGTCGTGAACTCCACGGCTGCGGTGGTCGCCGAGCTGCCGGGGCAGCTGACGCCCGTCACGGCGAAGGTGGCGCCCAGCTCCGTGACGGTCGTGATGGGTCGACCGTACGCGGACGCCGTGAACTTGAGCGGGACCGTCGAGCCGCCCTTGACGGTGTTCCAGACCGTCGTGGAGCCCGTGCTCATGTCGACGGGCTTGTCGAACCCGCTCAGCGTCCAGGGCGCGATCGTGAAGCTGCCGGTTGCCGAGCTGTCGGTGTGGTTGCCGTCGCCGGGCCACACCGCCGTGACGGACGCCGTGCCGGCCTTCGTGTTCGCCGTGTACAGGTACGTGAACGGCACCGAGGAGTCGATCGTGCCGGCTCCGGTGACGCTCGCCGTGCACGGGCGGAGCGGGGTGCCCGTGTACTGCTGGGCGCTCGTCGGGCAGGTGACCGTCGTGGTGGAGGCGGCCTTGACGATCTGGAAGTTGGTGCTTCCCTTGTTGCCCAGGTAGTTCCGCGTCTCCGCGAAGGATGCACTCGCCGTGGCAGTACCGGCGTTCGTGTTGTCCGTGTAGGAGACGGGGAGGCCCTGGCTCAGGCCACCGGGACCGGTCACCTGTGCGCTGCACGGAGTCTGTGCGGAGCCGGTGTAGCTGAAGGAACCGCCGCAGTCCACGGCGACCGACGTCTTGGCCTTGGCGATGGTGAACGTGGCCTGCCCCTTGCTGCCGTCGTGGTTGCGGTCGCCCGCGTACACGGCGGTCACCGAGACCTCGCCGGCGTTGACGTTGTCGTCGTAGGAGACCTCCACGTTCTCGTGCAGGCCCCCCACACCGACGACCGTGGCGGTGCACGGTGTCTTGGCGGTGCCGTCGTAGGTGATCGCGGCCGTCGAGTTGCAGGTGACCGTCGTGACCGACGCGGCAGCCGTGATCGAGAACGTGCTCGAGCCCGTGCTGTCCTTGTGGTTGCGGTCGCCCTCGTAGCTGGCGGTCGCGGTCACCGTACCGGCGTTGGTGTTGTCGTCGTAGCTCACCGTCAGGGCCTGCTTGAGGCCGCCGGCGCCCGTGACCTCGGCGCTGCAGAGGTTCTGGGCGTCGCCCGTGTAGGTGCTGGTGGGCGTGCACTCGACCTTCACGCTGCTCGACGCTTGGGCGATCTGGAACGTCGCTGTGGCCACGTCGCTCGCAAGGTGGTTGTCGTCGCCGGCGTACTGCGCGGAGACGTCGACCTTTCCGGCGTTGGTGTGGTCGGCCGGGTACGCCACGCTCACGGACGAGTCCAGGCCGCCGGCGCCGGCGACACCTGCGTTGCAGGGGGTCTGCGCCGTTCCGTCGAAGGTCGCGTCGGTGCACGTGATGGTCACCGTCGACGTGGCCTTCGCGATCGTGAACGAACCGTTCTTGCTGCTGGGCAGGTGGTTCTTGTCACCGTCCCACGTTGCCGTCACAGCACCCTCGCCGGCGTTGTGGTTGTTCGAGTACGTCAGCGTGAGGTCGGCCGAAGGGTCGACCCCGCCCACGCCGTCGACGACGCCGGAACACGGCGTCTGGTCCTCACCGTTGAACGTGACGTCCGTGCACTTCAGCGTGATGTTCGACGCCGCCCGGGCGATGTCGAAGCTGACGCTCTTGGAGCTGTTGGTGTGGTTCGCGTCGCCGGGCCACGAGGCCGTGACGGAGGCCGTACCGGCGTCCGTGTTGTCGGAGTACACGTAGGTGACGGCGACCTTCGGGTCGATCGTCCCCGCGCCCGAGACCGTGCCGATGCAAGGTTCCTGCGCCAGCGCGTTGTAGGTCGCTGGGTCGCAGCTGACGTCCATGGAGGAGGAGGCCTTGGCAATCTCGAAGGTCGCGGTGTCCTGCGCCCCGAGGTAGTTGTCACTCCCTGCGTACACCGCCTTGGCGGAGGCGAGCCCGGCACCGACGTTGTCGGTGTAGGCGACGTCGAGTGCCTGGTCCAGCCCACCCGGTCCGCTGACGCGCGCACTGCAGGGTGTCTGGGCCGAACCGTCGTAGGTCTGCGAGCCCACGCACGTCACCGTGACGGTGGGCACCGCCTTGGCGATCCTGAAGCTGGACTCGGCCAGGCTGGGGGAGTGGTTCGAGTCACCGCCGTAGACGGCCTTGACCTTCACCGTTCCAGCGTTGACGTTGTCGGAGTAGGTCACATCGACCGGCTCGTCGAGCCCAGCACCGGTCACGCGGGCCGAGCACGGCGTCTTGGCCGTGTTGTCGAAGGTCTGGGCGGCCGGGTCGCAGGTGATCGTGACCGTGGTGCTCGCTGCAGTGATCGAGAAGGTGCTCGAGGCGTTGCTGGCCTTGTGGTTCGCATCGCCGTCGTAGCTCGCGCGGGCCGTCACGGTGCCCACGTTCGTGTTGTCGTCGTAGCTCACCGGTACGGACTGGTCGAGGCCGCCCGCACCCGAGGCGCGCGCGCTGCACACGTCCTGGGCCTGCCCGGTGTAGGACACGGAGGAGGGCGTGCACGTCACGGCGACGGCCGAGGAGGCCTGCCCGATCGTGAACGTCTGGGTGGCCACGTTGCTGGCCAGGTGGTTCGAGTCGCCCGGGTACTGGGCGCTGACGGTGACCTGACCGGCGTTCGTGTGGTCGGTGGGGTACACGACGTTCACGGGCTTCTTGAGCCCACCCGCACCGGTGACCTCGGCGCTGCACGGGCCCTGCGGCGAACCGTCGTAGATGGTGTTGGCGCAGGTGATCGCCACTGCCGAGGGTGCTCGTGCGATGGCGAACGAGGCGGCGCCGCTGCTGGCCGTGTGCGTCGCGTCGCCGGCATACGAGGCGCTCGCGCCGGCGGTGCCCGCGTTGGTGTTGGAGGAGTACGTCACGGGGAGAGACTGGTTCAGTCCGCCCCCGGTGACCGCGGCCGTGCACGGCTCGACTGGCGAACCCGTGTACGTGACCGAGGCAGGGCAGCTGACCGTGACGCTCGTCTGGGTCACGCAGCCGGTGGAGCTCCACGTGAGGCTGACCTGGGAGGTCAACGAGAGGTTCGACCCGTTGGACTCGTTCTTGCCCGTGGCAGTGAACGTGACGGAACCGGAGCCTGCCCCGGCGGTCGTCGGGTGCACCGTCGCGGTGAAGGTCTTCGTGGCCGTGGTGCCGCCGTTCGACTTCCACGTGCTTGGGATGGAGACCGAGCTGGTGGCAGGCGTGATGGACACCCCGGTCGAGCCCGCTGCTCCCAACGTGACGGTGCTACCGCCGGCGAAGGAGTTCGACCCACCCTGCGACCGGGTGATGGCCACGACAAGCTGCTTCGAGCCGTCGGTGTTGCAGGCGACCGAGCCCAGGTCGAAGGCTTGGCCATTCAGGACGGAGAGCGTGTCCCCGCTGACGAGGACGTCGGCTCGTGCAACGACACCTGAACCTGCCCCAAGAACTGTGATGGCCGCCGCGACGGCAGCCAGAAGCGATCGAGCTCGCATGCTCGTGTGTCCCCTCCCACGATCGAATCGCCGGGCGCTCCCCCGAGCCGGCAGCCCCAAAGGTAAAAGACGGGTAAATCCTCTGTCTGCCGAACAGAAGAAACTGGTCAGAATAGATCGAAAGGTTAGCCGAATTGTCTTCAATGTCCGTTTAACTGGTATTTGTGCTGGCGAATTGGCTCGGGCGAGAAGCAGTAGACCGCAGCACCGGGACACGCGGCGGCGTGGACGCCGCGGCGTCGGCAGGGCGCACATTTCGCCGCGAATCCCTGTCCGAGACTCCGACCCAGTACTTGTCCGCCAATAGTCGGCGGGAGTCCTCGGGAGTCTCTGGTGGGCGCGCGGGTGGTCAGTTGACCGCGTCGAGGATGAGCTCGCCGATCTGGCGCATGCCTCGGAGCACGGCCCACACGGTGAGGTGGTCGAGGGACGTGCCGACAGCCGGGTCCCAGTTCGCGACGGCCGCCCAGGTGACCGTGCGTTCGCCGACGGAGACCGCGCCGACGTCGGCTCTTACGCCCGCGTCGGTCCCGGTCTTGTTCCACAAGACGCGGTCATCGCCGAGCGACAGGTGGTGCGCGATGGGGTCGAGTCCGGCTTGGTCGACGAAAACCGAGCCCACCATCGACTGGTCCACGTTTGCCGAGAGCCACTGCCGGACAAGGCGATCCGGCGCCGACCCGGTAGCAGTGCCGTTCGCGATCCTCATTATGAGCGAACTCAGCTCGTCGGCGCTGCCGGTCGAGAGCGTCACCGGATGGTCGTCGGAGCGCACGTCTCGGACGCGGTCGTGCAAGGCCGTCGACCGCAGCCCGAGCGCCGTGGCGCGCGCGGCCACCTCGGCCAGGCCCACGCGTCGGAGCAAGACGTTGGTGGCGAGGTTGTCGGACACGGCGCCTACCAGGGCGGCGACGTCGATGAGGGGGAGGGTCTCGACCGACAGCGTGTGCCAGAGGCCGGAGTCGCCGACCCAGAGGTCGACGGAGCGGGTGAGCGGCTCGTCGGGGGAGAGCTCGCCGGCCGCGAGTCCGCGAGCCGTCTCGAGCAGCAGGAGCACCTTGCCCACCGACGCCGTGCGCAGCGGCACCTCGGCGTGCTCAGCAGCGAGCGTCGCGCCCTCGGCGTCGCGGATGCACATCGACCACGTCACCCCGCCGGCGTCGGGAAGCTCGAGCTGCATCAGTCCAGCGACCTCAGCCACGACAGCAGTGCTGCGTTGACCTGCTCGGGCGCCTCCTCGGTGAGGAAGTGCCCGGCGCCCTCGACCTTGACGTGGCGGTAGTCGCCGGGGACGAACGCACCCGAGCCGTGCGTGGCGTTTGGCAGCACGCACCCGTCGTCGAGGCCCTGCAGCTGCAGCACCGGCACGCGGATCGCGTGGCGCACGCGGCGCATGAACAGCGGCCCGTCGGGGCGGACCGACGAACGTCCGAGCCAGCGGTAGTGCTCAGCCGCCGAATGTGCGACGAACGGGATCATCATGGCGTCGCCGTAGCGCTCCACGTCTGCGTCCGAGGGGAACTCGCCGAACGGCGAGGCCCACGAGCGCATCAGCTCTCCGACGTACTCGTGCGACTCGCCCATCTCCCGCTCGGGCACGAACGGGCGCTGGAGGCCGACGATCCAGCTCGAGGCGCGGCGCTGCTTGCGGTCGGTCCACGTGGCGTGGCGCATGATCCGCGGGTGCGGCATCGACAGCGACGCGACGGCACGGGTCACGTCGGGCCGGAACGTGGGCATCGACCACGAGATCCAGCCGCCGAGGCCTTGGCCGACGACGACGGCGTGCTTCTCGCCGAGGGCGCGGATGACGCTCGCGGTGTCGAGCGTCGACATGTACGTGTCGTAACCGCGGGGCGGCTTGTCGCTGCCGCCGTAGCCGCGCAGGTCCATCGCCGCTGCACGGAAGCCGGCCTCGGCGAGCGCGACCATCTGGTGGCGCCACGTGTACCAGAACTGCGGGAAGCCGTGCAGGAGGATGACGAGCGGTCCGTCACCCATCTCAGCGACGTGGAAGCGCGCACCGTTGGCCGAGACGTAACGGTGCTCCCACGGTCCCTCGACGTTGACGAACGCAGCGTCGACGGGCATGGGAGGGTGCGGTTCGGCGTCAGGCGTCGCGCGAGGCGTCGACGACAGGGGTGGAGGGGGTGACGGGTGCGGCCGGCGCGGCCGGAAGGTCCTTGCGGTCCCACTCGGGTCGGGGCGCGGGCACGACGGTTCCCGGGTTGGCCAGGGCGGCCTTGACACCCTCGACGGTCTGCTGCGCGTTGGCGATCGCCTTGTCGGGCGAGGGCTGGACGGTCTTCATCTTGCGCACGCCGAGGTAACCGAGAACGCCTGCGACGAGAAGCATGAACACCGTCACGATGAGGTAGCTGAGCCAGCGCGGCAGGCCGAGAGCCACGAGGCCCTCGGCGATCGTCGTGAAGATGAAGTACACCGAGTAGAAGAGGATGACCGCGGCGCCTGCGAGCAGGCCCCCGCCGACACCGGCCTTCTTGAACTGGACCGACACCTCGGCCTTGGCCAGGGCGATCTCGCTGCGGATGAGCGCCGAGATGTCCTGGGTTGCGGACGCGACCAGCTGGCCGAGGGTCCGCTCCTGCCGCGGGTCCGTGCTCATCGGCTGTCTTCCTCGCTCTCGCTCGGGGGGCGCGCGGGACGCGTGCCTACCGGTTGCCACCCTACTGTGACTCTCCTACCCGCTGATGGACGGGACACTCACGCGCGGGTTTGTCCAGACTTGTGCTGAAACCGTGCGGGGCCCGCGAGGCGCAACCTACGCTGCGTGAGCAAGTGAGTCATTCGGGGGGCTCTCTCACACGCAGGCACGGGTGGAGTGCGTCCTATGAGCGTCCAGGTGGAGGTCGCGCGGACAGTCCGGTCGAAGCGCCGACCGGTGCTGGATGCGTTGTGGTGGGCGCTGCCCGTGTTTGCTGTCGTCCGGGCCGTCGACGCCGTCTTCATGACGGTCGCGTCGAGGCACCAGGTGTCGCTGCCGCCTGCGCCGACGGGGATGTTCACCTACGCCGCGAAGCCCGCCGACCCCGGCCTGTTCGGGGTGATCACCAACTGGGACGGGCAGTGGTACCAGTTCATCGCCGAGCGGGGTTACAGCGTGCCGGCGCCCGGCGAGCACGGCGCTGCCGACACCCTGTGGGCCTGGCAGTTCCCGCCGCTCTACCCGTTCGTCGTCCGTGCGCTCATGGTGGTGACGCGGATGGACTTCGCACACGCAGCGGCGACGCTCAGCGTTGTGGCGGGCGCGGCGGCAATGGTCGTCCTCTACCTGCTGCTCGAGCGGTCCGGTGGGCGGCGCGTGGCCAGGACGGGCGTGCTGCTGGCCAATGTCTTCGTCAGCGCCCCCATCCTCGGGGCGGCCTACTCGGCGTCGCTCAGCCTCCTGCTGCTCCTGCTGGGCGTCTACGCGCTGACCCGCCACCGCTACGGCGCCGTACTGATCCTGCTCGTCCTCCTGTCCTTCACCCGTCTCATCACGCCACCGTTCGCCGTGGTGATCGCCGTGCACTGGTACCTGCGTGAGCGCGACCCGCAACCGTCCACGGTGACGCGACGCCAGCGCCTCCTGCTCGGCGCGGCCGCCGTCTACTCCGTAGTGGGGGCGTTTACGTGGCTGTCGATCGGTGCCGCGTTCATCGGGCCCGTCAACGGGTACGCCCGAACCGAGGGCCAGCGCTCGATGGCTTTCGGCTGGTTCGGCGACTCGCTGCGCGAGCTCGACCTCCCCGGGCTCGTCGGCGTCGTGCTGCTCGTCAGCCTGACGATGCTCTACGCCGTGAGTCGCCGATCGCGCAGCTGGGGTGTCGAGATGCGTACCTGGTTCGCGTCCTATCCGTTCTTCCTCGCAGCCGCGACATCGATGCACCCGGGGATCCTGCGCTACCTGCTCATGGTGCCGACGCTGCCGCTGGTGGCGGCCCCAGCCGCGACGCTCCCCGTGTGGGCGCGCAGGACCCGGCTCAGCGTGCTGGTGCTCGTCGGGCTGTTCGCCCAGTACGCCTACGTGCGTTACCTGCTCGTCATCCCGAGCCACACCGCCCCGGTCTACCTTCCCTGACGCCTCGGCCCGGCAACGCCTTCGCCGGCATGTACCGGAGACGTCGGGACGCCGTCACGATCCTGATCCCCGGGTCTGATCGTGTCTCACGGCCGGGGCGCGTACCGGGCCCAAGACGCTTGCCCGTCCGTATCGCACCTTTGGGTGCCCTGAATGCGAATGTGGACCTCGAGCGGAGCGTCACGGAGCGCGAAACTCGGAAAGGCACCCATCGGCAAGACGGCTTGGCCACCACCCAACTCGACGGAGGTCGACTCCAGAGTCGGGTTCTTGGGGTCGTACCAAAGCACCTTGGCCTTGGTCCAGCCCCCGCACTGGAGGCGGAGCATCAGTACGTCTTGCAGGTAGCGTGGCGATGGGCTCTCCACGAGGATGTCGACGCCATTGCCTAGCCGGTCAATGCTCAGCCGCGCGGGGACCCTATCGAGCAGAACAGCATCGACGCCGTGCGCGCGAGGCGATCCCCATGACCGCGCCAGGGCCCCAAGATCAGGGGGTGGCGACATCGCCCGCTCGAACATCTCGATTCTCTGCTTCGTCGTTTCGGCTCGAATGCAGCCCTTTGGAGCCGTGCCGTCGGTCGTCCCCCACACGGCGAATCCGGTCTCGCCTGAAACTCCGCACTGCACAGGGACGTAGTGGTCCAGCACCCACCGGTAGATGCGTGGTGTACGCAGCCCTACGCTGCCGCCGTCATGCCACTTGGCCAGGTTGCTGGTGAGCAAGGCGACCTTCGGGACCCGACTTTCGAGTCGCTCGAGCTCCGATGTTTCGACCGGCCTGGACGTGATGTTGTAGGCCGCGCCGTACGACAACGCGTTTGCCACTTGGAGGTACCGGAAGTCGGCCTGGTTGTCGGTCAGATCAAGCAGGCCGTCCTCGGCGCCGGTCATCTGATGGAGTTGTGCGCTGAGCGATGCGTACTCGGAGTGAAGACCAGGGGAGATCATGGCTCCGCCGAAGGGGCCCCCGGCGCTACCGAATTCCGTGCCGGCCGTGGCGTCCGTGGATGAGATCGTCCGAGAGGCGAAGATGACGACCTTTGCCAGCCCGCCGTCCAGCATGATCAACGGTGCAACAACCAGGGCGACTGTCAACGTGGCAGTGCGCGTCCAACGAAACCAGTTCGCCCGTGTCGCGGCGAGGGGGAGAGCGATTCCGGCCGCAACGAGTGTCAACGCGCCCACCCGAGAGATTCCGTCTGGATCAATGCGGCCGAGCGCCCTCGGAAGTTGCAGCACAAGGTAGAGCAGCACCGCGAGTGAGACGGGCAGCGCAGCAGCCCGGAAACGATGACGTGACACCTGCACAAGGAGCAAGAAGCCCGTGACAGCCAAAATTGGCAGGATCGCTGCACGGATGGGCTCGAGGGCGGGAGACGCGCCAGGCATGGAGGCCTGGACGCCGAGAACCCACACCCACGGTGTCCCCCAGACCTGGTCGTTCACCGACCCTTGGCTCGCCACGTAACCGATGGCGGCGACCACGGATCTGCGCACCGGTGCCCACACCATGGCCGCGACCAGTACGAGCAGACCAGCGCCCAAGCCGGCGACATCGCGCGAGCGGCGATCCGCGACCCCACGAAGTATCGCGAGGATCGCGGCGGCCAGACACCAGGCCGTTCCCTGAGCGGGAGCCGCGAGGATCAGGACGGTACCCAGCAGTGCCGCCGCTGCCCAGGTGACGGTCGGGCGCCATTTCGAGACGCCGTACAGCAGAACCAGCGCGAGGATCATCACGACGTCACCGATGGCGATCAGGTTGGAGGCGGCGAAGGCAGTCGTGGCCGTGACGAGTACGGTCCCGCTGACCGGCAAGCTCCGCGAGGCCAGCATGTACCCGACTGCTACTAACCCGAGGGTCAGCCATGCGTGACCCAGAGTCACGAGACCCGCACCCGGGGCGGCCACGGCGTCGGAGATCCAGCTCGGGACGAAATTGACCAAGAGGCCGCGAGCCGGGAACTGGTCGAGAAACGGCATCTGATCCCACGCCGATGCGAGATATGAGGGTGAGACGAGCTCGCCGAAGTGATAGCCATCCGGAGAGATATAGGGGACGGTGACGGTTGAACTCACGGCCACGGATGAGACGACGATGCCGGGACCGTTCGTGATCAACGTTGACGTCGGGGCGGCTCCGCGGCCCAGACGCCGAGCGGTGCGCAGACCGACTGCGAAAACCAGTCCAGTGCACGCCGCGGCCGCGAACCACGCCACCCCAGTCGTCCATGTCGCCGAAGCAGCCTGGCCCAAGGGGGGCGCGGCTGCAGGCAGCAGCGCGAAGACGCCCGTGCCCAGAAGCGACTGGGCCGCGATGAGTGCGGATAGGTCGGGCGGCGTTCCGCGACCCAGGCGCCCAACCGCGACGGCGGCAAGAGCCAGGAAGAGCATCGCGCCGGCCCACGGCCAGATGCCTCCGTCGACCCCCCAGACGGACAGTAGCGTCCGCTCCGCCATTGCCACGCTCGAGAGGCTGAGCAAGGACGTGAGCACGACGACCAGTGGCCTTGGGGCGGTCAGAACCTGAGCAGTCGTCGCCTCTGTTGCCGCCGCGAGGGTCCGTTTCCTGCTGCGCGCAGCCACGTAGCCCGCGATCGCGCCCGCTGCCACCGACGTCATGGCACCAACGATCTCCACCGACTTGTCGCCGATGCCCGTGAAGGCCATGGTCCCGGTGGTCAGGTCGGAGAAGTCCTCGGTCAGCGTTCCCGAGTAGGCGATGGCCAGCAGCATGACACCGAAGGAGGTGACGGCCGCCCACGCGACAGGCGAGAGCAGTGACGCCCGAGGTGACCCGGCGGGAGCCCGCTCGACCCCAAGTGTCGTGTCTGAGGCGTCCCGTGAGGTCATGAGACTGGGCCGGCGGCCGGGAAGACCATGACCTGTGCCGTCGAATCCTGCGGTTGCTCGATCGTGCGTGACAGCGATTCGACTCTCTCCCAGAGAAGTCCGAGCGACGTCAACACCGCCGCCAGACCCAGCCCCACAACGACCATGAGCGTCGTCCAGCCCTCCGGCGCCTGGCCTTTCCAGAAGAACAGCACGAGGGCGAAGATCGCGGTGGCGAATGAGAAGAGTGCGAATCCGAACGCGCCGACAGCCGGAAGTACGCTCGCAGCCCGTGTTCCCCTCGTGAGCACGGTGATGGCCTCGCCCCAACGTTCGCGATAGCGCTGTGCAGGCGCGCGACGCACCTCGTGAGTCGCCAGCTTCCTGGGAAGGCCCATGCCGGCCACGAGGAGAAGTCGATTCGGGAGCGTGCGTCCAGCGGCGATCGCGAGATCGAGGGCCCGTCGCGAGAACAAGCGAGCGAAGGTAGGTCGGAGGGGGGAGGACCGAGGCCGGAAGGAGTTGGCTACCCGGTAGAAGACCCTCGAGGTCCGTGACTGCTGCGCGGGGCAGAACTCAACGACGTCGAAGCCCTCGTCGACGGCGGCAACCATCTCGGCCAACAGGGCCGAGGTGAGTTCTGAAGGACTGGCGTTCCAGTCGATGACGAAGTCGCCGACAGCGCGTGACAGGCCCGCCATGAGACTGGCGTCCCGGCTCGCCCCATGCCACGTGATGACGAGACTGAGCGGGTTGGTGAGCGCGGCCTCAGAGCACAATGCACTTAGCCTCAGCGCGTCTTCCGTCAGCGCCGAAACGACGACGATCACCTCATGATCGTCAGCGACCTCGCTCAGGACCCTGTCGAGCCGAATCAACGTCGCCCCATCAAGGGCCGAATCACCGGCGATGACGAGACTGATGTAACCCTTCCTCATGCGAGCCCCCGCTCCACATCGAAGATCGTGCTGACCTTGCCCGAAAACACCGTCCACACAGGTCGGCTTGGTTCCTTGAGAACGACCGTTGGCCGAGCATCATCGACCTCGGCCGTCTTGAGGACGGTCTTGATCGTCCACGCCGATGTTTGTGGGGTGAACGAGCTCCCGGCCTTGAGAAAGGCCGACATCTGCTGCACCTTGTGACGGCTTGACGACGGCGGGCGCTCATCACAGGTCGAGCACTCAGCGAGGGCAAGTGGCGTGCAACCGCGACGGCGCCCCTGACAAGGAAAGATCGGGAGCCCTATGGCGCGTCGACTCGGCGTGAGGCCCACGGAGGTCAGGGTCGCTCGGCCGCTGTGTCCGTACGGCATCATCGACCAGTACTGGCCGTCCATGACCGTGAAGCCCATGCCCTCGAGTGGCGCCGTCACGCTGCCGAGGGTGATCTCGGCCATCTCATGGGCGAGTGGTAGCGGTGCGAGATCGAGGGCCTCGCGGAGGGCGTTGATCCCCGCGTAGGTTGCAATGATGAGAGCGTCCCCTGCAATCGACTCCCCGTCCGCCAACTCCACACGGACGCCGGACGCGGAAAAGGTGGCGCGCGCGACTCTGGCAGTCGTACGCACCGTGATCCGACGTTCGGCCGCCAGCCGTGTCGCGAGGATCTGCTGGACCGCTCCGATGTCGAAAGACGGCTCCTCCACCTTCCAGGCGGCCTCTACGAGTGATGGGTTGAACCATCTGGCTACCGGGACTCGCTCAGCAGAGACGCCAAGCCGGTCGATGAAGCCTTCGAAGCCCAAGGCAGTCGTGCTCGAGCCGTGCCGCGCTATGGCATAGACCTGTTGGAAGCGGTGGATGGCCGTCGGAAACTCAGCGCAGAAACGCTCGTATCCAGCCAGGGCGCTACGGGCGGTGCTGAGACTGCGAGGGTAGTGAAGGCCCGTGTGAAGGCGCGCTTGGTTGACGGTCGACGCCCGCGTCATCAGCTCCGGCGACTGTTCGAGAAGGGTTACAGCCTCGCCGCGACGCGCCAGCTCCAAAGATGTCCATACGCCGAAGAGCCCGCCGCCCACAACTATCATTCGCTGAGGCATGGGGCTGTCCAGTTCGTGACCGGAGGCAAGATCGTGCGCATACTCGTGGGCTCCACTGGCTTCGTCGGGTCGGCATTGGCCCGACAGAGGCAGTTCGATCAGATGGTTCACAAACCGAGCCTTCAGTCCATCCGCGGCGCGGTCGCAGACGAGCTGGTATGCGCTGGTCTGCCGGGTGCAAAGTACCTTGCGAACGCCGACCCCGAAGCCGATTGGACAAACACCCGCAAACTGGCGGAGGTCCTTTCCACCGTCCGAGCCGATCGAGTCGTGTTGATCTCCACCGTGGACGTGTACGAGAACCCCAACGGCGTCGATGAGTCCTCGCCTGCCTCGCTCGACGCAGTTCAGGCCTACGGGCGGAATCGCGCGTGGTTCGAGGCCTTCGTCCGAGCCACGTTTTCCGACAGCCTCATAGTGCGCCTGCCCGCCCTGTACGGCGACGGCCTGAGGAAGAACTTGGTCTTCGACCTTATGGAAGGACGCTCCGACCAGGTCCAGAAAGTGGCCGGCTCTTCGACTTTTCAGTTCTTCGACGTCGATCAGACCTGGCACTACGTCGAAAAGGCCATGGCCGCTGGGCTCTCCATGGTCAACTTCGTCACGGAGCCGGTGAGTGCGGCCGACGTCGCGAGGATCTTCGGCGTTGAACTTCCCGCTTCCGATCACGTGGTGGGTTATGACGTCAGGACCATGCACGCCGAGGCCCTGGGAGGTGCCCACGGTTATCTCGGCTCGCGTTCGGACCAACTCGAAGGGATCAGGCACCTCAAGATGCGATGGAACGGAAGCCCGCTAGGGGCACCGCGTTCATGAGGCTCTCGGTCTCCAATCTCGGCTGGGGAGCAACGGACCCACATCGGGTCCGAGAGCTCCTTGTTGCCCACGGAATCTCTGGGGTCGAGCTGGCCCCCACGGCACTGTGGCCGCAGGCTCCGAGCGTGGACGCTGGTCTTGTGTCCGCTGAGCGCGAGTTCTGGGACCAAGAGGGGCTGTCGGTCAGCGGGGTGCAGTCACTTCTCTTCGGACACCCCGAACTCGTCCTCTTCGAACCCGCCGCTCACGACGCCCTGCTGGCCCATCTCACGCAGATGGTTCGTGTCGCGAGCGCCTTGGGCGCACGACGGGCCGTGTTCGGATCCCCCCGGAATCGCCTTCGTGGCTCCTTGGGTATCGCTGCGGCCGACAAGTTCGCTGCCGCGTTCTTCGAACGCCTCGCGCCCGTGCTCGAGGCGGAGGACGTGACGCTCACGCTGGAGCCGAATGCGCGAGCGTACGGGGCGGACTACCTCACCGATTACGAGTCGTGTGTCAGGCTGGCGCACCTGGTTCGGTCCGAGTGGGTGCAAGCGCAGATCGACACGGGTTGCCTTGTCATGGAGGGTGTCGATCCAGCGCTCGCGATCCGTCGCCAGATTCCGAGCCATGTTCACGTCAGCGCGCCCGACCTGGCGCCGCCGCCTGGAGCCGTCGACCACGCGCAGGTGAGTGCGGCCCTGCGTGAAACGGGCTACGCGGGGTGGTGCACGCTCGAAATGCTGCCCGCCGCGCAAGGCAGAGAAATCGAGATCCTGGACAACACACTCGACTGGTTCAGCGCTACTTACGGTGCAGCCGCGTGAAGACGTACGACCTTGTCGCCGAGCGGGGGCGGCCTGCGTCCACGGTCTGGGAGCTGGCCCAGCGGCAGCACCGATACGCGCTCGTCATCCCGGTCATCAACGAAGGTGACCGTCTGCGCACACAGCTCGCGTCGATTCAGGCACTGGCGCCCGAGGTCGACGTGATCGTCGCGGACGGCGGCTCCGACGACGGCACGTCGGACCCGCAAGCGCTGCAGGCCCTTGGGGTCACCGCACTCCTCGTAAAGCGCGGTCCGGGCCGGCTGTCCGCGCAGTTGCGAATGGCGTTCGCCTACTGCCTCGATGCCGGGTACGCGGGCGTGCTCACCATGGACGGCAACGGCAAGGACGGCGTTGAAGGAATCTCGCGCATCGTCGGCGCGCTCGATGCGGGGATGGGCTTCGTCCAGGGCTCGCGATTCGTGCGAGGGGGCCGGGCCGTCAACACCCCGATCACCCGGCTCGTCGGGATCGTTTTGGTCCACGCCCCGATCATCTCCGTCGGCGCCCGGCGCCGGTTCACCGACACGACCAATGGCTTCCGTGGCCACTCCCGAGCGCTGTTGGCAGATGCGCGGGTCGATGTGTTTCGGTCGGTGTTCGATGGCTACGAGCTGCTGGCTTATCTGCCAGTACGAGCGGCTCGCCTCGACTACCGGACGTGTGAGGTGCCTGTGACACGGTCATACCCGACGGCCCAACCGACCCCTACGAAGATTCACGGCGCGTCCGCGCATGTGCGCCTCGTGGGCATCCTGTTGCGTGCCGTCACCGGCGCGTTCGATCCCGTGAAGGAGTGATGGACCTATTCCGTCGCGGTCCCTGGCTGGTAAACGTCGGGGACGCCGTCGCGGTCACGGTCCTCGGTCTCGCGCAGTTCGACGAGGCGATAGTGGCGGTTGCGTAGCCGAAGGACGACCGTGGCCAACAGGGCTGCCAGAACGCTTCCGGTCAGTACTGCGAGCTTCACGTGCTCGTCGCGGGCGGAGCCCGCGCCGAATGCCAACTCGCTGACGAGCAGGCTCACGGTGAACCCGACGCCGGCCAGGACGGAGAGCCCCAGGACGTCGGTCCACGACAGGTCCGTGTCGAGCTCAGCACGGGTGAAGCGGGCAACCGTCCACGTGCCCCCGAGGACGCCGACGGCCTTGCCCAACACCAGGCCGACGACGACGCCCATCGCCGCAGCGTCGCTCAGGGCTGAGCCGAAACCGCCTCCGACCACGGTGACTCCGGCAGCGAAGAAGGCGAAGACGGGCACCGCGAATCCCGCCGAGAAGGGGCGCAGACGATCCTCCATCCGCTCGGCGAGGGTGTGAACGTTCGGGTCCCCCTCGCGCTCACGGTTCACCGGTACAAGCAGCCCGAGCAGGACACCGGCCACCGTCGCGTGCACTCCGCTCGCGTGGACGAATGTCCAGGCCGCCAGCGCTGGAACCGCAAGGAGGAAAGGGTTGGTCAATCTGCGGCGCAGCAGGAGTCGCCATGACGCGAGCGGCACGGCGGCGGCGAGCAGCCACAGCAGTCGGACCGAATCGGTGTAGAACACCGCGATGATGGTGATGGCGATGAGGTCGTCCACTACGGCGAGAGTCAGGAGGAACGACCGCAAGGCGCTCGGCAGGTGTGTGCCGATCACAGCCAGGACCGCGAGCGCGAAGGCGATGTCGGTAGCAGTCGGGACGGCCCAGCCTCGAAGCGCACCCGACGGATCCGCTCCTCCGCGGTCGACCAGGAGGACCGTTGCCGCGTACAGCAGGGCCGGGAGTGCCACTCCGCAGGCTGCAGCGGCGATGGGCAGGACGGCCTTACGCCGGTCGGACAGGTCACCGGCGACGAACTCTCGTTTGAGTTCGATGCCGGCCACGAGGAAGAACACGGCGAGCAGTCCGTCGGCGGCCCATGTGCCGAGGCTCAGATCCAGGTGCAGCGCGCTGGGACCCACGACGGTGTCACGCAGTCGCGCGTACGCGTTACGCCACGGAGTGTTGGCCCAGATGAGCGCAGCAACTGCAGCCGACAGCAGAATCGCGCCACCGACGGTTTCCTGACGGAGGACCTCCGCAACGTACCGGGCATCGCGCCAGGTGCCGCGCCCCAGGATGCGGCCGGTCGTCGTGCTGGCGGGCGTCTCGTCTCTCTCGGTGCGCTTGCTGGCCACGGGTACCTCCGGGGTCGTCGACGGGGACGCCGACCAGGCTTCCCGGCACACCGTGACCGTGCGCTCCAGCGCGCTCGGACCAGCTGATTCTACGGGGAGTGCCCGCTGCCGTCCGACGCAGTCGACCGACCGGCGCTTGCGCGTTTGCAGGAACCTGTTGCCCGGATTGTACCTTTCGTGAATTTCGTTGAGCCAGTGGCAAATCGGACTAATCAGGCATGTGAATCAATGAGGCGAATTGGCCGCTATCTTGTGCTCAGGGGGCCGGGTAAACAATCGGTACGGGCGTGGGGGAGCACATGAGCGAGAAGCCTGCAGGCTGGTACTACGTCGGTGACGGACAGCTCCGCTACCGCGACGAATACGGCTGGACCGAGTTCCTCATGGACACGAACGACCCCCGCGCCCAGAAGTGGCCGCCGCCGACGCCGCGCACCATGCTTCAGCAGGTGCGCGATCACGAGGCCGAGCTGGCGATGATCGCCGCGCACAACCGGCACCGACGCGCTCGATGGTTCCGCCGCCGCGAGGCACGCTCTCACTGACCTCACCATCGAACCCCTAGGCACTGAGCCGGACGGGTGCGCGTCGATGCCACGCGCCCGGCACGTGTTCAGGCCTGTGGCTCTGTTCGACGCACTACGACGACAGCGGGAGCATGTCTGGCCTGTCGGTCGGTTGCGGGCGGATTGGCGCGTTTTGCCGTTCCGCGGACATGGGCTCGAACTCACGGCATGCTGGGCCGCGGCGGGTGCTCGGGAGGGGGATTCGCCGATCTCTGGGGAGGGCGCATGACGGCACAGGCAGACGGCGGCATCGATGTCGCCGGGGTGACCAACGCGTCCGCGGTTGGTGCCGTCGTGCACCGTTCGTGGGCGAGGTTCTCGTCGGACAAGCGCGTGCGATTCCTCTTCACGGGCGGGATCAACACGCTCTTCGGCTTCGCATGCTTCGCGGCCTTCCATGCAACCGTCGGCGTCCGATGGGGCTACATGTGGGCCCTGTTCCTGTCACACGTCACCACGGTGCTCTTCGCATTCTTCACCCACCGCAAGGTGACCTTCCAGGTCAGCGGTTCGATTATCCGCGATCTCTGGCGCTTCGAGTCCGTCTATCTCGTCGCAATCGGCGTCAACGCGCTCATGCTGCCGGCCCTTGTCGAGTGGGGGCACGCTCCTGTACTCGTCGCACAGGGTGTGGTCACGGTCGCCAATGCCGTCATCAGCTGGTTGGGGCACAGCCGGTTTTCCTTTCACCGCGCGGAGGTGAACCCGTGAGGGCCTCGAGGGTGCCCACGGTCTCGGTGGTCGTGCCGGCGTACAACAACGCAGCCTTCATCCGGGCGACTGTCAGGTCGATCCTGGCTCAGTCCTTCGGCGACTTCGAGCTGGTCATCAGTGACCATGGCAGCACCGATGGCACTTGGGAGTTGCTGCAGCCGTTCGCCGCCCTCGACGCGCGGGTCCGGCTGCTGCAGCTGCCGGCCTCCGGCAGGCCAGAGGACAACTGGCAGTACGTGACGGCCGCAGCCCGGGGCGAGTTCGTGAAGCTGGTGTGCGGCGATGACCTGCTCGCACCGGACTGCCTCGAGGCCCAGGTCGCGGCCATGAGGTCGAACAGCAGCGCCGTGCTGGTGGCCTCGCGTCGTGACATCGTCACGGCGTCCGGTGACGTCGTGCTCCGGTCCTGGGGGCTCCCCGGCCTCGTGGGCAACCTCACGGGTGTCGATGCGGTGCGCAAGGGCGTGGCGTCCGGCACCAACCCATTCGGCGAGCCGGCGTGCGTGCTGATGCGACGCGAGGACTTGGCGGCCGTCGGCGGCTGGGACGGCACGTTCTCGTACGCCATCGACCATCACACGTACTCGAAGGTCCTGCTCCGCGGCGACTTCGTGGGTCTCGCGGCACCGCTGGCCTCATTCAGGCTCAGCGACAGCCAGTGGAGCATGGCACTGGCCTCGAACCAGTACCGGCAGATCGTGGGTTTCCACGACGCCATCGCCCACGCCTATCGGGGACTGCTCTCACCGGCGGTTCGCGCGCAGGGCCGCGCTCGGGCGCGGGCCTTGACGTACGCCCGACGCGTCGCGTACATCTCGCTGTCGCGTCGGCTCCGCACGGCTGGCATCTCGACGGCGGCGCCCGCGGTGCTCCCCGTCGTGCCCGGCGTACCCGCGACGATCGACTGACGCGGGCTCACCCGGGGCTCAGGGCACCTGGACCAACTCCGGCGAGACGACCACGCAGTACCGGACGTACCACCACTGCAGAGCGATCCCTCCGAGGGCGCATAGAGCCACCATCGCGACGTACGGCATCCGGCGTCGCTGTTCCCTGGATGCGTGTACGAGCGGCCAGAACGCCGGCAGGGCGAGGAGGAAGTACCTGACGTTGCTCCAATTCCAGTCGGTCACCGCCAGCAGGAAGAGCGCGTACACCGCAGCCCAGATGGCGAGCAGCAGTTCGTCCTGCTGCAGCGTCAGGATCCACACGAGGAAGACGGCCCAGAGGATCGCCAGGGCAACGGCGGTCCACCGACCTCCCGGGACTCCCTCGTTGCGTTCGAGGAAGCGGACGACGGGGATGACGTCCAGCTCTGGGTTCCAGGCCCGCTGGGTCTCGCGGTATGCGTCGGGGACCCCGGTGACCACCCCGGCCACTATGAACCACGCGAATGAAGCGATGCCGGCCCACACGCCCAGGATCGCGAGCCAGACGCGATCCCGGACGTGGCCCCAGTCCCTGCGCCAGAGAACGAGCGCGTAGAGGATGAGAGCCCCCGCCAGCGGCGCGGCTACGCCGCGGGTCAGCGACAGCAGCAAGATCAGTGGGAGGGCCAGCGTGTACCGGCGAACTACGACGGCGTAGAGCGTCGAGACCAGGAGCAGCAGCGCGAGGCCCTCGGCATAGGCCATGAGGAAGACGGGGCTGGTGATGAATGCACTTATGAGAAGGACGGCGATGGTGCCGCCAGCAAGACCGTGACGCCGGGCGACCAGCCGGCAGAGCAGCACCATGGCGCCGGCTCCGGCCGCCATCGACGTTGCCACGGCGGCAACGGGGAACCCGAGGCCGGTCACCGTCATGACGGTTCGGACGATCAAGGGATATGCCGGGAAGAATGCCCAGGCGTTGAGGGTGACCGCGCCGCTCGCGTCTCGAGGCAGCTCAGTGGGGTACCCCTGGGTCGCGATGTCCCAGTACCACTGACCGTCCCAGTTGGTGGCGAGGGTCAGGAAGCCGGCGGGTGCGGGGGCTTGGGCCGCCACGTGGTAGCGAGCGCCGATGGCGAGGAAGTCGTCGATGGGCATCTGGTGCTGGCTCGCCACGATCATGCAGGCGACGTTCAGCAGGCGCATCACGACGAAGACGCCAAGAGGCCAGAGCCACCACCCGCGGGGCAGCCGTTCAGCGGTCCTGATCCAGGGGGCGTCGCCCCGCGAGGTCGTGGAGCTGGTTGAGGTCTTGCCGATCGCGGCATCCATGGGCGCCCCCTAGCGATCCCGGCTGGCAGTGCGCCGCGACTCTACCGCGCACCCGCGTGTCGACATGGGTCATTGGTCGCGAGTCGCGATCCCGATCAGCGTCGAGCGAGAGCGGAGGCCCGCCCACCCGCTTGATCACCATAAATACGACTTTACGGACATCGGCATCGCGGCCTCCGCCGCCGCCCTACGCTCGGCGCAGGAGGATGCTCATGGGGGAGCGTGTCGGTCATCTGCGTTCGCTGACCAGCCTGCGGTTCTTCGCCGCTGCACTGGTCGTCATGCACCACATCTCCGTGTTCGCCCCCGGTCTGGGGGTCATCGGGCTGTTGACGCCCTCCGGTTATGTCGGGGTGACGTTCTTCTTCGTGCTGAGCGGCTTCGTCCTCACCTACTCCTGGAACGCCGGCGACCGGGCGCCGCGGTTCTACCGGCGACGGTTCGCCCGCGTCTACCCGGTCCACCTTCTGTTTCTCGTGGCCGGTATGGTGCCGGCCTTGGGCAACCCCTATTGGTCCGCCCTGCCGGCGAATCTCACACTTCTTCAGGCTTGGTCGCCGAACGAGATGGTGTCCCGGTCGTTCTCCGGGGTGTCGTGGTCGCTCTCCTGCGAGCTCCTCTTCTACGCGACCTTCCCGGTGCTCATCGGCCTTCTCGCGCGTGTGCGACATCGACTCCGGCTCGGCGCGGTCCTGTTCGGGCTCGCGCTCGTCGTCGGGTCGGTGATGCAGGCGCGCCAGGCGAGTGTCGGGTTGTGGCTGTTCCACCTGCCGGTGTTCAGGCTGGTCGAGTTCGTGGGTGGCTGTCTCGTCGCCTCTGCCCTGGTCAACGGCTGGGTTCCCCGGTTCCGCGTCAGGTGGGCCATCGCCGCGGTCGTCGTGTCGTACCTGATGGTGCTCGGGATCCCCGCATACATCGGGTACCACCTCGAGGACCGCTGGTTCCTGTCGCTCCTCATGGCGCCCAGCTTCCTCATGCTTATCGCGGCCTGCGCACGGGTCGACATCGTGGGCGCACCGTCGCCGCTGCATCATCGAGGGATGGTCGCGCTGGGACAGTGGTCCTTCTGCATCTACATGTCACACCCGGTCGTTCTGGCCTTGACGCGCCCTCTCCTTGGCTCGCCCGGCCTCCTTGGCAGCCTGCTTGGGACCACCCTGGTGGTGCTTGCCGTCGTTGGCGTCTCGTACCTTCTCTACGCGATGTACGAGCGTCCCCTGGAGCGACTGCTTCGAGGGTCCGGCGTCCGTCTTTCCGACTCTGAAGAGGCCCCGGCACAGGTCACCCGACGAGCAGGCCGCCAGCTCGGGTCGGCCCCGCTGGCTTCGACCGAGGGGATGGATGCCTGAGCGCTATCAGCGCGTGAAGAGCTGGAGTCCGCCCCATGACCCGCTGGGTGTGAAGCCCGCCCCGATCGCCATTGCGCTCTGGACCGAGGTCTTCGGCGCAATGACCACCTCTGCTGCCTCGAGGGCACGTGCTGACCCGGAGGTGTCACCCCGCTGGAATGCCAGGTACGCAGACTGGTCGTGCATCTCGAATGCGTCCAGCGGGTTGCTGACCCACACCTTCGCCCCCGACGCCGCGAGTTGCTCAGAGACCGGCTCCGGAGCGAGGACGACTCGGCCGGATGCCGCTTGGGCTGCAGCGACGACGTCGGCGTCGTAAGCGCGCAAAGAAGGGTTGCGCAACGCCAGGATGCCCGTGACCGCCAGGACTCCGACCAGGGCGACCGCGCCGGCGCGCAGAGCGATTCGCTCCCTCGGGCTGGAGCCGAAGAGGTTGTCCTCTGCGACTTCCCCGGCGGGGGCCTCAGTGGGCTGCGACACCATCGCAGCGCCAGAGGCCAGGAGTAGCAGCCAGACGCCGTTTCGCGAGGCGCTGACGGTGCCGACCGCTAGCCCTGCGAAGGCTATGTACTCCCAGAGTGGAAGTCGACGGCGCGCCGCCATCACGACGAGGATGAGTGCGGCCGCGACCATCATCAGGTCGAACGGGTTGCCGAGGTCGGGCCGCCCCCACATGCCTGACGCGTCAGAGGTCGCCTCGCCGCCGAGGACACCCAAGTAGTAGGCCGGCGCACGCCATAGCCCAGGGTTGGCGCAAGCGGCGATCAGCGTGGCGATCCCGAGGCAGACGGCGCGGACTGGATCTCGCCGAAGCCTGGAGAAGAGGATGTAGCAGCCAGTCACCGCGACGCCGATGAGGACTGCGCCGTGGAGGTTTCCCCACAGCGCGAGCAGCGGCACCACGAACCAGACTCTGCGAGATGGGCGCTCGTGGTCAGACCGCAGTAGAAGCAGAAGCAGCGCGAAGGGCGCGAGTGACAGAAGCTGGACGCGTGCGACGAGGAGTGCTGTGGCCGCGCCGACGACGAGGACGGCGATGACGAAGATCGTGCGCGCCGGCCGGGCGCCGCGGCGAAGGGCATCCAAAGCGACGAGGCTCACTGTCGTTGCGACCGAGATCGCTTGCGCTGCAAGTAATCCAACGGTTCCACAGGTGCCAACTAGCGAGAATGCGAGCTGACCGAGAACGGTCGTGTTCACCCACTCCGTCGTCGGAGCGCTGGCGAAGGGCACGCCGATGGGGACTGCCTCGGCCGTCCGGATGTGGTTGCCGAGCGCAACCGGCCAGAAAGCGTCCGAGCCCGTCTTAGCCAACGTGGAGACGAGGATGGCCAGCACCGACACGGTGGCCCAGATCGCGACTTGGCCGGCGGGCTTGGGTGCGTCGCGTCGTCCCGCCACCGATGCATCACGTGTCCGAGACGCCTGCCACGACATGCCTGCTCCGTCCGTCGCTCCGCGTCCCCAACGACTAGGAGAGGCGCGTGGTAATCCACGTTCAAACCCTGCCATCCGGCGCGTCCGGTTGACACCTCTTTGTGCGGGTGATGGCAACTTCAAGCATTTTCAGGACACGGCGTCGGCGCCCACCTACTCTCTGTTCAGCGGGGGGCACATCGGGTGGCCCTGCACCATCGGGAGGAAAGAACAATGACGAAGCTTGCTGCCAAGCTCCAGACGGGTCTCAGCCGCGCCATGGACCGCGAGAAGGGCGCGACCGCCGTTGAGTACGGCCTCATGGTCGCCCTCATCGCCGTCGTGATCATCGCCGCCGTCACCCTTCTCGGGAACAAGCTGTCGACGACCTTCAACAACGTCGCGACGCAGATCTGATGCAGCGCCGGGCGCCGTCCGCAACGGCCGGCGCCCGGACTCAGCTCGTCGTCGGGGGACGAGCTGCCACACGACCAGCACCACGTCTGGCAGACACCCACACGTTCGAGGAGCGCATCCCAAATGACCAAGCTTGTTTCGAAGTTCCAGGCCCGTCTCGACGGCGAGCGCGGAGCCACGGCCGTCGAGTACGGCCTCATGGTTGCCCTGATCGCCGTCGTCATCATCGCGGCGGTGA
Source organism: Intrasporangium sp. Soil_C_50 (assembly GCF_057656595.1). Classification (NCBI taxonomy): domain Bacteria; kingdom Bacillati; phylum Actinomycetota; class Actinomycetes; order Micrococcales; family Intrasporangiaceae; genus Intrasporangium; species Intrasporangium sp. Soil_C_50. Next base: position 91,691 of record NZ_JBDGKB010000011.1, read on the forward strand.
CGCTGCTGGGCAACAACCTGTCGACGACGTTCAACAACGTCGCCAGCCAGATCTGAGTTAGACGTCCACGCCGGGGGGCCGTGGACCACAGGCGCGGGATTCAGCGCGGGGAGGGCGGTCTGGCATGGCCAGAAGTGAACGTGGCGCGTCAGCGGTGGAGTTCGCGATCGTCCTCCCCCTGCTGTTTCTCGTCCTCGGCGGCATCGTCGACTTCGGGCGCTACTTCTTCGTTCAGATCCAGGTGACGAACGCAAGCCGCGAAGGCGTCCGGGCGGCGGTGATGTACCCCAGCCCGGCCGCGACCGACATGGCAGCGATAACCGCTAGGGCCATGGCGGCGGCAGGAGCCGCCTCCGGAATCGCTGTCCAAAGTGTCTCCACCTGCGCATCGGGCACACCCGGCACGGCGGCGGTCACCGTGACAGCCCCCTTCAACTGGATCATCTTGGGGCCGGCCGTCCGAATGGTCGGTGGTACTTGGACAAAGCTCAACGGTCCGGTTGCGGCGACAGGAGTCATGCAATGCGGGGGCTGAGGCAATCGTGCCGACGTCGCCATGACGCTGGGGCAGTGGCTGTGATCGTCAGCGTGTTGGTGGCCACGGGCGTGCTCATCGGTTCGCTGGCCATCAGCGTCGACATCGGCTCGATTATGTCCGAACGACGACAGTTGCAGAATGGCGCTGATGCGTCGTCTATGGCACTGGCCCAGCTGTGTGCGGCGAACAACGCCTCGTGCAGCGACGCGAACGCCCCAACGGCAGTCAAGCCGCTCGCCAACGCGAACGCCAAGGACAACTTGACCGCGATCTCGAGCGTCTGCGCAGCCAACGTCACGGGCATCGCGACCCCATGCGAGACGCCCGACGCCGCCAACCTCACGAAGTGCACGCCGAAGCCAGGTTGGATGGCGGCGAACCTGCCGTACGTCGAGGTCAAGACCATGACCGAGTCGTCAAGCGGCTCGACAGTCCTGACGCCGTTCGCGCGAGCCTTGACGAACAGTGCAGGGAGCACGGTGTACTCGTGTGCCCGCGCCGCCTGGGGAATTCCGGGCTCCTACGCAGCCTCTGTGCCGATCGTCATCTCCGAGTGCGAGTGGAAGGCAGAGACGTCGAGCGGTGCGGTCTACCAAACAGGCCCAGGTTCGCCGGCCCCCGGGTATGGAACCTCAGCGGGCCAGACGCCGTGGCCGCTTACGTCTGCGGAGCGGACCCTCATGCTCAAGTCGACCGGGGCCGCGAACTGCGCCATCAACGGCAAGGACACAGCGGGTGGCTTTGGCTATGTCATCGACAGCAGCAGCGGCAACTGCGAGGCGCAGGTCAGCACGGACAACTGGGCACCGATCGACACCGGAAGCTCCGCGCCATCGGGCTGCGACTCGATCATTGCCGGACTGCGCGGCACCGTCATCAACCTACCCATCTTCGACTGCCTCGTGAAGCAGAATGTCCAGCCCACAGGCGGCATCAGCGGATACTCCGACTGCACCGGCTCGGCCGCCGGCGGCGCGAAGTCCTGGTACCACATCCAGGGCTGGGCCAAGTTCTACCTGTCCGGCTACAAGATCGGCGGCTCACAGGAGAAGCCGAGCTACCTGACCGGATCGGTCCCATGCACGGGCGGCGACCGCTGTCTTTCCGGCTGGTTCGTCTCCGGCACCCTGTCTCTCAAGCCCGGCAGCACGGTGGTGCCACCGACCGGCAACAACAACTTCGGCGCGTACCAGGTCATCCCTGCGGGTTGACCGCCACACCAACGTCTTTCGAACAACAGCTAGTCGGGGGGAGCCCTTCATGAACCGTCGCATTCTCGTCATCCTCGTGGCCGTCGTCCTGGCGGTGGGTGGCGGCGCGCTCGTCGTCATGTATGCGCAGAACGCCGATGCCCGCGCCATCGCCGAGCAGACGCCGGCCCCCGTGTGGGTCGCACAGAAGCTGATCCCCGCGGGCACGACCCTCAAGGACGCGCAACGCACCGGTCTCATCGCCCAGACGAGCGTGCCGGCCAAGGCTGTGCCGGTCGGTGCGCTCCAGGAGATCAACGCCGACAACAACGCACTGCTCGCCGTGAGCGACGTCCAGGCCGGCGAGTACCTGCTCGCGGCGCGGTTCGGCACCCAGCCCGCCGGCACCAAGGCCATCGAGGTGCCGAGCGGCATGCTCGCGGTGTCGGTGTCGCTGTCCGACCCCGCGCGCGTCGGCAAGTTCGTCACGCCAGGCTCGCACATTGCGCTGTACCAGAGCTACCAGATCAAGGATCTCGCCAACACGCCCGAGGCCAAGATCCTCAACGAGAACTCGGTCCAAGGCACCAGCCTTCTGCTGCCCGACGTTCTGGTCATCGGGATGGGCGACTCCCCCTTGACGGGCGCCGCGGCACAGCCGGCCCAGGACGGGCAGTCTCCGACGGGGCAGGGTGCCAGCGGCAACTTCCTTGTGACCGTGGCGATCAAGCCCACTGACGCCCCGGTGCTCATCCACGGCATCAACAACCGAAAGCTCTACGCTGCACTTCGAGGCTCCGATGTCCAGATCGACCCGAAGCAGGAGGTCACTGACCTCCAGTTGAGAGATGCGGTGACTTCGCAATGACGATCCTGTGGGACTTCGACCCCCAAGCCGTCGACACGTACCGGTTCGCCCTCGGCGGCGACGCGGTCCTCATCACCTCGGGCCCACGCGTCAGTCGCGCCCTCGAGGAGGACCGCAACCACTCGCTCGTCGTCATCGGGCCTGACATCGACCTCGACCTGGCCTGCGAGCTCGCCGAGCGCGAGCGCATCGACCGGCCCGAGCTCGGGGTCATCCTGCTCAGGCACCGCCTTGACGTGACGGCGCTTGCGCAGGCCCTGCGCAGCGGCGTCCGCGAGGTCGTGCAGGCCGACGACCAGACGGCGCTCGCCGAGGCCGTTCGGCGGTCCATGTCGCTCACGCAGCAGCTCTCCGGTCACGGCACTCAGGTCGGTGGCCGCGACGGCAAGGTCATCACGGTCTTCTCGGCCAAGGGCGGCGTCGGCAAGACGACGATGTCGACCAACCTCGCTACCTACCTTGCCTCCACGGGAGCCAAGACGCTGCTCGTCGACCTCGACCTCATGTTCGGCGATGTCGCGATCAGCCTGCAGCTCCAGCCGCGCGGTTCGGTACGCGACGTCGTCGCGATGAGCGGGCACCTCGACGAGGCCGGCGTCCAGTCGGTCGTCACGACACACCCCGAGAGCAGCCTCGACGTCATCGCCGCGCCGGCTGACCCAGCCGATGCGGACCGCGTGCCCTCGCACGTCATCATCGAGCTGCTCCGGGTTGCCCGTGGCCTCTACGACTACGTCCTCGTCGACACCCCGCCGTCGTTCACGGAGCACGTGCTCGCGTCCTTCGACGTCAGCGACCTCACGGTCCTCATCGCGACGCTCGACATCCCCGCGGTGAAGAACCTCCGCATCGCCATCAACACCCTCGACACGCTCGGCGCCTCCAAGGAGTCCCGCACGATCGTGCTCAACCGCTCCGACGCCAAGGTCGGCCTCAAGCCGGACGACGTCGAAGCGGCCCTCAAGACCCCGATCTCGGCCAACGTGCCCAACAGCCTCACGGTCCCGGCGTCGGTCAACCGCGGCGTCGCGCTCGTCATCGACGAGCCGCGCAACCCCGTGTCGATGGCCATCCGTGACCTCGCCGACAACGAGATCCGACGCCGCTTCGGCGAGGAAATGACGAATGGCGCGAAGCGGGGCAGCTTCAGCATCCTGAGGAGCAAGCGATGAGCAACCTTGCAGACCGTCTCGACCGGGCCCGTGCAGCGCAGGTCATCGACCACTCGGCGAACGGCTACGGCGGGGTGGAAGCTCCCGTAAAGCGCCGCAACACCGACCCGTTCGCGGTGGTCAAGGAACGCGTGCACGCCGCACTTGTCGACTCTCTCGGCCCGCGCCTCTACGACCCGCACCTGGCCGAGAGCGAGCTCGCCGCCCAGGTGCGCCAGACACTCCAGGACGTCATCGACTCCGAGCAGACGCCGCTGTCGCACTCCGACCGGACGCGCATCGCCCAGGACGTCAGCGACGACATCCTCGGCCACGGCCCCCTCGAGCCGTACCTCCGCGACGCGGAGGTCAGCGAGATCATGGTCAACGGCCCGGAGGACATCTACATCGAGCGCGACGGCAAGCTCTTCCCCGTCGAGGCCCGCTTCTCCGACGAGGCGCACCTGCGGCGCACCATCGACAAGATCGTCGGACGCGTCGGCCGCCGCGTCGACGAGTCGAGCCCGATGGTCGACGCTCGCCTTCCCGACGGCTCGCGTGTCAACGCCGTGGTGCCGCCGATCGCCCTTGACGGGTCCATGCTGACGATCCGAAAGTTCGCCGCCGACCCGTTCAACGACCGCGACCTCATCTCCTTCGGCACCTTCACGCCGATGGTGCGCGACTTCCTCGAGGCCTGCGTCCGTGGTCGGCGCAACATCATCATCAGCGGTGGTACCGGCTCCGGAAAGACGACGACGCTCAACGTCATCAGCTCCTTCCTGCCGCACGACGAACGCATCGTCACCATCGAGGACGCCGCCGAGCTCCAGCTTCAGCAGGACCACGTGCTGCGCCTCGAGGCGCGCCCCGCCAACATCGAGGGCCGGGGACAGATCTCGATCCGCGAGCTCGTCAAGAACTGTCTGCGCATGCGCCCCGACCGCATCATCGTCGGCGAGATCCGTGACGGCGCTGCGCTCGACATGCTCCAGGCCATGAACACAGGCCATGACGGCTCGATCACCACCGTGCACGCCAACAGCCCGCGCGACAGCCTCGCCCGTCTCGAGACGATGGTCCTCATGGCCGGCGTCGAGCTGCCGGTGCGTGCCATCCGTGAGCAGGTGTCGGGCGCCGTGGACCTCATCGTGCAGCAGTCGCGCCTCAAGGACGGCTCGCGCAAGATCACCGCGATCTCCGAGGTCGTCGGCATGGAGTCGGACGTCATCACGCTGCAGGACATCTTCACCTTCAACTACAGCGCCGGGCGCGACGAGAACGGGCGCTTCCTGGGCACCCTCGTGCCCACCGGCATCCGTCCGAAGTTCGCGCAGGACCTCGCCGACGTCGGCGTCGAGCTGCCCGTCTCGCTCTTCGCCCGGACCGGACTGTGAGCAGCTTTCGTCGTCGTCTCGCGCTCGTCCTGACCGCGGCGGCGGCTGGGCTGCTCGCACTGCCTTCCACGGCTCGCGCGGACGACCCCGTCACCGTCGGGCTCAGCAGCGTCTCGGGCACTAGCCAGGGCGACGCATCCACGCTGACGGGCGTGCTGACCATCCGGAGCAAGTCCGACGTCCAGGTCGACCCATCGAGCCTCAAGGTGACCATCGACGGGGTGGACTACCCCGTGACCGTCAAGCAGGCGCCGAAGCGCGACCGGCGGGCAATCATCCTCATCGACACGAGCGGCTCGATGGGCGTCGCCGGCATGCTCACCGTACGCAAGGCCGTGGCCGCCTACATCAAGACCGTTCCGTCGGACGTCAAGGTCGGCGTCGGCTCCTTCGCCGACACCGCGGGCATCGACCTGTCTCCGACGCTCGACCGGACCGCAGCCCAACGGGTGGCCAACGGGCTCGCCTCGCGGGGGTCCACGAGCCTCTACGAGGGTGTGCAGGACGCCGTCGCCGGGCTCGGCGCGAGCGGTGACCGCAGCATCATGCTGCTCAGCGACGGTGCAGACACCATGGCCAAGGACCCGGCCAAGGCCCTGGCCACCACAGTCGCCAAGCTCAGAGCGGCCGACATCCGCGTCGACGTCGTGCGCTTCAACACGAACGACCCCAAGGCGAGTGCGGCCCTTCAGCAACTGGCTTCTGCCAGTGGGGGTTCCGTGGTCGCCGCCGACAATTCGGCAGCCGTCACCTCGGCCTTCCAGACCGCTGCGCAGGCGCTGAACAAGCAGGTGCAGGTGACCATCACGGTTCCCAAGGGGCTCGACGGCCTGCACAACTACACGATCAGCGGTACGGCCGGGAACCTGACCTTCAACTTCGCGAAGCAGGCCTCGTTCGCCTCCCCGGCCGCGACGCCGGCCAAGCCGACCCCGGTCCCCGCCGGCACCGGTGCGCCGGCGGCGGCAGGGGGAGCAACCGACGCTGCACTTGCGCCTGTGACAAACAGCAACCGTACCCCGCTCATCGCCGCGGGGCTGCTGGGGCTCGCGCTGCTCACCGGCATCGGCGCCGCGCTGACGCCGACGTTCCAGACGAAGCGTGAGCAGCGTGTTGCCGCGATTGAGACTTACGTGACCGGCGCGGACGTTGCGCTCTCGCGCCAGGAGATGAAGGCAGCGCAGAGCACGATCACGGCGCAGCTGCTCGACATCGGCGACCGCGTCATGAAGGACCGTAAGTCGACGAGCAAGACGATGGCACTCATCGAGAAGGCAGACCTTCCGTTCCGGGCGGGAGAGTGGCTGATCCTGCGAATCGTCGCCGTCATCGTCGGAGCCGCCGTCGGCTTCGTCCTCGCCGGCGACGCCAAGATCGTCGGTCTCGTCCTGGGTTCGGTATTCGGCCTCATCGGCATGCCGGCGTTCCTGCGGATCGCCGCCAGCCGACGCGCTGCCAAGTTCGAAGCCCAGCTGCCCGGCATTCTGCTCCTCGTGTCGACAAGCCTCCGAAGCGGTTTCGGTCTGCCGCAGGCGCTCGAGGCCGTAGCCCGCGACGCCGCCGAGCCGAGCGGCAAGGAGTTCAGCCGCGCGCTGGCCGAGACCCGCATCGGCACCGACCTGTCCGACGCGCTCGAGCGCGTCGGCCACCGCCTCGACAGCAGCGCCATGCACTGGACGGTCATGGCGATCCGCATCCAGCGCGAGGTCGGCGGCAACCTCGCCGACACACTGCGCACCACGGCCAACACGCTCCGCGAGCGGGAGGCGCTGCACCGGCAGGTCAAGACGCTGTCGGCCGAGGGACGCCTGTCGGCCTACATCCTCATCGCGCTGCCGATCTTCCTCTTCTTCTACATGCTCCGCGTCAACTACGACTACGTCAGCCTGCTGTGGACGACGACCATCGGCCTCTTCATGAGCATCGGCGGCCTCGTCGCCCTCGGCGTCGGTGTCGTGTGGATGCGCAACGTCGTCAAGATCGAGGTCTGAGATGAACGTGAACCCGGTCTACATCTCGGCGGCGCTCGTCGCCATCGGCCTCATGGTGGCCGTCCTGTCGATGTCCTTCGGCACGAGTGAGCCCCGCGGTGTCGCAAAGTCGCTCATGCTCATCGAGGACAGCGTCACCAGCCGGTCCGTCGTCACCGCCGACCTCGGGGCGAAGGACCGACTGGTCACGCCGGTGTTCGACCGCACCAAGGCGCTGGCGATGGCCCTGTCGCCCAAGGGAACCGACGACCGGTTCACGCTGATGCTCGACCGCGCGGGCAATCCGTCGCCCTGGACCGTGGAGCGAATCATGGGCGCCAAGGGCGTCTGCCTGCTGCTCGGCGTCGTGCTCGGCGTCGTGTACGGCGACTTCCAGCTGAGCAGCGTCCTCTACGGGCTGGTCCTCGGTGGACTCTTCTTCTTCCTGCCCGACCTGCTGCTCTACAACGCGGGCATGCGCCGCCAGGAGCAGACGAGCAAGAGCCTCGCCGACGCCCTCGACATGCTCACCGTCTGTGTCGAGGCGGGTCAGGGCTTCGACGCGGCGCTGCTGCAGGTCGCCCGCAACGTCGACGGCCCCATCTCCGGCGAGTTCGCCCGTGTCATCTCCGAGATCCAGATCGGCAAGTCGCGCGGCGAGGCCTTCTCGGCGATGGGTGACCGCGTCACGCTCCCCGAGGTCAAGAACTTCGTCACGGCGCTCGTCCAGGCGGACCGGCTCGGCCTGCCGATCGCCGCCGTGCTGCGTGAGCAGACCGCGAACATGCGCCTCGTGCGCAAGCAGAAGGCCGAGGAGAAGGCCCAGAAGGTCACCATCAAGATCCTGTTCCCGCTGATGACCTGCATCCTGCCGGCCCTCTTCATCGTCATCATCGGCCCCGGCGCCATCAACATGGCCAAGGCCTTCGGCGGCGGCTGACCGGAACCGTGGTCGCTCTTCCCGAGGTCCGGCCGCTCGAGCGGAACGCCGAGGCTGGTGCGCGTCGGGTCTCGCCCGTGGCGCGCGTCGGTTGGCTCCTGCCAGGTGCCGTGCTGGCTCTTTTTGCCGTCAAGGCGTTGGGTCCGGTACGTGACCCGGACACGTTCTGGCACCTGCGCGCCGGAGAACACCTCCTGAGCACAGGTCAGTTCGTCCTCGACGATCCGTTCGGCGCCGGTGCCGGGCGGCCGTGGATCCTCAACCAGTGGTTGCCCGAGGTGCTGCTGCACGGCGCCGACGCCGCGTTCGGGCTTCCCGGTGTGGCTTGGCTGCTGTGCCTCGGGACCGTCCTCGTCGGCGCCTGCCTCTGGGCCTCCTGCCGACGGTCGGCCTCGCCCCTCGTGACGGCGCTGGTCCTCGCGGTAGCGTTCGTGGCCGTAGGCGGAAGCCTCTCCCCGCGCCCGCAGCTGGTGACATTCGGCCTCGCCGCGCTGACGGTCGACGCCTGGTGGCGCACCCTGGCCGATGGTCGAGCGCGCTGGTGGCTCGTGCCGGTCACGTGGCTGTGGGCCTGTTCACACGGGATGTGGTTCGTCGGCCCGGGCATCGGCGGGCTCGCGGTCGTCGGCGGCCTGCTCGACAGTCGCTGGCGTCCGCGACAGGCCCTGCAATTGGGACTCGTCCCGCTGCTGTCGGTGGCGGTCGCAGGACTGACGCCGGTCGGCCCACGCCTGTTCACCTCGCCGTTCCAGGTGGCTGACGTGACGCCGCTCGTCAGCGAGTGGCAGGCCACCTCGCTGGGGGATCCTGGCCTCTGGGCCGCGCTCGCACTTCTCGTACCCGTCATCATCGCGGCTGTCCGAGGGCGTGAGCTGCGCTGGACAACAGTGCTGTTCGCGGCCACCGCCGTGTACCTCGCGTTCGCCCACGCGCGCACCGTGGCCCTGGCCGCGGTGATCCTGGCGCCTCTCGCGGCTGCAGCTCTGCAGTCACTCCTGCCGATCCCGCGCGAGTCCGCGGGACGCAGGGAGCGGGTCGCCACCGTGCTCCTGCCGACCGTGGCCCTCGCCCTCGTCGCGCTACTAGCCCCGTCTGTCGCGTCGCGGCCCGCCCTCGGAGCGCCGGCGCTCGACGGCCCGCTGTCGACGCTTCCGTCGGGGACCGTAATGTGCAGCGACGAGGCCGTCGGCGGGTGGCTCGAGTGGGCGCATCCGGGGCTGCGCCCGACCATGGACACCCGTGTCGAGATCCGCACCGCCGACCGCATCGCGTCCTATCACCGGTTCATCACCGGGGCTGACGGCTGGCCGGCCTATCCGACCGAGTTACACTGTGGTGCAGCGCTGCTCGCTGACGACTCGTCCGTCCTCGGACTGATGGTCGACGCCGGCTGGACCCGGACTGCCGGAGGCGACGGATACGTCCTCCTGGGGGCGCCGCGATGACGCGCCCCGGCGGTGAGCGGGCCGACGTCGACGACGCCGACGACGCGTCGACGCTGCCGACCGCGCAGGTAGGGGCGGCAACGACGGGCGCGTCCGAACGGCCTGGGGGCCGGCGCGAGGAGCTCGGGCGCGTCGTCCGTCTGGCGCTGTGGGTCAGCCTGCCCGCGGCGCTCTGGGTGCTCGCACTGAGCCGGCTCGACACCTACGGCACCGACTCCGCACACGCCTACTGGGTGGTCTGGCAGGTGTCGCCGTACGGCGTCCCGCCCGGCACCCCGGACGCCTTCAACTACTCGCCGGCCTTCGCGCAGCTGATCAGGCCACTGGCGCTCCTGCCGTGGTCCGCCTTTCTCGTGGTCTGGTCGGGGCTGCTCACCGCCGCACTGGTCTGGCTGCTCTGGCCGCTGCCGACCCGGTGGCGCTGGCTCACGCTGCTCTACGTCGTGCCGCCGGCACTCGTCATCGGCAACATCGAGGCCTTTCTCGCCGTCGCGTGCGTCCTCGGCGTGCAGCGTCGGGGGGCCTGGGCATGGGCGTTCCCGTTGCTGACCAAGGTCACGCCGGGGCTGGGCCCCGTGTGGTTCGTCGCCCGGCGCGAGTGGCGCGCCCTCGCCCTGTGCCTTGGTGCAACCGCCGCGGTCGTCCTCATCTCGTACCTCGCGGCGCCAGAGCTCTGGACGCGCTGGGTCGAGTTCCTCAGCGGCGCGCCGACGCCCCCGACCCAGGCCTACTACCCGCCGCTGGTCGTGCGCCTGCCCGTCGCCGTCGTGCTGGCCGCGTGGGCGGCACGACGCTCCAGGCCGGCGTGGCTCGCGGTGGCGATGGTGGTGGCCATGCCGCTCTGGTCCAGCGGCGTCCTCATCCTCCTGACAGCCGTACCACGAATCAGGCGCACAACCGCTGAGGATGCGGCGATGGCGCCGGTCAGGCGCTGAGGGCGTCGGTGACCGTGAACTCGCCGGTGGAGGAGACGTCCTGGGTGAGGTCGAGGCCGGTCGACCCGACGACGTCGGCCTTGACGTGGCCGGGCACCTTGGTGAGGTCGGCGGTGGCGTCGGACGCGCCGGTCCAGCCGTAGCCGACGAGGGCGACCGGCTTGGCGTGCGACTCGGCGAAGAGGTAGTCGACGGCGTTCTGGATCGGGGCGCAGTTCCGCGGTCAGGTTGTGGGCCGAAGTCGTCCTTTGTTCGCGATTCGAGCAAATGCCAACAGGTGCGCTGTGCCGCGACGGTTCAGGCGCGGTTGCCCTTGGTGCGGGGCTTCTTCTGGAAGCCTCCGTGACGTGGACCGTCGTCGCGAGTCAGCTCGATGAGCTGGCCCGAGATGCGGGTCGAGCGCAGCTTCTCCCACGTGCCGGGCGGAAGCGTCGCCGGCAGCTCGACGATCGAGTGGTCCGCGCGGATGTCGATGTGGCCGAAGTCCTGTCGTCCCAGGCCGCCCTCGTTCGCGAGAGCACCGACGATCTGTCGAGGCTCCACCTTCTGTCGGCGTCCCACCGAGATGCGGTAGCCGACCAGTGGCCCGGACGACGGGCCGCGCCGCCCGCGCCCGTCACGGTCACCACGAGCGCCGCCCCCGCCATCGCGGCGGTCGCCACGCCCGCGCGAGTCGCGGTCGTCCCGACGTTCACGAGGGCCGCGGTCGTCGAACGTCCTTGCAGGACGGACGGGTTCGGGCTCGAGCAGCATCGGCTCGTCGCCCTGCAGCACGACCGCCAAGGCGGCGGCGACATCGACTTCCGGCACGTCGTACTCGTTGACGTAGTGACTGATCACGTCGCGGAAGGCGTCGATCCTGCTGGTCGCGGACAGGGCCTGGGTGATCGCGTCGTCGAAGCGGGTCAGGCGGCTGGCGTTGATGTCCTCGACGCTCGGCATCGTCATCGGCACGAGGGACTGCCGGGTCGCCTTCTCGATCGCCTTGAGCAGATGGCGCTCTCGCGGCGTGACGAACGAGATCGCATCGCCACTGCGACCGGCGCGTCCCGTGCGACCGATCCGGTGGACGTAGGACTCCGTGTCGGTCGGGATGTCGTAGTTGACGACGTGGCTGATCCGCTCGACGTCGAGCCCGCGGGCCGCGACGTCGGTCGCGACGAGGATGTCGAGCTTGCCCGACTTCAGCTGGTCGACGGTGCGCTCACGCTGGTTCTGGGCGATGTCGCCGTTGATGGCCATCGAGGAGAACCCCCGCGCACGGAGCTTCTCCGCCAGCGTCTCGGTCTCGTTCTTGGTGCGGACGAAGACGATCATCCCCTCGAAGTTCTCGACCTCGAGGATGCGGGTCAGGGCATCGACCTTCTGCGGGTAGGACACCGTGAGGTAGCGCTGCGTGATGTTGGGCGCCGTCGACGTCTTGGACTTGACGGTGATCTCGACCGGGTCGTGGAGGTACTTCTTCGAGATGCGCCGGATCTGCGAGGGCATCGTGGCGGAGAAGAGTGCGACGTGCTTGTCGTCCGGGGTGTCGGCCAGGATCGTCTCGACGTCGTCGGCGAAGCCCATCTTGAGCATCTCGTCGGCTTCGTCGAGCACGAGGAAGCGCAGCTCACTGAGGTCGAGCGTCCCCTTCTCGAGGTGGTCCATGATGCGGCCGGGCGTGCCGACGACGATGTGCACGCCCCGGCGCAGCGCGCTCAGCTGCACGCCGTAGGCCTGCCCGCCGTAGACCGGCAGCACGTGTACGCCCTTGAGGTGGGCCGCATACCGTTCGAACGCCTCGCACACCTGCAGCGCCAGCTCACGCGTCGGCGCGAGGACGAGCGCCTGCGGCGACTTCTGCTTCAGGTCGAGCCGGCTGAGGATCGGAAGGGCGAACGCCGCCGTCTTGCCGGTGCCGGTCTGCGCCAACCCGACGACGTGGCGGCCCTCGAGCAGGGCCGGGATCGTCGCGGCCTGGATCGGCGAGGGGTGCTCGTAGCCCACGTCGCGCAGCGCCTTGAGCACCTTGTCGTCCAGCCCGAGGTCCGCGAAGCTCGTCTCCGCCTCGACGGCCGCACCCGCCGTCCGACCGGTCTCCGAAGAAGGGCCATCGGCTTCGGGCTCTGGGGTCATGGTCTCTGGGCTGTGCTGGCTCACCCCCTGACGGTAGTGCGTCGACAGGGGTGCGCGACACAGGTCGCCCAGCCGCAGCCCCAGCGACCGCCCCGCGGCGCGACAGGCCACGTGGGCATACGCCACCGGGGACTGCGTGGGGTCAGGCGTTGGCGCCGACGGGCTCGTCGACCTTGGCGGCGAGCGCCTCGAGCAGGGCGGTCAGCTCGGCGCGGCGCTCGTCGGTCACGGAGAACTCGCCGGCGGGGGAGACGTCCTGGGTGAAGACGAGCCCGGTCGAGCCGACGACGTCGGCCTTGACGTGGCCGAGGACCTTCGTGAGGTCGGCCGTGGCGTCGGACGCGCCGGTCCAGCCGTAGCCGACGAGGGCGACGGGCTTGCCGTGCCACTCGGCGAAGAGGTAGTCGACCGCGTTCTTGATCGGGGCGGGGAAGCTGCGGTTGTACTGCGGCGTCACGACGACGACCGCGTCGGCCTCGAAGACCTGCTTGGCCCACGCCTTGGTGTGGGGCTTGGCGTAGTTGCCGTTCTTCGGCATGTCCTCCTCGTCGAAGAACGGGAGGGTCGAGAGGTCGACGAGCTCGACCTGCCACTCGTCCGCGGGCGCCTGGGCGGCGACCCACTCGGCCACGACGGGGCCGATGCGGCCGGGACGGGTGCTGGACACGACGACACGAAGCTGCTTCACGCTTCAACGAATACCATGCAACCGGACCTCAGTCCGAATCGAGACCACGCCTGAGACGGTGGCGAGGACCCTCCAAGCCCGGCCACAACGGAACCGCCCGACCCCGTGCAGGGTCGGGCGGTTCCGTGCGACACCGGTGCGACATGCGTCAGCGCACGATGTACGCCGCCTGCGTCACCTGGGTGACCGTCGCGCCGTTCGCGTCGGTCACCGTGACCCGCAGCGCCACGGTCTTGCCCGAGGCGCCGGTGTGGTCGACGACCGCGCCCCACGCGTCACCGGTGTGCCGCACCGACGCGTCGGTCCACGTCGTGCCGCCGTCGTAGGACGTCGCAGCCTCGACCGACGCGATGGCCCCCGGTGTGTAGCCGGCGTGCCCGGTGACGCGCACCGGCAGCACCTGTCCACCGGCAGCCGGCAGCGTCTTCAGCCCGTCCTCGGGCAGCGTGACCCGCGGGAAGAGCAGCGGCAGGCCACGCGAGTAGACGTCGGGCTCGAGGTGCGAGCGGAAGCCCCACGTCGTCGTCACCTGCATCGAGCGCCGCCAGGCCGGCGCCGACGACGGGAACTTCGACTGGCGCAGCGTCAGCTCGTACAGCGAGTCGCCCGCCGGCACCTCGAAGACGCCGGACGGCCAGGCGCTCGTGCCGATGACCTCGCCGTCGCGGCGCATCTCCAGCGAGCCGCCGTCGCCGAAGCTGCCCGGCTGGGCCACGTGGCCCCAGTCGTCGCCGTACAGCTGCGGGGCGAAGCCCATGAGGTCGCCCTGCCGCTCGGCCGTCAGCTGCTCGACGCCGTCCTCGTCCTGGATCGCGGTCGGGCCGACGACGCCGCCGTGCCAGGCCTCGGTGCGGACGCTGCCGGCCGCGTACCCGTGCCAGGTGCCGAGCATGGCCTCGCCGAACGGCAGGCTCGACAGCACGACCTGCTGGAACTGCGAGCCGTCGTCGGTGTAGAGCTCGGTGCGCTTGCCCGGGACGGGCACGCTGCTGAAGCTCGAGACGCCGAAGCCGAACCCGCTCGGGCGCCGGACGCCGACGAGGTCGACGAACGCGGTGTCGACGCCCATGGCCGTGTACGTCGCGTCGGTGCGCCCGAGGCTCTTGTCGTGCACGACGTACGTCTTGTCGCTCGTGAACGGCGTCGACTCGGTGAAGCCGAGCGTGTAGACGTACGGGCTGCGGGCCGTGGCCTGCCAGGCCAGGGTGAGCGTGTTGCCCGGCGCCGACGCCAGAGTGGCACGAAGCGCGTCACCCTCGGCCATCGGGAGGCTGTAGGCCGCGACCGCAACGGCGGGGAAGCCCAGAGCCGGAGCCCACCGTCCGGTGGCCGGGCGGTAGAGCAGCAGGCCCTTGGCGCCGGACGCCTTGACGGCGTTGACCATCGCGGACGTGAGGTTGGCCGTCGGCGACGCGAGCCGCACGAGCGCCACCTTGCCGCCGACCTTCTCGGCGGTCAGGTCGGACGCCGTGCCGGCGCCGGCGTCGACGAGCGGCGCAGTGCCGGTGCCGTCGAGGCCCGCTGCGGTGACCTCGGGGGCGGTCGGGTGCAGCGTCGTGGCGCCCGCGGTCATGGAGGTAACCGCGGGGGCGTAGCGACGCTGGTTGGTGCCGAACTCCCACGTGCCGTTCTTCGGCTTGCCCTGCACGTCGGCGTAGAGGGCCGTGACGGTGGACCCGGCCAGCATCGAGCCGGCGTGCATCCACAGGTCGTCCCACTGGCGGGTGAACGAGAGCACCGAGGCGCGGGCCACGCTCGGCCGGTCGGTCTTGACCGACACGAGGTGTGCCTTGCGGGCGTCGAAGTCGATCGTCGTGTCGCGGGTGATCTCGATCTCGGGGCGCGCGAAGTACGCCATCGAGTCGAGGGTCGGCGCGGCGGTGTCACCGTCCGGGGACTGGACGAACGCGGAGAGCAGGTACGTGCCCGGGCGCACCGCGTACGTCTGCTCGGCCTCACCGTCGTTGTACCGGCGCTCGCCGCGGGGCGAGTCGGTGTTGACGACGTCGACGCTCGAGGCGCCCGCGGCCGCGTGACCGAGGCGGTCGGTGAGACGCAGCTTGAGCGTCACCGTCTCGGGCTGGACGTAGAGAGCGAAGGGCGTCGACACGGTGCGGCCGTCGGCCGTCGTGGCGAGGACGCGTCCGGTGACGTCGCCGTACTGCGCCGCGGCCAGCGTGACCGACGGGTCGACCGCCAGCGGGACCGACGCAGTGCCGTTGGCAGGGACGGTCAGCGTCGACGCGTTGAGCTTCGCCGGCGCCGTCTTCAGCGCGCTGCCGTCGTCACCGGTGAGGCCGGCGACCTTGAGCGACAGCGTGATCGGGGCGTCGCCGAGGTTCGTGAACGGGATGCCGACTGTGGTGCGCTGGGCTGCCGTGTGCGGCCAGTCGAAGCTGCCGGCCTGGACCGGGTTGCTCGTGACGGTCGCCTTCGTCGCGGCGAACACGTCGAGGCGTCCGGCGCCGACCTCGCGCACGTCGCCCGGCACGGCCGACTGCGCCGTCGACACGAGGGCGGCCTTGAGCTGGGCGCCGTTCCACGACGGATGCGCCTGCTTGACGACGGCCGCGGCGCCCGCGACGTGCGGGGTGGCCATCGACGTGCCTGACATCGCCACGTACGCGTCGTCGCCGCGACCACCCGAGCGGGCGGCCAGGACGGCGACACCCGGGGCCGCGATCTCGGGCTTGAGCGTGTGCGTGAACGCGGCCGGACCGCGGCTCGAGAACCACGCCGCCTTGTCCGCGCTGTCGACGGCGCCGACCGACAGGACCGCGGGCGCGCACGCCGGGGCCGAGACCGTGTTGGTGCCCGGGCCGGTGTTGCCCGCCGCGATGACGAACAGGCTCGTGCTCGACGTCGACAGGTCCTGGGCGGCGGCGGAGAGCGGGTCGGTGCAGTCGCCCACGGGGCCGGTGCTGCCGAGGCTCATCGACACGACGTCGGCGTGCTGGCCCACGGCCCACTCCATGCCGGCGATGATCCCGGAGTAGGAGCCCGAACCGTAGTCGTCGAGGACCTTGCCGATGAGCAGGTCGGTGCCGGGCGCGACGCCCTTCTGCCGGCCGCCGCTCGCCGCGCCGGAGCCGCCGACGGTCGACGCGGTGTGCGTGCCGTGGCCGTCGGGGTCCGACAGCGCGCCGCCGGGCGAGCCGGTGAAGTCCTGCGAGGCCTTGACGCGTCCGGCCAGGTCGGCGTGCCCGCCGTCGACGCCGGTGTCGAGGACCGCGACCGTCGTTCCGGTGCCGGTGAACCCGGCCGCCCAGGCCTGCGGCGCGTTGACCTGCTTCGTCGACTCCTCGAGGCTCTTGCTCACCTTGCGGTCGAGCCACACCTTGTCGACGCGGGAGCCGGCCGGGGAGGAGCGGCTCGACGCGTCGGCCCAGAAGTCCTTGGCCTTGGACTTGTCCGCGGCCATCGCGACCGCGCGGATCGAGTGAAGGGTGCGTCCCTTCGCGGCGCCGCGCGGGGTGGCCGGCGCGCTGCGCGCGACGTCGACGGCGCCGGTGTAGCTGACGATGACGGGCAGGCTGCGCGTCGACGCGTCGTCGTAGCCCTGCGCCACGAGGCCCGTCACGTTGAAGAGCTCGTCGTCGACGCGTCCGGCGGCGAGGGCCGCGGCAGCGCTCTCCGGGTACACGTAGAGGTCACGCCCGACGCGTCGGGTCTCGACCGTCGGGACGCTGCCGTCCGCGTTGGGCAGCACCGTGGCAGAGGGGGATTCGGTGCCGGCGCCGGAGACGACGACGCGGTCGCCCGTGACGAGCGTGACGGTCTTCGGCGTCCGGGCCGTGGTGCTCTGGGCGGTGGGGCCGGGGGACGCCGGGTTGGTGGAGCTGTTGCCGGTGTTGCCGGCCGACCACGCGGCCGAGCCGACGATCGGCCGGCCGCGGTCGCCCGCGGTGCTGGAACCCTGGCCGAGGGCCTGGGTCGGGGCCGCAGCCGTTGCGGCGAGTACCGCCGCGGTGGCTGCTCCCAGGGTGGTACGCCAGTTGGGGCGCATGAGTCCTCCGAAGGGGGTGGGTGCGCGGGCCCGCCTGATCGGGCCCGCGCGGCTCGGGGTGCCGGACGGGGGAGAGTCCGGCGTGGCCGGACGGGGGAACGTCCGGCGTGCGCCCCAATGTGCCGATGTGACCCGGTCTGCGGAACAATGGCGAGCGGCGGTTGTGCGCCATGGCGGGGGTCCGCCACCGACGGGTTGCCGGCGTCTCGAGGGCCGCGGGTCTACTGACGCCGTGGTCGCGAGTCCAGGTCCCCGAGGTGTCGCCACCGTGCTCACGGCATGGAGACGCGGAGACGCGGCCGCGCGCGGCCGGTGGGGAGGCAGCGACGTGGAGGTGCTCGGCGCCCTGGGGTTCTCGCCGCAGGAGGCGACGGTCTACCGGACGCTCGTGGGGCTGGGTGCCACCGAGCTGGCCGACCTCGCGCGTCGGTGCACGATGCCCGACGCCGACGTCGAGCAGGCCGTGCTCGCGCTGCGGGCGCGAGGGCTCGTCGCCGAGTCGGCGGTCGCGCCGGGCCGCTGGGTGGCGGCCCCACCCGGCGTTGCGCTGCGGGCCATCGTCAACGACCGCCGCCACGAGCTGGAGCAGGCCGAGCTCGCCGCCGCGCGGCTCGCCGAGGCCCACCGCACCGAGGCCTCCGTCGACGTCCACGACCTCGTCGAGGTCGTCATCGGAGCCGGCGCCGTCGGCCAGCGCTTCCACCAGCTGCAGCTCGGCGCGGTGTCGGAGGTCTGCGCCTTCGTCACCGACCGGCCCGCGGTCGTCACCGCCGACGAGAACTCGGCCGAGGACATCGCCACGTCCCGCGGCGTCCGGTACCGGGTCGTCATCGAGCGCGACGTCCTCGAGCACGAGCCGCAGGCCAACGTCGCCGCCGTGCTGCGCCGCGAGGAGGAGGTGCGGGTCGTCGAGCGTGTCCCGACCAAGCTCGTCATCGCCGACGGACGCACGGCGCTCGTGCCGCTCGACGTCGAGGGGGCCGAGCCGTCCGCTCTCGTCATCCACGCGGCCGGGCTCGTCGGCTCGCTGGTGGCGCTCTTCGAGTCGGTGTGGCGCGACGCCTGGCCGCTCGTCCTGTCGACGCCGGACGCCGACGACATCGTCGAGATCCATTCGGGGCCGGACGAGTTCGACCTCCAGGTGCTGTCGCTGCTGCTCGCCGGCGCCTCCGATGCTCGGGTGGCGCGCCAGCTCGACGTGGGGCTGCGCACCGTGCAGCGACGCGTCCGCTCCCTGATGGACGCGACCGGGTCCACGACGCGCATCCAGCTGGGGTGGGCGGCCCACGAGCGCGGCTGGGTGGCGCGGGCGTCGACGGAGGGCGCGTCGGTGGCGGGCGCGTCGGTGGCGGGCGCGTCGGTGGCGGACTCGCCAGTACCGGTTGCGCCGGCTTCAGCCGGCCTTCACTGACGGGGCGCTGGCCCGGGTCCCTTGCGGGAGTGTGCATTTCGTGGGGTCAACGGCTCGGTGACGGCGCCACGCGCGGACCGTGAGGGGCTCGGAGACCACGTGGGGGCGACGAGCCCGTCAGTGGGTGCGTGACTGTTCGGCGACCCAGCGTTCGAGCGCCTCGACCCGGGCCACGAGGTCTGGGGCGAGGGAGGCCTGCAGGTCGGCCTCGATCCGGGACCCGAGCGCCGAAGGAGCGGGGGACGGGTCGGTCAGTCCGCGACGGATGAGGGTCCGGGCCAGGGTGGAGGCTCCGATGCCGAGCTCGGTCGCCTCGGCGGAGAGCGCCTCGAACTCGTCCATCGTGAGCCGGACCGAGATCATCTTGGCCCGGTCGGGCCGGTCGGGCCGGTCTGTGAGGTCAGTGCGCTCGACGCGCTGTCTCGGTTGCACCCTGTCGACGACGTGGCGACCTCGTGCGGTCTGGGGGTTCTCCGGCACCGGCTGCTCCTGAGATGTCATCGTCATGCATTGTCAGTGGTCGAGTCTAGGGTGAAACCATGCTCCTCGACACGCGGCTCGCCGACTCCGGCACAGCGGCAGCGTCGACGCCCTTGGGGTCGACGCGGTCGGTTCCTGCGCCCGCCGGTCACGGAGTGTCGCAGGTGGGTGACGGCCCGGGCCCGAACGGAGCTGCAACGGATCTCACGGGCCGGCTGGCCGACATGGTCGGCTCTGTGCGCGCGCTGGCGAAGGAGGGCCCCTTGTGGTCGCTGAGCGACGACGAGGTGGGCGCGACGTTCGCGCACGCGCAGGCGCTGCGGGAGGCGGCCCAGGCGTTGAGCGTCATGGTCGCGCGGGAGGCGGACGAACGAGGGCTCGCCGGGGCGGTCACGCTGGGCGGGGCCGACTGGCTGCGGGCCGTCGCCGGTGCTCAGGGCGATGCCGATGCCGACACCACCGGTGGCAGGGGTGCGCCGCACGCGACCGTGGGGCTGGAAGGTGGTGAGGCGGCCACGATGGCGCTGTTGGGGGCGGCGTTGCGGGAACCCCGGTGGGCGGTGTTGGCGGCTCGGGTGGCGGCGTGTGAGGTGTCGGCGGTGCACGCCGGAGTCATCGTGCGGTTCCAGCGTGATCTGGCGCCGGTGGCCGACCGCGACCACCTCGATGACGTGGTGGCCTCGCTGGTCGAGGCCGCGCCGGTGTTGACCGTGCGTGAGCTGCGCCGGCTCGTGGGTCATGCGCGCGCGAGCTTGCGCCCGCCGGCGGAGGCCGAGGCCCGGGAGCGCGGGCTGCGGGCCGGTCGGTCGTTGCGGCGGGTCGGGTCGTGTGCCGGGTTCGTCGACTTCCTGTTGCGGCTCGACCCCGAGGGGGCGGCGGTGCTGGAGGCGGCGATCGACCCGCTGGCCCGGCCGCGCCCCGACCTCGACTGGTCCGGTCTGCACGCCCCGGCCTCCGCGGCCGATGCCGCCTCCGCGGCCGATGCCGCCTCCGTGGCCGGTGCGGCCTCGGCTGCGGGCGTGGCAGGTGCGGCTGCAGGTTCGGCCGCCTCGGCTGGGGCGGCCGGGACGGATCCGCGGTCGCCGGCGACGCGGCGCGCGGATGCGTTGCTCGAGCTGGTTGCTCGCGCGGTGGGGGCGCCGGAGGGTGTGGCGCGGACTCCTCGTACGACGCTGGTGGTGACGATGAGCCTGGAGGCGCTGCTGGAGCAGGTCCGGGGTGCCGGGATCGCTGATGATGACGCGGTGCTGAGCCCCGGTGCGGTGCGGCGGTTGGCGTGCGAGGCGGGGATCGTCCCGATGGTGCTGGGCGGGTCGTCGGAGGTGCTGGACGTCGGGAGGGCGCAGCGGTTCTTCACGCCGCCGCAGCGGCGGGCGCTGGCCCGGCGGGACGGTGGCTGCTCGTATCCGGGCTGCACGATCCCGCCGCAGTGGTGCGAAGCCCACCACGTGGTGCACTGGCTGCACGGAGGCCTGACCGACCTGGACAACGGGGCACTGCTGTGCGGACGGCACCACACGGTCGTGCACGAACGGGGCTTGACCGCGACCGTCACCGCGTTCGGGGTCACCTGGCACCTGTAGCTGCGCCGCCCCGCTCCCGGCCCACCCGGCCCGGGGGCGCCGTCGTGCCCGGACGCGGGCAGCGGGAGGGGAATGGCGGCGTCGTCAAGTGCTGGACGCTCGTGGGCGTGCGCGGACGGCGGCCACGGCGCGGCGAGGCCGGGCAGGTAGACGGGGAGGTACGGCGCGCAGCTAGGCACCTCACGCGCGGCGAGGCTGGGCGGGCGGCGAGGCAGGCAAACGGCAAGGCAGGCAAGCGGCAAGGCAGGCAAGCGGCAAGGCAGGCAAGCGGCAAGGCAGGCAAGCGGCAAGGCAGGGCGTCGGCGTGCGCTCCCAGACGGCTCGGGCAGCGTGGGGTCAGGCGTTGGGTACGCCCGACTCGTTGAGGACGCAGACGATGCCCGCATCGACGGGGCCGATCTCGAGGCGTCCACCGCCGACGTGGAAGGCCTGCCATCCCTCGAGCGCCTGCAGGAAACGCTTCTCCTGGTCCATCGCCTCGGGCGGCCCGGCCATCCGGGTCATGCCGGTGCCCTCGACCTTGACCAGCTCGTTCTCTGCCTTGTACGTGCCGACGATGCGGTTGACGCCCGTGGTCCCGGTGAGCAGGCCGTCTTCGCTCAACGACAGGGCGGGCCGCGGCTCGACGGTCGGCACTCCGCCGATCGATGCGACGACCCAGGTGTGCGACTCCCGCTCGGCGTTGCTCATGGCTCGAGTCAACCACGCGACGCCGTCGGCGCCTCCGCCGATCCACAGGCCCTGACGGCGACGAACGGGGGTGGGTGGGTTGGGGACGGCGGCGCCGGCCGGTGTCGAGCGAGGGGCGGCGGGCTTGGTACGACGGCGCCGCCCGCCCCGCAGGTGCGCGGGGCGGGCGGCGTCGGGTGTCGGCGTCGGGTGTCGGCGTCGGGTGTCGGCGTCGGGTGTCGGCGTCGGTCGTCGGAGCGTCAGTCGGACGAGTCCGCCGACATGCCGGTCTTGATGAGGTCCATGACCGAGCTGTCGGCGAGCGTGGTGACGTCGCCGACCTCGCGGCCTTCGGCGACGTCGCGCAGCAGGCGCCGCATGATCTTGCCGGAGCGTGTCTTCGGCAGCTCGCTGACGATCATGATCGAGCGCGGCTTGGCGATCGGGCCGATCTCCTTGGCCACGTGGTTGCGCAGCTCCTGCACGAGGTCCTTGCCCTCACCCGGCTCGTCGGCCTCCTCGACGGCCTCCTGACGCAGGATGACGAACGCGCACACGGCCTGGCCGGTGGTCTCGTCGTTCGCGCCGACGACCGCCGCCTCGGCGACCTTCGGGTGCGACACGAGCGCCGACTCGATCTCGGCCGTCGACAGGCGGTGGCCCGAGACGTTCATGACGTCGTCGACGCGTCCGAGCAGCCAGATGTTGCCGTCGGCGTCGTACTTCGCGCCGTCGCCGGCGAAGTAGTACTTCTCGCCGAACCGCGACCAGTACGTCTCCTTGTAGCGCTCCGGGTCGCCCCAGATGCCGCGCAGCATCGAGGGCCATGGCTTGGTCAGCACGAGGTAGCCGACCTGCTCGGGCGTCGTGAACGGCTGGCCCTCGTCGTCGAGGATCTCGGCGCTGATGCCCGGGATCGGCTTCTGCGCGGAGCCCGGCTCGAGCGTCGTGACGCCCGGCAGGGGGCTGATCATGATCGCGCCGGTCTCGGTCTGCCACCACGTGTCGACGATCGGGGCGCGGCCGCCGCCGATGTGCTTGTGGTACCAGAGCCACGCCTCGGGGTTGATCGGCTCGCCGACCGAACCGAGCAGCCGCAGCGAGCTCATGTCGAACTTCGCCGGGATGTCGGTGCCCCACTTCATGAAGGTGCGCACCGCCGTCGGGGCCGTGTAGAGCACCGTGACCTTGTAGTCCTGGACGATCTCCCACCAGCGGCCCTGGTGCGGGGTGTCGGGCGTCCCCTCGTACATGACCTGCGTGACGCCGTTGGTGAGCGGCCCGTAGACGATGTAGGAGTGCCCGGTGACCCAGCCGATGTCGGCGGTGCACCAGTACACGTCGGTGTCGCGGTGCACGTCGTGGACGACGGCGTTGGTGTAGGCCGCCTGGGTCAGGTAGCCGCCGGTCGTGTGGAAGATGCCCTTCGGCTTACCTGTCGTGCCCGACGTGTAGAGGATGAAGAGCGGGTGCTCGGCCTCGAACGACTGGGCCTCATGCGTTGCCGCGGCCTTCTCGAGCGCCTCGTGCCACCACAGGTCGCGGTCGTTCCACGCGGTGTCCTGCCCGGTGCGCTTGACGACGAGCACGTGCTCGACCGAGGTGTCGCCGTGGTCGAGGGCGGCGTCGACGGCCGGCTTGAGCGCCGAGGGGGCGCCGCGTCGGTAGCCACCGTCTGCGGTGATGACGACCTTGGCCTTGGCGTCGTCGATGCGCGAGTGCAGCGCCTCGGCCGAGAAGCCGCCGAAGACGACCGAGTGCGGGGCGCCGAGGCGGGCGCACGCGAGCATCGCGACGGCGGCCTCGGGGATCATCGGCAGGTAGATCGCGACGGTGTCGCCCTTGCCGACGCCGAGGTCGGCGAGGGCGTTCGCGGCGCGCTGCACCTGCTCGTGCAGGTCGGCGTAGGTGATGTCGCGGGTGTCGCCCTCGGGCTCGCCGACGAAGTGGATCGCGACCTTGTCGCCGCGGCCGGCCTCGACGTGCCGGTCGACGGCGTTCACACAAGCGTTGAGCTCGCCGTCGGCGAACCACTTCGCGAAGGGCGGGTTGCTCCAGTCGAGCGACTGCGTGAAGGGCGTGCTCCACGTCAGGTACGTACGGGCCTGCTCGGCCCAGAACCCCTCGTGGTCGGCGCTCGCCTGCTCGTAGAGGTCCGCGGTGCCGTTGGCCTGCGCGGCGAAGTCGGCCGGGGGCGGGAAGGTCAGTCCCTCGTGGACGAGGTTCTCGAGCGGCTTGTCGCTCACGGTGTCACCCTTTCGCATCGACGGTGGTGCGGTGGCGTCGACCCGGCGGGCGTGGGGCGCGCGGGCATCGACGATCGGCACAACTCAAACGCAGGCTAGTTCGCCCAGCAAGGCCCGCGTGACAGGGGTCTCATCGCTACCGGTGAGTAGCCCGCCGAACGGTCCCGGCCGCCGGACGAGCGGTAGCGATCGTCGAGGTGGTCGGGACCGTTCGGTGGCCCTGCCAACCGATCCGCGAGGTGACCCACCGGAGAGCCCGATCGAGGGACACCGCATCATCCCGATCGAGAGAGCACCGCGTCATCCCGATCGAGAGAGCACTCCGTCGCGTGACGGAGTGCTCTCTCGATCGGGGGAGTGGTGTCGGGGCATCCGGGGGTGGGGGTGGCGTCGAAGACGTGGCGTGGCCCGTGACCTGACCTACCGCGTCGTCGTCCGCTCGGCCCGAGCGTTCTTCGCCGCCCTCGGGCTGCGGATCGAGGTGCGCGGCGCCGAACACCTGCCGGCGTGCGGCGGCGCCGTGCTCGCGAGCAACCACGTCAGCTTCCTCGACTTCCTCTTCGTCGGGCTCGTCGGCACCGAGCGCGGCCGGCTCGTACGGTTCCTCGCCAAGCAGGGCGTGTTCGCGCCGCCCGTCGTCGGTCGGGCGATGCGGGCCATGCGCCACGTGCCTGTCGACCGCGCCCACGGCGAGGTGGCGCTCCGGCACGCGGTGCGCCTCGCGGCATCGGGCGAGGTCGTCGGCGTCTTCCCGGAGGCGACGATCTCCCACTCCTGGGAGCTGCGGCCCATGCGCCCGGGCGCTGCGGCGGTTGCTGCTTGGTGCGGTGTCCCGCTCGTTCCGTTGGTCGTGTGGGGCGGCCAGCGTGTGCTCACCGTCGGCGGACGTTGGAGCCTGCGCCGCCGATGCGCCGTGACCATCAGCGTCGGGGAGCCGCTGCACCCGGGTCCCGACGCCGACCCGCACGTGGTCACCGAGGCGCTGCGCGAGCGGCTGGCTCTGATGCTCGCGGCGGCCGTCGACGCCTACCCCGACCAGCCGCGCGATGACACCGACCGGTGGTGGCTTCCGGCGTCGCGCGGTGGCACGGCGCCCCGCATCGAGGAGGGTCTGCGTCTCGACGACGAAGGCATTGCATGGTCGGACAGGCCTCGTCGCCGGATGCGAAGTGCGCCAGGGCGGAGTTCGCGCGTCGTCTGAGCCGTTCTGACCGCGCCGAGCCAGCCATGGCGCAGTTCCGGCGGCGCACGGGCCGGTCCGAGCGCGCCAGGTCCGTCATGGCGCAGGTCCGACGGTGTGTGGGCCGGTTCGACCGCGCGAACTCCGCCATGGCGCAGTTCCGGCGGCGCGTCAGTAGGTCATGCCCATGACGGCGCGGACCGTGGCCAGAGTGCGGTCGGCGACGGCGTTGGCTCGCTCGTTGCCCTCGCGCAGCACCGACGCGACGTAACCGGGGTCCCGTTCGAGCTCGTGGCGTCGCGCCCGATGCGCCGCGAGCGAGCCGTTGACAGCATCGGTGACGACCTCCTTGAGCCGCCGCGCGCCACCGTCGCCGACGCGCTCCGCGACGGACTCGGGCGACTCCTCGAGGAACAGCCCGGCGATGGTCAGCAGGTTCGCGACGGCGGGACGGTCCTTGGGGTCGAACGTGATTCGCCGTTCGGAGTCGGTGCGTGCCGCGCGGATCCGCGCCGCCGTCTCGTCCGCCGAGTCGCGGAGGTTGATGACGTTGCCCTTGCTCTTGCTCATCTTCGTGCCGTCGGTGCCGAGCAGCAGCGGCACGTCGGACAGCAGAGCCTCCGGCTCGGCGAACACAGGCTGGCCGCCCGCGTACCGGGCGTTGAAGCGTCGGGCGATGACGCGCGTCTGCTCCAGGTGGGGCAGCTGGTCGCGGCCTACCGGGACGATCCGGCTGTGGCAGAAGAGGATGTCGGCCGCCTGGTGCACCGGGTAGGTGAGCAGCAGGCCCGACAGCGGGCGGCCGTCGGACAGGCTCAGCTCGTCCTTGACGGTCGGGTTGCGTCGCAGCTCCGCGTCGGTGACGAGCGACAGGAACGGCAGCATCAGCTGGTTGAGGGCGGGCACGGCGCTGTGGGTGAAGATCGTCGTGCGGGTCGGGTCGAGCCCGGCAGCGAGGTAGTCGAGCACGAGGCCGTGGACGTTGTCGCCGATTGCCCCCACCGAGTCGCGGTCGGTGATGACCTGGTAGTCGGCGATGAGGACGAACGTCTCGACACCCTTGTCCTGCAGACGAACCCGGTTGCGCAGGCTCGCGAGGTAGTGGCCGATGTGAAGGGGGCCGGTGGGCCTGTCGCCCGAGAGCATGCGGAACCGCGTCGGGTCGCTCGACGCGTGCTCGTCGATGAGGGCGTCGAGGACGCGGCTGCGCTCGCGGGCGGCGTCGTAGGTGACGCTCTCGTCGGCCTCGAACGGCGCCGTCGTGGGGTACGTCATGGGGTTGGTCGTGGGACTGCTCGTGGTCGGCAGGCCGGTGGTGCTGAACATGCTGGACATGTGGGTGCTCCTCGTGGACGAGGCCCACGGGCCGCACGCCGCCACGCCTGGCGCACATGGCAAGAGCCGCCCGTGGGCGGCTCTGGATGGGTTGGTCCGACAGGCCGCCTCAGCTGGGCAGCCACCACGCGCGGATCGGTGCAACCGTCGAACTCATGTCGTCAGGGTACGCCTGGTCGCTGCGCGCGTGGCAAGCGGAGCCGAGCTCCACGAACAGCCAGAACTCTATGAACAGAACGTCGACGCCGTGCACATGCCTGCAAGAACGTGTCCCCAGGCCATGGGGCGTCCCGGGCCTCTCACAGTGAGGTGGAACTATCAATGACGATAAGTCCTTTCGCGACCCGGCCGGATCCGACCTCTGCGGTGGTCCGCGCCGTCTGCACCGTCGCCTTCTGGGCAAGCCTGCTGTTCTTCGTCTACCTCTGGGTCGCCGACGGCTCGGTCGAGAAGATGTTCGCCAAACCCGAGGGGCCGCTGAGCTACCCGGGCAAGCTCGCCGGGCTGGTCTCGGCCGACCTGATGATCGTGCAGGTCGTCCTCATGGCGCGGTTGCCCTGGGTCGAGCGCTCCTTCGGCCGTGACCGACTCGTGCGGATCCACCGATGGACCGGTTTCACGTCGCTGAACCTCATGCTCGCCCACATCGTCCTGCTGATGCTCGGCTACATGGTCCGTGACGGCCGGACCGTGCTCGGGTCGCTGTGGTGGATGGTCGCCGACTGGCGAGGCATGATGCTCGCTGCCCTCGGCACCGTCCTGCTCGTCATGGTGGGTATCACCTCCAGCCGGGCCGCCCGCCGGCGCCTGCGCTACCACACGTGGCACCTCTTGCACCTCTACACGCTCCTCGGCATCGGCCTCGTGGTGCCGCACATGATCTGGACGGGCAGCGAGCTCCGGCCGCAGTGGGCACAGGTGCTCCTCGTGACCCTGTACGCCCTGGCGGTCGGGTGCCTTCTCGGCTTCAGGCTGCTCGTGCCACTGCTGCGGTCGGCGCGCCACCGCGTCGTCGTCGACCGCGTGGTCGAGGACGTCCCCGGCAACGTCTCGGTGCATCTGCGCGGCGAAGGCCTCGAGCGGCTCGGCGCCCAGGCCGGACAGTTCTTCATCTGGCGCTTCCTTGACGGTCGCGGCTGGACGCGCGGCAACCCGTACGCACTGTCGGCTGCCCCGCAGGCCGGCACCTTCCGCATCACGGCCAAGGAGGTCGGCACCAACAGCAAGCGGCTTCGGGGGCTGCGTCCGGGGACTCGAGTCCTCTTCGAGGGTCCGTACGGGCGGTTCACCCGGACGTCGAGGCACGGGGGTGCGGTCACGGCCCTCGCTTCCGGGATCGGCATCACGCCCGTGCGGGCCCTGATGGAGGACCTCGACTACTCGCCGGGCGAGGCGGTTCTCCTCTACCGGGGCTCGAGCGAGGACGACTTCGTGTTCCGCCATGAGCTCGACGAGCTGGCGCAGGAACGGGGCGCGCGGGTGGTCTACCTGCCCGGGCACCGGCCGAGCGGGCGCTCCTCGTGGCAGCCGGAACCCGCGACGGAGGAGGACCACGTCGCGATCCGGCGACTGGTGCCGGACATCTGTGACAGCGACGTCTACATCTGCGGCCCCGACGCGTGGGCGCAGTCTGCCGTCGACGCCGCTCGGCGGGCCGGCGTCCCGAACACCCACATCCACGTCGAGCGCTTCGCGTTCTGACCAGCCACGGCAGCAGAGAGGCAACCACCATGATCCGCAACGCCTTCTGGGTGGCGGCGACGGGCATCGCGCTCGCGCTCACCCTCGCCTACCCGACCAGCGCGAACCAGGGCGTCCCGTACGGGCGGACCCCGGGAGCCACCGTCAAGAGCAAGCCGTCGCCAACCAGGTCGGTGTCAGTCACACCTGCGCCCGCTGTCTCCCCAGGGTCGCCCAAGGGTTAGTGGCGGTGCGGGCGGCCGTGAGCCACGGGCGTTCCAGCAGAACGAAGCTCGCGGTCACGACCGGCACAAGAATGACGAGCGCGGCCGCGCACACGAGCAGTGGTGACGCGTCCGGCCAGGCCGCCCGCACCGCCCACACGACCGGCAGGTGCCAGAGGTAGAGGCTGTAGCTCGCGACACCGATGCCGGACAGGGCGCGCGAGCCGAGCAGGCGGACCACGACACCCGAGCGGTCGCGGCGGTGGTCGATGACGACGAACGCGATCACCGCCGCCGCCGGGAACACGGTGTACCGGTACGCAGGGTGCCCGTTGAGCGAGCTCGGCAGGAGCGTTGCCACGACGAGCAGCACGACCCCGAGCGTCACGACGAGCGGCTCGCGCCCGGCGTCGTCACGACGGCCGGGGCGCGCGTGGTGGAGGGCGACGCCCGCGCCGAGCAGCATCGCCGACCAGTTCGCAGGCGCAAGGAAGTAGAAGACGCGGGGTGACAGGGCGAGCGAGGCCACGTAGAGCGCGGCGGCGGCGAGGAGCACCAGGCTCCGCAACCGGGCCACGTCGAGACGGCGGCGGACCGCGAGCAGCAGCAGCGGCCAGGCGAGGTAGAACACCCACTCGATCGTCAGGCTCCACGTGTGCTGCCACGGCTCCACCGCGATCGGTCCCGCCGCGACGAACGGCGCGGTCGCCTGCGCGAGCACGACGGGCGCAGAACGGACCACGTCGGCAAGCGGCGGAGCATCGAGCGCCGCGAAGACCACGCCGCTGACCACGACCATGCCGAGCAGCGCCGGGTAGAGCCGCACGACGCGTCGGCGCACGAACGCCGCGTACGTCGCCCGCAGCGGGGCCTCGGTGGGGCGGCGCCACAGCTGGCGCGTCACGAGGTAGCCGGACAGCACGAAGAAGACGACGACCCCTGCGTGACCGCCGCCGTCCAGCTCGGACCAGCCGCTGTAGAAGACGAAGTGGACGTGGACGACTGCGAGCGCGGCGAGACCCCGCAGGCCGTCGAGCACGCGCTCGCGGTGCGCGGGGCTCGTCGCGGCGGGCTCGGCGGTCACCCTCGGATTGTGACGGGCAGGACGCGTCTTGTCCCCCGATCGGCACACGTCGCCAAGGCGTGGTGTGACGCGTCAGGTGGTGCGACGCGTCGGGTTGCGTGATGCTTCGGGTGGCGTGACGCGTCGGGTGGCGTGACGCGTCGGGCGTGGGGCTGCTCACGCGACGCCTGTGTCGGCGACGCGTCCCTCCTAGGCTGGGCCGGTGCCCGACCCGACCCCTGCCCAGACCGCGCTGCTCGACCACCTCGCCGCACTCGTCGACCTCCCCGACGTGCGCGAGCGCGCCGAGGCCGCCCGCGAGGCGAGCACCAGGCTGCGGTTCCACGAGGCCCTGCGCCGGCGCATCCCGGAGGCCGCGGCCGAGTCGCGGGTCCGCGGCGCGCAGGCCAGCGCCGCGCTCGACGGCGCGGACTTCCCCGTCGAGGTGGTGCGGGCCTTCATGAGCGGCACGCGCGAGTGGCCCGAGGACCCCGACCCCGGACTCTCGACGCTGCAGGGCGCCATCGCCGCGACCGCCGAGAGCGAGCGCGTCGTCGGCCTCGTGCGAACGGCGCCGCTCCAGGCCCTGGCGCGCCTCCACGTCGCGGCCGCCTCGCCGGTCGTGGGCTCGGAAGCGCTCGGCCGCCCGCGCGTCGGCGACGAGTCGTGCACCGAGCTGGTCGACCTCGGGGCGGCGCCGTCGGCCTCGGCCGTAGCCACCCGGCTCACCGCCCTGAGCGAGCTCGTCGTCGCAGCGGCAGCGTCCACGAGGATCCCCGCGGCCGTCACCGCGGCCCTCGTGCACGCTGAGGTCGCGGCGATCCGGCCCTTCGTCCACGGCAACGGGCTCGTGGCGCGGGCCATGGAGCGGGCGCTCGTCCAGGCGCTCGGCCTCGACCCGACCGGCGTCGCGGTGCCCGAGGCGGGTCACCTCGCCCAGGGCGGGCCCGCCTACCTCGGATCCCTCGCCGCCTACGCCACCGGTGGCGCGCGGGGCGTCGGACTGTGGCTCGCCCAGGCCGGCGCCGCCTACGCCGAGGCGGCCGCTGCCGGCGAGCGGATCAGCGACGCCGTCCGCGTCGGGCGGCTCGGTCCCGGACTCTGAGGCGCGCGGCCCATTCCCCGGACGTCCGGGCCGCCCTGGCGTGCGTGGTGTCCACGGTGGTGGACAGTTCCGGGCTCCCGCGACGCGTCGGGTCTGTCGCCACGCCGACACAGTGGGGTAGAACGGACGCAGGAACCACATCGCCGGGAGGCGTAGATCCGGATCCGCGTAGAACCCTTTTCCGAGAAGTATCGAGTACCCACGCGAGAGCAGTTCCTTTTGGAACCGTCCACCCCCGGGATCACCACCGGGGCGACACTACGGAAATTGCACGCCTGGTAGCCCGATACGTCTCCGGAGGCCCTCGACCGTCACGGTCGGGGGCCTCCACTCGTGTGGAGACATGCCGTCCGATCGGTGGGTGTGGTCGCGTCCGGCCCGGTCGGGCGGGCCTGCTGACCGTTTTGGCCCGAGTGACGGCGGCGTGCCACCATTCGGGATGGCTGCACCCTTGGCCGGATTCGTGAAAATTCGCTGCGTGTCGTGACAAGTCGGTTTGCAATCGGGTGCAATGGGGTCCACGATTGTGACGGCGCTCCCCTTCGGGGTCGAGCGCTGCGCGATCTGGCTCCTCCCCCCCGGTGCCAGTCTCGTGAAGGTGGCCTCCGTCTTCCCCCGGACGGAGGCCACCTGTCTTTTCCGGACCTGGTGTCGAGCGCTGGTTTCGAGGGCTGGTTCGGGCCTTGGTCCGGGCACTGGTTCGGGCACGAACCGGGGCTGATCGCCCGGGCGCGTCCGTGGCGGCTCCACGGTTCCGCGGGCGGTCGCGATGCTGCTGGCCGACGGTTGTCCACACCCTGTCGCGCGCAGGCGTGACCGTCCACAGCCCGAGCACCGGGGCTGGGCCAACCGGCGACGGACGACGACGGTGTCGTCATGGGAAACGTCATCGCCGTCCTGTCCGCCTCGGGCGGCGTCGGGGCCTCGTGCCTCGCCGCGGCCCTCGCCGTCCGTGCAGCAGCAGCAGGGCGCTCTGCCGTCGCCGTCGACCTCGACCGAGGAGCCGGGCGCCTCGACGTCGTGCTGGGGGTCGAGCAAGAGCCCGGGTGGCGCTGGCCCGACCTGGCCGACGTCCGTGGGGTCGTCGACGGCCCAGCCCTCGCCGACCGGCTGCCGACCACCGCGGGCGTCGCCGTGCTCTCGGGCGTGCCGGCGTGGACTGCGGGTCAGGACCCGCTCGACTTCCTCGACACGGTCCCGGACATCGTCACCGGGCTGGCCGACGCGCACGCGGTCACCGTTCTCGACCTGCCCCGCTCGGCAGGTGTCGTCGAGACCGTGGCCCCGCTCGTCGACGCGGTGGTCGTCGTGGTCGGCACGGAGGTCGTGCAGCTCGCCGCCGCGACGCTCGTCGTGCCGGGCGTGCGCCGCGTCGTCGACGCCGCGCGCCGGGAGGCCGACGACTGGTCCGGTCCGCCGGTACCGCCCATCGAGCCCTGGGTCGTGCTCCGAGGTGCCCGCGTGGAGCCCGAGCTCGAGGACCTCGTCACCGACGAGCTCGACGTGCCGGTCGTGGCCGCGGTGGGTGACGACCGCCGGGTCGTCACCGAGATCGCCGACGGCCTCCCACCCGGCGTGCGTGGTCGAGGCCCGCTGGTGCGGGCCGCCGACGAGCTGCTCCTTCGGCTCGTGTCGGCCTCGGAGGCGGCGTGACCCTCAGCGGCGCGGTCTGGGAACGGGTCCGCGACGGTGTCGCCCCCGATCCCGACGCCGTGGCCGCGGTGGCGGCGCAGGAGCAGGGAGCACTCGGGGCGACGCGGGTCGCCGCGACGCGCTCCGCGCTCGGGGCGCGGGTGCTGGGTGCCGGGCTACTCGACGCCTGGCTGGCCGAGCCGGGCGTCACCGACGTCGCCCTCAACGGTGACGGATGGGTCTGGGTCGACCGCGGCGTCGGCATGGAGCGGACGCCCGACCGCCTCGACCCCGCCGACGCGCGAACCCTCGCGGTGCGGCTCGCCGGGCTTGCCGGTCGGCGGCTGGACGAGGCCAGCCCGTGGGTCGACGGGCAGCTGCCCTCCGGGGCGCGCCTGCACGCGATGCTCCCGCCGCTCGTCGAGGGCGGAGCCCACGTGACGATCCGCGTGCCGCCGTCGCGGTCCCTGCCGCTGTCATCCCTTGCGGCTCGCGGCATGGTGCCGCCGGGCTGGGAAGCGGTGCTCGAGGCGCTCGTGCGCCGCCGGCTCGCGTTCGTCGTCTCGGGCGGCACCGGTGCCGGCAAGACGACGTTGCTCGCGGCCCTCCTGTCGGCCTGCGACCCGCTCGAGCGGCTGCTCCTGGTCGAGGACGTCCGTGAGCTGCGCGTCGAACATCCCCATGTCGTGCGGCTCGAGGCGCGGCCCGCAAACGTCGAGGGCGTCGGCGAGGTGACCCTGTCGACGCTCGTGCGCCAGGCGCTGCGGATGCGACCCGACCGCATCGTCGTCGGGGAGGTTCGCGGCGGTGAGGTACGCGAGCTCCTGACCGCCCTCAACACCGGGCACGAGGGCGGCTGCGGCACGGTCCACGCCAACGAGCCCGCCGACGTCCTGGCCCGCTTCGAGGCCCTGGGGGCGCTCGCCGGGCTGTCACCCTCGGCCGTCCGGTCGCAGGTGTCCGCCGCGCTCGACGTCGTGGTCCACGTGGCCCGCTCGCAGGGCGTGCGCCACGTTCGCGCGGTGTCCCTGCTCCGACGCGGGGCGCGCGGTCCCCTGGTCGAGCCGGCGCTCGCGTGGGCCGGACCGGGCAGCGAGCCGCAGGCAGGTAGCGGGTGGCCGCGCCTGGCCGCTCGCCTGGGGCTACCCATCGCGGAGCCGATCAGTCGCGGTGCAGGTCCAGGCGGCTGCGCCGACGGCACTGCAGGTGGCACGTGAGTTTCCTTGGCAGCCAGTCCCTCTGGGCGTCTGCCGACCTCGGGCCTTCTTCTCTCGGAATGGTCGGTCTCGGCCTTGTCGGCCCCGGCCTTGTCGGCCCCGGTCTTGTCGGCCTCGGTCTTGTCGGCCTCGGTCTTGTCGGCCCCGGCCTTGTCGGCCCCGGCCTTGTCGGCCCCGGCCCTGTCGGCCTCGTGGGCATGACTGCGGGCGTGCTCGTCGCGTTGGCCGTCCTCGCGTGGCCTCGACGCCGGTGGGCGCGTGCGGCCCTCTCGAGGGACGTCCTCGCCTCCGGACCGGGCGGCCCTGCACCAGCGGCACCGACGGAGCCCGGTGACGTCCGGGCGATCGTGGCGCGGCTCTGGCGGGCCGACCCTGTCGAGCTCGCCCGGGAGTGGCGGATGCGGCGGCGGCCCGACGACCTGCTCGCCGGTGCGCTCGACCTCCTCGCCGGTATCGGCGCGGGGCTCGAGGCCGGGCTGCCACCAGGCCGGGCCATCGAGCTGGCGGCGACGTCCGTGGTCGGAGCCGACCGGGTGGCGCTCGCGACCGGTGTCCGGGCGCGCGCCGAGCAGCCATCGCGCCTGGTGTCCGCGCCCGCCGTCGCCGGGCTAGCTGGCGACCTCGTGCGCGCCGGTCGGCTGGTCCGACCTGCCTCGGCGGTGTGGGACGACTGGGCGGCGCGGAGCGGCTCGAGCGAGCTGGCCTTCGTCGCCGCGGCCTGGCGCCTGTCCGAACGCACCGGAGCACCACTGGCCGCCGCCGTCGAGCGTGCCGCCCGCGGGCTGCGCGACGTGCGCCGGCGCCGCGGTCGGGTCGCGGCGGCCGTTGCGGGCCCTCGGGCGACCGTCACCGTCCTCACGGCGCTGCCCATGGCCGGTCCTCTCCTCGGGCTCGCGTGCGGCGTCGATCCGCGGACTCTCTACCTCGGCTCGCCCCTGTCCACGGCAGCCGTCGTCGTCGGGGCCGGCCTCGCAGTCCTCGGCCGCTGGTGGTGCTCCCGGATGGTCCGGGCGGTGCTGACGTCATGACCATCGATGTGGTCCCGATCCTGGCTGTGTCCGGTCTGGAGGCCGCCGCGGGAGTCGATGTCGGATTCGTCGGCGTCGGAGCCGGCGTCGGAGCTGGCGTCGGAGCCGTTCAGGAATCCGGTGTGGGCCCCGGTGTCGGTGCCGTCGTCGCGGGCGTCCTGGTCCTGATCGCCGTGCTCGTCCTGCCTCCCCGTGGCGAGGCTCTCGACCGACACGACTCTGCACGTCCGGAAGGTGAGGCCGTGTCGACCCCGGTCGGTGCCGAGCCCGCGGACCCCGGTGAACGTCGTGGAGCGCCGGCGTCGACCGAGGTGGCGGCAGCACTGGCCCTCCTCGCCCTCGGCTACCGGTCCGGTCTGCCCACGTGGGACGTCCTCGACGCGGTCGCGGACGGGCTGCCCACTGGCCCGGCCGCCGATCTGAGACAGGTGGCCGCGGCCCTGCGCTGGGGTGCCTCCGACGCCGAGGCCTGGGGTTCGGTCGGCGTGGCCTGGGCGCCGGCGGCCCGAGCCGTCGAGGTCGCGCACCTGGCTGGTGTACCACCGGCGCCCCTGCTCCTCGCGGCGGCCGACGACCTGCGCGAGGCCGAGCTGGAACGCGTCGAGGTCGCTGCCGCTCGCGTCGGCGTCCGGCTCGTCGCGCCGCTCGGCCTCGTACTGCTCCCGGCCTTCTGCCTCACCACCGTCGTGCCGCTCGTCATCGCTCTTGCCCGAGAGCTCGTGGCGTCGTGACCGACCACACCTGGGCGCACGAACGGCCGCGCACACCGAACTGACCATCAAGCCGCCGAGCCACGCTCGGACCAGAGAAAGGAAAACTCATGTCCCACAGACTGATCCGCACCCTCCGCAGCGCAGTCCACCGCGAGCGCTCGGGCGGCCCCGACCGAGGCATGACGACCGCCGAGTACGCCGTCGGCATCATGGCGGCCTGCACCTTCGCGCTCGTGCTGCTCGGTGTCGTCAAGTCCGACGCCGTCCGCTCGGCACTCGCCGGGATCGTCCAGAGTGCGCTGGGGATCGCCGGGTGACCGCTCCCCGTCATCGCGAGCGCGGGATGGTGACGGCCGAGCTGGCCGTCGCCGTCCCCGCGGTGGTCCTCGTCCTCGCCCTGTGCCTCGCCGCCGTGCGGGTGGCCGTCGACCAGATGCGTTGCGTCGACGCCGCTCGGATCGCCGCGCGCGCAGCGGCCCGCGGCGACCCGGTCGAGCGGGTGACCAGCCTCGGCCGTTCGGCCGCTCCAGCCGGGGCTCGGGTCGAGGTGCACGCCGCGCCGCTCGGGGCCGCTGTCACAGTGAGCGCAGATGCCGGTGGCTGGGCGGGCCTGCCGAGCTGGACCCTTCGCGCTGTCGCCGTCACCCCGACCGAGACATCGCCATGAGCCCCCTCAGCGAACTGACCCGTGCCGCCACCACGCGTCGACCGGGCCTCGCGCAGCCCTCCGGAGCGGCGATTCGCCCGCATCGGCCCCGAGTCGCGCCCGCCGTTGGCAGAACCGCCCGGTTGCGTCGGCGCCGGCTCGCGACGGTGGTCGGGGGTGCGGCCGACGGCGGCTCTGCGAGTGTTCTCGTGCTTGCGGCAGCCGGGGTGCTGCTCGCCATTGGGGTCGCGGCACTGGTCCTCGGGTCGGTGGCGGTGGCCGGCCAGCGCGCCCGGCTCGCAGCCGACCTCGCGGCCATCGCCGGCGCGACGCGTCAGCGTGCCGCTGACGGCCAGGCGTGTGCCGCCGCGACTTTGGTCGCCCACGCCAACGGGGCGACGCTCGAGGCCTGTTCACTTCAGGGCGCGGACGTCACGGTCGGCGTCCGCGTCGAGGTGCCGATGTGGCCGGACCCCGCTCAGGCGCGCTCCCGAGCCGGGCCTGCCCGGCCTGGCTGAGCGGCGAATGGCGTCAGCGGTTCTGCCAGGCGTCGGGGGCGGTGAGGAGCTGCTGGACACGGTCGGACAGGTCACCCGTGCGCAAGGCCGCGAGCGACGTGCCGTCGAGCACTTCGCGAAGGCTGGCCCGGACGGCGACCCACAGGCTCGGCAGGTGGGCCGCCACGCCCTGGTACTCGGTCTCGTGCGGTCGAAGTCCGCGCACCTCGGCGAGCGGACCATCGACGGCCCGGAAGACGTCGCCCACGCTGATCTCCTCGCCCGGGCGGCCGAGCACGTAGCCGCCTCGCGCGCCGCGGCGGCTCAGAACGAGACCGGCTCGGCGCAGGTCGGCGAAGATCGCCTCGAGGAACTTGCGGGGCAGGTCCTGGCGGGTGGCCAGGCTGTCGATGCTGACCGGACCGGAGCCCTCGGCCTCCGCGTCGCTGAGGATGAGCATCGCCCTGACGGCGTAGTCGACCCGGGCAGAGATGTCCACCGGCTCAGTCTGCCGCAGGGGTCGGCGCCGCCGACGGATGCGGGGCCGCACCGGCCATGCTGTCGTAGAGGCACCGCGTGGACATGTGTTCCGGACGCGCGCCAGAGGAACGGAACGGGGCGGCGAGGTGTCGTCCCCTCGCCGCCCCGGCTGCTCCGGCGAAGCCGGTCATCCACCGCCGCCCGGCAGGCCGGCGAGGGACTCGGACCACCGTATGCCGCCGCCCCTGCGAGCGCGCAGCCCCGTCTCAGTCCCCGGCCCGCGGACCGTTGCGCTCAGGCCTACAGGCGTCCCTCCGATCCGCACCGGACGGCGTCGGAGGCGATCCGGCACACGCACCGGGCTCGGACGTCCGTGGCCTCAGATGGCGAGGGCGGGGTCGAGCTCGATGACGCTGGAGCGCTGCGCGGCCCGGGCGAAGACGGTCTCGCCCGGCTCGAGCGCGAGCTCACCGGCGTCGCGTCGGGTCAGCTGCGCGGCGAACCGCTCACCCGACTCGGCGCGAAGATCCACCCGCACCTCGAAGCCGAGCGGTACGACGCGCTCCACGACGGCCGCGACGATGCCGAGCGAGCCGCTGACCTTGTCGTCGAGGGCCAGGGCGACCGTCCGGTCACGCTCCAGCGCGATGTCGTGCGGCCGCACGAGCTGCCCACCGAGTCGGGCCACCGAACCGAGGAAGCCCATGACGAAGTCGTTGGCCGGGCGTTCGTAGAGCGTCACCGGGTCGCCGACCTGCTCGATGCGCCCGTGGTTGAGCACCGCGATCCGGTCGGCGACGTCGAGCGCCTCCTCCTGGTCGTGTGTCACGAGCACCGTTGTCACGTGCACCTCGTCGTGCAGCCGCCGCAGCCACGTGCGCAGGTCGGCGCGCACCTTGGCGTCGAGCGCACCGAACGGTTCGTCGAGCAGGAGCACCTCGGGGTCGACGGCCAACGCGCGCGCCAGGGCCATCCGTTGCCGCTGGCCGCCCGAGAGCTGGGCGGGGTAGCGGTCACGGAAGCCCTCGAGACCGACGATCTCGAGCAGCTCGCCGACGCGTCGGTCGATGTCGGCCTTGGGGCGCTTGCGGATCGACAGGCCGAAGGCGACGTTGTCGCGCACCGTCATGTGCTTGAAGGCCGCATAGTGCTGGAAGACGAACCCGATGCCCCGCCGCTGCGGCGGCTCGGTGGTCACGTCGCGCCCGGCGATCGTCACGGCGCCCTCGTCAAGCGCCTCGAGCCCGGCGATCGAGCGCAGCAGCGTCGACTTTCCCGACCCGCTCGGCCCGAGCAGCGCGGTGAGCGAACCGCTCGGGATCTCGATGCTGACGTCGTCGAGCGCGAGGAAGGACCCGTAGCTCTTGCGGGCGTCGGTCACGGTGATCATCGGGTGCTCCTCTTGCGGTCGAGCAGGGTCATGAGCAGCAGCACGACGAGCGCCATGCCCATGAGGACGGTCGCGGCGGCGTAGGCGCCGTAGGTGTTGTGGTCGTCGATGTAGCGCGAGTGCACGAGCAGCGTCAGCGTCTGGGACACCCCCGGGAACCCCGACGACACCATGATCACGGCGCCGAACTCGCCGAGGGCTCGGGCGACGGTGAGGACGATGCCGTAGGTGAGCCCCCACCGGATGGCCGGCACCGTGATGCGCCAGAAGGTCTGCCAGCCGTTCGCGCCGAGGGTCGCGGCGGCCTGCTCCTGCTCGGTGCCGATCTCGTGCAGCACCGGCTCGACCTCGCGCACGACGAACGGCAGCGTCACGAAGATCGTCGCGAGCACCATGCCGGGCAGGCCGAAGATGACGCGGAAGCCGCCACGGTCGAGCGCGCCGAACCAGCCGTCGACGCCCCACAGCATGATGAGCGCGACGCCGACGACGATGGGCGACACCGCGAAGGGCAGGTCGACGACCGCCTGGAGCACCCCGCGGCCGCGGAAGCGTCCGCGCACCAGGGCCAGCGCGGTCGTGACGCCGAAGACGACGTTGAGCGGCACGACGATCGCCACGATGAGCACCGACAGGTTGAAGGCGGCGATGGCGGCCGGGGTGGTCACCGACGCCCAGAACGTCCCGATGCCGGGGGAGAAGGTGCGCCAGAGGATGACGCCGACCGGCACGGCGACGAGCGCGAAGAGGTAGCCGAGCGCGACGACGCGCAGCGTGATGCGGGACGGCGTCGAGATCCTCATGCGGCACGCTCCTCACGTCGCTGGGCCCGAGCTCCCAGGACCCGCAGCACCAGCAGCGACACGAACGCGATGGCGAGCAGCGCCACCGAGATCGCGGCGGCGTTGAGCGGCCGGTCGATCTCGATCTGCTGCTGGATGTACTGCGAGGCCACCTGGGTCTCGCGCGGGATGTTGCCGCCGATGAGCACGACCGAGCCGTACTCGCCGATCGAGCGGGCGAAGGCGAGGCCGGCGCCGCTGAGGATGGCCGGCCCGAGGGTCGGCAGGACGACGCGTCGGAACGTCGTCCAGCTGGAGGCACCGAGCGAGGCGGCCGCCTCCTCGACCTCGCGATCGGACTCGATGAGCACCGGCTGCACCGAGCGCACGACGAAGGGCAGTGTCACGAAGAGCAGGGCCACCGCGAGCCCCCATCGGGTGGCGTTGAGGTGGATGCCGACCGGGCTGTTCGGGCCGTAGAGCGACAGCAGCACGATGCTCGCGACGATCGTCGGCAGGGCGAACGGCAGGTCGATGAGGGTGTTGACGATTCGCTTGCCGGGGAAGTCGTCGCGGACGAGGACCCATGCCACGAGGGTGCCGAAGACCGCGTTGACGAGGGCGACCCCGGCCGAGACGAGCACCGTCACCCAGAGAGCGGCGACGGCCGCCGGCGCCGTGATCGCCTCCCAGAACCCGGCCCAGCCCTCGCCGAACGCGGCGACGGTGAGCGCGGCGAGCGGCAGCAGGACGATGAGGCTGAGCCACAGGGTCACGACGCCGAAGCCGAGGGGGCGTCCGAGGCGTCGGCGCAGCTCGTCCAGCCGGCGAGCGCCGGGGGGCGAGGCCCCGGACGCGACGGACACCGAGGACGCGGCGAGGGCGGGAGCCGTCGCAGCGGCCCCCGCCTCATCGGTCGCGCGTGACCGGGTGACGGCTTCGGTCGTCACTTCGTGGCCTCGTCGTAGATCGTGGCGATCTCACCGACGTCCTTCTTGAAGAGCGTGCCGTCGACGCTCTTCCAGCCACCGAGGTCGGCGATGGTCCACAGCTTCGAGGGCTGCGGGAACTTCGAGGCGTTGTCCTTGGCGACGGTCGCGTCGACGGGCCGGAAGCCGGCCTCGGCGAGCAGCTTCTGCGCCTCGGGCGTGTAGAGGTAGTCGTCGAACGCTTGGGCGGCCGCCTTGTTCGGGCTGTTCTCGAGCACCGCGGCCGGGTTCTCGATCTTGAACGTCTGGGGCGGCGTCACGTGCTCGACGGCCTCGCCGTCCTTCTCGACGAAGAGGGCCTCGTTCTCGTAGCTGAGCAGCGCGTCGCCGCTGCCCTGCAGGAACGCCTCGGTGGCCTCGCGGCCCGACTTCGGCTGGATCTTGACGTGGTCGGTGACCAGCCTGCGGATGTAGGCCAGGCCGGCCGCCTTATTCGTTCCCCCGGCGCTCTTCGCGGCGTACGGCGCGAGGAGGTTCCACTTGGCCGAGCCCGACGAGAACGGGTTCGGCGTGACGACCTCGACGCCCGGCTTGAGCAGGTCGTCCCAGTCCTTGATGTGCTTCGGGTTGCCCTTGCGCACGACGATGGTCACGACCGAGCCGAACGGAATCCCCTTGTGCTCGTTGGCATTCCACGACGGGTCGACGAGGCCCGCGTCGACGAGGCGCGTGATGTCGGGCTCCACCGAGAAGTTGACGAAGTCGGCGGGCGCACCGGCCGCGACCTTGCGGCTCTGGTCGCCCGAGGCGCCGTAGCTCTGCTGGAACTGCACGCCCTTGCCTGCGGCCGTCTTCTGGAAGGCCGGGATGACGGCGTCGAAGCCGACTTTCGGCACGGCGTAGGCGTAGAGGTTGATCGTGCTCGTGGCTCCGGCCGCGGCGGCCGTGGAACCGGGCTGCGCGACGACGTCGCTGGACCCGCCGCCGGCACAGGCCGTCAGGCCGATCGTCGCGCTGGCGGCGATGACGGCGAGGAGGATCTGAGGGCGTCGCACGGTTGCTCCTTGGAACTGAGGGCGAATCTGACGGGGCGGGGGGTGGCAGTCGGTCGGAGGTCGGCCGGACCTGATTCCCATCCGCTGAGTGGGAGTTTGGATAGCAAACCGTTACAGGTCAAATAACGTCTACTTATGTCTCAGGGTGTGGAACCCGCTCGCTGGGGCGGCCCGCCCGGCCCGCCGTCAGGACGTCGCGATGCGCCGGACGCGCAGGGTGCCCCCGCTCGTCAGCTCGCCGGAGACGACGACGCGTGCCCCTGCCTCGGCGTCGACGCTCCAGCCGGGTGGCAGCTCGAGGGGGTAGGTGCGTCCGTCCTCGGTGACCAGTACGACCGACGCCGCTACCGGGCCGGGCGAGGCCGCGTCGTTCGTCGCCTCCCGGCGCAGCGTGCCCGCGACGGTCGCCGACGCCTGGGCAGCGTCGTCGCGGTCCGGCGTCGTCGGGCGCCCGGCGAGGTCCGGAAAGGACTGCGGCGCAGGCGTTTCCGGCCGCCCGCGGCGCGGCGATGGACGTCGACGAGCCTGGCGGCGCGTCACGGCGTCGGCTCCGTGCCACCTGTAGGCCCCGCGTGGCGCAGGGTCAGGTCGAGTAGGGCGATGGCGCCGGCCTTGTCGAGCGGCTCGTTGCCGTTGCCGCACTTCGGCGACTGGATGCACGACGGGCAGCCCGACGGGCACTCGCACGCGGCGACGGCGTCACGCGTCGCGCGCAGCCACTCGCGGACGCGTCGGTACCCCCGCTCGGCGAAGCCGGCGCCGCCGGGGTGGCCGTCGTAGACGAGGATCGTCGGCAGGCCGGTGTCGGGGTGCAGGGCCGTGGAGACCCCGCCGATGTCCCAGCGGTCGGCCGTCGCGAAGAGGGGCAGCATGCCGATGGCCGCGTGCTCGGCGGCGTGCGCGGCGCCCGGGATCGTCGCCTCGTCGACGCCCGCGGCGGCGAGCTCCTCGGCCGGCATCGTCCACCAGATCGCCTTGGTCGCGAGGCTGCGCGGCGGCAGGTCGAGCGGGTGCTCGCCGATGACCTCCCCGCCCGGCAGCCGCCGCAGGAACGAGACCACCTGGCCTCGCACCGTCACGTGCCCGAACGAGCACCGCAGCGGGCCCCAGTCCTCGTGCTCGGTGGCGTGGACGATGTCGAACTCGCTCACCGATCGGGCGTGCGTCGTCCACCCCGGGTCGCCGCGCACCGCGAACGCCGCCCGGTCCTCGAGGTCGAGCTCGGTGATGACCCACGTCTGGCCCTGGTGCACGTGGACGGCGCCCGCGTGCACCTGGGCGTGCGCCGACGCCTCGTCGACAGTTCCGACGACGCGCCCGGTGCGGGCCTCGATGATCCGCACCGGCTCGCTCGCGCCGCGCAGCGACAGGTGGTCGGCGGGCCGGTCCTCGCGCGCCCAGAACCAGCCGCGCGGCCGCTTGCGCAGGATGCCGCGCTCGACGAGCGCGTCGAGGAGCGGGCGCGTCATCGGCCCGAACACCTCGACGTCGGCCTCGGTGACCGGCAGCTCGGCGGCCGCGGCGGCGAGGTGCGGCCCGAGCACGTGCGGGTTGTCGGGGTCGACGACGGTGGCCTCGACGCCGCGGCCGAAGATCGACTCGGGGTGGTGCACGACGTAGGTGTCGAGGGGGTCGTCGGCCGCCACGAGCACCGCGAGGGAGCGGCGTCCGGTGCGCCCGGCGCGTCCGGCCTGCTGCCACAGCGACGACAGCGTGCCCGGCCACCCGGCGAGCAGCACGGCGTCGAGGCCCGACACGTCGACGCCGAGCTCGAGGGCGTTCGTGGCGGCGAGGCCGAGCAGGTGCCGGCTGCGCAGGTCCCGCTCGAGCTCGCGCCGCTCCTCGGGCAGGTACCCGCCGCGATAGGCCGCGACGCGGTCCTCGTCGGTGACCGACACCCGCTCCTTGGCGATGCGCGCGACCACCTCGACGCCGGCGCGCGACCGGGCGAAGGCGACCGTCTGCACGTCGGCCCCGACGCATCCGGCGAGCAGCTCGCCGGTCTCGGTGATGGTGCTGACGCGCTGGGCCGTGCCGTCCGCGGAGGTGACCACCGGCGGCTCCCAGAGGGCGAACGTCATCGCGGCCCGCGGCGAGCCGTCCTCGGTCACGGCCTCGACCGGCAGCCCGAGCAGGCGCGACGCGTGGTCCTGCGGGTCGGCGACCGTGGCCGACGCGAGCACGAACGTCGGCTCGGCGCGGTACCGCGCGGCGACGCGTCGCAGCCGGCGCAGCACGGCCGCCAGGTGCGCGCCGAAGACGCCCTTGTACACGTGGCACTCGTCGACGACGACGTACCGCAGCGCCCGGAGGAACGAGGACCACCGCTCGTGGCCCGGCAGCAGCGAGTGGTGCAGCAGGTCGGGGTTGGTGAGCACGAGGTTGGCGTGGTCGCGGATCCAGCGCCGCTCGTCGGTCGGGGTGTCGCCGTCGTACGTGGCGGGTCGCACCCCCGGCAGCGCGAGCCCGGCCACGCGCGTCAGCTGGTCGGCCGCCAGGGCCTTCGTGGGCGAGAGGTAGATCGCTGTGGCGCCCCGTCCGTTCGGAGCCGACGCGCCCGACGTGAGGTCGGACAGGATCGGGAGCAGGTAGCCCAGGCTCTTGCCCGACGCGGTGCCGGTGCTGACGACGACGTGCCGCCCGGCGTGGGCGTGCTCGGCCACCGCGACCTGGTGCGACCACGGCGCCGCCACACCCGCGCCCGTCAGCGCGCCGAGGAGCGTCGGGTCGGTCCACTCCGGCCAGTCGGCCGTGCGCGCCGTGCGAGCGGGTACCTCGTGCACGTGCACGAGCCGCTCCGGCTGGTCCCCGACGAGGCGGGCCAGCAGGGTCTCGGGATCGGGCCCCTGCCCGCGCCCCTGCGGCCGCTCCTGCCCCTGCCCCGGCGTCCGGGCACCGCCGCCCGCCCGCTGTCCGGCGGTGGCCGG
The DNA here is from genome assembly GCF_057656595.1 of Intrasporangium sp. Soil_C_50. Lineage (NCBI taxonomy): Bacteria > Bacillati > Actinomycetota > Actinomycetes > Micrococcales > Intrasporangiaceae > Intrasporangium > Intrasporangium sp. Soil_C_50. Next base: position 135,209 of record NZ_JBDGKB010000011.1, read on the forward strand.
CGCGGTCGAGATGGGCGACAGGTCCCGGTTCATGTAGAGCAACGGTAGGAGGTGGGGGTACGGTAACCGACGAGCGGGGCATGTTACTCCGCGGTCGGTCACGCAGGGGCAACGTGGCTGACCCTGTTCGACCAAGTGTGGGCAAGGGAAGGGGCACCGGTGGATCTCTCGATCACCCGCGCCGACCACGGTGACCAGACCGTGGTGCACCTCGGCGGCGAGATCGACGTGTACACCGCGCCGCTCGTGCGCGAGAAGCTCGACGAGCAGATCCACGGCGGCCGGACTCGGCTCGTCGTCGACCTGTCCGATGTCACGTTCCTCGACTCCACGGGGCTCGGCGTCCTCGTGGGCCGGCTCAAGCTGGCGCGCACCCGCGGCGGGTCGTTGCGGCTCGTCGGCAAGGACGACCGCGTCCTCAAGGTGTTCTCGATCACCGGACTCGACAAGGTCTTCGACATCCACCCCGACCTCGAGGCCGCCCTCGCGGCGGACGACGGCCCGGCTCCGAGCGAGCCGTCCTGACCGTCCCACCGCAGTCCTCCGCGTCCGGCGTGCCTGCCGACGCGGCCTTCGACGACCCCTCCGGCATGCCCACGGAGGAGCCCGGCGACGTGCCTGTCGTCGTGCGTTCTGACGTGCCTGTCGTCGACGCGTCCCTGCTCCCGCTGCTGCGCGCCGACCTCGCCGCCGCGGCCTTCACGGTCGACGGCGTCGCCGAGCGGTTGGGCCCGGTCGCCTCGGCTGCCCTCCACCGGGAGCAGCCCCTGCCCGCCCTCCTCGCCACCTCCACCCCCGCATCGAGTGAGCACTCAGCCCCACGCGCCACGCCCGACGCGTGCGGCACGCTCGTGCGACTCTTCACCCTCGGTCGTCCGGTTGCCACCGACCGACTGGCCGACGCGCTGCCCACCCTCGGCATCGACGGCGCCGTCGCGCTCGGGCTCGTCCGGGTCGACGCGACGGCCGGCGTCGCGCACGCCACGTGCGACCTGCGTCCGTACGGCGACGACGCCCACGACTGGTGGGTGGCCTCCGACCTGTCCGAGCTCGCTACGGGCGGGCCGCTGCGCCCCGACCACGTGCTCGGCATCGGCGGTGCCTCGACCACCCTTGCGTCGTGGACGGTCCGCCGGCCCGTCGACCGCGCCCTCGACCTCGGCACCGGCTGCGGCGTCCAGTCGCTGCACCTCACGGCGCACGCCGGCTCGATCACGGCCACCGACATCTCCGAACGAGCGCTGGCGTATGCCCGGTTCAACGCCGCGCTGGCCGAGGCGCGCCTCGACACCGTCGCCGGCGACCTGCTCGACCCCGTTGCGGGACAGACGTTCTCGCTCGTCGTCAGCAACCCACCCTTCGTCATCACACCGCGCACCGACGACGTGCCGCTCTACGAGTACCGCGACGGCGGACGCGCCGGCGACGCCGTCGTCCGGACGCTCGTGCGCGAGGTCGGACGGGTGCTCGAGCCCGGAGGCGTCGCGCAGTTCCTCGGCAACTGGGAGGTGCCCGAGGGGCGCACGTGGCGCGAGGTCTGGGGCGAGTGGCTCGACGAGCAGGCCCGCGACGGCGTCGCTCTCGACACCTGGGTCGTGCAGCGCGAGTCGCAGGACCCGGCCGAGTACGCCGAGCTGTGGTCGCGCGACGGGGGAGCGGTGCCCGGCAGCGAGGCCCACTCCCGCATGTACGCCGCGTGGCTTCACGACTTCGCGGCCCGACGCGTCGAGGCCGTCGGCTTCGGCGTCGTGACCCTCCAGCGCCCCGCCAGTGACCGGCCGACGTGGCGCTCGCTCGACGAGGCCACGGGTCCGGTCGCGGCCCCGATGGGTCCGACCGTCGACGCCGGGCTGCAGGCGCGTACGTGGCTCGCCGAGCACTCCGACGACGACGTGCTCGACGTCGCGTGGTCGTGCGCGCCCGACGTCACCGAGGAGCGGCACGGCCGCCCCGGCGCGTCCGACCCGGCCGTCATCCTGCTGCGCCAGGGCGGAGGGCTGCGACGCGTCGTGCGCGCGGGCACGCTCCTGGCCGCCTACGTCGGCGTCGCCGACGGCGAGCTCACGGCCCGCATCGCGCTGGAGGCGATCGCCTCGCTCCTCGACGCCGACCCCGTCGCCGTGCGCGCCGAGGTCGTCCCGGCCATCCGCGACCTCGTCGCCGACGGCCTCCTCACCTGACCGATCGAAAGAGCGCTCCGTCCCGCGCTCCGATCGAAAGAGCACTTCGTGCGTCGGCGAGTTCAAGGGGTCGTTGCAACGCTTGGCTCGTTCGGGGCCGAGAGTAGCTTGGCCAGGGCTTCGGCTGGGGT
>NZ_JBDGKB010000012.1:0-137091 GCF_057656595.1 Intrasporangium sp. Soil_C_50
CACCGACCCCACACCGCCTGCGGGAACAAGCCACCCATCACCCGCTTGACCAACCTGTCGGGTCAGTACAGCTAGGCCCGGGGGCTGGTCGATAGGGGGGCACCCACGGGTCCTCGTCCGAGCACACCTAAGACACAGAACCGCGGCTGGACTCGACTCCTCGGGCGGCGTCCGGCTGGGCGCAGGGATACCCAAGGAGGCGTTCTCGACGCGGCGGAAGGCTGACAACGCAGTTCGGTTGAACACGTGGGCTTTCCGACAAGGCCGGCAGATCGGGCGACCCGGACTTGCCTGCCAACCAGACCCGCTGCGACAGCGCTCTGTCGGCGGCCATGCCGATTCGCCTGTGGGGCTGACGGATTCGATCTACGCTGGCTGGTTGCGGGAGCGTTGAAGCGTTGCGCACGCCGGTGAGCAACCGGAGCCGGAGTGCGTGCGACTGGTCCATGGAGGTGGACATGCGCAAGCTCAGCTCGTCCAAGCACTCTGCCCGCACACTCACCCTCGGGTGTGGTGCCGTGGCGCTGCTCCTCGCCGCCCCGGCAGCGGCGGTCGGGGAGCCGAACGCCACGGTCATCCACGGTTCCGACACCACCGACGTCGTCACGACCGACATCTGCCCGTTCCCGATCGCCGTCCATCAGTACGACGAGGGCACGGTCTCGATCCGTCAGACCGCACACGGGACGCTGTTCCAGGTGACCGCCCACGAAGTGGCCACGTTCACAGCCCACGGGGTGAGTCTGACGTCGAGCCCGGTCGTCTACCACTTCACCGGCGAAGAAGACCTGCAGGGCAACGTCGTGCAGCAGACGACCGAGGGCGGCCTGGTGAGGGTCCCGTTGCCCGACGGCTCGACCTTCTTCTCCGCCGGACGAGCCGACGTGCTGGCGTCGGGAGTCTCGTTCGTCGCCATTCCTGACGTGGGCACGACCCGTGGCCGGGACGCCTTCTGCAGAGCCCTCGCGGGGTGAGCTCTCGCTAGCCGGCGCGCCCGAGTGCGGACGCCTTCGGGCGCACAAATCTGAAGGGGACGCCCGCTCGGGTTCACTCAGGGTGGCTTCAGGTGGGGCGTCGTACGGTGGCGACGTGAGTTGCCGGAACACTGTCAGTTGCCGAGACGCCTCGTGTTCCTCGCACGGGTGCGGGTGAGCGGTGCGCATTCTCCTGGTGGAGGACGAGCGACCGCTGGCGGAGGTCGTCCGCCGAGGCCTGTCTCGGGAAGGGTTCGTCGTCGACGTGTACCACGACGGTCAGGACGGTCTGTGGGCAGCGTCAGAGTCGGCGTACGACGCGATCGTGCTCGACATCATGCTGCCGTCCCTGGATGGCTACCAGGTGATCCAGCGGCTTCGTGACGCCGGCGTCTGGACGCCGATCCTGATGCTGACCGCGATGGACGGCGATCTCGACCAGGCCGAGGCGTTCAACCTGGGGGCGGACGACTACCTGGCCAAGCCGTTCAGCTTCGTCGTGCTCGTCGCGCGGCTGCACGCCCTGATCCGACGTGGCGCCCCTGAGCGGCCCGTCGTCCTGCGGGTGGGATCGCTGTCGCTCGACCCGACCCGCCAGCGGGCACACCGTGCAGACACCGAGATCCCGCTCACCACGAAGGAGTTCGCGGTCCTCACGTTCTTCATGAAGCACGCGGGCGAGGTCGTCACCAAGACCGCCATCCTCGACGCCGTCTGGGACCCGGCCTACGACGGCGACGTCAACATCGTGGAGGTCTACGTGGGCTACCTGCGTCGAAAGATCGACGCGCCGTTCTCCGTGACGACCATCGAAACCGTCCGCGGTGCGGGCTACCGGCTCGTCTCTGACCGCTGACCACGTGCACCCAACGGTGGACGGCCCAGCGGGGTGCCGGTCACGACTGATCGTCCTCAGCATCCGGCGCGAGCGGGAGGGCCAGCTCCAACCGAGCCCCGCCCAGCGGCGATACTGCCGCGAGCAACGTGCCACCGTGAGCGAGGGCAAGCTCCCGCGCGATCGCGAGGCCGAGGCCGGCGCCACCGGAGGTCCGCGACCGGCTCGCGTCGAGGCGCACGAAACGTTCGAAGACGCGTTCCCGGTCGTCCGGCGGGATGCCGGATCCGTCGTCGTCGACCCGCACCAGCACGCGTCGGGCGTCGGGCGTCACGGTGATCTCGACGGTCGAGCGGGCGTGGCGCGTCGCGTTCTCCAGGAGGTTGCGTAACACCTGTTCCAGCTGGTGCTCGTCGCCGATGACCCGTACCGGGGTGTTGTGGACATGGACGGCGACGCTGCCGAGTCGTCGGACGCGTCGGGCCTCGGTGTCGATGAGGTCGTCGAGGTCGACCTCACGGCGGACTTGCGCGATCGACGCGTCGTCGGCGCGTGAGAGCAGCAGCAGGTTGTCGACGAGGCGGCCCATCCGCTCGGACTCCGAGCGGACGATGGGGCTCAGCTGGTCCCAGGAGGTTTCCGCGTCCTCGGGGTCGACCAGTTCCAGCGAGGTGCGGATCGTCGCCAGGGGCGAGCGCAGCTCGTGGCTCGCGTCGGCGACGAACCGGCGTTGGGTGCGCTGGGCGTGCTCGAGGCGCTCGAGCATGGAGTTCATCGTCTCGGCCAGGTGGGATATCTCGTCGTCGGTCTGCGGGACCGGCACGCGGTCGTGCAGTCGCGATGCGCTCGTCCGCTCCACCTGAGCGCGGATCGCCTCCACCGAGGCCAGGGCTCGCCCGACTCGCCACCAGGTGACGAAGGCCGTCAGGGCGACGAGCAACGGCACCGCGACCGACAGCAGCGTCCCGGTGGTGAGCACCGCCTGCTGCCGGGAGCTTTGCGATGCGGAGGCGACGAGGACGTACGGGGTGCCCGCATGGTCGACGCCCCGCGCCGCCACGAGCGGGACCTGCAACGACGATGGCCGCGGCAGCAGCGAGCGGCCGATGACCTGCGTCTGGCCCTCCCGCGGCGACAGGCTCGTGGTCGGCGTGCTGGCGCCCGGTCGTGAGGTGTAGACCACGGAACCGGAGTCCCCGCGTCGCGAGATCACCTGCACGAGGACGTTGTCCGGCCCCTCGTTGCGTTCACTGAGTTCGAGGCCCGCGGTGCCCCGCGTCGCAAGCACGGCGGCGTCCTCGTCGAGGATCCCGGTGAGGCTGTCCTGCAGGGTCTGGGTCAGTGCGCGCTGGAGCACCAGGACCAGACCGGCGCCTCCGAGAAGCAGCGCTGCGGCCACGACCGCCGCGGCAGCGATCGTCGCCTGTCGACGCACTCCCGGGCGGGGGCGGGGGCCGGCCATCCGTTCAGCTCCTTCGAGGTGGCCCGGATGCGCCCCACCCGGGTGTGGGGTGGCCGCGGGTCGCGCGGCCACCCCGATTGTCCCCGGCCACCGCAGTGGGACCCGGGGGTCGACTACTGCTTCTTCTCCAGGGTGGCGATCGTGGACTGCAGGTCGGTCAGGGCCGACAGGCTCGACGCCTTGGTCGGCGGGGTGGCCCGTAGCGCGGTGAGGGCACCGTCGATGGCCGAGTCCATGGTGTGCCAGTCGTCCGGCGAGGCGGGTTTCATCGCCGCCTCACCGTTGTCCCACGCCACTTCGAGGTCCTTGACGCGCGCGGTCGCCGCCGCGAGGTCCCCCTTCTTCGTCTTCGCCGTCACGTCGTCGACGATGACGGCGAAGGGGCGGAGGTCACCGATCGGCGAGGTCGGGTCCGTCTCGATGGGGTTGACGTGCGCCCCCTTCGGCGTCGTGGCTGTCGCCGGGACGGCGGCAGCGGGCGTCGGCGCCGGTGCGAGCACGACGGCTGCCGCCACGACCGCGACGGCGGCGACGGCTGCCCAGGCGTAGTCCCGGTGCGGATGGACCGCCGGCGTCTCACCCTTGGCACGGATCCCGTGCCGGGTGGCGTTGACCTGCTCGCGCGCCACGAGAACGACGATGACAGCCAGGAACAGCAGGCTGGTCAGGCTGGCGCCCAGGCCGAGGCCACCGAAGGACCGGTCCTGGGTCAGCAGGTCACCCAGCGAGGCGCCGAGCGGCCGGGTCAGCACGTAGGCGATCCAGAACGCCAGCACGCCGTTCAGGCCCAGACGGCGGGCGCCCCAGACGGCAAGGATGAGGCCGCCGAAGATGAGGGCGCCGTTGCGGAAGCCGAGCGAGAGTGCCTCGGTGGCCAGGTCGCCACCGGCAGTACCCAGCGCGAAGGTCGTCAGGATCGCGCCCCAGTAGTACCGCTCCCGCCGCGGGGTGTCGATGGCCGTGATCGCCAGGGTGCGCTCCTGTCGCCACCACACCGTGAACACCACGGCGAGGATGACGGTGAACACGGCCGTGCTGACGTAGAGGCTGACGCCGAGGGTGTCGGTGAAGAAGTCGGTGATCTGCGTGCCGACGATGCTCACGAGGACGACGGTGAGCCAGTACAGCCATGGGACGAGCCGCCGCGCCCGCAGCTGGGCGACGAGCGCGACAGCGAGCAGGGTCATCATCGCGCCGTCGGTCACGGCCGTGCCCAGCCCGACCTGCACCGCCAGGTAGTCGGCGAAGGTCTCACCGATCGTGGTGGACAGGATCTTGATGAGCCAGAACGTCGCGGTGATGGCCGGCACCTTGTTGAGCCACGAGGCGCTCGGCAAGCCACTCCTCCCGCGGTCGAGAACGGTGGGGACGGTGTCAGGCATGCGGATTCCTCTTGAGTCGAGTCGGACGGTCGCCCCGAAGACTCCACGACCACTGCTGAAGCCACGCTGAGAATCCGGCCAAACCGACCACCCGGTGCGATGGCCCGGGGAGGTGAGAGGTCCGCCGCGGTCAGGCAGTGATGGGCGCGGAGCGACCGACCCGTCTGGCGACGATCGCGCGCGTGGGTCCGCGTGGGTCGTCTACGCCCACCAGTTCAAGGGTTCGTCGTGGTCGTCGTAGACGTTCCCGAAGTGCCACTCGACCGCCCCACCGGTGGCCCTCTCGACGGCGCGTTCGATGGTGGGGAAACCGTGCGCGACCGAGACGGTGATGACCGCAAACCTCAAGTCCGACGGCGCCTCGACGGTCGCGTCAAGCCGTGCGAACTCGTCCCGGAGCTGACCGAGCACCGACGGGTTGCCAGAAGGCCAGGGGCCACGTCTGTTCGCCGGGTGCACGTATCTGCCACCGGGTCGCGCGAGCAGCGGCGAGACCGCTGTGACGCCGCGGGACCGACCTGCAACACGCACTGGTCCCTGGTCGTCGCGTCTACGCGAAGCAGGATGGATCTCAGTCCGTCACGGTGCTCGGCCGGACTCCGTAGACGAGGTCCGCGTATTCCCGGTGGCGCTCGATCCATCCCTTGATGAACGGGCAGAGGGGAAGGACCGAGACGGCATTTCCACGAAGGTCGTCCAAGGCGAACCGGGCGAGTGCGGAGCCGACACCCTTGCCCTCGAAGGTTGGGTCCACCTCGGTGTGAGTGAACACGATCAGCTGCTTGGCGACGATGAACTCCGCGAACCCCGCGAGGCGACCGTCGACACGCGCCTCATACCGGGACGGCTCGTCACTGCGCGAAAGCTCGATAGTGGGCTCGGACGACATGGCAATAACCCTGTCACATCGCCGAAAGGTGGAGCGCCAGCGGTGGCGTGATGAGCACCGTCACCGGGGCGAGCCGCCGATGAGCGCGTACCGCCGGACGATGCGAGGTTCTGCCGCTTCCCGGACTGCGCGGCTCACTGCCGGGTCAGCGCGATGCGCATCCGTTCCTCGGGGCTGATGAGGTGGTCGGGGTCCTCGGCGTCCTCGTCGAGGTCGATCTGGACGCGGTGGATGCGGCCCGTGAAGACTCCCGTCTTCAGGTCGTAGTCGTCGCTGACCGGGGTGGCGCTGTCGCTCCCCACGTCCATGGTCTCGTCCGCGGAGAAGACGAGCGGGACGGTGGCCTCGACCCGACCGCCGCCCGTCGCTCGTCCGTCGACGAAGAGCGCGATCGAGCCACCCTTGCCGAGTCCGCCGCCGTCGTAGGTGAACTCGACCCGGAGCTGGTGCTCGCCCGCTGGGACGGGCTGCTCGCCGTACACCTTGAACGTCCGCATTCCGAAGAGGTTGTAGCAGTACGCGAGGACGCCGTCGTGCAGGTACACGGACCAGCCGCCGAACGCTCCACCCTGGGCGACGACGACGCCGCGTGCACCCCCGTCCGGAACCGTGACGTCGGCCGTCACCGCGTGCGAGCGGTTCTTGACGTTGAGGACGGAGTTCTCGGTGAGCCGGCCCATCCCGCCGAAGAGCACCTGGGACTTGCCCGCGATGAGGGAGGGTCGCCCGGCCATGCCCGGGTCGAACCGCTCGACGCGGCGGTCGTCGAGCGGGAAGACGTTGTACTTCGCGGCCTCGAGCAGGAACATCGACTGCAGCCGCGCGAGCTGGTCGGGACGTTCCGCCGCGAGGTCGCGGGACTGGGTCCAGTCGTCGGGCCCGTAGAGCTCCCAGTGGTCGTCGGCGAAAGGTGGCAGCGGTTCGACGATCCATGGGGTCGAGTGGCGCGTCACGGCGGTCCATCCTTCGTGGTAGATGCCGCGGTTGCAGAAGATCTCGAAGTACTGGGTACGGTGCCGGTCCTCGGCGGTGGGCGCGTCGAAGCTGTATCGCATGCTGACGCCCTCGTAGGGGCGCTGCTGGATGCCGTGCACGAAGGCCGGCTCCGGCAGCCCTGCGGCCTCGAGCACGGTCGGCGCGACGTCGATGACGTGGTGGAACTGGTGCCGAATCTCGCCCTTGGCCTGAATTCCCCTCGGCCAGTGGACGATCGTGCCGTTTCGGGTGCCGCCCCAGTGGGACGCGACCTGCTTGGTCCACTGGTACGGGGTGTCCATGGCGTGCGCCCATCCGACGGCGTAGTGGTTGTACGCCGCGGGGGTCCCGAAGTCCTCGATGCGCGAGGCCATGAACTCCGTGGTCTGCAGTGCGTTGGCGCCGTTGAGCACCACCAGCTCGTTGAAACATCCCTCCGTCGTGCCCTCGGCCGACGCGCCGTTGTCGCCGGTGATGGCGTAGACGAGTGTGTCGTCGAGCACGCCGAGCTCCTCGAGGGCGTCGACCAGACGCCCGACGTGGTGGTCGGTGTGCTCCAGGAAGCCCGCGTACACCTCCATCTGGCGGGCCAGGACCGGCTTGAGGTCATCAGGCATGTGGTCCCAGGCGGGGATCTCCGCCGGCCGGGCGGTCAGCTCCGCCTCTGGGGGGACGACGCCGAGTGCCTTCTGCCGTGCCAGGGTCTGCTCGCGCAGGACGTCCCAGCCCGCATCGAAGTGACCCCGATACCGGTCCGACCACTCGGTCGGGACATGGTGCGGGGCGTGGGTCGCGCCAGGCGCGTAGTAGATGAAGAAGGGGCGGTCGGGCATGAGCGCCTTCTGCTGACGCACCCAGTCGATGGCGTGGTCGGTCATGTCCTCGGTGAAGTGGTAGCCCTCCTGCGGGCTGCGGTCGGGCTCGACGGGCACGGTGTCCCGGTAGATCGCGGGTGCGTACTGGTTCGTCTCGCCGCCGATGAACCCGTAGAAGTGCTCGAACCCGCCTCCGCCGGTCGGCCAGTTGTCGAACGGCCCCATCGGGCTGGTCTGCCAGACCGGGACTTCGTGGCACTTGCCGAACTGGGCCGTCGAGTAGCCATTCAGCTTCAAGGTCTCCGCAAGGGGCGCGCAGTTCCTGGGGCGCAGCGACGAGTATCCCGGGGCCGACGTCGCGATCTCGGTGACGCCGCCCATCCCCACGGTGTGGTGGTTCCGGCCGGAGAGCAACGCTGCCCGGGTCGGCGAGCACAGCGCTGTGGTGTGGAACCGCGTGTACCGCAGCCCCGCCGCGGCGAGCCGGTCGAAGGTCGGCGTGCGGATCGGCCCGCCGAACGTGCTCGACGCGCCGAACCCCGAGTCGTCGATGAGGACCACCAGCACGTTGGGCGCCCCGGCAGGGGGGTACAACGGGTGGATCGGTGGAAACGTCCCGGCGGGGTCCTTGGCATCCAGAACCGGCGCGGACGCCGCGGCAGGGTCGGGCATCGGCAGGGACGAGCGAGGGCGGTCGGTCATGGCCGGGCTCCTTCCAAGCACGGGGCCTGACCCACGCTCTCCGCGCCAGGATGCCCGGGCATCACTCCCTGCGAGCGATTGTGGACCGTTGCCCTCGAGGTGGCGCGCGGCCGGTGGGCGTGGCGGACCGGGGCATCCCCTCGGCCGGACCTATCGGCGCTCAACGTCTGGGCGTTCAGGCGCGGCAGACCCACCGCGGTCGGGGCCAGCTGCCGTGGAGTGCGGACCGACGTGCCCGTGGCGGCGTACCGGCTCGACCGAAGCGGCCGACTCGACGGCTGGGTGGGTCCTCCCCGCCCACGACCCGTAACGCTGCGCCCAGGGCGACGCCGTGATGCCGTGCGCGGCGACGCTGAGGACGACCGTCGTGGCGATGGTGCCCAGGACCGTGGCCACCGCGGGGTCTGCATCGAGCGACTCGTAGGCGATCAGGGCGAAGATGATCGACGCGAGCCCTCGGGGGCCGAACCACCCGACGAACACGACGGTCTGAGGTCGAAGTCGGGATCCGAGCAGCGCCAGGGCGACAGGGACCATGCGTAGGAGCGTCAACGACAGCACTGCGTACGTGAGGTTCTGCCACGTGACGACCTGTGCGAGGTGCCTCGCCGCCACGGCACCGAAGACCATCCAGACGCCGAAGGCCATGAACGTGGACGTCAGCCCGGTGAAGCCGACCGTGTCGTGAACATCGGTGGCACTCGCCTGGCTCGCGGCGTAGGCGGTCCCGGCCACGAAGGCGGCGATGAAACCGTTGCCTCCGAGGCCGTGCGCACCGTAGTAGCAGAGCAGCGGCACCGCCACTGTCGCCAGGGGAAGCAGCGCACGGTCCGCCCACGTGCGGCTGCGGGCCAGCTCCACCAGCCGGCCGGCGAGGTAGCCCACCATCGCCCCGACGAGTGTGCCAACGGCGATCTCCAGCGCTGCGGCCGCGAGGCCAGGCTCATGTGCGCCGCCCGCCGACCCGGAGGCCGCAGCGATCGCGAACAGGACCACCGGGGTAGCCAGGCCGTCGTTGAGGCCGCTCTCGACGTTGAGGATCCGACGCACCCGCGCCGGCACCACGGGGTTGAGGACCGTCGCGGCGCCCAGCCCGGCGTCGGTCGGCGCCAACGCGGCCGCCAGAAGCAGGGTCAGCCACACACCGACCTGCGGGAACAAGGCACGCGCCACCAGGTACCCAGCACCGATGGTCAAGGGAAGCCCCACGAGAAGCAGGCGCACGGTGAACGCAGAATCCGAACGGAGCTCCCGCGGCTGGAGGTCGGCGGCATCGTGGAACAACACGAGCACCAGGGTCACCTCGGCCAGTGACCGGATCGCCGCACCCTCACCCCCGAGCCCGGCCCAGGACGAGACGGTGAGGGCGCCACCCGCGACCAGGAAGGTGAGCGGTCCGGTCAGGTCGGCCCGGGTCAACCGAGCCGAAAGGCTGACGAACACGATCACCAGCAGCGCGAAGACGCAGATCACCGCGGTCATCTCCGCCTCCTCGCCTGCGCGACCACCCCCGTGCAACCACCACGCCCCCGGACCATGCTGGCCGCGGCACCACCACGAGGGCTCAGCCGTCGGGGCTGACTTTCGACGGCGGGACCAGCCGAAGCCTCGCCCGCGGCGACACTGCGGTTGCAGCGTGTCATCGATGAAGGTGAATTCGGTTGAAATGGCAGAAGATTCGCAGTCAGCCGGAAATATGACCACACAACAGCCCTTGTTGCCTGAGGGCGGCGCGCAGAGCGTGCTGACCGCCGCAACGGGGCAGGGCACCGGCCGCGTCATCGTCTCCCCGACAAGTGCCGGCCAGGGGACGTTCGTCGCCCAGGTCAAGGTCAACAGCCACGATGCGGCCCCGAACGCTGACGTCACCGTGACCCGGGGTGTGGATGCTCCCGCAGACGGCATCTGCACGAGCACCGACTTCGCCTCGGTGGCGGCTGTGCAGACGTCGGCTGGAGGTGCAGGCGCCCGCGCGCGAAGCGCCGACGGATCCTCGTTCGAGCGCGCCCAGCGGCACAGAGCCGCGGCTAGACTCGACTCCTCGGGCCGCGTCCGACTGGGCGCAGGGACGACGGAGGAGTGCCATGCTGTTCCACATCACGCAATCGCACGCCCCGGCTGACTGCCCGTACGGCAAGGGCGGCTCCCGCTCCTTGTTCGACGGCGACCATCCCGACGTGACCATTCACGGTTACTGGCTGGCCTTTCCCCAACACACGACCTACCTCGTGGTCGAGACCGACGACGTCGCGCACCTGCAGGCGTTTCTCAAGCCGGGCGCCGGCGTCACGACGTGCCAGATCACACCCGTGAGCGATCGGCCGGTGGCTCCAAACCGGTGACCGAGCCTGCACGATAAGCCGGTCCTGATGCGGTCCACCACGTAGCGTTTGCCTCATGCCGGCGGAGCTCCACGCGCGCAGCACTGCTCAGCGGACGCTGAGGTGGAAAATCTATGTGCCCGCCTACGGCTTGGCGCTGGTGGCCATGGGCATCGTTCAACACGTCAGTGCTGGACCGCTGAGCCTTGCGTTGCAGATTGTGGCGGCCGCAGTCGTTTACGCGTTGACCGACAAGGCCTTCATTGCGGTTGTCGCTCGACGGTCGCTGCGCGGACACAGCTCTGGCTGACGATCCCAGCTCGACGAGCCCCAAACCGTGCCACTCGATGGTGAACACGTTTGCGCGTACGCCCGGGTCTGCGGCGGACTGGCGAGGTCGTCAGGGGGCGTGGTGCCTCACTGCGCCTTCCTGCAAAGCCGCTACAGGCTCGGCTGGGTGTCGCTGGTGTCGTCGACCGTGAGCACGATGAGCGGACTGTGTTGCATCATCTCCGGGACATCCGTGCGACGCCAACGCCTGGCGGCGGCCTCGATGTACGGACGGCGCTCGTCAGGGTCGGTGACGACTCGCGCTATCGCAGGCACATCGACAACCTCTGACTGCTTCAGGTGCAGCACGACGTGCGGATCGGCCTGGACGTTGTAGATCCAGTCACGGGTGCGATCAGCCCGAGGCATCCCCGTGATGAACAGCTCGTCATCGTCGTGGTGCAAGAAGATCTCGATACGCCGAGGTAGACCAGTCCGGCGACCAGTGGTCGTGAGATCGATGACCTGGCTGTGGTTCAACGCGGTCCTGACTGCCTCACTCACCGAGCTGGCACCGGTCATGGCGCGATCCTCTCGACTGGAACCGACCCCGCAACTCTACGGCGAGGGTCGAGCAGCGCCGTACGGGCATCCCCGTCGCTCGTGCTGCCGATACACCAGAGGGGCTGTCATCCTCCCGAATCTGCTTGCGTCAGAGTCCTTCTGCATGGAACCGCGGGAGCAGGTAGTTGTTTCAGGGGGGAGCCACAGAGGATCTGACGACGAGATCCCACGTGATCGACGGCCGACGGGTGGACGATAGAGGTGACCGCCGCGCACCAGGGAGTCGGGATGACATCGCACCGCGAGGGAAAGACCCAGTTGAACCTCATCAAGCTGATCCGCCTGGCCACGGTGGGCCTCGCGGTCGCGGCTGTCGTCAAAGAGCTACGAACGCCCGCCCAGGAGCGCCAGTGGCACGGTTCCCTCGGTTTCGTGCCCTACGACCTTCGAATGCCCACGTTCGCTCGAATCAAGGAGCGGATGTGGAACCCGGACAACGTGCACGTCATCAACCCGCGGGTGTTCGGCGTCGGCTGGACGCTGAACATCGGCCGGGTGGTGGAGCTGGTCCGCCACCGGGACGCTGCCGGCTGAGCCTGCGGCGTGCCTCGATGGTGTTGCGCGCTATCGGGACCATCGCTGGGCGAAAAGGCGCGGCGATCCGAAATGCGTGTCTCGTCCCACCGGTCGGGCCGAAGGCCTGCGCCAGTGCGTCGCGACAATTCCGCGTGTCGATGCGAAGGAGGGACGAGCATGGACCGGGGGGCCAGGTGAGTGCCGAGCAGGAGAGCGGACGCTGATGAGACTCGAGCCTTTGTACCGGGTCCGGTTCACCTATCCCGACGGCTGGGGCATCGAGCTCGAAGGTGGCTGGCAGCAGTTCTTCTTCATCGCTGAGGGCCGCTGCGAAGGCGGCCTCACGGGCCTCTTCCGAGGATCCAACTACCCGCGTCGACGAACCCCCGAAGGCCCCTTCTGCCCTGACATCCGGGCGGTCATCGAGACCGACGACGGTGCGACGATCATGATGGAGTGCCACGGGTACGGACGCGCATACCCGGCGGGGCGTCGACAGATCGTCGGCTCGGTCACGCATCTGAGTGACGATGACCGGTACCGCCGCCTCAACGACGTCGTGTGCGTCTGCGTCGGTGAGGTCAGGGCGCCGGCGGTTGACGCCGGCGAAGCTGATCTCGTCATGGACGTGGCGGAGCTCGTCTGGGAACCCGTCGCGGACTGATATCCGGACTCGCAGCGTCTGATGCGCTCACCAGCGAGGAGATCGTGGCCCGGCTCGCTGACCGGTCCCATATTCGGCTCCGTGGGCGACGACTGGACGGCACCGCTGCCGGTCCGTCGTGTCGTGCGGTCACGAGGCGCCACGCTGGCTGAGGAGCAGTGGCCGGCGACGCTCGCGCCGATCGCCCACGTTCTCGGGCACGGACTCGACCTCGCCCGGGCCGGGCTCTCCGTCACGGCGCAGCTCGCCCTGGTCGGGGCCCTCATCCAGCTCGTCTCACAGCCAGGCGTCCAAGTCCTCGTCTCGCGACATATTCGCCTATCGTGGCGAGGCTCCCAGGGGCGTTGATCCTCGAGTTCGACGCGGAAGGCGTCCACCAACGAAGGTGGGACGATCTCGACGTCGTGGAGCACTACCGCCGCTTCCTCGAGGCGCCGGAGCGCTACCTGCGCCACCTGCGTTACTAGCGGCCCGACCCGTCCACGGCAGATCTCGCCACGAGCGGACTGCGGTGGATGAAGCACGCGGCGGTCACCTCGCGCCGCCGGTCCGGCCGGCCTCGAACGGCCGGACCGTTCAGACGAACGCGCCGAAGCCGGTGGAGACGCGAACTCGGTTGGTGGCGAAGCCGCCCCGCCCGTTGCCCTTGTAGACGTAGAGGTAGCCGTTGGGTGCGAGGGCGAGCAGGTCCGCCCGCCCGTCGCCGGTGAGGTCGGCCATGCCGGCGAGCTGCGTGTAGCCCTTCCACCCTGTGCTCGTGCCGATCTGCTTGCGGGAGCGGAAGCCTCCGGCACCGTTGCCGCTGTAGAGCCACAGCGTGCCGTCGGTGCGGCGGGCGACGAGGTCGTTGCGGCGGTCGCCGTCGAGGTCACCGACACCGACGACCATCGGGTAGGACTGCCAGCCGCTGCCGACCTTCTTGGGGCTGTAGAAGTGGGTCCAGTCCTTGTTCACCCACAGGTACATGTCACCGTTGTCGGCGATCGTCAGCACGTCGGCGCGGGTGTTGCCGTTGAAGTCGCCGGGTGTCACCACCTGCCGGTAGGCGTTGAACCTCGAGACGAAGATCGAGTTCGCGGGCGCGAGCCGGTTGCCGTTGTAGGCCCACCAGGCCTCGTCGTAACCCGAGTAGCTGACGGCGAGCAGGTTGCCGCCGAAGAAGTCGTCGTTCGGCCGGGCGAGGGCGGGCAGCAGCGTGCGCAGGTCGCCGAGGCTCCCCCCGACGCGCGTGCCGCCCGAGATGCCCCCGACGCCGTTGCCGCGGTAGATGTAGGCGACGTTGCCACGGGTGACGCCGATGATGTCGGCGCGCCTGTCGTTGCTGACGTCGACGGTGAGGAACAGGCGGCGCTGCGTCCGCGGGGTGGTCTTGGCGACGCGGGCCGGACCGAGCCCCACGGCGTTGCGGGCTCGCACCGAGAAGCTGTACGCCGCATCGTTCGCGAGACCGGGCACCGTGAGCGAGCGGGCGCCGGCCGCCACCGTGTAGGTCCTGCCACCCGGCGACACGGTGACCACATAGCCCGTGACGGCGCTCCAGCCGTCGGAGTCCGGCTGGTTCCACTGCACCCGGGCAGAGCCGCTGAGTCCCGTCGCGCCGGTCCACGACGGGGCGGCGGGCACCGTGGCGACCGTGCGGTCGAGGGCGGCGAGGTCGATGCCGTGGCTGGACGCGCAGCTCCGGTTGCAGCTCACGTGACCGGCCCGGTCGTACTCGGTCCAGTTGCCCGCCTTGTCGCGGAGCACGACCGCGTGGACGTACCAGGCGTTCGCCGTTCCCGACGGCACGGGTCCGGACGCGACACCCGCGGACGTCGGCGTCGCCACCAGGTCCCAGTAGGTGGGACCGTCCGGTGCGTAGCTCGTGTAGTACTGGACTGTCACGGACGCGAGCGACTCCTCGGCGGCCGTGTACGACACGGTCGCCGTCGACCCGGCGACGAAGTAGGTCTGCGGTGACCCGATGGAGGTCAGTGCCGGTGGCGTGTAGTCCGCGGACGACCCCGTCACGGTGATGGTCGTCGTCGCGAAGGGCAGCGTGTGCGTCGTCGGCCCGGTGGTGCCGGCCGGGCTCACCTGAACCGACCCCGACCTGCGGTACGTCGAGGAGTTGCCGGCGAGGTCGCGCAGCACGACGTAGCTGAGCGAGTAGGTGCCGTTCGGGACCGTCGGAGGCACGACCCCCACCACGCCGCGGCGGTCGGTGGGGTCGGCGAGCAGCCCGAACGACTGGCTCCCGTTGGTGAGGACGGCCTCCGCCGCGGACTCCGTGGGTCCGACGGGCGGGTTGGCGTCGTCGACGTCGATCTCGAGGCGGGCGACCTGCCCGACGGCCACGGACGGCGTCGGCACGGCGAGCGACGTCAGAACGGGAGCCGTGGTGTCGGGAGTCGAACCGGTGACGACGAGCGAGTGATCGAGCCTGACCGCGGCGGCACCCGGGCAGTCGGGCACGCACGTCACCCCGAACTGACTGTAGGTCGCCCGGTTGCCCGACGCATCGGTCACCGTGACCTCGGAGAGGTAGGCCGTCGTGTTGGCGATCCCGTCGGGGACCGTCGTCGACGCCGACCCGCTGAGCGGCAGGTCGCGACCGAAGGCCCACTCCGTGCGGCGTTGCGCCCCGTCGAGGAAGGACGCCAGGACCGACACCGTCGGCGACGCGTCGGTGACGGAGTAGGAGATCGTCACCCGGTCGCCGGGCCGGACGGTCGACGGCGACGTGAAGGTGATCGCGTCCAGCCGCGGCGCGACGACGTCGTCCGCGGCCTGGGCCGTGGGCGCGGTCATGGCGACGGTGGTCGCCGCGACCCCCATGGCGAGGAGCGCGGCCAGCCGGCCACGCGCACGGGCATACGAGAACACGGGTCCCCCCTGTCGGACGCACGGAACGAGCGCAGCATACGGCCTGGCTCGGTCCGGCAGGGTCGGCCGGCGGCCCGACCCTGGGACCGGTGTCTGGCCAGACTCGGTTCAGGTGATCGTCGGGCCGACGGAAACCTGCCTTCGTGTGAGGCCCGCCCGCCGAGACGGCGCGTCGACGATAAACTTGGCTACGTGGAGGACTCGGCTCGTGTGGCCGCCGCCGCCGCCGCCCAGCGAATTCGGGAGCTGATCGCACGTCGCCAGCGCCTCATGGCGGGTGCGCCCACCACCGAGGACGACGTCAAGGACGCCGAGCGTTCGGCCGAGCAGTCGATGCACCGGGCCCGCTTGGCGCACACGCGTTCCAGCCTTGCGCACGAGCGTGCGGCCGATGCACACGATCACGCGGCCACCGCCAAGGAGGCGCTCGCGGTCCGCGTCGACGAGGTGCATGCTGCTCTCCTCCGTCAGGAGGCGCAGGCCCACCGCGAGGCCGCAGCGGGAGACCGGCGGGCCGCGCGTCTCGAACGCGAGCACGCCGCCGAGCTCTGACCACGCGACGAGCTGGCCTTGTCGTCGATCAGTCGATCGGCTCCGCATCCATGACGAGGAGGATGCCGGTCGGCTTGGCCTCGGGTGACACGAGAGGTGTCGCAGTGATGCTGAGCCGTACGGGTCGCCCTCGCCGGTTGATGGCGTCCAGCCCGATGTGCTGGGAGTCGGCGCTGTCGGACAGCACCGCGTGGAGCAACGGCTTGAGCTCGTTGATCGGCAGGCCGATGTCGAGCGTGAGCAGGTGGACACCGACGGCTTCGTCGGCGCGAACCCCCCAGAGGTCCTGCGCGTTCTTGTTCCAGGTCCGGATCGTCAGCTGCCGGTCGAGCACGATGACGGCCGAGCGCATGCTGCCGAGGATCGACTCCATGTAGTCGTTGAGCTCCGCAACTTGCGTGCTTCGCTCGCGCAGCTCCTCGTTGGCGCCCTGGAGCTCGTCGTTCATCGACTGGAGCTCCTCGTTCATGGTCTCGAGCTCCTCGTTCGTCGACTGCAGCTCCTCGTTGGTCGTCTCCAGCTCCTCGACGGTCGACTGGAGCTCCTCGTTGGTGGTCTCCAGCTCCTCGTTCGTCGACTGGAGCTCCTCCGACGCCGCCTGCAGCTGCTTGGTCGTCTGCTCGAGCTCGTGGTGCACCTGGTGGTAGCGCGTGACGTCGGTCAGGGTGATCAGCGTGCCGGCGTACCCCTCGCGGTGGTCCAGGAGCGGGATCAGGTCGATGTCGACGTAGCGCGCCGTGTCGGAGCGGGGCCAGCGAACGTCCGGGATCCGGCGTTGCTGCCGGCTCTCGCGGGTCTCCTGCAATGCCGCTCGCAGCTCCACCGGGCGGAACGACAGGTCCAGGTCCACGAACTTGCGACCCACGTCGGAGTCCGCGAGCCGGGTCAACCTCTTGGCCGACTCGTTGACCATCGCCAGGGTGCCGTGGACGTCGACGACGAACTGAGCCACCGGCGCCACGGCAAAGGCATCGCTGCGCAGGCTGTGCAGGGCGTCGGGTATCGCGAATCGCATGACCGGCACCGGCTGGCGGGCCATCATGGCCGGGTCCGTCGCGGGTACGGTGCTGCGACGGAAGAGGCGGCGCTTGAGGTCGACCGGGATGAAGCTGTCGGCGTGGTTGAGCAGCATCTCTGCCTTGCCGAGCAACAAGGTGCCCTCCGGCTTCAGCGCGAAGGCGAGCCGCGACAGGATGCGCGACTGGGTCTCGGCGTTGAAGTACATCAGCGTGTTGCGGCAGGTCAGCAGGTCGATCCGGGAGATGGGTGCATCGCGGGTGAGGTCGTTGCGGCCGAAGATCACGCTGCGACGCAGGTCCTGCCGAAACACCATCCCCTGGGGGCCGGGCTCGAAGTACTTCTGGCGCAGCTCGGGGTCCACGCTGCTCATCTCGCGTTCGGTGTACGTCGCCGCCCGCGCGTAGGCCAGCGCCTCCTCGTCGACGTCCGTCGCGTAGATCTTGACCCGCTCGCGGAACTGTTCCAGGCCCATGGCCTCGGTCAGCACCATCGCCAGGGAGTACGCCTCCTGGCCGCTGGCGCATCCGGCGCTCCAGACCCGGATGTCGTGATCGGAGGACTCCAGCAGGGCCGGAACGAGGCGGTTGCTCAGGTGCTCCCACGAGTCGCGGTCCCGGAAGAAGCTCGTGACGTTGATGAGGATGGTGTTGAAGAGCGCGACGAACTCGTCGGGGTTGGCCTCGAGGTAGTCCTGGTAGCAGTCGAACGAGTCGAAGCCGACCACCTGCATGCGGTGCCGCACCCGTCGCAGCAGGCTCGGACGCTTGTAGCCGGTGAAGTCGAAGGCGCGCGCCTCCTTGAGGTAGACGAGCAGACCTTCGAACGCCTCCGCGTCCGAGGTGTCGGTCGCCTCGACCCCGTCCGCTCCCTCGACCTCGACGCCGTCGGCGACCTCGTCCCGCGGATGCTGGGAGCGCTCACTCATCGACGAGCTCCATCGCCGGCGTCGGTCGTGCCTCGATGAGCTGGCGCACCTGCTTCGCCGCCTCGCGAGAGTCGTCGGCCTGCTCGCGGAAGCGTCCCGCCGTCAGCACGCTGCCGCTCTCGAGGGAGCGATCGGCCAGCTGGTCGGCCAGGGCGGCCTTCTCCTCCAGCGTCCTCAAGGCGATCCACAGGGCATTGTCGACCTGCACCGACTGCTCACCGATCAGGCCTTTCGTCGTCCACGCATGTCCGACCCGGCATCGGTAGCGCGCCATCTCGCCCTCGCGTAGCTGGAAGAGCGTGCCGCCGCAGTCGGGACAGGAGAACCCGGCAGGTTCTCCGGGACGGTCAGCAACATCCATGACGTGCTCCTCCATCTGTGCCATGTCCGTCTCGGCCAGCATGAGGTGTGACGGCGGGGACATCGACACGACCGACACGTGCTGTCGACTGACGACGTCGAGAAGCGCGCCGATCTCCGAGGCGCGGACGACGTGGTCGGCCCCGACGGCCTCCATGACGCTCTGGGGCATCTCCGGATACAGGCAGTCGGCCGGGTCCTGGACGACGACCAGCCCCCCGCGGTTGCGGATCGCCCACATTCCCGCGGCCCCGTCGTCGAGCACTCCGGAGAGCTCGATCCCGACGACCCGCTGGGACAGCACGCGGGCAGCCGACCTGAAGAGCACGTCGATCGCCGGTCTGTGGCCGTTCTCGGTGGGCCCGCTCGTCGGGACGACGTGGCCTCCGCTGACGACCAGGTGCCTGTCGGGTGGTGCGACGAGGATCTCGCCCGGTACCAGCTCCGTCGGAGCGGCGACGTGTCGCGCCGGCAACGGGCCCGAGCGGCTGAGGATGTCGGGCAGGACGCTTCGTCCGTAGGCCGGCACGTGGAGCACCACGATCACGGTGAGGGGCAGGTCTGGTGGCAGGCTCGCGACCATGGCACGCAGCGCTTCGACGCCCCCTGCCGATGCGCCGACCACGACGACGTCGCGCTTGGTCTGGGATGACTCCCGGTCCGCCATCAACTGCTCCTCGAGGTAGTCCACCGGGACGGGGCCACCGCGCTGCTCCACCACTCCGCCTCTTACCGCCCAGCCTAGTCGCGCACGCGCGGCGCAGGCACAGACACTTCGACCGCTCCTCCGTCATACTGGAGCCGTGGGCTTCCCCAGCCGCATCGAGCAGCTGCGTCTGGCCGCCAGCGCCGCAGAGGCGCGGGCGGTGGAGTGTCGTGAGCGGCTCGTCGGTCTGCAAGGCGCCTCCTCGTTGGACGAGGAGGACGTCCGGCGAGCCAACGAGCGCCTCGCTGCGGCGACGTCTCGCGCGCAGGCCGCCGAACGGCGCCTTGCCGAGGTGCGCTCACTGCATGTGGATCGGGTTGCGGGCGGCGGCCCGATCGACGAGGACCGGTGCGAGCTGCCGGAGCGACTCAGCGACGATGAGGGCGCGTCCCTCGGGGGTCGACTTCTGGTGTCGGTGCGTGAGGGACGCTGCACCGGCAACGACCTGTGGCTCGATTTCGCGAGCTACGGCGGCCGGTGCGACTTCTGGGAGTTCGACGCCTACCTCAACGGGCTGTGGGCCATGCCGTTGCCCGAACGGCGCGTCCTGGCGCAGATCTGGTGGGAACGGGAACGGGACGCAAGCAGCTGAGCCCCTCCCGCCGCGACGTCCGGCTACCTCGGCAGCTCGCCGGTTCTCGTCACATCGGCTGCGACGTCGGGCAGTTTGAGGTTCAGGGCCTGACTGGTGCGTCGCAGCATGATGAAGGCCGCGTCCTCGGTGACGTTGTGGGTGTTCATGATGATGCCGATCGCCACGCCGACCTGGCGGCTCGTGGTGAGGGCCTGCTTGAGGTTGGCGGCCGCGTCCGCGCGACTGACGTCGTGGAGCAGGACACGCGCGTGCGCCGCGAAGAGCGCTGCGAGGCTGAGGGTTTCGGTACCGAAGACCGCCGGACGTGAGCTGTAGAGGTTGAGCGTCACGCGGTGCGGCGGGTCGGCCACGTGGAACGAGAGGACGCCGCGGACCGGGGTCTGGTCGAACGTTGCCTCGCAGAAACGCGACCACCGCGCCTCGCGCATCAGGTCTGGGATGCACACGGGTTCGTCCCGCGCGAAGACGTCGACGCAGGGGCCTTCTCCCAAGGCGTACTGGAGCTCGTCGACGCCGAGGGCCACCGAGTCCGAGCTGGCCAGGCTGCGAGGCTCCCGCTCGGCGGGCCACGACGTGACGGTTGCCCAGTCGCAGCCCGGCACGTTCGAGACGGCGAGCGTGACCAGCCTTCCCAGCGCCGTTGTGCGATCCACCCCGGAGCCCAGGAACTCGTTCAGCAGCTCGAAGTCCGCGGCGACGCCGCTGGACCTGATACGGCCATCCATCCCACTCTCCATCGCGGCGCCCACCCGCCGCACAGGGGGGACGTGCATCTCGCATCGGCTCGTGATCGACTCTCGCAATCCTATCTCTCGACCTTCGAGCCGACCGGGTCGAACGTCGCCGCGTTCGCGTTCGATCGAAGCGTCTCGAAGCGTCTCGAAGCGTCACGGAGCGGCTCCAGCCGGGGCAGCCGCGCAGCCGGCTCAGGCTCTTGTGCAGGGGCGCCGGCCCTGTCCGCCCTCTATCGGCCGAGCAGCTTCTCGCCGCGAAACACGAGATCGGCCGCCAGATCGCGCACCTTGACCTCTCGAGTCCGGGCCGCCGCCACCAGCACGTCAAACGCCTCGTTCACCGAGCACTCGTGTCGTTCGATCAGGATGCCGATGGCGATGCCGATGACGCGGGACGTCTCGAGCGCATGGTGCAGATCTCTGACCTGATGGCGCAGGGAGGCCAGCTCCTCGGATTCCACCGGTGCTGCTGCGAGCTGAGGCACCGTGGCCGCGGCCGGGCTGGATTCTGGATTGGGGCACATGAGGACACCACCTCGTCCCGACGCCGACACGTATCGTGGGCTGAAAAGCATAGTCGCGCTGTTCGGCGGCTTGCTGTGAGCGCGAACGCTGTGTGACCGCCTGCGATGGGAAGGCGGGCCGAATCGCGCAGGCCGTCGGTCCGGCTCCTTCGCCATGAGGGTCACCAAGGTGTACGCGTCGGCGGTCGAAACGAAGGCCGGTGAGCCGAGGCTCTTGTCCGTCTCTCGGCGCCGGGGGACTCTGTGGTGATGGACGCATCGGTCGACGCGCTGGCACAGACTCCACCGGAGGGCCACGTCAAGACGGTGCCCATCGCCGACTACGGGTTCCTGTCGGACGGTGAGGTGACAGCCCTCGTCGCGCCGGGCGGCGACATCGACTGGATGTGCATCCCCCGGCTGGACTCGCCGAGCATGTTCGGGGCCCTTCTCGGGCGGCACGCGGGACGCTTCCGGCTGGGGCCGTCCGACGTCAGCGTGCCGACGGCGCGGCGGTACCTGCCGGGCACGAACATCCTCGAGACCAGCTGGGGCACCTCGACGGGATGGATCATCGTGCGCGACGTCCTGCTCATCGGTCCGTGGCACCACGACGACGGCGTGTCGGAGAAGCACCACCGCACGCCCATGGACTACGACGCCGAGCACACCCTGCTGCGGACGGTCCGCTGCGTGTCGGGCGAGGTCCAGACGGTGATGGCGTGCGAGCCGGTGCTCGACTACGGGCGCACGCCGGTGCGGTGGGACTACGGCGACGCCGGCTACCACGAGGGGTGGGGCAACGCCGAAGGTGCGGGAGTGACGCTGCATCTCACGACGGACTTCCGTCTCGGGTTCGAGGGCGGTCAGGCCACCGCCCGCACCCTGCTGAAGGAAGGGGACGAGCGGTTCGTCGCCCTGTCGTGGGGTGCGGTGCCGCCGCCGATGACCAGTGCGCAGGCGCACGACCGCCTGGAGTGGACGGCACACCACTGGCAGCACTGGCTTGCGAGGGGCCGCTTCCCCGACCACCCGTGGCGCACCTACCTGCAGCGAAGTGCTCTGACCCTCAAGGGACTGACGTACAGCCCCAGTGGCGCGGTCGCCGCTGCCGCGACGACGTCGCTGCCGGAAACCCCTGGCGGGCAACGGAACTACGACTACCGCTACACGTGGATCCGGGATGCGACGTTCGCGCTGTGGGGGCTCTACTCCCTCGGGTTCGACTGGGAGGCCGTGGACTTCTTCTCGTTCATCGCCGACGTGGCCGAGCGGGACGACGACCTGCAGATCATGTACGGGATCGGTGGGGAGCGGGACCTACCGGAGTCGACGCTCGACCACCTGCCCGGGTACGCCGCGTCGCGACCCGTGCGCATCGGCAACGCGGCGCACAGCCAGGTGCAGCACGACGTGTGGGGGGCGCTGCTCGACTCGGTGTACCTGCACTCGAAGGTGGCCGACCACCTCGACGGGCGCATCTGGCCGATCCTGGGCAAGCAGGTGGAGGCGGCGCTGAAGCACTGGCGCGAGCCGGACGCCGGCATCTGGGAGGTGCGCGGGGACCTCAGGCACTTCACGTCGTCGAAGATCATGTGCTGGGTCGCCGTCGACCGCGGAGCACGCCTGGCCTCGATGATCGGCCACGACTCGCAGGCCGCCGAGTGGCAGATGGCTGCCGAGGAGATCAAGGAGGACATCCTCGCCCACGGCGTCGACGCGCGAGGGGTGCTCGTGCAGCACTACGACACGGACGCCTTGGACGCGTCGCTGCTGCTCGCGCCGCTGGTGCGGTTCCTGCCGGCCGACGACCCGCGGATCCGGGCGACCGTGCTGGCGGTCGCGGACGAGCTCACCGTGGACGGACTGGTGCTGCGCTACCGCGTCGACGAGACCGACGACGGCTTCACCGGCGAGGAGGGCACCTTCACGATCTGCTCCTTCTGGCTGGTGTCAGCGCTGGCAGAGATCGGCGAGACGAAACGGGCCCACGAGCTGTGCGCGAAGCTGCTGTCGTTCGCGGGTCCCCTCGAGCTGTACGGCGAGGAGATCGACCCGCACACCGGGCGCCATCTCGGCAACTTCCCGCAGGCGTTCACCCACCTCGCCCTCATCAACGCCGTCATGCACGTCATCGCGACGGAGGAGACGCCCGACCAGGACATGTGATCCCAGGACCGGCGCGCACCGGATGCCCACCGGCTCATGTCCCACAATGCGCGGAGTGCCGCCAGAACTGCAGGGATTCGCTGGCGCCTGTCTGCGCCCCCGGATACTGGGTAGCTCGACCGTGTGGAGAGGTCGTTCCGCTCGTCGGCGCGCGTCGTGCACGAGGTGAAGCGCGCTGCTCAAGTGGCCGCGCTCAACTCCCAGGCGGTGCGGATGTCGGCGCGCGAGACGAGTGCGCGTTCTCAGGCGCTGCGTCAAGAGACTGCCCGCGCGCGGGCCGAGGTCGCACCAAAGCCTGATGTCTCAGGAGGTCGGCGGACCGGCCAGCGCGGACGCAGGTCAGCCGCAGACCGGCCGCAGATCAGCGAACCTTCACCTTGACCGCGTCCCACCCGGCCTTGACCGCCGCGGCCTCGGTGCTCGTCGCGCCGTAGCGAGCGCGGGCGGAGCGGAGCGTGAGCGAGGCGAACTTGGCGAAGGTGGAGTTCGGCCTGAGTCTCGGGTCCACGAGCGTGTCGTACCAGATCTGCCCCGCCGCCTCCCAGGCGTTACCGCCAATGCTCGTCGCGATGACGTAGAAGGCATGGTTGGGGATGCCCGAGTTGGTGTGGACGCCGCCGTTGTCGGACGTGGTGTGCACATAGCCGCCCATGGTCGAGGGCTGCGTGTCGTACGGGTTCGCGGTGCCGGGCGCCTTCATCGACCTGAGCGCGGGGGCCAGCTGCGGGCCGACGATGTCGGCGCCGATGAGCCAGTCAGCGGATGCTGCGTCCTGGCCAAGGTGGTACTGCTTGACGAGTGAACCGAAGACGTCGGACACCGACTCGTTGAGCGCGCCGGACTGTCCGGAGTACAGCAGGTTGGCTTCGTGCTGGGTCACCCCGTGGGTGAGCTCGTGACCGACGACATCGGTGCCCTTGGTCGTGTCGGTGAGCATCTTGCCGTCGCCGTCGCCGAAGAACATGTGCCCGGCGCCGTCCCAGAAGGCGTTGTCGTAGTTGGTGCCGAAGTGGACGAGTCCCTCGATCTGCATGCCCTGGTCGTCGATCGAGTCACGGTGGAAGACGTCCCAGTACAGCTTGTAGGTGTGACCGAAGTTGTCATACGCCTGGTTCACAGACCCGTCCGCGGCCGGCCCTTGGCCTTCCGCCCTGACCAACGTCCCAGGAGTGCCTGCCGTCGAGTGGTTCTGGTTGTAGATGGCGCGGTTCGGGGTGCCGGCCCCGACGCGCGGGACCACGGCCCGTCCCGTGGCGATGGTCCGAGCAGCGGTCTCTGCCCGGACGAGACGGAAGCTGTGGTCCAGCTGGAGCGTGTCGAGCAACGCCTGACGCTGCTCGGGATCGGCTTCGCGGGCGATGGCGGCCAGCAGGTCGGGCGGGACGATGCAGGCGAGAGAGTGGCGGGGCATGAGGGACTCCAATCCGGGAGGAGATTCCCCGTGGAGCGGCCGCCCCCGGGGCTGGACCACCAGTCAGAGGCCCCAAGAGCCCCGCAGATACGTGGGCGCTCGAAGGGCCCTGCACGACAACGGTATTCCGCCGGGTCTGCTGTCGTCGGCGATTCCGGCGAGGTGCAGCCAGTGCCCTAGCCCGAAGATCTCGCCCAGCGGAGTGACCCGGCAGGGCCTTGGTGGTCGAACCGGGCTGTGGTGGGTATGGCTGAGGGAGACCGTCGGCGCCCCTGGGGCGACCGACCCCACCTACGGAGGCCTCATGAAGAGACTGCTCATCGTCACCGCCGGCGCGGTTGGATTCCTCCTCGGCTCGCGGGCCGGTCGGGCGCCCTACGAGCAGTTCATGCGCGCGATCGGCCAGTTGAAGGACGACCCCCGCGTGCAGGCGAAGGCGCACCAGGGTGCCCAGCTCGTGCGCGAGCAAGGGCCGGTCGTGGCGGACAAGGTGGCCGATGCCGCCCGAACCGCAACCGACAAGGTCGCTTCCGCCGTTTCGGGGTCTACCGACGGCGGTGCCGCGGACTCGCGCCAGGAGAACGCGGAGGACCCTGTCGAGCAGGCCGTGCAGTTCCAGAGGGACCACGGGCCCAAGGGTCCGCTCCCCTGAGAGCTGCTCCAGGCCGGGGCGTCAGGGCCGGGAGTCGGATGCGTCCGGCACGCTGACCGCGGTGGCGCTCGAGGCATAGGTCAGCAGGAGCAAGGCGAGGTCGTCGTCGAACCGGCCGGCGTGGGCCTGCACGAGGTGCAGGAGCTGGTCCAGGCAGGCATCGGGGTCCACCTCTCGCAGGGCCGTCTCGATGGAGGCCCGCGCCACGAAACCGCCGGCCGCGTTCCGGGCCTCTACGAGCCCATCGGTGTAGAGCAGAAGCCGGTCGGTCGTGTTCCACCGGTGCATCGTGGCGCGGTCCGCCGGCCCGATCCCGAGGGGCAGGCAAGGTTGCACGGCAAGCTCGCGGACGCTCGTGGCGGACACGAGAAGGGGCGCAGGATGGCCTGCCGAGACGACCGTCAGGCTGCCGGCGTCCGTGATCTCGACGAAGACCGCCGTGGCGTAGCGTTCGGAGTCCCAGAAGGGCGTGACGTAGTCGTGGACCCGGCGGGCCACGGCTAGCAGGTCAGCTTCGCTGGCGCCGTACTGGCGGAAGGCGCGGATCACGCGAGCGGCCTGGGTGACGGCGCCGATGCCCTTGCCGCTGACGTCGCCCAGGACGAGGCGGAGTCGGCCACCGTCCGCGACGAAGTCGAAGAAGTCGCCGCCGACCTGGGCGGTGCGCGTGGCCGAGTGGTAGCGGGTCGCGAGTCGGACAGTGCCGACCTGAGCGGGCAGCACGGGCAGCAACGCCTCCTGCGCCACGCCGGCGATGCGGCGCGAGTCCCGAAGATCCGCCTCGCGGCGCGCCCTCACCACGGCTACCAGCACCGACAGCGCGCCGACCAGAACGACGTCGGCCAGCCGGACGACGTACTGGACGCTGAAGTCGTTCCACAGTCCGGACGCGGCCGCGACGACCACCGCCGCGGCTGCAAATCCGGTGGTCGACCGCGGCGTCAACGCAGACGCGGCCAGCAGCGGCGCCAATCCGAGGAAGGGGGTCAGCACCGCGACCTGCGGGTTGGTGGCCACATCCGACAGCGATGTCACGACCAGGAGGACGGCGCTGGCCCAGCCGATGGCCCGGGGTGATCGCCAGAGTCCGGTGCGTACCCCCTCGGGGGTGGTTGAGATCGAGCGAAGCTGCACGAGTCGGCCGGACCCTTTCACCCGTTGGGCCCAGGCCCGCGAATCTGACCTCGCATTGTCACCCGCAGCCTTGACCGCTGATGGCGATTCCGCGAACCCGGTGAGAAGCGATTGACCGGGAGACCCATGCCGGCCCTCGTTTGCCCTCACCGCGCCGCGGTGGGCGCCTCGCGACGAAGTGACGCGGATCCGCTCGCTGATGGCCGACGAGGGCAAGCGAGCTCGGCCTTCGACTCCGTCACCCCTTCCTGTCGGCCGGCTGGGGCTCTTCCCCGCTGCGTACGAACTCCGAGGCAAGCGTGCTCAGCTTGGTGTTGCGGCTCTGGCTGGCCCGTGCGAGGCGGGCGAAGGCCTCCTCGGCGGTGATCCCGTGACGTCCCATCAGGATGCCGACGGCGATGCCGACCACGCGGGCGGTCTCCAGCGCGGCACGCAGGTCGTCGGACTGCGCCTGCGACCCAGCCGGACCTGGCACGTCGCCGGAATACGACGCGCGGCCCGCCGGTCCGGGGCGCAGTGTCTGGCTCGGGAACTCCCCGTACAGGTCCCGGTAGAGCTGCGCGAAGCGCGAGCTGGTGAATCTCCACCGACCTGCCACTGCCGTCACCGTCAGGCTGGCTGGATCCCCCTGTTGCAGCTCCCGGCGGGCCAGATCGAGGCGGACGCGCCGAAGGTAGGCCATCGGGGTGGTGTCCAGATGACGTCGGAAGGCCAGCTGGAGTGCGCGTGGTGTCACCGAGGCGGCGCGGGCGATGTCGCTGACAGTGAGGTCGGCGCTCGGGTCGGCCTCGATGAACGTGATGGCGCGGCGCACCGTGTCCGGGTGGGCGTCCTGACGGTCCTCGGTGGTGGGGTCCAGCGGTGCATCGTTCGGAAAGGCCGAGAGGGTGACCGCGGCGAGCAGCCGCCGGGCGGCGGCAGCGACGAGTTCGCCCAGGTCCGGCTCCTCGAGCAGGTCCTGCACGAAGGCCAGCGTGCGTGCCCACTTCGCGGCGGCTTCGGCGGAGACGGGGTGGTCCGGGTTCAGGACGGGCGGTGCGCCGTGGGTGATGGTGGCGTCGAGCTGCTCCCGCAGGCGGGCGTCCGCGTCGGCGACGTCGTCGGTCTGAAACCGGTAGCGAGCCATTGCACCCCATTTCGCACGCCGTCGGCTCGACGATGCGCTCGGCGCGATCTCGGTTCGACGGTAGTCCCGATGCACAGAAAGCGAAACCGGTGGTTTGGCGCCCTTTGGGTCCGCCGATGTCGCCGGGCGAGCGAGGGCAGTTCGGCGGCTCAGCCGTACTGTCGATGAACCTATCGAGACAGCTCGGCGCAGAGGTTGCGTGAGGTGCCGTGCGTGCTGAGCAGCGTGAAGTCACCGGTCGGTGTTGCGGTGAACACAACCTGGCCAGTGAAGAGGGTCGTCGAAGGACCCGCAGGCACGTCGGTCGGGAACAGGAACAGGACGTTGTGGCCGTTCAGCACGTTCAATGTCGAGCCGTCCGCGAGGTAGGTGGTGCGTGTCACTGCACCGTTCGACGGCAGGGACACTGTTGCGCGGGTGGTTTCATTCGTGAACGTCAGGGCGGAACCCGTTCCTGTCGACAGCGTGCGTACTGGGTTTCCGGCCTCGTCCGTGAACGTGCGGTCGATCGTGTTGCCCAAGGTGCCCTCGACCTGCAACGGGAAAGCGCACGCGGTGCCGGCCGGGAAATCGAAGGTGAAGTCGCTCGCGCCTGCGGCCTCAGCGCCCGCGGTCGTGCCGAGTATGGCGAGCACCGCCGCGGTTGCGACGGTCCGCGTCTTCTTCATGCTCATGGGGACTCCTCGGTTGGCGTGTGGGGGTTGCAGCGACATGGGCCGAGGCCGGCAAGGTCGCCTTGCGGAGGCGTGACGCGGGTTCTGTGTGAGCGGATCGCGCCAGGTCGGGAGGCGGCCGGAAGATGGTGAGTACGGAAAGAGTCATTGCTCGCCGACCATCGTCGATAGGCAAGGCATGTTCGCATTCATCGCGGCCACGGCCGCGGAAAGGGCCGCACCGCGACGCGGCGACGAGTTGATCGCCCCGGCCGACGTCGTCATGGACCGCGCCTTCACGCTGCCCGCTCCGCCGTTGCAGGTGTGGCCCTGGCTGGCCCAGTTGGGCAAGAGGCGCGCCGGGTGGTACCTGCCGGTCGGCCTTGAACGGTTCCTACCGGCCGCCAGGCGAGCCGCCTGGGAGATTCAAGACCGCTGGCAGCACCTGCAGGTCGGCGACACCGTTCCTGACTACGGCGGCAAGAACGAAACATTCCGGGTCGCCCACATCGAACCGCCAACCGCGATCGTCTACACCTCGCGGCGCGGCGCCACCAGGGTCACCTGGTCCATCACCCTGGAACCGGCCGGCGCCGGCACCCGAGTCTTCCTCCGACTGAGAATGGCCCCCGTCCGCCGTCGGTGGCTGGCCGAGACAGCCGGGGAACTCATCGACGTCGTGACAGTCGCTGCCATGGCCACAGGCCTGCGACAACGCCTGAGCGCCCGGGCCAGCTGACGCGTGGTCCAGGGCCACCTGACCGGTACACACGATCGTGGTGCCCGCTCTCGCCCCGCGGCCGCGGCGCCCGCCCGGCGGTGAGCCTGGGGACAGCCCGTTGCGCGCGCGGAACCGGCCTCATGAACGGGGTCGGCAACCGCCGTACTGCCCGAAGACAGCGTGCCATCATGACGAACGTGGGCAACGGCACCGAGACCGGGCATGACTCCGAACGCGGCGCGCCCGCTTGCCGAGGCGCCCGTCACCATCGGACCCAGGTGATGGCCGCCACGGCCCTGGCTGCGCTCGCCGTTTGCGCGCCGTTTCTGGCCGCCCGGAACGACTTGCCGTACGAGCGGGGCGGGCTGGTCCTGGTGGGCAACACGGTGCTCGTGGCGGCGGGGGCCCTCACTGCGGGCGGGCTGCTGCTTGCCTTGGGTCGCAATCGCCCTTGGGCCGCCGCCGTCGGCAGGGGGGCAGTGCTGGGCGTCCTTGTGGGCGGCGCGATCTGGGCCGTGCTGCTCATCTTCTGGCCAGGAACCAGTCCCGTCTCATAGCGGCTCTTCCGAGCGTTGGCAACTCTCGGGCGAGAGGTGCCCTCGGTGCTCGGGCGGCATCTTGCGACGTCGGCGTGGACATGTCGTGGGGGCTCTGGCCGAGGTGACCGCGCTGCACGCCGCAGAATTCTCGATCTTCACCGCCGAAGAGCGGGAGCAGTTGACTGATCTGCTCGCCCGTCTGTCGGCACATGTCAAGACTCTTGACCTCGAGTCAGTCACCGCAGCGGCGAAACCCCGCAGGACACCGCGCCGGGCCAGGTCGCGCCAGCGGAAAGGAACACCCCCATGACTGACATCCCGCACCCGACGACGCTCCCCAGCCGGCGTGGCTTCCTCGCGCTGCGACGTATGGCGAAGTCGTCAGGCGGCGGACCGGAACAGCGGGGTTTCTTGCGCGCCGGGGCGCATGCGGAGAGCGGGCCACCGGCAGCCGCCGATGACCCGCCCTCACCTGTAGGTCCAGGCCCGTTCGTTTCGGCGTGAGCTAGAAACCGAGCTTGTCGCCGATGCCACCGAGCCCGGCGGCGCCACCGATCAGTTCCTGCGGGTTGATGCCCAGTTGCCCGAGCAGGTCTGCGTGCTGGTCCGTGTCGACCTGGTCGGGCAGCTGGTCCTCCGCCTGCTGCGCCTTGGCCTGGTCGCCCCGGCTCTTGAGGAACTCGATGACCTGCTGCTTGTCGATCTGCATCCCGTCTCCTTGATCTCGTCGTCCGATGAGGTGCTGGTGATCTGGTCGATCTGGTGGTGCGCGTTGGTGCGGCGCCAGATGGCGCGGCCAACCTTGTCCCGCAGTCGAACTCAGGTGCGAGGGTCGTAGCCGTAGCCGCCCTCGGTGTTCATCACCTGCGTCGCGTCACCTGCCGGGCGGTCGTGGTAGAAGTCGTCGCTCGCGCGAGCCTCGGCAGCCGCCGGGACGGTGCGGCCGACGTCGCTGGTGTGGCCGTTGCCGTCGAACCGGTCCTTGGCCGCGCGGGCCTGCTCAGCCACGCTCGGGGCCTGCTGCACCTGCTCGCGGATGCGATCGGACTCTTGCGACATGCGCTCGAGGTACTGCTCCCAGCGCGACTGCATCGGGCGGATCAGACCGCCGCCGACACCGACGATGAGGACGCCCGCGATCGTGGCGAGAACCGCGATGAGGACAGGCGTCGTCACGGTCGTGGCGATGCCGACCTGGTTCAGGGCGGCGATGATGCCCAGGCCGAGGATGAAGATGCTGGCGATGTTGGCCAGGACCCGGCCGTAGGACAGCCCGCCGAGGGTGTTGGAGATCAGCTCGCGCACCGCCGCGGCGATGGCGGCGGCCACGACGACGATGATGATCGCCACGATGGCCTTGGGCAGGAAGGCGATGACGTCGGTGATGAGGGTGCTGATCGGGTTGGGCCCGAATACGCCGAACGCGAGCTGCAGCACGAACAGCAGCAGCGCGTAGTAGACGAGCTTGCCGACGATGGCCGACGCGTCGTACTGGCTGCGGGCCAGGGCCTTCTTGATGCCGCCACGTTCGACCGCTCGGTCGAAACCGACGCGTTCGAGGACCTTGTCGACGACTCGGCCGACGGCCTTGGCGATGAACCAGCCCACGAGCAGGATCACCAGGAAGGCGATGAACTTCGGCACGAACAGCACCACGGAGTGCCACATGTCCGACCAGGTCGAACTCAGGTTGTTCATGGTTGTTGCTCCCTTACGTCGCAAACGGAACGAAGGGTGAGTACCCACCCACGCGGTTGCGAACCGTGGAACCTCTGTTGGCAACCGAGGGGGCTCAGCTTCACTAGCCGGAGTGCGAGGCCCTCGTGGCCCGGCCGGGCGCCGACCAGGCAGCGCAGGCTCGGGCTTGGACACCGGTGCCGCTCCGAACGCAGACTGGAACGTGGCAGATCTCCCCACGCGCGCTCTGGTCCGCGGGGCCCGGTTGGCCGCGGTTCCGGCAGGGTTCCTCGGCAGGCGCGACGCGGGACTGGGCCGACGACTGGGCGGGCAACCCGCCGAGATCATTGCTGCGCAGGTGCAGGCCCGGACCGCCGAGCAGCTGTTCAGCGTCCTCGGGCAGCTCAAGGGCGGTGCGATGAAGGGCGGGCAGTGGCTCTCCACCATGCAGGCAGCTCTGCCGCCCGACCTCGCCGGGCCCTACGGGGAAGCGCTGACGAAGTTGCAGGAAGCCGCCCCCGCCATGCCCACCAGCACCCTGCATCACGTGCTCGCCGAGCATCTCGGCCCGGCGTGGCGTCAGCAGTTCCTCACGTTCGAGGACATGCCGGCCGCGGCCGCCAGCATCGGTCAGGTGCACCACGCCATGTGGCACGACGGCCGGCGGGTCGCCGTGAAGGTGCAGTACCCGCGAGCCGGGCAGGCGTTGGCCGCGGACCTTCGACAGCTCGACCGGCTCGCACCGCTGCTGCGTGTCGTGGTGCCCGCGCTCGACGCGGACGAGCTGTTCCATCAGCTCAGCACCCGTGTCATGGCCGAGACCGACTACGCGCAGGAAGCCGAAGCCCAGGACGCCTTCGCGTCCGCCTTTCGTGGCGACCCTGACATCACGGTCCCCGCGGTGGTGCACGTCGCCGGCCACGTGCTCATCTCGGAATGGGTCGACGGGCGGTCGGTGGCCGGCGTAGCCCGCCATGGCACCCAGGCCGACCGGGACCGGGCAGGTCTGCTGCTGTCCCGGTTCCTGCTGTCCAGCCCGCCCCGGGCGGCCCGGATCCACGGCGACCCGCACCCGGGCAACTTCCGACTCCTGGATGACGGTCGGCTCGCCGTCCTCGACTTCGGTGCGACGCTGCCCGCACGCGGCTGGTCGCCGAGCTTGCAGGCGCTGCTGCGCGCCGCGCGCGACAGGGACGCCGAGGAACTGGCGCACGTAGCGCGGCGCACCGGGCTCGTCCGCGGCGAGGACGTCCCCGGGCCTGCGCTCCTCGACGCGCTCGATCCGATCGTGGAGCCCTTGCGCAGCGAACATTTCACGTTCACCCCGGCGTGGATGCGTTCGGTGGCCACCCGGTTCTCCGACCCCCGCTCACCCACCTCGCGCGTGCAGCGGCAGCTGCACATCCCCATCCCCTACCTCCTGCTGCAGCGCGTGGCAGCCGGCACCACCGGCGTGCTGTGCCAGCTCGAGGCGGACGTGCCACTGGCAGCAGAGGTACGCAGGTGGATGCCCGGTTCAACCAGCTGAACTCGCGTCGGCGCTCGGAGTCTCTGCCCGCAGCCGAGGATCTGGCTTCGCACCGCTGGTGGCGGGATGACGTTGTCTCAGACGTCGCCTGACGTCCTGATTCGTGGAACCGCACCCACCCACTACAGGGATCGGTCTCGCGCCCAGCCCACCGGGTAGGGGGTGGCAAGCGCCGCCGCTCGGAGCTCCAAACACGCGGCCCGCGCGGCGGCGCGTTTCATTGTGCGACCACTCCGCGCTGATGGCAATGCGTCGGATCACGGTCTCTGCGATGTGAACGCCCGCTCGCCGCGCTGCCGACGCGCCGGAGCCATCGCCGTCATCCGGGACGGTGCACCCGAACGTGCTGCGTCCCGGACCGGCCCCCATCACACCTGGGCTCGACGACCGCGGTCGAGGCCGACGCGCTGTTGCTTCAACGCGCCACCACCCCTGGACTCGACCGGTCCTTGAACCAGAGCCCAGACTTGCACTCAGCCGGGCTGTGCGTCCTCGGAATCGCGAACCAGGCCGCTGGCGAGGACCCCCGTGGGTGGGCGCCTGCGCCTGCTCAAAGGCAGTACATCGTGTAGTCACGCCGACGGGCTGGTTCCCAACGCTGTCGAGGCCTTGGGCGCTGATCGAGAGGGGCGCTTGGTCGCCAGCACCCAGGACGGGTTCGTTCTGGTCGACATCGAGTCGGGAGGCTGAGCCATCCACTGGGAACACTTGCCTTGGTGTCGTGCTGACTCCAGGCCAAGATCACGACACCCGCGTAGGTGTGTCCGCTCCGCCCACGTCGCGTCCGCGCCTTGCTCGCGGCGAATAGGCGCGATTGCGCGCCCCGCGACCGCCGGGTTCGATGGTGGGTATGCCCGTGGAGCTCAGCCGCGGCCCGGCCCGAGTCGCTGTGGCGTGGCTCCTGGCTCTCTCCGTCAGCGGCCTCGCCGGATGCGACCTTGGCCACGCGGCGAGCAGCCCGGCCGGCACGAGCCGGGCGACGACGGGTCCGCTGGCGACGCACCTGCGCGTGCTGCAGATGAACCTGTGCAACAGCGGGCGCGCTGCCTGTTACACCGGGGGGCGGGCGGTAAGCCTGGCGGCGGCGCTGGTCCGTCAGCATCGGCCGGACATGGTCAGCGTCAACGAGGTGTGCCGCGACGACCTTCGCGTCCTGAAGCCGGCGATGGCGGCTACCCGGCCCGGTGCCGCTATCGCCTCGGCGTTCGCGTCCGCCGAGGACCGAAACAGCCACGCCCCCGTCCTGTGCCAGAACGGCCAGGATTTCGGTGACGCCGTGCTGGTGGTGGTGCCCTTGTCGGCTTCTGACGCCCGTAGCCTCAGCGGCGTCTACCCGGTGCAAGACCCCGGCGATGTGGAGGAACGAGTCTGGGCGTGCCTCGATATGGCACGGTTCTCGGCCTGCAGCACGCACACGGCCAGCACCAGCCCGACCGTCGCGCTGGAGCAGTGCCGATACCTGCTCGGATCGGTGGTGCCGGCAATCAGCCGCCGCGGCGCACTGACCGTTGTCGGCGCCGACCTCAACCTCCCGGCACGTGGTCTGCCGAGCGCCTTGGCATGCCTGCCCGGTGGCTACCAGCGCGCTGACGACGATGCCGTCCAGAACGTCATGGCAAGCCCGGGTGCCGAGGTGCGATCTCGCTCCGTCCTCGAGATGCAGGGAACCACCGATCACCCCGGCCTGCTGGTTGACCTTGCCCTGCCCCGGCCGTGAGGACAGCCGAATGCTCGCTCCGTTCGTCGCGCCGCGGACGGCACGGGCGGCTGGCGGCGAAGTGAACGGGCGTGACGAGCGCGGAGACGGCCGCGCTGGTCGGCTCAGGCTCGGTCGCGTAGTGCGAGCCGGCGTTGCCGCAGCTCGTCCCTGATCGCGCGCTCGCGAGCGGATGCTCCGTCCGCAGGGGCCGCGGCGTGGCGGGCGTGCGTGCCATCGGTGACGCCGGCAGGTGCGGTCGGGTCGTCTTCGAGGGCAGCGAGCTCGATGACGAGCTCACGGATGCTCATCGAGCCGAGCGCCGCCTGATCGGCCTCGGGCTTATGGACGGTGATGGTCAT
Source organism: Intrasporangium sp. Soil_C_50 (assembly GCF_057656595.1). Lineage (NCBI taxonomy): Bacteria > Bacillati > Actinomycetota > Actinomycetes > Micrococcales > Intrasporangiaceae > Intrasporangium > Intrasporangium sp. Soil_C_50. The sequence goes on from NZ_JBDGKB010000012.1 coordinate 34,358, forward strand.
CGTCGACGTCTCCTTCGAGGAGTTGCGGTCAGCGAGATCGTTTGCTGGTCGGGGACTGCGGCTACTGGGAGTTGCTCAAGTCGGGTGGGTAGTCCTCGTCGTCGGCCGTTGGGTCCTCCGTTGGGCTGGCCGCCGGATCGACGGGGGTGAGCCGGCGAGCCGGTCGGACTCGGGGATCGGCTCGATGGCCTCGGCGAGGCGAGGGTGTCTGACCTGCCCGATGTCGTCGGTGCGTCGGATGCGATTGGCAGTCATGGCTTTTCCTCCTTCGCGGTCTGCCTCTTGTACTTCGAGCGGAGCCGGGTGTTCTCGTCCTGCAGCGGGATCACCATGGCGATCCCGGCCAGGTTCAGCCCCGCCTCGAGCAGGTCGCCGATGCGTCGGAGCCGGTCGATGTCGTCGGCGCTGTAGCGGCGGGTACCTCCCGCGGTGCGTTCCGGCTTCAACAGCCCGCGCGCTTCGTAGGCGCGCAGGTTCTGCAGCCCGGTGCCCGCGAGCTCCGCGGCGACCGAGATCCCGTACACGCCGCGGGCCGGGTCCGGTGCTGGAGCACCCGCGACATCCACGACCAGTTGTCCTTCCGCTGAACTCTTCTGAATCCACCTCTTGCATCAGCATCCCACAGGTGCTATATCAAATCTATAGCGCACGCCACAGATCCTGAATGGGGTCTGTGGCCCACGGAGCATCCGAGAGAACAGGAGTGATGGAGGTGGACACGATGCTGATGCGCACCGACCCGTTCCGTGATCTGGACCGGCTCACCCAGCAGGTCTTCGGCACCAACGGCACCCTCGCCCGCCCATCGGTCATGCCGATGGACGCCTGGCGCGACGGGGACACCTTTCATGTCGAGTTCGACCTGCCCGGGGTCAACCCGGACTCGATCGACCTCGATGTCGAACGCAACGTCGTCACCGTCAAGGCCGAACGCCCGGCCCGAGCCAGCGACGCTGAGCTCATCGCGGCCGAACGACCGCGCGGGATCTTCAGCCGGCAGTTGATCCTCGGCGACAACTTGGACACCGAGAAGATCAGCGCCAGCTACGACGCCGGTGTGCTGACCCTGCAGATCCCGGTCGCCGAGAAGGCCAAGCCGCGCAAGATCGCCGTTGCGACCAAGGGCGAGGACCGGCGGGCCATCAACGCCTGACCCGGTGAGCGAGAGGACCGGTCATGCCCACCGCACCCCTCACTGGTGACCGCGCAGCGCCGACGGTCGACGAGCAGTTCTACGACCTGATCTGCGCCGACGCGGACCTGGTCGCGGCCGAGTTCGACGCGATCATCGCCGCAGAATGGCCCGAGCCGCCGGCCCGAGTGCCCCGAGGTCGTGACGCCGGCGGGTGGCGAGGCGGCGGCCGAGCCCGCCGATCAGCCGGCGGTTCGCCCGGCCTCGGCCCGCCAGCACGGGACGGCGACATCGACCGCTCGGCGCGGGAGCGCGGACCCCCGCCTGTCAGCCGCAGACCCATCGAGAACCACTGAGAACCACCGAGAACTACCGAGAACCACCGAGAACCACGAGACCCAACCCGGACGGACCATGACAGGGAAGGCAGGTGATCGGCACACGTGAGTCAATCCCCACGAGGTGATCGCTCGCCCCGCCGGCACATCCGAACCGAGAGCGTCTGACGCACGAAGCCCGGCGCGCGCCTCATGGCACCCTTTCGGCGGGCCGGACGAACTCATCTCGCACACGTGGCCCCGGCCGTTGCATCTGGCCGGGGCCACGACATCGACATCACCCCGATCTCGCCCATGAGCGGAAGGATCATGCCCTCACCGGAGCCCGACCTCTACGCCACCCTGGGGCTGTCACCGACCGCGACCCAGGCCCAGATCAGCCGTGCCTACCGCGTCCTGCTTCGGCGGCACCACCCGGACACGCGGGACCCGGGTGACGAGCAGGGACGCGTGTCGTCCGACACGACCCTGCAGCAGGTCCTCGCCGCCTATGCGGTGCTGCATGACCCTGTCCGCAGAGCCGCGTACGACCAGCAGGCCGCTGCGGCACGCCCGAGGCCACGGCAACGACGGGGCAACGACCGCGTAGTCGGCCGGCCGCCGATCGTCGCCGGCCCGGTCCGCTGGCACGCAGCTCCCTGACGCGCCTCTTCAGATCGGTTCAGGCAGGGTTCTGGGAGGACTCTCGCGTCTTCGCGACCGAGCGGAAGACCGCCGTCGCCTCGCGCCCGGCAGCGCTGAGCTGCCGACCGGCCAAGTGTGCCAGCAGGATTCGCCGGCTCGGTGCCTTCTCCAGCGGCACGGCCACGACGTCCGGGCGTAGCGCACTGAGCGCGAGCTGAGGCGCCAGGGCGATCCCGATGCCGGCCGCGACCATCCCCTGGGTCTCCTGGTAGTCGTTCGCCGCGAAGGCCACCTCGGGCTCGAATCCTGCACTGCGGCAGACGCGTCGCAGCACGTCGGCCACCGGATGCTCGTCACGCACGATCCACATCTGGTCCTCGAGCGCTGCCACCGGGACGGCATCCGCGCCGGCGAAGGGATGGTCTCGCGGCAGCAGCAGCAGCGTCGGGTCGCTCATGAGGGTGACCGTCGCGAGCCCCGCGTCCCTGATCGGCTGCCATGGGTAGTCCCAGAGCAGCGTCAGCTCGATCTCGCGCCGTTTCAGGCGGTCGACGAGGCCGGCGCGCCGGGCGCTCACCACGGTCACCGCGACGTCCGGGTGGCGCGCGCGGAAGGCGAGGACGACGTCCGGGAGCAGTGACGCGCCGACCGTCGGGAACGTGCCCATGCGCAACTGTCCCCGACGCAGCTGCGCGAACTCCTCCATCTCCGCGCGGGCGGCCTCGACGGTCCTGTCGATGTCCTCGGCGTAGCGCAGCAGCGCCTGGCCGGCCTCGGTCAGCACCGCGCCGCGCGGGTGCCGGTCCAGGAGGGGCACTCCCATCTCGTGCTCGAGCTTGGACACCTGCTGCGACACCGCCGACGTCGTGAACGACAGCTCGGTGGCGGCCGCGGTCAGGGAGCCGAGGCGGGCCACCTCGCGCAGCACGTGGAGCCGTCGCAGGTCCAGGTCAGCCATCCGCAGACTTTAGCAAAGATAGACACTGGTCGACTTTCCTTCGATTGTGCTGAATGCATGAGCGGGCGATCGTGGAGGAGGAGCGGGCCACCCGGCCGGCCACATCCCCGAAGGAGACAACCGTGGAACTGCGCGGGCACTGGTACCGAGGCGGCACGAGCAAGTGCTGGCTCTTCGACGCCCACGACGTCGCCCGGCACGCCTCCAGTCGCGAGGAGATGCTCCGCCTCGTGGCCGACGCGTTCGGTGCCGCGGATGCCCGGCAGCTCGACGGCGTCGGCGGCGGTACGTCGACGACGTCCAAGGCGGCGATCATCACCGCGACCCCCGACGGGCCGGCCGACCTGGACTACCTCTTCGCCCAGGTCGGCATCGGTGAACCCACCATCGAGCTCGGCTCCAACTGCGGCAACTGCGCCACGGCGGTCGCCCTGTACGCCGTCCAGGCCGGGCTCGTGCCCGCCGGTGACGTCGTGACGCGGGTCAGCATGCGCAACGTCAACACCGGTGCCGTGCTCACGGGATCGATCGCGACGCCGAGGCGCCGCATCCCCACCTCCGGCCAGGCCCGGGTTCCCGGCAGCACCGCGCTGGGCGTCCCCGTCGGTCTGGCCTTCCAGGCCCCGTGGGGACTCACGGCCGGAGAGCTGCTGCCGACCGGCCACGCTCGTGACGCCCTGGTCGTCGGGGGCCGGACGCTCGAGGGGACGATGGTCGACGCCGGCGCCCCTGCGCTCTTCCTCGACGCCGCAGACCTCCACGTCGACCTCTCCTCGATGGCGGACCCCTTGGGCGCGCAGCTGCCCTCGCTGCTCGCGGCCAGGGCGGCAGCCGGCGTCGCCATGGGCCTTTGCACCCCGGACTCCCCACCGCAGAACGCCATCCCCAAGGTCGGCATCGTCGCCCCACCGGGCACCTTCACCGCGACGGACGGGACCGTCGTCCCCGCGGACACGCACGACCTGCGGGTGCGCATGCTGTCGATGCTGGCGCCGCACCCGGCCATCGGGCTGACCTCGGCCGTGGCCCTGTCCGCTGCAGCGACCGTGCCGGGTTCCCTTGTGGCTTCGAGCCTTCCGAGCGGTGCGGCCGGCGAGATCCGCCGGCTGCGCATCGGCACCCCCGCCGGCGTCGTCACGACCGAGGTCGTGACGGACGCCGAGGGCCGCGTCGTCGAGGTCGCGCTCGACCGAGCAGCCCGCCGCCTGGCCGTCGCCACCATCGAGGTCGCCGGCGCCGTGGCGTGACGGATCCGCCTACCATCAAAGACCTCCGTGCACGCCGCGGAGCAGACCCAGGAAGTTGTTCAATGAAGATCAAGTCAATCCTCGGGCACCTGTACGTGCAGGTCCTCATCGGTGTCGCGCTGGGAATCCTCGTCGGCGCGCTGTGGCCCGACCTGGGCGCCGGCCTCAAACCTCTCGGTGACGCGTTCGTCAAGGTCGTGAAGTTCATGATCGCGCCGATCGTGTTCTGCACCATCGTCAGTGGCATCACCTCGATGTCGGACGCCAAGCGGGTGGGGCCCACGCTCCTGCGCTCGCTCGGGCTCTTCTACGCCCTCACGGCACTCGCGCTGGCCCTCGGCCTCGCCGCGGTCCTGATCCTGCATCCCGGCACGGGCATGCACGTGGACCCCGCCCACCTCGACGCCAGTGTCGCGGCGAAGTACTCGAGCCAGGTCGGCGACACCAGCCCGGCCGAGTTCCTCATGAGCCTCATCCCCAACACGTTCGTCGGGGCGTTCGCCGACGGCGAGGTGCTGCCGGTGCTGGTCATCGCGCTGCTGTGCGGCTTCGCCTTCACCCGCCTGGGGCCGGCCGGCGCGCTCGCCCTCGACGTCATCAACAGCTTCAGCCGCGTCTTCTTCGTCGTCTTCGGCTTCCTGATGAAGCTGGCCCCCATCGGCGCGTTCGGGGCGATGGCCTTCACCGTCGGCAAGTACGGGGCGCACTCCATCGGCAACCTCGGCCTGCTCATCCTCGCGTTCTACGCGGCGTGCGTCGTGTTCGTCGTCGTCGGCCTCGGCATCGTCGCCAGGGCCACCGGCTTCAGCCTGGTGCAGGTGCTGAAGTACTTCCGCGACGAGATCCTCATCGTCCTCGCCACCTCCTCGAGCGAGCCCGTCCTGCCCCGGCTGCTCACGAAGCTCGAGCGACTCGGCTGCGAGCGAGGCGTGGTCGGCCTCGTCGTCCCGACCGGCTACTCGTTCAACCTCACCGGCACCGCCGTGTACCTGACGCTCGCGTCGATGTTCATCGCCCAGGCGTGCGACATCCACCTCGGGTGGGGGCAGATCCTGCTCATGCTCGGCATGATGCTGCTGACCTCCAAGGGCGCCGCCGGAGTCACCGGAAGCGGGTTCGTCGCCCTCGTGGCCACCCTGACGGTGATGCCGAGCGTGCCCGTCGCCGGCGTCGCCCTGATCGTGGGCATCGACCGGTTCATGAGCGAGGCCCGCGCCCTGACGAGCACCCTGTGCAACATCGTGTGCTGCATCGCCGTGGCCCGCTGGCAGGGCGCCCTGAACACCCAGACCCTGCGCTCGGAGCTCAGCTCGGGCTTCACGCCGACGCCGGCCGAGAGGCGGACGCTCGCGGCGGCGGTTCCCACGCACTGACGCCGCAGCGGCGCACGGGCGCTCGCGCGGAGCCGGTGGCGTCGGGCAGGCTGAAGGGGCCGGACCAGGAAGGAGTCCGGCCCCTTCACCGGCGTCCCGTCGCGTGGGCCTCAGAGCCGGCGGCTCAGGGCCTGTGCGGCGTTGCGCACGGTGGCGGAGAAGGTCGCCAGGCGTTCGAGCGGCAAGCCGATCTCGTCACCGGCCAACTGGATCGCCGCTACGGTCCGCCCCGGCGCGCACGGCTGGCCGGTGCGCGAGGCGCTCCACGGACCGGTACTTGGCGACGTCACCCCTCGCCACCCTGGTCGGGGTCGTCATCCTCGTCGTGGCGTTCGTCCTCGAAGTCCTGGACGAGGTCCCACGCTCGTTGCAGGGCTCCCGCGGAGTCGTCGTCGTCGCGGTCCTTCATCGCCTGCGCCAGGGCCCAGTCCGGAGGAAGGGGGCCGCTCGAGTCCGAGCTGGGGTTGGTCGGCATCTCTTGCACCTCCACGCGCGGTAGGTCGCGCCTGTCCATTGTGACTCAGCCCCTCGAGCCGACCACCACATCGGCCCCGGTTGCGAATCGACCGCACCATGAAGCGACCGGCTACAAGACCCATCTCACTCCTGACAGATTGCGCGTTGTGACTGGTTGGGGCGATGGTGCTCGTCGGGGTGTCTAGTCGTCAGGAAGGGGCTTTGGGCGCCACCGCGCTGCCGCACCGCCGCGTCTCCGCAGCGGGGCGTATCCGCAGCGGGGTGTCGGCCTTCAGCGCTGCGTCTCGCTCCCGTCGCGGTTGGCGCTCGCTCGCCACGTCTCGGCTCCGGCACTCGTCCGGCGGGGCTGCCCGTGCCGGCCGTACCAGTCCAGCACCATGACGGTGGCATCGTCGGCGAGCACCTGGTTGCAGCGCTCGAGCACCATCGCGGTCAGGCGCCGGCTGGCCTCCCGGGGGTGCAGCTCGCGGGTGCGGGTGATCTCCTCGCGCAGGTCGAGCGAGGCAGCCTTCCGTTCGAGCATGCCGTCGGTGACCATGACGAGTCGGTCCCCGGGGCGCAAGGTCTGGTCGGTACGGCGGTACTGCGTCTCGAGGAACATCCCGAACGGGAGGTCGGGGGTGAGCTCGACTGCGGAGGCGCGGCCGTCCCGCCAGAGGTACGGGGACACGTGCCCGGCGTTGATGAGGGCGAGGGTCCCGGTGGCCAGGTCTACCCGGCCCACCAGACCGGTGGCGAAGTGCTCCGCGCCGGAGCCGGCCGTCTGCTGAAAGAGGATGGAGTTCGCCTCGCTCGCCTGGTCCTCGAGCGAACCGCCCATGCGGCGGGTGTTGCGCAGGCTCCCCACGCACAGGGTCGCGGTCAGCGCGCTGCCCACGCCGTGGCCGACAGCGTCGGTCAGTGACAGGTGCAGCGTGTCGCGGGCCAGGCAGTAGTCGAACGTGTCACCGCCGACAGAGGCCGCTGGCTCGAGCCACGCCGCCAGCGTGAAGGCCGCCGCCTCGCACGTGAACGCCGACGGCAGCAGCCGCCGCTGGATCTCGGCGGGCAGCGAGAACAGGGTGCTGCGCTCGGCGCGCTCGAACAGGTCGGTGTGCCGCCGGTTGGCGATGACGACGAAGGCGAGCAGGTGCGCGACCCGGGCGATCTCGGCCACACCTTTGGCGTCCGGTGCCTCGGGCAGGGCCACCTGCAGCAGCCCCAAGGCTTCGCCGCGCTCGGTGACCGGGGCCAGCACGACCCGCCCGCGGCTGTCGTCGACGCCATCCACCACGGCGGCCGGGAGGACCTGGACCGTCTGGGTGCGCATCGCCGTCTCGACCGGGCCAGTGATCGGCACGCTGACCGACTGCTCCCCATCCTGGGTGCGGGTCGCGCCCTCCGCTCCGCTGAGCCCTTGACGCGCCAGCGCCCCGTCGGAGGAGCCGTGCGACATGCGCACCAGCGCGCCGCCGGCGAGGTCGGCGACGAGGAAGAAGGACGCCGACGCCCGGAGGCGGTGCCCGAGCGTGGCCGTCACCGCCTCGACGGCCTCCAGGGGCGAGGCGTTCTCGACGGCATCAAGGACGTCGCCGATCAGCTCCTCGAACGTTGCGCTCTCCCTCACTGCACCACTATGGCGCTGCGGCTGCTGCTGCGGGTGGACTTCCGGCGCTGGCCGCTCGCACCGCAGTATCGAAGGCCCCGTGCTGATCCCCAATGAATGGGCCGGCCGCGACGAACAGTGCCTCTCGCTCGAGGTGACAAGCACCGGGAGCAGAGGCGGCTCCCTCACCGCCGGGACACGCCCGCGGAGTCTGTACGTCGTCGACACCCCGATGGGTGAGGACTCAACGACCAAGGGTTCCCGTCGGCCGACAGGCAGCAGGGAGGCTCCTGGAACTACTCTCGCTGCGACATACCTGCCCTGACGACAGCGCCTACAGGTGGGCGTGCGACACCTCGCTTCGTCGCCGCCTGGCCGCTGTCAAAGTACGAGGAGGATGACCATGAGATCGCAGTTGCACACCCGACTCGGCCGGTCAGTGCCCGAGCGGGCCCCGGGCCGATTGGTCCGCGAGGCCGTCACGTCGGGTCCCGGAGGTCGCCTGTGAGCGCGGATGGCGGTCGCCGGCAGCGGGCCCGTGGTGGCCGGGGACGCGTCTCCCGACGGTCTCAGGAGCTTCCCGCCCTGCCACGCGACGGCCTGCGAATCGTTCCCCTGGGTGGCCTGGGTGAGATCGGCCGGAACATGACGGTTTTCGAGCATGACGGACGGTTGCTCATCGTCGACTGCGGTGTCCTGTTCCCTGAGGAGCACCAGCCGGGCGTCGACGTGATCCTGCCTGACTTCTCGTGGATCCGAGACCGCCTCGACAAGGTCGACGCCATCGTGCTCACACACGGTCATGAGGACCACATCGGGGGCGTGCCCTACCTGCTGCGCGAGCGGCCGGACATCCCGGTCGTCGGTTCCCGCCTGACGCTCGCCTTCCTCGAGGCGAAGCTTCAGGAGCACCGCATCACCCCAGTCACCATGCAGGTGAGCGAGGACGACCGACGCACCTTCGGGCCCTTCGACTGCGAGTTCGTCGCCGTCAACCACTCGATCCCCGACGGGCTCGCCGTCGCCATCCGCACTGCCGCTGGCCTCGTGCTGCACACCGGCGACTTCAAGATGGACCAGTTCCCGCTCGATGGCCGGGTGACCGACCTGCGCGCCTTCGCCCGCCTCGGGCAGGAAGGCGTCGACCTCTTCCTGGTCGACTCGACCAACGCGGAGGTGCCCGGCTTCACCGTATCCGAGGGCGAGCTGACCCCGGCGATCGAAGCCGTGTTCCGGACGACGCCCGGCCGGGTCATCGTGTCGAGCTTCGCCAGCCACGTCCACCGCATCCAGCAGGTGCTCGACGCGGCCCGTGCACACGGACGGAAAGTGGCCTTCGTCGGCCGCTCGATGGTGCGCAACATGGGTATCGCGGCCGAGCTCGGCTACCTGGACATCCCCAAGGGTCTGGTCGTCGACCTGAAGCAGCTCGAGCGTCTACCCCCCGAACAGATCGCCCTGATCTGCACGGGATCGCAAGGTGAGCCGCTCGCCGCCCTGTCGAGGATGGCCAACCGGGACCACCCAATCCGTGTCACCGAGGGCGACACGGTGCTGCTGGCCAGCTCCCTGATCCCGGGCAACGAGAACGCCATCTACCGGGTCATCAACGAGCTCACCCGCTGGGGTGCCAAAGTCGTGCACAAGGGAAACGCCAAGGTGCATGTCTCGGGCCACGCCAGTGCCGGCGAGCTGGCCTACTGCTACAACATCGTCCAGCCCTCGAACGTGCTGCCGGTCCACGGGGAGTGGCGTCACCTGCGGGCCAACGCCGACCTCGCGATCCGCACCGGTGTGGACGCGAAGCGCGCCCTCATCGCCCATGACGGCGCCGTCATCGACCTCGTGGACGGCACGGCGAGCATTACCGGCGCCGTCCCCGCGGGACTGGTCTACGTCGATGCCATGACCGTCGGCGGCGCCACCGAGGCCTCCCTGCACGTGCGCCGCACCCTCGCCGAGGAAGGGGTCATCACCATCGTGTGCATCGTCGACCCCGACACCGGCAAGCTCACCGAGGAGCCCGACTACCTCGCCCACGGGTTCGAACACGCACCCGGCGACTTCGCCAAGGCCACCCCGGCCATCCAGAAGGCCCTCACCAACGCCACCAAGGAAGGCATCGAGGACCTCGAGCAGGTCGAGGAGCTCGTCCGGCAAGCAATGTCCACGTGGGTGCACCGACAGGCCCGCCGAAGCCCCCTCATCATCCCGGTCATCGTCGACGCCTGAGCCGCCCACAGGCACAGACACCGCCGCAAACACAGAGCGGTTACTCCTGCGCGCCCACCGGGCCACACATGGGCGCGCTACCGCCTGGGCCCCTCTGCTGAAGTCAGGGCGGCCGAAGCTTGCAGCAACACGCGCCGGTTCGCCAGGGGCGTCGAGGGTTTCGCCGCGATGATCGCCTACGTGCGCGGGTGGACCATGCGCACGTGGGCCGTGGGGGGCTGCAACGGGATCGGGCGGCACGTCGCGAACCGCTCACCCCGCCGGTGAGCACGTCGTCGACGTACCGCCGATGCTGTCCGCGCGGGCCCGGGTCTTCGCGACCGGGCAGGGCCGCAAGACCGACGCCACCGACGCGCGCTCGGTCGCGTTCCTCGGGACCCGGATGGGTGCGACCGCCCGCGCCTCGCGGTCCCGGCCGGGTCGAGCGCCAAGGCGGACACGGGCTGTGGCGGCGGCGGCAGTCCCTCCCGTCCCCGGGCTCTGTTGGAGAGCGATCGTAATGCTATGCTCGCACCAGTTCTACCGACGAGAAGGGATGGTGCATGGGCAGGTACGCCCCCGACCACAAAGACGGCACGCGGCGCCGGTTGATCGAGAGCTCGGGACGGCGGTTCAAGCGCGACGGGTTCGACGGGTCGGGCGTGTCCGCACTGGTGGCCGACGCCGGACTGACCAATGGCGCGTTCTACGGACATTTCGCGTCGAAGAATGCCCTGATCGCCACCGTTGTCTCAGAGCAGCTCGCCGCCCAGGTCGCGGTGGTCGAGGCACTGCCTCTTGGGCTTGGGTCCCTGCAGGCCTTTGTGCGCAACTACCTCTCGCCCGAGCACCGCGACGACCCTGGCAACGGCTGCCCCTCGGCGGCGCTGCTCGATGAGATCGGTCGTCAGGACATCGTTACCCGGCAGGCTTACACCGACGGTGCGCGGGCGCTCATCGACGCGATCGAGCGCCACCTCGACGCTGCCGGCACGCCTGGCGCACGAGTGCGCGCGATCGGCCTGTTCGCACTGCTGGTCTCTTCGCTCCAGATGGCCCGGGCTGTCACCGATCCGGACCTGTCCCATCAGATCCTCTCGTGCGCCTATGAGAACGCGATGAGCCTGGCCGGAGCCTCCGGTTCCCCGCCCTCAACACTGACCTGGGAGCCCGAATGAAAGCCTTCACCGTCGCGCGCTATGGCCCCGACACGCTCCAGCCGAGCGAGGTTCCGGTCCCCACCGTTGGCCCACGCGATGTCCTCGTTGATGTCCGTGCAGCGAGCATCAACCCGCTCGACAAGCTGGTCCGCAACGGCGAGTTCAAACAGCTCCTGAAGTACAAGCCGCCGTTCGTCCTGGGTCATGACGTCGCAGGAGTGGTGACCCAGGTCGGGGCCGACGTGCGCACGTTCACCGTGGGTGACGAGGTGTACTCCCGCCCGCGTGACCTGCGGATCGGGACCTTCGCCGAGTTCATTGCCATCGATGCCGACGACGTCGCCCTGAAGCCGCGGTCGCTGACTTTCGCGGAAGCCGGCGCCGTGCCCCTCGTGGCGCTGGCCGCGTGGCAAGCCATGGTCGGCGTCGCCCACGTGAGCCGCGGCCAGAAGGTGCTCGTCCACGCCGGCGCCGGTGGGCTCGGGTCCACGGTCATCCAGGTGGCCAAGCACCTCGGCGCCCACGTCGCCACCACGGCTCACAGCAACGATCGGGACAAGGTCCGGCAGCTCGGCGCCGACGACGTCATCGACTACACCCAGGAGGACTTCGCCGACGTGCTGGGCGGCTACGACGTCGTCCTGGACTCGCTCGGAGGCCTCAACCTGGCGAAGTCCCTGACCGTGCTCAAGCCCGGTGGCCTGGCCATCAGCGTCGTCGGCCCACCCGACCCCGCCTTCGCAAGGCAGCTCGGCCACCCGGTCCTCGCGCCGGTCATGGCCGTACTGTCCCGCAAGGTCCGTAGGCAGGCGAAAAAGCTCGGGGTGCGCTACACGTTCTTCTTCATGCGCGCCGACGGACCACGGCTCAAGGCCTTGGCCGCCCTGTACGACGACGGCGCCCTGCGACCCGTGCTCGACCGGACCTTCGACTTCGACCAGACCCCGGAGGCGATGGCGTACGTCGAGCAAGGCAAGGCGCACGGAAAGGTCGTGGTCACCCGATGACTCCCAACACCGGCGACCCCGTGATCACCTCGTACGCGTTGGCCCCGACCCGCACCGTCGCCGCACCGGGGGCTACCTACGCCTACCGAGAACTGGGCCCCGAGGGCGACATTCCTGTGGTGTTCTTCGTGCACCTGGCTGCAAACCTGGACAACTGGGACCCTCGCATCGTCGACGCCATTGCCAGGAACCGGCGTGTCATCACCTTCGACCAGCGCGGCGTCGGGGCATCGACCGGCGAGGTCGCCACGACCATCGAGGAGGCGGCCGACCATGCGTACGAGTTCCTTGCGGCGCTCGGACTCCAAGAGATCGACATCTTCTCCTTCTCGATGGGCGGCTTCATCGCCCAGGATCTGATCGTCAAACATCCCGATCTGGTCCGCAAGCTCGTGTTGACCGGAACCGGACCTCGCGGCGGCAAGGACATCGACAAGGTCGTCGGCGTCACCTACTGGGACATCCTCCGTGCGACGCTGGCCCGCGCGGACCCCAAGGAGTTCCTCTTCTTCAACCGCAACACGATCGGGAAGGCCGCCGGAAAGGACTTCGTCAATCGGCTCGAGGAACGCACCGTCGACCGCGACAAGCCGGTCAGCATAACGGCCCTGCGGACCCAGCTGAAGGCGATCAAGGCATTCGGCCGGTCCGCCCCGTCGGACCTGTCGACCTTCACGCAGCCAACCCTGCTTGCCAATGGCGACAACGACCGCATGGTGCCCAGCGCCCTCTCCGAGGACCTGCACCACCGAATCAAAGACAGTGAACTGATCATCTACCCCGATGCCGGCCACGGCGCGATCTTTCAGTACCATGCCGAGTTCGCCCACATCGCCGCCAAATTCCTCACGCCCTGAGTCAGCCCCTCCCGCGGCCATCCCTGCGTCAGCGGCTCGCCATTATGTGGGTGAAACGCGCCCGACAGGCGGCGATAGGACGCGAATGCGGCCGAGCAGCGAAGGACGCTGGATCTGCGAGCCGCGAGGGAGTTGAGTCCATAGCGTTGGTGTACGACGACACCGGTGGCGTGTGCCTGCTGGATGCAGGTGCGGTCACCGCGTGATCCTTCGAGTGAACCTCTCACAGCACCCTCGAATGGAGCATCGCACGAGCGCCGGCGCGGCGGCGGAGTCCTTCCACTTCACGATGAAGCTGTCTGCCTCCGATGCCGAGACCACGTCACTGGCGTCCGCCGGGTCCAGGCAACGAACGATCCGCTCCGGGTCAACGGGTCGCCCGGGGAGGACGAGGTAGCAGCTGAGGCCGTTGCTCATCTGACGGGACATGGAGGAAAGGAAAGCGTCGCGGGGGAACCGGTTGCACAACAGATACAGGCCCTCGGACTCCAGCCGAACCCGCAGACCCTGGAGCGCCTCTTCGGAAGTCGTAGCCGGCCGCGTCAATGGGCCGCGGCCCTCCATCGCCACGACGAGGCAACATGTCTGATCTGGGCGACCTCCGAAAGGCCCTCAAGGAGCGGGCGGTCGGGGCCACAAAAGGCTGACGAAAGACATCGGCTCCGACGCCAACCGTGGTCGATCACCCCGATGACCAGCCCGTCGCGCAGGGCCAAGGTTGCCAGATCGACCGCACACTGCGGCCCGCTGTGGCCGACAATGCCTCGTGCCGGGCGGGCGACGCTCCTAAGGAAGGCACCTGGTTGATAGCGGTGACGCGAGCCGGGCGGGGCCAGATCGAACAAAGGGAACCGTCTGGCGATGAATCAGCAAAGCAACGCCAGACGATTCCCTGATTGTCCCTGGAGGTGAAAGAACCGCCTAGTGATAGAAGACGTTGGAAAACGTCTTGCCCGAGGCAATCGTCTTGTTGGTGTACGGGTTCTGCCACACCATCCACTCGTCTAGCGCCTGAAACTTCTGGGTGCCCGAAGGATCTGGAATCGAGATGGTCTTGGTGCAGTTTCTCAGCGTGTTCGTCGTCGACCGGCAGGTCATCGCGCTCTTGATTGTAACGGCGGCGCCGTTACGCTGACCGGTGAAGTTGTGCTCCATCCCGTAAACGTCGAAAGAGCAGTAGATCTGGAAGGAGATGTTCACGTAACCCGTTGTGTATGACTGGCTGACCGCCACGTCTCCACAACCGGAACCCCCGCCAGGGTCAATGGCCGCCGAGGCAGGGCCGACTCCTGTCACCAACGTGCAAGCCGCTCCAACCAGCCCAAGGGCTGCCCATCTGCGAAACACCATTCCGACTCCCTAGCAGTTCCCCGTCCGGCGACTTTGCGCCGCCGGCTCAGGTTGGCGCGAACGTAGCAGTGGAGGCACCCGGCAGGTAGGGCCACGCGATCAGGCTGCGTGAACACGCAACGGGGGTTGTCATGTCGGTTCCGCGGTGCGGCTCGGTCGAGCGCATTGGCTGAAGCCGCACCGAGTATCGCGACACGTCGGGGGCCCTCTGGCGGGCTGCTTGGACGTCATTGTTTGGAGAGAACCGGGCGTCAGTGAGCAATGCGGTCTCTACCGAGACACCTCACCCCCATCAAGGTTCGATGACCGTCGCGGCGCAATGGAGAACTCACGGTGACGAGCCTTGAGGGCGGCTACGCTCGCCCGGTCATGGCTCCCTTTGTGTCAAGACGCGGTGGGCAGGGGCGTTCTACGCTGGGTGGTGACGGGTCCGGGAAGTGGCTTCTCCGAAGAGCCGGCGTGGGGTTGTGAGCCGGTCACACTGGAGTCAGAGACGTTGCCCCGGTGCCCTCCCGGGCCCGTCACCTGGCCCTTCACGGTGGTGATCCGGCTGGCGACGTAGTCGCTGAGAATGGTCCGGAAGACGAGGTCGGACAGCCGTCGTTTGAGGCAGCGCATCGCTTCCATCGAGCTCTTCCCGTCGGCCTTCTTCCGGTCGAAGTAGGCGCGGCCCTCGGTCGGGGTGCGTGGCTGCACGGTGGCCATGATGTGAAGCGCCCGGTTGATCTGCCGGTTCCCGCCACGTGAGACCGATGGCGGACGTGGTCGCCGGAGGACGCGTCGATAGGGGCGGTCCCGGTCCAGGACGCGAAGTGGTTGCGGTCCGGGAACCGCGACAGGTCCCCGACCTCGACGAGCAACCGCGCCGCCCCCGACGGGCCGATGCCGTGCAGGTCCAGAGATTTCCCCGTCGCAGTCACGAGGTCCTTGAGCTCCTTGTCGGCGGCCTTCTTCCGGGCATAGATCCGTTCCAGGTCCGCCACGAGCTCGGCCGCCACCGTTTGCGGGTCTTGCCGATCACGACCCGCGCGACGGCTTCGTTCACCGCGTCCTCCGTTGCCCTTGAACCTGTTGATCGTTGGGCATGGAGGGCAGGTCAAGACCGATTCGGACTTGACCCCTCAGGCTCCCCGCTGACACGACCAAGCAACGTCTGGTCATGCCGCCGACCGGGCGTGCCACTGAGCGGGCTTGCTCCCGTTGCGACGGGCAAGCGGGCACGAGGTCCGATTCGCCGGGCATGGCGCGCTCAGCCGGCCGCGTTCCCCCATGCCGGAGCGAGGGCGAGAGCCTGAAGTGAAGCGAACTCCCACGGGTCGACGGGCGCGATGGGTCCAGCATCGGCATACCTGTTCAGCGTGACGACGAGGCCATCAGACCGGAAAGCGACAAGGATGCGGACGCGCTCGTACGGTTCTTCGTTCTCGTCGGCGCGCACTTCCTCGTACCACGCAATGATGCTGCCGTCGGGTGCGCGGACGCATTGTGCGACAGCCGCAAATCCGTTGTCGTCACACGACTTCGGCAGGCCTTCGCCGTACCAGAGCGCGAACGTCGAGGTCGACTCGGCGGTCTGGATCAGGACATCCAGGATGTCCGACTCGTCGCCGCCGGGAAGTGTCGTCTCTGCGTACCTGGAGTGCTCATCACCCGGGTACGTCTTGAGCTCATCCAGCAACCGGGAGATCAGATTCTCTGCCCCTGGCGAGATCTCACTGCTCACGGCGCTGATCTTGTCAGCGATGGCTTTCTGCGGCCAGTAGGCGCACGCTCTCACACATCCGCTCAGCCGCATGTGGCGCGAGCGGCAGGCGGCGGATGACGCGGCAGGACGCCCTGTTCACGTGACGTGGAGCCGCGCCCACGCCGCTCAGGCGTTTCGACGGACAGCGCCCACTCGCGCGCGGAGCAGAATCCGCCCGTGCAATGACGACAGACGTATCCGCGCTCCAGCAAGTACGAAGGTGCGAGACGCCGTCGACGGATTCGTCACAATCGGTGCTGGACCGGCGACCGTCGAACAGGCGCTGAGGGCCGCGACGGCCAGAGCCGCGATCCACCAAGGCCGCGATCCCGCAGCGCCGGCGCCGGCTGTTCATCGGCGATCCAACCTTCGTTTGGCGACATCCGGGCGTCGAGCCGCCCTCGATGAAGCGGAGCTTGGTACCCGATGGCCGAGGATGGTGACGACGAGGCCGCCCGCAACAGGCACGCCGAGGGTTCTGTTCTGGGACATGGCCGTTCCTTTCTCACGGAACGTTTCCGTCATGGTGGACGAGCCCCAGGGGCGGCCTGCGGTTGCATGTCATTCGCGACTGCCTCCGTGCGCGATCGATGCCTCGGCGCCGGCAGCCTCAGCGCCGAACCCGGCTCTGGGTCAGAGGGGATGGAGCGGGCCGGGAAGCCCGACCTGGCGGCTCATCAGTAAGAGGTTCTGCCAGTGGGGCGGGAGCAGGAGCCTGGGTCGGGGGTTCACCTCGAGGTACCCCCCGACGTGGGGCATCGGGGTCTCCCGGGCCTGCCAGGTGCGGCCCTCATCGAGGCTGACGACCAGCACGCATGCGTCCAGTCCGATGCTCTGGTAGTAGCCGATCGCGCAGCCGGGGCCGCCCTCGGCCATCGCGACAGCGTCGCTGTCGTCCGGGATGTCCATGGTCGCGAATGCACCGTCGCGCTGCTGGATGACCAGTCGCACGTTTCCGCCGACCCCGGCCAGCGCCCACAGGCCACAGCCTGCTGCGGTGGGTGTGGCCCAGCGGGCATCGGGGACGTCGGGGTGGGCGAGCCGTTCCACCGCCCGGGCCTTCACGTCCAGCGTGCACAGTCCGACCCGGTCCGGGCACTCGATGCTGGGCACCCCGAAGCTGCTCGCAACGGGGCGGTCGCTGACTTTCAGCGGCACCGGTTCGGTCATGGCGGCCGAGACCAGGTAGGGGCCCGGGTGCTGGTGGGCCCAGTACCAGAGCCCGTCACCGACCTCGCGGAACAGGCCGTCGTCGCCATAGGCAGGCTGCTGGCTGGAGCCTGTGACGGCGCCCAACGTGTCGAGGCGGTGGCCGGCGCCGTCGGACACGGTGATGGCCTCGCGTCCGAGGCAGTCATGGTCGGCTCGAGGTATCGCGCAGCGCTTCCACACGGTCAGCCCGACCGACGGGTGGGCCTTGGACTCGAGCTGGGTCACGACGAAAGCATCCGGGTCGGCGACAACCTGCGCCGCGGTCCAGTCGGGCAGGAGCAGCGGCGCAGGCACTGCCGTGCTGGATTGCACCTGGTGCAACCGGCCCAGGCCGGCCACGGCGAGCACCAGGGCGAGCCCGGCGGCGGTGGCGGCGGTGGCACCAACGGCCGCCCTCCGACGCCGAATCTTCCGACGGTGTTCGAGCATGACCGCGAACGGCGGCTGGTCGAGGAACCGCTGCGTGTCGCTGGCGAACCCGGACAAGGCGGCCGAGGGCGGCGTCCCGGTGATCGCGGACAGGCTCGCCAGCTCGGCCCGGGCTCGGGCGACGCGTCCCTTGACGACACCCTCGGGAACGCTGAGCTCGCGCGCGATCCGTGTGACGTTCTGGTGCCCGAGGTAGTGGAGCGCGGCGGTGTTGCGCACCTGAAGGCTGAGCCGATGGAGCGTGTCGATGACCGCGACGTGGTCCTCGGCGGCCTCGGGCCCGAGGTCGATGTTCGCCTCCGCCCGGAACCTGGGCCCGAGGATCCCGGCCAGGCGGGACCATCGCCGGCGACGTCGCAGCAGCGCAAGGCCCAGCGCTCGGAGCCAGGCGTCCTTGTCCGCGGCTTCGGCGAAGTCGGACCGGTGCGCGTCCGCGGCGAGAAAGGTCTCCTGGACGAGGTCTTCGGCGTCGGATCGACTGCCCGTGAGGGCGATGAAGTGCGTCACGAGGGACCGGTAGGACCGCTCGTACACCGCTCGGACAACCTCCTCATCCATGCCATCCACCTACCGATCCCTCGCGTCCCCGCATCCAGCTCCAGTGGCCGCGGTTGCGGCCCATGACTCCCACGAGCCCCCAAGCCGCGCTTCGGTTGCATGCCCAGCCTGGACGGTGCACCCGAGAAGGCCGACGCGCATGCAACCGAAACCGCCGCGGCGGGTTCGTGTGAAGTGGAAGCATCGACAGGGGGACTCGGCAGGTGGTCAGCGCATGGAGGACGACGGCGACGCGGTCCGCGCGGTGTACGACGTGTCCTACCGGCGTCTGGTCACCCAGATGGTGGCGGTGTGCGGCAACCGCCTCGAGGCCGAGGACGTCGTGCAGGAGTCATTCCTGACCGCGCTCACACACCGAGCCGCGTTCGCCGAGGCCGCGAACAAGGAAGCCTGGCTGCGGACCGTGGCCCTCAACCAGATGCGTCATCGATGGCGCCGGGCCCGAGTCGCCCAACGAGTCCTGCCGAAGTTCCGGTCCGAGCTGAGCGTCGACCTCGGCTCGCACGCCCCTGAGGACCATGTCGCACTGGTGCAGGCCCTCGGCCGGCTGAGCATGCCCGTGCGCGTCACGGTTGTGCTGCACTACATCGCCGACCTGAGCGTCGCCCAGATCTCGAGTGAGCTGTCCGTGCCGGAAGGGACCGTCAAGGCGCGGCTCTCACGTGCCCGCGCCCAGATGGCAGACCAGCTCGGCGTGCACGACGCCCACCGCGACGCTCACCACGAGCAGGAGGAGGACCACGAGGAGGCCGACCATGTCTGACCTTCGCAGCTTCGCCCGCGAGACCGAGCGGTCGATCGAGCAGTCCCCCTTCGAGGTCATGATCGCCAGGCAGCGCCACGCGCACCGACGCCGCGCGGCACGTTCGGTGGCGGCCGCCGTCACAGCGGTGCTCGCCCTGGCGCTGGCCATCACCGGCCTGAGCCAGCTGCGGCACAAGGAGGTCCCGGCCGTGCCGGCCCCGCAGCTCCTCGTCCCGAGTTGGAGGGCCGACCAGATCGTCGGCCACCCCGACGCGTTCGTCCTCAAGCAGGTCGAGTCCCACACCGACGCCGGCACGGTGCTCACCGTGTGGAAACGCTGCAAGGTCCACCCGTTGCCCAACCACGTCGACTGCCTCGGCCGGGAAGCCATCGCCGTCGCCGACCGAGCCGGACATCGGCTCATCACGCTCGCGGCGGTCACCGACGCAGGCCAGCTCGGCGGGCAGCCCCAGGGCGGCCTGCTCCGCGAGATCAGTCCGGGCCTCTGGTACTGGGCCCACCAGAACCCGGGCCCCTACCTGCTGTCAGCAACCATGACCCAGCCGGTGCGCCTCGTCGTGCTGTCCCGGCCCGCCAGCACGTTCGGGCTGCCCAGCGTCGAGTGCCCTGACGGGGTTGGCCTGTGCACCCTCGAGCAGAACGCGCAGACCCTGCAGCGGCTCGCGCTCCCCCAGGCGTCCGACGTCCGCTGGACCACCCCCACCGCTCCCGGCTGCGGACTCTGGGGCCTGGCCATGGCCGGCACCAGGCCGCAGCTGCTCATCCAGCAGCGGGACGGCTCCTTCAGCAGCGCCGACATCCCAGCAGGCCCGAACACCATCTCCATGGCCGAAGGCGGACCGAACTGCGAGGTCGCCTACTACCAGAGCGTCACCCCTGACACGGACCAGCTTGTCGTCAGTCTCGACCAGGGCAGGACCTGGCAGACCCGCCAGACGCCCCTGCCCCAAGTAGCCGGCTACTACGAGCACCAGCCCCGCGACCGCTTCCTGCTCCCACCCCAATGGGCGAACCTGCCCCCTATGACCCACCCCCTCGATCCTCCGGGTGCGCTCCAGCCCCTCTGAGCCGACCGAACGAGCGGCGGGACCCCTTGCGACCTGGCGTGACAGGTGCCTGCGGGTCTTAGCGAGCGGCGGACCTGCGGCGGGGCGTCGGTTCCGGGAGTTGTCCGGTCCCCAGGAACTGCTCGGCGACGTCGCGCAGCTTCGTGTTGCTGTCCTGGGAGATGCGCTGCAGCACGCTGAAGGCCGCCGCCGCCTCGAGGTGGTGCCGCTCCATGAGCACACCTACCGCGTTGCCGATCACCTGGCGGGTTTTCAGCGCGTACGTGAGGTGTTCACGTTCGCGCGCCAGGCCGACGACGGCAGCCGTCTGAGCCGCGAAGCCCTGGGCGAGCGTGAGCGTGGCCGCGTCCAGCAGGTGAGGCTCGGTCCAGTAGAGGGACAGGGCACCGAGGGCCCGGTCCTCCCACAGCAGGGGCACGGAGAGCTGGGCGTGCAGGCCTCGTGCGGCCGCGGCTCGCGCGTAGGCGGGCCACCGCGCGTCGCCTGCTATGTCGTCGCTGATGACCGGGAGTCCGGTTGCAACCGCCTCGAAGCCCGGGCCCTCCCCGAGTTCCAGGTGCAGGGCCTGCATCTGTGCGGCGAACGGGTCGGAGACGGCGCAGGTAACCGGCGCGGACGTGTGGTGGACCATCGTGCCCAGGTGGTCGATGTGCGGGATCACCGTGGCTGCGGCCTCCAGCATCGTGCTCATGGCGTGGCCGGGGTCGAGGGCGTCCTCGACGTGGTTCGAGGGGATGCTGCTGGCTGGTTCTGTCGGGCGCGCTTCGGTCATGGGAGGTACCTCCTCAAGGGCAGGCGGTCCCAGATGGCTCGAGGATGCCTTCACGACTCCTCACGCTTTGAGAACCGGCCTCCCCGTGCGGGGTTTCGTGCCGTGCGTCATCGTGCCCAGATTCATTCCAACGTACACGCATCGGCAGCCACCGAAGCAACTGCGAGCCTCCCACTTCGGGCATGCGTCCTGCCGTGGCCGCCAGGTGCTCGCTGCGCTCGAGCGGGAAGGTGCAGCAGCTGCCAGAGTGTTCCGAGAGTGGCCATGGGCCCCTGGTGGGTGACGCGGTGTGTGCAGGCGACTCCAATGCCGAGGTCGAGGCGTCACCCATGCTGCACCGCGGCGTGATCCGGCACCATCTGGGCGTGACGTCCGGAGATGTGCAGGGGTGTTCACCCTTTCGGCATGCTCGCTTCAAGTGGCCACGTGACGCTGGTGTCTGGGCCGTGCAGTGATGTTCGTTGTCGACCGGCTCTGCTGTTGCGCGAGCAGCCGCGTCACCGTCCGAATGCCCACGCCACCATGAGGGGGAGCTCTTGGCGCCAGAAGGCGTCGCCGTGTGAGCCGACTCGCTCCGTCATGAGGACGTCCGCACCCGCGCCCCTGAACGCTGCTGCCCACCGGGAGGCGTTCTCGTGGAAGAACGGCTCCTGGGTTCCGGCGACGAAGTACCCCTTCGGGAGCGGCCCCGGCATCGTCGCCGGTGGTCGGAAGCCCGCCCCCGGGGAGGCGCAGAAGACCGCGCCGTATATCTCTGGGTGCCGTAGTCCCAGGGCGAGTGCCAGCTCGCCACTTGCGGAGACGCCGTACACGGCGGTGCGGGCTGCGGGCACCGCCAGCCCGAACCGCGACTGGGGCCATGCCCGGACATCCTCTACAAAGAACACCTTGTGCGCGGCGAAACGTTCCGGGTCGAAGCCGGGTGAGTACTCGTGCAGCCGCAGCATCTCGTCGCCCGAGCGGTGGACCCCGACGATCAACGTCGGCGGCACCTCGGCCGCCTCGAGGTCTGGGCCCCACTTTGAGAGCAGTTGACCGTCGCCGGCGAATACGACCGTCTCGGGCCGAGCCGGCGGAACGTACACCGTGACCGGCCGACCGCCGTCATAGTCGAGCGTCTCGGTGACGAACTCGCCAGCAGCTATTGGCGCCATCACCCGTCCTCCTGTCGACGGTCATGATCCACCCGTGGCCGCGGGATGGGTCGGCTGGCGGCGAAAGGACTCTGACTGGAGCCCGTCGGCTGGCCCAAGCGGACATCGGAATCAGCGTGGGACCCGCTCCCGCCTCGACGTCAGGGTGAAGTCACAGACTGCAAGTTTCGGCGCGTGGTCACGTGACCCCGCTCTGTGTCATTCCGAGAAGGGCACCAGCAGCTGGTGGGGCAGCCATGAGGGCTGCAGCAGGACTGCTACCGCGAGCAGGACCAGGCCGAGACCAGCGGCACGGCCCACCTCGCGGCCTCGGCGGCCGACCTTCTCGTAGACCATCAACGCGGTCAGCGCACCCATCCAGGCGAGGTGAGCGACACCGGCGGCGAACATCAGCAGCATCAGCGCCCAGCAGCATCCCAAGCAGAAACCACCGTGCCTGACCCCGAGCTCAAAAGCGTGGCGCGGACCCCTGCGGTAGTAGCGCGTCATGAACATCGCGGGATGGCGGCACTTGTCCAGGCATCGGTCCTTGAGGCCCGTGAACTGGAACATCCCGGCGGTGAGGAGCACGGTGCCCGACACCAGCCAGGGTCGCTCCGCCATCCAGGGTGTGGCATCGACGGTGCGATGCACCGCGACATCGGCGATGAACGCCATGGCGCCGAACGCCGTCCAGACCAGCAGGTACCCGACGAGCAGGCCGGCCAGCGCAGTTCCCGGCCGCTCTTGGCCCTGAGCCGCAACCGCGAACATGCGGATGAGGGGCAAGCTCGACGGGAGCATCATCGCCGCCACCATCACCTGCCAGGCCAGCAGGAAGGCCAGCGACCCGACCCACAACGGCGGGCCGTGCTCGATCAGCGCGTCGTGGTGCAGCCGTGCGCCGAACCCGCTGGCCTCAGCGGCGACTGCCGTCGCCCAGGCGGCGATGATCGTGGCCGGCACGACGCGTGGCAGCCGAGCCCCCGTCGCTACCCGCGTGGTCACGACGAGTAGGTGATGTGGTAATCCGCCTGGATCGCGTTGCCCTGCTCGTTGCGCCAGACCATGTCGAACTGGGGCAGATTGACTTCCGCGTGGCTGGCCTTCGAAACGAAGGCTGGTGAGCCCGGGACGGTGGAGAAGAGGGAGTCGCGCAGGGTGGTGATCTTGGTGCCGCTCGGGTCGCGGAACGGCTGCATGTCGGCGCTGCCGAAGTCGCCCAGTCTCAACGTCCCGGCCCCGTCCCGAACCTCGTGGGTGATCGGGATCCGCTCGGCGGTGACCACTTCGCCGACCAGACCCGCCAAGTCCGCCAGCGGACCACCGAGTTTTCCGGAGTACGCGTCGATGATGGCCCGGAACTGCTCGTCGCTTGCCCCGTCGTCGACGTACATCGCGACCTTCCAGCTTCCGGGCTCGAGCACGTTGTTGGGGATGTATACGGCAAGGGCGAGGGACCGTCCGCTGACGTCGATCCCGCGGATCGTCCCCTTGTCGAAGTGGTAGGCGTTCATCGCGGAGCAGGATCCGTTGTCGGGATCCTCACCCACCCAGCACGGGCAGAGCACACCACAGGTGCAGACCTCGAGCAGGGTTCCTTCCAGGTCGTAGACGACCCCTTCAAGCGTCGTTGTCTCAGACATCACTCCTCCTGGCATCTGCGTCGATCCGGACCGATGGGATCCGCCAGGGGACCAGAATGCGCGGGGTCGGCACGCGTCAACGGCATCGCGAACTGGGCAGCGGCGGCCGCGGCGACGGCGGTCCTTGGATGCATGGAGGTTTGCCCGGGCGGGATCGAGGTGACTCTTCCAACGGCGTTCCCGAGGCGCCTCAGTGACGTCAGAGTCACCAACAAACGATTCTTTCACCAAGAACCCGCGCGCGGAAGTAGCACCTTGAGTCGGGAGCCAACGCCCGTGCTTGTGCGGCGAACACCGCTCACCGTCCACCGCCCAGCAACGCCAGGATCCGGCGTCCCACCTCGGCGCGAACCTCCGCCGACGCGGCGCCGCGGTCGGAGGCAATCCCGGTCAGGTTCACACCCTCGCTCGCGCCGCGGACGCGGACGAAGTGGCCGGGCGCGTCAGTGCTACAAGCCCGTCATACCAGGTGCGACGCCGGCACACCGTTGCCGCATGACTCCAGGGTCGCGTGTCCGGAGTCCGCGTAGATTGGCCAGATCATGGATGCGGACGGGGATGATGCCGATGTCCACCGACGACAACAAGCGGGTCGTGGCCGAGTTCGTTCATCGCTGCCAGGACCAGCATGACCTCGCCTACGCCGACGAGGTCTTCCACCCCGGGTTCGTGAACCACTACCGGCCCGAGGGACGGACCATTCCGAGCACGGACCGACCGGCCAGCGGGTTCCAGGCCTTCTACGGGCAGCTGCTGCAGGCTTTTCCGGATGCCCGCATGCAGATCAACGAACAGATCGCCGAGGGCGAGCTGGTGAGTACACGGAAGACCTTGCGCGGTACTCATCGCGGCGAGCTCTGGGGACTGACGCCGACCGGGAACCACGTCGAGTTCGAGTTCATCGACATCTTCCGAATCTCCGAGGGCATGCTCATCGAGCACTGGACCTCCATGGACCTCGGCGCCCTGAAGAGCCAGATGCGTGAGAGGACCGCCTAGAACGACGAACGCCCCGAGCGTGGGGGGGTGGGTTCGTGGGCCGGGAGGGGGCTCTTGCGATTCGCAGGGACGGGGTCTCGGCCTTCTCGTGGGAGGTGGCCGTCACGCGGTCGTCGCGCGCAGTGGGCGGCTGATCCCGTGGCTCAACGTGTGACTCGTTCGCTGAGCAGCTTCTCGATCTGGTCAGCGGCGAGCGAGGCGCCAGGCGTGGCGCGGATCGTCGCGCCGAGTCGGGCTGCTGCCTGCCGATGCGGACCATCCTCGAGCAGGTCCTCGATCGCTGTCCGAATGGCTTGCGGGGAGGAGCGACGGCTGAGAGTGCGTCCCGCGCCGGCGTCCTGGATCGCCCGGCCCACGAGGGGTTGGTCGGTCTTCGGATCCAGCGGCAGCACCAGCAGGGGCCGGTCGTGGGCGAGCGCAGCCATCGTCGTCGCGTGCCCGCCGTGGCCGACGACCAGGCAGACCTCGGGCAGCACCTCCGCGTGGGGCAGCCAGGTGTGGTGCTCCACGTTCGCCGGGATGCGCAGCGCGGTCGCGTCGACGGCCGGGCCGGTGGTCGCCACGACCCGAGCCGGAAGGCCGTCGACTGCGTCGAGCACCCTCTGCCAGGTCGGGACCAGGCTGCGGAAGGCGAAGGTGCTGAGGCTCAGCAGCACAGCGGGCCGGGCTGGTGGCGCGGGGGCGCTCGCCGGCAGGGTGCCGAGGACGGGACCGGTGTGCACGACCGGGCCGGCGCCCGCGTCGAGCTCGCCGAGGGTGGCGGCGAGCACCGGGCGGCCGGCGCCGAGGAGCGACAGCGCCCGAGCCCCGCGCAGTCGCAGCAGCAGTCCCATCGGGCCCCGTGCGGCGCGTCGGAAGTAGCTGTCGAAGGAGTGTTCCAGCACGACGTACTCCCGGCCGGCGCGCCGCAGCGCCTCCATGACGCCGAAGAGCAGGCAGTCCACCAGCACGACATCCGCGGGTTGGCTGGTCAACGAGTCCACGACGTCCCGGCCCATGCTGCGGTCGGCGAACACGCCGAGCAGCGCAGCAGTCCCGGACGGCGCCGTGGAGGTGAAGGGCCGGGCGTGGCCGAACGCTTCGAAGGGCACTCGAGCGTCGGCAAACACGTCGGCCTGGCTTCGGTGGCCCATGAACCGCACGTGGTGTCCGCGCGCGGTCAGCTCTGCGGCGATGCCGAGGGCTGGCGGGACGTTGCCACCGCCGTCCCAGGTGACAACCAGGATCTCGCTCATCAATCGTCTCCCGTCTGTGAACTGTGCTCGCCATCGAGTGGTGCTGGGCCCGACGCGAGGACGGCGTCGACCAGGGCGCGCATGCGCCGTTCGGTGAGGGCCCGGCCGTGACCGCGGTCCAGTCGCAGCAGCTTCCACGTGTAGACATCGGTCGCCACCACCAGCAGGTCGAGGACGGCTTCGTCATCGGTGGCAGGAGAGAAGGCGTCGCGAACCCAGCCACGGTGCATCGCCTTGCCGTGCTCCGTCGCCTTCCGCGCCACGTCGTCGTGTCCTTCCTGCGCCAGCAGCAGCAACGCCACGCGGCCGCGCCGCTCGTAGTGCTCGACCACGGTCCGGACGGCCGCACCAACGTCACCGGCCGGCGTCCGCCGCTCGTCCTCCACCGCGGACATCGCGGCGTCCATCGCCGTCGCGAACAGCGAGTCCCGACTACCGAACCGGCGCAGCACGGTCTGCACGCTGACCCCCGCGCCCGCCGCGATGTCGTCCAGAGAGATCTCGGCGAAGGGCCGCTCGCCGGCGAGGGCGACCAGCGAGCGGACGACCCGTCGCTTCGTCTCCTCGACCGCCTCGGCCCGGGCGCCCATCGTGTACTTCCGCTTTGTTTTCATGGCAACAGTAGTTCACATGAAAATGTTCATTGGTGTCAACACTCATTCGCACGAAAGATGTGGAGGGCCGGCACGTGCCGAGGGACGAGTCTCCAACGTCGGCGCCGGAGGGGTATGGTGTGAAGCGTTGCAAAGTTCTTCAACTGCGAAACTCGACAGGTGGTGGGTCGGTGTCAGTACCGCTCTATCAGGCGAAGGCGGAGCTCTTCCGCACCTTGGGGCACCCGGCCCGCATCCGGATTCTGGAGCTGCTCAGCCAGCGTGAGCACGCCGTCCACGAGCTGCTCGCGCAGATCGGGATCGAGCCGAGCAACCTCTCCCAGCAGCTGGCGGTGCTGCGCCGGGCGTCGCTCGTGATCTCTCGCCGTGCGGACGGCGATGTGCTGTATGCCCTGTCCGTACCAGAGGTGCGTGAGATGCTGCTCGCTGCCCGGCAGGTGATGGGCGGCATCGCCGCCGCCCAGTCGCAGGTCGAGGCGGCGTTGGCCCTCGAAGCTGACCACGCCCAGTGGTGAGGGCATCGGTGGAAGTGGCACGGACGTCGACGGGAGCAGCCCTCAGGTCCGGCTGGTCCGAGGGCCGAATCCGGCTGCAGCAGCTGCTGCCGCGTCGGGCGGACTGGGCAGCGATGCGCAGACAGCCACGACGGGACGTGCTCGCTGGCGTCACCGTGGGCCTCGTGGCGCTCCCGCTGGCCCTCGGTTTCGGTGCCAGCTCCGGCATGGGCGCGGGCGCGGGGCTCATCACCGCGATTGTCGCCGGCACCGTCGCTGCACTCTTCGGAGGCAGTCACGTTCAGGTGAGCGGCCCCACCGGAGCGATGACGGTCGTCCTGGCCCCGATCATCGGCAGATATGGCACGCAGGCCGTGCTGGCTGTCGGCCTGCTGGCAGGTTTGATCTTGGTGGGTCTTGCGTTCGTGCGGGCTGGGCGGTTCATCCGCTATGTCCCCGTCCCAGTGGTTGAGGGCTTCACGATCGGCATCGCGGTCATCATCGGCTTGCAGCAGCTGCCCTCGGCGCTCGGGGTGCATGTGCACGCGGACAAGGTGCTGGCTCTCGCGGGGGCGGCGCTGTCGGCCGGGCTCGCTGCGCCGCTGTGGTCCTCGCTCGGGATCGCAACCTCGGCTGCTGCGCTGATCCTGATCGGCGCCCGGCTGCGTTCAGGCGTGCCCTTCTCCCTCATCTCCGTCGTTGTCGCAACGGTGCTCAACGGTGTCCTGCACCTGGGTGCGGAGCCGATCGGCGCGATCCCCTCCACCATCCCGGCGCCGGGCCTGCCGTCCTTCGATCACTGGGACTCACTGGTGCTACCCGCCGTGGCCGTCGCGGCGTTGGCGGCGC
Source organism: Intrasporangium sp. Soil_C_50 (assembly GCF_057656595.1). NCBI lineage: Bacteria > Bacillati > Actinomycetota > Actinomycetes > Micrococcales > Intrasporangiaceae > Intrasporangium > Intrasporangium sp. Soil_C_50. The sequence goes on from NZ_JBDGKB010000012.1 coordinate 62,194, forward strand.
TGGAGAGCCTGTTGTCCGCCTCCGTGGCCGACGGCATGACTGTCAACCAGCGTCACGACTCCAACCGGGAGCTCTTCGGCCAAGGCCTGGCCAACCTGGCCTCACCCGTCCTCGGGGGCATGCCGGCCACGGCGGCGATCGCCCGCACCGCGGTCAACGTCCGCACCGGCGCGGCCTCGCGGGCAGCAGCTGTGACCCACGCGGTCCTCCTGCTGGTGATCGTGCTGGTCGCGGCCCGCTGGGTCTCGATGATTCCGCTGGCCGCACTGGCGGGCGTGCTGATCGCGACGGCGGTCCAGATGGTGAAGGTCTCCAGCGTCCGGGCGCTGCTGCGGGCCACCCGCGGTGACGCCATCGTCCTGATGGTCACGGCGGTTGCCACCGTCGTCTTCGATCTGGTCACGGCCGTCATCCTCGGGCTCGTCGTGGCGGGAGCCTTCGCCCTGCGCGAGGCCGCCCGGGGCGCGAAGCTCGAGGAAGTGCCCCTCGAGGATGAGCGCCACCTTCATGAGGAGCTGGCGCTGCTGGACGAGCACATCGTCGCCTACCGGCTGGAAGGGCCCCTCTTCTTCGCTGCCGCTCACGACTTCCTGCTGGAGCTTTCGGAGATCAGTGACGTGCGGGTGGTGGTCCTGCGCATGTCCCGGCTCAGCGCGATCGACGCGACGGGCGCCGCGGTCCTGGCCGACACCATCCGCCGGCTCGAGTCTCGCGGTGTCACGGTCATGCTCTCCGGCGTGCACCCAAGCCACCAGAAGGTGCTGCACCGGCTCGGCGTCTACGAACAGCTCGCCCACGAGCGCCACCTCTTCGCCACCACACCCGAGGCCATCACCCACGCGCGCATCCACGCAGCCCGACGCGAGAGCCCCGAACACCACCCGCCGGCACGCACGGCATCAGACCCGCGGTGAGGTGGGCATCCGCGGTGAGGTGGGCATCCGCTGCGAAGTGCCGCGAGCGCTCTACGCCTCTTCAGGGTCTGTCACCTGTCAGGGTCGTCATCTACCGGAACGGCCGATGACCCGAAGGCCCTGGATCAGTCCGACTCGGGGCCCAGGGCCGCTGGTTGAAACGCCTCAGCAGGACCTCCCCATGCCGGTTCAGTTCCACAGTCGTCAGCGTGGCGTTGTCCACGGGCAGGCGCAGCCAGGTGTCCCACCGGGCCGCCGAAGGCGTGGGCAACCACCCACCCCACGACGAACGCGTGCGTCACGACGGCGATCGATGAGTGCTCACTCATGTTCTGCCAGGTCTTCCTCGTACTGCTGGAGCACGGATGCTCGGCGCTGCCGACGCGATGGGAGGAGGATCGCGGCATGAAGCTCAAGCTCGACCTGCACGACATCTACAACCGCGGGGACGAGATCGAGCGAGCGCTCGAGGCGATCATCGACGAGGCCATCGAGAAGAAGGCGCCCTTGGTGGAGATCATCCCGGGGAAAGGCTCTGGTCAGCTCAAGAAGCGGGTTCTGCGCTTCCTGGATCGCAAGGACATCAAGGCCCTCTACCACCGGGTGGAGAAGGACTCCAACAACTTCGGTCGCGTCTTCGTGCACTTCAAGTGGAGGTAGGCAGAGATGGTGGGCCGCGGCCTCGAGCGCGCTGTCGCAGAGGTTCATCTGCAGGACGCGCACCGTGTCGCCGCCGCGCCCGAACGTCGGCTGGCTCCCTCCGGTCGGGTCGCTCGCCGCCCGGCCGGTGCAGCCGGCGAGTCAGCCAACGTTGAACGCCACCAAGCAGGTTGCAGCGGCAACACTCGGCGGTCCGCGGCCCAGCCGAACGCGCATACGCCGATCGAACCCGCAGCTGCGGGGCATGCAATCGACAGCCGGCAGTGACGCCCCGGAGGTACTGTCGGCCCGCAGGCCGCTTTGGACCGTGGAGGACGCGTGTCGAACAAGGTGCTCGGGTTGGTGATCGCCACCGCGCTGGCCGTCCTGAGCGGCTGCGCAGCGGCCGAGCCGCCCGCGCCGTCCGCGCCGTCCGCGCCGTCCGCGCCGTCCGCGCCGTCCGCGCCGTCCGCGCCGTCCGCGCCGTCCGCGCCGGCCACCTTCGCCTCGACGCAGCCGGCGAAGGTGGCGAAGCTGCTCGTGTTCGTCGTCGAGAACCATTCGCTCGACCAGATGCAGGCAGACATGCCCTACACGGCAGCGCTGGGCAAGAAGTTCGCCCTTGCGACCGACTACCGGGCCGTGACGCACCCCTCGCTGCCCAACTACCTGGCGATGACGGGCGGCAGCACGTTCGGCGTCGCCGATGACGGCCCGCCTTCCACCCACCCGATCGACCAACCGTCGGTGTTCGGCCAGGCGCTGTCGCTGGGCCGGACGGCGAAGCTGTACGCGGAGGGGATGCCCGAGAACTGCGCCACGCAGAACTCCGGCCGCTATGCCGTGAAGCACAACCCATGGGCCTACCACGTGGCCGAGCGTGCCTCCTGCGCCCGTTTCGACGTGCCGATCGACGAGCTGAGCGCAGACGTCACACAGGGTCAGCTACCCGACGCCGGCATGGTGATCCCCGACCTGTGCAACGACGCCCACGACTGCGACCTCGCGGCCGCGGACCAGTGGCTCCGAACCCACATCGAGGCGGTGATGGCCGGACCGGACTGGCACAAGGGCGAGCTCGCGATCGTGGTGACCGCCGACGAGGACGATCACCGGCAGGACAATCTCGTCCTGACGGCCGTGGCCCACCCGTCCCTGCACGGCGCCGTCGTCACGACGCCGCTGACCCACTACTCGCTGGCGCGCCTCTACAGCGAGGTCCTCGGTGCCCAGCCGCTCGGCGAGGCCGCCTCCGCCCCCTCGATGGCCACCGCGTTCGGACTGCACCTCGCGGCCGGTTGACCTGATCCGTCGGCCCCACGGGGAGCCGTGCCCGGTCAGGCGTCGAGGCGACGCCTCAGCATCAGGGGCGCGCAGAACCGGTAGCTCTCGGTCACCAGTTCTCTGACCTCGTCCCAGTCGGTGTCGTCGTCGAGCACCATGCCGACGACGGTGGGCGACCACGGCGGCCGGTAGAAGGGCGGGCCGGCGTTCAGGAGGGCCAGCAGCTCGTCGCCCGACGCGCGGAAGGTCAGCACCGTCGTCGGCTCGGTCACGCCGGTCACATCGCGGTACGCCGACGTGTACCCCTCCTGGGCGACAAGCACGTGCGCGAAGGTCTTGGCCCGGACCCGCCACCGGACGCCGGCCCACGCGTCCTCCTCGTACGCGTCGGGCAGCGCCAGCGCCGTCGACGCGATCCGCGCGACGACGTCGCCTGAGGGCTCGATGCGCGACGGCCTGGCCACGGCGCGAGTCTGCCAGCGCCCGCCGACAGGTCGTCGCCCTCGGTGCGAGGACTGAGCTGCTGTGTGTGCGTTCGCCGAGCTAGAAGCCCAGCTTGTCGCCGATGCCGCCGAGCCCTCCGGCGCCACCGAGCAGCTCCTGCGGGTCGATGCCGAGGCGGCCCAGCAGGTCTGCGTGCTGATCGGTGTCGACCTGGTCCGGGAGCTGCCCTTCGGCCTGCTGAGCCTTGTCCTGCTCGCCGCGGGTCTTGAGGAACTCGATGATCTGCTGCTTGTCGATCTGCATCGTCATCTCCTTCGGTGTACCGCTCGATGCGGTCCCAGTGGGGGTGCCCGTACCCACTGACGCGACTCGCAACGGCCCCCGCCGATGATCGACGCGACGATCCGCTGGTTGTGACCGCGTCGCTGCGCTTCTCGGTCTAGCGTGCCCTCAGGCACAGGGGGACCGGCTGGTGGCGCGCGACCTGCAGGGCGCAGTGCTCGCCAGCCGTGAGGGCGCCTGCGGCTCGGACACCTGGCTCATCACCAAGCCCGGGCTCCCGGAAGCGCCCCGCTACCAGCCCGAGCCGGTGGCTGCCGACCGCGTCGAGGCCCGTCTCGTCGTAGCCGGCTACTCGGCGGACGATCTCCTTGTCGCGTGGTGGCGGGCGCTGCCGCGCAGCCTCGAGCGGGCCGCTGCGGCGGGCGCGGCAACGGGGGTGAGGGTGCACGGGCCGTTCGTCGAGAAGGACGACCTGGTGCTGTACCTGCGAGGGCCGGATGCCGAAACCGTCCTCGAGCTGGCCCGCGAGGTGTTGCGGCCCGCGCCCGGGCCGGTGGAGGCGTTCGTCAGCGCCCCGGGCCAGCCCGCCCCGGACACCGGAACACCGATCCTGCTCCAGCCGACGAGCACACCGTCCACCTCCACGCGCTGAGAGACGAAGCGGTCAGCCACCCGGTCAGACGTTCGCTGCGCGTGCCCGAGGGAGCCGACCGCGGCGATGTGACGCGCGGCAGGCACCGGGCTTCGTTGGTGTTGGCCGGGACGGCCGCGGCACCCTCGCGTCAGTAGACGTGAGTGGCTCAGACACCTTCCCGCACGATGACCACTCAGCCACCTGCCGAACCCACCTGCCGAACCACGGCGTGTGAGGCACCGTGACCACCGGTCCTGAAGGCCCTTGCTCTGGGAGCTCGTGTGGGAGAAGAGTGGCGCTACCTGCTGCGCGCAGTGAAGGGATGAGTTCACATGCCCGCTCGCTCCGTTTCTTGGGATACCGGGACACAGATCCCCAACAGCGTCTTCCGCCACCTGATCACCGGCGAGGACACGCAGGGACGCTTCTCCGCGCAGTCTGCGGTCCTGGCCCCGCGAGCACTGGTGATGCCGCACAGTCATCAGAACGAGGACGAGTTCACCTTCGTGTATCGCGGAAGGATCGGCGGCCTGGTCGGTGAGGATGAGACCGAAGTCGAAGAGGGGGGCTTCCTCTTCAAGCCTCGCGGGGCGGTGCACGCCCTCTGGAACGCCACCGATCACCCTGCGGTAGTCGTCGAGCTGATCAGCCCTGCCGGCTTCGAGCACTTCTTCGAGGAGATGGGCGCACTCGCGCACGCCAACCCTGAGGCAATGCAGGAGATCGCGCAACGGTACGGGCAGCGGCCCTACCCCGATCTGGTCGACCGTCTGCAGGAGCGGCACCACGTACGCCTCTGACGACCTCCGGTCGCCGGCACAGGCGCGCCCTCGATCGCCGCGTTGAGGGGGTTGTATACCAGCTCGGGCATCCGCGCAACCCGACGCCGCTTGGTGGCGCCACTGCAGTCGGCTGGCGGCGATGTGACGCACGCGCTGAAGCCACGTGAGCCGGCTCGGCGGTGCCGCTGCCGATGGAGGTGGCAGGTGGGTCCAGTCGCTCTCTGCTGTGAAACCCGATGCCGAAATCGCCACGACAGTGTTCGGCCGTCATGCCTGCACTTACCTGCGGCTCGACCTCCATCAGCGGGTCGTCAGCTCCCCGGCACGGCCGCCAGGAGGTCGATGTACTCGATGGTGGGTGGCGGTGCACCGGGCGGCATGTTAGGAAGGACGACCTTCTCGACCCAGTCCTCGTGGGCTTCGCGTGACTCCCACACCTCGATGACGCGGTACCCGCTGTCCGCCGCGCCACTGGCGTGGCTGACGAACCCGGGGTACCTCGCGAGCGCGTCCACGACTCCGGCGGTGCGCATCGCATCGAAGAACGTGGCGTCGGCGCCAGCAATCTCCGCGATCATGATGACCGACATGTGTCCTCCTACTTGTGGATCGGGGTGGCCCGGTCCACCCAAACCTGGCCGAGCACACGCGAAGTCCTTTGACTGGGACTGGGCACCTTGAGTGTCATGCCGGCCAGCGGTGAGCACATCACTCGATCGAGTGATAGGGACGATCGCGCATCATGCCGGCTGCGCCGCCGCCCGTGCGTCCTCGGGCCGACCGCCCTCTCCCTTCCCCGGACGGTCGGCTCCTGAAGAAGGACGGGCAGCAGCTGCTGCCTGAGCCGGTTCCGCGAGCATGGCTCCGCGTCATCACCGGAGTCGACTCGGGGATGGCGCCGGCCAAGCAGCACGGCAACGTGTGGCGCGTCGTGAGTGAAATGGTCCAGGCCGGGTACTCGCCCGCCGGTGCGCTGGCTGCCGCGACCTCCGTCACGGCGGATGCCTGCGGCCTCTGCGGAGTGACCGGCCGACTCGCGAAGGGTCATGCCGCTGACGTTCTCGTCGTTGACGGTGACCTCTCACGAGATGTGTCCGCCCTGAGCCGTCCGGTCGCCGTCCTCATCGCGGGAGTCCAGGTCCGGACCCAAGTGGAGACGGGCAAGCCATCGGAAAGCTCAAAGGGCCCTCGGTCCCCGACAAGGAGCGAGCCGTAGGGCTTGGCAGGACGCCTGCCAGTCACAGATCGCGTCGATGAGCGTGGGGCTCGACGGGGCGGCCACGCGGCCGCGTCAGCAGATAGCCGGACACATTCATGGGTGCGAGCCGCCCGCTGGATCAGTGAAGATCGGTCGAGAGCACTCCGCGTCGAGTCACACCGGGGGGTGCTGGCCCCTCCTTGAGCGCCGCACTGCGGACACCAGCACGAGTAGCACGGCAGCCGCGAACCACAGCACCATGGTCACGCCCTCGATCCACCGGGTCGGCTGGTCGATGCGGGCGTCCGCCGGCGCGTCTTGGTAGAAGTAGACACTGACCTTCGAGCCATCGGCCCCCGTCGGATATCGAGTGTCGTCCTGCGTGTAGTCGCGTCCATCAACTCTGTAGTAAACGATTCCTTCTTCCACAGTGCCTGTCACGTGGTCACCCGTGAAGTAAACCCAGTTGGGCGACTGGGCCTCGATACTGACGAACAGAACCCCTAGAACGAGCAAAGCCATCGCTCCCAAAGTCGAGCGCAGGGCCAGCCAGTCTCTGAACGCATGCACATCACGCTTCATGCGCCGTTCCCTTCGGCTTGTCGTGCAGGCTGTGTGGCGTGCTAGCACCGCCGATCGCCAGGGTCACTGGAAGTCCTGTTGTTGCAGGCAACCGTGCGGCGCCTCCCTCAACGGTCCACCTGCTCGGCTGAGATGTCTCGCGTTCGGAGGGCATTGGTGCACCGTGGTCGGGGGCGGTCATCTCCCCACCACCATGCGGCCGCGAGAGCTCTCCGGAGGCGTAACGGACTTCCATTCGCACATGCCCCTCGTCGGACGACGCCCCTTCATGTCGCATGTGGCGCGAGCGGCAGGCGGCGCTGTGACTCCACCCGGATGTCGTTGGAGACACGATGAGGCATGGAAAAGAGTCGCCTGCGGCAGACCTTTGCCGACCTGGTCAAGGAACCCACGTGGTCTGAGACCGATGCCTCTCGCACGGGTCAGCACGCGCCCAGGCCTGGCGGCTTCAACGCAGCTGGCGAGTTCTTCGACTTGGACGGTAAGCGCCTTCACCTCGTGTCCGAGGACGTGACAGAAGCCGAAGCACTGTCACTGCTTCAAGCAGGGGCTGGCGTCGTCATCGAGACTTGTGGGTGCGGCGGGTCGCACGGCGACTGCACACCGCAGTGGGTTCCCGATGGGCAGCTTCACGACCTGAAACGAACGGGGCCGCGATTCACGGGACCCCATGGCGCCCCGTCGTGGCTCGATGTCTGGGCTGGTGCCGGGCGCACGGTCGTATTTGCGCATGGCGACGTGGCCTGGGGCTCCGCGCTCGCCTGATCAACGTCAATTCCCAACGGCGAATCGGTCGTCTGGCGGCGGAGTGACGCTGGCCCAGATTGCGCGCCCACCGTCAGCGAGTTCCGCCCTGCGCCTCCTTGCTCCTGAAGGGCGCTGGCCTGCCGATCGCAGCCTCATCAATAAACTCAGGGGCGACGCCGATCGAACTGAACAATCGAGCGCCGCAAAAACCTGATCGAAAGGACCGCCGATGCCGACCTGCTCCACGTGTCACACCGACTACGACGCGGCCGACGACGCCGACGTTCTATACCATTCAGAGCCGATCCACGGCTGCGACTGTAAACGATGCGACGGGAAGCCCAGGTGCTACGCATGCGGCAGTTCCTTCTGCTTCTGTGAGCCACACTGAGCAGGCTGTTCACCGAGCCGAGGACGAACGCGCTGCACTGATCGTGCCGCGAAGCGGCTGCTGCGCGAACCCACTTCCCTCAGTGATGGCGGGAGCAGACTTGCGAGTCTCTGCCACCGAGGCCCGCGGTGTTATGCGGCAATGTGAGGCAACCTGAGTCAGCCGCCGTTGCTTGGCCCGCAGCTCAGGCCAGCCGAAGGCTCAACTGGCCGTTGGCGTGTTGTTTGGTCTCCACCTTGTCGCTCCGGGACTCCACGAACGCTCGGAAGCTTGTGAACCCAAGCGACTTCTCGGTGAAGGCCGGATCCATTCGCTGCATCTGGCTCTTCACCCCTGCCGCGTAGACCCAGTCGTCATCGCCCTTTTGCAGCCCGACCCGAATGGCGCGGACGAGCAGGTTGGTCGCCTCCTCTGCTGAGGGGTCCGCAGACGTAAATTTCCGAGAGGTCTTCTTCGCGGTGGCCTTCTTGGCTGGTGCCGCGGTCTCGACCGGCTTGGCCGCCGGCGGCGGAGTGACTCCTGGCAGGTGGGCGTAGTCGATGAACTCGTTGCAGGCTGACACAAGCGCCTTGCTGGTCGATCCGGCGACGCCGATGCCGACCACGTATCGACCGAGTTGCTTGCAGCTTTGCGCGAGGGGGACGTAGTCGGAGTCTCCTGCGACAAGGACCACGTGGGTGATCTCGGGGTGGCGCATGAGGTCTTCGACGGCATCGACGGCGAGCCGGATGTCGGCTCCGTTCTTAACGCCGGAGGCGGTGAACAGCTGCACGAGGTGGAGGGCTCGGCCCATCAGCTCGTCCTTGTATGCCGCGTTGGCGGGCACCGACCAGTCTGCGTAGGCCCGGCTCAGCGACACGCTGCCGAAGGAGGCCGCATAGTCGATGATCGCCCCTATGTCGACGCGGGCCGCGGCCAGCTTCGCGTCGAGCGGGTCCTTCGACGTTGTAGACCATGCGTGCTTGCGGGGATCGTCATGTCGCCACGCCTGCTTGCCGTGGATGTCGTCGTAACGGGAGATGACCACGTTGTCGAAGTCGATGTAGACCGATACCCGTTCGCTCATGGCGCGAGCCTACGACCGGCTGTCGGCGGTCGCCCTCATGCGATCGGACCCGACGCGCCCAGGATTTCCGCACCGACGCGCGGACGCCGCGTTTGGGCTGGCCGGTGGGGCGGATGCCCTCAGCGCACGGTCTTGACGCGGCGATGTGAGGCTGGCATCAAGAACGCGTGCCTTCCCTCGGTGCCTCAGGTGGCCACGCGAAATGCGCTGTCATGGCTGCGCGAATTCCATGATGACTTTGATGTCCTCGGCCTCGCCGGCCAGCGCCCGGTGGACATCGGCAGGCTGTACGCGGCGGGTGACGAGCTGCTCCAGCCAGGCCTGGTCAGCTCGAGCCAGCACCCTGGCGGCTCGGTAGTAGTGCCGACGGTTGGCGTTGACCGAGCCGAAGACCACCAGGTTCTTGAGCACCGCGTCCTTGGCGAGCAGGGCGGCTGTGCTGGCGGTCGGTGTCTCGGGCGACCCGATGCCGGTGAGGCACACGATGCCGCCGGGTGCCACGGCGTCGGCAGCCTGGACGATGAGTGGCACGACGCCGGTGCACTCGATGACGATGTCAGGCTGCAGTCCCAGCTCGGCCACCGAACCCACGTGATAGACGGCGCCCAGCTGCTCGACCAGCCCGGGTTTCGGGCCGGTCGTAACCCGGTCGAGCACGTGCACCTCCCTGCCCAGCTGCGCGCCGATCAGGGCGGCCAGCAGCCCGATCGGGCCTGCTCCGACGATCAGCACGACCTGGGGATCCCAGAAGGTGCGCTGTCCGATCGAGAGGATGTGCTGCCAAGCCTTGGTCACGACCGTGGCCGGTTCGAGGAGCACCCCCAGGGCGCCGAGTCGTCTGTCGACGCGGACCAGGTACTCCGGCTCGCTCCTCCAGCGCTCGGCCATGAAGCCGTGCGCCTGCTTGATGCCGCGTTCGGTGTAGAGCCCGTTGGAGCACATGTCCCATTCGCCGACGGCACAGCTCGGGCAGGGCATCGGGTCAGGACGCCGGACGATGCCCACGACGTGCTCTCCGACGGCCAGTCGCGTCGGACCCGGGTCCAGCACCCTGCCCAGGGACTCGTGCCCCAGGATCAGCCGATCCTCACCTGGTGGCGCCCACCCGTACGTGCCGTTGGCGATCTCAGCATCGGTCCCGCACACACCCACCGCCAGCGCTTCGACGAGCACCGGCCCGACGTCAACCGCCGGGTCCGGCACGTCCTTCAGGGCGGCGGACCCCGCGACGCCCGGAATCACCGTCACCGCCTGCATGACCAGCCCCCTCTCACCGCCAGACAGCGCGCACCGCGACGCGGGCTGCTGCGCCTCCGACTGACTCGGGTCAGACGACGTCGGCGCGTCGGGCAACCCGCCTCAAGGCAATCCCGGTGAGGATGAACCCGACGCCCAGCGCCGCGGCCATGAGCGCCACACCGAAGGCGACGACGGACGTGAAGAGCGAGGCGCGCAGGAACGAAGCGGTCATCACCGTCGAGCGTTTCGGGTCCGACTGGTCGAGCTCGGCGTAGGTCTTCCCGCCGGACGCCTCCATCGCATGTTTCTGGATCACCTCCGCCTCGGCGTAGGCCTCCCAGGGGGTGTCCACGGTGGCGCCCGCGAAGCGGGCCGCGTCCTCCGAGACCGTGATCTTCTCGGCGCCGAGCTCGTTCCCGACCGCGACCCAGGTGACCACGCCGGCAACGGCGAGAATCGCGCCGAAGACGATCAGGAGCAGGCCGATGACGGCCACGCCCCGCAGGCCGCGCGTCTCGGTGGCCCCGCCTGCTGTTCGCATGGTGTTCGTCATCCCACAGCCTCCTGAGTTCGGTGCACTGGATGGACCCGTCCTCTGCCGCCGGCACGGCGACGCATCTCAAACTAGGTCTCCCGTCACGGTCGACACATGACACTTCTGGGATGATCCGAGGCCTGATCGCGTCGTCTCAGGACGGGAATCGTGACCGGGCAGCGCGGTCGAGTGCCCCGTCGAGGGTGATGGCCGCGTCGATGAGAGCCAGGTGGGTGAACGCCTGCGGGAAGTTGCCGATCTGCTCACCGGTCAGCGCGATCTCCTCCGAGTACAGCCCGAGGTGGTTGGCGTAGGTCAGCATCTTCTCGAAGGTCACCAGGGCCTTGTCGAGCTGCCCGGCTCGCGCCAGGGCGTCGACGTAGGCGAAGGTGCACAGCGAGAAGGTGCCTTCCGACCCGCGCAGTCCGTCGGGAGAGGCAGCCGGGTCGTAGCGGTACACCAGGCTGTCGGTCACGAGCTCGTCGTCCATCGCCGCGAGGGTGGAGGTCCAGCGCGGGTCGGTGGGGGCGATGAAACCGGCCGATGACATGCGCAGCAGGGAGGAGTCGAGGACGTCGGTGTCGTAGTGCTGCACGAAGGCCTGTCGCCGTTCGTGCCAACCGCGTTCCATGACCTGCCGGTAGATGGCGTCCCGCTCGGCGCGCCATCGCTCAATCGGTGCCGGCCGGCCGTTGTCGGCAGCCAGGCGGAGTCCGCGGTCGAGGGCCACCCAGGACATGACGCGTCCGTACGTGAAGTTCTGCCGTCCGCCCCGCGTCTCCCAGATCCCCTCCTCCGGCTGGTCCCAGTGCTCGGCCAGCCAGTCGAGCAGGTCGCAGAGGCGGAGCCAGCCGTCGTGGCTCGCCTCCAGGCCGCGCCGGTCGCCGACCCAGATGCTGTCCATCGCCTCGCCGTAGATGTCGAGCTGGAGCTGGTCGGCGGCGCCGTTGCCGATCCGCACCGGCGCGCTGCCCCGGTACCCCTCCCAGTGCCCGAGCACCTCCTCCTCGAGGTCGCTGGACCCGTCGACGCGGTACATGATGTTGAGCGGTCCCGTGCCCCCGTCGCGCTCCTCGTCGATGCGGGCGCGAAGCCACCGCCCCAGTGCAGCCGCCTCCTCCGTGAAGCCCAGTCCCAGCAATGAGTACACCGAGAACGACGCGTCACGGACCCACGTGTAGCGGTAGTCCCAGTTGCGTTCACCGCCGATCTGCTCGGGCAGTGCCGCGGTCGGGGCGGCGACGAGGCCGCCACTGGGGGCGTACGTCATGAGCTTGAGCGTGATGGCAGAGCGGTGCACGATCTCGCGCCAGCGCCCCGCGTACGGGGACTGCGACAGCCAGCTGCGCCAGAACCGTACGGTGTCGTCGAACAGCTCCCACGCCTCGGCGACCCGCACCGCGCGGGTCGGCCCGCCGCTGCCTGCCACGAGGACGATGCCGCGCATCTGGCCCGCCGTCAGCCCCAGCTCGGCCAGCACGTCGCCGTCCCCGGTCACCCGTCCCACTGCGAGGCGCGGGTCGTCCGGCTCGCGCACGAGGTCGACACGCATCGCCGTTCGGGCGCCCTGGAACACGGCGCCGTCGTCGGCCAGGTGGACCTCGTGCGGCTCGCGGCCGTAGTCGAAGCGCGGCGCGATCTCGATGGAGAAGGTCATCTCCCCCCGGACGCAGCGGACCATGCGCACGATCCGGTGCTCGGCGGTCTGCGTCGACCCCGCGACGGGCATGAAGTCGACGACCTCGCCGACCCCTGCCTCGGTGAGGAACCGGGTCACGAGGACTGCGGTCTCGGGGAAGTAGAGCTGCTTGCGGGTGAAGACGTCGGCCTTCGCAGTGATGCTGCACCGTCCGCCGCGCTCGTGGTCGAGCAGGGAACCGAAGATGCTCGGGGAGTCGAACCTGGGGGCGCAGAACCAGTCGACCGCGCCGTCGGTGGAGACGAGGGCGGAGGTCTGGAGGTCACCGATGAGGCCGTGGTCGGCGATGAGCGGGTAACCGGACAAGGGGTGCTCCTTCCGCCGGCGAGGCCAGTTCCACGCTCGCCCGGGGGAACCACGGCGGGCATCATCCCGCTGGGGTGATCTGCCCCATGGCGTCCGTTGCGCGTGGGGCGCCAACGCCACGTGACGCAGGTGCTTCAGGCTCGCAGGGAGGTGGGGGCGGCAGGTGCCGTTCGGGAGACAGCCCCCTCATCGACATCGCCCGCCGTGTGCAGCGCCCCAGCCCGACGAAGGAGGCCACCACCAACGTCCCCGCGGCGGTAAGGACGGCGACGCCGTGGAGCGGCAGGTTGACCGGGATCGTGGCCACGTCTCGCGCCTGGCGACGCAGTGCCACGTTTCCCGAGCTCGCAGCCTTGGCGTCCTTTTCGAGCCTGACCGGCTCAGTCCCGTACCCGGACGAAAGGGGGCGCAAGTCCGGAACCGTGCGAGCCTGGACGCACGGATCGGCGGCAGCCACGAAGATTGCCTCCCGGCGGAGTGACGCCGATAGGTGAACGTACTTCTTGGGTCGAAATCCTGGTCGGCGATGGGCGGGACCGCTACCTTGTGACGCATGGTATCTGGCGACGCCATCTTGACGCATTTGCGCCGTGGGGCGCTCGAGTACTGCGTCTTGGCGATGCTCAAGGGCGCCCCGCTGTACGGGCTGGACATCGCGCGCAGGCTCACGTCCAGCGGGGTCCTGATGGCGAGTGAAGGCACGCTCTATCCGATGCTTGCTCGCCTCCGCCGGGCGGGTCTTGTCACCACGTCCTGGCAGGAGTCCTCCGAAGGGCCGCCTCGCCGCTACTACTCGCTGACTCCCGACGGGACCGCCGCCCTACTGGCGTTCCGGCGAACCTGGCCGCCGTTTCGCGACGCCGTGGACGCCGCGCTCGACACGACCCCGAACTCTGGAGAGGCCTCATTGTGAACCACGCCGCCGACCGGCTCGGCCTGACCTACCTCGACGACCTCGCCCGGATGCTCGACCAGCTGGATCCGGCCGAACGCGCGGAAGTCCTGGACGGGGTCCGCGAGCACATCATCAGCGCGCTCGCGGGCCGTCCCGAGGCGACCGACGAGGAGGTGCGCGCAGTCCTAGCCGAACTTGGCCCCCCGTCGACCGTCGCCGAGGAGGCGTACGCCGCTCGGCCGGGTGGCCTCGCTCGCATCACGCCCTGGGCCTCCCGGCCATGGGTGCCACCAGTCGTCACCATCGCCCTCGGCGCGACGCTGCTCTTCGCGGTCATCGCCGTCGTCGGCATGCCCGCGTACTCCTCCAGTGAGTCGTGCACCGGCGACGGGGTGTGCACGCAGGGACCGGTCAGCTTCAGCGGCGTCTTCGGGCCCTCGCTGGCGACTCTCGTGGCCGTGTCGTGGCTCTGGCTACCGACCTCCGCACTCATCGCGGCGAGCACCTTATGGACCAGGGCCGAGAAGGTGGCGCTCGTGCTGCTCGTCCCGGGGCTGCTCCTGGGATTGGCAGTCCTCGTCGAGCTGGGCTGGTTGGTGACCCGCACTGAGCTCGGCATCAACGTCGGCTCTTGGTTGGGGCTCGCTCTTATCGTCATCGGCGGAAGCCTGGCGCTGTGGCGGCTAACCCGGAGACGAGCCCAGACGGCATAGGGCCGATGCGTCCACGTGACGACAGGAGGGGCTGCGACCACGTGATCGATCGAGGCTCGTGCCTCTTGGCGCCGGCTGACTCCACGCTTCCCTGGCATGACGTCCGCTCTGGCGACGGGCGAGACACTGGCAGGCATGGCCAACCTCACGTTGCGGTGCCCCCGCTGCAAGCTGATCCTGACGGGTGATGACCCAGAGCAACTCGCCGACGATTTGCTCGTCCATGTGGAACAGGCGCATGGGCATGCGCCACCTCGAGAACATGTGCTCGCACGGATCGAACGGCACAACGAGCTCTGAAGGTTGAACCATCGGGTGAGCGCCGGAATCGACGTGGGGCGGCAGGCGGCGAAGTGACCCACGCGTTCACCGTCACCGCAAGGCCGCCGTGACAGCTGGCTTCTGCTGTGCGCGTGCTCGCACGTCGGCGGGCCAGCCCGGCAGTCGATCCCACTGGCTTGTGCACCGTCCTGCCCGGGGCGGCAGATCGCATCAACGTTCACCACATGTGGTGACGACAGGCACGGCTCTCGCTCCTAGCTTTGTCGGTGTCCCATCGACAACAGGGCCGGCCCGGAGGAGGGCCGTTCAGAACGTCATGGCAAGCCCGGGTGCCGAGGTGCGATCTCGCGCCGTCCTCGACATGCAGGGAACCACCGATCACCCCGGCCTGCTGGTTGACCTTGCCCTGCGCCGGCCGTGAGGAGAGCCGAATGCTCGCTCCGTCCGTTGCGTCGCAGACGGGACGGGCGGCCGGCGGCGATGTGGCGCAGGCGCTGGAGCCTCGTCAGAAGCCTCACCTTGAGGGTCGTGACCTACCGGAACGGCCGAGGTTCGGACGCCGCCGGGCGTAATTTGGAAGGACTGCTTGGAAGGAGCCTGTCATGGCACGAGATCGAGCACGCGAGGCGGTCATCGCCGACGTGGACCTCTTCCGGGACCTGTCGAGGGCGCAGCTGAAGCGGTTGGCCAACGCGGCCAGCGAGGTCTCGCACCCGCAGGGAAAGGCGGTGGCGGAGGAGGGCCGCGGTGCGTTGGCCTTCCACCTCATCGTCGAGGGGTCAGCGACGGTCAGCAAGGACGGTCGTGAGCTTCGCACCCTCGGTCCGGGTGACTACTTCGGCGAGATCAGCATGATCGACGGTCGACCGCGATCCGCGACCGTCACCGCGCTCGAGCCCATGAAGGTGATGGCAATTCCCCACCAAGACTTCGAGGCAGTGGTCGACGCGGATCCCGACGTCGCACGGCGCCTTCTCCAAACCCTCTGCGCGCGTCTGCGTGAGGCTGAGGCAAGGGCCTTCGGCTGATCCCGGTTCGAACGGGACATCACTACGCGCCCCGATCTGCCGCGCTCACAAGTCGGCACGCCGCGAAAGGACGCTCCTCGAGACCCTCGAGCAGGTGTGGTCTGCCTCCCCGGACGAACGTCATCCCCGCGCACCTCATCGTGCTCGGTGAATGCGTGGCGGTCGAGCAATCGGCTGCGGTTCTTCGGCGACCGCCGTCCTAGACTGCGGCGGGTGAGCAATCCTCCGCTGTACCCCACGATGGAGGACGTCATCGGCGGCACGCCTCTGGTGCGTCTGCAGCGCCTTCCGGGGCTGGAGAACGAACGCCGCGGCAACCTGCTGCTCGCCAAGCTCGAGGGGAACAACCCGGCCGGCTCGGTCAAGGACCGGCCGGCGATCAACATGATCCGGGGCGCGGAGGCGCGAGGGGAGATCTCCCCCGGCGACACTCTGCTGGAAGCCACTTCGGGCAACACCGGGATCGGCTTGGCGATGGCGGCGGCGATCAGCGGCTACCCACTGGTCATCGTGATGCCCGAGGACGCCTCCACCGAGCGGATCCAGACGATGAAGGCGTATGGAGCCGACCTGGTTCTCACCCCGGCGCGCGGCGGTATGGAAGAGGCCCGCGACGTCGTGACGCGGATGGCGCGGGAGGGCCGCGGCCGGGTCCTGGACCAGTTCGGCAACCCGGACAACCCCCGTGCCCACGAGGAAGGGACGGGCCCGGAGCTGTGGCGGCAGACCGACGGACGGATCACGCACTTCGTGTCCGCGATGGGCACCACTGGCACGATCACCGGGGTCTCGCGGTTCCTGAAGTCGCGCAACCTCAGTGTCCAGATCGTCGGTGCACAGCCCGCGGAGGGCTCGAAGATCCCTGGGATCCGCGCCTGGCCACCGGCGTACGTGCCCAAGATCTTCGACCCGTCGGCGGTGGACCGGACCGTGGAGGTCACCCAGACCGATGCCGAGGAGACGGCCCGCCGGCTGGCCCGCGCGGAGGGCATCTTCGGAGGTGTCTCGGCGGGCGGCGCATGCTGGACCGCCCTGCAAGTGGCCGAGGAGGTCGAGGGGGCGACAATCGTCTTCGTGGTCTGCGACCGCGGCGACCGCTACCTCTCCAGCGGCGTGTTCCCTGCCTGAGAGTTTCCGCTGACGCCCGGAGACAGCCGTCGAGGGTGGGACCGGCCCTCTCCGCCGCCCTACTGCACGACTGCAATGCACGCGGCGTTGTGACGCTAGTGCCGGGCGCCCCGCAGTGAGGTTCGTTGTTACCTGTTCTGCCGATGATCGGACGTTCCCATCGTGCCGATAAGCGCGCACAGAACCGGACGCGGTCGTTACGGATTGATGACGAGCCGTCCACGCTGACACGTCGGTGTGGTGACCGAGTCCGGCGGTTGTGAGGCGACCCGGAGGGGCGAACAGCCGGTCCCTTCGGCCGGGACGGGTCAACCGTCGTAGGGGTCCCGCCTGCTGAGGGCCAGCTCTTCGGTCAGCTGTCGGACCTTGACGTTGTGGCGTTGGCGCGCGTCGACGAGCCGAGCGAACGCCGCCTCGGGCGTATCTTGTAGCGCTCGACCAGGATGCCGATGGCGACGCCGATGGTGCGCGCGGTGGTGAGGGCGTCCTGCAGGTTGGCGATCTTGGCCTCGGCCGCTTCGAGCGCCTGTACGGTCGAACCCGATCTTCTCCCTCCAACGCTCCGGGACGCTCAACGCTTCCACGCGACGGTGAACGGCGGGCCGGGAGGCTCACCCGGAGGGTGTGAAATGCGCGCGCTCCACGGACGCCCGACCCCGAGGCGGTTACCGTGAGGACGCGCCACGGTGCTGTCGGAGCCTGTGGCCGGTCTGCGGGAGCCGATGATGCGGACGTTCGAGGAGATCGTGAGCCAGGCCGTCACGGAGACGGGCTGGTCACAACCACTGGCGACCGCGGCCCAGACCGGCCTTGTCATGGCGAGCGCGTCGTGGCCTGGCACGTTCGAGCCCTCGCTCGTGCCCCGGTCGACGAAGGACCAGGCCATCATCACCGGCCTGACGACGACCCTGAACTACGGCCTCTCGGCGACGACGCAGGACGCCATCGCCGCGGTGGCAGCCCTCGTCGCGCCGCTGCTGCCCGGTCGCGACCCGGGCCGGAAGCAGGCCCTGGCCATCCTGGCCCTCGACCTGATCGCTGTCCCCGTGGGGTACGGCCTCTTCCGGTTCGTGTCGCGGCGTCCGAACGAGGCCATCCTCCGGGGTGGCATTCGGCAGGTGGGCTGGCGGCTCATGGCCACCGGGATCAGCGGAGCCGTGCTGGGCACCGCCCGGGCAGGTCTCATCGCCGTCGACGACGCCGTCGATGCGAACGGCCGACTCGCGCGGGTCCCGGTGGCGATCCCCGTCGGATTGGCTGTGGGTGGAGCGATCCTTCGCCGCCAGCGTCGCGACGTCCGGGACCTGCCGTCCACCGGGCAGGACGAGGAAGGGCTGGAGCGGCTCCGCTCGGCCGCCCTGGGTGTGGTACTCGCCGGGGCTCTCACGGGTGCGGCATACGGGGAGATGTGGCTTGCCGAGCTGGCGGGTGAGGCTCTGTCAGAACGGCTTCCGGGCCCGCCGGCTTTGTACCGCCTCTCCGGTCACGCCCTCTGCCTCACGGGCGTCGTGGCCGGCGTCAACGTGCTATGGCAGCGCGCTATGACAAAGGTGGAGGCGGGCGCCTCCGGGATCGACCCCTTCTTCGACGACCCTGAAGGGGGCCGGCACTGGGTGGAGCCGACCGTGAGCGGTTCGTCCGAGAGCCTCGTGCCGTGGTCGAGCCTGGGCCGGGAGGGGCGACGCCACACGCTGCTGTCCGTGCGGACGCGGCCGCCGGCCGACCGCCCGGCCGACGTCGGCGACTTCACCATCCCCGCCGTCATGGGCCAGCCCGCGGTGGCGGAGCCGGTGCAGGTGTACGTGGGCCTGGACAGCGCACCGACGGCGGCGGAACGGGTCGAGCTCGCGCTCGCCGAGCTGGATCGAACCGGGGCATGGGACCGGTACGTGCTCATGCTCATCTCGCCGACCGGCAGCGGCTACGTCAACTACTGCGCCAGCGCCGCCGCCACCTACCTCACCCGCGGCGACATCGCCATGGTGACCATGCAGTACTCGAAGCGGCCCTCGCCCCTGTCGCTCATGAAGGTCAAGCAGGCCCGCGAGCAGAACCGGCTGTTGTGGCTGCGGCTGAGCGCCCGCCTTCGTGAGCTCAACGGCGGCGGTCCGCGGGTCGTCCTCTTCGGCGAGAGCCTCGGCGCCCACACGAGCCAGGACGTGCTCCTGCACTGGGGCACCCTCGGCCCGCAGGCCCTCGGCCTCGAGCGGGCCCTGTGGATCGGGACGCCGTACGGGTCCGGTTGGATGCACCAGGTCACCGGCGAGCCGCGGCCCGATGTGGACCCCTCGCTCGTGACGGTCGTCAACGACTTCAAGCAGTTCACTGCCATGCCGGCCGAGCAGCGGTCGAAGCTGCGCTACGTCTTGTTGACGCACGACAACGACGGGGTCGCCCGCTTCGGGCTGGACCTGTTGACCAGCCGGCCCGCCTGGCTCGCACCCGGCCGGCCGCTGCCGCAGGCGGTCCCGGGAGCCAGCCCGCGCGGGATCCCGCCACGGCTGCGCTGGAGACCGGTCACGACGTTCTTCCAGACGCTCGTGGACATGAAGAACGCACAGATACCCGGCGCGTATAAGCCGTGGGCCCACGACTACCGGCCAGAGCTGACCCGGTTCGTCTCCGCGGTCTTCGACCTGCCGGCGACCGAGGAGCAGCTCGACCGGATCGAGCAGGCGCTGGAGCAGCGCGAGTCACTTCGCGAACAGATCTTCAAGGACTGATCGGCCTCACTCACGCTGCAGGGGTCGGATCGCATCGAGTGAGGAGCCAGATACCCGCGCATGCCCAGTTCGGGGGTGACCCTGGGCTCAGGGCAGGGGCGACCAAGGTCGGCGGGCCGACGATGTCGACGCCCAAGGCGGGCAGGCCGGCAAGCTCGGCGTCGTTCTGAAGCGGGGCTGTCGGGTTTGCGTTCACCGGCCATCCCTGCTGGAACAGCTGCTAGACGATCTCGTGGCTACCGAGCCGCACGCTCAGCCGGCGAATCGCGGCGTTGTGACGCTCCTGCACTGACGGCCCGCTTGGCACTGTGGAGGTCAGGCCGGGACGGAGATTCCTTCCAGCCAGGCCTGCCAGGCCGGCTCCTCGCGCCGCACATAGTCCGCGGCTTCTGCGGAGAACAGGTACGCGCGCACGCCCGCCGTCGCCCTGCCATCGCCCTCGTCCCACGCGAAGACGTTGAGCATTCCAGGAATCGGCGCGCTGAGCCTGACCAGCGTCTGACGCTCGCCGACGCGCTCGACCGTGCCGGTTACGCCTCGCACCTCGATCGAGGCCCCCTCGTCGCCCCGTCCGAGCGCGCCATGCAGAGCTGTCCAGAGCGCCTCTGCGTCACCCGGGTGGGAGGCGCTGGCCTCCAGGTGCGTGGCCTCCTGGCCGGGAAAGTGCGCCAGGTAGATGCGCAGGTTGTCGAAGAACGGCATCCAGCCCGGGCCCATGGTCTCCCAGAACTCCGATTCCCAGGCGGCGCCGGTGCCGAAGCCGCTGCTGGTGACGCGAACGATGCAGGTTCCGCCCGACTGTGCCTCGACCAGGAACTCCGACGTCAATGGGCTGAGCGCATCGGGGTCCTTGCCCATGAGGGCAGCCCAGTCCTCCTCGTAGACGAGACGACGCGGCGGCTCCCATGCGGTGACCTGCCCGTCGGAGCCCATCTCCGCGCCCATGGTGAAGTGCAGCGAGCCACCTTCGCGTTCCTGCATCTCGGTCGGTGTGAACCAGGCGCTCATGCCCTTGGCAGTGGCGATGGCCTGCCAGACCTGATCCGGTGTGCCCGGTACCTCGACGCTGAACTCCAGGCGGTACGGCACGTTCGGGGTGGTGCTCATGAGTTCTCCTCAGGAAGGGGGTGGGCGGCGACGACGAGCCGGTGTGGGCGCCCGTCGTCGTGGTGGTAGCGAGCGGCCAGGTCGAGCACTGCTGCCGTGAGCTCGTCAGCGAAGGCAGCGCGGTCCGCCGCCGAACGGAAGCCGATCTGTGTGTCGATCGTCAGGGTCGGCAGGCGTTTGCCGGACGCGCCTGCCCGGCGCGTCAACGCGCCGACCTCACGCACCAGCCGACCGGCCAGCGCTACGAGATAGCTCGCCGACAGGTGGTCGGCGCTCGCTTCGGGGTCTGCCGCGGACGCGCTGACCGCCGCCGGCGACACGACGTAAGACGCCGCCGACGCCTGCAACACCCGCTCGGTGATGCCCCCGTGCCGGCGCTCGTCGGACAGCTCCACCAGCCCGTGGGCCTCGAGCGCCTTGAGGTGGTAGTTGACCTTCTGGCGCGTGATTCCGATACGCGCGGCGAGCCGCGCCGCGGAGGCGGGGGTGGCCAGCTCACGGAGCAGCCGGGCCCGAACTGGATCCAGCGCAGTGGCGGCTGCCTCGGTGCTTTCGATGACTTCCACGTCCCGCATACCGCCACCGTCCTCTTGACAAGAAAAATTGTCAAGGGTCCGCGCGTGCCATGAGCGCAGAGCTCACGGCGAAGTGACGCCCCCTGGTCCTTGGCTGCCACCTCACCTGAGGTCGCGCCAGAGCCCGTCCCCGCAGGGGTGGGCTACACGAGGTGGCGGTACTTCTGCGGGCAGAAGGCCGCGACGGAGCGCTCGAGCAGCTCACGCGACTCAGCCCATGACGCTCCGCTGTCGCGGCGGATGACCGCGGTGACCGCCTTCCCGGAACCGGTCGGCGCCTCCGACAGCATGGTGCAATAGCCGGTCGCGACCTGGGTCAGCAGCGGACCCCCGGGGTCCAGGCCCGGCAGGTTCAGCGACCCGACCCGGTGCGTGGCCGCCCACAGGTAGAACGACTGCTGCTCGGCGTCTCCGCGGTACAGGCCCTCGGGCGCCAACGTCACCGTGGGCGTACTCGCAGCGGCCGGAGGTGCCACGGGCTGGGTCACGGTTGGCGTCGACGTGTTCGCGGGAGCAACCGCCGCGCTGCGCGAGCCGCGCTCCGGTGCCAGCGCGTGCGCTGCCGCGAACAGGACGACACCTGCCAGCGCCAACCCCGCACCGACGATCCCGACAGCTTTCCGTGTGTGCGACGTCGACTCCGGTCCCGGCTGCTGGCGCATGTCGAGGACTTTCCTGTCCGTCATTCTTCTCCCCTGTCACGCGGCACCGCTGCGTGACCGCAGCGGCACCCGACCCGGCGTTGCCGGCCACGAGCATTCTGAACCATCGGTGCCGCCAGCGCTCGAGGTGTGCATGAGCGCGCAGGGCCGAAACCGAGTCACGGCGTCCGGAACAGCGGCATCTGCGCCCTCCTTTTCCAACGCCAGATGACTTTCCTCGCCACTCTGGGCGGCAAGGCCCACGTGATTCTCCGTGGTTGGGCGGCAGGCGGCGGAATGACGCATGACATCTCCGTCCGTGCGCCTCCGAATCGTGTGGACGGGTACTCTCTCATCCCCTTGGGGATCAACCCGCAGACACGCTGGCTGCGACCTCGTGCCAAAGCCCGTGCACCGTTCGCAGCGAGGGTACGGTTCGGTCGAAGACACACCGTCGCTAGGTGCAGAGCAGTTACAGGGGATAGGGGAACGACGTGGCAGAGGAGAACTGGCACGAGGCGCGACTCATTCCGACGTCAGGGATCAACGGCGCGGAAGAGCAGGAACGGCGGGCCACGTCCGCTCTCCTCGCGGTGTTGGGCGCGGTCCGCGAATTTGGCAGATCGCTCCTGAAGCCGCTCGGCGCGCCAGCTGGTGCGATCAGCACCTATATCGAGGTTCCCTTCATGCTCGGCGAGAAGCGGCTCTACCCGGACGGGCTCATCCGCGTCGCTCGCGGATCGAAATCCTGGACATGCCTCGTTGAAGTGAAGACGGGAAGCAATGCCCTGCAAACTGAGCAGCTGGAGAACTACCTCGACATCGCTCGGGCCGAAGGGTTCGATGCCGTCCTGACTATCTCAAACGAGATCCCTGCCATCGCGGGCCAGCATCCGACGAAGGTCGACGGGCGCAAGCTTCGAAAGGTTGCGCTGCACCACGTCGCGTGGACCCAGGTCCTGGCGGAAGCCGTGCTTCAGAAAGAGTTCCGCGGCGTGGCCGACCCCGATCAGGCCTGGATCCTGGGTGAGCTGATTCGCTATCTCGAGCATTCACGGTCGGGCGCGCTCGAGTTTGAGGATATGGGCGAGGCGTGGACCGGGGTCCGCGACGCCGTCGCTACAGGCACGCTGCGCCCGACAGACAAGGGCATCCCAGCCGTCGTCGGCCGGTTCGACGCGCTTCTCCGATTCGCGAGCCTGCGTCTCGGGCGGCAGCTCGGCACCGAAGTCGTGCCAGTCCTTTCGCGTCGGGAGCTTGCCGACCCGACGCTTCGCGCGCAGGCGCTGACGCAGATGCTGTGCCAGAACGGGGAGCTGACTGGGGCCATCCGCATTCCAGACACCGTCGGCGCACTCATCGTCACGGCCGACGTACGCGCCAGCACCTTGACCTGCCACGTCGACATAGACGCACCACGCGAAGGTCGCCCCACCACCCGCGTGAACTGGGTCGTGCGCCAGCTCAAAAACGCCCCTGACACCGTTCGAATCGAGTGCTATGCGGCGCACGCACGCGGCTCAAGCAGCGCAGAGCTGCTGCGCACCGTCCGCGAAAACCCCGCCTCGCTGCTCATCGACCCATCGAAGGAAATCCGCAGCTTCCGCGTCGCGGCCAACAGCAACCTCGGCGCCAAGCGTGGCCGAGGTCGAAGCACCTTCATCGACTCCGTACTGGCCGGCATCGACGCGTTCTATGCCGACATCCTGCAAGACCTCAAGGCATGGTCCGCCGCCCCGCCGAAACTACGGCCCGCACCCGAGACTGCGGACGAGATCGAGCACACCGTTCCGGCAAGCCTTGCCTCCACGGAGCTCTCATCACAGGACGGAGTGGCCGCCGAGCCGAGCCTCGCGACAGCAGAAAGTCACTGACCCGCAACGCTCGAGGCTGGGGACCAGATCGAACACAAATTGCCAGGGCGTACGCGGCGAATCGGCGCATGTATCAGCGCGGCCAGATGGCCGTTGTTCTGCACGAGCCGTCCCGCCTCATCGTCACGGTGCTGCTTCGTCAGCGCGAAGTCTGGACTCACGGGCGTCACACGCGTCGAACTATGGCTGGCGCGACTTCCGGATCTCAAGGGAGACCCACTCCGACACCGCCACGCGGATCAACACACCGTCTCACCGGGCTAGCGTGTCGGTCATGCGCGGGGATGAGACACGGGTTGTGGACGCATTCTGCTCTTGGCTTGAAGAGGGCGGGTGGGTCGTCGAGCGTGAGGCGGCCTTCTGCGATGTCCGAGCCACTCGCGGAACCGAACTCATGTTCGCGGAGGCGAAAGGCAGAACTGCAGCCCCCGGTCTGGACATCGACACCCTCTACGGCCAGCTCTTGCGGCGGGTGCCTGCTGACGCGGTCGGAGTAGCCCAGTTCGCAGTCGTCGTGCCCTCGACTGCCCTGTCTGCCGCGCTCCGCGTTCCGTTGAGCGTCCGTGAGGCCCTCGGGATTGACATCTACACGGTGGATGAGTCGAGCAGGGTGGTGCATCACAATGATGACCGCGGACCTGCGGACGAGTCCGGGCCCTTGATCCAGCGGCAGATCGAGTGGGCGCATACCTACAACGGCTATGAGCGTCTAGCTGGAGGCGCGGAGGGACCGCAATCCTTGGCCCGTCTGCTGGAGCCGGCCTGGCGTGAATACCGAGACAGCGGACGTGTGCCCGAATGGTGCGGCGTCGATCTGCTGCGCGGTTGGGCGTTCTATCTGACACGCGCTGACCGGCACGGCGGGGGATACGACCTCGGCGAGGGTGGTGGCAAGGTGCGCGAATGGAACGCGGTGCTTGAGCGCATCGCCACCCACCCGGGTGCTGGACGCGAAGACCGCCCACCACTCGAAGAGCGCCAAGCGGAACACTCCCCTCCTGACTAGCGGCGGGAATGACGCTGGTGCACGGCCGGTTGCGACGAAGGAGTCAGCCCGCTTCTGCTCCGACGCGAGCCACGGCAACTCGACCGTTGGCCAGAGACCTCGAGCCGAGTGTCGGCGTGCCAAGCCGCGTCGCAGCCTCGAGCAGGCTGACGTCGCTGTCGACCGCCCAGCCGCGGTCGGCCAGGAGTCGCCCAGTACGCGCGGGGGACCACAGCGACCTCCAGGGCTCGCCTGCCAGCGGTGATGGCACGCCCGACAGGCGCGAGGCCAGTCCGGCCACTCGTCGCCCGATCCGCGCCGTCAGGGAGGGGGACTGGTACTGGGCGACAAGGATGCTCCCGGCGGCGGAGACGCCGGTCACCGCAGCGAGGGTTGCGGTGACCTGTGCCCGAAAGAGGTAGGGGATCACCCCCTCCCAGATCCAGACAGTCGGCCGCAGCGGATCGTGTCCAGAGGCCGCCAATAGGGGGCCGAGCGCCTCATGGGCCAGATCCACCGCCACCAGGCGCAGGTCGCAGACAGGCGCTGGAAGGCCCGCTGCGCGACGGCGCAGGTCGGCTTGGGATGCGGGGTGGTCCACGGAGAAGACCGCAGTGTCTCTCAACGCCTCGAGGCGCCATGGCCGCGCGTCGAGCCCGGCACCAATCAGGACGACCACTCCCCACCCTGCTCCAGCGCCCCACAGATAGCACTGTCGATGAGCACCGTCCGCGGCGCCAGGACCTCGGCGCAGGCGCTGACCGACTGCACGGCGAACCGCTCGCGGACATCCTCGGGCAGTTCACCGTCCCTTGCCCGCCGCACCGGCACCAGTTCAGGCTCGGACAACAGCCGCTCCGCGACCGGGTCAGCGAAACTGCCCACCCCGATACGCCCCTCGGCCACCGCGCGACCTTGGCACACCAAGACCGCCGTTCCACTCGCCTGCCCCGGTTCCACCCAACGATCCTAGGTGCGGCCCCTCAGACGGCCCGGACCTGCGGCCCCGAGGGCGGCCACGACAGGCGGGGGGAGAACGCGGCCGCGTCAGTCGGAGGCTGTACGCGGCGATGTGACGCACCACCGATGACATGTCTGGACATCGGTCTACCTTTGGTCGCCGAGGATCGTTTCGGCCCCCTCCGACAAGTCGCCCGCCTCTCCGATGGCGGCTGAGTTAGGGAAGAAGTCGCGCGAACGCGCTCCTGGCTCCGCTATCAGTGCCTACTAGCGTTCCGCCATGGCGAACAAGCGGGCGCTCGAGAGGAAGGAGTGCAGCGGCTCCGCACATTGGTTGCTCTTGGAGAGCCGATGACCGCGGTTGCGTCTGAGTTCGGCGTCTCCTACAAGGCGGTTCATAACCTCGTGCGGGAAACTCGAGTTGTCGGTGCATACAAAGCGTCCACGTCCTATCTATCCGCCGGAACTTCGCGCGCAAGCGGTCAGACGTTGTGTAAACGGGGAGACCCACGGCCAGATCGCGAGATCGTTGAAAGTGTCGGCAACCTGGGTTCAAGCCAGCTCTCGAAGCTCGGCGCTGACGCCCGGGCATCGGGCAGACTCCTCGGCCGGGACGACGAGATCCGGGGGCGTTACAACGACGGCGAATCCTCCGCGCAGATCGCTCGGAGACCTAGGCGTGTCGGATGTTGCTGTGCTCGTCCGCCTTCGCCGAATGGGCGCCAACACCAGGCCTGCAGGATGGGCAGTGCGTCGAGTTCCCATCCGACATGACGCCTTTGCCGACGACTACGACGCGCAGGCCGCTTACTGGCGCGGGATGGTTGATGGCGATGGAGGTATCACATGGCCAAAAGGAAAGCAGGGTCCGTGCATGTACTTGTGCGGCCCAGATTCCGTGATGACGCAGTTCGCAACGTTTCTTGGCCGGAATGTCAGCGGTAAGGAACCTAACGTTGTCAACGTATCAGGTACCGATGTGATACGTCAGGTGAAAGTGGAAGGAGTGCGCTGGGAAAGCAATAACTGTGCTGTGGAGTGGCGTAGTGCCGCGGACCGCGGAGACTTAGGAGCCCGCTCTGAGGCGCAAAGTGCAGCGCGCCCTGACCGCCATAAATTGGCGGACCCGCACAGAACTCCTCGCCGCCAAGGCCGCCTCGAAAAGCCGCCTACCGCTCACGCGCATGCTGCCGACCAAGGCGTGACGGTCCATGGCAGTGGTGAGGGGAAGAATCAGGGTGCTGTCGAAGATCGCGCCCTGTCGGTCAGCACCGCCCGTCGCAGCGACAGGCAAGCGGTTTTCGGAACCCGCGTGTGTCGCAACGTGGCCGGTTGGCTCCGGCGGAAAAAACGCTTTGGCAGGGGCGCGCCTGCCGCTTGACGCAGGTGTCGATCGGCGCTTGAGCGTCGTCATGCATTGGGGAGCGCACTACTAGAACGGTTCATTGGCGCTTAGGAGAATCACGTGACGGGCATCTCCAGGATCGGCACAGTCAATGCCGATGAACGTTCGATAGGCGCAGTGATGGCATTCCGGATCGCGTCCCTGCTCCCAACGACCGTGAGTCGTTGCGAGCGCGGGCGGTCGCCGTATAGAGCAGTTCACGGGTCAAGAGCCGCGACCCGAGCGCGGGCGCGAGGACGGTTACGTCGCGGGCCTCGCTGCCCTGTGCCACGTGAGGATCAACGAGAAATGCGTAGCAACTGCGCGGTCTGACGGACGAGCAGTGCGGGGAACGCTCGAACTGACCATTCGGCTGCGCGGCGTGGGAAGGACCCTCTAAATCGGACCAACCGCCCCAATCTGTCGGGCCAACTCACTAGCCTTGCCCTCGATGGTTCTGGCGACACTCTCTGGTGCAGCCATGGGGTCGCGCCGGACGCTGTGGTCGCCTTTGCCATGCGTTCCTCGATGGGGGCATCGAAAGGATGTTGCAGGGTGAACACTGAAGCAATCGACCATGCGGCCCGGCAGGACGCCGGAGGTGCTCCCGAAACGGCCAGCCCGGTCGAGGTGGTTGTCGACTTGCGGCCGCCCACGCAGGACCAGCCAAGTCTCACTGCCGCGGTCGCCGATGCAGTTGCGACGGGACTCGATGAGTTGACACGATTGGACGCAATCGTCACCGAAGCCGAGTCGCGTCTACAGCAGGCACGAGAGGTCCTTTCTGCCTTCCGACCTGCCGACGCTGAGGACGGTTTCGCCGTCCTTCTCGACACGGTTGTCGGCGACTTGCGGGACCGACTCGGAGAGAGCCGGCGGTTCGCGTCAACCTTCAACGTTGCCTTCTTCGGGCGAACTGGGGCAGGCAAGAGCACGTTGCTGTCTGCGCTGGGTGGCCTCAATGGCCAACTGGTCTCGGATGGCCAGAGCGACTTCACTGTTGATGTCCAGCCACTCGACTGGCAGGGTTGCCGCTTGTATGACACCCCGGGGATCAACGGCTGGGGCCGCACCCGACCACGGCCTGATCTTGAAGAAAAGGCACGCGAGGCAGTCGAAGTCGCTGACGTCGTCCTGTTGTGCTTCGACAGCCAGAGTCAGCAGGCGTCGGAGTTCGTCAAGGTTGCCGCATGGGTCCGCGACTATCGGAAGCCAGTCGTTGCTGTTCTCAATGTCCGCAACGCCATGTGGCGGCATCCCGCCCGCGTTGCCGCAGTCGCGCAACGCCACGGATTGGCCCGCACCGCTCAACAACATGCGGACAACATCACGAGCGAACTCGAAGCGATGGGACTCCACGACGTGCCGGTGGTGGCCATCCACTCCAAGCGCAGCCTGTTTGCCCGAGCCTCGACGCCGTTCTCCGGCCCTGCTGCAAAGGAGCTTGAGGCTGAGCGGTCAACATACGGTCTCGACTACCTCGACCGAATGTCGAATCTGCCTGTCCTCGAGGGTCTCATTTCCGCCTGCATCCTCGAAGGAGCCGCCAAACTCAGACTCGCTGCATTGCGAGAGGGGCTCCAAGCGGGTTTGCGGGACTGGGCGGATGAGATTGACAGCCTTGCCGACCACCACCTGAATCGCGGCAAGACCATCGAAGGACTCGTCGCAGAGGGGCTGAACGTCCTCGGCTATCCCGATCCAGAGCGCCGCCGCTCCCTCCTCCCGGACGCATACAGTCGCGACTACCTGGAAGACTTGGAGGCGGTACGGGGTGAGCCCTTTGCCGCACCCGCCTCGGGCCGACTAGAAGGCCACGTCAGGCACCTCCTCAGGTCACACCTCTACCCACTGCGCAGTCGGTCGCTGGGGGCTGCCGAGCAGTTGATCCTCGAAGCCTTCGACAACCATCGTCAGGTACACGAGCACGAGTTCGAGTCGGCCGTCTTCGACGCGGACAAGATCGCCCACGCCATCGAGACCGTCGGTGACCTCGCGGCAGACTTCCTCGTCGAGAACCTAGACCTGGCGAGGATTGATACGACGATCGATCTCGGACTCATTGACCGCTCCGCCACCACTATTCGAGGGAAAGCCGGCATCGGACGTCGCCGAGCGGCCAACGCACTCAAGGCCGGTGGGTTGCTCAGCAGCGGAACGGGAGCGGTCCTTGGAGTCGTCGCATTGACGAACCTCTGGAACCCAGCCGGCTGGACCGCAGCCGCAATCCTGGGCGGGCTCGGCATCGCGAGCGCCGTGCTCGGATTCTTTGGGAAACGCACACGGAACCGCGCAGAAGAAGGCCGTGCGGAGTCGCGGGCTCGGGCCGTGGCGGATGCCCGATCGAGCGTCAATACCTACTTCGACGAGTGCGAGGCCCAGCAACTTGCCAAGATCATGGACGAAGCGTGGTCCAACGCTTCAGAACCAGGAGCGCGCATTCTCCTAGAGGCGCTCCACATCCGCACCGGCTGCGGCCGGCTCCTGTCAGAGGCGGATTGGCTGCGGCAGCAAGCTGCCTCCCAACCATCGGTTGCATCTCCGGCTCAGGTCATCCGTGATGCCTCGGAACGACTCCTCGCTGCGGCACCCTGGGACCCGCCGAGCCTACGAGCACTGCTCCTAGGAGAGGACTGGGTGCACGACAGAGCTCAGGTCGACGCGTCAGAGCGCCTATCCGACGCAGATCGCGAGGTGCTTGCGCGGGCCGGGGAGTCCGACCGCGCAGCGTTCGCATCTCTTCTCGAAGATGCATTCGACCACAGCCAAGTCAATTCGGTGAGGAGCTGGATTAGAAGCGCCGCCACATCCGCAGCCTTGGACGAAACCGCCCAGGAAGAACTACGACGCGCCGCACAACTGCTTAACGCAACGCCTGAGATCATCGTGCTCGGCGACTACAGCTCCGGCAAGACAAGCCTCATCAAACGACTTCTTGCAGAGGCCGGAGAAGAGACTCCGCCCGGTCTGCAGGTCGATGCTCGGAGCGCGACGAGCGAACCAAGCCACTATCGCTTCGGACGGTTGAACCTTGTAGATGCACCGGGCTTCCAAAGCGGGAACGACGAGCACGACACTTTGGCGTTAGACGCGTCCCAGGAGGCGGCCCTCGCGGTCGTAGTTCTGCACGTCAACCTGCTCATCGGCGACACCTCCCGGCTGGAACGCCTACTCATGGGCGGCCCGACCGTCGTCGGCAAGGCAGCACGAACCATCTTCGTCATCGGTCGCACGGACGAAGTCGGCGTGGATCCGATTGTCTCCCCCAGCGAGTTTGTCGTGAGGTGCCGTCGCAAGGTCGACGAGCTCCTTGGCATCCTCGAGTCACGCAACCTGCATGTCGAACGAAGCCATGTGCTCGCTCTTGCCGCCGATCCATACGGATTGGTGGGAAACAGGGCGTCAGTCACAGCATCGGACTACTCCGCCGGCAATCGAATCTGGGATGGGGTGAGTTCTCTCTGCACACCACTTCTGCAACTATCCGAGGCGAGCCGCACCGGGATGTCTGCCTCGGCCGGCCTAGACTTCGGTCGCTCCGCACTTTTGAACGCGCGCCAGCGAGCGCAGGTCGAGATCGATGATCTGGAAGAAGCGCGTGCAGCGGGAGAGCGATTCGAACAACTCATCGAGACCTCCGTCGCAGAACTCAGGCTGTTGCAGCAGTCCGTAGAACGGCGTGTGCGTCGGG
This sequence comes from Intrasporangium sp. Soil_C_50, assembly GCF_057656595.1. Taxonomy (NCBI): domain Bacteria; kingdom Bacillati; phylum Actinomycetota; class Actinomycetes; order Micrococcales; family Intrasporangiaceae; genus Intrasporangium; species Intrasporangium sp. Soil_C_50. Next base: position 92,922 of record NZ_JBDGKB010000012.1, read on the forward strand.
TCGTCGATGACCATGCGAGCGAGGTCTTCGCGGAGGCGCTCGGCGCGGCCCCAGACCAGGTCGAAGCAATGTCAAAGCGCCTGCAGTTCTGGTGGCAGGATCCCCGCTTGTCCAGTGCCATGGCTTCCCTCGAACCCGGAATAAAGCGCGACCTCACCGACTGGTCACGACGCCACGCGTCTGAGTTCGAGCGAGCGGTGCGACAAATGACGTTCTCCGTCAGATCGGATGACTACGACGGCCTCGGCAACGAAGACAACACGGCAATCAAGGACGGTGTCCGCGTCGCCGGGAAGGTCGCCAAACACACCGCGAACATGGTCAAGGCGGCCGGAACACGCGACGCCGTCTACTCCATCGTCAAGGCAGCCAACGGCAAGTTCAGGCCGTGGGGCGCGGTGAAGTTGGGTGCGAAGGTTGCCAAGGCCGGAGCCGTCCTTGGCGTGGTAGCCCTCGGTTTCGACGTTCTCGACTGGGCGCTGGCCGCAAAGAAAGAAGGCGACCGCGAGTCTGCCAGACAGAAGGCAGTCGCACACGTACGGGAGACCAAAGAGATCGTCGTCAAGGATCTTCTGGAACAGCCCGAGGGCCCTATGAAGGCGCTACAAGCGTTCGAGGTCGACATCACCGAAAGCATGGAAAGTCTCAGATGTGCTGCCGAGGAACGAGGGAATTCAGCACATGATGCAACACAGCGATTCGATACGCTGACCGCCCTCCTTCATGGTGGCGAAGACCTGACCGCAACAATGGAGCAATAAGGTAACGACATGGGCGATACACCAACAGCAGCGATTCGATCTTGGCTGAACGAGACGTCCGGCGCCGATGCGTTGGAAAGGTTCGACTCCCAATGGGCCGACTTCGCTTCCAACACCCAGCCAGTCGTGACCCTTTTCGGTGCGTACGACACTGGCAAAAGCTCGATCCTCCGTCGCCTCCTGGTTGACTCGAGCCGGGCGATCCCCGAATGGCTCACTGTGAGCGCAAGGCACGAGACCGCAGTTTCCAGCCTCATCGAAGTCGTTGGCTGCCTCGTCCGTGATACTCCCGGCCTGTCGCCGGATGGGGAGGACGCTCGGTCCGTCAAAAACTCCAATGCAGCAAGAGCGAGCCTTGGTTTGACTGACGTACTGGTGGTTACCACCAATCCGCAACTCCCAACAGGGGAGCGTCCCGAACTCTTGTCCATTTTGTCAGAAGGCTGGCCAGCATCGTCGGTGTGGTTTCTTATCTCTCGCGCCGACGAAGGAACGGTTGATCCGGCGATTGACCCGGAAGGATTCAAGGAGTGGGGGAAGAACAAGCGGGACGAGTTGCGCGCATCATTGTCCTTGGACGACTCCTACCCGATTCGAGTCGTTGTTCCGGATTACGGCCAACTCGGCTCATTCGAGCCTCAGCCAAGCGCCGATACGTGGGCTGGTTCCCGGGAGTGGGACGGAATGGATGACCTGCGCGCAGCGCTGGCCGACCTTCCGGCAATCGATCTCGCCGAGTCGCGGTCGCTGGCCGAGTTTCGTTTCTGGCGGGCTACGCTCACAGTTCGATTGGCAGAACTGCGCGCCGAACTGGCGGACTTGACAACCTCCCACGACGTGGCGGCCGCCTCGCTACGAAGGTCGGCCGTCTTCCTGAAGAGCCTTGACGCGCTCCTAGACGCGGCCAAGGTCTCGTTGGAAGGTGCCATCGACTCAGCCATACGTCGCGCAATGAACAGCCCCCTGATCGATGCTACGTCGATTAGGGAGGCGGTCGACCCAGTCCTGGACGAGTGGTGGCAGGCTCAGCAGGCGCAACTGGCGCGGATCCGACAGGACGCTATTCAGGCGTTCGGGAGAGAGCGCACTGGCAGAGGGTGGGCCACGTTCGAGAGTCTCTACTCGACATTCAACCAACCAGATGAGGAGGACGCTCCGCAGGGAGACTTCGAGTTCACCCCTGACTTTGAGTCACTTGGCAAGAAGGCCGCCGAGGCGCTCCGGGCCATCGACAAAATCCGCCGCGCCCACGAGGCGACTAAGCGCCCGTCCGAGGCAGCCGAAATCATCGAATCAGCTCTCACATTCGGCCAAGCTGCGGATCTCGTGAACGCGGCATTGCCCCTGCTAACAGAGCTCGCCGCGCTCATCCAAGGCAAGCTGCAATCCGAGGTCCAGAAGGCACGAGAGCGAGAGCGACGTCAGCAGATCGAAGCGGAGGTGACCCGCATCGTCACAGATGCGGCGAACCAGGCCCTGACGAACCTGAAACCTGACGTGGAGACGCTTCGCGACGAGATCACTGGGCAGAGCATCGACCACCAGGCCGTGGACGACTTGGAGAAGGCCCGCACCATTGCCGCCGAGCTGGTCCAGCGGGGCGAATCGCTTCTGTCATCCGGCGCCGAGAACTCTCCACAGGCCGAGACGTCTTGACCCTGCTGCACGGTGATTGCGTGATACGCCCATAACGTGCGGAGGATTCCCACAGGATCCCGAGGGGCGTTCGAATCTCGACGGCATCGGTGGGTAACGCATGGTGCTACGGAATGTCAATCGACGAGCCAGTGAGTGGGGCCCACGCGAAGCCGGTACCGCACACGGAACACCTGCAAGTAGGGAGCCTGCACCCGTTCGGCCCAGACCTGCCGCGACATGGCGGCGGTATGACGCGCGGCGCGAAGGCGGAGTCATGTGTCCAATGCAACTCGGTACTGGGTCGGGACTGCAGCCGCCAGCACCTCACCCCGCTCCAACTCGAACCAGGACGACTCATCGCCGAAGATGTTCGTGATGACGACGGCGATCCAGTTCTCCTCCCGTTCGGCGGCTAGATGCTCGTTCGGCGTGAGGAAGAACTCGGGACTAGCACCCGTCGCGCCCTTCACTTCAATGTATTTGACCAACTTGCCGCGCCGTGCTTCCAGGTCCCAGCCCCTGTTGTCCATCGAGACGTCGCTGACAATCCAGCTCTCATGCCGGTAGCCGGCGCTGACTATCGACATCGCCTCCAGTTCGACGAGACGATTGTGCTCCGCGTTCCCGTACTGTTGCCCTTCTTCGTGGCCTTTGCTCTTTGGTGGCCCCTGACCCAACAGAACGGCTAGGTCGTCTCCCAGTTCACCGTCGATGATTCGCCCAGAGCCGTAAACCTGATTCCAGGGGAACCTGGGAACCTGTCTCTCCAGTTCGCCGAGTGTGATCATGTGGTTGAGATCCATCGCCCGACCCCATGAGACGTTGACATAGTGCGCGTCCCCCGACTTCGCCTCATTCCAATGAGGCGCCGTAAAGGGCGAGCGGGTGACCACCCCAGTTGCGACGATCCCGCGACCATGGATGCCCTGCCGCAGCAGGCAAACGAGGTCGCCAACATGGATCTTCTTCCAGTTCGTCCCGATGCTCCAGCGGTTGCCCGCCGGGGGTTCCCCGGCTTGAAGTGGGAGCACCATCGCTTCGAGCCACTCAGCAGGGGTGTACTGGTCATCGTTATCCGGACCAGGGTTCCACGTCAGAAGCACGTATCGCATGCTTCGAGTTTCTACCTCACACTGGGCTTGTCGTCAGCAGGCACACCCGGGCGAAAGCAGTGGGTGGGCATCGAACGGAAGGCGGGGGCTCACGTGTAGCCCGCCGGCGCGGTTGCGGCGTCTCAGGGTACGACCGGCCCGGTCAGGACTGCCCGCGTCGTCATGCGGCGGAAAGAGGCGCACAGAAGCACGTTGCCCGCCTTGGACAGGACGGCTCCCGAGATGACGCTGGAATCGGCGAGAAGCAGGGTTCATAAGTTGTTCCGCGCCCTAAAATCCGAGTGGGCCCCCAGGTGGCACTCGGGCCTCTTTACTAGGCGCACCCTTCCAAGCGATCGAAGGAACCAAGGAGAGATGGCCTTGACCGACGAATTCATTCGCGATGCCGACTCGCAAAGGAGGATTGACGAGCGCACCATGCAGTCGACGACTGCTCTGCACTCAGACACCCCCTCGGCCAAGATCCTGCACCATCACGAGTACCAGCCGACAGAGAGGCTCGTGTGCCCGGTCTGCGCTTGGAGCGGACTGGCGAAGGAAGCAGACATGGAGCCCGTTTGAGGCGCTGTTCGATGTACGTTGTCCCGGGTGCGACAAGATGCTCCTGATAGTGAGTTATCCGAGCGCATCTTCGAGTTGCGTGGACTGCGCAGCGGAGTTCCGACGTCTGATGTCGCCGAAGTAGGGACAGTTCGCAGCATCGCCGACGTCGTGAGGTCGCATCCGGATCCTGCATGCCGAGGTCTCGTGCGCGGTTCGGTGACTACGCCCGTAATGCCGTGCCAACGGTGGGACCGTGATGAGAGCATCCAAGCATGATGTTTCCCCCGGGTGGGATCGACGCTTACGAGGCTGTGCCCTACGACGTTCCGCGCGGCAAGTGCCCGGCCTGCGGCGGGAATGAGGTTCGGCACCTCGTGATCGGGCTTCCAGGCGTCCTGGATGCTGTGACTAGTTCGCCAGCTTGGGTCGAGTGGGTCGGCTGCGTGCACCCGGGATATGACCGCGAATGTGAACGTTGTGGGCTGAATTGGATCTCGAAGGATCCTGGAGCCGAGGGCTCGTCGCGCTAGAACCCTGTGTCGAAGCCGCCTTCTGGAGCCCGTCAGTGGCTCAGCTGGCTCGTCGTTCATCGTGCTGTGAGGCAGCGGCCACGTTCGGCATGCGGTAGCCGAGCGCTGACACGCGGCGGTGTGACGCACCACCGGCAGCAAATGAGCGAGTTCACCCGCCTACGCCGGAGGGACCAGCGAGGCTGAGTCGGTGCCCACCGATACTTTGGCGCCATGCAACTCGCTCAAGTCTTCACCGTCATGATCGCCTCGCCCTCAGACGTGCCTGACGCTCGCCAAGCCGTTTACGACTCGCTTACCGAGTGGAACGGCGCCAACACGAGGCACCGGAACGTGATTCTCCTGCCCCTGAAGTGGGAGACCAGCGCCGTTCCGCAATTGGGCAGCGATGGGCAAGACATCATTAATCACCAGCTCGTCGACGATGCCGACATAGTGATTGCTCTATTCGGAAGTCGGCTCGGCCAGAAGACCGCGCGCGACCTCTCCGGCACGGCGGAGGAGATGAACCGAGCCCACGGCGCAGGAAAGCCCGTTCACACTTTTTTCTCGGACGGGCCGTTGCCGCGTGACGTAGACACCGACGAGCTCAACCGACTGCGCGACTTCCAGAAAGAACTTGGGGGCCTGTACAGCACGTTCGCCAATCCAGGCGAACTGCGTAACAGGGTCTGGCAGGCAATCGAGCACGATATCGCCCAGCTGCAGCCAGACATCGATCAACCGGTAGAGACGAAGGGCGGCGTGGACTTCCTAGTTCAGCCCGCGAGTGAGCGTCTGCCGAAGACTGACAGTCGCGGTCGTCTGACGCACGAGACGAAACGCTGGATTGAGTTGACTAATCGGGGCGACGTCGACGCGGAGAACGTGGTTTTGGAAGCAGCCCCGGACACGAACTTCTGGCTTCATTGGGCCGGCCCTACGACCATCCAGCACGGTCAGACGCGCAAGGTGCCCGTCACGTACAGCATGGCCACGTCCAGGGCCGCAATCGTCGTGAGTTGGACGGAGTCGGGAACGGAGCACAGCCGGCAGTTCGACATCGACTGACTGTGAAGATTCCCTTCGCAGCCTGATGGTGCTGGACAACAACTTCGTTAACCACGCCAAGCGGCTCGGGGTTTCGCATCCGTTCCACGGTCTACAGCTTCTCCTAGAGCGGTGTGGCGAGGGGAGCCGTATCCAGGGACGGTCGCCGAACTTCTCCAGTCGTTGGCTGCGCGGCGATCCACGCGCTCAGCCCTCGAAGCCGGAGTGACGCGTGGCCTTTCGTCCCGGGCGACGATCGAACGACGGTAGTCGGAAGGTCGCGCATGCCAGTCGGCGAAGAATGCTACGAATCCAGCTGCTTTCGTCTGGAGCCGCACTCTGGCTCGACACTCCTGGAAGACTGCGACTGTAGTCGTCCTCGACGCGACTTGCGCGCTCGAAAAAGCCCTCGCCTCTACGGGTCGAAGCCGACCATGCCGCTGTCGTGGAAGAAGCCCTCACAGCCAGGCAGGACGCGGAAGAGTCGCGAGTGTCTCTTCGAAGTCTCGAACTCCCAGGTCCAGCATCATCACCGTGATCCAATCGCGAACCATCCCATCGAGGCCATCATCTTCAGTCGTCCTGGCCAGCATCGTGGGAAAAGGCACTTCGACCGGGAAGGAGTCACTATCTCTCTGAAATGACTCGAGGCCGACAATCTGCGGCACCGTCAGGCCCGATCCGCCTTGCAGCCACGCCTGCCAGGGTGTCGCGACAACGGGCTCGGAGGCATCTAGGGCCGATGCGACGCCAAGCCAGGTTTCGCGTATCGCGGCTACTTGACCCAGGAGAGCGGCATACAGGTCCTCAAGGCCAAGGGGAACCAAGCGCCCCTCGGTGCCACGGAGCCGTAAGCCCAGCAAACACGAGAGCATGCGCTGCTGCAGACCCACGTACCCGCCAACCTCAACCAGGACTCCGGTATCCGTGGCGAGCCGGTGACCGGGACCGGGCGCCCATAGCGTCATCCAGTTCGACCGACGATCTCGAATCCGCCACTGAGCGGCATTTCCTTCGGTTTGCATCGTCGGCCACAGCTGACTTGGCAATGCGGAGGAATCCAGCGCGCTCAGCAACGAGTCACGAGCGGCGGTGGTCAGCCAAGGCCGCTCAGCAACGCGGCCGGGCAGGGCGACGCCGCCCATCACCCTGACCGTGACATCCCATGACTCGTCGCTGTCACCCCAAAGAGGGAACCGAGACGGATCCGTTACCATCGCGGAATGCCAACCTAGGGGCGAGGATAGACCTTCCACCCGGTCCCTATTAGCGAGATCGAGAACCTTCTGGCGGTCAGCTGGGACGGTGGCCCCGGGCACTCGGAACACGACACGGCCAGCGATAAGTACTGGATGTAGGTAGTCGTCAGCATTCACCCGCAGCACAATTATCAGGCGGTCAGTGTTTGGAATAGCCACAGGAATTATTTCCGGCAGCCTCTCAAGAAGGCCTCGCAAGTGATCCACCAAAGCGTCTACTTCCCCGCGGGGGACCCCACATAAGCGGTCCTCACCAATGGGTCCGGACCCATCCACCCCAAGTAGTACGAGGCCGCCGTCTGCGTTCGCGAGAGCCGCCACCGCCTCAGCTACGTTGCGCCCCGACCGTTCCCGCTTCAGCTCCAAGGTCATCGACTCGGCCAGGAGATCCGCTGCCTCGGCGTCCCTGACGAAGCGTTGCACTACCTTGAATGTGACGTCGGAACTCGGCACTTCGTAGAGGCTCGCATGCTTGACCACGGAGCAAACCTAGCCCAAGACGGAGCGCGACCCCCGGAACTGTGAGGCGCTCCAGATTCTTGTCGACGCACCCTCGGACCTTGCCACGGGCCGCCTCCACGCGACTCGGAAGGACGACCTGGCCGCCCTCAGAGATGGTGGTCCGGACGAGCCGAAGCGTGCCCCGGATTCAAACCTGCGCGGTGGCCTCTTCGTCATGAGTGTTGCCTAACCTGGTTCGGCCGGTGTCGCTGGTACTACGTAGCGCGCGAGTGACAGACCTATCGCTCGACTGCGCGCCCCCCATAGGACCGCGACTAGCGCGGGCGGAGCGCCGCCGTCATCTTGACTCCGGTCAATCGCGTCCCGCAATGACGGCCACAGTGCGTGCGCGAGGCCGACTTTGCTGGGCTCTGGTGTCCAACCCTTCCAAAGCGTCTTGATGTTGTTCTTAGAGCGACGGCACTGATCGAGCCGCGTTCGGATCTCGTCGTGTGATAGGCCGTCGCAGTCGGGATGGATTTCTAGCAAGGCGTCGGCGATTTGATCCGACGTGAAGTGCGCGAACTCGAACTCCTCATGCCAGGTCGTAACGCTTAGCAGGTGTTCAAACGTCGCAGGCTGGATATCGACGACCTCTTGGTCCGCCAGATTTGCCATGACTTCGCGGATGAGAGACGCAGAAAGTCGCTCTGCGCCTCCGCGGATCTCGTCAGGGTCCGCGGCAACGACTACGGCGCAGAGTGGTTGAAGGGTGGAATAGGAATCGCCAAGGCGTTCCCAGATGACTGGCGTGAGAACGTGTGCCGCGAGTCTGCTTACCGGCTTGAGACCCCGCCGGTCTGACTCCAGTCCGCCAGTGCCTCGAGCGGAGATGATGCGGATTCCAAGGGCGTCGGAGTCGATGCCGAGGTGCTCGTACACACGTCGTGCGAGGGCAATTTCTGATTGTCCCTCGAGTACCACCACGACTCTGGGGCCCGGAGCGAGGCCGTGCTCCGCCAACGCTACCTCTAGCGGCTCGGTTCTCCTGGTGAGGCGGTCATGCAGGACCGTCCACCAGTGTCCGCTGGGGTCTACCGTGCGTCCGGTGCCCTCGACATCTTCAGCGAACAAGAGGAGCACCTCGGCGCTGATCCTCAGGTCCATCGCCATGAGGGCGTCGCCTCGCAGTTTTTCCCAATGCTTGGGTGCGGCATGCTTGACGACGTGATACCAGTCGCCTAGTGGGTCCAGAGTGTGTGCCGTCGCGAGCAACCGATCGGCCTCATTGCGAAGCTCTTCTGCTGTGACGTTCAGCTCGTGGGCCACCGCCCGGGGATCGAAATCACGCTTGAATTGGGTCCACTCAGCCTCTGAGACGTTCACGAGGCTCAAAACGTGCGGACGTAGCTGTGGCAAGTATCGAGCTTCCACAGCGGCCGTGATAACTGCGATCGCGCGACTCCGGGTGGCCGTCTGCTGCAGGTCCTCGTCTGCCGCGAGAATCCCGGGACGCGGACCCGAATCTGTCGTTCGGATCAGCAATATCAGCTTCTTAAGCGCAGGCAGCTGCACCATCTGGCGCTGTGAGTAGAGCAGTCCGTTCCACCATCCATCTGGATCGGAAAGGCGGCGGCTATCAAAACGCCAGTCAACGGGCAGCGGCGTAACCGTCGGGTCGGATAGCCGTCCTTCAGCTAGTGCTGCGGCAAACTCGCGTCCATAGGTTCCGAACGTGACTGGCGGTGTCGAGGCAACCCAGTGCTTCGTCGCTAGCTCTTCGTCATGCACCGCGAACATCGGGGCGAGTGCCCGAGCCTGGTAGAGGGCCTTGAGCAGCTCTGCGGTGAGCTCCACGCCCCGCTTGCCTGCCTCCTTGATGAACCCATCCGTCGAAAGGGGATGGCTTTGCGTGAACATCCGTGCCTGACGAGCCGCCACGATCGACCACAAGGCCGCACGTGACTCCGAAGACATGCTCGCAGTAAACCAGTGCGGGCTTGACAGGAACAGTCGGGACTGAACCTCGTGGTTGCGTGACAGACGATCCCGCCCCATCCCCGGAGGGCCAGCGGGGACTGCGGCCAACGCGCCGAAAACGTCCACAACCCTCGCTCGGGGCTGGTCATGGGCCTTGCGCCAGCTAGCGGCGGAAGGACGCGCCTCAGAACTGTCGCTTCATGGAGCTGTTCGAGGCCGTGGTCGGACGAGCGCACCTGGGGCCCGCGTGGAGGTAGGGAACTCAGTGGGTGGTGAAGCGGTCAGCCAGCCGCTTGATGTGGATGTTGTCCGGCTCTCGAACAATGCCGGCGTTGATGTACCGCCTAGCCCGCGTTTCGTCCTTGACCCGAATTGCGAGCCAAGCCATGCGGGACAGGTCCGTCGCCGTAAGCTCGCCCTTAGGCGCAGCGTCGAGGACGTCAAGCAGGGTGCCACATAGGATGGCGCGATCGTCCTCTTGCATCGTCTGGAGATGGTTGTCGGCGTACAGGTGGTTCAACCTGTACGCAGCTTCGCTCGTGAGGTCGTAGGAGACGCCGGGCTGAGTGCTGCGGCTGACCAGAGCCTGAGCCTCTGCGTGGAAGTCGCCCTGGCTCCGGCACATCAAGGACAGACGAGTCCACGCGGAGATATCTGCCGGTCGTTCTTCCAGGTAATGCCGGACCGCTTCCGCGGCCTCGGCAAGCCACCGGGCGTCCTGTTGCTCCTCATATAGCGCGGCAAGCAACAGCCATGCCGGCGCGTGCTGGCGAGCAATATGCTCCAGGACTGCTCGGTTCGTGTCCAACACCTCGGGGTCGCTTTGAGCCTTCTCGGCGATCGCCTTCACCAGGCGGTTAAGCCGGGGCATCAACCCCTGTCGTACATCGGCTTCGCGTGCAGCCCCAAACAGGCGCAGGAAGTCCAAGTCAGCGTCGATCGCGCTTCGAAGAGCGCTTACCTGAAGCTTCTTGCGGCCGAAGAGGGCAGCGGCGAGAGGAACCGTTAGGAATTCGTCGTTATCTGGGGTCCGCGTGGCCTCGACCATTGAGCTGCGGATTAGGTGATCGACGGCTCGCCCCGTGTCTAGAGGCTCTTCGGCGGCGCGGAGCAGGGCAGCCTCAATGGCGAGACGTGGCACGGCGGAGCGCCAGCCGCAGAGTGTCAGGAACAGACGTTGGCCGAGCGGTGTGAGCTGGTTGTAAGTGCGCTCGAACAGTGCCTGAAGCACGTCCTCTCGGTTGGCGACGAGGTGGCGGAAGTTGGCCGGCTGCCCCAGGTTGGCCAAGTCGCCCAGGAGGAGCTTCGCGACATAGGGATGCCCGTCAGACTGGTCGAACAGGTCACCCTCTAGAGCCGGCGTCATCATGGGGCTGATACCAAGCTGCGTTGCTGTCTGCTGGACGAGCTCGTCGAACTCGGCTCGGCGCATGCCGCTGACCTCGACGGGATAGTCACCTTTGAAGTCTCGGAGCCGAGTTGTGATGAGGATCTTGTTAGGCGGTCTGACGTAGGTGTCCAGCCACTCGTACATCTGCTGCGGGTCAAGCACTGTCTCGAAGTTGTCGAACACGAACAACAGCGGGGTGTCGTGCTTGGCTCCGAGTTGCTCCATGAGGAAGTCAACCTTGCGGAAGCCTTTTGCATTGGCGGCCGCGGGACCGAGCAAGTCGACGAACTGATCTGCGATATCGGGGATGCTGACCACTCGGGGTCGGACGAGCTTCGGACCGAGCTCCGTGAGATCGACGTCGCGGGCCGAGAACCACAAGACAGCAAAGAAGCGTTCGACGAGTGCGCCGTTTGCGAGCTCGTGGAGGACCTCCAAGGCGAGCGAGGTCTTTCCGATGCCACCACGGCCGACGAGGGTCACGACGGCGTGACGGTCGTTGAGCAGGACCTTTGTTAGCTCGGCCTCCAACTGTGGACGCCCGACGTAGTCGTTACGCCGCGGTGGAAGGTTGCCGAACAGGCCGCCCTGTGGTTCCAAGGTCCCCTGACCTTCAGTTTCGCTCTCTGGCAAGGGCGTCGGCGGAAACCTGAAGTCCGCGGCGTCGGAGTGCTTCCGCTGGTCCGTGACGTAGGACAGCACCTCGTAGGTGGTGTCGTTGTAACCCCCATTGCAGACAAAGAAGTCCGACAGCTCCACATCGCTGGTCACGAGCCGGACCGGCCGTGGCGTGTCAAAAACGACGTGGATTCCGTCGGACAGCGACGCATCGTTAGAGCGCTTGAGCGGCTCGAGGCTCTCGGCAGAGTCCGTGATCGGGATGACGCGATACTTCCCCGACAAGTTCCTGTGGAGATAGGCCCAGTCAGCTTGAAACAGCTCGAAGCCGTTGACGACGGCTGACACGGATCGTTCCAGGGGCACGGCCATCCGGCCACAGTGCGTCGAGGTCGTGGCGCCGTGTCCCCGAGTCTTGTTGCGTAGCCAGGCGAAGTGGCGCGCCCACGCTCGCGCCGAAATCTTCCGAGCATCTGCGGCATAGTGCGGGTCGAGTACCCGGCAGGCATCGATAACGCCAGCCACCGCTTCGACCTGCCAAACGTTATCCGCTGTCAGATCGAAGTTCTTGGTTAGCGCCCCGCTGAGCACCCGTGCGGAAGGTGCGAGTGTGACCGCGGCCGGCCCGGTCAGCAAATCGTCGAGCGCGCTGGCCCAGTCACCAACGCCGTTCGCGCGGACCAAGCCATGCTCTAGCCGATAGCGGTGCCGATCCCTGTCATCGTCGACCGCCGCGACCATCCCGGCCACCATGAGTTTGAGCGTGAGCTCACCGAGATACATGAGTTCAAAGAACAGCGTCATGTCGTCGCAGTCGGCTCTCGTAACCTGCACCCGCTGTTGCATGCGCCCGAGCGCCTGGAATGTCACTAGGTGACCCCCTTTGCCGGTGACATGCGGCCTTCCGCCGACTGGTGTCGCGGCCTGAAGCGGTTTGCCATCCCCTCGTACTCTTAACTAAGGGAGGGCAGCGACTCCGTCCGTCACCGAGCGGCCGGCACGCCCTCCCCATATTCGCTGCAGCCACATTGCCGAACGGGCCAGCGATTCGGATTTGGACGTAACGACACCACTGACGGCGTACGGCTAATCGGCGTAGCTTCTCCCTTGGACCCGAGCAGCCAGACCTTTCAGCGGCAGGTCGGGCAACACCGAAGCCACGATAGGCGGCGGAGTGACGCAGCATCCCGGACCACGACGAGGCTGGTCGTCAGGTGGCGCCGTGCACGGATTTGAAACGGCGCGGAGCCTCAAGTGGGCTAGCCTCCGCGCATGAAAAAGCGGTGTGCGGCATACCCTTCAAGGAAGTAGCTGCGGCATGCGTGGACTGTCTATTGCTCCGACATTGCCGCCCGCGCTGCTCTCTCTGTGTCGTGAAAGAGCTTGACTGGCGGCAGCTCGCCATCTTGAGATCGGGCGCCGAGTTCGGCTTCGATCAGCGCACGCAGAATTCGCCGAATAGCAAGGAACTCCAGAGGACGTTTCGCGGGTACGTCGTCAGACACCATCGCAGAAAGGGCCGACAGCTCAGTTACTTCACGGGCGCCTGCATGAACAAATACGGATCGAGCATCGTACGAAGCCAGGACTCTGCGACGGAGAATCGACGGGTCGCGTGGAACAAATGACGAGATGGGTGTCCGACTGGACGCCTCTAGGCCCTTGAACACCTCCTCGCCCTGAGGGGACATGTCATATGAGGGCAGGAAGTCTTGAAGCTCAACATCCCAGAAACTATCCGGCAAATTGTCTACGATATAGCCCGCGAACGTTTGTCGCAACTTTAGATGGCGACCCTCCATCAATTGTTGACGAATCAGATCGGCGTCCCCGCCCGATAGGCCGATGTCAGAAAAGACCTCATCAAGTGGCCCAGATTCATCCCAGTCTGACCATGACGGTACATAGCTTCCGTACCGCCGAGACAGTGTTTCAAGGCCAGCCACGGCTAGAGCATATGCAGCGTTCAGGTCTGAGTCATAGAGAATCACGGCTGCGTAATGGAGTTCGATCGCTGCACCAAGGGTCGCCAGATCTTCGTCCCCTAGCCCAAGGACAAGAGCCAAGGTCCGCTCGAATAAGACTCGTGAGTCGGCGGGTACGGGTCCCACTAGTTCGCGATCGTTCACTTGTGCAGGAATGAAGTTCCTCGTCTCCGACCCGTCCATTGCGATCGGAACTTCGTTAGATCCGACCTGGCATCTGCGGTCCAACGCCATGGTGATGACGGCGCCGAGCTGCGTTGCCACGGCGCGCGCGTCGCCTATATCGCCGTTTATCCGGGCATCGGGCCACAGTAGGACCGACTGCGACTGTGGATACTGACCAAATATGCCTATGCTGCCACCGGTCGAGACAAAGCGGACGACACTTGCGTCAAAATCAAGAGGCGATGGTACGGAAATGCGATTCATGCGCACGGTGAATCGCGCCTCCGCCTCCGCCTCCGCTTCGGCATTGGAATCGGAAGTTCGCAAGGACCGAAGCCCGTTCGCCCAAGAATGCAGTTCGTTCATCTGTCAGATCATACTTGCCTGTACGAAACACCCCTCTTTCACGGACATTCAAGGCTGTGACGCGCAGCGTGCGACGAGTGACCGAGTCCCCGAGGCGCGCTCATAGTGGGCGGTGTGTGGCAGGTGAGTGCGCTTCCTAGACGCCGGCGACGTAAGCGGTGAGGAAGTGGACGGCGTGACGGTCGAGGTTTCCTCGGGCCCGGTCGTAGTGCTCCGTGGTGCGTGGGTCGGCATGCCGCGCAAGGATCTGCGCGTCCCGCAACGGCACGCCGGCGTCGAGGGCGTTGGTGATCGCGGCGTGCCGCAGCGAGTGAGGGCTGATGTGTCGGGGGATCGCGGCGACCTGCGCAATGCGGGCGACCATCCGGTAGACGTCGCGTCGGTCGACCGGTTTGCCGGAGACGGGTCGCAGCACCAACGGTCCGCTCGTCCGGGTGCCACGGCACGCCTCGAGCGCACGGAGCACGGGCACGGTGACCGGCATGGTCGCCGGCTTGTTCCCCTTGCCGACCAGATGAAGGACGCGGTAGCCACGCAGGGTGTCGGCGTAGTCCTCGATCCGTACGGCCGCGGCCTCGGATGCACGCAGCGCGTTGATGCCCAGCAGGAAGGCCAGGGCGCCGTGGTGCACGGTGATGGTCTGGGCCACCTGCAGGAAGCGGATCAGCTCGAGCCGGTCCAGGCCCTGCGTCCGCGATTCGTCGCGGTGCACTCTCGGCAGTCGCGCATACACGGCCGGGTCGGCGGCGATGAGCCCGTCGATGTGGGCGAACCTGAAGTAGCCGCGGATGCCGTGCATCATCGTGACGACCGTCGAGTCCGTCAGGCCACGGTCACCCAGCTGACGGATGTACAGCTCGACGTGGGCGCGCTGGATGTCGCGCAGCGGGTCGAGTCCGTTGCGCTCGCACCACGCGAACCACTCGCGCAGCTGGAACTCATAGAGGCTGTGCGTGCGCCCGGAGTAGCGGGCCAGGAACGACACCGCGGCGAGCTGGGCCGCGGACATGCTGGCCGGCTGGAACGGCAGGAGGAGGGTTGACGTGGTCATGGGAGTCACCTCGCGCGGCGGCGGGGAAACGGGACGGGCCGGCCCGCCGCCGACCTGACCCGGCTCCATTGGCGCGTCGACGCTAGACGTCGCAACCGCACGATGTCTGGGCTCCCGAGCCGGGAAGTGCCGGCCGGTGCTCCGACCTCAGACAGACGCAACGGCCGGGATGCGAACACGTCGCACCCCTGCCGTCCCGGTGGACCAGTCGTTCAGCGCGACGTGAGCACGTGCTCCCCCGGCGCGAGCCGGACGCGATCACCGCGGATGACGACGGTCGTCCCCGCGTCGGGGTCGACGCCGGGTCGGAAGGTGACCGAGCCGTCGCCGGCGACCGACGCGATCTCCGCCGAGGCCCAGTCGAGGCGACGCCCACCGACCGACAGCCCCAGCGGCAGGATGTGGCCGCTCCGCGCGGGAAGCACGAGCTCGGCACCGGCGGCGATCGCCGTCCCGTCGAGCCCGACCGTCAGGCGAGCTGGCGTACCGGACGTGTTGATGAGGTGCAGAGTCCGCTGACCGTCAGAATCGCTCATCGTCGTCGCGAACACCCCCGGCCACTCGGTCGACAACCGCAGCCCCGGCCGAACCCCCAGAGCCGAGAGCGCCCGACCGAAGAACGCGGGGTCCGACGGCAGCTGCGCCGTCAGCAGGACGCACCGACCGTCGCCGACGGGGATGTCGAGACCGCACACGCCACCGTCGAGGTCCGTCAGCACGACGTCGCCGCGCGAGTGCTCCAGCGGCTGCCCCCACCCGGCGCGCATCTCCGGCCACGGCGCCGCCCACCCGTGCGCGACGAGCGAGGGGTAGTAGTGCTCGAAGTCGCGCCGCACCACGCCGCCCGAGACCCCGAGCGCATCGGCGAGCACCGTGCACGGGGTGCCGTCGAGGTCACGCTCCGGCACGCGTCCGAGCAGGACGACGTTCCCGCCGCCCGACAGGTGCGCGACGAGCCGCGACTGCACCCGCTCCGACAGGTACCGACCGGAGCCGACGACCACCGTCGACCCCGCAGCCGGCTCCGACGCCTCGAGCCACGTCGCGCCGAACCGGAACCCGGCCAGCAGCAGCGACCGCGCCAGCGCCTTCCGCTCGCCCGCGCCGCGGAACGACGTCAGGTCGTTGACGACGTCGGTCATGAGGGCGGACCCGGGGTGGTGGTACTCGGTCATGTACGAGTCGAGCACGAGCCCGAGCGACACGTCGTCGTGGTCCTCGGTCATCCGCGCCAGCCACGGCTCGTTCGCCTTCACCGCGTGGATGCCGGCCGCCGTCGCCGCGTACGCGTAGCCCTTCTGCCCCTCCGGCCCGACCGGCGCCGCCGTGCCGTGCCGCTCGCCGGTGAACGAGACGCGTTCGTTGCCGTCGCCCAGCTTCTCGTCCATGGGCGGGTTGATGCCGCCGGCGAAGAGGTAGTAGTTGATGAGCTTGTTGCCCTGGGCGAGGCACAGGCGCGTCTTGAGGTCGGCCGTCGACGGGTCGTACTGCATCTCGGCGCCCGCGCCGTAGTCGCCCGACCCGGCCTCGAACTCCAGCGACGTCAGCGGCTGGTCCTCGTCGTGCACCGCGGCCATGTACGCGTTGATGACGTAGAGGTCGGTCATCGTGTTGAGCGTTGCCTCGCCGAGGTAGTGGTCCGATCCGGAGACCATGCCCGGGATGCCCGAGTAGGTGTCGACGAGCTGGCTGATGCCGATGGGGAAGGGCGCCCCGTTGCCGCCCTCGGTGCCGTGGATGTTGACGAGGAACGGCACGTCGCGCACGGCCCGCTCCTCGCACATCGCGCGCAGCGTCGCGACGTACTCGCCGAACCGACGCCGCATGAACAGCCCCAGGTCGAGGCGCAGCGGCCCCGCGTCCGCCTCTGAGGGCGACCGCACGAGCGACGCCCAGTCGTCCGACCCCGGCGACGCCGAGTACGGCGACGCGTCCCCGTGCCGGTCGCGCACGAACGCGCCGAAGGCCTCGACGAGCCCGTCGGTGAGGTCGGGTGTGTTCGTCACCCAGGCGAGCATCCCCACCTCGTTGTCGAGCTGCACGCCGACGACGTTGCCGCCGGCCGGCTCGAGGCGCGGCGCGAGCACCGGCATGATCGCGTCGTACCAGCGGCCCGTCTCCTTGA
This sequence comes from Intrasporangium sp. Soil_C_50, assembly GCF_057656595.1. NCBI lineage: Bacteria > Bacillati > Actinomycetota > Actinomycetes > Micrococcales > Intrasporangiaceae > Intrasporangium > Intrasporangium sp. Soil_C_50. Next base: position 109,915 of record NZ_JBDGKB010000012.1, read on the forward strand.
GGAAGGCCGGCGCGAGGTAGTCGACGGTGCGCGACGTCGTCGGCACGCCGTCCCAGCCCGACGGCACGACCTCCGGGTGGTCGCGGTACACGCTGTAGGGCAGGCCCTCGTTCTTCAGCTCGGCCATGATGAACGGCCCCGGCCGGGCGAGGAACCGCAGCCCCTTCTCGGCCGCGAGGTCGATGAACGCGGCGACGTCACGTTCCGGACGCGTCCGACCCTCGACGTCGATCGACCCGTCGGGCAGCTCGTGGACGATCCACGGGATGTACGACGCAACGGTGTCGCAGCCGGCCTCGACGAGCAGGTCGAGCCGCTGACCCCACTCCTCGCGGGCCACACGGAAGTAGTGCACCTCCCCCGCCATGACGATGCGGGGCTCCCCGCCGATGAGCAGCTGTCGGTCCTTCGTCTGGATCATGGTCCTTCTCAGGTGGTCTAGGCGGAGAGCGAAAGATCAGGCAGGTGAAGCGGATTCAGCGGTTCAGGCGGTCTGGATCGTCAGGGTCACCGAGTGCAGGGACGCCGCGTCGGGCCCGGTGAGCAGCTCGATGGCACCGTCGTCGACGCGCGCAGTGAGGTCGCGCCCGTAGTAGGCGAACTGCTCGGCCCGCACGTCGAAGAGCACCTCGCGGGCCGCGCCCGGCTCGATGTCGACGACGGCCCAGTCGGTCAGCTCGACGAGCGGACGCGTCACCTGCGCCACCGGGTCGCGGAAGTACAGCTGGACGACCTCGCGGCACGGCCGGTCGCCGGTGTTCGTCACCGTCACCGACAGCGTCACCGACGCGTCACCGGTGAGGGTCGCGTCGGACAGCTTCGGCTCGCCGTACTCGACTGTCGTGTAGGCGAGTCCGCGGCCGAACGGCAGGCGCGGGTAGGTGAGCGCGTCGATGTACCGACCCTCCTGCCGGTCGACGTCGACGCGGATGAGGCGGCCGGTCGGGCGCTGGTGGGTGCTCGTCGGGATGTGCCCGGTCGAGAGCGGGAACGTCATCGGCAGCCGGCCGTGCGGCTCGACGTCACCGAGGAGCACGTCGGCCAGGGCCGGCCCCGCTTCGGTGCCCGGGTGCCAGACGACCAGCACGGCGTCGGCGAGGTCGAGCACCTCCGACAGGTCGAGCGGACGCCCGGTGTACACGACGGCGACGAGCGGCTTGCCGTACGCGGCCACCGCCCGCACCAGCTCGAGCTGCCCGGGCGGCAGGCCGATGTCGACGACCGACTGCGCCTCGCCCGAGCGGGACCGGTGCTCGCCGAGCAGCAGCACCGACGTGTCGGCGGCCCGCGCCTGCATGAGCGTCACGTCGGGGAAGCGTCCGTCGGCGACGGTGACCCGGTCGCCGAGGCGCTCGCGCAGCGCGTCGCCGGGGGTGGCGACCTCCTCGCCGCGGCCGTCGAGCACCCACGTGCCGAGCAGCGCGTCGCCGTCATCGACGAACGGCCCCGACAGCAGGACCCGTCCGGCATCCTCGCCGAGCGGCAGCACGCCGTCGTTCTTGACGAGCACGTGCGCCGCGTGGGCCGCACGTCGCGCAACCGAGCGCGTCTGTGGCGTGGGCGCGTTCGAGGCGCCCTCCCGCGTCGCGTACGGCTGCTCGAACAGGCCGAGCCGGAACTTGAGGCGCAGCACGCGGCGCACGGCGTCGTCGACGAGCGCGACGTCGACCTCGCCCGACTCGACGAGCTCCTCGAGGTGGTCGAGGTAGGAGGCGCTGACCATGTCGAGGTCGACGCCGGCGTGGATGGCCAGCTTGGCCGCCTCGCGCCGGTCGGCCGCGACGCCCTGGAAGACGATCTGCCCGATGCCGTTCCAGTCGGCCACGACGACGCCGTCGAAGCCCCACTCGTCCTTGAGCACCTCACGGATCAGCCGCTCGTGGGCGTGCATCGGCGTGCCGTCGACGTCGTTGAACGCCGCCATGACCGTGGTGACGCCGGCGTCCACGGCGTCCTTGAACGGGCGCAGGTGCAGGTTGCGCAGGGTGTTCTCCCCGACGCTCACCGTGTCGTAGTCGCGCCCGCCGGCTGCGAGGCCGTAGCCGACGAAGTGCTTGGCGCACGAGGCGAGCCGGTCGCGGTCGCTCGGGTGCTCGCCCTGGAACCCGCGCACGAGCGCGGCCGCCAGACGGCCCGACAGCACCGGCGTCTCACCGAGCGACTCGGCAACCCGGCCCCACCGCGGCTCCTCCGAGATGTCGACCATCGGCGTGAACGTCCACGCCACACCGTCGACCGCGGCCTCGCGGGCGGCGATCGTCGCGGCCTCCTCGAGCAGCTCCGGGTCGAACGAGGCCGCGAGCCCGAGCGGGATCGGGAACACGGTGCGGTGGCCGTGGATGACGTCGCGGCCGAAGAGGATCGGGATGCCGAGGCGGCTGCCCTCGACGGCGTGCCGCTGCGCCGCGTCGATGTTGCCGACGAGGACGCCCTCGTCGCGCTCGTTGCCGGCCGTGGCTCCCGACGCGTAGAGGCTCGAGCTGATGCGGCCCGCGCGGATCTGCTCCGCGTCGTCGTCGGGGTGGATGTTGGCGACCTGGTGGGTCTGGGCGACCTTCTCGGCGAGGGTCATCTGCGCCATGAGCAGGTCGACGCGCTCCTCGACGGGCAGCGCGGCGTCGAGCCAGGGGCGCTCGGTGGGCGTGGTCATGTCAGTAGGTCTCCACGGAGATCTCGAGGGTGGGGGTGCCGGACACCGTGGATGCGGACGCGTCGGGCGCGGCTGCGGCGTAGGGGGCGTCGGGCGTCGGGACGAGGTCGGTGAGCGTGACGGCCACGCCGCCGCGGCGGTAGGGGTTGGCGAGCGAGCGCGTGTCGAGGTCACGGCCAGCGACGGTGACGCGTCGGACGCCGTGCCCTTCCGCGCCCGCGGTGAGCGTCAGGCGGACCCGGTGGCCGGCGAGCGGGACGGTGGCGACGAGCTCGCCCGAGCCCGGCGGCAGCACCGGGTCGAGCTCGACGTCGGTGCCGCGGCGGCGCACGCCGAGCAGCGCCTCGGTGACCAGCCGCAGCACGAGGCCCGGGCCGGAGGAGTACACCCGCCAGCCGCCCTCGAGCGGCACGTCGCCGGCGATGAGCGCCGCGTAGCGGTCCTGCGCGTCGTACCGGTCGGTGAAGGCGCCGTCGGACGAGGAGTAGTAGCAGCTGGTCTGGCGCGGGCGCGCTTGCGGCACCAGCGCATCCAGGCCGACCGGGCTCGTCTTGGCCAGCGCCTCGAGCAGCGCCGCGCCGTCGCCGACCCGGGCCAGCGCCTCGGCGTAGCGCAGATGGGCGTGCATGTACATCAGGCCGATCTCCCGGCCCCAGAACGTGCTCGCCTCGGCCCGCTGGAACACGCTCATCGGGCCACCGGCGTAGCGCACCGGCCGGTCGAAGAGGCGCGCGCCGTCGGGGCCGAGCAGGTGCACGCCGATGAGGTCGAGGTGGTGGCGGGCCTGCTCGGGCGTCAGCAGCTCGGCGCTGATGGCGTGGATCCAGGGCAGGATGCCGTACCTCAGGCCGGTCATCGTGTCGGTCGGGTGCACGAGCGGCTCGAAGCCGCCGGCGTCCTGCTGGAGCAGGTAGCCGGGCAGCACCGGGTCGGCGTCGAGCTGCGCGGACAGCGCCGCGTGCGTGGCGTCGGCGAGGGTGTCGCACTCGTCGGCGAGGCGCGCCGTCGAGCTGTCGCCCCCGGCCGCGCGCAGGCCCTCGGCGAGGGTGCGCAGCGCCTGGGTCTGCAGCACGGCGGTCCACGTCGACACCATCTTCGCGGCCAGACGCGGGTCGGCCGGCTGGAGTGAGTCGTTCCAGTCGCCGTGGCCGTAGGCCGGCAGCGGGCTGCCCGGCACCGTCGACTCGGCGATGCGGCGCACGGCGGCGGCGAGGTGCTCGGCCACCGGCAGCGGCGCGGCCAGGGCGTCGTCGCCGACGAACGGCACGAGCTCGTCGAGCAGCGACGCGTCGCCGGTCGTGCGCAGGTAGTCGCCGGCCGCGAGCACCGGCCAGAACACGACGTCGCCGTGCGAGTCCTGCTGGCCCGACTCGGGCAGCGGCGGCAGGAACTCGAACGCCTGCGGCCAGTCGCCGCGCTCGTTCTGGGCGCGGAACACCATGAGCAGCACGTCGCGCACGGCGTCCTGCCGGTCGAGGGCGGTGAGCAGCCCGACCGGGCCCTGGCACACATCACGGGTGCCCCACGCACCGCCGGAGAACTGCTCGAGCCCGCGCGGCGACAGGTAGTGGACGAACGCGTCGTGGGTGAACCACGGCAGCGCGGCGGCGAGGTTGCCCACCTGCGTCGCGGTGGAGGCGTCGGTGTCATTGCGGCTGTCGGTGCCGAGGGTGACGGCGTGGGCCGTGGCGTCCCAGAAGCTCGCGCCCAACGGCGCGTCGGAGGGCTGCACCTCGTGAGGGTCGCCCGACGCGTCGCCCGCGGTGAGCGTCACGTCGACGGCGGCCGCCGGCTCGAGCAGGACGGTGAGCCAGCCCTCGCTGCGGGTGCGGCCGTCGGACTGCAGACGCGCGTCGCCGGCCTCGGCGTCGCCGCGCCCGGTCCACGACACGTGCCACGCGCGGGGCGACCCCGCCGGCGTCACCTCGGCGCCGCCGTCGTGGAGCGTGATCTCGGGGGCGTCGGTGAAATCGTCGGCCACCTGGACCGTGAGCAGCAGTCGCCGGGGAGCCCCACCCGACTGCTCGACCGTGAGGCCGAGCCGGTGCTCGTCGGCCGGGGCGGTGGAGGTGACGGCGATGCGGAGGCCGGACGCGTCGGCGTACCACCACGTGGCGTGGTCGAGGCCGACCTTCCAGGCGCTCGGCGTCTCGAGCAGCTGCCAGCCGCCGGCGCCGTCGTCGACGAATAGTCGCACGCCGCTGGCGCGGAGCAGGCCCAGGTACGTGCGTCGCCCGGTGACGGCGGTCTGCCGGCCGGCATGGCCGCGGGTCAGCTGCGAGTGGAAGGTGCCGGCCATCCACACCGTCGAGGTGAGGGTGCGGGTGTCGGGCGTCAGGGCGTCGCCGGTGCGCAGGAGCTGGCCGTGCGGGCGCAGGACGGCGAGCTCCTTGGCGGCCGTGACGAGCTGGCCGTCGGGCAGCTGCCACGCCACCTCGGTGCCGTCGATCGTCTCGACGTGGCGGCGGCCGGCGGTCTGCCCGAGGGCGTCGAGCTCGTCGCCCATCAGCCCGCGCGACGGGAAGCCGGGCGCGCTCGACCACAGCGTCGAGTGCGCGGGAGCACCGGTGCCGTCGCCGGACGCGTGGGCTCCGGCACCGTCGGACGCGCGGCGGCCGGCGTCGCTGCTGACGTCCCCGTCCCCGGACGCGTCGGGCGCGTCAGGGCCGTCGGCGAGGGCGGCGTGCGCCCACTCGGCGTCGGCGTCGGACGTGGCCTCCGGGTGGTGCTCGACGACGATGCCCCAGAAGCCGGTGGTGTGCGAGGCGCCGGGCGCGAGGTGCACCGCCTCGTCCTGAAGGGCGGCGAAGGTGTGCTCGTGCTGGTGGCGCTCGCCCGGGAGCTCGGGTGCGTCGAGGCCCGGCCAGCGGACGCCGTCGGCACGGCGCTCGACGAGCTGCAGCGCGTCGGTGGCCCAGCCGGTGCCGCGGCCGGTCGTGCCGACGAGCAGCCACGGCACGCGGGGGCCGGGCATGTTCTGCCGTACGGCGAGGGCTGTGCCGTGGCCGTCGACGGCCACGGGCGTCACGTCGAGGTACTGGGCGACGTAGTACTCGTTGGTGCGCACGGCACCGAGCGGAGCCAGGGCCGGGTCGTGGGTCAGCACGGCGTCGACGCGGACGGCGGCGTCGGTGGTGTTGCGCGTCGTGAGGCGCCAGTGCCAGCTCGGGTGCTCGCGGCCCAGGGCCAGGGTGAGCCGGTAGGCGATGCCCTCGTGGACGCCCTCGACGACGGTGCGGTCGGTGCCACCGGGGCCTTCGCTGCCGAGCGAGACGGTACGCGCACCGGCGTCCGGGCCCGCGGCGTCCGGGCCCAGCAGGGGCAGGCGGCTCACGCCGTCCGGCCGGTGCACCCGGAGGTGGACGTTGGCCAGACCTGCCTCGGAGACGCTTGCCGGGTGGAGCAGGAGGCTCAGCCCGAAGGCCTCGAGACGGCGCAGCGCACCGTCGTCGAGCACCTCGGCGGTGAGACCGGCGGCGCTGCTGAGGGTACGGGCCGGAAGGGCGGAGAGGACGGCGTTGTCGTCGAGCACGGATCTTTCGTACCACCAGCGTCTCTCGGACCTCCACCCCCAATTGCCTTGAAAACAAATGAAAGTCAGCGTGAGCACGCGGAAGTGCATGAAAGTAGTTACATGCGTCGAAAGCGTTGACATCCGTGACGGGCCGCCCCAATTCTCAGAGGAATTCCCGCCCCCTGACGGAGGTCCGCAATGACGCGAACACGTACCAAACCCCTGTTGATCGTGACCGGCCTGACGGCCGCCGCCCTCGCCCTGACGGGATGCGCCGGCAGCGCCGCCCAGAAGGCGAACCAGGGCAGCGGTGGTGGCGGCGGCATGATCGAGCAGCTGACGTTCCCGGCCGAGGCCGACGCGACCGTCGGCGGCCTGGTCAACTACAACCCCAACTCCCCGAAGCCGCTGACGACCAACTGGCTCTACGAGCCGCTGATCGTGCGCAACAACCTCACCTGCGAGGAGACCCCCTGGCTCGCCACCAAGGCGACCTGGGACGGGCCCACCAAGCTGACGCTCGACATCCGCCAGGGCGTCAAGTGGAGCGACGGCAAGCCGTTCACCGCGGAGGACGTCGCCTTCACGTTCAACCTGCTGAAGAAGTACCCCGCGATCGACAAGGCAGGCGTCTGGAACGACACGTTCGGCGCCCCGGCCAAGTCCGTGACGGCCCAGGGCAACCAGGTCGTCTTCGAGTTCAGCGGCAACGCCGCCCCGAAGTACGACAGCATCATCAGCACCAAGATCCTGCCCGAGCACTACTACGGCACCGTCGGCGACCCGTCGAAGTACGTCGACAAGACGCCGATCTTCACCGGTCCCTTCAAGATCGGCAGCTACAACGGCCGCCGCCTCGTGCTCGAGCGCCGCGCCGACTACTGGCAGGCCGACAAGATCAAGGTCAAGAAGCTCGTCCTCGAGGGCAACTACGACGCCTCGCAGGCCGCGCTCAAGCTGCGCTCGGGCCAGCTCGACGCCTACTGGGGCGAGATCCCCAACCCGCAGAAGACGTTCGTCGACGCCGACCCGAAGAACAACCACTTCTACTACGCGCCCAACGGCACCACCGTGCTGACCGGCAACGACCAGAAGCCGCCGTTCAACGACCCGAAGTTCCGCGAGGCCATCAGCTACGCGATGGACAAGCAGAGCATGTCGACGAAGGCCACGTACGGCATCATGAAGCCGGCCAGCCAGACCGGTCTCAAGCTGCCCTCGATGAGCGACCTGCTGCCGGAGAAGTACGCCGGTGAGGACACGGTCCTGCCCTACGACGTGGCCAAGGCGAACCAGCTGCTCGACGCCGCGGGCTACAAGAAGGGCGCCGACGGCAAGCGCACCAACCCGGACGGCTCGCCGCTGGCGGTGAACTTCTCGGTGCAGGCCGGCTTCATCGACTACCAGGCGATGGCCGACGTCGTGGCCCAGGGCATGAACGCCGCCGGCGTCAACACGAAGGTGACTGCCTCGGCGCCCGACTCGGTCGACGGCCAGAAGAAGACCGGCGACTTCCAGCTGATGTTCGAGTACCTCCACGGCGGCTGCGAGCTGGCCAAGAACATCGGAGCCAAGCTCTCGAGCAAGCAGATCCCGACCGCGACCGACATCTTCCCGAACGTCGAGCGCTACAGCGAGCCGGCCACCGACCAGGCGGTCAAGGACCTCTCGGAGTCGATCGACAAGGCCGACCAGAAGAAGTACCTCGGCGAGCTCGTCGACACGATGATGACGAAGTACCCCGTCACCTCGCTCATCTACGCACCGGCGCGCATCATCTACCGCACCGACCACGCCGTCGGCTGGCCGAGCGAGGACAACGCGTACGCCAACCCGTCCGACGACCGCCTCCTCGTCATGACGCGGCTCACCGCGCCGAAGTGATGCGACCGGCATCTCCCGGCACGGCGGGGCGGGCACTCGTGCCCGCCCCGCCCGGCCGGCCGCGCCTGACCGAGGACAGGAGGACGCGATGAAGTACGTCTCCCGCAAGCTCGGCTTCTTCCTGGCGACCCTCTGGGCCGTGGTGACGCTGAACTTCCTCATCCCGCGCCTGCAGCCCGGCGACCCGGCCGAGATCATGGTCAAGAAGCTGGCCGGCAAGGACGCGCAGCTCGACCCGGCCCAGGTCAAGGCCATGCGTGCCATGCTCGGCGCCCCGGACGGCTCACTGTTGTCGCAGTACTGGGACTACCTCGGCCAGCTCGTCCGCGGCAACTTCGGCCTCAGCTACAGCTACTACCCGTTCAAGGTCACCGAGGTCATCGGCCAGGCCTTCTGGTGGACGGTCATCCTCGTGACCGTCACGCAGGTGCTCTCCTTCGTCGTGGGCATCGTCCTCGGTGCCTATGCGGCGTGGCGGCGCAACTCGCGCCTCGACTCCGTCGTGACCCTCGGGTCGACCTTCCTCGGGACGCTGCAGCCGTTCTGGATCGCGCTGCTGCTGCTCTACGTCTTCGGCTACACCCTCGGCTGGTTCCCGACCTCGGGCGGCTACGAGGAGTCGACACCCGGCTTCAACTTCCCGTTCATCCAGGAGGCGGTGTCGCACTCGTTCCTGCCGGCCGTGGCCCTGCTCATCGTCACGCCGATCGGCTGGATCCTCGGCATGCGCAACACGATGATCATGAACCTCGGTGAGGACTACATCCGTCTGGCGCGGGCCAAGGGCCTGCCGGACCGGGCCGTAGCCCTGAAGTACGCGGCACGGAACGCCTTGCTGCCCAGCGTCACCGGCTTCGCCTTGGCCCTGGGCGGCGTGCTCGGCGGCGCCATCCTCGTCGAGCAGGCCTTCGACTACCCGGGCCTCGGCCGTCTCATGGGTGAGGCCGTGCAGAACAAGGACTACCCGCTGCTGCAGACGCTGATGCTGCTGACCACCGTCGGGGTGCTCGTCGCCAACCTCGTCGCCGACCTGCTCTACGGAGTGCTCGACCCGCGCGCCAGGAGGGCCCAGTCATGACCACTCTGCCGGTCCACGAGGTGATGTCCGAGGGCGACCCGACCCAGGCCGTCAACGTCGAGCAGGTGCCCGACGCCGAGCGTCCCGACCGCTGGTGGGAGGTGATGTGGAGCAGCAGGAAGGCACGCGTCGGCATCGTCATCGTCGCGGTCTACGTGCTCGTCGCCGTCTTCGCACCCCTCATCGCCCCGCACGACCCGCTCGACTCGTCGTTCACCCCCTTGGCGGGTGCCAGCGCCGAGAACTGGCTCGGAACGACGACCGACGGCCGCGACATCGCCTCCCAGCTCATCTACGGCACCCGGGTCTCCCTGCTCGTCGGCCTCTTCGGCGGACTGCTGGCGACGCTGATCGCGCTGGTCATCGGCATGGTCTCGGGCTACGCCGAGGGCACGATCGTCGACGACATCCTGTCGTTCGTCACCAACGTCGCCCTCGTCATCCCGGCGCTTCCGCTCATCATCACGCTCGTCGCGTACAGCGAGGTGCGCGGTGTGTGGCTCATCGTGTTCGTCATCGCCATCACCTCGTGGGCGGGCGGCGCGAGGGCCAAGCGCGCTCAGATCATCACCCTGCGCAACCGCGACTTCGTGACGGCCGCCAAGTTCTCCGGCGAGGGCACGCTGCGCATCATCTTCCGCGAGATCCTGCCCAACATGAGCTCGCTCGTCGTGGCCGCCTTCGTCGGCGCCGCCACCGGTGCCATCGGCGCGGAGGCCGGCCTCGCGGTCCTCGGCCTCGGTGACACGCAGAGCGTGTCGTGGGGGACGATGCTCTACCAGGCCAACGCGCAGGGCGCCATCACGCAGGGACTGTGGCTCTGGGTCTTCACCCCCGGCCTCGTCCTCGCCATCCTCATCACCGGCATGTCGTTCATCAACTTCGGCGTCGACCTGCTGAGCAACCCCCACCTGAGGGAGGACGCATGAGCCTGCTCGAGGTCAAGGACCTGTCGGTCCGCTACGAGCCCAAGTCGCACCGCGCGCTCGACGCCGTTCAGGACGTCTCCTTCAGCGTCGCGCCCGGCGAGTTCGTCGGTCTCATCGGCGAGTCCGGCTCCGGCAAGACGACGCTCGGTACCGCGGTGCTGCGCCTGCTCCAGCGCCCGGGCCGCATCAGCGGCGGCAGCATCACCTTCGACGGCACCGACATCACGAGCCTGCCCGAGGACGAGCTGCGGTCGCTGCGCTGGCGCGACATCTCGACCGTCTTCCAGAGCAGCATGAACTCGCTCAACCCGGTGACGCGCGTCGAGGCGCAGTTCCGCGACGTCATCGAGCAGCACTCCCGGCTGCGTGGGGAGGCCGTGACGCGTCGCATCCGCGAGCTGTTCGACATGGTCATCATCGACCACAAGTTCATCGGCGCCTACCCGCACGAGCTGTCCGGCGGCATGCGCCAGCGTGTCAACCTCGCCCTGGCGCTCGCCCTCGAGCCGAAGTTCGTGCTCCTCGACGAGCCGACCACCGGGCTCGACGTCGTCGTGCAGCACTCGATCCTCGAGAACGTGCGGCGGTTGCAGGCCGAGCAGGGCTTCGCGGTGCTCTTCATCAGCCACGACATCGGCACCGTGCTCGACCTGTCCGACCGGATCCTCGTCATGTACGGCGGTCGGATCGTCGAGGAGCAGACCGCGGCCGGGCTGCTGCGCGAGCCGCTGCACCCGTACTCCAAGGGCCTGCTCGGCTCCTACGGCGACCCGCGGGCCGAGGAGGTCCGGATCACGTACGTGCCCGGCCGCCCGCCGGACCTCTCGCTGCCGATCGCCGGCTGCAGCTTCGCGCCGCGGTGCCCGGAGCGCATCGAGCGGTGCACGAGCGTCGAGCCCGAGCTGGCGCCGCTGTGCGGTGGTCGCGCCGCCTGCCACGTGGCCCGGCTGCAGCGCACCGAGGATGGCGCGCTCGAGTTCGGTGAGCCGACAAGGCACTTCGAGGGGCCGCAGTTCGTCAAGACGGCTGCGGAGTCGGCCGACGCGGCGCGCGGCGAGCCGATCCTCACCGTCGAGAACGTGTCGAAGGTGTTCAGCCGCCGCCGCGGCCTGACCGTCACGAAGGTCGAGGCCGTCACCGACGCGTCGTTCACGCTGCGCAAGGGCGAGGTGACCGCACTCGTCGGCCAGAGCGGCAGCGGCAAGTCGACGCTGGCCCGCATGATCACCGGCGTCGACAGCCCGACGTCGGGGCGGATCGTCTTCCACGGCCCGCGCGGCGACGAGACCGTATCCGGCTTCCGCGGACGCGGCCTGCGCGACTACCGCAGCCACGTGCAGATGGTCTTCCAGGACCCGTACAGCTCGCTCAACCCGGCCAAGCGGCTCGGCTACATCCTGTCCCGCCCACTCGCGAACTACCACGGGCTCAAGGGCGCCGAGCTGCGCGACCGCGTGCACGAGCTGCTCGAGAAGGTCGCCCTCACCCCGGCCGACCGCTTCGTCAACCGGTACGGCTACGAGCTGTCCGGCGGCCAGCGCCAGCGCGTCGTCATCGCCAAGGCGCTCGCCGTGCAGCCCGAGATCATCGTCGCCGACGAACCGATCAGCAGCCTCGACGTGTCGATCCGCGCCGAGATCCTCGAGCTGCTCCACGACCTCGTCCAGGACAGCGACGTCGGCATCCTCTACATCACGCACGACCTGCTCAGCGCCCGGATGCTCGCCGACGAGGTCATCGTGCTCAACCAGGGCCGCGTCGTCGAGCAGGGCCAGACCCTCAAGGTGATCCGTGACCCGAGCGACGCGTACACGCGCAAGCTCATCGACGCCATCCCCAACCCCTTCTGACCCGAGCAGCGACCGACCGGCCGGGCGCGACCGCGCGCCCGGCTTGTCCGCTCGGCTGACGCCGTGCACAGTTGTCCCGACGCGAAGGGGCCTCGGTGACGACAAGCAGCGACGACGCTCGCCCGGTGACGATCTACACCGTGGCCGAGCGTTCCGGCGTGTCCATCGCCACCGTCTCGCGCGTGCTCAGCGGGTCCACCCCGGCGTCGGCCCGCACCCGGCAGCGGGTGCTGCGGGCGGTCGAGGAGCTCGAGTACGTCCCGCTCCGGGCCGGCCGCCCGGTCGACGTGCCCCAGCACGAGACGCACGGGCTCGTCCTGCCCGGCCTGCGCGGGCCCTACTACTCCGAGCTGCTCTCGGGCTTCGAGTCCACGGCCGCTGCCGACAACCAGTCGACGGTCGTGCTCGTCTGCGACGCGTCGAAGGACGTCGAGGCGGCGGTGCGCCGGATGCTGGCCCGGGTCGACGGCATCGTCATCGCCAACGACACAGTCAGCGACGCCATGGTGCGCCAGATCGTCCGCTCGACACCGACGGTCCTCGTGGCGCGCGACGCCATCGAGGGTGCCGACGCCGTGCAGGTGGAGAACTTCATCAGCTCGGCCGAGCTGACGCGACACGTGCTCGACCACGGACGCCGACGCCTCGTCTTCGTCGGCGACACCGCCACCTCGCACGACGTGTCGGAGCGCTACCGCGGCTTCCAGCACGCGCTCGCCCGCAAGCGGGGCGAAGAGGTGGCCGCGCCGATCGACGTGCCGTACGAAGAGCACTCGGGCCGTGCCGTCATGGAGGGCCTGCGGGCGATCGAGGCATCGGAGGGCCCGGTCGACGGGCTCGTCTGTGCCAACGACGAGCTCGCGCTCGCGACGATGGTCCTGCTGGCGCGGGAGGGGCGCGTCGTCGGGCGCGACCTCGCAGTGGTCGGCTTCGACGACATCATGACCTCCCGGTACCTCGCCCCCGGCCTCACCACGGTGCAGCAACCGATGCGCGAGCTCGGTCGCTGGGCCGCGATCCGCCTCCACGAGCGCATCGGCGGGCGCACCACCGACGTGCACCCCCAGGTGCTCCCGACGCGTCTGGTCGTCCGCGGCTCCTGCGGCTGCGACTGGGACCAGACGTCCGTCGCCGGCGCCTGAGCTCCGCCTCCTCCGCCTTCTCCTCCGGCGCGCGTCCGACGGACGGCCACGACGCGCGTCGACCGGCGGCGTCCGTGCTCAGCCACGCCCGACGCGTCAGTTCGTGGCGGTCCGTCGGAGCGCTCCCGCGAACCCTTCCCTCCCCGAGGACTCCTGCATGCCTGACAAACGTCGTGCCGACCTACGGCGGCTCGATGTTCGAGGCGCTGATGCCGACGATCTTCGTGCCCGAGGCCGCACGGGCGCTGGGCACCTGGGGCGTCAACGAGGCCCGTACCGTGGCCCTCCAGCGCGAGTACGCCCTCGACGAGATGGACTACGGCTACTGGGGATTCAGCCCGTGCGCCAAGCCGGGCGAGGGCTACCTGTCGCTCGACCAGTCGATGGTGCTCGGATCGCTCGCCAACGTGCTGGCCGACGACTGCCTGCGCCGCTGGTTCTGCGCGCCGGACGTCGAGGCCGTGCTGCGCCCGGTCGTCGAGGCGCGTCGGATGCCGATCACCAGACGCAGCGGACGCGTCAGTCGGGCAGCGTCGTGCCGGTGAGCTTCTCGGCCACGGCCCACAGCGACGCGGCGAGCTCGGGTTTGCGGGCCGACCGCGGCTGGGGCACGAGCGTCGTCGGACCCGCGAGCCCGAACCGGCCGCCCGGGCCGTAGAACGCGCCCTGGGTGGCGGTCGGGTCGGCGACGGCGTGCAGGAGCGGCTCGGTGCCCTGCTCGACCTCCTGCACCGGCAGCACCGAGATGCGGGTGTAGAGCGGCGGCCTGGCACCCTCGCGGCCGAGGCTCGCCCCGGCCACCTGCAGGTTGGTCCGGGTGTAGCCGGGGTGGGCGAGAGTGCTGAGGAGCGGCCACTCACGCTCGGTGGCCACCCGGGCCAGCTGCAGGCCGAAGAGGCTGTCGGCGAGCTTGGACTGGGCGTAGGAGCGCCAGCCGCTCCACCGGCGAGAGGTCCACTGCAGGTCGCCGAAGTCGATCCGACCCATCGCAGCAGCGCCGCTCGTCATCGTCGCCACCCGCGGCTGCTCGCCGGCGAGCACGAGCGGCAGCAGGAGGTTGGTCAGCGCGAACGGGCCGAGGAAGTTCGTGCCGAGCTGCAGCTCGAACCCGTCGACGGTCTCGAACCGCTTCGGCGGCGCCATGACGCCGGCGTTGTTGACGAGCACGTCGATCGGCCGCCCCTCGGCAAGCAGCTCGCCGGCGAACGCCCGCACCGAGGCGAGGTCGGCGAGGTCGAGCCGGCGCACCGTCACCGACGCGTCGGGGCTGCCCTCGAGGATCTCTGCGCGGGCCGCCTCGCCCTTGTCGGTGGAGCGCACCGCCATGACGACGTCGGCGCCGGCGGCCGCGAGGCGTCGGGCCGCCTCCTTGCCGGTGCCGCTGTTGCTGCCGGTGACGACGACGTGGCGACCGGTGAGGTCGGGGAGCTGGGTCATGCACGGTGCCTCTCTGGAGGGTGCGGCCCGGGCGGGCCTGCCGCCGGGCGGCAGCGGGCTGCGGCCGATCCTCACTGACAACGCACGAGGCCGCCCGGGGATGCCCGCGCCGGACGGTCGTGCCGGACGGTGGCCGGTCATCGGGCGGGGAGCCGCTTGCGCGCCGGTCGTACGCTGGACGGGTCACCCGTCGGGTCTTCGCGCGGGCAGGAGGAGGTGGCGTCATGGGCCGCTGGCAGGACGAGTGGACGGCCGTCGAGTGGTTGACGCTGCGCCTCGCGCCGGTGTGGGTGCTGAGCGCCCTGGCCGGCCGGGTCCGGTTCGACGAGGACGAGCGCGGCGCGTTCTGGGACGCCGCCACGTCGGCGGCCCTGCGCAGCGAGGGCCCGGGCCGCGAGGTACTGGCCGGGGCGGCCGCCGAACGGGCTTGGCTCTTCGACGAGTTCGAGCTCGACGGGCGCAGCGTCGTGTCGGGCATGCTCGCGGTGACGCGGCTGCTCGAGCGGATGGACGCCGGCACCCGCGAGGACGTGCGCCGCACCGTGCTGCGCATCGGCGAGGGCGTGGCGCTGGCCCGCGGACCGTTCGGGCGGCGCATCCTGCCCGAGGACGAGCAGACCCTGATCCTCATCGGCGAGCTGCTGCGCACCGCCTCCGAGACCGCCGCCGACAACCCCCTCGACTCGCCCGCCGCCATCTGAGCGGCGCAGCCGGCTCACCGCCGCCCTCCGGCCCGCGAATCGCCAACGCCTGCAAAGGCGACGGTCCGATATGCGGCTTACGATCGAGCGCGGACGGGTATCTGTTCAGTCAGGGCCCGGCCGACACTCGGTGCCCGTGCCACGGGCAGGAAGGACCCAGGGGAATGACGGACCAGCAGACCCAGCTCACCCAGCTCTCCGGCGCGTTCAGCCGCCGGACCCTTCTCGGCCTCGGCGGGGCGGCGGTCGTCACCGGCGCCCTCGCCGCGTGCGGCAGCAACACCGGCCGCGAGCCCGCGGCGTCCGGCGGGGCCACCGGGGGCGGAGGTGGCGGCGCGTCGATCCAGCAGTGGTACCACCAGTACGGCGAGGCCGGCACCCAGCAGGCCGTCGAGAAGTACGCCGCCGCCTACAAGGACGCCACGGTCAAGGTCAGCTGGAAGCCCGGCGACTACGACCAGTCCACCGCGGCGTCGCTGCTGACCGACGCCGGCCCCGACGTCTTCGAGTACGGCAACGGCCCGACGATCGACATGATCAAGGGCAACCAGGTCGTCGACCTCACCGACCTGCTCGGCGACGCCAGGAGCGACTTCAACCCCGGCATCCTCAAGCGGATGACCTATCAGGACAAGGTCTGGGCCATCCCGCAGGTCGTCGACATGCAGCTGCTCGTCTACCGCACGTCGATGCTCGACAAGGCCGGCATCCAGCCCCCGCAGACCATCGACGAGCTCATCGCCGCGGCCAAGAAGCTGACGCAGGGCAACGTCAAGGGCCTCTTCCTCGGCAACGACGGCGGCGCGAGCCTCATGGGCGGCCCGATGCTGTGGTCGGCGGGCCTCGACTACCTCACGGAGAGCAACGAGTTCGGCTTCGACGACCCTCGCGCCGCCACCGCGCTCGGCAAGCTGCGCGAGATGTGGGAGGCCAAGGTGCTGCTGCTCGGCGCGCCCAAGGACTGGTTCGACGCGTCGGCCCTGACCTCCGGCCTCGCCGCGATGCAGTTCACCGGCCTGTGGACCTTCCCCGACATCAAGAAGGGCCTCGGCGACGACTTCGGCGTCCTGGCCTGGCCGGCCCTCGACGGCCAGGGCAAGGCGTCGGTGCCCGTGGGCGCGTACGGCTCGTGCGTCAGTGCCAAGGCCAGGGACGTCGACGCCGCGAAGAAGTTCGCCAAGTGGCTCTGGGTCGACCAGACCGCGTACCAGCTCGACTTCGCCACCGCGTACGGCTTCCACATCCCCTCACGCACCAGCCTCATCGGCCAGGCCTCGACGCTCAAGGAGGGGCAGGCCGCCGACGCCGCCAAGCTCGCGACCGACGTCGGCCACGCGCAGAGTCCCCTGCTGTGGACGCCCAAGTGCGTCACGGCCTTCGGCGACGCGATGAACCGCATCGTCAAGGAGGGTGCCGACCCGGCCCAGGAGATCGCCAAGGTCAAGGCCGTCGCCGAGCCCGAGCTCAAGAGGGTGCTCGCCTGAGCGCGCCGGCGACCACCCGGGTGGACGCGTCGCCCCCCGCGTCGACGCGTCCACCCCACCCTCCGCCGGGTCGGCGGCTGCGCGGCTACCAGAACCGCAACGTGTGGTTCTGGCTCTTCGTCGGGCCGTTCGTCCTCGGGCTCGTCGTCTTCGTCTACGTGCCGATCGCGTGGTCGATCTACCTGTCGTTCTTCGACGCGTACAACACGGTGACCCCGACGCAGTTCGTCGGCGTCGGCAACTACCTCGACATGCTGCGCGACCCGGCGTTCCGCAGCAGCCTGCTCACCTTCCTCTTCTTCGCGATCTTCATCGTGCCGACGACCTTCGTGCTCTCGCTCGGCGCGGCGCTGCTCGTGGCGCGGACGCGGTTCATGCAGGCGTTCTTCCGCTCGGTGTTCTTCCTGCCGACGGCCTGCTCGTACGTCGTCGCGGCCCTCGTGTGGAAGATGTCGATCTTCAGCGGCATCCGCTCGGGCCTGGCCAACGCGGTGCTCGGCTGGTTCGGCGTCGACTCGATCCCGTGGCTCAGCCTCGCCGACCCGCCCTGGTACTGGCTCGTCATCGTCACGGCCCGGCTCTGGCTGCAGATCGGGTTCTACATGATCCTCTTCCTCGCGGGCATCCAGCGGATCAGCCCGACGCTCTACGAGGCCGCCGCGATCGACGGCGCCGAGGGGTGGAAGGTGTTCCGGCACATCACGCTGCCGCAGCTGCGGGCGACGTCGACGGCGGTGCTGCTGCTCCTGCTCGTCAACGCGTTCCAGGCGTTCGACGAGTTCTACAACATCCTGTCGACGTTCGGCACCTACCCGCCATACGCCCGGCCGCCGCTCGTGTACCTCTACTACACGGCCCTCGGCTCGGGTCAGGACTTCGGCCACGGATCGGCCGGCGCCGTCATCCTGACGCTCATCATCGCGATCGTCGCCGTCGTGCAGGGCCGGCTGCTGCGCATCGGGGAGAGGGACGCCTGATGGCCATCGTCCGCAGCAAGCGTCAGTCCCGCGTCGCCGGGTGGGCCCGGTACAGCGCGCTCGTCGTCGCGGCGCTGCTGTTCCTCGTGCCGTTCTACCTCGTCGTGCGCAGCGCGTTCATGCGCGAGCAGGATCTCTCCTCGCCCGACTTCCACTGGCTGCCGCCGACGTGGAACACGGCCAACCTCACCGACCTGTTCGCCAACCCGGCGATCCCGATGGCCCGCTCGCTGGTCAACTCCGGGCTCATCGCCGTCACCCAGACGGTCGGCGTCCTCGTCGTGTCGGGACTGGCCGGCTACGGCCTCGCCCGGATCCCCTACCGATGGTCGAACGCGGTCTTCTACTCGATCACCGCGACGCTGCTCATCCCCGCGGCCGTGACCTTCGTGCCGAGCTTCGTGCTCGTGTCGACGCTCGGCTGGATCTCGACGCTGCGCGGACTCATCATCCCGGGGCTCTTCCAGGCGCTCGCGACGTTCCTCTTCCGGCAGTTCTTCCTGAACTTCCCCAAGGAGATCGAGGAGGCCGCGTTCATCGACGGGCTCTCGTACTGGGGCACCTTCTGGCGCATCGTCGTGCCGAACTCCACGGGCTTCGTCGCCGCCATCGGCACCATCACCTTCATCGGCTCGTGGAACGCCTTCCTCTGGCCGCTCGTCATCGGCCGCGACCAGGAGTCGTGGACGGTCCAGATCGCGCTGTCGACCTTCCTCACGGCGCAGTCGGTGCAGGTGAGCCAGCTGTTCATGGCCGCGCTCGTCGCGATCCTGCCGCTTCTGCTCATGTTCCTGTTCCTCCAGCGCTGGATCGTCCAGGGCGTCGAGCGCAGCGGCATCGCCGGCGACTGACGCGTCCGACCTCCCGGTTCGAGGTATCTGCGCGGTCTCTGGGACGCGCGAATACCTCGAACCGAAGTGGGGCGGCAGCTCTAGGCGGGCGGGAGGTCGAGCGTGTGGGCGCCGCGGGTGGCCTTCGTCGACAGGTACTGGGCGTTCGCGGGAGACACGTGGACGGCGGTCGGCACCTGCCGGGTCACTCCGATGCCGAGGCGCTCGAGCTGGGCCGGCTTGTCGGGGTTGTTCGTCAGCACCTGGACGCGTGGCAGGTCGAGCGCGAGGAGCATCTGCGCGGCGACGGTGTAGTCGCGCTCGTCGGGACCGAAGCCGAGCGCGACGTTGGCCTGGTAGGTGTCGAGGCCGGAGTCCTGCAGGACGTACGCGTCGAGCTTGGGATAGAGGCCGATGCCGCGGCCCTCCTGTCGCAGGTAGAGCAGGTAGCCGCCGGTGGCCGTGAGCCGGCGGACGGCCTCGTGCAGCTGCGGGCCGCAGTCGCAGCGCTGGCTGCCGAACACGTCGCCGGTCAGGCACTCGCTGTGCAGCCGGACGAGCGGTGGCGCCTCGGGGCCGTGTGCGCGGCGGTGGGACGAACGGGCGGGGTCGGCGCGGTCGCCGAGTCCGAGAGCGACGTGCTCGAGCCCGTCGACGAGGCCGGTGAACGAGTACGCCAGCGCGGTGGTCTCGAACCCGTCGGCCAGCGCGACCGGCACCCGCACCGCGGCCCGGACCGACGCCGGTGGCGGCGGGCCCCCGGCAGGTCGGATCGGCGTGACCGCCCCGGCGGGCGCGGTCCCGGCGGGCGCGGCCCCGGCGGGGCGGTGTGAGCGGGGCATGGGCTGGGTCATGCGTTCCCCCTCGTGCCGTGGTCGAAACCGTCGTCCGTCTCGTCGAAGCGGGGCGAGAGGGCGTAGCGCAGCAGGACGACGTCGCCGATCTGGCGCACCTCGGCCAGCCGGGCTCGCCGCTGCTCGTTGAACGGGAACGCGGCGTCGCCGACGAACCGGGTGGCGCGCGAGCTGCCGACGAAGAACGGCGCGACGACGAGCTGCAGCTCGTCGGCGAGGTCGGCGGCGAGCACCTGGGTGTGCACCGTGCCGCCGCCCTCGACCATGAGCCGGCCGACGCCGCGCCCGGCGAGGTCGGCCCAGACGCGTCGGAGGTCGCAGGAATGGCCGGCGTCGACGACGGTGGCGCGGTGCCCGACCCGGCGGCGGGCCGACTCGAGCGCGGGGGAGGCGCAGTAGACGAGCTTCTCGGCGTCGTCGGCGGCGAAGAACCGGGCGCTCGGGTCGAGGTCGGCCCGCCGGGTCAGCGTCACCTTCGTCGGTGACGCGGGCAGGCCGCGGGCGACGCGTTCGGCGCGGCGTTCCGCGGACCGGACGAGCAGGCGGGGGTCGTCGTGGCGGATCGTCGCGGCGCCGACGAGGATCGCGTCGGACGCGGCCCGCTCGGCGTCGACGCGGTCGAAGTCGTCGTCGTTCGACAGGAGCAGCCGCTGCGGCGTCGGGCTGTCGAGATAGCCGTCGATCGACATGCCGCAGCTGAGCACGACGTACGGCCGCGCAGCGGACACCGCGGACGCGTCGGGTGACGTGGACGCGTCGGGCGTGGTGGACGCGTCGGGCGTCGGGCGCGTGGTGGGCCGGTGTGACCCGGCCGTCCGTGCGGCCCGACGGCTGCGCAGGGCTGGGGTGCTGTCTCCGACGTCAGGCACGGGCGCCTCCCACGACACCGTCGACGCGTGCAGGCGGGTCGACGCGTACCCGGCCACCCGTGCGGCGGGGCCGGCGTGCACCGTCGCGGAGCAGCACCACCGCACCCGGCAGGCCGGCCACCATGACGAGGCCGCCGTAGACGACCGCGACGACGACGCCCTGGGCGGCTCCGAGGCCCGCCACGCCGAAGGCCCACGCGGCCGCACCCTCGCGCGGGCCCCATCCCGCGACATTGAGGGGCAGGGCCGCCGCGAGCAGCACGACGAAGGCGATCGGCACGACCTGCATCGGGGTCACGGCGGCGCCGGCAGCCCACGCGGCGAGCAGGAAGGTGGCGACGTGACCGACGACGGCGACGGCCGACGCGGCGACGACACCCGGCCAGACGCGTCGGGCGAGCAGGCCGTGACGCACGTCGCCGACGAGAGCACGAGCCACGCGGGAGGCTCGGGAAGCATTGTCGCGCAATCGGATCCGGAGGGCGACCGTGACCGCGACGACGATCACGAGCACGACGGCGCCGAGCGCCGCGAGGTGGTCGATGACGACGGACCGCAGCGGCGAGGCCGCCGCCAGCAGCACGGCCACTGCGAGCCCGACCTGCACCACCTGGCCGGCCGTCCGCTCCCACAGCACGGCCCGCACCCCGCGACCGACGTCACCGGACGAGCGACCGTGCGACACCGCGCGGTGCACGTCGCCGGCCACCCCGACCGGCAGCGTCACGTTGAGGAACTGGGCCCGGTACGACGCGGCGACGGCGTCTCGGAGCGAGAGCTCGAGGCCGAGACCCCGCGCGACGAGCACCCAGCGCCACGCCACGCACGGCGTCGAGACCGCCGCGACGGCCAGGGCCGCCACTGCCGCGACCGCGAGGGCACGCGCGTCGACGCCGCGGAGCGCGTCGCCCAGGGCTGCGGGTCCCACCCGCCACGCGAGCACGGCCACGAGCGCGCCGATGCCGAGCAGGCGTAGCCGCCTTGGAGTCCGAGCCATCACCGCCTCCTCCGCACGCCTGTCCGTCGACGCCGTTGCGGCGCCATCTGCGAGGACGCCACCGGGCACCGCCAGGTTCAGCGGCTGACCTCGACCTCGACCTCGACCGGTCTGACCCTCCACTACCCCGTCGGCCGCCTCCCGAAGCGCCGGCCGCCGGTCAGGGGCCGAGCCCCCGGAGCACGGCATCGACGCGTCGAGCCGTCTCCGACCACGGTGCCAGGGTCTCGCGCCGCGCGACAGCCCCGGACCGCAACCGTCCGCGCAGCCCGGGGTCGGTCAGCCACGCGCGCAGGGCCGCCGCGAGGCCGGCCGGGTCGCCGGCCGGCACGAGCACCCCAGGCACCCCCGTCACGCCCGGATCCCCCGTCGAGTGCGCAGGTGGACTCATCCGGTCGAGGCCCCGGTGCTCGGGTCCTCGAAGGGTGTCCGGCAGTCCGCCGACGTCGCTCGCGACGACCGGGAGGCCGCGGGCGAGGGCGTCGGCGACGGCCACCCCGTACGTCTCGGCGCGCGAGGGCGCCACGAGCAGGTCGGCCGCGGCGTACGCGTCGCCGAGCGCATCGGCCGTGAGCGGCCCCGGGAAGGTGACGCGGTCGGCGACCCCGGCCCGACGTGTCCGCTCCACCACGCGCGCCGCGAACGACGCGTCGACCTCGAGCGACCCCGCCACGACGCACCGCCACGGCAGGTCGGTGAGGGTGGCGAGCGCGCCGACGAGCACGTCGACGCCCTTGAGCGGGGTCACGGCCCCGATGTAGAGGAGCGACCCGCCACCGGGCGTGCCGGCCGCAAGGGCTGCCGGGTCGGTGCCGGGCTCGGCGACGTGGACGCGGGCGGGGTCGAGACCGTGCAGGGCGACGATGCGGTCCCGGGACCACGCGCTCGTCGTGACGACGACAGCGGCCGCGGCGAGCACGGCGCGCTCGGGCTCACCGCCGAGCGGGAGGTGGACGAGGACGACGAGCGGGGTGCGACGCGCGAGGGGCACGAGCACGTCGGGCGAGCGGGAGGCGAGCAACCCGTCGACGAGCACGGGTCCGTCGGCGCAGACTCGTCCGACCGCGTCGGCGAGGGACCGCCGCCCCACGGCGTCGGGCTCGGGCCACCGCCCCGTCACGAGCTGCTCGTGCACGGTCCAGCCGAGCGAGGTGAGCCCGGCCAGGACGCGTCGGTCGTACGTGTTGCCCCCGCTCGGCCGCGCGGGGTCGTGGACCGCGTCGGGGAGGACGGCGTGGAGGGTGGGCACCCTCAGGCCCTCACACGGTGCGCTCGTACGACGCCCACGCGACGTGCGACTCGTGGAGCGTCACGACGAGCCCCGTGAGCCGGCCCGGCTCGGTGCCGAGGTCGCCGGCCGCGACGCGCTCGGCGAGGCGGTCGGCCACGAGGCGGGCGAGCACCTCGGTGGAGGTGTTGCGCGCGAGGTCTGGGTCGTCGTCGAGGTTGCGGTAGCTGAGGGCCCCGACAACCTCGTGCACCTGCTCCGTGGCCAGGCCGATGTCGAGCAGGATGCCGTCGCCGTCGAGCTCGGGCCCGCGGAAGGTCGCGTCGACGACGAACGTCGCGCCGTGCAGGCGCTGGGCCGGGCCGAACCGCTCGCCCTCGAAGCTGTGCGCGACCATCATGTGGTCGCGGACCGTGACGCCGAACATCGGTCAGGCCTTTCCGTCGGTGGTCGGGGTGGTCGGGGTGGTCGGGTAGGTGATGGCGTGGCAGATCGCCGGGAGGCTGCCGTCGGCGAGCCGGGGCAGCACGTCGGGCAGGTCCTCGAACGGCGAGCTGCCCGTGACGAGCGCGTCGAAGGCGTCGTCGTGCAGCAGGTCGAGCGCGAGGGCGAGTCGCTCCGAGGTCGAGTACCGGGAGCGCCGCGCCGGTGACACGACGCCGACCTGGCTGGCCCGGATGGCGAGTCGCCGCGAGTGGAACGCCCCGCCGAGCGCCAGCTCGACGGTCTTCTCGCCGTACCAGCTGAGCTCGATCACGGTGCCCTCCGGGCGGAGCAGGTCGAGGGCGGTCTGCAGCCCGGCCGAGGTGGCGCTCGCGTGGACGACGAGGTCGCACTCGCCGAGTGGCAGGCGGTCGGTCGCCGGGTTCGCGAAACCGACGCCGAGGCGCGCGGCGGTCTCGGCGCGGGAGGTGTCGACGTCGACGAGCGTGCACTCGACTCCGGGGAACCGCCCGAGCAGACGGGCGACGCTGGAGCCGACCATCCCCGCGCCGACGACGGCCACGCGGTCGCCGAGCAGGGGCGCGGCGTCCCACAGCGCGTTGACGGCGGTCTCGACCGTGCCGGCGAGCACGGCCCGCTGCGGCGGCACCCCGTCGGGCACGACGACGACGGCCGACGCCGGCACGACGTAGGCGGTCTGGTGCGGGTGCAGGCTGAAGACGGTCCGCCCGCGCAGCGCGTCCGGCCCCTCCTCGACGACGCCGACGGACAGGTAGCCGTACTTGACCGGCGCGGGGAAGTCACCGTCCTGGAAGGGCGCCCGCATCGCGTCCCACTGGCTGCGGGGGACGGCGCCACGGAAGACGAGCGTCTCGGTGCCCCTGCTGACGCCGGAGTGCAGCGTGCGCACGAGCACCTCGTCGGGGCCGGGAGCGCGCACGGCCTCGGGCCGGATCTCGCCCCTGCCGGGCTCGACCAGCCAGAACGCCCTCGCGTCTGTCGCCACGGCGCCAGCGTAACCACGCCCGGCCGCCTCGCGGCCGATGCGTCGCGTGAACCGGGGGGTGGCGGCCGGCGTCCTTGGGTGCGATGCGGGCCGCCCTCCGGGGCCCGGTGCCCGCCCGACGAGCCGGAGGTAGCGTGGGACGGATGGTTCACCGGGGCCCTGTGGTCGGGCTCGCCACGTCGGTGGCGCTCGTCCTGGCTCTGACGGTCGGGGTGGGCGTCGGGCCCGCCGGGCTCGCGGTCGGATTCGCCTGTGCCACGGTCCTTCTCGTTCTCGTCACCGTCGGGCTCGCAGCGTCCGGACGCTCGATGCCGGGGCCCGCGGACGGCGTCACCCTGGCGCGGGCGGTGCTGACCTGCGGCGTCGCCGCCCTCGTGGCGGACGCCGCGACGAGCCACGCGGACGCCGGCGCCGGGACGCGGACTGCTGCGCTCGTCGCGCTCGCGGCGGTCGGGCTGTCGCTCGACGCCGTCGACGGGCGCGTCGCCCGGCGCACCGGCACCGTCAGCGCCTTCGGAGCCCGGTTCGACATGGAGTCCGACGCCTTCCTCATCCTCGTGCTCGCCGTCCACGTGTCCCGTGACGTCGGCTGGTGGGTGCTCGGCGTCGGGGCCGCCCGCTACCTGCTGCTCGCCGCCCAACGGTTCGCGCCGTGGCTGCGTCGGGGGGTGCCGGCACGGCGGTGGCGCAAGGCCGTCGCCGCCTACCAGGGCGTCGGGCTCACAGCGGCCGCCTCGGGACTGCTGCAACCCGCGCTCGCCGTCGGCGTCGTCGGGCTGGGGCTCGGGGCGCTCGCGGTGTCCTTCGGCACCGAGGCCGCGACGCTGTGGCGCCGGCGCGGCACCGACAGCCCCGACAGCACCGACAGCGCCGCCGCGGCCACGCCCGTGTCGGCACCGGAGCCCGCGAGGCCGGACCGGCCCGTGGCCGTGACCTCGGGGCGCGCCGTCATCGTGACGATGGCCGACACGCGGGTCCTCATCGCGCAGCGGCGGTCCGGGTGACCGCGCCGGCGCCGACGTCGGGCCGGGCGCGTCGACGCGTCGGGCCCGGTCCGCGCGCGCGCCGCGCAGGGGCGACCGCGTTGACGCTGCTCGCCGGCGCCCTCGTGTGGGTGACGCTCACGGCCCCCACCTCGTCGCCCCTGCGACCCGTCGCGTTCCTGCGCATCCCCGTCGAGGTGCTCGTCATCGGCGCGTTCGTCCTCGCCGTGCCGTCGCGGGTGGGCCGGTGGGTCCGTCGGTGGGTGCTCCCGCCGCTCGGCGTCCTGCTCGCCGTGCTCCTGCTCGTCCGCATCCTCGACCTCGTGTTCCGCGACGTCTTCTTCTACCGGCCGTTCAACCTGCTCAGCGACTGGCGCTACGCGGCGTCCGGCTTCGATCTGGTCAACGACGCGTCCGGCACGGTCGTCGCCGTCGTGGCGGCGGTGGCGGCCGGGCTGGCGCTCCTCGGCGTGCTCGCAGCGGTGCCGCTCGCCCTGCGCCGCCTGGCCCGGCTCGCCGAACGGCACCGCACGCCGGCCCGGCGGCTCCTCGCCGCCCTCGCGGCGGTCTGGCTCGTGGCTCTCGTCACGGGCACTGCCCTGACGCCCGGGGTGCCCTTCGCCGCGTCGAGCACGGTCGCGCTGGCCGACGCGCAGGCGCGCAAGGCCGTCGCCGACGTCCGCGACCACGCCGCCTTCGCGACGGCCATCGGCACCGACCCGTTCGCCGCAGCCGACACGTCGGGGCTGCTCGGCGCGCTGCGCGGCAAGGACGTCGTCGTCGTCTTCGTCGAGAGCTACGGCAAGGTCGCCCTCGACGCCCCGGTCGTCGACCAGGCCCTGGCGAGCGGAACGAAGGCGCTTTCCGCACAAGGCTATTCGATGCGCAGTGCCTGGCTCAGGTCTCCGACCTTCGGCGGCTTCAGCTGGCTCGCGCACTCGAGCACCCAGTCCGGGCTGTGGGTCGACAGCCAGCAGCGCTACGACCAGCTGGTCACGACGCAGCGGCTCACCCTGAGCCACGTCTTCGCCAAGGCCGGCTACCGCACCGTCGACGTCGTGCCCGCCAACCGCCACGACTGGCCCGAGGGCCGCGACTTCTACGGCTACGACCAGGTGTGGGACGCCCGCACGCTCGGCTACCGCGGACCCGGCTTCGGCTACGCGCCGATGCCCGACCAGTACACGCTGTCGGCCTTCGACCGCCTCGAGCTCGCACCGTCCTCCCGCCGGCCGGTGCTCGCCGAGATCGACCTCGTGACGAGCCACATCCCATGGGCTCCCCTGCCGCGCCTCGTCGACTGGACGAGCCTCGGCGACGGCTCGGTCTTCGCGGCCCAGGCCGGCACGGCGATCCCGCAACAGGTCGTCTGGCGCACCGACGCCGGGGTGCGCGACGCGTACGCGCGGACCGTCGCGTACTCCCTCGAGAGCGTCGTGTCGTGGCTGACGAACACTCGCGACCGCAACCTCGTGGTGCTCGTCCTCGGCGACCACCAGCCCGCCAGCGTCGTCTCCGGCGACAACGCGTCGCACGACGTGCCCGTCGCCCTGCTGACCCGCGACGCCGGTGTCAGCAGCCGCGTCGACGCATGGGGCTGGGGCGCCGGCCTGCGCCCCGGCGCCGGTGCACCGGTGTGGCCGATGAGCGCCGTCCGCGACCGCATCCTCACCTCGTTCCGCTGAACCGACCTGTCCCGACAGGCGTCGTCAAGGGTGTCCAACCAACAGCGGGCCGCGCGTCTCACGACCGGCTGTGACACTGAAGGGAGGGTCTCGATGACCCTGCGACTCGTGGGTGCCGCGGCGCTGCTCGTCTCCGCCGGAGTGCACCTCTACCTGTGGTTCGACGGCGTGCGCAACCAGAGCGTCGGGCCGATGTTCCTCGTCAACGTCGTGGCCGGCATCGTCATCGCCGTGCTGCTCGTGCGGTGGCGGCACTGGGTCCCGGCGTTCCTCACGCTCGGTTTCGGCGCCGCGACGCTCGGCGCGTTCACCATCGCCTCGACGGTCGGGCTCATGGGCGTGCACACGGAGTGGCGCGGCTGGTCGGTCTGGGCTGCCGCGATCGCCGAGGTCGTGTGCATCGTCGTCGGGGCCGTGCTGCTCGTGCAGCAGCGGGCCGAGGTCATGCACCCCACCGCCCACACGGGACGCCACGCCTGACGCGCCGGTGCCGACGCGTCGGCTGGCTGGCGTGGGGGACTGGCGTGACAAAGCCCGCGCGCGTCGCCGGTCGTCGCCCCTAGGTGTACCCGGTCATGACGTTGGTGACAGGCGGCTGATCGGTGGGAGCCCGTCGAGGGCGGTGTGGCGTCGTC
>NZ_JBDGKB010000013.1:0-137001 GCF_057656595.1 Intrasporangium sp. Soil_C_50
AGAGTAGGACGCAGCCGGACACACATTCACGACAGAGGCCCGCCCGGGCAGCAATACCCGGGCCGGGCCTCTTTCGCATGCCCAGCCCCTTTTCCGGAGTCCTCTCGGGCCATCGGACCGGGGCGTAGGGTGGCCTCGTGCCTCATCTCATCCCCTCCCCGACCCGTATCCCCGTGCCCGGCGGCAAGGTCATCGACGAGCACGTCGGTGCGGTCAACAGCCCCGACTCCGGTCTCGGTTCCGCCGTCTCCGTCGCCCACATGGTGGCGCCCGCCGACTGGGCCGAGCCGTTCCAGACGCCCGAGTTCGACGAGATCACGCTCGTCCTTCGCGGCCAGGTGCTCGTCGACCACGACGGTGGCCAGATCGCCGTCGACGCCGGTCAGAGCGTCGTCACCCGGGCCGGGGAGCGGATCCGCTACTCGTGCGGTCCCGATGGCGCGGAGTACGTCGCCGTGTGCCTGCCCGCCTTCAGCCCCGACACGGTCAACCGCGAGGACGAGCAGTGAGCGAGGCGTCGCCCGACGACAGCGCCGCGACCGCCGGCAGGGGCGACCTCGTCGCTGATCTGAGGGCCGCTCCCAAGGTGCTCCTCCACGACCACCTCGACGGCGGGCTGCGGCCGCAGACGATCATCGACCTCGCCCCGGAGGTCGGCTACGACGAGCTGCCTGCCAGCGATGCTGCGGCGCTGGGCACGTGGTTCCGCGACAGCGCGAACTCCGGCTCGCTGCCGCGCTACCTCGAGACGTTCGACCACACGCTGGCCGTCATGCAGACCGAGGAGGGGCTGTTCCGCGTCGCGAGCGAGTGCGCCCAGGACCTCGCTGCCGACGGCGTCGTGTACGCCGAGAGCCGCTACGCGCCTGAGCAGCACCTGGGCCGTGGCCTGTCCCTCGAGGCCGTCGTCGAGGCGGTCAACGCCGGCTTCCGCGACGGCGAGGCCAAGGCCGCGGCGGCCGGCCGTCCGCTCCGGGTCGCGTCGCTGCTCACCGCCATGCGGCATGCGGCCAAGTCCACCGAGATCGCCGAGCTCGCGGTGCGCTACCGCGACCGCGGCGTCGCCGGCTTCGACATCGCGGGTGCGGAGGCGGGCTACCCGCCCACCCGGCATCTGGACGCCTTCGAGTACCTGCGTCGCGAGAACGCCCACTTCACGATCCACGCGGGTGAAGCCTTCGGGCTGCCGTCGATCTGGGAGGCCATCCAGTGGTGCGGGGCCGACCGGCTCGGCCACGGCGTGCGGATCGTCGACGACATCACCATCGACGACCGGCCGTTCGGCGAGTGGCTCGAGGACCATCGCGACGACCCGACGGCACTCGTCCAGGTCGAGCTCAAGCGCGTGCGCCTGGGTCGGCTCGCGGCCTACGTACGTGACATGCGCATCCCGCTCGAGATGTGCCCGAGCAGCAACCTGCAGACCTCGGCGGCGCTGTCGATCCCGCTGCACCCGATCACGCTGCTCAAGCGTCTGCGTTTCCGCGTCACGCTCAACACCGACAACCGGCTCATGAGCGACACGTCGATGACGAAGGAGTCGACCCTGCTCGCCGAGCAGGCCGGGTGGACCCTCACCGACTTCCGGTGGGTCGCCATCAACGCCATGAAGTCGGCGTTCATCCCCTTCGACGAGCGTCTGGGGCTCATCAACGAGGTCATCAAGCCCGGCTACGCAGCCCTGGGCTATGTCGCCTCACCGATGGGCTGACGCCGCCGGCCGACCCTCACGGCTGCGCGTCGAGCGCTGCGTCCACCGCGGCCTCGACGTGCAGCCGGGTCGTCGGGAAGACCGGGACGGGGGAGTCCTGCTGCCCGACGAGCAGCTCGATCTCCGTGCACCCGAGCACGATGCCCTCAGCCCCCGCGGCCACGAGCCGTCCGATCACCTGCCGGTAGGCGGCACGGGACTCCTCTCGCACGACGCCGAGGCACAGCTCCTCGTAGATGACGCGGTGCACCTCGGCGCGGTCCTGCTCCTCGGGGACGAGGACGGTGAGCCCGTGCGAGGCGAGGCGGTCACGCAGGAACGGCTGCTCCATCGTGTAGGCCGTGGCGAGCAGCCCGACGCGGCCGATGCCCGCCCGTCGCACGGCTTCGGCGGTGACGTCGCCGATGTGCAACAGAGGCATCGACACCGCGGCCTCGATCGCGTCGGCGACCCGGTGCATCGTGTTGGTGCACAGCACCAGCAGCTCGGCACCGCCGCGCTCGAGGCCGGCAGCCGCGTCGGCGAGCAGCACGCCGGCGGCGTCCCAGTCGCCGGCCGCCTGCAGCCGTTCGACCTCGGCGAAGTCGACCGAGTGCAGGAGCAGCCGGGCTGAGGCGAGCCCGCCGACACGGTCGCGGACGGTCTCGTTGGCCAGCCGGTAGTACTCGGCCGTGGACTGCCAGCTCATCCCGCCGAGCAGGCCGACGAGCCTCACGAGCGGCCTGCCCGGACCAGGTGGGTCAGCTCGGCCTCGGCCTCGTGCGGCGTGATGCAGCGGGCCCCGAGGGACTCCGCCTCGGCGACCACGTGCGGCTCGTCGCGCAGCAGGGCCACGCCCCGTCGCAGGAGGATGTGCGGAGGCTTGCGACGCTCCGCGAGGTCGCGCAGGAACCGGCGCAAGGCCGTGACGTAGCGGTTCTGCCGCACGCACAGCGCGTCGGCCAGCAGGCCTTCCTCGCGCAGCGGCGTGACGAGGCGCGCCGCGAACAGCCCCTCGGCGAGCACGAAGTCCTCCGGCCCGGCGTCGACCGCGTGGCGACCGGTGACGGCCGAGGCGCCGATGTCGTAGACCGGTACCTCGACGTGCCCGACGTCGATGAGCGTGCGCAGGGCCTCGACGGCTGCGTCGGCGTTCCACGAGTCGATGTGGTCCCAGTCGGGGATGCCGAGCGGGGACCTGGGCAGGCGCGGGTCGTCGTGCTCGCGGTAGAAGTCGTCGAGGCGCACGACGGGCCAGCCGTGCGCGGCGCTGAGGCGCTCGGACAGCCGGCTCTTGCCCGCGCCGCTGGGCCCGGTCACGAGGATGACGCGGCGACGCCGCGAGGAGGTGGTCCCCGCGGCGTCGGTCGTGCTGCTCGTGTCGTCCATGGCGTCGGCGGCGCGCGTCACCGCTGACTCACAGGCCCTTGGGGTGCCAGACGGTCTTGGTCTCGAGGAAGGCGCGGATGCGGGACAGGCCCGGCTCGGCGCTCCAGTCGGGCTCGACGGGCTGGCCGTCGGCGAGGGCGGGACGGTAGACCCGTTTGAGGTTGCCGGCGGCCTCGGCCTCCAGCGCGGCCCAGTCGACGCCGTCGGCGCCGGCGACGCCGGTGAGGTCGATGGCGTTGACGTCGCGGTGCGCGGCGAGCCACGAGGCGACCTCGCCCGTGCGGGCCGTGATGATGTTGACGACGCCGCCGGGGACGTCGGACGTGGCGAGCACCTCGCCGAGCGTCACCGCGGGCAGCGGCCGGTCGGCCGAGGTGAGGACGACCGCGGTGTTGCCCGACGCGATGACCGGAGCGATGACGGACACGAGTCCGAGCAGCGAGGAGGACTGCGGCGCAAGGATGCCCACGACGCCAGTGGGCTCCGGGGCCGACACATTGAAGTACGGGCCCGCGACCGGGTTGAGGTTGCCGAGCACCTGGGCGATCTTGTCGGTCCACCCGGCGTACCAGACGACCCGGTCGATCGCGGCGTCGACCGCCGCACCGGCGGCCCGGGCCGTGAGGCCCTCGCTGAGGGCGACCTCGTCGACGAACTGGGCCCGCCGGCCCTCGAGGACCTCGGCGACGCGGTAGAGCACCTGGCCGCGGTTGTAGGCGGTGGCACCGGACCAGCCGGGCAGGGCCGAGCGCGCCGCGACGACGGCGTCACGCAGGTCCTTGCGGGAACCCATCGAGGCGTTCGCGAGGAACTCGCCCTTGGCCGAGACGACCTCGTAGGAGCGGCCGGACTCGCTGCGGGGGAACTTGCCGCCGATGTAGAGCTTGTAGGTCTTGCGCACGTCGAGGCGGCTCATCGAGTGGATCCCGTCAGTGTCGAGGTGGATGTCGAAGGGGCGGTGGTGACGTAGGCCTCCAGGCCGTGGCGGCCCCCCTCGCGGCCGTAACCGGACTCCTTGTACCCGCCGAACGGCGAGCTCGGGTCGAAGCGGTTGAACGTGTTGGCCCACACGACGCCGGCCTTGAGCTGGTCGGCCATCCAGAGGATGCGCGAGCCCTTCTCGGTCCAGACGCCGGCGGACAGGCCGTACGCCGTGTTGTTCGCCTTCGCGACCGCCTCCTGCGGCGTGCGGAAGGTGAGCACGGTCAGGACGGGCCCGAAGATCTCCTCCGTGGCGACCCGGTGGCTCTGCGAGACCCCGGTGAGCAGCGTCGGGGGGAACCAGAAGCCCTTGCCCGGCAGCGTGCACGCCGGGCTCCAGCGCTCGGCGCCCTCGGCGACACCGGCATCGACGAGCGTCGTGATGCGGTCGAGCTGCTCACGGGAGTTGATCGCGCCGAGGTCGCTGTTCTTGTCCATCGGGTCACCGACGATCAGCGTCTGGAGGCGTCGCTTGAGCTTGGCGATGACCTGGTCGTGGACGTTCTCCTGCACGAGCAGGCGCGAACCGGCGCAGCACACCTGGCCCTGGTTGAAGAAGATGCCGCCGACGATGCCCTCGACGGCCTGGTCGATCGGGGCGTCGTCGAAGATGATGTTGGCGGCCTTGCCACCGAGCTCGAGCGTGGCCTTCTTGCTCGTGCCGGCGATGGACCGGGCGATGATCTTGCCGACTTCGGTGGACCCGGTGAACGCGATCTTGTCGACGTCGGGGTGCTCGACGAGCGCCTGGCCGGTGCGACCGTCGCCGGTGACGACGTTGACGACACCTGCGGGGAGCCCGGCCTGCTGGCAGACCTCGGCGAAGAGGAGGGCACTCAGCGGGGTGGTCTCGGCCGGCTTGAGCACGACGGTGTTGCCCGTGGCGAGCGCCGGCGCGACCTTCCAGGCGAGCATGAGCAGCGGGAAGTTCCACGGGATGACCTGACCGACGACGCCGTGCGGGCGGGGCGCGTCGGAGCCCGGCAGGGAGAGGCCGGCGTACTCCAGCTTGTCGGCCCAGCCGGCGTGGTAGAAGAAGTGCGCCGCCGCCGTGGGCACGTCGAAGTCGCGGGTCTCCTTGATCGGCTTGCCGTTGTCGAGGGTCTCGAGGACGGCGAACTCGCGGGCGCGCTCCTGCAGGATGCGCGCGATGCGGAAGAGGTACTTGCCGCGCTCGGCGCCGGACAGGCGACCCCATTCACCCTCGTAGGCGCGACGGGCGGCCGCGACCGCCTTGTCGACGTCCTTGGGGCCGGCCTGGCTGACCTCGGCGAGGACCGACTCGTCGGCGGGGTTGATGGTGGGGAAGGTCGCCTTGGGCCGGGTGAAGGTGCCGTCGATGAAGAGGCCGTAGGACTTCTCGATGGTGACGATGGCGCGCGACTCGGGCGCGGGGGCGTACTCGAAGGTGGGCATCAGTGGGGTCCTCGGTCAGTCGATCGTCACGTAGTCGGCACCGGAGTAGGCCCCGGTCGTGAGCTTCTGCCGCTGCAGCAGGAGGTCGTTGAGCAGGCTGGAGGCCCCGAAGCGGAACCACTCCGGCGTCATCCAGTCGTCGCCCGCGATCTCGCTGACCATGACGAGGTACTTGATGGCGTCCTTGGTGGTCTTGATGCCGCCCGCGGGCTTGACGCCGACCTGAACGCCCGTGGCCTCGCGCCAGTCGCGCACGGCCTCGAGCATGATGAGCGTGACCGGCAACGTGGCAGCGGGCTGCACCTTGCCGGTGGAGGTCTTGATGAAGTCGCCGCCCGCGAGCATCGACAGGTAGGAGGCGCGGCGGACGTTGTCGTAGGTGACGAGCTCGCCGGTCTCCATGATGACCTTGAGGTGAGCGGCGCCGCAGGCCTGCTTGACCTCGGCGATCTGGTTGAACACGGTGAGGTAGTCGCCCGAGAGGAACGCGCCGCGGTCGATGACCATGTCGATCTCGTCGGCCCCGGCGCGCACGGCGTCACGGGTGTCGGCGAGCTTGACCGGCATGCTGGCCCGACCGGACGGGAAGGCCGTGGCCACGGCGGCGACGTGGATGCCGCTGTCGCCGAGGGCTGCCTTGGCGGTCTCGACCATGTCGCCGTAGACGCAGATCGCGGCCGGACGGGGCGTCGTCGGGTCGAGCGGGTCGGGGACGAGCGCCTTGGCGCACAGCGAGCGCACCTTGCCGACCGTGTCGGCGCCCTCGAGCGTCGTCAGGTCGATCATCCCGATCGCCGTGTCGATGGCCCACGCCTTGCTCGTCGTCTTGATCGACCGGGTGCCGAGCGAGGCGGCCCGCGCCTCGCAGCCGACCTGGTCGACGCCGGGGAGGCCGTGCAGCCATGAGGTGAGCGCGTTGTTGGTCAGGCGCGACACGCCCAGGACGTCCCGCGCCTGTGCGGTGAGCTCCTGCGCGGTGCGCGTCGTCGTGCTAACAGTCACCCGCCGAGTCTATCCACGATCCGAGACGCCACCGACCGCGTCGGCGCAGCCCGAGGCGCCCCGACGGTGCCCGCTCACGGGCGCGCGTGAGAGAGTCTGGCGATGGCGCGCGGACCCGTACCGCGCGCCTCGTGCGGCGGGTGGGACCGGTCGCAGCAGAACGAGGAGGACACGTGAGCCGCGACGACGAGGCGTTCGACGCCGCACCCCCGGGCAGGGACACCGAGGCCGAGCCGACGGGCCTGGGTCCGCTCCGCGATGCCCGCACGCTGCGCCCCGGCTCGTCGATCGCCGTCGGCATCGTCGGTCTCGTCTGCGGCCTGGCCCTGCTGGTGCCCGCCATCCTCGTACCGCCGCAGAGCTGGACGCTCATCTCGAGCATCGCGCTGGCGTTCGTTCTCCTGTGGCTGTTCGTCGTGCGCCCGAGCGCGGTCATCCACGCCGAAGGGGTGCGCCTGATCAACCCGCTGCGCGTCGTGGACGTGACGTGGCCGGCCATCGACGAGGTCCGCTCGCGCTGGGCCCTCGAGCTCTTCTCGGGCGGTCGCAAGTTCACGGCGTGGGCGGTTCCGTCCGACCCGGGCCGTCCGCGGTACGGCCGTCAGGCCCTGGCCATCGGTGCCAACCGCCTGCGCGGCCCGGCGGCGCCCGAGGTGGACCCGCGCCCCAAGCGTCCGAAGATCGAGGCCCAGACCGTCGCCGCCGAGATCGAGGCGCGGCGCGAGGAGGACCGGCGCCGCAAGGACGGTCGCACGCCCCGCATCGCCGCGCAGTCCTGGGACCCGGTGTCCGTGGGCCTGCTGGTCGCCGGGATCGCGTTCTTCGTCATCGGGACGTTCGTCGTCTGACGCGTGACGCCGCCGGCGCCCGGCTGGGCACCGACGGCGCCGGGTCGGTGTCACCCCTGGCGGACGTCACCGGCTGCCCCCTCTGGGGCGTCAGAGCGCCGTGAGCCGCTCGAGGTCGGCGCGGACCGCGGCCAGGCGCGTCTCGCCGGTGGCGCGGGCCACCGGCAGCGCGTCGGGGCCGGGGACCGGCTCGATGACCTCGAGGTACACCTTGACCTTGGGCTCGGTGCCGCTCGGGCGCACGATGACGCGCGAGTCGTCCTCGAGGAACCAGCGCAGGCCCTCGGTCGGGGGCAGGCCACCGTCGCCGCGCGCCAGGTCGTCGACGCGGGCCACGGCGATGCCGGCGACCGACGTCGGCGGCTCGGAGCGCAGCCGGTCCATCAGGGTCTCGGTCTGCGAGAGGTCCGAGACCCGCACCGAGAACGAGTCGGTGGCGTGGACGCCGTGCTCGACGGCGAGGTCGTCGAGCAGGTCGGTCAGGGTGCGGCCCCGCGCCTTGAGCGAAGCGGCGAGCTCGGCGAGCAGGAGGGCGGCGCTGACGCCGTCCTTGTCGCGGACGAGGTGCGGCGCGACGCAGTAGCCGAGCGCCTCCTCGTAGCCGTAGCGCAGGCCCGGGACGCGCGAGATCCACTTGAAGCCGGTGAGGGTCTCCTCGTGGGCGAGCCCGGCGGCTCGCGCGATGGCCGCGAGCAGGCGCGAGGACACGATCGAGTTGGCGAAGACGTCACCCTTCGAGACGCCACGGTGCACGACGTGCGCCCCAAGGAGCGCCCCCACCTCGTCGCCGCGCAGCATCCGCCAGTCGCCGAGGGCCGGGTCGTGGATCGCCGCGGCGCAGCGGTCGGCGTCGGGGTCGTTGGCGATGACGAGGTCGCACTCCGAGGCGCGCGCCCGGGCCAGGGCGAGGTCGATGGCGCCCTTCTCCTCGGGGTTGGGGAAGGCGACGGTGGGGAAGTCGGGGTCGGGCACGGCCTGCTCGTCGACGGCCGAGAGCGCCCCGAAGCCGGCGCGCTGGAAGGCCGCCGTCACGGTGCCGTGGCCGACGCCGTGCAGGCTGGTGTGCACGATCGCGAGGTCACGGGGCGAGTCCGGGTCGACGACGGTGACGACGGCGTCGAGGTAGTCGCCGAGCAGCTCGTCGCCGAGGGTCTCCCACCCCTCGTGGGCGCGCGGCACGTCGGCGACGTGCGCGACGCGGGTGATGTGGGCGGCGATCTGCGCGTCGGACGGGGGCACGATCTGGCTGCCGTCGCCGAGGTACACCTTGTAGCCGTTGTCCTGCGGCGGGTTGTGGCTCGCCGTGACCATGACGCCGGCGTCGGCACCGAGGTGGCGGATCGCGAAGGCGAGGACCGGGGTCGGCAGCGGCTGGGGGAGCAGCAGGGCCCGACCGCCCGCGGCGACGACGACCGCTGCGGTGTCGCGGGCGAAGACGTCGGAGTTGTAGCGCGCGTCGTAGCCGATGACGACGGTCGGGTGCGGCCCGGCGCCGCCCTCGGCCCCGAGGTAGGCGGTCAGGCCGGCGGCCGCGCGGATGACGACGCTGCGGTTCATCCGGTTCGGGCCGGCCCCGAGCGCACCACGCAGGCCGGCCGTTCCGAACTCGAGCAGGCCGGCGAACCGGTCGGCGAGGTCGGCGCGGGCGTCGTCGTCACCGGCCTGCGCCTGCTGCAACAGCGCGTCGAGCTCGCCGCGGGTCGTCGGGTCGGGGTCGTCGTCGCGCCACGCTGCGGCGTCCGCGAGGAGCGCGTCGACGCCGGACTCGCCCGCCATCAGATGCGTCCCACCACGGCTGCGAGGAGGCGTCCGCAGCGTTCGGCCGCCGCGCGTCCGGCCTCGAGGACCTCCTCGTGGTCCAGCGGCGTCTCGGAGATGCCGGCCGCGAGGTTGGTGACGAGCGAGATGCCGAGGACGTCGAGGCCGCTCTGCCGGGCCGCGATGGCCTCGAGCGAGGTCGACATGCCGACGAGGTCGCCGCCGATGACCTTGGCCATGCGCACCTCGGCCGGAGTCTCGTAGTGCGGTCCGCGGAACTGGACGTACACGCCCTCGTCGAGGTCGGGGTCGACCTCGCGGGCCAGCTGGCGCAGGCGCGGGGTGTAGACGTCGGTGAGGTCGACGAAGTTCGCCCCCTCGATGGGGGAGTGCGCCGTGAGGTTGATGTGGTCGCGGATGAGGACCGGGGTGCCGGGGGCCCAGGCCGGGTTGAGGCCGCCGCAGCCGTTCGTCAGCACGATGGTGCTGCAGCCGGCCGCCTTCGCCGTGCGGACGCCGTGGACGACCGATCTCACGCCGCGGCCCTCGTAGAAGTGGGTGCGGGTGCCGAAGACCAGCGCGCGACGGCCGGTGTCGCCGATGGCGACCGACCGCATCGTGCCCGAGTGACCGGCGACGGCCGCGCGGTGGAAGCCCGGGACGTCGGCGTTCTCGATCGTGGCGAGGGTCTCGCCGACGAGGTCGGCCGTCTGGCCCCAGCCGGAGCCGAGGACGAGGGCGACGTCATGGCGCTCGACGCCGGTGCGCTCGGCGATGACGGCGGCAGCGGCGTCGGCGACGGCGAAGGGGTCGGTGGAGGGGTCGGCGAGGTCGAGGTGCGTCGTGGTCACGTTCAGGACTCTAGCGACGCCGTCCACGTGCCGGACACCACTCGGCGGGATGGTTGGATGGACGCGTGATCACGCGTGAGACGTCCGTTGTCATCATCGGGGGCGGCCCGGGCGGGTACGAGGCGGCGCTCGTCGCCGCCCAGCTCGGCGCGCAGGTCACCGTCGTCGAGAAGGACGGTGTGGGCGGCGCCGCGGTGCTCACCGACTGCGTCCCGAGCAAGGCGCTCATCGCCACCGCCGACTACATGTCCGACTTCGAGACCGCCTCGCGGCTGGGCGTACGACTGCAGGACGACGACGGCGACGAGGTGTCCGACGCCGTCGCCCAGGCCCGCACCGTCAACGGCCGGATCCTCGAGCTCGCCGCCGCGCAGAGCGGTGACATCCGCGGCAGCCTCGAGCAGGTCGGCGTCACCGTCCTGACCGGCTCGGCCCGGCTCGCCTCGCGCGACCTCGTCGTGGCCACCCTCGAGGACGGCAGCACTCGTGAGCTGACCGCCGACGTCGTGCTCCTCGCCACCGGCGCCTCGCCCCGCGTCATGGACACCATGCGCCCCGACGGCGAGCGCATCCTCACGTGGCAGCAGATCTACGCTCTCGACGAGCTGCCCGAGCGGATCATCGTCATCGGCTCCGGCGTCACCGGCGCCGAGCTCGCGCAGGCCTACCTCGGCCTCGGCTCGCAGGTCGTCCTCGTCTCCTCCCGCGACCGGGTGCTCCCGGGCGAGGACGCCGACGCCGCGACCGTCATCGAGGACGTCTTCCGCAAGCGCGGCATGGAGGTGCTGAACAAGTCACGGGCCGCGTCGGTCGAGCGCACCACCGACGGGGTCGTCGTCACCCTCGTCGACGGGCGGACCGTCGAGGGTTCGCACGCGCTCCTCGCCGTCGGGTCGGTGCCGAACACGGCCGGGCTCGGGCTCGAGGAGGCCGGTGTCGAGCTGAGCCCGTCCGGGCACGTCCAGGTCGACCGGGTCTCACGCACCAGCGTCGGCGGTGTCTACGCGGCCGGCGACTGCACCGGCGTCCTGCCGCTCGCATCCGTCGCCGCCATGCAGGGCCGCATCGCCATGTGGCACGCCCTCGGCGACGCCGTGGCGCCGCTCAACGTGCGCGGCGTGGCCGCGAACATCTTCACCGAGCCCGAGATCGCGACCGTCGGCATCAGCCAGAACGCCGCCGACGAGTCACCCGACGTCGAGTCGGTGATGCTGCCGCTGGCCCGCAACCCGCGCGCCAAGATGCAGGGCATCACCGACGGGTTCGTCAAGCTCTTCTGCCGCAAGGGGTACGGCACGGTGCTCGGCGGGGTCGTCGTCGCGCCGAAGGCCTCCGAGCTGGTCTTCCCCGTGGCGCTCGCCGTGCAGAACCGGCTCTCGGTCGACCAGGTGTCCAGCACCATCACCGTGTACCCGTCGCTGTCCGGCTCGATCGCCGAGGCCGCGCGACAGCTCCACCAGGCCGACTGAGCCGACGCGTCAGCGCCGCGTCGGGTCGTCAGGTCCGGACGCGTCGGGACCGGGGCCGTCGCCGGAGCCGTCGACGGAGCCATCGGTCCCGCGGGTCTCGACGTCGAGGTCCTCCGGCGAGCGGCCCTCCTCGCGTGCATACCGCTCCCGACGCCGCTTCGAGACGCGGTCGCGCAGCCACCGCTGGAAGAGCCAGAAGAGCAGGACGAAGACGAGCGCGCCGAGCAGGTTCGTCGCCGAGAAGCCGTTCGGCTGGGTCGTGGCAGTGGGCAGGGTCGCAAGCACCCCAGCAGTGTGCCAGAGGCGTAACGTCGGGCCGGTGGCGGCATCGCCGCCGTCCGGGGTGCTCGCCGCCCCGGCCCAGCCATCCCGGAGGACACGTGAGCGACTGGATCAACAAGGCGAAGGACTTCCTCAAGGGCCACCCCGACCAGGTCGGGCAGGGTCTCGACAAGGCCGAGGAGATGATCAACGAGAAGACCGGCGGACAGTACGCGGAGCAGCTCGACCAGGGCGGCGACAAGATGCGAGAGGCGCTCGGCCTGCCTCCCGAGGCCGACGACACCGTGCCGACGCCGGGCGACCCGACGCCCCCGCCAGCGCCGACTCCCGTTCCGGAGCCGGGCCCGGGCCCGGTGCCGCCCACGCCCACGCCCACGCCGGAGCCGACGCCCGAGCCGCCACCGGTCCCGACGCCGGAGCCCGGCCCTGCGACGCCGCCCCCGGGTGTGCCCGTGGACCCCAACGACCCGAGCCCCGTCGACCCGTCGCTGCCCGGGGGCCCCGGGCCCTCGGAGATCCCGCCGTCCGGTTCGGACGACATCACGCTCGGAGACCCACCCCCGAAGTCCTGAGGCGCGGCTTCGTCGGGCACGCCGACAACGCCACCTCGACGCGCGAAGGGCCGTCACGCGAACCGGGGTGACGGCCCTTTCGTCGCGCAGGTTCAGCCCGCGGCGTCCTTGATCTCGGCGAGGACGGCGCCGGAGGTGACGGTCTCGCCGACGGCCGCGGTGAGGCCGCTGACGACGCCGTCCTTGTGCGCCGTGATCGGCTGCTCCATCTTCATCGCCTCGAGGACGACGACGAGGTCGCCGGCGGCGACGCTCGCACCGTCCTCGACGGCGATCTTGACGATCGTGCCCTGCATCGGTGCGGTGAGCGAGTCTCCGGAGACGGCCGCGCCACCCTTGGACCCGCCGGAGCGCTTCGGCGCCTTCTTCCTCCCGCCAGCGCCCGGGCCGGCGCCGTTGCCGATGGCGAGGCCACCGGGCAGGGACACCTCGAGCCGGCGTCCGCCGACCTCGACGACGACGGTGTGGCGCTCCTCGGCCTCCGGTGCGTCGGCAGCGGCGCCGGCGTAGGCGGGGATCTGGTTGTCGAACTCGGTCTCGATCCATCGCGTGTGGATCGTGAACTTCTCGGCAGGGTCGGCCGGCGCGAACGCCGGGTCGGCCACGACGGCGCGGTGGAACGGGGTCACGGTCGGCATGCCGTCGATCTCGAGCTCGCCGAGGGCGCGACGGGCCCGCTCGAGGGCCTGGGTGCGGTCGCGCCCGGTGACGATGAGCTTGGCGATCATCGAGTCGAAGGCGCCGGCGACGGTGTCGCCCTCGACGATGCCGGCGTCCCAGCGCACGCCCGGGCCGTGCGGTACGACCATGCGGGTCACGGTGCCGGGTGCGGGCAGGAAGCCGCGGCCGGCGTCCTCGCCGTTGATGCGGAACTCGATCGAGTGGGCGTGCGGCTCGGGGTCGCCGTAGTCGAGGCGCTCGCCGTTCGCGATGCGGAACTGCTCGCGGACCAGGTCGATGCCGGTGACCTCCTCGGAGACCGGGTGCTCGACCTGCAGGCGGGTGTTGACCTCCAGGAAGCTGATGTCGCCCTGCGGCCCGACGAGGAACTCGCACGTGCCGGCGCCGACGTAGCCGGCCTCCTTGAGGATGGCCTTGGACGCGCGGAGCAGCTCGGTGTGCTGCTCCTCGGTGAGGAAGGGCGCCGGCGCCTCCTCGACGAGCTTCTGGTTGCGGCGCTGCAGGGAGCAGTCGCGCGTCGAGACGATGACGACGTTGCCGTGCCGGTCGGCCAGGCACTGGGTCTCGACGTGGCGGGGGTGGTCGAGGAACCGCTCGACGAAGCACTCGCCACGGCCGAAGGCCGTGACGGCCTCGCGGACCGCGGACTCGTACAGGTGCGGGATCTCCTCGATGGTGCGGGCGACCTTGAGGCCGCGCCCGCCGCCGCCATAGGCGGCCTTGATGGCGACCGGCAGGCCGTGCTCCTGCGCGAACGCGACGACCTCGTCGGCGTCGGCGACCGGGTCCTTGGTGCCGGGAACGAGGGGGGCGCCGGCCTTCGTGGCGATGTGGCGCGCCTTGACCTTGTCGCCGAGGGCGTCGATGGCCTCGGGGCCGGGGCCGATCCAGGTCAGCCCGGCGTCGATGACCTTCTTCGCGAAGTCGGCGTTCTCGGCGAGGAACCCGTAGCCGGGGTGGACGGCGTCGGCGCCAGCCTGGCGTGCGACGTCGAGCAGCTTGTCCTGCAGCAGGTAGCTCTCACCCGGGGTCGAGCCACCGAGCGCGAACGCCTCGTCGGCCACCTTGACGTGCAGGGCGTCGCGGTCCGGGTCGGCGTACACGGCGACCGAGGCGATGCCGGAGTCCTTGCAGGCGCGGGCGATTCGGACGGCAATCTCACCCCGGTTGGCGATGAGGACCTTGCTGATGGGAGCCATGGTCCGGACTCTAGCGGCTCGGCGCGGCCCAACTTCCGGGCCACCGGTGTTATTCCCGGCCGTCTCGCCGTGAGGTCCAGCACATCGCTGCCACGGCCCTCGTCCTAGCGTGTGAGGCATGACGACACACCACGACGTCCCCACCCTGCCCCTCGGCCACGCCAGCACCCCCGGCCTCGCCGTGCCCCAGCTCGGCTTCGGCGTGTGGGAGGTGCCGGACGCCGAGGTCGACGCCGCCGCGGGCCGTGCGCTGGAGGTCGGCTACCGCCACCTCGACACGGCACGGATCTACGGCAACGAGGAGGGCATCGGCCGTGTCCTCGCCGCCTCCGACCTTCCGCGCGACGACGTCTTCGTCACGACGAAGGTGTGGAACGACGACCACGGTGACGTGCGCAGCGCGTTCGAGGCGTCGATGGGCCGGCTCGGCCTCGACGTGCTCGACCTCTACCTCATCCACTGGCCGGCGCCGAAGCAGGACCGCTACGTCGAGGCGTGGCGCACGCTGCTCGAGCTGCAGCAGGAGGGCCGCGTCCGATCGGTCGGCGTCTGCAACTTCCAGGTGCCGCACCTGCAGCGTCTCCTCGACGAGACGGGCGTGCTGCCCTCGATCAACCAGGTCGAGCTGAGCCCGTAGCTGCAGCAGCGCGAGCTGCGGGCCTTCCACGGCGAGCACGGCATCGTCACCGAGGCGTGGAGCCCGCTCGCCGTCCGCGCCGGGCTCCTCGAGGACCCGGTCGTCACCGGCGTCGCGC
The DNA here is from genome assembly GCF_057656595.1 of Intrasporangium sp. Soil_C_50. NCBI lineage: Bacteria > Bacillati > Actinomycetota > Actinomycetes > Micrococcales > Intrasporangiaceae > Intrasporangium > Intrasporangium sp. Soil_C_50. Next base: position 14,894 of record NZ_JBDGKB010000013.1, read on the forward strand.
AGCGGTACGACGTGTCCCCGGCCCGCGTCGTGCTCCGGTGGCACGTCGAGCTCGGCAACGTCGTGCTGACCCGGTCGGTCACGCCGGAGCGCATCGAGGAGAACGCCCGCGTCTTCGACTTCGCCCTCGACGGCGACGACCTCGACGCGCTGGCCGGTCTCGACCGCGGCACGCGCACCGGCCCGGACCCCGACACGTTCGGCTGACGGACGCCCGTGCCCGTCACTACTGTGCGGGCATGGACGGCACGGAGGACTTGGCGGCCGGGGAGGGCGTCGTCGTCGGTCTGGGCGCCGCGGTGCGCCAGGCGTCGTGGGGGCCTGCCGAGCCGCGCCGGGCGGGGTCGCAGGCGCAGGAGACCCGGGCGCATCTCTCGCGCTGAGCGGGGCTGGGCTGCTCTCCCGGACCGCAGTACGTTGGCGGCATGGGTCTGTTCTCGCGCCGCAAGAGCTCCGAGTCCGTCGCCGAGCCCGTGGACGTCGACGAGGGACCCGAGTCCGACGACTCCCTCGTGCCCACCGCGTCGGGGCGCCCCGAGAGTCGACCCCTTGACGACGAGGAACGCGCACGGATCGCGTCGGGCCTCGAGCGTGCAGCGGCAATCGGCGTCGACGTCGACGACCTCGACTCCATCGGTTCGAACTTCGACGAGCAGTTCCGCGCAGTGCAGGCCGACCCCGCGGCAGGTGGCGGGTCTGACGTCATCGTCGACACGTTCGCCATAGCGATCGGTGAGCACCTGACCCGGCACAGCGCCCGCGACTGGGCGGTCGTCACGGACGTGTTCGGCACCGACCTCGGCCTCGTGGCGGCCCGGGCCGACACCGTCGTCGTGCCGCACAACCTCGTCGGCGCGCGGTGGATGCGCGGGGAGACCGGGTGGATCCCGGGTGTCGTATCGCACCTGGTCCGGCTGCGGCCGAGGGTGCGCTGAACCCGCCCCCTAGGATCGCGGGCATGGACGAGGCCGTCGGTGGAACCGGTGCAATGGACCCGCGTAGCAAGCGCGAGCTGGAGCAGGGGATCGAGCGTGACTTCACGCGACGGATGTCCTACGGGGAGTACCTCCGACTGGACACCCTGCTCAGCGCGCAGCAGCCGCTGAGCGACCCGCCCCAGCACGACGAGCTGCTGTTCATCATCCAGCACCAGACGTCAGAGCTGTGGCTCAAGCTGATGATCCACGAGCTGCGTTCTGCCCGAGGCCTGCTCGCATCCGACGAGCTCGCTCCGGCGCTCAAGCGACTGGCTCGCGTCAAGCACATCCAGCACACCCTGACCGACCAGTGGTCGGTGCTCGCGACCCTGACACCCAGCGAGTACGCGCAGATCCGCCCCTTCCTCGCCACGAGCTCCGGCTTCCAGTCGGCGCAGTACCGGGAGGTCGAGTTCCTGCTCGGCAACAAGAACGCCGACATGGTGGCGGTCTTCTCGCACGACGCGTCGGCGCGAGAGGCGCTCGACGCGCTGCTCCGTGAGCCGAGCCTCTACGACACCTTCCTGGCCTACCTGTCCCGGCGCGGGTACGCGGTGCCGGGCACCCTCCTCGACCGCGACTGGAGCCAGCCCTACCGGCACGACCCGGGCCTCGTCGACGTCTTCGCAGAGGTGTACGCGGCGCCGCACGACCACTGGGGTGTGTACGAGACCTGCGAGGAGCTCGTCGACCTCGAGGACAACTTCCAGCAGTGGCGCTTCCGCCACCTGCAGGTCGTCCAGCGCACCATCGGGCAGAAGGTCGGCACGGGCGGTTCGAGCGGTGTCGACTTCCTGCGTCGCGCGCTCGACCTGACGTTCTTCCCGGAGCTCTACGAGGTCCGGACCCGGATCGGGGGCTGACCATGGGCAGGGACTGGGACGAGCGGGCCGGCGTGCTCGCCGCGGAGGCGTACGCGAGCGGTGAGCCGAACGCATGGTTCGACCGGCTGTACGGCGAGGGCGTGGCCGGAAGCATCTCGATGCCGTGGGACCGTGACGCCCCGCACCCGCTGCTGAGCGACTGGGCCGAGGGACTGCCTGATGGCGGGCTCCGCGGCGACGGTCTGCGAGCCCTGGTCGTCGGCTGCGGTCTCGGCGCGGACGCGGAGTACCTGGCCTCGCTGGGCTTCGCGACGACGGCCTTCGACCTGTCGCCGAACGCGGTGGCGACGGCGCGGTCGCGGCACCTCGAGTCGGTCGTGGACTACCGCGTCGCCGACCTGCTCTCGCCGCCGGCCGAGTGGGCGGGCGCGTTCGACCTCGTCGTCGAGATCTTCACGATCCAGGCAATGCCCGATCCGCCACGGTCGCAAGCGATCCCGAGCATCACCGGGTTCGTCGCGCCGGGCGGGACGCTCTTCGCCGTGGCGTTCCGCGCGGATGGCGACGTCGATGCCACGGACGGGCCGCCCTTCGCCCTGAGCGCGGCCACCCTGCGCTCATTGGCCGGCGACCGTCTCGTCCTCGAGGGCATCGGGTCGCCGCGGCCCGAACTCTGGCATGCCGTCTTCATGGCGCCTCGACTCAGCCGCTGAGCAGGCGGCGTCGGTCCCACTCCGAGGCCGGCGGAGGTTCGCACCGGCACGCACACGCGTCGACGCACCATGTCTCGAAGCACTCGTCGAGGCACTCGCACTCCGCTGGAGGCACGGGGACGGCTGACACGCGGGGCTGTGGACCCGCCATGAGCCGCACCCGCGTCTCGAGCTCACCCTCGGTGGGGTGCTCGTCCGGACGACCGCCGACCCTCTCGGCCGCGTCCCGGTCGCGCGCCGGCCGCAACTGGTACCACCCGCGAGCGGCCGGCCGGTCGTACCGGGGATAGGCCCACCGCTCGTACGGCACCTCGTCCGGCGGGGCGACATCGAGATGCGCTGGGAACCGCCGACCCTGGTTGTCGCGAACGGCATCGTCAGACACCGGCACGATCTCGTGCCCGTCGGCGTCGAGAACCGCCAGGCGCAGACCGGCCACCTCGACGATGCGGCACAGCGTGGACAGGCTCGGTAGCCCCTTGCCGGACTCGACTCGTGCAACCGAGGCGGGAGCGAGGCCCACGCGTACGGCAAGTTCTCGTTGGCTCAGGTCCGCCAGGCGCCGCACACGGGCTGTCATGCGCCCGACCTCAGTCGGGCTGGCCAGCGACGATGCGGGTGGGACATCCATGGGCAGACGCTGTCACGGAGCGCCGACAGCGCCCGTCCGGCACCAGGACCACTGCCACTCTCTTGGTCAGTGCTCAGTGAGAGTGAGCAGTGACGTAGGGGTGGGCGGGGTGTCGCCGGAGCGGGGCGGGGTCTGTTCCTACGTCAGTGCTCAGTGAGAGTGAGCAGTGACGTAAGGGGTGTGGTGGAGAGCGTGGGTCTCCGGGTCGTCGAGTTGTCAGGTGGTGGTCTTGGCGCGGACCTGGCGCTTGATGCGGCCGAGCATGGCGACCATGCCGCGCATCCGGAGGGGCGAGACCGCCTCGGCGAGGCCGAAGCGCATCGGGGCGTCGTCGGGCACCGCGAGCACCTCGGCGGCGGAGAGGCCGTCGAGGCCCTCGTGGAGGATGCCGGCGAACCCGCGGGTCGTCGGGGCCTCGGCCGGCGCGTCGAAGAACAGGTGCACCGTGCGGTCCTGCAGCGACTGACCGTCGGCGACCTCGACGTTCAGGAACAGCGGCGACTGGCACTCGTCGACGCGTTCGAGCTGGTCGAGGTGGCCGACGTAGCGCTCGGGCAGGCCGGGCAGCTCGTCGCTGAACTCGAGGAGGAGCTGAAGCTTGAGGTCGTTCGAGGCCTCGCGGAAGTCCTCGGCGATCTCGGCCAGGGACGTGGGGAGGGGGGTGTCGGTCATCGGGATCGCTGCCTTCGGGTGACGGCCGGGGTCACTTCTCGATGGGGACGCGGACGGCGTTGCCCCACTCGGTCCAGGAGCCGTCGTAGTTGCGGACCGACTCGAACCCGAGCAGGTGCGTCAGGACGAACCACGTGTGCGACGAACGCTCGCCGATGCGGCAGTAGGCCACGACGTCATCGCCGGGCGCGAGTCCCTGCTCGGTCAGGTAGATCGCCTCGAGGTCCTCGCGCGTCTTGAACGTGCCGTCCTCGTTGGCCGCGCGCGCCCAGGGCACCGACCGCGCGCCAGGGATGTGGCCGCCGCGCATCGCGCCCTCCTGGGGGTAGTCGGGCATGTGGAGCAGCTCGCCCGAGTACTCGCCGGGGGACCGGACGTCGACGAGGGGCTGGCCGAGGTGGGCGAGGACGTCGTCCTTGAAGGCGCGGATGGGGGCGTCGTCGCGGTCGGCGACGGGGTACTCGGCCGCGGTCGGGGTCGCCACCTCGCGGGTGAGCTCGCGGCCCTCGGCGATCCACTTCGCCCGGCCGCCGTCGAGGAGCCGGACGTCCTCGTGCCCGAAGAGGCTGAAGACCCACAGCGCGTAGGCCGCCCACCAGTTGCTCTTGTCGCCGTAGATGACCACCGTCGTGTCGCGCGCGATGCCGCGGGCGCCGAGGACCTCGGCGAACCGGGCACCGTCGACGTAGTCCCGCGTCACCGGGTCGTTGAGGTCGAGGTGCCAGTCGATCTTCAGGGCGCCGGGAATGTGGCCGGTGTCGTAGAGCAGGACGTCCTCGTCGGACTCGAGCAGGGCGATCCCGCCTGGGGACCCCACCGCACCGGCGGAGATCTGCTCGGCCAGCCAGTCGGTGGTGACGAGCCGCTCGGGGTGCGCGTACGCGGAGAACTTCGTGTCTGCAGCGCTCATGCGCTCCATCGTGTCACGCGAGCTTGTCGAGGTCCTCACGGCACCGGCGCTCGAACTCGCCGAGCTCGGCGATGGCGTCCTGGACGTCGCGGAGCCGCTGCTCGAGGTCGGCGCGCCGCTCGTCGATCTCGCCCAGGACGTACTCGAGCTGGGTGCGCCGCCCGCGTGGGGCGTCGAAGAGGTCGATGATCGTGCGGATCTGCTCGAGCGGGAACCCGAGGCGCTTGCCCCGCAGGATGAGGTTGAGGCGGGTGCGGTCGCGGCGGTGGTAGACGCGCTGGGTGCCCCGACGCTCGGGAGAGATGAGCCCGAGGTCCTCGTAGTGGCGGACGGTGCGGTGGGTGACCCCGAACTCCTCCGCGACCTCGGCGATGGTCCACGTCGGCGCACTTGTCATGCCCCCGATCGTGCTTTACGTTTACGTAAGCGTCAAGCACATCCCACAAGGAGAACACCGATGTTCGAGCTGAGCCCGGAGCACGAGGACTTCCGACAGGTCGTCCGCGACTTCGCCGAGAAGGAGGTCGCCCCGAACATCGCCAAGTGGGACGCGGCGTCGCACTTCCCGACCGACCTCGTCCCGAAGATGGGCGACCTCGGTCTCTTCGGTCTCGTCGTGACCGAGGAGTACGGCGGAAGCGCCGCCCCGGGTCAGGGCGACTTCACGAGCCTCTGCGTCGCCATCGAGGAGCTCGGTCGCGTCGACCAGTCGATCGGCATCACGCTCTCGGCAGGCGTCGGGCTCGGCATCAACCCGATCCTCACCTACGGCGACGACGAGCAGAAGCACCGCTTCCTTCCCGACCTCGTGGCCGGCCGGGCGCTCGCCGGCTTCGGCCTCACCGAGCCGGAGGCCGGGTCCGACGCCGGCGCGACCCGCACCCGGGCCGCACGTGACGGCGACGAGTGGGTCGTCAACGGCGCCAAGTCCTTCATCACGAACTCCGGTACCGACATCACCTCGGTCGTCACCGTGACGGCCCGCACCGGCACGAACGAGGACGGCTCGGCGCAGATCTCCGCGATCATGGTGCCCGCCGGCACGCCCGGCTTCATCGTCGAACCGGCCTACCACAAGCTCGGTTGGCACGTCTCCGACACCCACGGCCTCACCTTCGAGGACTGCCGGGTGCCCGCCTCGAACCTGCTCGGCGCCGAGGGAGAGGGCTTCAAGCAGTTCCTCAAGACCCTCGACGACGGCCGCATCGCCATCGCCTCCCTCGCCGTCGGCTGCGCCCAGGCCTGCCTCGAGCTCGCCACGGACTACGCGAAGACGCGCACCGCCTTCGGCAGGCCGATCGGTGCCAACCAGGGCGTCTCCTTCCAGATCGCCGACCTCGCCGTCAGCGTGGAGGCCGCGCGCACCCTGACCTACAAGGCCGCCTGGCTCAAGGACGAGCTGCACGAGGGCCGTCGCTCGGTCAAGGAGGTCAAGCACGCCGCGGCCATCGCCAAGCTCTACGCCACCGAGGCCGCCGTGACCGCGACCCGCATCGCGACGCAGGTCTTCGGCGGCAACGGCTTCATGGAGGAGTTCCCCGTCGCCCGGTTCTACCGCGACGCGAAGATCCTCGAGATCGGCGAGGGCACCTCCGAGGTGCAGCGGATGCTCATCGCCCGAGGACTGGGCCTGCCCGCATGAGCGGCCACCACGCCCCCGACCCGCGCGTCGGCGACGTCCGGCGGCGTCTCGCGGCCGCCCACGCGGCATCCGCGCTGCCGCCGGAGAAGGCCAAGGCCAAGCTCGACAGCCAGGGCAAGATCTACGTCCGCGACCGCATCGCGCTGCTCTTCGACGAGGGCAGCTTCGTCGAGGACGGCCGGTACGCCAACGCCCTCCAGCCGGGCCTGCCCGCCGACGGCGTCGTCACCGGACGCGGCACGGTCGACGGGCGGCCCGCGATCGTCATCGCCAACGACCCCACCGTGAAGGCCGGCTCGTGGGGCGCGCGCACCGTCGAGAAGATCGTGCGGGCGACGGAGATGGCCCTGCGCGAGGAGCTGCCGGTCTTCTGGTTCGTCGACTCGGCCGGGGCCCGCATCACCGACCAGGTCGAGATGTTCCCGGGCCGTCGCGGCGCCGGTCGCATCTTCCACAACCAGGTGGCGCTGTCGGGCAAGGTGCCCCAGATCTGCTGCCTTTTCGGCCCGAGCGCGGCCGGCGGGGCCTACATCCCCAGCTTCTGCGACCTCATCATCATGGTCGAGGGCAACGCCTCCATGTACCTCGGCAGCCCCCGCATGGCCGAGATGGTCGTGGGGGAGAGGGTCAGCCTCGAGGAGATGGGCGGGGCGCGGATGCACTGCAGCGTCTCCGGGGTGGGCGACCTGCTCGCCCACGACGACGTCGAGGCCATCGAGCTGGCCAAGCTCTACTTCTCGTACGTGCCCGGCAGCTGGCGGGACACCCCGCCGACCTACCACCCCGAGGAACCGTCCGAACCGCTCACCGAGCAGACGGTGCCCGAGCGTGAGTCGGTGCCCTTCGACATCCACGACGTCATCGACGGACTCGTGGACGACGACTCGTTCTTCGAGCTGAAGCCGCTCTGGGCAGGCGAGCTCGTCATCGGGTTCGGCCGCGTCAGCGGCGAGACCGTCGGCATCGTCGCCAACAACTCGCTCGTCAAGGGCGGCGTCCTCTTCACCGACAGCGCCGACAAGGCCGCCCGCTTCATCTGGCTCTGCGACGCGTTCAACATCCCACTCGTCTACCTCGCCGACGTGCCCGGCTTCATGATCGGCTCCGAGGTCGAGCGCGGCGGGATCATCCGCCACGGCGCGAAGATGGTCAGCGCCGTCTCCTCGGCGACCGTGCCCCAGTTCTGCGTCGTCGTCCGCAAGGCGTACGGCGCGGGCCTCTACGCCATGGGCGGCCCCGGCTTCGGGCCCGACGCGACGATCGCCCTGCCGACCGCCCGCATCGCGGTCATGGGCCCGGAGGCGGCCGTCAACGCCGTCTACGCGAACAAGATCGCGGAGATCGAGCAGCAGCAGGGAGCGGAGGCCCGCGACGCGTTCGTCGCCGAGCGGCGCCGGGAGTACGAGGAGGACGTCGACATCGAGCGGCTCGCCGCCGACCTCGTCGTCGACGCCGTCATCGAGGCGGCCGAACTGCGCTCGGAGCTGACCCACCGTCTGGCCTATGCTTCCCGGCGTGACCGTCACTTCAGCGACCGCCGACGCTCCGTCCCGCCGGTCTGAGTCGCGCCTCGGTCACCGCCTCGAGCACCCCGACCGGGTGAGCGAGGCGCGCCTGCCGTTCTGGCGACGTTTCCCGGTCTGGTTCCCGTTCGCCGTCTACGCGCTGTCGCGGGTCTTCGTGCTCGGCGCGGGCACCTACCTGGCCCGCTACCAGATCCCGCTGCCGATCGGCACCCAGAACATCCGCATCTTCTACCCGTCCCCGGCCGACCCCGGCTACCTCGTCGCGATGACGAACTGGGACGGCCAGTGGTACCGCGTCATCGCCGAGCACGGCTACCCGGCCGTGCTCCCGCGAGCCGGCTGGGGCGGCATCGACATGAACCCGTGGGCGTTCTTCCCGGTGTTCCCGATGACCGCCGGGCTGATCATGAAGGTGACCGGCCTGCCGTTCGTCCTCGTCGCGCCGGTGCTCTCGACGCTCATCGGCTTCGTCGCCATGCACATGCTCTTCAAGCTCATCGACGAGGTCGTCGGCCGCTGGGAGGCCATCGTCGCCGTCGTCGCGACGTGCTTCTACATCGCCTCTCCCGCGTTCTCCGCGTCCTACACCGAGTCGACCGCCCTGCTCGGCGTCACGCTGACGCTGTGGCTCCTGCGCCGCCGCCAGTACGCCTGGGTCGTCGTGTCGCTGCTCGTGCTGTCGCTGAGCCGCAACGTCGTCATCGCGATGGTGCCGGTCATCCTCGCGCACGCCGCCGTGCGCTGGTGGAAGAAGGACGAGGGGGCGCACCCGCTGCGCTTCCGGTGGCTCATGGCCGCGCTCGCCGCCTACGCGGCCGCCCTGACCTGGCTGTGGCCGACGATCGTGTCGATCGCCACCGAGACGCCCGACGCCTACAACCAGACCATGCTGGCCTGGAACATCCAGACCAAGGTCAAGCTCTACCTCTGGTGGAACCTGCTCTACGACTACTGGGGCGTCTTCGGCCAGGTGCTCGGCGTCGTCGGGGTCGCGGCATTCACGTGGTTCATGCTCTCGCGCCACTCGTGGCGGTGGGGCCCGGAGATCTGGGGCTGGGCCGGCGCCTACCCGGCCTACATCCTCCTCGTCACCAGCACGACCCCGAGCCGGATCCGCTACGCGATGCTCGCCTTCCCGATGACGCTCGTCATCGCGTGGTTCCTCAAGCTGCCCCGGATCGCGCGGTACCGGTACTGGGTCCTCGGCCTCATCGTCGTCGCCGGCCTCGCCCAGATGTGGTGGTGGACCGAGAACTACCTCGTCATCGAGAACCTCACCGACGACCTCTACCCCTGACCGGCCGCCCCGGCGCCGGCCACGCCCACGACGTCGAACCAGTCGATGCCGGCATCGGCCAGCAGCTCGCGCAGCAGCGGCAGGGACAGGCCGACGACGTTGTGGTGGTCGCCCTCGACGGCTGTGACGAAGGCTCCCCCGAGGCCGTCGATGGTGAAGGCGCCCGCGACCGTCAGTGGCTCGCCCGTCGCGACGTAGGCCTCGATCTCCTCGTCGGACAGGCGAGCGAAGTGCACGGTCGTCGACGCCGTCGCCCCGAGCGTCGCCCCGCCGTCCTCGTGGTCGTCGACGAGCCAGTGCCCGGTGTGCAGCACCCCGGAGCGCCCCCGCATCCGACGCCAGCGCGCGACGGCCTCGGCCGCGTCGACCGGCTTGCCGTGCATCTCCCCGTCCAGCTCGAGGACCGAGTCGCAGCCGAGCACGACCGCCGGCAGGTCCGAGCGTGCCGCGACGTCCTCGGCCTTGGCCCGGGCGAGCAGCAGCGCGATGTCGGCCGGGTCGAGCGGTCCGTAGCGCTCGGTGGCCTCGGCGACGGCGAGGTCCTCGTCGACACCGCTGACGACGACGACCGGGTCGATGCCGGCGCGGCGCAGCGTCTCGAGCCGGGCCGGCGAGGCAGAGGCGAGGACGATGGTGACGCGGGCGGGCTGAGCCGGGGAGTGGAGGGGTTCGGTCGCCATGCGGGCAGCATACGGGCCGCTCGTCCGGGCGTCGGGTGGACGTCGGGGAGATGAAGACCAGGCGGGGAACAGACGTCGGAACGGCGTCGGGCCGCTCCTTCGGCGACGAAGGAGCGGCCCGGTTGCGATGCGGCGGAGCCCCCGTGGACGGACCGGCCCTCCCTGGGCTGGTCCATCCGCGGCCGCGGCACGCGGCGCCGCCCCCTGCGACGGCGCCCGGCCAACGTAGCCGGGCGCCGACGCAGGGTCACGTCAGGAGCCGGGTCGTTGCACGAACCTGCAACGACCCGGCTCCCGGGCAACCTTTCGGGCGTTCCGGACGTCAGGCGCCGAGAACTGCCTCGCGCAGCGTGTCGAGGCCGACGCCGCCGACGTCGAGCGCACGACGGTGGAAGGCCTTGAGGTCGAAGCCGTCGCCCTCGCGCTCCTTGACCTCGTCGCGCAGCTGCAGCCAGAGGCGCTCGCCGACCTTGTAGCTCGGCGCCTGGCCCGGCCACCCGAGGTACCGGTTGAGCTCGTAGCGCAGGACCTTCTCGTCCATGAAGCCGTAGCGGGTCAGGTAGGTCCAGGCCTTGTCCCAGTCCCACTCGCCGCCACCGACCTCAGCGGGTGCCTCGAAGCCGCAGTGCACGCCGATGTCGATGACGACGCGGGCGGCCCGCAGCGACTGCCCGGCGAGCCAGCCCATGCGGTTGCCCGGGTCGTCCATGTAGCCGAGGTCGGCCATGAGGCGCTCGGCGTAGAGGGCCCAGCCCTCGCCGTGGCCCGACACCCACGACTCGAGGCGACGCCACCGGTTGAGCAGCTCGGAGCGGTAGACCGTCTGGGCGACCTGGAGGTGGTGGCCCGGGACCCCCTCGTGGTGGACCGTCGTCAGCTCGGTCCACGTGCGGAAGACGGTGTTGCCCTTCGGCACCGACCACCACATGCGTCCGGGACGGCTGAAGTCGTCCGACGGCCCGGTGTAGTAGATGCCGCCGGTCTGCGTCGGGGCGATGAGGCACTCGATGCGCTGCACCGGCTCCGGGATGTCGAAGTGGACGTCCTTGAGGTCGGCGATGACGGCGTCGGCGCGCTCCTGCATCCACGCCTTGAGCGCGTCGGTGCCGTGCAGGACGTAGCGCTCGTCGGCGTCGAGGATCTCCACGCCACGCTCGACGCTCGCGCCGGGCTCGAGCCCCTCGGCGATCTCGAGCATCTGGGCGTGGAGGTCGGCGACCTGCTGCTGTCCCCACCGGTAGGTCTCCTCGACGTCGACCGTGGCGCCGAGGAAGTAGCGCGACTCGAGCTGGTAGCGCTCCCGGCCGCACGCGTCCGCCTCGGGCGCGTGGGGGAGCAGCTCGGCCTCGAGCCAGTCGGCCAGCTGTCCGTAGGCGTCGGCGGCGGCGCGGGCGTTCGTCGCGAGCAGCTCGCGCTCGGCGCCGTCGAGCGGCTCCTCGCCGACCGACGCCGTGGCGACGACGGTGGTGAAGTAGCCCTCGGCGTCGAGGAGGTCGCGGGACTGCTCGGCGCACGCGACGACCTGTCGACGCGGCGTCACCAGGCCGCGCTCCCGTGCCGCGAGCAGTGACTCGCGGTACTGCTCCAGGGCGGCCGGGATCCGGCCGAGCCGCTCGGCGAGGGTGCGCCACTGCTCCCGGGTGTCGGTCGGCATGAGGTCGAAGACGTCGCGGACCGACTGCAGCGGCGAGGCGATGATGTTGAGCGACATCTCGTCGAGGCCGGCCGCGTAGCGCTCCTCGGCGACGCCGAGCCGCTCGGTCATCGCGGCTACGGTCACGCGGTCGACGTCGTCGGCGGGCGTCGCCGCGGCGAGCTGGTCCAGGGTGCGACGACGCAGCAGCGAATGGGCCGCGTGGCCGGCGGGGGAGAGGTCGTCGAGATCGTTCTCGCGACCCGGGACGCCGAGATAGGTGGCGCTGATCGGGCTGAGGTCGACCATGGCATCGAAGTAGGTCTCGGCGATGCGGTCGACGTCGGTCGCCCGGCGCGTCGTGGGCGCCGGGCCGGTGCTGGTGGTGGTGTCGGTCACCCGCCGAACGTATCCCAGGCCCCCCGGGGTGGAGCCACGGATCTCCGGACCGGTCAGTCGGAGGTGTGGCCTTCGGAGACGAAGAGGACGAGCTGGCCGCTGCGCGTCGTGGCGCCCGCACCCGGGTAGGTGCCGACGATGAGGCCCTTGTCGGCGTCGGCCGGCAGCTCGAGGCGGACGACCTTGATGCCCTGCTGGTCGACCCAGGACTCGACGTCGTCGGCCGGTTCGCCGACGAAGCCGTTCGGCACGGTCCACGGGTCGCCGTCCTTGCCCTTGCCACCCTTGCTGACGACGACCGCGACGGCGCTGCCCTTCGGCACGGAGCGGCCGGCGCGCGGGAAGGTCGCGAGCACCTCGCCCTCGGGGGCCCGGGAGCGCACCTCCACCTGCTTGACCGTGAGGCCGAGCTCCTCGAGCTTCGCCGTGCCGTAGCCGGGGTCGCCGCCGACGAGGTCGCCGGGGATCCGGACCTCGCCGCCCTGGCCGTCCTGCCCGTCGCCCCCGCCGGTGTCCTGCGGGGCGGGCTCGGTGGTGACCGGCGCGGCCGTCTCGGTCGGCGGCGCGGTGCTCGGCTCGGACGCGCTCGTCGTCGCGACGGTGGGCGCGGGCCGCTTCGTCGACGACGCCGTGGCCGGGGCGTCGGTGCCGGAGGTCAGCGCGTAGACGACGGCGCCGACGAACACCGTGGCGAGCACGGCCGCGAGAGCACCCCAGACGAGCAGGGCGGATCGGCGTCGGGCGGGTGCCCCGGCGTGCAGGTCGGTGCGCGAGACGCGGCTGGTGTCGCCGGAGCGGGCGCGGTCGGTGCCGGCCGCCGTCCGACGCGTCGGAGACGGCATCGGGAGGGCCCGCGTCGCCGCGAAGGCGGCGGACGCGTCGGCCGGGTGGAACGCATCGGTGGTGTCGGTGGCGCGGACCGCGCGGGCCATCGCGTCGGCGTCGCGGTACCGGTCGCCGGGGGCCTTGGCCGTGGCGCGCGCGACGACCCGGTCGACGACGCTCGGCAGCCCGGGCACGACCGCGCTCGGGGCGGGGACCGGCTCGTCGAGGTGACGCATGGCGATGGCCACGGGCGAGTCGCCGGTGAACGGCGGCGTGCCGGTCACCATCTGGTAGAGCAGGATGCCGAGCGAGTAGAGGTCGGAGGCGGGTGTCGCCGACTCGCCCCGGGCCTGCTCGGGCGGCAGGTACTGGGCCGTGCCGAGGACGGTGCCGGCATCGGTCAACGCCGTCTGGCCGAGCGCCCGGGCGATGCCGAAGTCGGTGACCTTGACCGAGCCGTCGGGGCCGACGATGACGTTGCCGGGCTTGATGTCGCGGTGCACGACGCCGGCCCGGTGGGCGACGGCGAGGGCCGCGCAGACCTGAGCCGTGACCGACAGCGCCTCGGCGGGCTCGAGCGGACCGCGCTCACGCAGGACCCGCGACAGGTCGGAGCCCTCGGCGTACTCCATGACGATGTAGTGGGCGCCGTCCTCGACGCCGTAGTCGTAGACCTGCGCGATGTTCGGGTGGTTGAGCCGGGCGACGACGACGGCCTCGCGCCGGAACCGCTCGACCGAGTCGGAGTACTCCGAGACGGCCCGCGACATGATCTTCACGGCGACGCGACGTCCGAGCCGTTCGTCGACGGCGAGGTGCACCTCTCCCATGCCTCCGACGGCAATGAGCTCACGCAGGCGGTAGCGCCCGGCAAGCCGGGTGGCGGAGGCTGGGTCGACGGACACGAGGAGACAGCCTAGGTGAGTGGCCCCCGCCCGGGCCAACTGAAACGGGTGTGACTGCTGTGACGTGAACCGCCAACTGGCACAAGGTGGTACGCGACACGCCCACCTCGCCGTGGGGGCGTGGTGGGCGTGTCGAGGGGGTTTGCGTCAGCGTGGGAGGGCGCTGGTGCGCCACCCGTCGCGGCGGGCCGAGGCGCCGACGAGCCGCCACCGCGGGTCGCTCCACGGCGAGCGGCGTCGGGGCGGCTCGGCCTCCGCGCCACCGAGCGCCGACAGCACGGTGACGAGCGCCGCGAGCTCCTCGGGCGTCGGGTCGCCCGAGACGATGCGCAGCGCGGGCTCGCGCGGGGTGTCGGCGGGTGCGTCGGCGGGTGCGTCGGCGCTCACAGCGGGATGTTCCCGTGCTTCTTCGGCGGCAGCGTCTCGCGCTTGTTGCGCAGGGCCCGCAGCGCCCGGGTGACGTTCATCCGGGTGTTCGACGGGCTGATGACGGTGTCGATGTAGCCGCGCTCGGCCGCGATGTAGGGGTTGGCGAGCGTCTCCTCGTAGTGCGCGACGAGCTCGGCGCGGTGGGCCTCGACGTCGCCGCCCTCGGCCGCAGTGGCGGCGAGCTCCTTGCGGTAGAGGATGTTGACGGCGCCCTGGGCGCCCATGACGGCGATCTGCCCGGTGGGCCAGGCGAGGTTGATGTCGGCCCCGAGGTGCTTGGAGCCCATGACGTCGTACGCGCCGCCGTAGGCCTTGCGGGTGATGACGGTGATCTTCGGGACGGTGGCCTCGGCGTAGGCGTAGATGAGCTTGGCGCCGCGGCGGATGATGCCGTCCCACTCCTGGCTCGTGCCGGGCAGGAAGCCGGGTACGTCGACGAAGGTCAGCACCGGAACGTTGAAGCAGTCGCAGGTGCGCACGAACCGGGCGGCCTTCTCCGACGCGTCGATGTCGAGGCAGCCGGCGAACTGCAGCGGCTGGTTGGCCACGATGCCGACCGACATGCCGTCGATGCGGGCGAAGCCGGTGACGATGTTCGGCGCGAAGAGCGGCTGCACCTCGAGGAAGTCGCCGTCGTCGACGACGTGCTCGATGACGTGCTTCATGTCGTAGGGGACGTTGGGGGAGTCGGGGATGCACGTGTCGAGCCAGCGGTCCTCGTCGGTGACGGCGAGGTCGGCCTCGCCCTCGCCGAACGAGGGCGGGGTCTCCATGTTGTTGCTCGGCAGGTAGGACAGCAGCGCCTTGACGTAGTCGATGGCGTCCTGCTCGTCGCTGCCCATGTAGTGCGCGACGCCGGACTTGCTGTTGTGCGTCTTGGCGCCGCCGAGGTCCTCGAAGCCGACGTCCTCGCCGGTGACGGTCTTGATGACGTCCGGGCCGGTGATGAACATGTGGGAGGTCTGGTCGACCATGACGGTGAAGTCGGTGATGGCGGGGGAGTACACCGCGCCGCCCGCGCACGGGCCCATGACGAGACTGATCTGCGGGACGACGCCGGAGGCCCGGACGTTGCGGTGGAAGATCTCGCCGTAGAGGCCGAGGGAGACCACGCCCTCCTGGATGCGGGCGCCGCCGGAGTCGTTGAGGCCGATGACGGGGCAGCCGATCTTCATCGCGAAGTCCATGACCTTGACGATCTTCTCGCCGAAGACCTCGCCGAGGGAGCCGCCGAAGACGGTGAAGTCCTGGGCGAAGACCGCGACCTGGCGCCCGTCGACGGTGCCGTAGCCGGTGACGACGCCGTCGCCGTAGGGCCGGTTCTTCTCCTGGCCGAAGTTGTTGCTGCGGTGCCGGGCGTACTTGTCCATCTCGATGAACGTGCCCTCGTCGAGGAGCATCGCGATGCGCTCGCGGGCCGTCTTCTTGCCGCGGGCGTGCTGCTTCTCGACGGCGCGGTCGGACCCGGCGTGGGCGACCTCGGCGACGCGACGCCTGAGGTCGGCCAGCTTGCCGGCCGTCGTCGTCATGTCTGGGCCCGATGCGGTGTCCGGAGGGGTGTCCGAGGCCGGCTCTGCCAGGGCGTGATCCGTTGCCATGGCCGCACTCTAGCCTTGGATACGTGCGCAACTCGCTGGAGCCGGAGATCGTCGGTGCGGCCTTGGTCACGTCCGGGCAGCCGTGGCGCGGGGTCGAGTTCCATCCCGCGATCGGCTCGACCAACAGCCGCCTGCGCGAGCTGCTGACCGGGGCCGCCGAGGGCATCGGACCGGACGCGTCGCGGCTCGCCTCGGCCGACGGGGCGCTGTGGTGGGTCGTGCTCACCGACCACCAGACGGGCGGGCGCGGACGCCTCGGGCGCGCGTGGGAGGTGCCGGACCGGGCCTCGGTCGCGGTCTCGGCCGCCGTGCCGGTCGGGGACCCGACGGACCGGACCGACGCAGCGGACGCGTCGGGGCTCGGCTGGCTGCCGCTGCTCGCCGGCCTGGCGCTCGCGCGGGCGATCACCGTGACGACCGAGCGGGCGGGGCACGCACTCTCGCCCCGGCTCAAGTGGCCCAACGACGTCCTGCTGCCCGAGGACGGCGACCGCAAGGTCAGCGGCATCCTCTGCGAACTCGTCGACGTGCCGGGCCCGACACCGCGGCGGGCCGTCGTCGTCGGCACCGGTGTCAACGTCGACCAGGACCGCGACGAGCTGCCCGTCGACACCGCCACGTCGGTGGCGCTCACCGGTGTGCGGGTGCGTCGCGAGGACCTCGTCGTCGCCTACCTCCACGAGCTCGCGGCCCTCGTCGTCCCCGGCGTCGGGGCCGGCCTCGGCGCGGACGGTGCCCGCGACGCGTACCGCATGGCCTGCTCGACGCTGGGTCAGGTGGTCCGCGTCCACCTGCCGGTCGGGGAGCCCGTCGAGGGCACCGCGGTGGCCGTCGACGACACCGGTGCCCTCGTCGTCGACACCCCGTCGGGGCGGCGCACCTTCGCCGCCGGCGACGTCGTCCACGTGCGACGACGCTGAGCGCAAGGGTGCTGGCATGATCGGCCCCATGACGGAGCCGGGCCCGGGCGGCGGGGACGCCGACGAGCGGGCCACCCGCGACTACACCGAGCAGCTGCTCGGCCGGCCGCTCGAGCTGCGCCGCCGCGACGTCAGCCGCGGCGCCGAGGTGTCGCTGCTGTCCGCGCGCCGGTTCTGGCACGCGCTCGGCTTCCCGGTCGTCGACACCGACGACGAGCTGTTCACCGAGGCCGACCAGCGGGCCCTGACGGCCGTGGCCGGCATCGTCCGCGACGGTCTGCTCGACGAGACCACGGCGCTCGCGATGACCCGCGCGTTCGCGCGCTCGACGGACCGCCTCGCCGGCTGGCAGTCCCAGCTGATCGCGGAGGCCGTCGAGTCCGAGTGGTCGGCCGCGCACGCCCACGACGAGCACGACGCGGGGGAGTCGCGCGCCGTGCCGGGCATCGAGACCGCCGAGGAGACCGCCCGCCGCCTCGCCGCCCTCACCGACCGGCTCGAGCCGCTGCTCGTCTACGCGTGGCGGCGGCACCTGTCGGCGACGGTGTCGCGCATGCTGGCCGACGCCGACCCCGAGTCCTACGGGCTGACGAAGATGCGCTCGGTCGGGTTCGCCGACCTCGTCAACTTCACGGCCCTCGTGCGCCGGATGTCCGAGCGCGACCTGGCCCGGCTCGTCTCGCGCTTCGAGGCGCTGTCGGCCGACGTCATCACTGCCCATGGCGGCCGCCTCATCAAGACCGTCGGCGACGAGGTGCTCTTCACGACCGTCGGTGTCGCGCCGGCCGCCGCGATCGCCCTCGACCTCGTCGAGACGATGACCGAGGACGACGTGCTGCCGGATGTGCGCTGCGGCATGGCCCGCGGCCCGATCATCTCCCGCCTCGGCGACGTCTTCGGCACCACCGTCAACCGAGCCTCACGCCTGACGGCCGTCGCCCAGGCCGGCACCGTCCTCGTCGACGCGACGCTGGCCCGTGAGCTCGCGGCGATGTCGGGCTTCGAGCTGACCGGGCAGCGCCGGCGCATCCTGCGTGGCGTCGGACCGGTGACGCCGTCGCTGCTGCGACGCGCGCCGGCCACCGGTCGCCGCACGTCCTGACCACCGACTCGCACGCCTCGTCCGACCCACCCGCGCCCACCTCGCACCGTCGCCAGGAGACCCGCAGTGACAAGCCAGCCCGCCCAGCCCCACCAGACCGGCCAGACCGACGCCACCGCGCCCCTCGTGCGGGTCGAGCGGTTCGACGACCCCTCGCTCTCCCACGTCGCCGAGATCGTCCTGGACCGGCCCGCGGCGATGAACGCCGTCTCGACCGACATGGCCCGGGCGCTCGCCGCCGCCACCGACGCCGTGGCGGCCGACGCGTCGGTGCGCTGCGTCGTGCTCACCTCGAGCCACCCCAAGGCCTTCTGCGTCGGCGCCGACCTCAAGGAGCGCAACGCCTTCACCGACGCCGACCTCATGGAGCAGCGCCCGGTGGCGCGGGCCGCGTACGGCGGCGTCCTCGGGCTTGCGGTGCCGGCCATCGCCGCCGTCGACGGCTTCGCGCTGGGCGGCGGGTTCGAGCTGGCGCTGTCCTGCGACATGGTCGTCGCCGGTGACGCGGCGACGGTCGGGCTGCCCGAGGTGGGCGTCGGTGTCATCCCCGGCGGTGGTGGCACCCAGCTGCTCGTGCGCCGCGTCGGGTGGTCCCGGGCCGCCCGGGCGATCTTCACCGCGGCCCGGCTCGGTGCGGCGGAGGCGCTCGAGCTGGGCGCCGTCGACGAGGTGGTCCCGGCAGGGACGGCCCGCGACCGCGCCCTCGAGCTCGCGGCCGTCATTGCGGCCAACTCGCCCGTCGGGCTGCGCAACGCCAAGCGGGCCATGCGCCTCGGCGCCGACGTCGACCTCGCGGCCGGTCTCGAGATCGAGGACGCGTGCTGGCGGGCCACCGCCTTCTCCGGCGACCGCCGCGAGGGCGTGGCCGCCTTCGCCGAGAAGCGGCGCCCGGAGTGGCCCGGGCGCTGACCCGGACGCTGACCCGGACGCGGGCCGGGAAGGTGCCCGCTGGTCCCGCCGCGGAGCGTCGACGGGTGTGTGCGAGTGCGAATCGTCCGGTTGTCGATAGGCTGCCCACGGCCGCCCCGGACCACCCCCGGACCGCCAGGACGATCCGGACGACTCCGGACAGTCCCGGCGCGGCCGCGAGCGATGTGAGGACGGTGACATGACGAGAGTGCTCCTGGCGGAGGACGACCCGGCCATCTCGGAGCCGCTGGCGCGTGCGCTGCGGCGCGAGGGGTACGACGTCGACGTGCGCGAGGACGGCTCGGCCGCCCTCGACGGCGCCAAGGAGAACCCCGATCTCGTCCTGCTCGACCTCGGCCTGCCGAAGATCGACGGCCTCGAGGTGTGCCGGCGGATCCGCGCCGAGGGCCGCACCATCCCGGTCCTCATCCTCACGGCCCGCGCCGACGAGGTCGACACCGTGGTGGGCCTCGACGCCGGGGCCGACGACTACGTGACCAAGCCGTTCCGCCTCGCAGAGCTGCTCGCCCGGGTGCGGGCCCTGCTGCGGCGCACGCCCACCGAGGTCGTGGCCTCCGGCGAGCTCGTCCGCATCGACTCCGACGGCCGGCGTGCCTGGTTCAAGGGCCAGGAGCTGCAGCTGACCGCCAAGGAGTTCGACCTGCTGCGGGTCCTCGTCCGCGAGCAGGGCAAGGTCGTCTCCCGCGAGCAGCTGATGCGCGAGATCTGGGACACCGCATGGTTCGGGTCGACGAAGACCCTCGACATGCACATCTCGGTCCTGCGCCGGAAGCTCGGCGACGACGCCACCTCCCCGCAGTACATCGCCACGGTCCGTGGCGTCGGCTTCCGTTTCGAACGTCCCCCGGCGGAGTGAGATGAGGCGCCTGCTCGACCGGATGACGTTCGTCGTCGTGGGGGTCACGGCCGGGCTGTGCCTCGTGCTCGCCACCGGCGTGGTCTGGTGGTTCGTGACCCAGCAACCCGACCAGGTCGCCACGTGGCTCGACCCCGACCCCCTCGTGGCCGTCGGCTGGTTCGCCGCCGCGATGGTCGCCGCCGCCGTCGTCTCGGCGGGCGTCGGCTTCGTCGCGACGCGGGCCTGGCGCCAGCGCCTCGAGGACGCCTCCCAGGCGCTGCTGCACCTCGCCTCGCGCTTCGCCAATGGCGAGGCGCGCCTCACCCCGGTCCACTCGGGCATCTCCGAGATCGACGAGGTGTCCGGAGTCATGACGCGTCGCGCCCACGACATGACCAAGTCGCTCGCCGCCGAGCGTGACTTCGCTGCCGACGCCAGCCACCAGCTGCGCACGCCCCTCACTGCCCTGCTCATGCGTCTTGAGGAGATCTCCGAGACCGACGACGCCGAGGTGGTCAAGGAGGAGGCGAACATCGCCATCGCCCAGGTCGAGCGGCTGACGCGCGTCGTCGACGACCTCCTCGGGCGGGCCCGTGGGTCGGGTGGCCCGTCGCCGGCGGTGTCGCTCGACTCGGTCATCGCGGCGCTGCAGCGCGAGTGGCAGCCGGCCTTCGAACAGGCGCGACGCTCGGTGCGGGTCCGCGGCGAGCGGGGCCTCTTCGTCCGGTCGACGCCGGTCGCGCTCTCGCAGATCCTCTCGACGCTGCTCGAGAACTCCCTCGTGCACGGTCGGGGCACCGTCGACATCCATGCGCGGCGGTCCGGCCCGTCGGTCATCGTCGAGGTCAGCGACCAGGGCGACGGCGTGCCCGCCGCGATGGCGCCGCACATCTTCGAGCGGTCCGTCAGCAGCGGCGCCGGGGGCAGCACCGGACTGGGGCTCGCCCTCGCCCGCGACCTCGCCGAGTCCAACGGCGGGCGTCTCGACCTCGTGCAGGCCCAGCCGGCGCGGTTCGCCCTGTTCCTGTCCGAGGCCGAGACCGACTGAGCCCGCTGGGAGGACGGGGGCCGGCCCCCGGACTCGCCGAACGTCACGGCGCGCTCGGAAAGCCGGGGTAGGGTGCGCCCGTGAGGCGCCTGCACCACTTCCTGTTCGTGCGCCACCGCCACAACTGGGTGCTGCTCTTCCGGTTCGGGGCCGTGGGCCTGTCCGGCGTGCTCGTCAACATGCTGACGCTCATCGTCGTCAAGAAGCTCGGCCCCGACGAGCACGAGGCGATCTTCGCGCTGGGCGGCACCGAGTACCACGTGCGCTGGTACCACGTGTACTCGACGATCGCCTTCCTCGTCGCGAACCTCTGGAACTTCCAGCTCAACCGGTCCTGGACCTTCCGCACGAGCCGGCACGCGCGGTGGATGCGCGAGTACCTGCCGTTCCTCGCCGTCGGGCTGCTCGCCCAGGTGGTCGGGCTCGTGCTGCTGACGCTGCTCATGCACCCGAACTCGGCGCTGCACCTGCCGGAGACGGTGTTCGACAACTCCACGGGTTTCCGCACCCGCCTCTACTGGGCCCAGCTGATCGTCATCGCGGTGACGACACCGGTGTCGTTCGTGCTCAACAAGATGTGGACCTTCGCCGCCGTGCGCACCCACCACCCCGACCTCGCCGACCCGAGCCATGCCGAGGCCGTCCTCGCCGAGCCGGGCGACCGGCCGGGGGAGCCCGCCGGCGTCGCGCGGGCCGCCTCGGCCGGACCGGACGCTCGCGCCTGAGCGGGCGCGACTACGCTTGGGCGCCGTGAGCCAGCCCAAGCGCGCCCCCGGAGGATTTCCCGTCGTCGGCGTCGTCGGCGGAGGCCAGCTGGCCCGGATGATGCAGGGCCCCGCCGTCGAGCTCGGCATCCAGCTGTCGGTCCTCGCCGAGAGCGACACCGCCGCCGCCGCGCTCGTCGTGCCGAGCGCCCCCGTCGGCGAGCACACCGACGTCGAGGCGATCCGCGCCTTCGCCGCGTCGTGCGACGTCGTGACCTTCGACCACGAGCACGTGCCCCAGGAGGTCCTTGCCGAGCTCGAGGCCGAGGGCGTCGTGCTGCACCCGACCCCCGCTGCCCTGCGCTACGCCCAGGACAAGCTGGCGATGCGCGAGCGGCTCGAGGCCCTCGGCGTCGCGTGCCCGCGCTGGCGCGCCGCCCGGACGGCAGAGGACGTAGCGGCCTTCGCTGCCGAGGTCGGCTGGCCGATCATCGCCAAGACGCCGCGCGGGGGCTACGACGGCAAGGGCGTCACCGTGGCCCGGTCGGTTGACGACGTCGCCGAGTGGCTGGCCCACGTCGGCCGGCCCGGCCCGCTGGAGGACGGACTGCTCCTCGAGGAGAAGGTCGACTTCACCCGCGAGATCGCCGTCCTCGTGGCCCGCAGCCCTTCCGGCCAGGCCGCGGCCTGGCCCGTCGTCGAGACGGTCCAGACCGACGGCATCTGCACCGAGGTGCTCGCGCCGGCACCTCACCTGTCGGCCGACCTCGCCTCGAGCGCCACCGAGGCCGCGCTGCGGATCGCCGGCGAGCTCGGCATCACCGGTGTGCTCGCCGTCGAGATGTTCGAGGTCGAGCGCGACGGTGCCCCGCAGTACCTCGTCAACGAGCTCGCGATGCGCCCGCACAACAGCGGTCACTGGTCGATGGACGGCGCCGTGACCGGCCAGTTCGAGCAGCACCTGCGCGCCGTTCTCGACCTGCCGCTCGGCGACCCGCGCCCGCGCGCCCCGTGGACGGTCATGGCCAACGTCCTGGGCGGCGACCGCCCGGAGCACGAGGAGCTCTACTCCGCCTACCGCCACATCATGGCCCGCGACCCCGGCGTCAAGGTCCACCTCTACGGCAAGGGCGTGCGCCCCGGCCGCAAGATCGGCCACGTCAACGTCAGCGCGGCCGACCTCGCCGACGCGCGCGAGCGGGCCGCGCACGCCGCCGACTACCTGCGCGGCACCGTCACCGAGTGAGAGCGAGGACACCGTGAGCGAGCAGCAGACCACCGCCGCCAGCGACGCCGTCGTCGGCATCGTCATGGGCAGCGACAGCGACTGGCCCGTCATGCGAGAGGCCGCGCGAGCCCTGCAGGAGTTCGGCATCCCGTTCGAGGCCGACGTCGTGTCGGCGCACCGGATGCCCGACGAGATGATCGCCTACGGCCACGACGCCGCAGGTCGCGGCCTGCGCGTCGTCATCGCCGGTGCGGGCGGCGCGGCACACCTGCCGGGGATGCTCGCGTCGGTGACGCCGCTGCCGGTGGTCGGGGTGCCGGTGCCGCTGAAGTACCTCGACGGGATGGACTCGCTGCTGTCGATCGTGCAGATGCCGGCCGGGGTGCCGGTCGCCACCGTGTCGGTGGGCGGCGCCCGCAACGCGGGCCTGCTCGCGGCCCGGATCGTCGCCTCGGGCACGGACGAGCTGGCCGCCGACGTGCGCGAGCGGATGCTTGCCTTCCAGGAGGACCTTCGCGACCAGGCGCACGCCAAGGGCGCCAAGCTGCGCGACGAGGTCGCCCGCGGCCTCGACTGACCGCAAGCCTCCGTCACTGCTGCACCAGATGCAGCACAGACGTAACGCTCAGGCAGCACGGCGTGCGTCACTGCTGCACGGGACGCAGCACTGACGCAGGGCTCAGCCGGTGACCGCGTCGGCTCCGTCGCCGGGGTGGACCCGCGGGAACTCGATCTTCGGGCAGGTGTCCATGACGACGGAGAGCCCGGCCGCCTCCGCTCGGGTCGCGGCGTCCTCGTCGACGACGCCGAGCTGCAGCCAGAGCGCCTCGATGCCGAGCCGCTCACGCTGCTCGATCGCCTCGTCGACGACGGCTCCCACGTGCTCGCTGTTGACGAAGAAGTCGACGACCTTGACGACCGTGCCGTCGGGGATGTCGGCGAGCGACGCGTAGCCGGTGGCGCCGTGGACCCTGGCGGCCGACGGGTGCACGGGCACCAGGCGCATGCCGAGCTCACGCTGGAGCCACAGCGAGACGCGGTAGGCGGTGCGGTCCGGGTTGTCGCCGAGCCCGACGACGGCCCACGTCGCCGGCGTGTGGAGCAGGTCGCGGATGACGTCGTTGCGGTGGGGGGCCATGCATCCCATCCTCACACGCGTGGGAGCACCCGACGCGTCCGGGCGCGGCCGGGCACGTCAGGGGAGCGTCCAGCCTCCCGTGGTTGGATGGCCCGATGCGATTTGGAATGTTCGTCCCCCAGGGTTGGCGCATGGATCTCGTCGGCATCGAGCCGGCACAGCAGTGGGAAGCCATGGTCAACCTCGCCAAGCACGCCGACGACGGCGACGTCTTCGAGTCCATCTGGGTCTACGACCACTTCCACACGGTGCCGCAGCCCTCGGGCGAGGCCACGCACGAGGCGTGGACGCTCATGGCGGCCTTCGCCGCCGCGACCGACCGCGTGCGCCTCGGCCAGATGTGCACGTGCATGGCCTATCGCAACCCCGCCTACCTCGCGAAGGTCGCCGCGACCGTCGACGTCATCTCCGGGGGCCGCACCGAGATGGGCATCGGGGCCGGCTGGTACGAGCACGAGTGGCGTGCCTACGGCTACGGCTTCCCGAAGGCCGGCGAACGGCTCGGTGCACTGCGCGAGGGCGTGCAGATCTTCCGCGACATGTGGACCAAGGGCGAGGCCACGCTCGACGGGTCCTACTACCAGGTCGACGGCGCGCTCTGCGCCCCGCGGCCGCTCCAGGGCACGAGCCACCCGGGCAGCCCCGACAACGGCATCCCGATGTGGATCGCCGGCGGCGGCGAGAAGGTGACCCTGAAGATCGCGGCGCAGTACGCCGACTACACGAACTTCGACGGTACCGCCGAGGGCTTCGACCACAAGAGCGAGATCCTCGAGGGCCACTGCGCCGCCCTCGGCCGCGACTTCGGCTCGATCGTCCGCTCGGCCAACTACAACGTCGTCATCGGCGAGACCGAGTCCGACGTCGAGGACCGGCTCAAGTTCAACGGCGAGCTGCTCCGCCGCGGCGGCGTGCCCGACAAGAAGGTCGAGGAGCACGTCGAGAGCCTGCGCCGCCAGCCGGCCGTCGGCACACCCGAGCAGGTCGTCGAGATGCTCAAGGACATGGAGTCCCGGGGCATGACCTACGCCATCACCTACTTCGGCGAGGCCGCCTACGACCGGTCCGGCATCGAGCTGTTCGAGGAGAAGGTCGCCCCCGAGCTCAAGGGCTGAGGACGTACGACCCACCCGGCTGGGCGGCCTACCAGGCCGTCCAGCCGCCGTCGACGGCCACGACCTGGCCCGTGACGTACGCCGACGCGTCGGAGGCCAGCCACGCGACGACGCCGCGGAAGTCGTCCTCGGTGCCCATCCGCGCGAGCGGTGTCAGCGCCTCGTAGCGCTCGACGAACGCGTCGTCCTGGCCGCGGGCGATGCCGCCGGGTGCGAACGCGTTGACGCGAACCTCTGGCGCGAGGACGGTCGACAGGTAGCGGGTCAGCTGGGCAAGGCCGCCCTTGCTCGCCGCGTACGCCGCCGGGTTGCCCATCCGCGTGCCGGCGTAGAGGCCCATGTTGGGCCCGACGAGGCCGTAGATGCTCGACACGTTGACGACGCTGCCGTGGCCTCCGGCGCGCAGCAGCGGGGCGAGGCGCCGGGTCAGCGAGAACGGTGCCGTGAGGTTGAGCGCGAGGGCCATGGTGAACGCCTCGTCGGTCTGCTCCTCGAACGGCACCGCGTACCCCGGCACCCCCGACGTGCCGGTGAAGGCGGCGTTGTTGACGAGGACGTCGCACGCGCCGAGGTCGGTGACGGCGTCCACGACGTTCGAGAGCCCTTGTGGGTCGAGGAGGTTCGCGGCCAGCGGCACGTGGCCCGCGCCGGGCAGGTCGTCCGCCGCCGCGGCGCAGGCGGATGCGTCGAGGTCGACGACGACGACCCGCGCGCCCGCCGTCGCGAGCGCGTCGCACAGCACCCGGCCGAGCGGGCCGGCGGCGCCCGTGACGACGGCCGTGCGGTCGGTGAGGTCGGTGTTCATCGGGCGTCCTCCGGGGAAGTGGGGTGCGCGTCGAGCCAGGGCAACGTGATGAGGCCCGCGCCGACGAGCGCCTCGATGAGGCGGAACTCGTACTCGTCGTCGATCGAGAACGCCTGCGCCTCGGGGATCTCCAGCCCGGCGTGCGTGCCCTCGTCGAACCACGATGCCTCGAGGCGACGCACGAGGTCGGCCCGCCACAGGTAGAAGTTGCCGTTGATCCGCAGGAACCGCGCGGCGTCCTGGCGACGGGTGATGCCGGTGCCGGCGTCGATGAACCGCGTGAGCGGGCCGTCGGGGCGCGACGCGTCGGCCGGGCGGACGCCGACCCACACCGGGTTGAACGTCGGCTCGGACACGGCGATGACGCCGTCGAGGGCCGGGTCGTCGGTGAGGCGCCGGGCCGCCTCGGCGAGCTGGGCGGGCACACGCGAGGGGCTCGTGGGGTCGAGGAGGAGGACGGCGTCGTAGGAGCGCCCCTCCTCGGCCTCGACCCACTCGAGGGCGTGCCGCACGACCGGTGCCATCGGGGCGTCGTCACCGGCGAGGTGCGCCGGGCGCAGGAACGGCGCCTCGCCGCCGTGTGCGCGCGCGACCTCGGCGATCTCCTCCGAGTCGGTGGTCACGACGCACCGCGTGACCTCGGGGGTCAGGGCCGCGGCCCGGACCGAGTGTGCGATGAGCGGCAGGCCGGCCAACGGACGGATGTTCTTGCCGGGCAGGCCTTTCGACCCGCCGCGGGCCGGGATGACCGCGAGGATCCGCAGCGTGGGGGCGTCGCTCATGACGGCTCCTCTTCAGTGTCGTCGTCGACGGATGCCGAGGCCGGGATGCGCGCGGAGAGGTCGCGGGCCGCGTCACAGAGGGCGAGCGTGGCCAGCGCCTCGTCGAGCGGCGCCGGAGCACCGGCGGCCCGCGCTCGGGCGCGATCGTGCGAGGGGTGCAGGTCCAGTGCCGAGCGGGCCTGGGTCGTCATGACCACATCGCGGTCGAGGTCGGCCGGAAAGGACTCCTCGTCGACGCGACCCGCGGCGTCGGTGAGGCGCAGGATGCCGGTGCCGACCGTCCACTCGAGGGCCCCGTCGGGGCCGCGCAGCACGACACCCCTCGAGGCAGGACGCGTCACGTAGTCGAGTCGCGCGGTGACGGTCCCCGCGCGAGTCGACCACAGCAGCGTGGCCGCCTGCTCTGCGGCGATGTCGAGCGGGCCGGTGAGCTCGAGGCGGGCCCCGACGAGCTGCGGTGGGCCGAACAGGACCGCGGCGTAGTCGAGCTCGTGGACGAGGTCGCGCAGTACCCCGCCCTCATCAGGGCGCGCCGAGTACGACGCGCGGTAGTCGCGGTCCGGGCGCCAGTCCGGCAGCCAGGACTGGCACCACACGTGTGCCGAGACGGGGTCGCCCACGCGCGGCACCAGCTCGAGCAGCCTGCGGAACGCGGCGTGGGCTCGCAGGGGCGCCGCCACCCACACGTCGGCCGCGCGAGGATGGCCGGCCAGGGCCGCGGCGTCCGTGGTGGTGGGGGCCACCGGCTTCTCGAGGAGCACCCGCGCCGCCCCGGCGTCGAGCGCCTGCACGGCGTCCGCCACGTGCCGGCCGGTGTCCGTGGCGATGACGACGAGCCCTGCGCGCGCCACCACCTCGGGGGCGGACGCGTCGTCGACGAGAGCCGCGCCCGATGCGTCGTCGAGGCCACCCCGCTCTCGGGGGCGCACCGGCCAGAGGTGCACGTCGGCGCCGAGACCGCGCAGAACCCGCGCGTGACGCGTGCCGATCGAGCCGGACCCGCGCACGAGAACCGTGCCAGTCACGCCTTCTCCTTCGTCAAGTAGGTTGCCCATCGTGGCAGATACTCCCGCGGCCGAGGCAGCGCCCACCCCGACGGGGCGCACGCTGGCGATGCACTCGCTGGTGTACGTGGCCGGCACCGCGCTGCAGGGGCTCGGGGTGCTGCTGATCATCCCGTTCGCGACGCGACTGCTCGGCGCAGCCGAGTTCGGTCGCGTCGCCACCGGGCTCGTGGCCGTCCAGATGGTCGGAACCCTCGCGTCCGCGGGTCTGCCCCAGGTCATCCTCCGCGAGCAGCACCGGGGGAGCGAGGGGCCTCGGGTCGCACGGGCGCTCGCCGGCTCGATGATCCTGCTCGCGCTCGTCGTGGGGGTCGTCGGGGCACTCGGCGTCGGGGTCGTGGCCGCCACCGGTCACGGCGACCTCGGCCAGATGCTGCCCGTCGTCGTGGCGGCGGTCGCCCTCACGGTCGTCGTCAGCGGCCAGACGCTGATGCGCGCCCGGATGAGACCGCTCGGCTTCTTCGCCCTGGCGGTGGGCTCGACCGTGGTCGCCCAGCTCGGTGGCCTGCTCGCCGCGCGCGAGCAGCCGGACGCCACGACCTACCTCACGGCGTACGCGGGCGTTCTCGTCGTCGTGGCCGTCGTGGCGGTCGTCCTCGGCCGCCCGCTCCCGCCGACCGCCGAGCGAGAGCGGGTCCGGGCGGGGGCTCGGCTCGCCGCGCCGCTGCTGCCGCAGGCCGCGGCGATGCTCGGGCTCCTCATGGGCGACGTCGTGCTGACGAGCGTGCTCCTCGGGGCTTCGGCGGCCGGGGAGTACCAGGTGGTGCTGCAGCTCGCGAACACCGCCTTCGTCCTGTCGACCGCACTGTTCAACGCCTGGGGGCCGCTCGTCCTGTCGCACCCGCTCGATCGACGATGGTCGTTCACCTCGCGCACCGGCACCGTGCTCGTCGGGCTCGTCGCCGCCGCGGCGGCCGGGGTGGCGGTGCTCGGCCCGTGGCTCGTGTCGCTCATGAGCCGGTCGGACTTCGACCGCGCCGCCATGGTGCCCACCCTCGGCTGGCTCACCGCGGTGGCTGCGGCCTACATGCTCTACCAGGGCAGCTCGCTGGCCGTCCTCGACGCCGAGCGAACGGGGCACCTCGCCTGGGTCGCGGTCCTCGCCCTGGGCGTCCTCGTCATCGGCGCCCTGGCGCTCGGCCCGTCGCTCGGCATCGTCGGCATCGCCATCGCCAAGGTGGCCGCCTACCTGGTGCTCGCCGGCACCACGTCCTGGCTCGCCGCACGCCACTCGACGCTGCGCTGGCGGCCGGTCGTGTTCGGCGTCGTCGGCGCGTCGGTGGTCGTCGGGGCGGCGTCGGGGCTGCTCGGCACCGAGGGCGTCGGCGCCTGGCTGCGACTCGGGGCGGCTGCCGCCATCATCGTGGCCGTGCTGGCGGCAGCGCCGGCGGCCCTGCGTTCCGTTCGCCGATAGGCTGACGTCGCTCGTTCGCCCAGACGTCAGGAGTCGTGTTCGTGGTTGTGCCGTTGGTCCACATGGGGTTGGGGTACGACGACCTCCTCGTTCCCGCCCTCGTCCACGCGGGGTTCGAGACGAAGGACCTCATCCTCGTCCTGCGCACCGAGGCCAACATCGCCTGGGCGCGCAGGCACGCGCCGCGAGCCACCACGGTCCGACTGCCCTACGCCGAGGCGCGCAAGGCCAATGTCGTGTCGGGCCTCGCGCCACACGGTGCCCTCAAGCGGGCGGCCGCCGGGGTGGGCCTCGACGTCCTCGACCTGCTCGTGTCCGAGCGGGCCCTCCGACGCAACCGCGTCGACACCGCGATGAACTTCCTCAACCTCGCCGCCGAGGAGCTCGAGTCCGCCATCGAGGGCCGCGGACCGGTGTTCGCGCTGGCCGAGTTCACCGTCGTGTCAGAGCTGCTGACCGCCGGACTCGTCACGCACCACGGCGGGCTGGCCGCGTGGCCCCGCGGCATCCGGCTGCCGTCCGACCGTTTCGGCCTCGTCGGCACGCCCACCGGCATCACGCTGTGGGAGCGCAGCGTCGATGCGCCCGATGCGATCGCCCGCGGTGAGGAGTTCATCTCCACCTGGCGCAGCGAGCAGGGCCGCCCCGTCGGCTTCGCCCGCAACCTCAAGGTCGAGTCGGGCCAGGAGATCTGGCGCCTGGCCACCGACCGCATCCGCGAGTTCAGCCTCGACCGCGGCCAGAACCTCCAGCTGCCCAAGCCCAGCGACTACGCGAAGCTGCCGTGGCTCAACCCCGTCAAGGCCCGGCTCAACCTCCGCGAGTACCAGACGCGCCGCTGGGACCCCGTGCCGGAGAAGTTCGTCTTCATGCCGCTGCACGTGCAGCCGGAGTCGAGCGTCGACGTCATGGGCCAGGAGTGGCGCGACCAGGCCTACACGGCCCGCGTCCTGGCCGACGCCCTCGCCCCGCTCGGGATCGGCGTCGCCGTCAAGGAGCACGCCCACTTCATGTGGCGCCGCGACACCGACTACTGGCCCCAGTTCGACGTCCACCCGAACATCGCGACGATCGACCCCTTCGCCGACTCCCGTGCGCTCATGCGCGAGGCGGTCTTCACCGTCACCGCGACCGGGACGGTGGGTCTCGAGGCAGGCCTGCTCGGCCTGCCGGTCGTCTCCGGCGCGAAGATGCCGTGGACCGCGCTCGGCAACGTCGAGCACCTGCCACGGCCGGACGACCTGCCCGGCTTCGTCGAGAGGCGGGGTTGGGAGGCACTGCACGAGGACCAGCCCCGCATCGACGAGTGGTTCGTGCACGAGTACGTCCGCAACTCGTGGGAGGGGCTCGTGCTCGACCCGCCGCGTGTGCCCGCCGTGCTGGAGCCGGAGAACATCCGAAAGGTCGGCGCGGCCTTCGAGGAGGCGGCGGCATCCATCGGCCACCGCTCGGCGAGAGCCGTCGGATGACCGAGGCTGCCGGACGCTCGTGGGTCGTCTTCGGCGCGGGCGGGCACGCCAGAGCCGTGGTCGACGTCATCGAGCGTCGTGGCGAGCGGGTCGTGGCTGTCGTCGGGGAGGCGCGGGGCGCGTCGTGGACGCACCCGCTCGTGGCTGACGACGCCGAGGGCCTGCGGCTCGCCGTCGACGGCCGCCACGGCGCCGTGCCGGCCATGGGAGCCGGCGCACCACGGCTCAGCATCGTCGGTGCGCTCGTCGAGCGCGGGTGGCGCGGCAGCGCCCTCGTCGCGACCACCGCGACCGTCGCGCCCGACGTCCGCCTCGGACCGGGCACCGTGGTGCTCGAGCATGCCCACGTCGGACCGGCAAGCCGCATCGGCACGGCCGTCATCGTCAATACCGGCGCGGTCGTCGAGCACGACTGCATCGTCGGCGACGGCGTGCACGTCGCGCCCGGCGCCTACCTGCTCGGCGCCGCCGAGGTGGGTGACCACTCCTTCGTCGGGTCGGGTGCCCGCGTCCTGCCCGGCGTGCGCATCGGCGTCGGGGTGACCGTGGGCGCCGGGGCCGTGGTTGTCGCCGACGTGCCCGATCGCGCTACCGTCGTCGGGGTCCCGGCACGGCCCGTCCGTCCACCTGCCTAGTCGGTCGACCTCCGGTCGCCCGGACCGGGCAGCCATTCCCAGTCCGACCACTCGACGGCGCTGCGGCCGCCGTCCCGCACCCCTCATCCGACCCCAGGAGCGCCTCGTGCACACCGTCACCATCGCCGGATCGGCGATCCCCGCGCCCGGCGACACCTACGTGATCGCCGAGGCCGGGGTGAACCACAACGGCGACCTCGAGCTGGCGCACCGGCTCGTCGACGTCGCCGCGCGCTCGGGCGCGGACGCCGTCAAGTTCCAGACGTTCTCACCGGACAAGCTCGTCTCGTCGACCGCCGCCACGACGCCCTACCAGCGAGACCGCGGTGGCAGCGCGGACCAGCGCAGCCTGCTCGAGGCCCTGACCCTGCCCCGGAGCGCCTGGGAGGAGCTGCGCGACCACGCGACGGAGGCGGGCACCACGTTCCTGTCGACGCCCTTCGACATCGACAGCGCCGAGATGCTCGTCGGTCTCGGTCTGCCGGCCCTCAAGGTCAGCTCCGGCGAGCTGACGAACCTGCCCTACCTTCGGGCGCTGTCGGGCCTCGGTGTGACCCTGCTCGTCTCGACCGGGATGGGGACCGAGGCCGAGGTGGCGGCCGCGGTCGAGGCGTGTGCCGACGCTCCGGGACTCGTTCTGTTCCACTGCGTGTCGGCCTACCCGGCGCCCATCGAGGAGTGCAACCTGCGGGTCATCCCGCGCCTCGCCGAGCTGCACGACGTGCCCGTCGGGTGGAGCGACCACACGCCCGGGCTCACGACCGCGCTGGGCGCCGTCGCGCTCGGTGCTCCCGTGCTCGAGAAGCACTTCACGACCGACCGCGCCCTGCCCGGTCCCGACCACATGGCCAGCCTGGAGCCGGACGAGCTGGCCGAGTACGTGACGCAGACGAAGCTGCTCGCCCGGGGCCTCGGCGACGGCACCAAGGTGCGGCAGCCGTCCGAGGAGGAGAACGCGGTGCTCGTGCGCCGCTCCTGGCACGCTGGCTCGGACCTCACGGCGGGCTCGGCCCTCGAGGGAGGCGACCTGGCCCTGCTCCGGCCGGAGGGCGGGATCAGCCCGGCGGAGGACATCCGCGGGCGGGTCCTCGCGCGCGACGTCGCTGCCGGCGCCCCCATCACCGCAGCCGACCTCGAGGCGCCGTGACCGCGCATCCACCGCCGGTGCGCGTCGCGGTGTTCGTCGGCACGCGCGCCGACCTCGGCCCCCTCTCGCCGGTGCTCGAGGCCCTCGCGCAGGCCCCGGACCTCGACCTGCAGGTGCTGACGGGCGTCATGTACGCGGTCGCAGACCTGGCAGCCGCACTGCCGTCCGTGCTGTCACCACAGGAGTGGCTCAGCCGGGTGACACCACTCGCCGAGCCCATGGCACGCGTCTCCGTGGACGCCCAGCTCGAGCAGGGTGCCGTCCTGGCCGGAGCGGCCGGTCGCGTCCTCGCCGACTCCGGGGCCGACGTGCTCGTCGTGCTCGGCGACCGGTGGGAGCTGCTCTACGTGGTGCCGCCCGCGTTCCTGCTCGGCATCCCGATCGTGCACCTGCACGGCGGCGAGGTCACCGAGGGCGCCGTCGACGAGCGCGTCCGGCACGCCGTCTCCAAGCTCGCCGACCAGCACTGCGCGGCTTCCGCCGACGCGGCCTCTCGGCTCCTGCAGATGGGGGAGCCGCCCGAGCGCGTCCACGTCACGGGGGCCCCGGGCCTCGACCGCCTCGCTACGGCGACCCCGCTCGACGACGCCGCGCTGGGCGCCCTCCTCGGCCTGCCCGAGGTCCGACGCCCCCTGGCGCTCTTCACCTATCACCCGCCGACGGCGGATCGCGACGTCCCGGTGGCCCGCTGGACCCGCGAAGCCGCAGAGGCCACCCTGGCCCGATGCGGAACGGTCGTCGCGACCCACCCGGGGATGGACCACGGCCGTGACGAGGTCCTCGCCGAGCTGGCCCGGATCGCCGCCGCCGAGCCCGGACGCTTCGCGCTCGTCGAGGCCCTGGGCCGGCACTACCCGTCGGTGCTCGCGTCCGTCGACGTCGTCGTGGGCAACTCGTCGTCGGGGGTGATCGAGGCCGCGACCGTCCACACGCCCGCGGTCGACATCGGTGACCGCCAGCAGGGACGCCTCCGCGGTGACAACGTGCTCCGCTGTGAGGAGGGGGCCTCGGCAGTGGCCACGGCTCTCGACACCGTGCTCACGCCGGAGTGGCGCGAGCGCACTGCCGCAGCCGCCAATCCGTACGGGGTGGGTGACGCGAGCGCTCGGATCGTCGATATCGTTCGGGGAGCGCCCGCCGGCGGGCGGCGCAAGCCGTTTGTCGACCTCGCCGACCGGCCCGTCCCGGCGGACACCACGCCGACGCACCTGACGCCGACCGACCCGAGGGGAGAGCCGTGAGCTCGCGCGACCTGCGTGCGACCAGCGCGCCGACCACCGCGACCATCCGTGACGCCCTGATCGTCATCGACCGCAGTGCCACCTCGGTCTGCCTGCTCGTCGAGGAGGACGGACGCCTGGCCGGGCTGCTCACCGACGGCGACCTGCGCAGGGCCTTCCTGCGGGGCACGTCCCTCGACGACCCTGCCCTCGAGCACGCCACGGCCGAGCCCAAGACCGTCGACGCCGGCACCACCCGGGCGCTGGTGCTCGACCTCATGCGGGCGCTGCGCATCTCCGTCGTGCCGGAGGTGGACGCGTCGGGGGTCGTCGTCGGACTGCACACGTTGTCCGACGTCGTCGGCGCCGCACCGCTGCCCAACGTCGCCGTCGTCATGGCGGGGGGCAAGGGCACCCGCCTCGGCGAGCTGACGAAGAACACTCCGAAGCCGCTGATGACCGTGGCGGGGCGCTCGATCATCGAGTGGATCATCCTCAACCTCGTCGGTGACGGCATCCGCGACATCTACGTCAGCGTCAACCACCTCGCCGACCAGATCGAGGAGCACCTGGGCGACGGCAGCCGGCTCGGGTGCACGGTGTCCTACCTGCGCGAGGAGCCCGACAACCCCCTCGGGACCGCAGGCAGCCTGACGCTCCTGCGGGCGGCCCGCCCCGACCTCGCCGACCCGGTCATCGTCATGAACGGCGACCTCATGGTGCAGTTCGAGGCCGGCTCCCTGCTCGAGACGCACCGACGCCACGGTGCCGCCGTCACGATGGCCACCCGGACCTACCAGCACGAGGTCCCGTTCGGCGTCGTCGAGAGCGAGGCCGGCCGGGTGACCGGCGTCGTCGAGAAGCCGACCCTCACCTTCGACATCAACGCGGCCGTGTACGCCGTCGAGCCCTCGGCGCTCGAGCTGCTCCCCGAGGGGCGCCCGAGCACCATGCCCGGGCTCGTCGAGATGTGCTTGCAGCGCGGTTCGACCGTCGCTGCGTGGCCGATCTCCACCGACTGGATCGACGTGGGCACCCCCACGGACCTTGCCCGCGCGAAAGGACAGGCGTGACCAACGCACAGCACCCCGACCCGACGACCCTCGAGGCCGTCCCGCTCACCGGCTCCGTCGCCGGCAAGACCGTCCTCGTGACCGGATCCGACGGCTTCATCGGCAGCAACGTCGTGGAGCGCCTCGTCGCCGACGGGGCGAAGGTCCGCGCCTTCTGCCTGTACAACTCCAACGGGTCGACCGGCTGGCTCGAGGAGTCCGACGCGTTCAAGCGGGCGGTCCGTGAGGGGCAGGCCGAGGTCGTGCTCGGGGACATCCGCGACCCCGAGCACGTCATGGCCAGCGCCGAGGGCGTCGACGTCGTGCTGCACCTCGCCGCGCTCATCGCGATCCCCTTCTCCTACGTGGCGCCCCGTTCGTACGTCGAGACCAACGTCATCGGCACGCTCAACGTGCTCGAGGCGGTCCGTCGCCAGGGCGTGCCGCGGATGGTCAACACCTCGACCTCCGAGGTGTACGGCACGCCCGAGTCGGTGCCGATCACCGAGGAGCACCCG
The DNA here is from genome assembly GCF_057656595.1 of Intrasporangium sp. Soil_C_50. Lineage (NCBI taxonomy): Bacteria > Bacillati > Actinomycetota > Actinomycetes > Micrococcales > Intrasporangiaceae > Intrasporangium > Intrasporangium sp. Soil_C_50. The sequence continues at coordinate 49,683 of NZ_JBDGKB010000013.1, forward strand.
CTGCGCGGCCAGTCGCCGTACTCGGCCACGAAGATCTCGGCCGACAAGATGTGCGAGTCCTACGCCCTGTCGTTCGGCACGCCGGTCATGACGCTGCGCCCGTTCAACACCTTCGGCCCGCGGCAGTCGACGCGCGCGGTCATCCCGACCGTCCTGTCGCAGCTGCTCGCCGGCGCGTCCGAGCTGCGTCTGGGTGACCTGACCCCCAAGCGCGACTTCACGTTCGTCAGCGACACCGCCGACGGCTTCGTCCGAGCGGCCCTGGCCGACGTCGAGCCTGGCACGACGGTCCAGCTCGGTACCGGGCGCACCGTGTCGGTCGGCGAGGTCGTCGAGCTGTGCAAGAAGGTCACCGACAACAACGCCGAGATCGTCACCGAGAGCGACCGGATCCGTCCCGAGAACTCCGAGGTGCAGATTCTGCTGTCCGACCCCTCGCGCGCCAACGCGGTGCTCGGCTGGGCCCCGACGGTGTCGCTCGAGGACGGCCTCGCGGCCACCGCCGAGTGGCTGCGCCCCCGCGTCGACCTCGAGACGGCCGCGCGGTACCACCGGTGAGCGGCACCGGCGAGGCCCACGCCCCCGGCGCCCGCGGCCCCGAGGGCACCATCCCGCTGGCCGTCCCCAACATCGGCGAGCTCGAGCGTCGGTACGTCCTCGAGGCCGTCGAGTCCGGCTTCGTCTCGTCCGTCGGACCGTTCGTCTCGGAGTTCGAGCGCCGGTTCGCCGAGCGCGTCGGCGCCAAGCACGCCGTCGCGTGCTCGACGGGCACGGCGGCCATCCACATCGGCCTGGTGCTGCTCGGCGTCGAGCGCGACGACGAGGTGTTCTGCTCGGACTTCACGTTCGTCGGGTCGGTCAACCCGATCGCCTACCTCGGCGCCCGCCCGGTGCTCGTCGACTCCGAGACCCGCACGTGGAACCTCGACCCCGAGCTGCTCGCCGGCGAGCTCGACCGGCGTGCGGCCGAGGGCCGACCACTGCCGAAGGTCGTCGAGATCGTCCACGTCCTCGGCCAGCCCGCCGACATCGAGCCGCTCGTCGATGCCTGCGAGCGCCACGGCGTCGCGATCCTCGAGGACGCCGCCGAGTCGCTCGGCGCCTCGTGGTCGGGCGGCCGGTACGCCGGCCGGCACACCGGCACCGTCGGACGCGTCGGCTGCTTCTCCTTCAACGGCAACAAGATCGCGACCACCGGCGGCGGCGGGATGCTCGTCACCGACGACGACGAGCTCGCCGCGCGGGCCCGTCACCTGACGACCCAGGCCAAGGTGCCCGACGTCGGCTACCTGCACGACGAGGTGGGCTACAACTACCGGCTCACCAACCTCGCGGCGGGCCTGGGCCTGGCCCAGCTCGAGCGTCTCGACGACTTCGTGGCGGCCAAGCACCGCATCGCCGCTCGCTACGACGCGGCGTTCGCCGACCTGCCGCTCGTGCTGCCGCCGCGCGTCGAGGGGATGGACGCGACGTACTGGCTCTACTCCGCGCTGATGCCCGAGGGCGACGGCCGCGGTCGCGACGAGCTCCTCGAGCACCTGCACGGGCTGGGGGTCGGGGCCCGGGCGCTGTGGCGACCGCTGCACGCCCAGCCACCGTTCGCGTCGGCGCCGGTGCTCGGCGGGGGCGTCGGCGACGGGCTCTTCGCCCGCGGCGTCTCCCTGCCGTGCGCCACCGAGCTCACCGACGCCGACCAGGAGCGCGTGATCGAGGCGGTCCGCTCCTTCTTCTGACGCGTCTGACACTTCTGACGGCCACCTTCGCCGGCCGGGTCGGCCCACGGGTCGGGCCGGGGTCCCGCTGGGGGCGGGTTGTTGGCAGGATGGCCCGGTGGAGATCGCGACCGGGTTGCTGGCGATCGCCGCGACCGTCCTCGGCGGGGCGTGGCTGGCCGACCGGCTGCGCCTGCCCGCCCCCCTCGTCCTCATCCTCGTGGGCATCCTCGGGTCCTACCTGCCGTTCGTCCCGCAGGTCGTCCTGACGCCCGAGGTGGTGCTCCTCGGCATCCTGCCGCCGCTGCTCTACGCCGCCGCGATCCAGACCTCGCTCGTCGACGTCCGTACGTACAAGGGCACGATCCTGTCGCTCTCGGTCGGCCTCGTGCTATTCACCGCCCTCGTCGTGGCGCTCTTCCTGCAGCAGGTGCTCGGCCTCGCCTTCGCGGTGGCCTTCGCCATCGGCGCGGTCGTCGCGCCGCCCGACGCCGTGGCAGCCACCGCGGTGGGGCGTCAGATCGGGCTGCCCCGCCGCCTCGTGACCATCCTCGAGGGCGAGTCCCTCGTCAACGACGCGACCGCCCTCGTCGCGCTGAGCACCGCGCTCGCCGCGGCCGGGCTCGCCACCGGGGGCCGTGTCGTCACGGTCACGTTCGGTGGCGTCGTCGGGCAGTTCCTCTGGGCGTCGGTCGGCGGGGCCGCGATCGGGTTCGTCGTGTCGCTCGTCGTCGTGTGGCTGCGCAGATGGTTCTCCACCGAGCCGGCCTTCGACACGGTCCTGTCGTTCATGGTGCCGTTCGCCGCCTACGTGCCGGCGGAAGAGCTGCACGCATCGGGCGTCATCGCCGTCGTCACCGCCGGGCTCGTCCTCGGCCACCGCTCGCCCCGGTCGCAGACCGGGGCCTCACGCCTCGCCGAGCGGATCAACTGGGGCTCGATCCAGTTCCTCCTCGAGAACACGGTGTTCCTCCTCATCGGCCTGCAGGTGTTCTACGTCATCGAGAAGGTGCGCGCCTCGACGCTGTCGTGGGGCACCATCGCCTGGGCGGCCTTCGGGACGCTCCTCGTCGTGCTCCTCGCCCGACCGGTGTGGATCTTCCCGTTCCGATGGCTCAAGGCCACCGTGCTGCGGCTCGAGGCGCCGTCGCCGTGGTCGCACACGGCCGTCCTGTCGTGGGCCGGCATGCGCGGCGTCGTGACGCTGGCGGCAGCCCTGCTGCTGCCGCCACAGACGCCGCACCGGGAGGTGCTCGTGCTCGTCGCGGTCGTCGTCACCGTGGGGACGCTGCTCATCCAGGGCACGACGCTCCCCGGCCTCGCGCGTCGGCTCGGGGTGCGCGGACCGGACCCGCGGGAGGACGCGCTGCAGGCGGCGACCGTGCTCCAGGCCGCGACGCGAGCCGGGCTCGACGCGCTCGACGCCATGCCCGACGTCGACGAGGTGACCCGCGCGACGCTGCGCGAGCGCGCCGACGACCGGCTCAACCAGATGTGGGAGCGCCTCGGCCCCCGCGGCGTGGACGTCGTCGAGACGCCGAGCGAGCGGTACGTGCGCGCCCGGATGGCGATGCTGCAGGCCGAGCGCGACGAGGTGCTGCGCCTGCGCGACGAGGGCCGCGCCGACCAAGCGGTGCTCCGCGTCGTCCTGGGCGCGCTTGACCTCGAGGAGACGATGCTCGAGCGCATCGACGACCAGCAGGAACGACTGGCAGAGAGCGAGATGTTGCCCGTGGAGACCATCGAGGCCCCGTGCGAGCACCTGGAGGACACCGACTCGTGCGCCGAGCCTCGCACGCCCGAGGGCTGCGAGGAGTGCCTGCGCAACGGCACGACGTGGGTGCACCTGCGCCTGTGCCTCCAGTGCGGGCACGTCGGCTGCTGCGACTCCTCGGAGTTCAAGCACGCGACGGCGCACTTCCACGAGACGCAGCACCCGGTCATGCGCTCGATCGAGCCGGGGGAGACGTGGCGCTGGTGCTTCGTCGACGAGGTCGTCGGCTGATGCCGCGGGTGGTTCAGCCGGCGTGCCCGGCCAGCAGGCTCAGGAACGCGGCGCCGTACTTCTCCGCCTTGACCGGCCCGATGCCGTTCACCGTGAGCAGCGCGGCCTTGCTGCTCGGTCGGGCATTCACCAGCTCCCACAGCGTGCGGTCGGGCAGCACGACGTAGGCCGGCACGCCTTCGGCGTCGGCGATCGACCGGCGCTCGCTGCGCAGCAGCTCGAAGAGCGCCCGGTCGGCCGGGCCGACCCCGGCCTCGGTCGCGCCCCTGCTCGAGCGCGAGCCCGACGACGAACGGCTGCGTGCCGGCAGGGCCGAGAGCCGGCGCAGCTCGACCTTCTCGACGCCGTCGAGGATCGGACGAGCCTCCTGCGAGATGGTGAGGGCGCCCATCCGGCCCGGGTCCGGCACGAGCACCGCGCGAGCGACGAGCTGGCGTATGACTGAGCGCCACTCGCGGTCGGCGAGGTCGCTGCCCACCCCGAAGGTCGGCAGCTGATCGTGCTCCCAGCTCACGACCTTGTCCGTGCGCTTGCCGAGCAGCACGTCGATGACGTGCCCGGCGCCGAAGCGCTGACCGGTGCGGATCACGGCCGAGAGCACCTTCTGCGCGGGCACGGTGGCGTCCCACAGCTGTGGCGGCTCCGAGCACGTGTCGCAGTTGCCGCAGTCGCCGGACTCCTCGTCGAAGTAGGCCAGCAGCAGACGCCGACGGCACGAGGAGGCCTCGGCGTACGCGAGCATGGAGTCGAGCTTCATCGAGTCGACGCGCTGGTGCTCGGGGCTGCCGTCGGACCTCATGATGAACGAGCGCTGCTGCACGACGTCGGCCAGGCCGTAGGCCATCCACGCCACTGCAGGCTCGCCGTCGCGGCCGGCCCGCCCGGTCTCCTGGTAGTAGCCCTCGAGGCTCTTCGGGAGGTCGACGTGCGCGACGAAGCGCACGTCGGGCTTGTCGATGCCCATGCCGAAGGCGATGGTCGCCACGACAATCACGCCCTCGTCACGACGGAACCGTTGCTGGGCGGCGGCCCTCGCCTCGTTGGGCAGGCCGGCGTGGTAGGCGATCGCGTCGTAGCCCTGCTGGCGCAGGAACGTCGAGATCTCGTCGGTGCGCTTGCGCGACTGGCAGTAGACGATGCCGGCGGAGCCGCGGAAGCCCGCACCGTCGTTCCCGCCCTCTAGAAAACGCAACAGCTGGGCTCGAGCGTCGCTCTTCTCCTCGACGACGTAACGGATGTTGGGGCGGTCGAAGCTCGAGACGAACTCCGCGGCGCCGTCGAGGCGCAGCCGCTGGTGGATCTCGCGGCGGGTGAGCGCGTCGGCGGTGGCGGTCAGCGCGATGCGCGGCACGCCGGGGAACCGGGCAGTGACCTCCGCGATGCGGAGGTACTCGGGCCGGAAGTCGTGGCCCCACTGCGACACGCAGTGCGCCTCGTCGATGGCGAAGAGTGCGATGCCGGCGCCCGCGGCCGCGTCGTCGAGCAGGCTCTGGAACGACGGCATGAGCAGGCGCTCGGGCGCCACGTAGAGCAGGTCGAGGCGGCCGTCGCGCACATCCCGGCGGACGGCGTCGGACTCCTCGGCGGACGACGTGGAGTTCCAGAAGGCCGCTCGCACACCGAGCAGGCGCAGCGCCTCGACCTGGTCGTGCATGAGCGCGATGAGCGGCGAGACGACGATGCCGACGCCGGGCCGCACGAGTGCGGGCAGCTGGTAGCACAGGGACTTGCCGCCCCCGGTGGGCATCAGGACGACGGTGTCGTGCCCCGCGACGACGCGGTCGACGATGGCCAGCTGGGCGCCGCGAAACGAGCTGAAACCGAAGACGTCGTGCAGCACGCGGCCTGCGGCGCCGTCGTCGCGCGGGCGCTCGTCCGCCGCGACGGGTGCCTCGCCCGTCACCTCGGCATCGACGACCTCGAGCTCGGACCCGACCAGCTGCTTCTCCATGACCCGGCGAGCGTACCCGTCACTGCCGACCGGCCTCAGGTGAGACGCTGCGTGACCGTGTTCGTGCCCGTCGACGGGTCGTGCGCCACGGTCGTCGTGGCGCCCTGCACGAGCGCGAAGAACGGCGCGACGTGACCGCACTCGACGTCGGCGATGATCGGCAGGCCCAGCATGCCGAGGGCGTCGCGGACGGCGTCGTGCTGCGTGAAACCGTTCGACTCGGGCGCGTTGGTGCGTGACACGAGGACGCCGTTCGCAGCGTCGAAGAAGCCGCGCAGGCGCATCGCGTGCAGCGCGCGGCAGATGTCGTAGGAAGCCCACTCCGCGATGTCGAGCAGGACGACGAGCCCGTCCGGGGCGTGCTGTGCCGCAAAGGCGTTGGCGTCGCCGTACGTGCCGCCGGCGAGGAAGCTGATCGTCTCGACACAGCCGCCGACGAGGCGTCCGGAGAAGCGTGCGGACTCGCCCTCGTGCCCGGGGTCGATGCGGGTCCACGTGCCGCGTCCGTCGAGGGTCATCTGCGAGACCGTGGGGTTGCCGGCGTAGTCGTCCCAGCCGCTGGAGCGGAACCGGCCGGGGGAGCGCTGCGCCAGCTCGTCGCCCGGCGTCGCCGCCGCGACGTCGACCCAGTGGAGGATGCCGGCGGGCAGCTCGTACGGGGTGTCCATGAGGTTCTGTCCGTGGATCGTCGCGATGCCCGTGGTGAGGGTGAGCGGCGTCAGCCACGTCGACGTGTCGGAGAAGCCCACGCACCACGTCGGCTCGGCGGCGGCCACGGCGTCGAGGTCGAGCAGGTCGAGCAGGTCGATGCCGGTCTCGCCGCCCCACGGCGGTACGACCGCGCGAATCGTCGGGTCGAGCAGCATCGCCATGAGCTCGGCGGCGCGCGCCTCGCGGGGGCCGCTCACGTGGCTCGGGGCGTGGTTGAGCTCACCGACGACGACGTCGAAACCGCGGTCGCGCAGGCAATGGACGGCGTGGTCGAACCGACCCCGGAGGGCGTCGGACACGCCGGAGCTCGGCGACGTCACGCCGATCCGGTCGCCGGGGCACAGGGGAGCGGGGTAGCGGATCGGCATGGCCGACATGGTGCCAGCCGTGCCGACCCGCCACACCCGGGTTTCGGTCGTGTCAGGCCTTCGCGGCGGCGAAGCCCTGCTCGAGGTCGGCGACGATGTCGTCGATGTGCTCGATGCCGACCGAGAGGCGCACGAGTCCGGGCGTGACGCCCGCGGCGAGCCGGTCCGCGTCGGGCCCCTGGGAGTGCGTCGTCGACGCCGGGTGGATGACGAGCGAGCGGACGTCGCCGATGTTGGCGACGTGGCTGTGCAGCGTCAGTGCCTCGACGAACTTCCTGCCCGCCTCGAGGCCGCCCGCGATCTCGAACGACAGGACGGCGCCGGCTCCGCGAGGGGCGTACTTCCGGGCCGTCGCGTAGGAGGGGCTGTCGGGCAGCGATGCCCAGACGACCCGCTCCACCTGCTCGTGGCCCTGCAGGTACGCGGCCACCTTGGCGGCGTTCTCGAGGTGGCGTTCGATCCGCAGGGACAGCGTCTCGAGGCCCTGCGCGATGAGGAACGCGTTGAACGGTGCGGCAGAAGGACCGAGATCGCGCAACAGCTGGACCCGGGCCTTGAGGATGTAGGCGAGGTTGGCGCCGAGGGGGCTGCCGACGCCGAGGTCCCGCGCGAAGACGAGACCGTGGTAGCTCTCCTCCGGGGTGTTGTAGTTCGGGAACTTCTCGGGGTCCGAGGCGTAGTCGAACCGGCCCGCGTCGACGATGACGCCGGCGATCGACGTGCCGTGCCCGCCGAGGTACTTCGTCGCGGAGTGCACGACGACGTCGGCGCCCCACTCGATGGGCCGGATGACGTACGGCGTCGCGATGGTGTTGTCGACGACGAGCGGCACGCCGTTCTCGTGGGCCAGCGCCGCGACCGCCTCGATGTCGAGAACCTCGGCCTTGGGGTTGGCGATGGTCTCGCCGAAGAAGGCCTTGGTGTTGGGGCGCACGGCGGCGCGCCACGCGTCGATCGAGGTGGGGTCCTCGACGAAGCTCACCTCGATCCCGAGCTTGGGGAAGGTGAACTTCAGCAGGTTGACGGTTCCGCCGTAGAGGCTGGGTGACGCGACGATGTGGTCGCCGGCCTCGGCGACGTTGAGCAGTGCGAGGGTCGTGGCGGACTGGCCCGACGCGACGAGGAGCGCGCCGACGCCGCCCTCGAGCGCGGCGATGCGCTGTTCGACGACGTCGGTCGTCGGGTTCATGATCCGCGTGTAGATGTTGCCGAACTCCTTGAGCCCGAACAGATTTGCGGCGTGGTCCGTGTCGTTGAAGACGTAGCTCGTCGTCTGGTAGATCGGCAGGGCTCGCGCCCCGGTAGCGCTGTCGGCGGACTGCCCGGCGTGGATCTGCTGGGTCTCGAAGGACCACTTCGGCTCGGTCATCGGTCGTTCTCCTCGTTCGGTCGGTGACCGGGTGCCCCGTGGACGGGTCCGGCGCACCGACGGGTCGGTGCGGGAGAGGGAGTCTCCGCGCTTGCCCGCGCGCCGGCTGGCGACGACGGGCCAGGTCCTCACCCGGGGCACCCCGCCGCGGTGGGAGGGTTGCCGGCCAGCGAGCCGGGGCTTGACGCTGACACTCATGACCTAACGGCGAGTGTACGGACGCCTGTCCGCGACGTGGGAGCGCATGTCCTCATCGTGGACGCGTCGGCGTGGCCTGCCGCTGGAAGTGCGCCACGGCGGAGCCGGCGCGGCGACCGTGGTGTCGATCACTAGGACGTCCTACTAATCCGAACCGGCGAGTAGGATCGCCGCCGTGAGCACGAATGCCGAGTTCGACCTGTTCCGGACCAGCGAGGACCACGAGGCCCTGCGAGAGGCGATCCGGGCGATCGCCGAGGACAAGATCGCCCCGTACGCCGCCGCGGTCGACGAGGAGGCGCGCTACCCGCAGGAGGCGCACGACGCCCTCGTCGCGTCCGACTTCTTCGCCCCCCACGTGCCCGAGGAGTACGACGGCGTCGGCGCCGACGCGCTCGCCACGTGCATCGTCATCGAGGAGGTCGCTCGCGTCGACGCGTCGGCCTCGCTCATCCCGGCCGTCAACAAGCTCGGCTCGCTGCCGCTGATCCTCGACGGCAGTGACGACCTCAAGCAGCGGTACCTGCCGCCGCTCGCGCAGGGCAGGACGACGTTCTCCTACGGCCTGTCCGAGCGCGAGGCCGGGTCGGACACCGCGTCGATGAAGTGCCGTGCGCGCCAAGAGGGCGACGGCTGGGTGCTGAACGGCCAGAAGTCGTGGATCACGAACGCCGGTGTCTCCGAGTACTACACGGTGCTCGCCGTCACCGACCCTGACGGCCCGCGCGGCGGCAACGTCACGGCGTTCGTCGTCGAGAAGTCCGACGAGGGCTTCACGTTCGGTGAGAAGGAGCGCAAGCTCGGCATCAAGGGCAGCCCGACGCGCGAGCTGCACTTCGACAACGTCCGCATCCCGGGCGACCGGGTCGTCGGGCAGGTCGGCGACGGCCTCAAGATCGCGCTGCGCACGCTCGACCACACCCGCGTCACGATCGGCGCGCAGGCCGTCGGCATCGCCCAGGGTGCGCTCGACCAGGCCCTCGCGTACGTCAAGGAGCGCAAGCAGTTCGGCAAGCACATCGCCGACTTCCAGGGCATCCAGTTCATGCTCGCCGACATGGCGATGGAGCTCGAGGCCGCGCGCCAGATGGTCTACGTCGCCGCCGCGAAGAGCGAGCGCGGCGACAAGGACCTCTCCTTCTTCGGCGCGGCTGCCAAGTGCTTCGCCTCCGACGTCGCGATGAAGGTGACGACCGACGCCGTCCAGCTGCTCGGCGGCGCCGGCTACACGCGCGACTTCCCGCTCGAGCGGATGATGCGCGACGCCAAGATCACCCAGATCTACGAGGGCACCAACCAGGTCCAGCGCATCGTGATGGCAAGGCAGCTCCTGAAGTGGACGGACCGGCGTTAGCGCAGGTCAGCGGCATCGTACCGGCCGCTGAGGACGGAAAAGGATCCCGCTTGCGTCCCGGGGCGAGGTTGATCGGGGCATCGTTCGGCACTCATCAGAACGCGCTGTGTGACAGCTATGTGACAGACCGGCGGCCGCAGCATTCGCCGGGTGAGGCGACTTGGCGATCGCATACGGGCGGCCGCTAGTCGTGATCGACGTCGCTGCCGGCCAGGAGGTCGTCCAGGTCGTCGAACAGGCCGTCCAACGTTTCCTCAGGCAGCGGGTGGTCGTAGCCGTTGGAGTAGACGTACCGCAGTTGGGCCGCGGCGCGGGCGAGGCTTCCCCCGACGTGGAGGGGTTCGCGAATGCTGGTGAGGGCGAGGTGCCACCACAGGAGGGCGAACTCGCGCGGAGTCAGGGTACTTACGGCAACTCGCTGGTCGTCCAGCGTGGGTCTGCCAAGGCGGTCGCCCTGCGCGTCGCGCATTTCCTCCCAGGTGTCCCATCCCTGCGCGATGGCTTTGAGGTCGTCGGTGAGTTCTTCACCGAGGTACTCGGCGACCGTCCACACGGTTCCGCTGCGGATGAGGGCGCGCCGGCGCCGGGCGGGCCAGTGTGGGTACCGCTGGGTGATGAGGGGCATCAGTACGTGTAGGGTGGCTCGGTCGATGCGGGATCCGGTGAGGCAGGCGACGGCCTCGGCGATGTCGACGGGGTCTGGTTGGGTGATGTGCCGCCCGTGGAGTTGTGCGATGACGAGTTCGATGCGCTTTTGTTCGTTCGCGGCGGCGGTTTCGATGCACCACCGCAGGCAGGCGCGGATGACGTCGATCGTCATGTGTTCGATGAGGCCGTCGGCGATGAGAACGAGCCCGAGCACTTGCCACGGACGACCGCGGGCGGAGTTGGCGGCTAGCGTTGCCGCGATCTCGCGGGTCTCATCCGGGTGGGTGGCTACGTTCCCGCGCGCCCCGAGGTGCAGGACGAGTGCGCGCGGGAGGAGGCCGTGCTGGCGCCACCGTTCGAGCTGGTTCCGAGAGCAGGGAAAGCCCTCCTCGGCAAGGTGGTTGAGGAGATCCTGGTCGGCCTGTGACAGTGCGGAGCGGGGCACGAGGCCAGTGTGTCAGTCCCCCGCAATGAGGCGTACAGAACGGCTGGTGATGGGCCGTACGGTCGGGGCAGTTGACGCGACCAGCAGGGGAGCGTCACGGCGTGAAGGAGTTGCGAGATGAGTCTTTCGACGATGGCCCGGGTAGTAGTGGACGTGGCGGTCGACATCGTTCGCGCGGTGCTGGGGGAGGTCGGCACGGCGCTGCTGGCCAAGGCGCTGGACTTCGTGTCCGGGCTGGTGGACCGTGCTGTCGCGTTCCTGATGGGCAAGCGCCAGTCCGCGTCCGCGTCGGCGGGGACGGGTGCACAGAAGGTGGCCGAGTCGGTGGTGGACACCCTCGTCGCGGCCTTGGGCCGGGCGCAGGCTGAGCTGCTGCGGCTCCGGGGCTCGCTGACGGTCGACGACGTCTCGGGCGTGTTCGCCCGGACACTGGCGCCCGCCGCCTTGCCTGCGTGACATGGCTTACGCCCTCGGGTGCCCTGCCGGCTCGCCCGGCAGGGCACCCGAGGGCACCGAGGGCAGCTTGCGCCCACTCACTGACGGTCACACGGCGCCCGTTGGTGCAATCGCCACGCGCTGGCTGTCGCCGAAGGGCTCGAGAACGCCGTGCGTCTGGAATGTCGAGCATCTCCCTTGCGGCACACGTCACCGGCGCTTGTTGGTGCGCACACCGACGGGGACGGTCTGTCCCTCGAGCCGCAGGCTGCCGCCCGGTCCGCGGTTGGTCCATGACGACAGGTAAGACTGCGGAAACTGGGTGACCGGCCACTCATCATGCTGCGCCGGTGCGCGCCGGCAGCGTCGGCACATGACGCCGAACCCGCTGGCGGCTACCTCGGGTAGGAGGGCGACGTGGTCGGCGTGGCGCCGACCACGGCAACGGTCGTGCGGGCACGGGATGGCCTTGACCCTGGTCTTGGACGTGTCCGCGTAGACCAAGTAGCGCGGGCGTGTGAAGCCGCCGGAGCGCCGTTGCGGCCTGGCGAGCTCGCGGATCTCGGCCTCGGTGTGGCCGAGTGCGAGGGCGACATCGAGGACGGGAAGGCCGTGACGACGGGTCTCGGTGTCTGCGGTAAGCATGTCTAGGGCGTGCTGGATCCATGTCGTGTCGTCGGGTACCGCTGCGTCGCCCCATGACAGCTGGGGGTCGAGGTAGGTGCGGCGGAGCAGCTGCGTGTAGGCGCTGTCCGGCTGGGCGCCGTCGACGGCAGCCAGGTGGGCGTAGATGCTGCGGCGCACCTCATTCAGGGGGTGGTCAACGAGGGCGCACTTGGCGCCCCGGGCCGTGACAGCCTGGCTGACGAGCCACGGCATGACCCTGCGCTTGAGGAGGCCGGCGCGGCTGACGCCGAGCAGTTCGGAGACCGCGGTGAGGTCACGGCCCTCTTCGAAGAGGTAGCGCACGACGGTGCTGGTGTTCGCGAGCGCCTTGCCCGTCCGCGTGCGGACGTTGCTCACCGTGCCGGTGAGCGGTAGCGCGACCGTCCGCCGGTGGCGAGGGGGAGGAGTGCGTTGCAGGACCACGCGATGTCGTCGCCGCTCGCCTGGAACTGCCAGTCGACGAGGTGCTCGTCGCAGAGCAGTCCGAGGCGCGCGCTGCCGGAGCCGTTGTCCCGTGAGGCTCGTTCGAGCCCGACGACGAGGTAAGCGGCGAGGCTCACGTCGCCGGCGTCCTGTCGGCTGGCCCGTTCATGGCTATCGCGTTGCTCCTTGAGCTGGCGCGCGAGCCGGTCCGCGTCCGCGGCGAGGGCGTCGGCCCGCGCGGCGACCTCGCTCGCCTGATCGGCGTACGCATCTGCCTCGCGGTCGTTGCCCGCGATGCTGGCACGGGCGGCAAGGGATCGGTGTCCTTGGGCCTCCTTGCGGAGCTCGTCTGCCTCATGCCGCAGCCGGGTGAGCTTGCTCGTGTGGGCCGCGAACTCGTCGACCGGCGACGCAGTGGCGGCCACCTCCCGGACCGATGCCACCGTGGACGGGTCGAGCAGGGTGCGCACCGCGGCGTCCAGGTGGTGGGCTACTGAACCGGACAGCTCGCTGAGGCTGCCGGTCGCCGCGATGTGGTCCCTCTTGTTCTCCCCGTGGCCGAAGAAGCTCCATCCCTTGCGGGGACGCTCGCTGATTGAGGCGCGGCGGAAGAGGACGATGAAGTTGGCCTTCCCGGAGTTGTTGCAGCGGGCTTCCACGCCCCACTGGGTCGCCTCGTCCGCATACATGCTCCCGGCCTGGCCTGGGTCGACGCTCCAGTTCTCGAACCTCTGCAGGGCGCGGCGCGCCACGTGCTGGTGCGCCCGGCCGCCCGTCGGCTCCTTGGGCTTCCGCAGCTCGCGCAGCAGTCGTGCCCCCACCTCGCGGCAGGTTGTGTCTGCGATGCCGAAGCTTGCGACTTCCACCCCGTCGGGGTTGACCGGCCACGCCCACGGTTCGGACAGCACGTCGAACCACCCCTTCTCGTCGCGGTCGTCCTTGTACTGAGCAGGGATGCCGTCGAGGACGATGTTGCGTCCGCGAATGTCGTTCTTCAGGCGTCGGAAGTAGCGGCCGGTGCGGACGAGCTCGACCTTGGCCAGGTAGAGCCTGGTGTCGGCGTCGAACACCTCTCTCGGGTCCTCGCCCGCCAGGTACCGTGCAACTGCCTGCTCTGACGGGGCAACCCGTGGGCGGTAGCTGCTGCGGACGAAGACGCTCTTGACCGCGTCGTAGCTGCCTTGGTCGTCTCCCGCAAGGTCGGCGTAGGTGTTGTCCAGGTCCGTGTGGTCCCGCCGGCGCATCGGGCCTTCCTCCTCGAAGGCGATCAGGCGCGTGGCCAAGCTCTTGTACGTCTCACCGGCGGCGTGGGCGTCGTAGAGGGCCCGTAGGACCGGGATCATCGCCGGGTCCGATTCCGGGATGAGACCGCGCTCGCCCTCCGTGACCGGTCGGCCGTGGTGGTCCTTCTTGTGGTGCCAGCCGTGGGGCATCTGCGTCTCGGAGATTGCGGCGCCGCCGAGCTTGTACTTCATGAGGCGCTTGCCGGTGAGCTTGCGTCGCCTCATCGGGTCGTCGTTGCCGCTGACCATCCCGAGCGCGCTGAGCGCGAGCCAGTCTCCGGACTGTGTGGGGTCGAAGCGCTGGCCGCCGAAGTGCATGGCGATGGCTCGCGTCTTGTGCTTGCCGGTGATGGCGGCCCAGTCCACCTCGTCTCGTCCGGCTCGGGTGACGTCTTCGGCAAACCGCGACGCGCGCAGGGAGGGGTAGTGGTTGAGCACCCCGAGCATGAGGCGGGTGACGCCGTTCTCGTCCTCGCCGTCCTCTCGAGGGATGTGCTTCTGGGTGGTGGACAGCGTGATGTTGAAGAAGATGGTGTCGCCCACCGCAACCACGGCGGCGACAGGGGTGTCTCCGGTGGCGTTGTGGTGCAGGTCAGCCAACGTGAGCCAGACGATGCCGAACCGGGCGCCCACGTCTGGCTGCTGGGGATCCCATGCGCTCTCCGGGAACTGGCTGATGGTGGCGATGTGGGGGTTAGGTGCGTAGGTGCTGCAGTGGGCTGCACGCTGCCCGGCCACGCCGACGAGGTCGCCCTGGACGGAGAACCGGATCCAGTCGGAGTGGGTGGGCGTGCAGTCGGGCAACTTGGCGGCGAGGCGGTGGTAGACCTTGCGGTCGGTGTACAGGTTCAACAGGGCTCCTCGGGTTGGGTGCCCGGTACCGTGCCGGCGACCACCTCTGGCGCAATCGGACCGATGTAGAACCTCACGCCCACCGAGATGGACGCCCACTTCTACAACGCGGGGAGAACCTTCAAGGGCGCAAGGATCGGTGCGCGGTCAGGCTCGACGGCGAACTGCTCCGGCTCCATCGAGCGCAGGCGCCGGACTTCGGCGTCGTAGCGCACGAGGGCGGGGTTTGCGACGGGGGTCTCCAAGGGCGACGTCATGCCCGGGACCGTCGGGGCCCGGTGATGGCGGGCAACGGGTGACCTTTGTTGCCCCGAGGAGGGGTAGCGGGACGAGGCGCGGTCGACCGCCACCGCGCGTCGCGGGGTGGTCGTTCGGAGGACGGATCAGACGACGAAACGAAACAACGAAGGAAGTCCGTGCAGGACTTCCTTCGTTACTTCGTTTCGTCGTCACGCCGCGAGGCTCACAAGGACCTCCCGCGGCCGGCCACGGGTTGGGATCTTGTCGACGCGGATGAGACCCATCTCGCTCAGCTTGCCGATGAGCTCGTCGATCTTCGGCCTGTCGAGGTTGTTCGAGAAGAGGTGGTTGACCTGAGTACGGTCGACCCTGCCCGCGCGGTGCACGGCGCTGGCCAACTTGTCGAGGCGCGAGTCGCCGAGGCTGACGCCCCAGATGTGAGCGACGGTGGCCTCGCAGTACTCCCAGAAGGCCTTGGCTGCCTCCAGGTGGCACGCGCGCAGGGCGGCGGACTGGTCGAGCAGCGCGTAGAGCAGGGACAACCGGAGGATGTGAGCCGTTCCCCGCGCGGTGAGACTGTCGTAGGTGCTTCCACCGCTCGGCTGGGACTCGATGATCCGGTAGAGCCGGTCCCACGCTGACGTGAACTCGGGGCTGCGCACGATCTCGCCGGCGGACTGTCCGAAGCCCACGGCGTCACGGACGCGGCTGCCGAGCTGAAGCACTACGTTCGCGGGCAGCCTGCCGGGCTCGGGGTGGAGCCCAGACCGTGCGCTCCAGACGTGCAGGAAGCGATTGGCGTATCCGTTGTAGACGTCGGTCGCCGTCAGCCTGCTGCGCAGTTCGGGCGTCGTGACATGGGCGATGATGCCCACATGGGCGTGCTTTGCCTCCAGCGTCTCCCGGCGGGTCCTGTTGGTGAGCGTTCCGCCGTCCCAGGCTTCGCGCAGGATGCTGGACAGGATGGACTCCTTGCTCGCGGCTGCGGCAAGGAAGCGCGCGTACTCCTCCTCGACGACGAGCAGCCGCTGATCGCTGACCGGTAGGCCAGTATCTGTTGTGCACGGCTGTGGGGGCGACGCGTCGCCGGCGTCGACGGCACCTTGGATGAGGGCCTCGCCGGACTTCACGCCGAGCAGCACGTGGCCAGGGAAGAAGGGCCGGGCCGGGTCGTCGGCCGCATCGAGGATGGGCTGCACCGCGGCGGCCGAGGTGCCCTTGCGTGCCCTGGCGCTCGCGCCGACGACGAGCGAGAAGATGTTGGGGTAGTGCGGCTTTGACCCGACCAAGACGTGCGCGTTGGGACCGCACATCGTGCCGATGCCGGTGAGCAGGGTCGCCAGCATGGCGGCCGGGCTCGCCTCGGTGATCGGAGCGAGTCCGTTGACGATGTCTCCTGCGAGACCCGGCAATGCGGCGGGGGACAGGGCCGGTGCCTGTCCGGCTTCAGCGAGGACCTGGGCGAAGCGCAGCCGACCGAACATCTCGAAGGACTCGTCGCGCCCGGACTCCTGATGCGGTGGCGCGGCGGCCGTGGCGGCGCGGAGTGCAGTGGTCATCGGTCGAGGCCCCTGTCGAGGTATGCGCGCGCTGCGCGGCGCATGAGCGACGCCACTGAGCGGTCCTCCATGGCGGCGCGCTGCTTGAGCGCGTCGCGCAGTTCCCGAGGGAGGCGGACGATGACGGCGACGTCGGCGACATCGGGCGTGGTGGGCGTGGGGTCGATCATCTCGATGGATCCTTCTGATGGGCTGACAGGACGTGGCCGATAGCGCGGCCAGATCGCAACGTCCGCGGTCCTGCTCTCGGCGCAATCAGGCAGATGCGACAACTTCAAGAAAGTCCGATCGGGCTACTACTCATGGGGGACACCGCTGCAACAGGTCGATGCGGGCCACAAACCAGAGCCCCCGCTGACGACGGGGGCAGCAGCCCCCGTGCTGCGGTCATCCCGCTGGAGTCTTCATGACAGCAACACCCCAGCCGCTGCTCGCCACGTTGCGGGCAGCCAGCCCTATCCCACCCCGGGACGAGCACCTCTCACGACTACTGGCACTTTGGGTGGACCTCGCTCAGCGCGCCACGTCCGCTGCCGCGCACGACAACGCCGACGAGGCCAGCCTGCGCGAGATGCAGATGCACGTCGAGGAGGCGCTCGCCCAGCGAGCGCCCGACCACCCGGAGCTCATCGACGAGCTCATCGCGTGGGAAGCGAGCCTTGTCCACGTCGCGCAGACGCCGCCGGAGACCTGTCTCACCTGTCGCCGGGCGCGTCTCGGCCTCCCCGCCGACCTGCCGATCCCGTCTCTTCGTGGAGGTGCTCGGTGACACTCGCGCACATCCCTCGGAGCTCGGCTCGTGTCAGCGTTGACGGCGACGTCGTCACCCTCTACGAGCTCTCCGTGACCCATGCCGAGGCCGCCTCGCTCGTGCGATCGCACGAGAACGAGCACGGCACTGACGCAGCCACGGAGCTGGTGCGACGCGCCCTGCCGGTTGGCCTCGTCGCTCTCTCGATGGGCACCGCCGCCATTGACACCGGTTCGCTCACGCGAACCCTCGACACGTTCGCCGAACGCGTCGACGCCAAGTCGGAAGCCGCCCTCAGCGGCTTGGACCAGACGCTGGTCAGACTCCGCGAGGGGGAGGACGCGGTCGCGCGTACCGCGACGTCCATCCTCGACAGCCTGCCCGCACGAGTCGAGGCCGCTTTGGCCGGACAGGCGGGCAGCGTGCGGGCCAACGTGGCCGAGGCCGCCCGTGCGGTCCAGAGTGCTGGCCTGCAGGAGCTCACCGCCGCCCTGGCAAGGCACTCCGAATCCGTACGGGACGCGCTGTCCCTCGACACCGAGGGGCCCGTACGGATGCTGCGTCAGGATCTCCTGCAAGAGCTGAGCAGCACCCGCAAGGAGCTCGGCGAGCAGCTCGTGCTTGTCCGGACCCTCGTGGAGGCAACGCAGGCGGCCAAAGCCGCCGGCGCTAAGAGCAGCCGCGCGGTCGGCGCCGCCAACGAGGAGGACACGCTCGCCCTGCTCCATGGCATCGTCGTCGGCGCGGGAGACCTTTTCGAAGCCACCGGCGGACAAGCGGGCGTGGGGGGAACCACCCGGCGCACCGGCGACGGGGTCGCGACCCTGTCCGAAGCCATCACCGGCCCCGGTCGTCAGATTCGGATCGTGTTCGAGGCCAAGCACCGCTCCCGTGCCATGACCGTCAAGAACCTCCGCGACGAGATCAGCTCCGGGTGCCGCGTTCGCGAGGCCGCGGGCGGGATCGTCGTCGTCCCGACCAGGGCCGAGGTCCCCGGCGGTGGCAGCTTCCTCCGGCTCGGCACGAGTTCGTTCGTCGTCTGCGCCGAAGACCCCGAGGCCGTGTCGTTGATTTACCTGCTGCTGCGCGAACAGATCGCCCTGCTCACCGTGCGCAGGGACGACAGTGCCGAGGTCGACCTCGGCGCCATTGAGGCCCGGCTCAAAGTGGCCCTCGAGGGGCTCACCGAGTTTGACGAGGTGGGCCGTCTGGCAGGCCAAGCGCACAAGACGCTGGAACGCCTCATGGACATCGGAGGGAAGGCCCGGCAGAAGGTGAGGGACAACCTCACCCACGGCATCACAATGCTGCACGCATGAGAGGTGGGGAGGCGCGCTGCGCCTCCCCACCTCGGTTGTCTTCTCCCATCACGACGTTGTCAGTCCACGTGGCGGCCGGTTCTCTTGAGCTCGTCGATGACGGCTCGCTCCAGTTGAGCTGCTATCTCCGGGTTCCGTGTGGGGTTGAGTCCTCAGGTCGCGACGCATCGGCAGTCGTGCTCAGGACATTGGATGACCCCTGCCGGAAGAGGCTTCGTGATGACAAGCGCCATCACGTGGGGGTCAAGGGCATGGCCGCAGTGGCGGCAGGTTTCCATGAGTTGATCGCGGGTCATGGCCTCGACCGTGTGAGCTCGGGCGGGTCGCGCAATCATCCCGCCTGCAGCGCCGATCTCCGACCGAGCCGCCGGTTACGTTCTAACCGACGGATCCGCTTGCCTGAGAGGCCCGCCGGACGAGAGCCGTCACCAAGTCGATCAGGTGGCGAACTTCGCTGCTCGGAGGAGTGAGTTCGAAGGCGTGATGGTGGCACGTCTGCGAAAGGCCATTCCACGCGTACTCGGCACTCGCGGCTACATGCCCCTCATGCTCGTAGGCCACTTGCAGCACAGAGAGCTTGCTTCGCATGGTTGCCTCCGGCGCCTCACGCGTTCGAGCCGCGAGGAGCTCGTCGACCGCACTCTCGAGAGCGGATCTGGCGATCCAGCACGCGGCGCGGTTGCCATACGTGCTGGATTCCGCGAAAACTGCCGACGCGTGCTCCAGGAGAGTTGCGGACTCGCTCACTTGGTTCCTGACTTGATGTCGTGCACCATCTTTCGCGTGTGCTGGACCGCATCGAGTGGGTCAGTACCGGCGTACAGCCCCTTGTGAAAGCCGCTGGTGGCCACACCCATGCCCTTCCTGCGCCACTCCGTGCGGAGCCAGCCATCGAGCGGCTTGACCTCGGCATGGATCGCGAGGCTCACTCTCTGGCTGGTGCCGTGCACGTCGTTCCATGTCGACTCGACGTCGTGGAGCGGCTCGCCGCGCGAGATCCTGGTGGAGAAGAAACGGTCGCGCGCGGCGGACTCGATCGCCATGCGGAGCAAGCCGGGAAGCGTACGACGGAGCGTCTCGTCGGGGACTTTGGTGTCCCGGCAGAGAGCGGCAGCATCGTTGAGGTATCGAGCCGCGGGGTCCTCCGTCGCACTGATGCTCACTGAGGAGTCCGGGCCCCGCACGACCTCGTAGATCCGGGCTGCGGTGACCTTGCGACGCAAAGCCGCCGGGAGGCGGTCGTCGTGCGAGAAGACGATGACCTGGCGAGTCTCAGCGATCTCGGACAGAAGGGCGACGAGTCCGTCAACCTTCGCCGGATCCATTGCCTGAACCGGGTCGTCGAGCACGACGAATCGGAAGGGTGACTCGTCAAGGGTGGCCCGTGGTAGGAAGAGCGCGAGTGCCAACGCGTGGAGCTCACCTTGGCTCATCACTGTCAGGGCACCTCCAGCGTCCGTCCCGTCGATGGTGGCGGTGAGGGCGACGCGTCGCCGAGTCGCCTGTCCCTCAAGGCGGAGATCGCCGAGATCAACGTTGCTCTCTTGCCGGAGCAGTCCCCAGGCGTGCTTCGCCTTTTCCGAAATCGGGGCGATCCGCTCGTTCTTGAGGCGGGTGTCGTTCACCTTGAGCCACTTCTCGGCAGCCGCGAGTCGGTCGACCGCTGGCCTGCTCTCAGCGACCTGGTCCCAAGTCTCGCACCAGGCGGCGATCCTGGCCGCCATCGGAGCCCAGGCATCGTCCCGCTCGGTGAGCGCGGCCGTGGCCGCGGCACGCACGGTCGCGACGGTCGACTCCAACTCATCTGCGTGCTGTGCCAGGTGGTCGGCGAGCGCGAGGTCGCCGTCGGGCACAGTCTCGTAGGCATCCCAAGCTTTCCGAGCCTCACTCACAACGGTTTCGAGCTCGTCGATCGGCGCGCGGTCAGTCGCCGACGGGCGGTTCCGGACCAGTGCGCGGAGTGCTCGACGAGCCGCGGTCAGCTCTGCCTGTGCGTCCGAGAGCGCCCGCAACTCGGCCTCCTCGTGTGAAATCAGCGTGCTAATCGTGTGGGCCCACGTGTCGTCTAGCGTGCCTATGTCGCAGACGGGGCAGGATTGCTCGCCGTGCTCTGCATGCAAGCGGAGGGCCTGACGACGCACGTCGAGGCGGGCGACTTGTCGCGCACTCTCTGCCTCTCCGGCCGCCGCCATCGCGCTGACCGCGGCACGTAGACGCGTCGCTGCGGCGGCGATTTGGGCCCGCTGGGGCGACTCCAACTGGGCCAACACGCGGAGAGACCCGAGAAGACCGCGATCAGGCATAACCACTCCCGTCGCGACTGCGCGGATCGCCGCCGTGTCCGGTGCCGTCTTCTTGAGCAGGGGCGCTACCGTTTGGGCCCGCTCGTCGGCGAGTGCTTCGGCTTGGGCCTGCAACGATCGCCGGTCGGCGGTCGCCGCCTTCTGCGGCGCGGCAAGCTGCCTCAACCGGGATTGGATCCGGAGTAGCGCCTCACCGAGCTGCTCGGTGCCCAGCACCTTGGCGATCGCCTCGTAGAGGTCACTGGGGCGGGCCTCCAAGAGCCCACCGAGTTCGTCGTAGGACAGCAACGGACGAAAGGTCTCGAGGGCAGGGCCCCAGCCCAGTGTCTTTGCGGCCTCTGACGGCCCTCTGGTCCCGTTGACGGTCCGTTGGGCAACAGTGGTGTGCTCGTTGACCTCGGTTGCGCCCGCGGGCCACCGTGTGCGCAGGACAACCGGCCCTGCGCCTTCCTCGACTAGCTCAACGAGCAGTTCGGTCTCACTTTGGTGGTGAAGGTTGCGCCAGCGGTCCGCCCACTGGGTCGACTTCTTGTTCTTCCACCGGTACGTGTCTCCGGTGAGGACCATCTCGAGCCCTTCGGCGATGCTTGACTTGCCGGATCCGTTGCGTCCGGCGACGACAGTGAGCCCGGGAACCGGTTCCAGTGCGAGGGTCACTGACGGCCCGATTCCCCGGAAACCGGTCACCTCGATGGATCGAAGAAACGCGCCCGTCGCTGGGCGAGCAGCAGTCGCGGCGTCGGCGGCATCGGTTCGACGCGCCGGCGTCCCACCCTGGAGGTATTCATCAAGCTCGTCGTCGCCCTCCAAGGCGGCAAGAACGAGAAGGCCGACTTCGTCGTCGAGAGTCGCGTCGTCGTCGATTTGCTTTTCGATCCAGGTGATCAGGTCGTTGGTCACGGTCGGCACCCTAAAGGCTCCCCGAGACAGTGGTGACGCCATCCCCCAATCGGGGTTGTGGCAGCGTCGATTCGTCCACGGGTGAAGGCGTCGAGGATCCGCTGAGGGGCAACGATCGCAAAGTCTGAGCGCACGTCCGTCGCACGGGCTCCTTCGAGGCCGACGAAGGGCACGCGGTGTCCGAAGAGCATGGTCGCCTGGCCGGCGTGACGAGCCTTCAGGTGCACACCTGACAACTCGTCGGCGGTCTCGTCGACAGCATCGCGCGCCCAGCGAACCCGGACAGCGTTCGGTCGGCCCATTTGCAGCAGTCCGGCAGCGCAGGTCTGGATTTCAGACACGAACACGTCGTCGTGCACCAGCTTCTCGAAGGCCATCGCCCGCACCCAGCGGGCAGCTGGGATCCCAGCGGTGGTATCGGACGAGCCCAAGGTCGTGGCGAGCGCGCGGCTGGTACGACCGGTGAGCAGCGGTCGGTTGCGCGGAACCGAGGGCAGCCAGCGTGCGCCGAGGATGCAACGGCACCGCTGCCGCCGCCCGTGATCAGGCTGCCCATGTCGCCCCCCGTCTTGACTGCCCGACGAGGCTAGGGCAGTCACTGACTCTGCGGGGAAAAACGCGACAAACAAGGCTGGTCACCCCATTGGCAACACGAGTGGGGTAAAACGGGGCGTGACATCGATCTACCAGGTCCTCGACCACCTGCGCGCGAGCGCGATCTCGGAAGCAGACAAAGGCGCGAAGTTCGAGCGGCTCGTGCAGTCATACCTGCGGGTCGACCCGGTCTTCGCTGACCAGTTCTCCGATGTCTGGCTGTGGGGGGACTGGCCGGGTAACCAAGGAAAGCACGACACCGGGATCGACCTCGTGGCCCGGGACGCCACCACGGGCAACCTCAGCGCGATCCAATGCAAGTTCTTCGCACCGCACGTCTACGTCACGAAGCCGATGATCGACAGCTTCCTCGCCGCCTCAGGAACGAATGCCTTCGCGGACCGGGTCATCGTCTCCACCACCGAGAAGTGGAACAGCAACGCCGAGCAGGCCCTCAAGGACCAGACCAAGCCGGTGCGCCGCATCGGCCTCTCCGACCTGGAACACTCCCGCGTCGATTGGCAGTATCTCGATCCGGCCAAGGTCACCATCGAGCTCGCACTCCACCACAAGAAGCAGCCGCGACCGCACCAGAGCACCGCCATCGAGAAAGTCACGGCCGGCTTCGGCGAAACTGACCGCGGTCGCCTCATCATGGCGTGTGGCACCGGCAAGACCTTCACCTCCCTTCGCCTTGCCGAGCGGAATGTCGGCGCCGGCGGCACTGTGCTCTTCCTCGTGCCCTCGATCTCGTTGCTCTCCCAGACCGTCAGAGAATGGGTCTCGGAGGCCGAGGTGCCGATTCGGCCCCTCGCGGTCTGCTCCGATGCCAAGTCCACCAAGAGATCGAGCAACGACGAGGACATTTCCGCCGTCGACCTCGCCCTGCCCGCGACCACCAACGTGGATGCCATTCGCGCTCGCTTGGATGCCGCCCAAGCTGACCGCGACGCCATGACGGTGATCTTCTCGACCTACCAGTCCATCGACGTCGTCGCGAAGGCTCAGGAAGGTCGCCCCGCGTTCGACCTGATCGTCTGCGACGAGGCACACCGGACCACCGGCGTAACGCTCGCCGGGGTTGAGGAGTCCGCGTTCGTCCGCGTGCACGACGACGCCTACCTGCGGGCCACCAAGCGGCTGTATATGACTGCCACCCCACGCATCTACACCGACGCGTCCCGTACCAAGGCCGGTGAGCTCAACGCCCTCGTCACAACCATGGACGACATCGAGACCTACGGCCCCGAGTTCCACCGGCTCGGCTTCGGCGAGGCGGTCGAGCGCCATCTGCTCACCGACTACAAGGTCCTCGTCCTCGCGGTCGACGAGGAGTCCGTCGCTCGTACCTTCCAGCAGCAGCTCTCGGACGCGAACAACGAGCTTGGTCTCGACGATGCCGCCAAGCTCGTCGGTTGTTGGAACGGCCTGGCCAAGATCGGCCGAGCCGAGCACAGCTTCGAGCCCGACACCGCACCCATGAAGCGCGCCGTGGCGTTCGCGGGAAACATCAAGGACTCCAAGCGAGTTGAGCAGCTCTTCACCGAGATCACCGAGCACTACGCCCGCTCCGCCGGCCTCGAGGAGAACGGCGACCTTCCGCTGCGCTGCCAAGTCAGGCACGTCGACGGCACGTTCAACGCGCTCGAGCGGAACCAGCGCCTCGACTGGCTCAAGCAGGAGCCCGCCGAGAACTCCGCCCGGATCCTCACCAACGCACGCTGCCTCTCCGAAGGCGTCGACGTCCCGGGCCTCGACGCGGTCATGTTCCTATCCCCGCGCAAGTCCATCGTCGACATCGTCCAGTCCGTCGGCCGCGTCATGCGGCTCGCGCCCGGCAAGCAGTACGGCTACATCATCCTGCCGGTCGGGATCCCCGCAGGGATGAGCGCCGAGCAGGCCCTTGCCGACAACAAGCGGTACGCCGCCGTATGGGAGGTGCTTCAGGCCCTGCGCGCCCACGACGAGCGCTTCGACGCCATGGTCAACCGCATCGAGCTCACCTCCAGGCGGGACTCAAAGGTCAACGTCATCGGGATCACTGCCGGCCGCGACGGCGGCAGCGAGCAGCTCGAGATCCCCTTGGCTTTTCAAGACCTCGACCTGCTCCGCGACACGATGTACGCCAAGATCGTCGCCAAGGTGGGCTCGCGCCGCTACTGGACCGACTGGGCCAAGTCCGTCGCCGACATCGCCACCAGACAGACCACGCGCATCCATGCTCTACTCGGCGATCCGAACACCGACGTCCGAAACGAGTTCGACCGCTTCCTTGCTGGCCTGCGCGGCAACCTCAACGATGGCATCACGGAGGGCGACGCCATCGACATGCTCGCGCAGCATCTGATCACCCGGCCCGTCTTCGATGCACTCTTCTCCGGCTCCCGGTTCCTCGAGCACAACCCCGTGGCGCGCCAGATGGAGCGGATGCTGGCCGCTCTCGACGCCCACAACGTCGACGACGAAAATCGCACGTTGGAGAAGTTCTACGACTCCGTTCGGATGCGAGTCGAAGGTATCGACTCCGCGGAGGGTCGCCAACGGATCATTACGGAGCTCTACGACACGTTCTTCTCCACCGCCTTCAAAAAGACTGTCGACAAGCTCGGCATTGTCTACACCCCTGTCGAGATCGTCGACTTCATCCTGCGTTCCGCCGACGTCGTGCTCCGTCAGGAGTTCGGCCAAGGTCTCACAGATGAGGGCGTGCATGTCCTCGATCCGTTCACGGGCACTGGCACGTTCATGGTCCGCCTTCTCCAGCTCGGGCTCATCGAACCTCACGACCTCGCCCGGAAGTACGCCCAGGAGCTGCACGCTAACGAGATTCTGCTGCTCGCTTACTACATCGCTGCGGTCAACATCGAGACCACGTACTACGAGGCGATGAGATCCATCGCCGCCACAGGTGGCCTTGATGGCACCGGCAGCGCCGGCCATGAGTACATCGAGTTCCCGGGTCTCGTCCTCACCGACACATTCCAGTCTTGGGAGGACGACGACACCCCGGACCTAGACGTGTTCCCCGAGAACAACGAGCGACTGGAGAAGCTCAAGCAGCTACCCATCACCGTCATAGTTGGCAACCCGCCTTACTCCTCTGGCCAGGACAGTGCGAACGACAACAATCAAAATGAGAAGTATCCGAACCTGGACGCCCACATTCGCAACACGTTCGCTGAACGATCGGCAGCCACCAATCTGATCTCGCTCTACGACTCCTATATCCGTGCGATCAAGTGGGCCACATTGCGTATTCAGGACCGTGGCTTAATCGCCTACGTAACCAATGGTGGCTGGCTCGACTCCAACACGGCCGACGGCATGCGCAAGAGTCTCACGGAGGAGTTCTCTTCGATCTATGTGCTGAACCTCCGCGGTAATCAGCGCACAGCCGGGGAGCAATCGCGCCGCGAAGGAGGGAAGATCTTCGGAGGTAGCAGTCGGGCCACGGTCGCAGTCGTGCTCCTTGTCCGCGACCCAACGAAGAGCGGTCCAGCGACGATCTCCTACGTGGATGTCGGAGACTACCTATCGCGGGAAGAGAAACTCGCTCGCGTCGCATCATGGCGTGATGTGAGCGGGCTCGAGCCTCGGATCATTCATGCCAACGAGCACGGAGATTGGATATCGACGCGCAGCGCCGACTTTGGCTCGTTCATGCCAATCGAGGGTGGGGGTCTTTCCGGCGTGTTCGCCGTGATGTCGAATGGTCTGACATCCAGCCGCGATGCGTGGGTCTATGCCTCGAACGCTGAAGCGCTCGGCTCAGCAATGGAGCGCTTCGCCGACAGCTACGAGCGCAAGAGGATCGGCGGCACCGGAGGAGATGAGATCAGCTGGAGTCGCGCGCTCCGCCGACGACTGGCAAAGGGGCGCGAGCTTTCGCTCGCGCAGGATGCGATGACAGTCGCGTCATACCGGCCCTTCTTCAAGCAGCACCTGTTCTATGACTCCCAAGTCATCGAGGTGCCTGCGAAGTTGGGCCGATTGTTCCCGGGTTCACTGAAGAACATGGGTTTCTACGTCGTCAGCGCGGGTAACGATAAGCCATTTTCGGTGCTGATGACTGATGCCAAGGTCGACATAGCATTTTGGGGATCCAGCGTTGGGCAGTTTTTCGCGCGTTGGAGCTATGCACCGGTAGCACAGGGAGAAATGCTTGAGTTCGAGGAGACAGGCCAGGTGGTTGACGGCTGGCGACGCATCGACAACGTCACCGACGATGCGCTCATGCGGTTCGCAACAGCCTATGGCGAGCAGGTCACGAAGGACGACATCTTCTTCTACGTCTACGGGCTACTGCACAGCCCGGAGTACCGAGAGACATACGCGGCCGACCTTAAGAAGATGCTGCCCCGGATCCCGTTGGTTGAGGACCCGTGGCCGTTCGTCGAAGCGGGTCGGAAGCTATCCGCCCTTCACTTGGGCTACGAGTCGGTGACGCCATACCCCCTCGATGGCCTCGACACGAAGCCGCCGGTGGGGGAGGACCCTTACGACTTCTACCGAGTGCAGAAGATGGCCTTCGCAAAGGTCCGTGACCCCGAGACCAAGAAGCTCGTCGCCGACAAGACGAGCGTCGTCTACAGCTCGCGGTTCTCGCTCTCTGGCATCCCGGAGGCGGCGCACCGCTACCAACTCGGATCTCGCTCAGCGGTCGAGTGGATCCTCGACCGCTACCAGGTCAAGACCGATAAGGCCTCTGGGATCGTGAACGACCCCAACGACTGGAGCCGCGAGGTCGAGAACCCTCGCTACATTCTCGACCTACTGGCCCGGATCGTGACTGTCAGCCTCGAAACCATGGCGATCGTCGACGACCTTCCGGGGCTTGCGGTCAAGGGGGACCAAAGCGGGGCTTCTGAGTGAAATCGATCCCGGATGGCTCGATCGTCGACGACGAGGTCCACGGCGTCTCGTACCGCGTCAAGCGCAAGCTGGGCGCTGGCGGTTTTGGCGTGGCCTACCTCGCGAATGAGCTCAACGACAATGGGGGCGAGAAGCGCAACGGTGAGACGTGCTTAAAGTTCACGGGCCACTCGGATGAGTGGCACGGCGAGGTCTACTTCTCGAACCTGCTCAAGAACGTAGGTCATGTCGTTCAGATGAAGTCCGCGTTCCCTGCCCGACTTCGGCGAGGTAGGTCGTCGCGCATGGTCTTCGTCATCAACATGGAGTACGTCGTGGCAGGCTCCGTCCGCGACCTGCTCAACCAAGGCGAGAGCTGGACCGGGGAGCAAGTGGGCTTCCGCGTTCGGCAGCTCTTGAAACCTCTTGCGCTGTTGCACGACATGGGTGTGTCCCATCGGGACGTCACTCCTCCCAACGTATTCGTCGGCAACCGCAAAGTCCTGAAACTGGGAGATTTCGGCATCACCAAGGCCCGACTGCATCTGTCTGGCGTTCACGCCGATGTGCTGAATCCGGATTTCACGCCTAGAGACCTCGGTACCTGGTGGAGTCCCGCCGACGACGTCTACCAAGTTGGCCTCCTCATGGCCTCATTGCTCGCGGGCGAGGAGGTCTACGGTGGTGTGCGCAAGCCGGAGATCAACCAACTGGTGGAACGTGGTCCACTCCGTGACGCCATCAAGGCAGCCATCGGGATCAAGTCGCGGCGACCGGGGACCGCAGGGGAGTTGGCGGCCCTACTCGATGCAGCGCGAAACGGCCACTAGCGAAGCAAGAGGAGCCTGATGGAAGCTCACGCACGGAGCCCTCGCGAGCTGTTCGAGGGTAAGGAGCACTATGAGATCCCAGCGTTTCAGCGGCCCTACGTCTGGAACGAAGAGGACCAGTGGGCCCCGCTCTGGAGTGATGTCACCCGGGTTGCGGAGACCTACGTGCGTGCTCGGGAGACAGACCCGGACAGCGACGTGGAGGCGCACCATTTTCTCGGTGCCGTGGTCTACGAGTCCATGCGACCGAACGCGGGAGACGTGACCCGGCATCACGTCATCGATGGCCAGCAACGGATGACAACCATCCAGCTTCTTCTGGACGCGGTCCAAGAAGTGGTGGTCGGCCGAGGCCACGAGGATCAGGCCGAATCCCTCGAAGAACTGATCCTCAACCTGTCTCCCCGCTTCAAGGGCAAGCGTGAACGCTTCAAGCTGTGGCCGTCACAGGCCGACCGCAAGGCCTTCGAAGAGGCGATGGACCCGCAAGGTCCCTCTACGGGAGACCATCAGATCAGCAGGGGGCACCGGTTCTTTCGAGAGGAATCCGAGCGGTGGATCGTCGGCAAGCCAGACGACGACGGCACCGCGCCGCCGGGGACCGAGGTATTGCGGGTCGAAGCGCTTAGCTCGACCCTGCAAGATCGGCTGATACTGGTCGCCATTGACCTCACTGGCCATGACGACTCCCAACTGATCTTCGAGACTCTCAACAACCGCGGCACGCCTTTGCTCAAGGCCGACCTGATCAAGAACTGGTTGTTCCGGCGTGGAGAGCAGCTCAAAGCCAATGTGGACAGCTGGGCAGACACGAAGTGGGCTGAGTTCGATACCGGCTGGTGGCGCGAAGAGATCCGTCAAGGGAGATTGACGCGCTCGCGTATCGACATCTTCCTGCAGTACTGGCTCACCATGCGGCGGCAGGACGAAGTGAAGGCAGAGGACACCTTCCGGGTCTTCGTGAAGTATGCTGAACCACTGCTGACATCGGCCGTCAGTGCCGAACAGATTCTCGACCAACTGCGCAAGGATGCTGACACCTATCGCAGCTTTGCTCAGCTCGACGTCTCCACCCCGCAGGGGAGTTTCTACCGCCGAGTGATCGAGGGGCTGGAACTCGCGGCGACGACCCCCGCCTTCCTCTGGCTGGTATCGGACAATCACGCGGTGCCGGAGGAGCAGGCCAAGATCGCTCTCAACGCGCTCGAAAGCTGGGCTATACGACGGACACTGCTCGGCCTCACCACGAAGGACGTCAACCGCTTCGTCGTGGCGATTCTCAAGGTGCTCGACTCGTCGTTCAGTGCTTCGGTCGGCGATTCTCTGCACGCCTACCTGTCGGAACAGACCGCCGAGACGCGGGTGTGGCCCTCAGATGCACGGATCCGTAAGGAGCTCCCTGGTCGATGGCTGTACAACAACCTGCGTCGGGACCGGCTGTGGACTGTGCTCGGCGCCATTGAGCAGCGCAAGCGCGAACTCGATCCGAAGTACGAGGCAGTGCAGCTGCCGACCGGGCTGCAGATCGAGCACATCATGCCTCGTGGCTGGCGCACCTACTGGGACACCGATCCCAAGCTCGACCACGATGCGGCCATTGAAAGGGATCGGCGCGTGAACACGCTCGGTAATCTGACCTTGGTCACGCAATCGCTCAATGGTTCGCTCTCGAACCGGCCCTGGACCGACTCCGAGGCGAGCGGGCTGTCTGAGGGTGGGCAACCGGGTGTCGGGAAGCGATCGCTGCTGGACCGATTCTCCTTGCTAGTGTTGAACAAAGAACTGCTCTCGGAACATGTCGACGAGTGGACGGACGTCGACATCGAGCAGCGCTCCAGAACCATGGTCGACACGCTGTGCCTTATCTGGCCGGGACCGTCGGTCGAGCTGCAGGATGCAGCGATGGAGGCTGCTACAACCCCGGCAGCCGCTGATCTTCCGGACGTTCCGTGGTCTCACGAGGACGTAGCACGCCTCGCCGGCGAAGCCGGCCACACTCTCCTCATCGTGCTCGACACCCTGTCTGAGCAGGCCGGCAAGGCTTGGCGCAACGCCGACTTCGTCGACGCAGGCCTGACCAAGTGGGCCTTCGCCGCTCTCGGAGCGCTAACAGTGAAGGTCCGCAGTGGGTATGGGCGCGCGAACACCCCGGTGATCTTCACCAACACTGGTGGCGCTTGGGAATGGTCGGTCGCGGAGGACTTTGCCCTGAAGTGGAAGGACGCTCGGGCGGCTGTAAAGCTCTGAGCCGGTGTCCAGCATCGAGACGATCTGGGAACGAATCCAACACCAGGTACGCGCCGAGTTTCTGACCATAATGGGCTTCCCTTCACCTAAGAGGTCCCGGTCAGCAACTTCGTGTCACGCGCCAGGGTGAGGAGATCAACCGCCCTGTCACGTGGCAACTTCGACCGCGCGTTGGTTCTCATGCCGGCCGAAGGTCTGGGCGCGCTGAGTCGGCAGGGATCGTCCTACGGTTGGGCGATTCTGATGGATCCGAGGGTTCGACAAGACGGCTGGTGACCTAGGGCACAAGCTCGGAACTCGAGTTCTCGTTCTGATCACGCCGGGACTGTCGACCTTGCGCTCAGCCCTCGCGACCGTCTCCATTCTGCAGACAGCTGGGCTGTACTTTCGTACGCTGCCCGCGTGTCGATCAGGCTGAATAGTGCTTTGAACTGGCCCCGTCCCGAGAACCGGTCACCGACCGTGGCATGGGCGCAGGCAATCTCTCGCGGGAATGGGTATCCCTTTGGACCCCTGCCGCCAGGCATCCTGCGCGTTCTCGGCGTCGTCTCTGAGGTCCCGGGCGAAACACTGCATCTGACGCTGGACGGGTGCGATGCATGCATCACTGTGCCGCTCGAAGACCGGGTCCGACACACCTTCGGGCCCGTGCTTGTCCCGGGGATGGAGCTGGTCCTCCATCTCGTGATCACCGACTCCAACGACCATCTCGATGCGGACGTCGCGGTGGTCAGCGTGGCGATGCCGGGAGACGACAACCGTGGATGGACGCCGTGGCCAGCGATGTCGTACAAGGAGGTCTCGTGGGGCGACGGCGATGAGCGCGTCTGGGGCCGTGTAGCCATCCGCTACGAGCCCGAGCCGCGGTTCGAACTGGGCTACGACCTCAGCACAGCGACAGGCCTTGAGAACGACGAGGGTTTCCAGCACTTTGACCGGGCCGACCATCGGGCCCTGCGCGGAGCGCTGAACCGGTGGAGGCAGATCGACGAAGCTGCGTTGCAACGGCACGCGGACGAGATGTTGAAGGCGCACCCCATCTTGGAAATCATCGACGACGGAAGCCCAATCGTCGGCATGTGGTGCTTGAAGGAATGGCAGGGCGCCTTTCCCCCTCCAGTGGGTTTCCACCCTTACCAGATACAGCCGTGGCGGAACGTGCTCGAAGGCATCTGGGGCGTGAACGGGTTCGACAGGAACGGGATGGTGCACTTTCCTGCATGGCTCACCAACGCCATGTACGGGCGTGACCGCCAGCAGTATGCGCACCTGTTCCAAGGTGACATCATTGCTTCGATCGGATCGGGACAGCTGGCCGCCAGATCCGCCGACGGCACCCCAAATCCGTCAATGGCCCGATGGGATGCCGCCTCGCTTGTCCGAAGGCATTTCACGTTGGGGATGCCGATCACCGTTCTCGACCCGTGGCGCGAGGCCGGTTTCGCTGACCCCCTTGCTTGCGCCTACCTGGAGCGGGAGGGCTTGAATCCGGCGAAGCTGGTAGCGCACGACCCTGCGTGGAGACGCATTCACGCTGCGGGTGCCAGAGGGCAGACGCCCAACCTGCCTCGGCGCTACGCGGGCGAACGGAGCATCTGGGTGTGGGAAGGGGCCCTTTGTGCCCTGGCTCATCTGTCTCTCTCGGGGACCACGCTCCTCGACGCTCTGTCGTTGCTGCCAAGTCCGCCCGACGAGCTTGAGTCCACGGAAAATCAGCCCTTCTGAACACGTGCCCATTGAACGCTTATTGCGGTGCGTGAGTTGGGGCTGCGATTTCGACTGAGGATCTTGTTGGGCTCGGTGACGCCTAACCGGGTCGTCGGCGGGTGCGCTTCTTGGCGGCCGCGACGTCACCGGATCGGCGCTCGACGTACATGTCCTGTGTGGTGCTGAGACGGGCGTGACCTAGCCAGTGCTGGACAGAAACGGGGTCCAGCCTGAAGCCACCGGACTTCTTGGAGGCCATCGAGTACGTGGCGAACGCGTGCCGCGTCCAATGGAACGTCCAGTCCCAGTCGCAGGCCTTCTTCGCCTCAGTGGCGAGCTTGCCCGCCTGGTCAGCCCATCCGGTCGTCGACCTGTGACGGGGGAACAGCCACCCGTGGTGGGGGTCGTCCTCGGGCATGGCGAGCGCGTCTTCGATCAGGCTCGCGGCGACATCCGTGTAGCAGTTCCACAAGAAGGCGACGCGGGTCTTTCCACCCTTCGGCAGACGGCGCGCCGGCCAGGCCTGGTAGCGGTCCAGCTGCCAGTCGACGCGGACTTCGCCAGTGGTGAGGTCGATCGAGTCGTGCCGCAGTGCAAGCAGCTCGTTGATGCGCAGGCCGGTGGCGAACGCGAGCAGGACGAGCCGGCGACCGTAGCCCGGGTACACGTCCTCGAACGCGGTCGCGTACTTCTCGATGTCTCCGATCTTGGGGCACACCTTGAAGAGGTAGCGGTTCGTGCTCTCAGCACGAACGATCCGGGCACGCTCCGTGCCTTCTTGACGATCTTCCTGCGTCGCCGGGGGTCGCCGAACGGCTCGGACGAGGCGAAGTAGCCCCGGTCCACCGCCCACTCCATCAACACGCCCAGCGTCCGGGCGATGTTCTTGACGGTCGGCTCGCTGGCACCCTCGGCGTTGGCGTGGTCGAAGATGGCCGACCAGTGAAGGATGTCGACGTCCAGACACCGGACCTTGCTCCCGATCTCGGCGGGTACCCAGGTGTTCCAGTTCGACTTGTACTGGCGGACGCTGCCCTCCTCGTCGCCTGCGGCGCGCATCGCCGCAAGCATGTCCTGCATGGCCTGGTCCAGGACCGAGGCTGCCTGAGGACCGAGCCCGTTGACGCGTCCGAGGCGGCTGCGCAGTTCCTCAGCGCGAGCCTCCGCCTTCGCGAGCGTCCCGCACCGCTCGGGCACTCGTTCCCCCACGCCGGGACGGCCGCCGGTCCAGTACCAGAGCCGTCCGTCCTTGTAGACGCGCACGGGGTCGCCGTCACGCCGCTTTGTCTTGGTCTCAGTGGACACGCTGCGCCCCCTTGACCTTCTTGGCGCCCTTGCGGGGGGCGACGGCGGACGACGCCGTCTCGACGGCCGTGCCGCCACGGACGCAGTTCTCGCAGTGCGCAGTCGCAGTCCGGTCCATCCAGCGGGCGATGGCGGCCGGGCTCCAGCGGGGAAGGGTGCCGAGCATCACCGGGGGCGGGAATGTCGGGTCCTCGCGCCGGAGATCGGTGAGGTGCCGCTCGCTGATGTCGAGCATCTCGGCGAGGGTGGTGGGGCTGAGCATCTTCTGGGTCGGCGCGAAGCCGTGGTCGTTTGTCATGGCGAGGACCGGTCCGCGGGGGACCGGTCGGCGCAATCGACCACAGCACAGATCGGTGTGACGTGGCACACAGCGGCATGGCTTGTGTGACGCCTGTGTGACCTGGACGCGGTGTTTGCCCACGTCACCCGCGTTGTGTGTCAGGCGACCCCAAGACCACCCAGATCTACGAGGGCACCAACCAGGTCCAGCGCATCGTCATGGCGCGCCAGCTCCTCAAGGGCTGAGCCCCCGCGTCGCCGACGCCGGATGGCCTCGGGGCCGTCCGGCGTCTCGGCGTACGTCATCTGCATGACGACACCGTCCCGCCGGCGTGGGATCCTCCGAGCAGGTGCATGGGGGGTACCCGCAAGAAGGTGATCGCGATGCGTGTTCCGCGCTTCCGGCGTCGCTCCGTCGAGACCTCAGGGCTCGATCGCCCGACCGACGCGTCCCGACGTCGCTGGCGGGTCCGGGGCGGGGTTGGTGCGGTGCTCGCCGCAGCGGCTCTCGTGCTGCAGGGTGCCCTGGCGGTGCTCGCGCCGGCCTCGGCGGCGACCCCGCTCAACGTCTTCGTCGGGTACATGGACACGCACTCGGCGGCGTCGAGCGCCAAGCAGCCGAACCCGTGGCCCTACACCGACCCCTCGAGCTACGTCGGCTCGCCGTGCCCCACCTACCCGAAGAGCACGACGTGCTGGGACGCAGCCGCCATCCGCCTGGACAACCCGGGCGGCGTCGACATCACCGGCGTGCGGGTCGTGGTCGCCATCGGGTCGAAGACCTACGCACTGTGGGGCACGTCCCTCACCGTCAAGGCCGGGGGCAGACTGGTGCTCACCGAGACCGGCGCCCAGAACTCGGCGAACTTCGACGGCTCGGACTTCTCCCCGAACTCCTACAACGGCGGCAACACCGCCTCGTGCGTCAACTCCGGCGCGGTCCCCGACGTGAGGATCACGATCGGGACCACGACGACGAGCTACCTCGACTCGGGCCAGGTGCTCAACGGGGGAGGCGTCGACAGCGGGCACTGCGTCAACGGCTCCTTCGTGTCGGGTCGCATCGACGAGTCGCACCCCTGGGCCCAGATCGGCGTCGCCGCCTCGACCACGCCGTCGGCCCCGCAGGGCCTGGCCGCGGTGGCCGGCGACGCGTCGGTGAACCTCTCGTGGAAGGCGCCCGCGAGCGACGGCGGTTCGGCCGTCTCCGGGTACAACGTGTACCGCGGCACGAGCCCCGCCGGTGAGGGAGCGACCCCGGTCGCCACCAACGTCCCGACGACGTCCTTCACCGATCCCGGACGCGTCAACGGGACCACGTACTACTACACCGTCTCGGCCGTGAACGCCGTCGGCGTGTCGACGCGGTCGAACGAGGCGTCGGCGACGCCACAGCCCACCCAGCCGACCGCGCCGGGCGCGCCGACGGGGCTGAGCGCCACGGCCGGCAACGCGTCCGTGGCCCTCACGTGGACCGCCCCGACGTCCAACGGCGGGTCGGCCGTGACCGGGTACGCCGTGTACCGCGGCTCGACGCCGGGCGGCGAGGGGCCGACGCCCATCGCGACGAACGTCACCGGCACCGGCTTCACCGACACCGGTGAGGTCAACGGCACCGCCTACTACTACAAGGTCGCCGCCATCAACGCGGTCGGGACCTCCCCGCAGTCGAACGAGGCGTCCGCGACGCCGCGGGCGACGGTGCCGTCCGCGCCCGTCGGGCTCATCGCCTCCGCGGGCGACCGGACGGTGGCGCTGTCGTGGCAGCTGCCGGCCTCCGACGGCGGCTCCGGCGTCACGGGCTACACCGTGTACCGCGGCACCGCGGCAGGAGCCGAGAGCAGCACGCCCATCGCGACCAACGTCGCCCTGACGAGCTTCACGGACACGACGGTGACGAACGGGACGGCGTACTTCTACCGGGTGGCCGCGGTCAACGCGGTCGGCTCCTCGCCGTCGTCGAACGAGGCGTCGGCGACGCCGCGCGCGACGTCGACCGCACCGTCGGTGCCGCAGTCCCTCGTGGCGGTGGGTAGCAGCACCACCGTGACCCTGACGTGGTCGGCGCCGGCCTCCGACGGCGGGTCGGTCGTCACCGGGTACAACGTCTACCGCGGCACGGCCCCAGGCGCCGAGGCATCGACGCCGGTGGCCACGAACGTCGCCGGCATCGGCTTCACCGACACGGGCCTCGCGAACGGGACGACGTACTACTACCGCGTCGCTGCGGTCAACGCCGTCGGCACCTCGCCGTCGTCGAACGAGGCCTCGGCGACGCCGCAGGCGTCCGTGGCCGGTGCGCCGACCGGGCTCACGGCCACGGCCGGAAACGCATCGGTGTCGTTGACGTGGGTGGCGCCCGCCTCCAACGGCGGGTCGGTCGTCACCGGGTACAACGTCTACCGCGGCACGGCTGCAGGCGCCGAGGCATCGATGCCGGTGGCCTCCAACGTCGCCGGCACGGGCTTCACCGACTCCGGCGTCGCGAACGGCACCACCTACTTCTACCGCGTGGCGGCGGTCAACGGCATCGGCACCTCGCCGTCCTCGAACGAGGCGTCCGCGACGCCGCGGTTGCCCGTGGCGGCCGGCTACGTCGGCCGGGTCGGGTCGCTGACGGCATCGACCGCTCGCACCACGAGCACGGTGACGGTCGGGGCCGCCGGGGTGGCGGCCGGGCACACGGTCGTGGTCGCGGCGCTCCTGTCCACGACGAGCGTGACCGCGGCGGTGTCGGTGAAGGACTCGGTCGGCAACACGTACGCGGTGGTGCGTGACGTCAACGACGGGTCGGCCGGGGACCGGGTCGTGACGGCGGTCGCGGTGGGGGTGCGCGCCCTGCCGGCGGGCGCGACGGTGACGCTGACCTACGGGTCGTCCGCGGAGACGCACCTGGCCGTGGACGAGCTGGCGGGTGTCACGGGGGTCGACGTCAGCGCCGGGGCGACCGGGTCCGGGACGGCGTTCAGCTCGGGGTCGGTGACGACGACGGCCGCCGGTGACGAGCTGTTCGCCGTGGCCGGGCTCGAGTCGAGCAGCGCGGTGCCGGCCTGGGGGTCCGGCTGGACCGGGTTGCCGACACTGAGCGTCTCGACCGACCACCTCGCGACCGCCTACCGGGCCGCGACGACGACGGGCCCGTACACGGCGAGCGGTACCGGCGGCGGGCAGTGGATGGCGGCCCTCACCGCCTTCCGGACCGGGTGATGAGCGGCCGGTCACCGGGCGCGCCGGCGTGCCGAGCTGCTACGGCTTGACGGCGACGCGTCCCTCCGCCATGCGCAGCAGGAGGAGGCGTTCGTGGGTCTCCTCCAGCCACTCGTCGACCGCGGTCCGGGCACCCTCCCACCAGCCGTAGTCGTCGAGCAGCAGGACACCGCCGGGCGAGAGTCGCGAGTAGAGGTGTTCCAGCTCGTGCTTGGTCGACTCGTACCAGTCGGTGTCGAGGCGCAGGATCGAGATCTGCTCGGGGGCCGAGTCCGGCACGGTCTGCTCGACCATGCCCTGCACGTAGTGCACGCGCTCCTCGGGGTAGCCGACCGTCGCCATCCCGGTCTGCACGTCATCCAGGGTCGCGACGGCCCACACGCCCGACTGCCGGGGCGCGGTGTTGAGCAGGTCGGCTGCCGACGCACCGTCATGGCGTCGGCGGTCCTTCTCGGTGGGCTCGGACATCCCCTCGAACGTGTCGAACAGGTAGAGGTGCCGGCTCGTGTCGCCCGCTTCGATGAGGGTCCGGGCCGCCGCCTGCATGCTGCCGCCCCGCCACACGCCGCATTCCACGATGTCGCCGGGGATGTCGTGCTTGACGATGTGGCGGACCGACAGGATCAGGGCGTTGAGCTTCTCGGGAGAGGTCATCGTCCACGGCTTCACGGCGCGGATGGTCTCCTGCGCGGCGTCGTCGAAGTCGCGCGGTAGCTGGAGCCTGGGGGCCGCGGGCTCCGCAGGCGGCGTCGCGGCCGGGCCTGCCGGCTTCGTCGGCCCCACGGACGTACGCCCGACCGCGCGGCCGTCGCGCGCCTTTCGCAGTTCGTACCCGGTGAACCGGGACAGGCCGCCGTTCACGGCGTCTCGCCACGTCATGGGGGCGAACGTACCAGCGGACCCTGGCATTTCCTGGTTGGCCGGATGGGCGATCTGTCCGCGTTCTCCAAAACGCGGACAGGGCGGGCACCCCGACCTACTCTGGTTCGGAACCCGGCCGGCGGGCCCGCCACGTTGCGCGGGCCACGATCCCGGACCGGGTGACATGACGCCCCGGTACGACGCCGGGGCGGCGCTCCGGTCCGCCGAGTCCTGTCCGCCGGGGGCGCGCCTTCATACCTCACCGGACAGGAACGGGGGACCCACTCGCGTCCGGCCATGCGCCGGGCTTGGGGTGAAGCCGCCATGCGCGGCCGGGCATCTTCCGCCCGAACCCGACAGCTCACCTCGCAGGCGTGGGAAGGGAATTCGCCATGCCCGCTTTCGCACACACCCGTGCACGCCGGTCCTGCTGGTTGCGCCGGTCGCGCCGGTTCCGCCCGGGTGCCGGTCTGCTGCTCGCCCCGCTGCTGGCCGTCGGTACCGTCGGTGCCGTCGCCGGACTGTCGACGGTGCCGCCGACCCACGTCGGCATCGTGGCCCGGGCCGGTGACACCGCGACGTGGGCGAGTGCCGCCGACGCCGCACAGGACCGGGACCGCGTCGACGTGCGTCTGTCGCTCGCCTCGGCGGTCGCGGTCCCGCTCGGGACGCGGGCCGTGCGTGTCGCGGCCGCGCAGAAGGGCAAGCCCTACCGGTGGGGTGCCGCCGGCCCGTCGGCGTTCGACTGCTCCGGGCTCGTGCACTACGTCTACGACGCCCGCCTCGCCCAGGACCTGCCGCGGACCGCGAACGCCCAGCGTCTCGACACGACGCGCGTCTCCCGCTCGGGGGTGCGCCCGGGCGACCTCATCTTCTTCATGCGTTCCGGGAGGGCCTACCACGTCGGCATCTACGCCGGCTCGGGCAGGGTGTGGCACGCCCCGAAGCCGGGCAAGCGCGTCGAGCTGGTCCGCATCTGGACGACCGGCTGGGTCGCCGGACGCGTCCGCTGAGCCCGACGCGTCCGGTGGGCCCGACGCGTCCGGTGGGCCCGACGCGTCCGGTGAGCCCGACGCGTCGGCGGGGCGTCAGTGCCGTCGGCGCGTCCCGCGCGCGCTCGGTTCGGCGGCGTGGATCTCGGCGGCGACGCTGCGCAGGGCATCCGCGATCGTCGTGAGCACCTCGGTCACCTGCGGGAGCGTCGCCGGGTCGAGGGCGTCGAAGGTGTGTGGCATCCAGTCGCGCACCTGCCCGACCTGCTCCATCCCGGCCTCGGGGATCCGCACGGTGCTGCGACGCCGGTCGACCTGGTCGGGCACCCGCTCGATGAGCCCGCGTCGCTCGAGCCGGTCGACGAGGGTTGTCGTCGAGCTCGTCGTCAGACCCAGAGCCTGGGCCAGCTCGGTCTGGCCGAGGGAGCCGCGCGCCAGCAGGTAGCTGACGGCCCGGCTCTCGTTGACGGTGAGGTCGAGGTGCGCGGCCGCGGCGAGACGGTAGTGCTCGCCCGCGAGGATCAGCTCGCGCAGCGCGGCGGTGGCCGAGGCGCGGTCCTGCGAACGGGTCGGCGTCATGGGGACAACCTAGCCAGAGACGGCTCGATGATCGATCAGGTGGACCGACAAGTGACGCGATGGTCGAACTGCTTGATGATCGCGTGAATTCGTCCTATCGTGGGTCGTGCAGCGCCGGGGGCACCTGGGCCGTGGCCGCGGTCCGCGTCACCCCTGGACGCGAGGTCGAGCAGCGTGCTTCGTGTCCGCGGCGCTGCGGCACGTCACCGGGGGCCCGAGGTGGCGGGCGCCGCCTCACCTCGCGAGGGCGGCGCCCCGCCTCGGGCATCACCGTGCGCCCCTCGCCCTCACCGCGGTCGAGGACCCGGCGGTCCTCAAGTAGTCTGGGCGCCGCTCGTGACGGGGGACGCGGGCGCCGCCCGAGCGCCGGGACCACCCTCCGGCACGACGACCAGAGGACAAGGACCCGCCAGCGTGGACGCGTCGACGCAGCTGACCCCGCCGGTCAGCGTCATCATGCCGCTGCTCAACGAGGAGCGGCACCTGCGCGACGCGGTGGCCATGATCCTCACGCAGGACTACCGCGGCCCCATCGAGGTCGTCCTCGCCCTCGGCCCCTCGACCGACCGCACCGACGAGGTCGCCGACGCGCTCGCCGCCGAGGACCCCCGGGTACGGCTCGTGCGCAACCCGAGCGGGCGCACCCCCGAGGGCCTCAACGCCGCGATCGGCGCGTCGAGCGGCGAGGTCATCGTCCGCGTCGACGGGCACGCCGAGATCCCCGACGACTACGTCTCGCGCGCCGTGTCCGAGCTCCAGCGGGTCGGTGCCGACAACGTCGGCGGCATCATGGACGCCCGCGGCACGACCGACTTCGAGCGCGCCGTCGCCTGCGCGATGCGCAGCCCCCTCGGCGTCGGGGCCTCCCGCTTCCACACCGGCGGCGAGGCCGGCGAGGCCGACACCGTCTACCTCGGCGTCTTCCGGCGAACGGCCCTCGAGCGGGTCGGCGGCTACGACCCCCACTTCTCCCGAGCCCAGGACTGGGAGATGAACCACCGGATCCGCGAGACGGGCGGACGCGTGTGGTTCACCCCCGAGCTGAAGGTCACCTACCGGCCACGCGCCTCGGTCTCCGCCCTCGCGAAGCAGTACTTCCACTACGGACGCTGGCGGCGCGTCGTCGCCCGCCACCACGAGGGCACGATCAACCACCGCTACCTCGCCCCGCCGACGATGGTCGGCGTCACGACAGCGGCGGTCGTCGTGGGCTTCTTCTGGACCCCGGCCTGGGTCGTGCCGGCCGCCTACGCCGCCGGCGTCACGGCGGGCGGCCTGGCCATCTCCCGCGGCGAGTCCCCCCGCACCCGTGCAGCCCTGCCCGTCGTGCTCGCGACGATGCACTGGGCGTGGGGCATCGGGTTCCTGACGAGCCCGCGGCGCCTCACCCGGTGAGGCCCGCCGGTCGTCAACCGGCGCAGGCGACGCGCTTGTACAGGGTGTACGGGTCGACCGCGGCGACCTTCTGCCATGCCGGCGAGCTGGCGACGTGGTCGACACCGGTGAACTGCGCCAGGACGGACGGTCGCCCCCAGGAGAAGGGCTGACCACCGGTGATGGCCCACTCGACGTGCTGCCGTTGCGCGGCCGCGCACACTGCACGGTCGGTCCCGACGCTGTCGAGGTGCTTGGACAGCAGCCGGCGGTCTCCCGCGAAGTTCGTCTTCTCGGTCGGCACGAGGAGCTGGCGTCCGGACACGACGTAGAGGTACGTGGGGCCGTTCCACGGGTTGGCGGCCACCACGGCGTCGGCCGGGATCTGCGCGGAG
The DNA here is from genome assembly GCF_057656595.1 of Intrasporangium sp. Soil_C_50. Taxonomy (NCBI): domain Bacteria; kingdom Bacillati; phylum Actinomycetota; class Actinomycetes; order Micrococcales; family Intrasporangiaceae; genus Intrasporangium; species Intrasporangium sp. Soil_C_50. The sequence goes on from NZ_JBDGKB010000013.1 coordinate 90,396, forward strand.
AGCGCGCGCAGGGCGCGCAGCTCCTTCTGGCTGGCCCACGAGTCGGCCGTCTTCGGGTGGAAGTAGCGGTGCAGGATGTTCTGGTGGGCAGCCACGTAGCCACCACCCGTCGCGGCCAGGAACAGGCCCGCCACGGCGACCGGAGCAGCGACCCGCGCGACAGGGGCCCGGAACGTCCGGACGAGCACGTCCGACACCGCGACGAAGCCCGCGGTGGCGAGCAGGGCGGCGGGCAGGACGGCCACGGCCTGCAGCCGGACGGCGTTGTTGTACCAGGGCCACGTGAGGTACCGGGTCCAGGTCGCGTCGACGGCGACGTTGAGCCAGAACAGCGCCGTGAGGACGGCGAACGCAGCGACCACCCAGCGGGCCCCGCGGTGACGCCGGAGGACGACGACGATGCCGACCAGGACGACGAGGGCGAGCAGGATGAGTGGCTTCGTCGAGCGGGGCGCGAAGGCGAGGACGGCGTACCAGGCCTTCCCCGCGCTGGCCTCCGGTCCGGCGGCTCCGGTCGCGAACATCGACGGGCGCCGCACGACGATGGTGGCCGCGACGGCCAGTGCCAGTCCGAGGCCCGTCCCCAGGGCGATCCCCAGTGCGCGGCGCGGCCGGCTCGTCCGAAGGGCCCAGGCCGTCGCGACGGCCCGTCCGGCCACGCACAGGAGCGCGAAGAGGCAGAAGCTGACGAAGGCGTTGGGGTGAGCCATGACCAGGCCCGGGAGGGCGGCGACGAGGATGACCGCGGCCACCGGACGCGCCGCGACGACGTAGGGCGGACGCCCGCGGCTGCCGAGGACGGACACGAGGGCCAGGGTGGCGCCCGGAAGCAACGCACCGCCGAACAGGTTGGGCCAGAGCACACCGAAGCCCATGAGGAAGTAGGGGAAACCCGTGAAGGAGACGCTGGCCACCGGAGCGACCAGCGCGACGGGGACGCGTCGGCCGAAGAGGCTCAGGGCCAGACCCGCGACACCGAGCGGCCACACCAGAGCCGCCACGACGACGACCCAGACGGACGTCGCGACCGTGACCGAGACACCGGTGAACATCGAGATCGTCGCGGTGAACCCGTACATGGCCGCCGGGTAGAACCCGGTCCAGGTGTCGACGTTGAACTTGCCGGCCGACAGCGACGAGATGGTGCCGTGCTCGATCATCCACTGCGGAGCCGCCAGGTGGAAGATCGTGTCCGGGTGCTGGGGGAACAGCTCGGGTGAACGCACCTCGGGCAGCATGGACCAGAGGAAGACGACGAAGGCCACCGCCGTTCCGGCCAGCACGCTGAGCGTGACGCCGTGCGTGGCCCACAGCGCGCGAGGCCGCGGCGCCGTGGCCCTGGCGGGTCTCCGGCCGAGCCACGCCCAGACACCGGGAGGGCTCGCCACGTCCCTGGGCGCCGGCGTGCTGCGCCGTCGGTGCCAGGCGCCCACACCGGCGGCCACCAGCCACATGAGCACGACGCCGAGGGTGAGGGGCAGCGCGCCCCACCGCAGCCCCACCCAGGGCGCCACGATTCCCGTGACCCCGAGGCAGGAGGTCGACAGCAGGGGGCCCACCGCGAGCGACGCGACGGTGCGCAGGCCGAGCAGCAGGGCAGCCACCACGCCCGGGAGGAAGAGCAGCAGGGTGGCGACGAGGAATGCCGGCACGGCTTCCAACCACGACGTCGTGCCTGGGATCAGCAAGGCTCTCCAGCTTTCTCGGGGGCAGGACCGGAGGGCCCGGTCAGGACCGCAGCCTTCCGCCGCGTGTCGCGGCAGTCAGTGTAGTCAGGCTCCGGGACGGGCCTCGGTGACGCTCGAGCGTCGCAGCCGCGGGGCGGTCCACGGCCTCGTGGGATCCATCACGGCGGCCAGAGCGATGAACACCGGGACGTAGGCGAACACGTAGCGAGAGCGTCCCTGGAAGAGCAGCATGAAGGCGGCGATGCCGAGCACCGTCAGGGCGAGCACCAGGACCTCACGCCGGTATCGCGCCCTCACCAGGCCCGCCCCTGCCCACAGCAACAGGCCGAGCCACAGGCCGTTGGTCAACGACGCGCGAAGGCGGTACCACTGCCCGGACGGGTGCTGGAACGACTGGATCGCCGCCGCGACGGTGCCGTGCTCGAGCAGGCGACGTGCCTGGAAGTCGTACCCCTCGCCCCAGGCGAAGAACATGCTGTCGCCCCAGTTGAAGGCCTGTTTGCGCACCTCGAAGGCGATGACCCCTGCCGGCCCCATGGCGTCGAGCTGCTGCGTGAGGCGTCGCTGGGACCAGGCCTGCAGAGGAGCGCCGTCCAGGTGCATGGAGTCCCTGACCATCTGCGGGTTGTAGGCGCCGTAGTACGGCCGGCCCGAGATGCTCTTCGTCGTCGTCAGCCCGTTGGCCAGCCACCACGCGACCGGAGCCGTGCGACCTTCGGTGAGAGCGGTGCGCGACACGTGCGCCGTCGCGTCGGCAGTCGCTTGTCCACCGACGACGGTCACGGCGAAGACCGCCATCCCGGCCAGGCATCCCGCCGCGGCACGCGCCAGTCCCTGCCACGAGCGTCCGAGGGCCATGACCAGGAGAACCAGCACGAACGCGACCGCGAGCGTGGCGGGCGTGCTCTTGATGACGTAGGCGATCCCGGCCAACGCGAAGGCCGCCCCGAACGCGCCGACGCGTGAGCGTGGACTCCCGGCCCGGGTCCCGGCGACGGCCAGGGCCACGGAACCGGTGACGAAGGGCATGGCCGGGAAGTCGGTGTACGGCACCGCCATCCACGGCGAGCCGCCCACGAGGAGGAAGGTGACGGCTTGGGCGACGAAGGCCGCGGCCGTGCCGCGCAGGGAGCGCACGAGCGCGAACACGGTGAGCAGCACGACCGCGAGGCAGACCCCGTTCGCCACCATGTACGTCACGTACATGCCGGCGTCAGCGGGTCCGCCCAGCACCCGGGCCACGTTCATCATGGCGACGAGCGGGACGTTGTTCGGGTAGCGAGACAGATAGTCCTGGGCGTATGCGGTCAGCGTCCCGTCGGACGAGAGCTGCCGCGAGAAGCCCGTGACCACCCCCGCATCCCAGCCGTAGGTGTATCGCAGCGGGAGCGCCCCCAGCACCGCCACCGCGCCGCCGAGCACGCTCGTCGCCACGGCAGCGACCCAGACCATGCGTCCACGCCGCGTCGCCGTCCCGGACGTCCGCCGTGTCGGACCCGAAGGGCGTCGCGCGAGGAGGGTGACCCCGAGCGCGCCGGCCACGCTGGCCACGAGGCTCGCGACGACCCACCACTGGAGGTAGTCCACGTTCGCATCGTGCGGGCGGACCAGCACGAGCACGACCGTGAGAACCAGCACGACGCCGAGCAGGACGAGGATCGCCCGCCCTGTGACGGCCTCGGCGCGACGCGGCAGGTCGTCGCGGGACTCGTTCGACATGGGTGCAAGAGTGACATGGATCGCTCGCCGCCCCTGACCTGGGCCGGAAGGCGTGCCGGTCGCGATCTGGTTACGATGGTTGATCGTGCTCCCGCCGCGTGCGAGTCACGTCGACCCCCAAGGATCGGAGATCCACGCATGACCGAAGTGCGCGCCCGCGCGCCGCACCGCGGAGGCTCTGACCCCGCCACGGCCCGCACGCCCAGCACTGAGGTGCCTCCACTGCCTTCGGCGACCCGCCTCGACTCGCTGACCGGGCTGCGCTTCTTCGCCGCGTTCGCGGTCTTCGTCACGCACTTCGTCGGGTCCGGGGCCGGTGGCTACGGTCGGGTTCCGGCCATCTATCCGCAGAGCACGTACGGGGCGCACGGCGTCGCCTTCTTCTTCGTCCTGTCCGGCTTCGTCCTCACGTGGATGTGGAAGCCCGGCCAGTCCGCCGGACGCTTCTACTGGCGGCGGGTCGCGCGCATCCTGCCCCTGCACCTGGCCACGAGCATCGTGGCGATCTGGGTCTACTACGAGCCGATCACGCGCCAGACCTTCGAGCTCGGCCCGTACCTGACGAGCATCTTCCTGGTCCAGGCCTGGATCCCGCACCTGTCGCCGATGTTCCCGGGCAACGGGGTCTCGTGGACCTTGTCGTGCGAGGCCTTCTTCTACCTCTGCTTCCCGCTCATCGTGGCTGCGCTCGCACCACTGCGGCGACGCAAGCTCGTGCTGGTCGTCGGCGGGCTCGTGCTGCTCGCCCTGGGGTGGCGGGTCTACGCCGACCTCACGATGACCTCGTACCTGTCGTCGTGGTCGCTGCGCACGCCGGTGTTCCGAATCTGGGAGTTCGTCCTCGGCATCGTCCTGGCGCTGCTCCTGCGTCGCGGGACGGTCTTGCGGGGCTCGACACTGACCGTCGCGCTCCTGCTCGGAGCCTGGATGCTCGTGTACTTCAACCTCCGCCCGTACCTGCCCACCGTCTGGGCCGACGGGGTCGCCTACCTCGACCAGGTCGTCGCGCCGTTGCTCTTCGCGTGGGTGCTCGGAGTGGCAGCCAAGCGCGACCTGAGCGGGCGCCGGTCGTGGCTCGCCAGCAAGCCGATGGTGCTGCTGGGAGCTTGGTCGTTCGCGTTCTACCTCGTGCACTACTTCCCGCTGCGGCTGGCCACGATGGCCTTCGGCCCGCGACCGGCGAGCAACGCGAACCTCTTCGACCTCATCGGGATGGGCCTGGTGGCCACCGCACTCGCGGCGATCTGCTACTACCTCATCGAGCACCCTGCGGAGCGTCGGCTCAGGAATCTCTTCTCCCGCACGCCCCCGCGCTCGGACCGCGTCGAGTCCCAGATCGACGCCGCGGCCGAGGAGGCGGCCACCCGGCTGCGCTGACCGGGACCGACCGATGGGTCCTGCTACCGCAGGGTGCGCTGGATGAGGTCCTCCCACCGGTCGATGACCCGGTCACGGGCGTAGCGTTGCGTGGAGCGGATGCCGGCGGTGGCCATCCGCCCCACGAGTGCCTCGTCGGCCATGAGCTCGCGCAGCGCCGCGGCGAGCCCCGCGACATGGTTCTGCAGGACCAGCCGGCCGTCGACGCCGTCGGTGACGATGTCGGAGACCCCCGGGGCGCAGTCGTAGGCCACGGCAGGGACTCCACACGCCAGGGACTCGGCCAGCACCATCGGCAAGCCTTCGAAGAGGGACGACAGCATCGACAGGCGCGAGCCGAGAAGGACGCCCCTGACATCGTCGGTGGAGCCCATCAGCCGGGCGCTCGAGCCGATGCCGAGCTGGTCGATGAGGGTCTGCAGCCGTCCGCGCTCGGGGCCCTCGCCGTAGAGCTCGAAGGACCAGCCGGGAAAGTCGGCGCAGACCTGGGCCCAGGCCCGGAGGGCGTGGTCCAGCTGCTTGACCTCGTCATAGCGGGACAGTGCCACGACGCGCTTGGGACGTTGCGTCGGCGGCTCGGCCGGCTCCATCCAGAGCGGGTTCGGCATGGCGCCGGTGTTGTTGAAGTTGTGGCGCCGAAAGGCCTCGGCGTCGGTCTCGGTGAGCAGCAGGAACTTGTCGATCCGGCGGTAGGTCTTGCTCAGCCGGTCGAAGTCGGTGTTGGAACGTGCGCCCTCGTAGGACCAGTGATACTGCCCGATGATGCGGATGTCGTCCGTGATGAGGGTGTCGAGCCCGACCTCGGCCAGGTGCTCCATGGAGTACACCTGCATGCAGACGATGATCCCGCCGTGGTACCGGGCCACGGTGGTGCGGAGGTTGTCGACAGCCTCCTTGCGCATGGCCCTGCGCACGAGGGGCGGGTGAGGTCGCTCCCCGTCCGGTCGCTCCGCCCTGCCGGACATGAACCCGGTCGAGTAGCCCGACAGCGTCATCGTCGCTGACGGTCCCGCCGTGGGCCGGATGCCGCGCAGCGCGACGTCGTAGCCACGCTGGGCCAAGCCCGAGGCGAGCCCGTGGGCCACCCGCTCGACGCCGCCGAGGCCGTCGATGTGGTTGGCGAGAATGAGGACGGGTGGTTTCACGGTGCTTCCCCTGTGGAGTCCAGAAGTCGAGCCAGCGCGCGCGCCGACGCCGTTCCGTCCTCGACGCCACAGAAGCGCTCGAGGAAGTGCTCGTACTTGTCGGCGTAGAGCTCGAGGTCGGTGTCGGCGGACGCGAGGGCCGCGGCGAGGTCCTCGGTCGTCGACACGAAGCGTCCGGGCGCCTCCTCGACGAGGTCGAAGTAGGTGCCGCGCGTGGCGAGGTACTGCGCGTAGTCGTAGGCGTAGAAGATGATCGGCTTGCGCAGGAGCGCGAAGTCGAACATCACCGAGGAGTAGTCGGTGACGAGGACGTCGGCGGCCACGTACAGCACGTTGACGTCCTCCACGTCGGAGGCGTCGAGGGTCCGGTGCCGGGCGGCCGCGGGCACGTGGATCCGGTTGAGGTAGTGCGGTCTCAACAGCAGGTAGGTGTTGTCGTCGAAGGCCTCGAACAGTGCGCCGACATCGAACGGTGGACGGACCGCGACGCGCTGGTTGCGGTTGTCCTGCCGGAAGGTGGGGGCGTAGAGGATGACCCGCGCGTCCTGAGGCAGGTCGAGCCGCCGGCGGGCCTCGGCCCTGGTCAGGGACCCGTCCACGAGTGGGTCGTTGCGCGGTGTGCCGTAACGCACCTGCCCCCGGGTGTAGCGGTAGGCCGCGACGAACGTCTCCTCGAAGTACGAGTTGGGCACGACGAGCTCGTCCCACGCGCCGACCCCGCGGTCCGGCTGCTGCGGGGGCGGCGGTTTGCCCGGCTCGTCGTGGCCCATCTTCTTCAACGGAATCCCGTGCCACGTCTGGAGGTAACGCTGCCCCGGGCGCTTGCGCACGTATCCCGGGAAGGTCTGGTTGTCGACCCAGTAGGTCGCGCGGGCCAGGGCCCGGAGGTAGGCGGCGCTGCCCCGCTCGACGACCGTCACGTCGGGGTGTGGCGGCCGATGCCCCTGGGGCAGCACCCAGACCGCCTTGAGGTCGGGGCGCACCCGTCGCATCTGCTCGTACACGTACTTGGGGCTGTCGCCGAAGACCGTCCCCATGTTGGCCTCGAAGACGACGAGTCGGGGGTCGAGCGGCAGTCGGCGCATCGCGGCATAGGCGCGCCTGACAGCCGCCGTCCTGGCGGCCTCGATTCGCGGCGTGACCCGTTCGTGCACGACGGGCAGGACCCGTTTGCTGAGGCGGTTGGCGATCTTCCGGCGCACGCCCGGGGCCGACGTGACGGCCACGACGGTCGTCCCGCCCTGCCGGGGGCCGATCGTCGCGGTCTGACCGAGTCCGGCCGAGGCGACCACCGGCAGCGGGAGCGAGACCGGCTCGACGCCCGGGTGCCACAGCAGGGACGAGTGGATCACCTGGTCGCGCACGCGCAGTGCCACGCCCAGCTCCCATTCCACCGAGCCCGCGACCTCGAACATCTCGTGGCCCGCGGGCACGCACGCATTCCAGTGCACGCAGTCCGGACCCTGGGTCTCGATGGTCACCGCCGAGGTCCAGCGAGGGGCGTCCTCGCCGAGGATCTTCGCCTCGAGGGAGAGCTCCCAGTCGCCCTCCGCGCCCGTGAGCTTGTGCAAGGCGTCGAAGGTGCGTCCCCGGAGCGTGAGCGCTCGGCCGTGGCGCGAGGTCGCCATGACCTCGTGCAACAGGTGGAACGTGCCCACGGGAGCACCGGCGTACGGCGCGGTGTCCGCCACCAGGAAGGCGTTCTCGACGGCGTCTTCGGGGTAGCGCGGGTCGGGCCCGGGCTCGAGCTCGGTGTTGCTGAGGTACGTCGTGCCATCGTGCGTGCTCAGCCGTGCCGCGAAGACGTTGCGTCGGTCGAGCAGCATCACCTGTCGCAGGCCCACGAGGTCACGACGCATCGCCATGCCGCAGGCGGCCCGCAACGCCGTGTCGAGGGACTCGTACCGGTCACGGGGAATCGCACGCAGGTAGGGCTCACCCTCTTCGAGAATCTGCGCCGTGACCGTTCCGTCGCCGTCGATGACGTCGGCGAGGTAGAGGCGCATGTCGTTCTTGAGGAACTTGATGTCCTTGATGCGCTGGAGGTCCGGCGTGCCGTGCTCGGCGATGTAGTCATCGAGGCGTCGGTGTACCTCGAGCCGGTGGCGGAAGTTGTCGATCTGGTGGCGCTGCTGGGTGATGGAGCGGGTCTTGGCCGGCGGGAAGATGCGCCAGAGGTACACGTTCTCGGGGATGACGGCGATGCGTCGGGCCCGGTGGTAGGCCTTGAACGAGAAGAGCTGGTCCTCGTAGTGCACGTCCTCGGGGAAGTCGAGGCCGTGCTCGTCGAGGAAGGAGCGTCGGTACAGCTTGTTGACCGACAGCACGTCCTCGACCAGCTCCGGGCACTCGGCCAGTCCGCCGACGACGCGCCGCTCCTCGAACAGGCGCGGGTACCAGAGGGTCTGGCGTCCGGTGCCCATGTACTCGCGCCTGACCAGACCCATCGAGAAGTCGGCCTCGTTGTCCTCGAGAGCCTCCAGCAGGTTCTTGCAGGCGTGCCGCTCGAGACGGTCGTCGCTGTCGAGGAACATGAGGTACCGGCCCTGAGCGTGCTCCCTGCCGACGTTGCGGGGGCGACCGCAGCCGCCGGAGTTGGTGGGGAGCCGCACGTAGCGGACCCGCGGGTCCTCGGCCTGGAGCTGAGCAGCCACCTGCGGTGTGGAGTCGGTGGAGGCGTCATCGGCGATGACGACCTCGACATGGCGCAGGGTCTGTCGGAGCACGGAACGGACGGCGGTCGGCAGTCGCTTGGCGTCGTTGTAGACGATGACGACCACGCTCACATCCGGCGTCGACGTGAGTTGCGTCACCGGGGCGTCTCCTCGGGGGTCGGGAACTAGTGCCTTTCACCGTAGTCTGCTATCCCGCGGCGGCCGAATGACGTGCCCGTCGCCGAGGCCCCGTCGTCCCTCGTACCATTGACCGGCCCCGGCCGCGCCCCGGTGGGGGCCAGGACCCGTCCACCACCTGCGAGGAGCGCACTCACCCCATGGCTTCGCCACTGAGGCACGTCCAGAAGATCCGCAAGCTGGCGCGCAAGACCGCCAAGACGGTGCCTCACGAGCTGCGGGCCTGGTTCGTCCAGCTTCCGGTCGACCCCGACGTCGTCGTCTACGAGTCGTTCGGCGGCAACGGGATGCTGTGCAACCCCGAGGCCATCTTCCGCGCGCTGCTCGCCGACCCGCAGCAGCAGCACCTGACGCACGTCTGGGCGCTCGCCGACCTGTCCGCCTACGCCTCGACGGTGGCGGAGTTCGCCGATGACCCCCGCGTGCGCTTCGTGCGACGCGGCTCGCTGGCCTACCGCCGTGCCCTCGCCACGGCCGGCCTGCTCGTCAACAACGCGACCTTTCCGCCGTCATGGGGCAAGCGCCCGGAACAGGTGTACCTCAACACCTGGCACGGCACGCCCCTGAAGACCATGGGCTATGACGAGGCGCAGGGCGGCTTCGGGGCACGGAACGTGCTGCGCAACTTCATGATGGCCGACTACCTGCTCGCCACGAGCCCGTTCATGTCCGAGCGCATGTACGAGGACGCCTACCGCCTCGCCAACGTGGCTCCCGGCGAGCTCGTCGAGGTGGGCTATCCGCGCACGGACGTCCAGTTCGCCGGCGCGGAGGCGGCCGCCGCGGCGCGCAGTCGCCTCACGGCGGAAGGGGTCCGCGTGGGTCCCGACGACACGGTGGTGCTCGTGGCTCCCACCTGGAAGGGCAGCTCCTTCCACACGCCCTACGACGACACCGCGCAGCTGCTCGAGCTGGTCACCGAGCTCGACGCACTGCTGCCGGAGAGCCATCGGGTCCTGCTCAAGGTGCATCAGCAGGTGTACCGGCACGCCCTCGAGGAGCCGGGCCTGACGGGCCGGCTGGTGCCGAACCACGTGCCCACGAACGAGGTCCTCGCGACGACCGACGTGCTCGTGACGGACTACTCCAGCATCTTCTTCGACTTCCTCACCACCGGCCGGCCCATCGTGTTCCATGCCCCGGACCGCGACGAGTACGAGGGTTACCGGGGCGCCTACCTCGACCTCGCCGAGCTGCCGGGTCCGTTGACCGACACCGCCGCGGGTCTCGCCGACGTCGTGCGGGCCGTCGGCACCGGTGGTGAGCACGACCCGCACCGGACCCACGGCGAGGCTCGGGAGGCGGCCAGGTCGCGGTTCGCGCCGCTGGACGACGGCAACGCCACCCAACGAGTGCTCGACGTCGTCGTCCGCGGCCGACGGGAGGGCCACCGAGTGCGCAGCACCCGGTCCGACGGGCGCCGGACGCTGATGGTGTACCTCGGCGGAATGATGTCGAACGGCATCACCAGCTCGGCCCTCAACCTGCTGCGCACGATCGACCACGACGCCTGGGACGTCTCGGTCATCGTCCAGGAGAGCAAGCACCCCGACCGGGTTCACAACTTCGCGGCGATCGACCCCCGCGTGCGCCAGTTCTTCCGCAAGGGGAGCCCGGACCTCAGCAAGAGAGGGCTCGCGAACAGGCGCAAGATGATGCGTGGGCGCATCGCGGAGCTGCGGCCCTCCGTCGTCGATGCGATCGACGCCCAGCTGCGCCAGGAGTGGCGTCGGGCTGTGGGCGACGCGACCTTCGACCACGTCGTGGACTTCAGCGGGTACTCGCCGGCGTGGACGTTCCTGCTCGCCAACGCCCCCGCGGGCCAGCGGTCGGTGTGGCAGCACAACGACCTGCTCGCCGACCAGATGCGTGAGGTGCACGGCAAGCGTCCGCACGAGGCGAACCTCGCCGGCGTCTTCAGCAGCTACCGGCGCTTCGACCACCTCGTGTCGGTCTCCGATTCACTGCGCAGCATCAACGCCCGCAACCTGTCTCGGTTCGCCCCCGCCGAGCGCTTCGTGTCGGCGCGCAACACCATCGACGTCCAGCGCATCGTCACGGGCGCGGCAGAGCAGGCGGCCGACGGTACTCTCGACGCGCTCGCCCCGGTGCAGGAGGGCGAGGAGCCCTACGTCTTCGTGACCGTCGGCCGGCTGTCGCCGGAGAAGAACCAGTACCGCCTGCTGGAGGCGTTCGCACTGGCGCACGACAAGCACCCGCGGGCCCGGCTCGTCGTCATCGGAGACGGACCTCTGCGCGTCGGGCTGGAGTCAGCGGCGCGACGGCTGGGCCTCGACGGTGCGGTCGTCTTCACCGGGCTCCAGCGCAACCCGTGGGGGATCATGGCGCGTTGTTCGTGCTTCGTCCTCTCGAGCGACTACGAGGGACAGCCCATGGTGGTGCTCGAGGCGCGGACGCTCGGTCTCAGCATCGTGTCGACGGCCTTCGACTCGGTGGCCTCTGCGCTGGAGCCCGGCGCGGGGCTGGTCGTGGACCGGTCGGTCGACGCCCTGGCCGCCGGCATGACGGCTGCTCTCGAGGGGGCCGTCGGGGTGGCGCCCTTCGACCCCGTCCAGTACAACGCCGCGGTCATCGCGGAGTTCGAACGGGCCATCGGCGCGCCGTGAACGCGCCCCGTCGGCCCGCGGGTCCGGCTCACTCGGCAGGACGTGAGTGTCACCGGCTGCGCAGGATACCGTTGGCCTCGCTCGACACCGGTTCGACGCCGGTCCCCGGTGTCGGACAACCACCCTTCCACGCCGCGGTCAACGCGGCCGCTCGATGAGTCAGGACGGTACGTGACACTCGACATCACGAGGCAGGCACGGGGCCTCATGAGGCGCCGGCAGCTGCTCTGGACCCTGGTGCGACGCGACCTCCACGTCCGCTACGCCAGCAGCCCCATCGGGTACCTCTGGACGATCATCGACCCGCTCGCGATGGCGGCCATCTACTTCGTCGTCTTCACGGTCATCTTCAAGTCGCGGAGCGTGGGCTACCAGCCCTACGTGCTCTTCATCCTCATCGGTGTCCTCGCCTGGCAGTGGTTCCAGCTCAGCGTCACCGAGACCGCCCGCGCGCTCATCGCCGAGTCCCGGCTCGTCCGCTCGACGAACATGCCCCGTGAGCTGTGGGTGGTGCGGGTCGTGCTCGCCAAGGGCATCGAGTTCGTGCTGTCCCTGCCGGTGCTCGCCGGGTTCGCGCTGTTCTTCGCCGCGACGGGGCAGGCGCACATCAACCACAAGCTGATCTGGTTCCCCGTGGGCCTGGTGCTGCAGTTCCTGCTCCAGGTGGGTCTCGGTCTCATCCTCGCGCCGATCACCGTGCTGTTCACCGACACCTCGCGCATCGTGCGGATCCTGCTGCGCATGGGCTTCTACGCCACCCCGATCATCTACGGCGTCCACGCCGCCCCCAAGGCGATGCAGTCGATCCTCATCTGGAACCCGATGAGCGGCGTGCTCGAGGCCTACCGGGCCGGCTTCTTCCCGGCCGAGCTGAACCACCAGGCGATCCTGCTCTCGGCCGTCGTGTCCGTCGTGCTGCTCGTCGTCGGGTCCTACATCTTCACGCGGCTCGAACCCGCGGTCCTCAAGGAGATCTGAGATGAAGACCGTTATCGAGGCCCGCGATCTGGGCATCGAGTTCTACCGCAGCCGCCGGCGCAAGAGGTCGGTGCGCGAGATCGTCTTCAAGGGGCACTCCGGTGCTCCGGCCGACACCTTCTGGGCGCTCAAGGACGTCACCTTCAGCGTCCACGCGGGAGAGGCCGTCGGCGTCATCGGCGGCAACGGTGGCGGCAAGAGCACGCTGCTGAAGATGATCGCCGGCGTCCTCATCCCCGACACAGGGTCGGTACGGGTCCGCGGAGGGGTCGCCCCCCTCATCGAGCTGACGGGCGGGTTCCTCGGCGAGCTGACCGCACGCGACAACATCTACCTCGCGGCCGGCCTGCACGGCCTGTCGAAGCGCCAGATCGACGAGCGGTACGACGAGATCGTCGACTTCGCCGGCCCCCAGGTGGCCAAGGGCATGAACATGCCCTTCCGCCACTTCTCCTCGGGCATGCAGGTGCGTCTCGCGTTCGCGCTCATCACCACGCTCGACCAGCCGATCGTCCTCGTCGACGAGGTGCTCGCCGTCGGCGACCGGGCCTTCCGCGAGAAGTGCTACGAGCGGATGGAGACCATGCTGTCCGGCGGCAAGACCCTGTTCCTCGTCTCCCACAGCGAGCACGACCTCAACCGGTTCGCGGAGCGCGGCCTCTACCTGCGCCAGGGCGAGCTCGTCGGCGACGGTCCCGTCGAGGAGGTCCTGGAGCAGTACAACGCGGACGCGGACGCGGGCGCGTGAGGCTCGACGAGCCTCTGCTCGTCGGCGATGCTCGTGCGCGCTCGGTCGCGGGTCGCTCGGCCGGCGCCGACACCCTGGTCCTCGGGGTCGACCCCGCCGCCGACCTGCTCGAGACCCTCGGTGAGCTGGGCCTGTCCCCGGCCCGCCCCGACACCCCGACGCACGCCGTGCAGGACGTCATCGCCGCCGTCGCGGCGGTGGCGGCGGCCTCGGACAGCCGCCCGCTCGTGCTGGCGGCCCCGGACGTGCGCGTGAGCCCGGTCGCGCTCCTCGACGTGCTCGATGCGCCTCGCGACGCGACCCTCCTGCCCACCGTCGACGCGCCCCTTTCCGACCTGTGCGGGGCGGGGGAGGCGCGCGGACCCGGCGACGGCGGGTTCCGTCCGGTCCGCGTCGACCGGCACACGCGGCTCGTCGTCTCGGCCGGGTCGGCCGCGCACCTCGTCTCGGCACCCACCGCCTACGCCGCCGGCGTCCTGCGGGTCGCTGCCGCCGACCGCGCCGCCCTCGCCGACGCCCTGGTGGCCGCGGCGACGAGCCCGGCGGCCCGGGAGCCCGGGGCATCGGCATTCGACCTCGCCGTCGTCGCCGTCGTTCGGGCCGCCGTCGTGCCCGTCGTGGCCGTGCCCCTCGCGCACGTCACCGTCGAGCGCGGCCACGAGCTGCGTCGCGGGGCGCCGGGCTCGAGTTGGCAGCAGCGGCTCCGCGCGGCCTCGCGCGGCAACGACGGCGTCTTCTCGACGCACGCGATCCGGCCGCTCTCGCGCCGTCTCACCGCGGTGGGGCTGCGCCACGGCTGGTCCCCGAACGTCGTCACGGCCGTCAGCCTCGCGCTCGGGCTCGCGGCCTGTGCCCTGACCTCGGTCGACTCCCGGTGGACGTGGCTGCTCGCGGCGGTGCTGCTGCAGGCCTCGCTCGTCGTCGACTGCGTCGACGGCGAGATCGCCCGGTTCACCCGGCGCTACAGCGCGCTCGGCGGCTGGCTCGACGCCGTGAGCGACCGCGTCAAGGAGTTCACCATGGTCGCGGCGGTCGCCTGGGTCGCGGTCCGCCGGGGCGAGGACCTCTGGTGGCTGGCGGTGCTCGTCCTCGCCGTGCTGGCGGTCCGCCACGTCGAGGACTTCGCCTACTCGACGCGCCAGCGTGCGTCCGCTGCCGAGCCCCGACAGCCGCACCCGCTCGAGGATCGCCGCGACGGCGGCCCGGACACCGCCCGCACGACGGTCGCGGGGCCGCCGACAGGGCGGGCCCGCGTCGTCCGCGACGTCAAGCAGGTGCTGCACCTGCCCATCGCCGAGCGCTACCTCGTCATGTCGGTCGGCCTGCTCCTCTTCAGCCCGGCGGGGCTGCTCTGGGCCCTCGGCGTCGCCTCGGTGATCGCGCTCGGGTGGACCCAGGCCGGGCGCCTGCTGCGGGCGCTCACGCGTCGCGACGGCTTCCGCCCCGACCGGCCGGACCCCATGCTTGCCCACCTGGCCGACCTCGCTGTGGCGCCACGGCCCACCGGGCGCGGCCGGCTCGCCTGGCAGGTGCCCGCCCTGCTCGTCGCGGTCGAGACAGCAGCGCTCCTGCTCGCGGCCGGCGGCGACCCCGCCCCCCGGGCCGCCGCGTACGCGTGGCTCGCCGTCGTGTGCTGGCACCTCTACGACAACGTCTACCGGCTGCGCGAGACCGGCTCGGGCAGCCCGAGTGCCCTGGTGCGGGCCACGCTCGGAGTCGAGGGACGCGTCGTGCTCCTCGGCGTCGTCGGCGGCCTGAGCGACCACCCCGCGCCCTTCCTGGTCGCCGGCGCCATCGTGCTCGCGGTGCTCTTCGGCGGCGAGTCCGCCCGGGCCTGGCGCCGGCAGCTCGGCGGCACACGGCAGGATGGTCCCTCATGACCTTCGCCCACGACCCGGCCGACGACCGGCCGAGCATCGAGCAGCTCAAGGCCGTCGCGCAGCCGCCCGAGCACATCGCGCGGTACAACGCCGAGCACTGGGCCGGGGCGCTCTACATCCGCCACCTGTCGATCTACGTGACGCGGTGGCTGCTGCCGACGCACATCACGCCGAACGGCGTCACCTGGCTCATGATCGTCGTCGGCGTGGCGGGCGCCTTCGCCATCCCGTTCGGCGGGGTCTGGGGCCCGGTCGTGGCCGTCCTCGCCATGCAGCTGCAGATCCTGCTCGACTGCTCCGACGGCGAGGTCGCCCGCTGGCGCCAGCGCTTCTCGCCGGCCGGCATCTACCTCGACCGCATCGGCCACTACGTCACCGAGGCCTCGATCCCGGTGGCCATCGGCCTGCGGGCCGACGGCTGGAGCCTCTCGGCGCCCGGCGACGTCGGCGGCTGGACCGTGCTCGGACTGCTCGTCGCTCTGGGCGTCATGCTCAACAAGGCCTTCACCGACCTCGTCCACGTGGCCCGCGCCAAGACCGGACGCCCGTGGCTCGAGGACGTCGCGACGACGGCCCGGCCCAAGGCGTCGGGCATGGCCGCGCTGCGTCGCGCCTTCGACTACCTGCCGATCTTCCGGGCGTTCGTCGCCGTCGAGGCCTCGATCCTCGCGCTCGTGGCCGCCGTCGTCGACGCGGTGCACGGGGACCTGCTCGGCACCCAGGTGCTCGTCGTCGTCATGGTGCCGCTCGTCGTGGTCACCGCCGGCGGCCACCTGCTCGGCGTCCTGTCCAGCTCGCGGCTCGACTGAGGGCGGGCATGACGCGGCACCCGGCGACCGACCGACCCGTCTTCCAGTGGGCGCAGGAGCACGGTGAGGTCGGCGGCGTCCGCACGAGCCACCACCAGCTGACCGCGACGCTGCGCAGCGAGGGCATCGAGGTCGTGTACGTCGACACCGGGTCGGCGAAGCGCGCCCTGCGAGCCCTACCCGGGCTGCGCCGGCGCGCTCTGCACCTGCTGCACCTGACGCGCCTCTGGCGGGCCATGGTCCTCGCGCCGGCCTTCGCGCTGCTGCGCGGGCGCACCGTCCTCGTCCTGCACTCGGGGTCGACGAGCAGCCAGGTGGCCCGGATGCCGTGGTGGCGGCGCCGCGCGCTCGCCCTCGCGCTGCACGCCTACGACGAGATCTGGGCCGTCAACGACGAGATCGGCGCCATCCTGCCCGAACGGCTGCGCTCGCGGGTCACGGTCGTCACGCCGTTCGACGCATCGGCGGCGCCGGTGCCGAGCCCGTTCCCGCGCGACCCGCACGCCCTCGCGCTCGCCACCAACGCCGGGCTCGCGCACTACAACGCCGACCTCGGCGTCGACGCCGTCGAGCTGGTCCGCCGGTCGTGGCCCGACGCGACGCTCACCGTCCTCGCCTACGGCCACGACACCGAGGCGGTGCAGGCGCTGCGTGACCGGGCGACGGGGGAGCCGTGGCTCACGGTCGCCTTCGACAGCCCACCACCGGACGTCAGCGCGGTGCTGTCGCGCGTCGGCACCTTCCTGCGCCCGACGAGCTGGGACGGCGACTCCGTCATCGTCCGAGAGGCCCTCGCGGCGGGCGCCAGGGTCGTCGCGAGCGACACCGCACCGCGCCCGGCCGGCGTCGTGCTGACGCCCCTCACCGCGTCCGACCTCGCCCGCGCCGTCGTCGAGGGCGGCGCAGTCAGCGATGGGGCCAGTCTCGCGAGCACCACGCTCGCGGAGGCCGCTCGCCGCAGCCTGGCGCGCTGAGCAGACCACCGGCTGGGGCCGCGACGGTGTGTTCGTGAGCCGGCGTGGCCGGCCGGTACCCTCGCTCGTGACCGTCCGACGCCAGAGCCCAGCCGGCCACCCAGGCCACCGAGGAGCACCGTGAACCAGCGCACCGTCATCACGTTCGGAACTTTCGACGTCTTCCACGTCGGGCACGTCCGGGTCCTGCAGCGCGCGGCGGAGCTCGGCGACCGACTCGTCGTGGGGGTGTCGGCCGACGCGCTCAACATCGCCAAGAAGGGTCGGGCACCCGTCTTCACCCAGGAGGAGCGGCTCGAGATCGTCGCCGCTCTCAAGGTCGTCGACGCGGTCTTCGTGGAGGAGTCGCTCGAGCAGAAGAAGGACTACATCCTCGAGCACGGGGCCGACGTCCTCGTCATGGGCGACGACTGGCAGGGCAAGTTCGACTGGGTCAGCGACGTGTGCGAGGTCGTCTACCTCCCGCGCACGCCGTCGGTGTCGACCACCGGCCTGATCGAGCACATCGCGGCGCTCGGCTAAGCCTGCCTCACTGACCCCAGCGACCGCCGAAGGTCAGCGTGCCCGCGGTCAGCGGCGAAGCCAGCTTCGCCGACTCGACGACGCGGTAGACGAGCATCCTCCCGTCGGACGCGCGCCGGGCGACGATGTCGTCGCGGCCGTCGCCGGTGACGTCCCCGATGCCGCGGACCGCCGTCATCGTCGACCAGTTCGAGCCGTCGATGACCCGACCCGTCCGGTACGCGCCGGTCCCGGTGCCGGACCAGAGGACGAGGGCGCCGTCCGAGGCGCGTACGCCCAGCAGGTCGACGCGACCGTCGCCGTCGAAGTCGCCCGTCGTGATCTGCGCCAGGGTCTGCCAACCGGTCCCGACCCGTCCGGCCGAGCGCAGGGCGCCCGTCCCGTTGCCGGCCCAGAGCAGCAGCTCGCCGCTCGTCTGGCGCGTCAGCACGTCCGTGTACCCGTCGCCGTTCCAGTCACCGACGCCGATGACGAGGTTGACCGCCGTCCAGCCGTGGGCAATGGCACGGCGTCCGGCGTCGAGGCCGCGCGATCCGAGTCCGGGGTAGAGCCAAGCGGTCCCGTCGGTCCCGACGGCCACGACGTCGCCGAGCGAGTCCTGGTCGAGCGCCCCGACCGCGGCGACCGTCTTCATCCCCTTCGTCGCGGTGGTCGAGATCGTCGTGGGGCTGAAGGACAGCTTCCCGCTGTAGCGCAGCGCGAGCAGACCACCGTTGGAGGGGATCACGGCATCGGGGAGACGGTCACCCGTGACGTCGCGCGGGGAGAAGGACGCAGACCGCTCGGGCGCGGTCGTGACGGTCCACCACGTGCTGCGCAGACCGGTCGCGGTGCGGAAGGCGTCGCCCGAGACCGTGACACTGCCGCGGGTGCCCGACACGACGACCGACGCGACCCGGCCACCCCAGGTGCCGGTGCCGCCACCCCCGGTGCGGGAGACGATGGTCAGGTAGGTGGGCGTGCCGATGCTCGGGTAGGCGCTCCTCAGCCTGGCGGTGTCGACCGATGTCGTCCACTGGTTCGGGTTGGAGCTCGAGGCCACGGCGCCGTCGTAGGGGTCGTTCTTGGCGACGAGGTAGGGCTGGGACCCGGCGACGGTCCGGCCGCCGTTGGAGGCGCTGAAGTGCGTGAGCGCCGGCTTCTTGACGTAGGTCAGGATCGTGCCGGCCGTCGCGCTGACGGCCGCGGTGGACCTGGCGTCGCTCCAGGTGCGTTTCAGGGCGCCGGCGGCGGTGTAGTCGGCGGCGCCGTTGTACACCTGGCAGGTCACGTCGCACGTGTCGTAGGCCCGGGTCGTGGCGCCGGCGCGCTGGTAGGCCGCGAAGCTGCGGGCCGCGACGGCCTGCGAGCGCAGTGCGGCCGCGGGCCAGCTTGCCGGCATCTCCGCGGGGACGACGCTGCGCAGGTAGGTCTCCGTGGGCACGACGTTGACGGCGAGCGGACGACCCGCGGACGGGAGGG
Source organism: Intrasporangium sp. Soil_C_50 (assembly GCF_057656595.1). NCBI lineage: Bacteria > Bacillati > Actinomycetota > Actinomycetes > Micrococcales > Intrasporangiaceae > Intrasporangium > Intrasporangium sp. Soil_C_50. The sequence goes on from NZ_JBDGKB010000013.1 coordinate 109,176, forward strand.
TCCGGATGGTGCCTGGGTAGTCACGCAAGGTGCCCGAGGGCAGGACCGTGCGGATCGGCGTCGCGCCGCGGCTGAAGGTGAAGACCCGGGTGGAGCTGCGCCACGTCGAGCTCGACACCCACGTCGTGCCGGAGAGGAACTGCAGGGTCTGGGTGCTGCCGGAGACGACAACACGCCAGTGCGCGCTCGCGAGCCTGGCCGATCGCACGCCGTCGCTGACGACGAGCCCGTTCTGCGGTGCGAGCCGGACCGAGCTCGTCCCGAGGGCCGAGAGCCAGACGCGCACGCTCGGGTTGCCCTGAGCTGCGGGCGTCGTGCCCGGGTAGTAGAAGGCCGCGATCTGCTGCCAGCTCAGGCCGCGGGTCGCCGCTCCGTAGGCGCCCCACTGCGAGAGCCCGACGCCGTGGCCGTAGCCGCGCCCGGACAGCGCAACAGAACCCGTGCCCGGGACCGCGAACACCTGCCGGGCCGACTGCGCGGCGAGCGTGCGCCACTGGCCGGCCCGCCAGATCGCGCCGGCGTTGCTGCGGATGCCGGGCACCTGCGCGTAGGCCCGGTTCCCGGGGCACTCGGTGAGGCTGAGGTCACGATGACCCATGAGTCTCGGCTCGGTCACCCTGACGCCGGCCTTGTAGCGGGAGGAGCCGGCCGAGGTGAGCGTGACGGAGGCGGACGGGTCGAAGTGGGACCGGTCGGCCTCCCAGGCGGCCACGCGGGTCACGGTCGAGGTGGCCGCCGAGCTCAGTGGCACCGACGTGAAGTCGCCGATGACCGAGATGCCGGTCGTCTCTGCGTTGAAGCCGCCCACCTGCGCCCCCATGACGAAGGCGCTCAGGCTGCCCTTGCGTCCCTCGTAGGCGCGGCCGAAGCGGTCGACGAGCACCTGGTAGCCGAGGTCGCACCAGCCGCGGCTCTTGACGTGGAAGGCGTACATCGAGCGGATGAGCGCCGGCACCTGGTCGGCCGAGTACGTGTTCGAGTTGACGGTGTGGTGCACGACGACGGCCTTGAAACCACCGAGGCGCTCGCCGTCGCACGTGCGGATGCTCTCGTCGGCGCCCCACTGGGCGCGGGTGATGAACGTCGGCCGGGAGACCGCCGCGACGGCCGAGCCCGCGGGCGGGTCGATCGAGGCGTCGGCGGGGGAGTCGCCGCCGTCGACGAGGCTGGCGCGCAGCCCGCTCGGCACCGTGCCGTCGGGCGTGGTGACGCGGATGTCCGCAGCGTCGGAGTCGGCGGCCGCGAGCGGCGCCGTGCCGGGCCGTGCGCGTCGCGCGTCGGCCGAGCCGGGGTCCGGAGCGTCGTCCTCCTCCATGTCGAGGCCGACCCAGCCGCTCCAGCCCGCGACGCCGTGGGTGCGCACCTCGACGCGGGTGCCGGCGGGGGGCGTGCGGTCGAAGGTGACGCCGGCGACGTCGAAGTCGATCCCGTCGACGCGGGTGGCAGCGACGACGGGGTCGCCGGTGCTGTCCGTGGAGCCTTGTGGCGCAACGCTGTCGGGCGCCGAGCTGTTGGGCGGGCTCGCCTGGGGGGCGGCGGCCCTGGCCCGGGCGGGAGCGCCCGATCCGGCCACGGCGGGGATGCCGACCTCGCGGACCGTGGGCGCGACCGGCCGGGGTTTGGCCCCGGAGGTCATCGTCGGGGCGACGACGAAGGTGGCGGTCAGCACGGTCACGGCGACGGTGGTGGGGACAAGGCGCATCGCTGGACTCCTGGGGATGGGCGGCAGACCCATTGAGTCCCAGATGTCCCATCCACCACAGTCTGCGAAGGTGATCGTTATCGTCCCGTGACCGCCGGATCGTCCCGTTTTGGTAAAGGCCCGTTCGGCCGGCGCGAGCCGTGGGACGCCGACGGCGCGACACCTCGTGGAGGTGTCGCGCCGTCGGCGGTGTCGGTGGACTCAGCCGTGCGTCGGGGCCGGCTGGAGGTCGACGGTGAGCTCGGGCTCGGTCTTCTCGCGGACCTCGTCCTCGGTGACGCCGGGGGCGAGCTCGCGCAGCACGAGCCCGGACTCGGTGACGTCGAGAACGGCGAGGTCGGTGATGATCCGCTGCACGACGCCGCGACCCGTGTACGGCAGTGAGCACTCCTTGACGATCTTGTACGAGCCGTCCTTGGCGTTGTGCTCCATGAGGACGATGACCTTCTTGGCGCCGTGGACGAGGTCCATCGCGCCGCCCATGCCCTTGACCATCTTGCCGGGGATCATCCAGTTGGCGATGTCGCCGCCCTCGGACACCTGCATGGCGCCGAGGATCGCGGCGTCGACCTTGCCGCCGCGGATCATCCCGAAGCTCGTCGCCGAGTCGAAGAACGCCGCACCCTTGCGCAGGGTCACGGTCTCCTTGCCGGCGTTGATGAGGTCGGCGTCCTCCTCGCCGTCGAACGGGTAGGCGCCGACGCCGAGGATGCCGTTCTCGGACTGCAGGACGATCTCGACGTCGTCGGGCACGTAGTTGGGCACGAGCGTCGGCAGGCCGATGCCGAGGTTGACGTAGGCGCCGTCGGACAGCTCCGCCGCGGCGCGGGCCGCCATCTGCTCACGCGTCAGTGCCATCTCAGGCCTCCTGCTGGTCGGGGCGGGGACGTACGGTGCGGCGCTCGATGCGCTTGGTGGCGGCCTGCTCGCCCGTGAGCGGCAGGACCCGCTGGACGAAGATCCCGGGCAGGTGGATCTGGTCAGGGTCGAGCTCACCGGGCTCGACGAGCTCCTCGACCTCGGCCACGGTGACGCGGCCGGCCATGGCGCACAGCGGGTTGAAGTTGCGCGCCGACTCGTTGAAGACGAGGTTGCCGTGCCGGTCACCCTTCGCGGCGCGGACGAGCCCGAAGTCGGTCGTGATGGCCTGCTCGAGCACGAAGGTCTTGCGCTCGCCCATCCACTCGAACTCCTGGGTCTGCTTCGGCGGCGAGGCGACGGCCACGGCTCCGGCGTCGTCGTAGCGCCACGGCAGGCCACCCTCCGCGATCTGCGTGCCGACGCCGGTCATCGTGAAGAAGGCGGCGATGCCGGAGCCGCCGGCGCGCAGGCGCTCGGCCAGGGTTCCCTGCGGCGTCAGCTCGACCTCGAGCTCGCCGGACAGGTACTGCCGCTCGAACTCCTTGTTCTCGCCGACGTACGAGCTGACCATGCGACGGATGCGCTTGTCGCGCAGCAGGATGCCCAGGCCCCAGTCGTCGACGCCGCAGTTGTTCGAGACGGCCTCGAGATCGGTGACGCCGGCGTCGTGGATGGCCGCGATGAGCACGGAGGGGATGCCGCAGAGGCCGAAACCGCCGACGGACAGCGACATGCCGTCACTGATCCCGGCGATGGCCTCCTGGGGGGTGGAGACGACTTTGTCCATGGCCGGACTCTATCCGCGTCCCGGGCCGGTGCGGCCGTGGGGTCGACCCACACGGCGGGCCCATGAGGTGGGGCCGGCGCACGTGCGTCGGCCGGCCGTCCGCGTTCGGCGCGCGACGAATTCCAGGTCTGTAATTCGCCCGAGCCGGTTGTGATGGGTGTGACCCGAGTGAATGAATGGTGCTGAAGAGACCGAGGAGGACCACCATGACGACGCACGCCACCGCGCCCCGCGCCCATGCGGGCGTCGCCCGCGTCGAGGTCGACACCGCGTACACGGCGTACAAGGACCTGACGCTCGGACTCGGCATGCGAGGCGCCGTCGTCCGCGTACTCCAGCGGGCCCTCGGCGGCGTGCCCGTCGACGGCGTCTTCGGGGCCGTGACCCGCGACCGCGTCACGGCGCTCCAGCGCTCCCACGCCCTCGAGCAGACCGGCGTCGTGACCCCGGAGCTGTGGGACGTCCTCGAGGCTCGCGACTTCCCCTTCGTCGGGAGCCGTTCGACGGTGCTGCGCGTCGGCGACCGGGGGCCTCAGGTGACCGCCGTCCAGCGGCTTCTCGGCGTCCCCGCCACCGGCGTCTTCGACCTCGCCACTCGTGAGGCGGTCAAAACCGTCCAGGCGCGGGCCGGGCTGGCCAGCACGGGCGTCGTCGCCTCCCGCACGTGGACACTCTTCGACCGGCTCTCGGCCTGACCGCGGGCGTGACGCTCAGGCGCCGGCACCGGCGTCGACGGTGACGCCCTCGGACGCGTGGCGCGCCGCTGCGGTGGCCCCCACGGGCCCACGCTCGAGCACGACCGAGCCGTCGGCGGCCCACGCGGAAAGGCAGCATCGCAGGACGGCATCGAGCGACCCGCGCAGGGCGACCCGTGGCTGCGTGCCCCACGCCTCGTCGGCCACGACGACCTCGCCGTAGGTGAGCGAGGTCGACGCCGTCGCGAGCGCGACGTCGGAGGGCTCCGGGTCGGCGAGCGGCACGAAGACGTCTCCGTGCGTGGACAGCTCGCGCGCCTCGTCGACGGCGGCCGGTGCGTCGGCGGCCTGCGGGTGGCTGCGGGCCAGGGCCGGCAGCGAGACGAGCACGGCGTCGGCGCCGTGGGCGACCGCGGCCTCCACGTCCGCCGTCACGAGCACGTCTGCCCCCGTCGCGGCCCCGCCGACGACGACCTCGGCCCCGACCGACCACGCCGCGAGCGCCCAGTAGACGGCCCGCCAGTGCGCCGGCAGGTCGAGGCCCACCGTGGTGCCCGGTTCGGCGGAGAGGTCGTCCTGCAGGAGGTTGGCGGCCTTGGCGACCCAGTTGGTCAGCACCCGCGCGGACAGCTCGATGCGCTCGCCCGCGGTCGGCCCGGGCTCGTCGTCGTACCAGGTGAGGCGCGGGCGCGTCGCGTCCGCCGAGAAGAGCCGGGCGAGCACCTCTGCGGGCAGCAGCGGGGCAGCGGTGTGGGTCGTCATGCGCAGCGGCCTCAGCTGTTCTTGGCGCCCTGGACCGTGGTGCCCGGCGGGGGCTCGGTCAGGGGATCGTCGTCCCTGAGCGCCTTGAAGAGCGCCTTGGCCTTCTCGGTGTCCCACTTGACCGCGAGCGACCCACCCGGCGTGCGGTAGGCGAGGTCGGAGGTCGGGACGCTGAGCGAGAGGCCCTGGTCGGCGCTCACGGCACGCATCGCCTGGAGCACGCGGTAGGCGTCCATGAGGCCGGTCTGCTCGCCGACGGCCAGGCCGGCGGCCGACGCGTCGGCCGTCTGCTTGTACCGCCAGGGGATGAGCACGGTGGCCGGGGTGGCGGCCTTCTTCATGAGGGCGCCGAGGAACTGGCGCTGGCGGGCGGCGCGGCCGATGTCGCCCATCGGGTCCTCGTAGCGGGACCGGACGTAGCCGAGGGCGTTGCCGCCGTCGAGGTTCTGGCAACCCTTCTTGAGGTCGATGCCGGCCTTCTTGTCCTTCATGTCGCGGGGGACGCACAGCGTGACGCCGTCGACGGCGTCGACGAGGTTGGCGAAGCCGCCGAAGCCGATCTCGAGGTAGCCGTCGACGTGCACGCCGGTGACGTCCTCGACCGTCTGGGTGAGCAGCTTGGGGCCGCCGATGGAGAACGCGGCGTTGATCTTGTTCGAGCCGTGGCCGGGGATCGGCACGTAGGAGTCGCGCGGCAGCGACACCATGACCGGCTTGCCGCCGCTGTCGGAGACGTGCACGAGCATGATCGTGTCGGTGCGCTGGCCCTCGGCGTTGCCGGTGGCGTACTTCTTCTTCTGCGCCCTGGTCAGCCCGGCGCGGCTGTCGGAGCCGACGAGGAGGTAGTTGTACCCCGAGGTGTCGACGGGGCGCTCGCCGGACGGGATGTTGTCGACGCGGGCGACGTTGTTCCACGCCTGCACCGGCACCCAGACGAGGAAGGCGACCCACGCCAGCACGAGCAGGCCGACGACGAGCAGCACCACACGGCCCTTGCGCACCCGACGCCCGGGCTCCCGGGGGGTGCGCTCGCGCGGCGCCGTGGGGGCGGACGGGGACGGACGACGCCCGCGGGTGTCGACGACGTAGTCGTCGTCGTACCGGTCGGGCGCACCCTGGGCACCGGCTGACGCGCTCGGGAGCGCACCGCCGTCGGGTCGCTTGACGCGTCGTCGCGTGTCGACGACGTAGGCGTCGTCGTCGTGCGGACGCCGACGGCCGCGATCAGTCGACATCGGCAACCCTGGAGGTGGTGTGGGCGCGGTCGTGGGCCGTCATGCCGCCATCTTCCACGCCCTCACTCGCCGTCGCCGTACCTGCCGGCGCGACAGGATCTCCCACGGCCGACACCGGATGCGGTCCCAGCGGGGAGGGCGCCTCGTCGAGTGCGATGCGCCGTGCAAGACGGGTGTAGCGCACCTCCATCGAGCGGAAGCGCTTGAAGGTCGTCACGACGAAGCCGAGGAACGCGATGACGAGGCCGTACAGGATCAGGTCGGCGCCACGTCCGATGCCGAGGGACTTCGCAATCCGCGTCCAGAAGTCCGGGAACAGGATGGTCCACACCGCGAACGTCGCGAAGAGCAGGAGCCCGAGTCGGCGAACCGCCTGGGCCTTCTGCCCGTAGCTGACGAGCAGCCGCCACGAGATGGCGAGCACCCCGACGACGAGGAGGACCTGGATCAACAGCTGCCTCATCGCCAGATCAGCTCCGCCAAGATGTTGACGGCGTTCCAGACGGACTGCCCCTTCGCGCGGGAGTAGTCGGTGTAGAGGATGTGCACGGGTTCCTCCGCGTAGGTGACGGGCCGGCCCTGGAAGCGCATGGAGCCGATCTGCGCGACGATCTCGGAGGCGTGCGCCATCCGGTTCTGCGTGATGTCGAGCCGCTCGACGACGTCCCGGCGCAGGACCCGCAGGCCGTTGTGCGCATCGGTCAGGCGGGTGCCCGTGGTCCAGTTCGTGTAGGCGACGGCGGCACGCAGGACGAGTCTCTTGACCATGGAGGGCTTGGTGCGTTCGTCGAGGAACCGCGAGCCGAAGACGACGTTGAGGCCGTCCGCCCGAGCCCGCTCCACCATGGTCTCCACGTCGTGCACCTGGTGCTGGCCGTCAGCGTCGTAGGTGACGACGTAGCGCATGGCCGGATCACTCAGGGCGAAGTCGAAACCGGTCTGCAGAGCCGCCCCCTGCCCGAGGTTGACCGGGTGGCGCACGACCCATGCCCCGGCGTCCTCCGCGACTCCGGCCGACTCGTCGCGTGAGCCGTCGTCGACGCACACGATCTTGGGGAACACCGAGAGGGCCTCGTCGACCACTCCTGCGATGACGCTGGCCTCGTTGTAAAGCGGCACCACGAGCCACACGTCCTCGTTCTGCATGGACCCCAGCCTAGCGACGAGCCACGCGGTCCAGCGCACGCGCAAGGGTGGCCCCCGCGCGGCGCGTTGCCGCACGCACCCCGAGGGAGAGAGTCTGACCACCATGACGGACGCCCTCTCAGCCAGCATGAGCGTCGAGGCCACCGGGCCCGGCGCGGGATCGGCCGCGTTGCGGATCGCTGTCGTCGGGCCGACGCACCCGCACAAGGGCGGCGTCGCCGCGCACACGACGATGCTCGCGCACCACCTGACCGACGCCGGCCACGACGTGACGCTCGTGTCGTGGTCGCACCTCTACCCCTCGCGGCTGCGGCGGGCCGAGGGCACGGTGCCGGCCGGGGTCCCCGAGGTGCCGCCGTTCCCGCGCACGGTGCGCGCGCTCAGCTGGGCGCGGCCCGACACGTGGGTGCGCGTCGGCCGCCGGCTGCGCGACATGGATGCCGTCCTCGTCGTCCACGTCATGCCGCCCGTCGTGCCGGCGCACCTGGCCCTGCTCCGCGCGGCCGGCGCCGTGCCGGGGCTGCCGCGCCCGCGCCCGCAGTCGGTCGTCGTGTGCCACAACGTCCTGCCGCACGAGTCGCACCCCGGCGACGCCGCCCTCATGTCGCTGCTCTTCTCCCGCGTCGACTCGACACTCGTCCACAGCACCGAGCAGGCGCGCGTCGCCCACGAGCTCGGGGCCCGACGCGTCTCGGTGGCCGACCTGCCCCCGCACCTGCCGGGCGGCGACCCGATCAGCCGCGACGCCCGCAGCGGCCCCACCCGGTTGCTCGCCCTCGGGCTGGTCCGCGAGTACAAGGGCATCGACGTCCTCCTGCGCGCGATGCGCTCGGTGCCCGACGTCACCCTGACCATCGCCGGCGAGGTCTGGGGAGCCAACCGCGGCGTGATCGGGCGGCTCGCCTCCGACCCGGCGCTCGCCGGGCGCGTCGAGATCCGCGACGGCTACGTGCCCGCCGACGCCCTGGCCTCCCTGCTCGCCGACCACGACGTGCTCGCGCTGCCGTACCGCTCGGCGACGGCGTCGCAGAACGTCGTCCTCGGCCACGCGCACGGGCTGCCGGTGCTCGCCTCGGACATCGCGCCCTTCTCCCAGCAGGTCGACGACGGGGTCAACGGGCTCCTCGTGCCGCCCGAGGACGAGCGGGCGCTCGCCGGAGCGCTGCGGCGGCTCGGCGACCCGGAGGTGCGCCGCCGCCTCGCCGACGGCGTCAAGACTCCCGACCTGTCGGCGCCGTGGGCGCACTACCTCGGTACCGTCGAGGCGCTGTCCGTCGACGAGTCCGTCTCTGCGGCAGGCAGGTTCGACGACGCGTGGGCGAGCGTCGACGAGCCGGGCGACGACGACGCGACTGGCGACGACGCCTCGACTGGCGACGACGCCTCGACACCGGCGGGCGACTCCCCGCCGAGCGCGGCCGGGCCGGGGGAGCGCGCCGCGCGGGCGGCAGCGGTCCTCGGCGCCTCCGGCGTGCGCCACGCCACGGACCTCGCCGACGCGGCCCGTCGCTCGGTCGGCCGGGTGCTCGGCGGACGCCGCGACCCGGTGCGCCTCGCGGCGACCGACCTGCCCGACTGGGTGCTGTCGACCGACGTCCTGGGCGACCCCGGCGAGGCCGACGACGCCCGCGGGCTGGCCCGCGACCTCGGCCTGCCCTGGTCGCGCGACGCGGTGTCGGCCTGGGCCGCGCTCGGCACGCTCGCCGCCATCCTGCGGGTCCGCGACGACGGGCGGCGCAGCGCGGTCGTCGTCGACGAGACCGGCAGCCGCTCGCTGCTGTCGCGGTGGGCCCGGGCGGTGGGTTTCGCGCCCGTCGAGATCGACTTCACCGGCAGCCAGCCCAGCGTCGCCGCGCTCGACGTCGACACCGGCTCGCTCGACGTCATCGTGCGGATCCACCCGCGCGGGTGCGACGCCGACGACGTCGACCACGTCCTCGAGCAGGCCTCGTGGGCGCTGCGCTCGGGCGGGCTGCTCGTCATCACGGTGCCGCTCGGCCCCGCCGGTGTCGAGGGAACCGTCGGGCCGGCCGACGTCCGGGGCGTCATCGCCCGGGCCCACGACCTCGGCTTCGTCCTCGTCGGCGACCTGGACGGCGACGTCACCGCGCGGATGCGGGAGGCCGCGGCGCGGGCCCGGTCCGCCGACGCGGCCTACGGTCTCGTCCGGCTCACGCTGCGCCGCCGGTGAGAGGTCGGTCGGCTTGCCGGTGGGACGTCGGTGGGAGGTCGGTGGACGCCTGCCCTGAGCACGCTGTGCACGGGCATGCAGGTTCCGCTGCGATGATGTCCCGGACATGACCCGCAAGAAGCTCCTCACCGTCCTGCGCGTGACCATCGCGGTGGTCACCCTCGCCGCCGTCGTCTACGCCGTCGCCCGCAACTGGGCCGACGTCTCGGTGCACCTCGACAAGATCTCCCTCGCGACCTTCGCGTGGTCCACGCTGGCTGCCGCGATCGGCACCTGGCTGACCATGCTCGGCTGGCGCACCCTCCTGCGCGACCTCGGCTCCGACCTGCACCTGGCGCCGGCCTCGGGCGTCTACTTCGTCGGCCAGCTCGGAAAGTACCTGCCCGGGTCGCTGTGGTCGGTGCTCGTGCAGGCCGACATCGCCGCGAACCTCAAGGTCCCGCGTCGACGCACCGCCGTCACCGGCCTGCTCGCGCTCGGCTTCGCCCTGCTCACCGGGTTCCTCGTCGGGCTGCCGGCGGCGTCGTTCCTGCTCAACGGGTCGTCCGAGGGCTTCGACTGGTGGCTGCTGCTCGCCTTGCCCCTGCTCGTCGTCCTCTGCGTGCCTCGGCTGCTCAACGCCCTCATCGCGTTCGGGCTGAGGCTGCTGCGCCGCCCGCCGCTCGAGCACGATTTGTCGACAGGCGCGGTGCTGCGCGCCGTGGCGACCTTCATCGGCGTCTGGCTCTTCTTCGGTGTCCACACGCTCCTGCTGGCCCGTGCGGTCGCCGACGGCGCCGGGCACGACAACCTCACGGTGGCCGCCGTCACCGGCTATGCCCTGTCGGTGTCGCTCGGCATGCTGACCATCGTGCTGCCGGCCGGGCTCGGTGCCCGTGAGGGCCTGCTGACCCTCATCCTCGCCACGGCCATGCCGACGCCGGCGGCCGCCGCCGTCGCCATCATGTCGCGCTTCATCGTCACCATCGTCGACGTGCTCGTAGCCCTCGGTGGCTGGCTCTACGCCAGGTCCCACCACCTCGTCAGCGAACGGCGCGACGCCGTGGCGGACGAGGAGGACCTCACCGTCCGAGACCGCTGAGAGCGCTGAGGCTGCTCGGGAACTCTCCGGGCGGCCCAGGCGTCTTCCGGGAAGGACACGACCCGACGGGAGGAGGGGACATGCCCGGCCACGACCGGCCCGCCCGCGCCTCCCGCGCGTCTTCCGGCGGTGCGTTCCTCGCCACGCTGGCGCTGTCGGTCGCACTGGCAGCCTGGCTCGTCGCCCTCGCCGGTCCCGGGCTGCACCCCGCCCAGGCGGTCGCCCTCGGCGTGGCCGCCACGGCGACGGCCGCGACGCTGCTCGCCCTCACCGTGGCCGTCACCCGACCGGCCTCCGGGGCGTCACCCGTGCGTCGGGCCCGTCCGGGCACGCCGGCCGAGCGGGTCGAGGCGCCGACACCGTTCTGGTGCTCCGTCGAGGTCTCGCGCCGGCCGAGCCGGCCGCGGGCCCCGGGAGGTCGCTGACCCGACGCGTCGCACCCTGCGCGCGCCGGTCCAGCCGACCCGACCCGTCCACCGGTCCGCCCCGGACCGGGAAGGAGCCCTGCCGTGCCCGACCTGCTCTCACCCGTCGTCTCCGCCGTCGCCGCCGTCCTCACGTCGGCCCATTCCGCCGCGTCCGCGCTCGTCCTGGCCCCGGGATCAGCCGGCGCCTGGCTCGTGGCCGTCGGCCTGCTCGTCGTCGCCGTGCGCGCCGCCCTGCTGCCGCTCTCGGTCCACGGGGTGCGCGCCGCGCACGCGCGGGCCCGGGCCACTCCGGCGCTGCGCGAGCTGCGCCGCCGCTACGCGGGCACCCGCGACCTCGACCGGCTCCGGGCCATGCGGGAGGAGCAGCGGAGCATCCACGCCGAGCACGGCGTCTCGTCGTGGTCGCTGGCCCCGGCCCTGCTGCAGCTGCCCCTCGTCTACGCCCTCTACCGCGTCGTCGCCGACCTCGCGAACGGCCACGCCGTCGGGGCGCTCGACGCCGGGCTCGTCGCGTCCGCGTCGGCGGCGTCCGTCTACGGGCTGCACCTGACGACGCGTCTCGTGCCGGCGCTCGGGGCGGGCGCGCCCGGGCTCGTGCTCGTCGGGCTCGCGGTCGTCGCGGCCGCGCTCAGCCTCGCGACGCAGCGCTGGTTCACCCTGCCGAACGCCGACCTCACCGACGTGCCCGACACCGTGGCGGGCGTCCAACGGCTCATGCCGTGGCTCGGTGCCGTCGGGGTGCTCGCAGCGGCGGCGTTCGTGCCGGCCGGCGTGCTGCTCTACTGGGTGCTGACGAACGCGTGGACGTTCGCCCAGCAGGGCCTCGTGGCGCGGTTCTGGCCGACGCCCGGCACGCCGGCGGCGGCCCGGCGCGCGGCCAGGCTCGCCGCCACGGCGTGAGGCCTCAGGCGGCGCGCGGCTCGAGCACGAAGACGGGGATGAGCCGGTCGGTCTTCGTCTGGTACTCCGCGTACGGCGGGTAGGCGGCCACGCAGCGCGCCCACCACTGCTCGCGCTCGTCGCCGGACAGCTCCCGGGCCCGAACCGGCCACGTCTCGGTGCCGGCCTGCAGGTCGATGTCCGGGTGCTTCTGCAGGTTGCGGTACCACTTGGGGTGCTCCGGCGCACCGCCCTTGCTCGCCACCGCGGCGAAGACGCCGTCGTGCTCGACGCGCATGAGGGGGACCTTGCGCACCTTGCCGCTCTTCGCGCCGCGCATCGTCAGCATCACGACGGGCAGGTTCATGATGTGTACGGAGTCGGTGGTGCCGGTCCGCTCGATCTCCTCGACCTGCTTGCGCACCCAGTCGCTGGGGCTCGGGACGTACTCGCCGCTCATCGCCATGTCTCGCACACTAACCCGGCCCGACGCGTCGGAACGCGTCGGGCCGGGTCGGTGAGACGTTGGGGCGGACGCGTCAGGCGGCGCCGGGCTCGGGGGCCGAGCTCCAGGGGTGCTGCTTGACGAACGTCTCGACGACGCTCGTGCTGAGCCCGCCGCACAGCTGGCGGTGGCCCATCTGGCTCTTGACCTGCCCGCTGGACTGGTCGACATCGGCCGACCAGTGCGACAGCGCGTACTTCTTGCCGGCCGGGAAGGCACCGCGCTTGGTGTCCCACGGCACGACGAGGAACTTGTTCGCCGACTCCTTCATGGCGTTGATCTTCGTCGCGAGCGCCTCGAAGCCGGCCGCCTGCGTCTTCTCGACCGAGGGGTCGTACCAGAGGATCGTGTAGCCGTGCTCGAGGTTGTGCACGAGCGTCTCGACGACGGGCACGTCGGCGGTCGTGTACACGCGGCGCTTGTCGACGACCGGCGCGGCGAGGTGCTTGCCGCTCGAGGGCGGGATCGTCGAGTAGTCGACGTGGGTGACGCTCGGCTGGTTGGTGCCCGGGCCGATGTGCTCGCTCGAGCCCGTCGCCGGGTCGTTGGTGACGGGGTCGCACTGCGCGGAGGCGACGTCGCCGGAGATGGCGTCGAGCGCGGCGTTCTTCTTGCTCTGCTCACCGACCACGGCCCACGTCACGGCCGCGCCGATGATGGCGATGACGGCGACGCACGCGCCGACGAGGACGAGGAGTCGGCGGCGTTCGGCCCGCTTCTGGGCCGCCTGCATGGCGGCGACGCGTTCGCGGCGGTCTCGGCTCGTCTCGCGGGCCATCGGTCCTCTTCCTGTGGGCCGGGGGCCGATCGGGCGGCCGCCGGGGGCTTCGGCAGGGCAGTGTGAGCTGCTGGTCACCGGCGCCGGTCGTGGCGCCTTCAACGACCGTGCCGAGTGTAAGCGAGGATGGTGTGCGTGCCCGAACCGCTGACCCGGCTGTGGCGCACGGACCGGCAGATCGCCCTCCGTGCGCAGCTCGGCGTCTTCCGGCGGGGCGCAGGAGACCCGACGTCGTGGTGGGGTCCCGACGGCTCGACGGCCCGCGCCGCGCAGACGCCCGACGGCGTCGGCACGCTGTACCTGGCCTGCCTCCCGGGCACCGGCGAGGTGCACGCCAGCGCCTGGGGCCCCGGCGCCGACTGGCTGCTCGGGTCGGTGCCCGCGCTGCTCGGCGACGACGACGACCCGGAGGGCTTCGAGCCGGTCCACCCGCCGGTGGCCGAGGCGTGGCGCCGGTTCGGGCACTGGCGCGTGCCCCGCTCCGGGCTCGTGCTCGACGCGCTCGCCCCGGCGGTCATCGAGCAGAAGGTCACCGGCCAGGAGGCTTTCAGCGGCTACCGGACCCTCGTGCGGCGCTTCGGATCGCCGGCTCCGGGGCCCTTCCCGCGGCTGCAGGCGCCGCCGACGGCGGCGGGCTGGGCGGCCGTCCCGTCGTGGGCCTGGCTCCAGGCGTCGGTCGACGGTGCGCGCTCGCGCACCGTGGTGCGGGCTGCCGGCTACGCGGGGCGTCTCGAGGAGGCGACGCGCCTGCGCGTCGACGACGCCCGACGGCGCCTGCGGGCGCTGCCCGGGGTCGGCGTCTGGACGTACGCCGAGACGGCGCAGCGCGCCCTCGGTGACGCCGACGCCGTGTCGTTCGGCGACTACCACGTGGCCAAGGACATCGGCTGGGCACTGACCGGCACCCCGGTCGACGACGCGGGCCTGGAGGAGCTGCTCGAGCCCTACCGCGGTCATCGGTACCGGGTGCAGCACCTGCTCGGCCTCGCCGGGCACCACCGCCCGCGTCGCGGCCCCCGGATGGCGCCGCGGACGCACCTGCCGACCCGGCGCTGACGACGTGACGCTGACGACGTGACGCTGACGGACGTGACGCTGACGGACGTGAGGCTCACGGCGGCGGCGCAGGACGACGGGCCCGGCACCCTCGGGTGCCGGGCCCGTGCGCTACCCGGAGGTGCGACGCCGGGAGCGGGCGCTCACTTCCGGTAGGAGACGACGACCGCCGGACGCGGGAAGCCGTGCCGCGGCGTCGAGACGAGGGGGAGAAGCCGAGGCGTCACTCGAGGTGCTCCTTCGGCGAATGGGTGGCGTGAGTCGTCCTCGCCCGCGGGCGTCGCGTCGGCGTCGCTTCGACCTCGCGCGGGTCGGGCCGTCAGCGACGCCAAGCCGGCCGGGGGCGGGGTCGGATGCTCTCGGGGCGGCCATCGGGTGAACACGGGGTCTCCGCCCGGCTCGCGTGCCACGCTGGTCGGGTGCGCGTCCTCTTCTCGACGACCGCGGGCGCCGGGCACTTCGGCCCGCTCGTTCCCGTGGCGCAGGCGTGCGCGGCGGCCGGGCACGACGTGCGGGTCGCGGCACCCGCGTCGTTCGCCGCCGACGTGACCCGGGCGGGCCTCGCGCACGAGCCGTTCGACGACGTGCCGGGTCCGTTCATGGAAGCGGTCTTCCGCGAGCTGCCCGGCCTGCCCGAGGACGAGGCCAACCGGCGCGTCCTGCGTGATGTCTTCGGTCGGCTCGACGCCCAGCACGCGCTGCCGGGGGTGCGGCGCGTCATCGCCTCGTGGCGGCCCGATGTCGTCGTGCGCGATCCCGTCGAGCTCGGCTCTCTCGCGGCGGCCGTGGCGTCGGGCGTGCCGCACGCCCAGGTGTCGATCGGTGTCACACGCATGCTGCGCTGGGCCGAGCCCCTGCTCACCGAGCCGCTCCTCGAGCTCGACGCCGTCGCGGGCCTCGCCGCGGGGACGCTCGCGGCCGCGAGCGTGGGCGTGACCACATATTCGTCGGTGCCGCCCGCCCTCGACGGCGACGACTCGGCGGGGCAGCGCGTCGTGCGCTACCGCGTCCCGGGGGCTGCGCCGACCGGCACCCTGCCCGCGGAGTGGGGTGACGCCGATCTGCCGCTCGTGTACGTGACGTTCGGGTCGGTCGCCGGCAGCCTCGGGCACCTCGGCCACGTGTACGGGGCGGCGCTCGCGGCGCTCGCCGAGGCGCCCGTGCGGGTGCTGCTCACGACCGGGCGAGGCATGGACCCCGAGTCGCTGCGGCCCTGGCCGACGAACTCGCACGTGGCGCAGTGGTGGTCGCAGGACGCGGTCATGCCGCTCTCGGCGGTGTGCGTCGGCCACGGTGGGTTCGGCACGACGATGGCGGCGGTCACCGCAGGGGTGCCGCAGGTGGTCGTCCCGCTCTTCGCGAGTGACCAGCGGCTCAACGCCGGACGCGTCCACGACGTCGGTGCAGGTGTCGGGCTGTTCGGCGGCGCGGCAGACCTCGGCGGGCTGGGGGACGCCGTCGAGCAGGTGCTCGCCGACGACGGCTACCGCGAGGTGGCGCTCGGTCTGGCCGCCGAGGTCGCTGCCCTGCCGGATGTGTCGGTCGTCGTCGACTCGATCGAGCAGATCGCCGCCGGTAAGGCCTGACCGGGATGGGCGGCCTTGCGGCTCAATGGATGTGGCGCTCCTCCGCTACCCGGTTGCGCAGCTCGACGAGCTCGAGGGCGTGGTCGCGCAGGGCGGCGTCCTCGTCGCTGACCGGGTGCCACGGCCTGGCCGGCAGAGCCCGGCCCTCGGTGTCGAGGGGCACGAACACGATGAGTGAGTGCGTCGTCAGGGCGAGCTCGCCCGTGGCCGGGTCGCCGGAGCGCACGTGCACGCTGATGTGCATGCTCGAGGTGCCGGTGAGCAGCAGCCGCGCCTCGACCTCGACGAGGTGGCCGATGCGCAGCGGCCGGTAGAACCGCACGCCGCCCGCGTAGACGGCGACGTTGGCCGCGCTGCCCGTCCACTGCGTCGCGAGGACGTGCGCGGCCTCGTCGATCCAGCGCATGACGATGCCGCCGTGCACCTTGCCGCCCCAGTTGACGTCGGTCGGCGCGGCGAGGAAGCGCAGCACCGCGCGGGGTGCGGTGCCGGCGTCGCTGTAGGTCTGTGCCCTCATCGACTCGGCGATGTCGGCGCGCAGCCCGATCCGCGCGACGGCCGCCTCCTGCCATCCGCGCTCCTCGTCGGTCTCCGGCTCGTACACCGGCACGGGCGTCGGCTTCCCGTCGGTGTCGACGGCCACGAAGACCATGAGGCACTCGGTCGTCGGGTGCAGGTCACCCTCGCGCGGGTTGCCGGCCGAGACGGTGACGTGGATGTGCATGCTCGAGGTGCCGGTGTGCACGATGCGCGCCGTGGCCTCGACGAGGTCGCCGACCTCGACGGGGCGGGTGAACCGGACGTTGCCGACGTAGGCGGTGACGCTGTACGTCCCGCTCCAGCCGGCCGCCGCGGCGTACCCGGCCTTGTCGATCCACTCGAGGACCCGGCCACCCCCGACGGTGCCGGAGTAGCCGGCGTCGGTCGGGGCGGCGAGGAAGCGCAGCGTGATCTCTCGGGCACCCCGTGGCATGGCGTCTCCTCGTGTTCGGTTCCGGCGTTCGGACGCGTCGGGTGGCGGGCGGCGGGTGGCGGGCGTCGGGTCCGAGCGTGGCAGAACGAGGGCGGCGGCGCGTGAGGTGTCTGCCCAGCGTGCGGCGTCACGCTCCGACGACGGTGACGGGCTCGGCTCGCAACACCTGGACCGGGACCGCCTGTCCGTCGCGGACGAGGTGCCCGCGCCCGGCCCGTCGCTCGAACGGGCCCTCGAGCCGGGCGCCGAGGAGGTCGCCGTCGGCCGTCGAGCCGGCCCCGAGCAGGAGGCCGTGGCCGTCGCGGGCGAGCTCGGGGACGAGTCCACGGAAGGCCGCGGTGGCCCGGGCGAGGTCGGCCGACCCGACGACGAGGCCGTCGGTCGCGTCGAGGAGCCCGCAGGCCTCGAGCACCGCCTCCCCGAGCGGGGTGTTGTCGAACCGATCGACGTCGTCGAGGACGACGCACAGGTCCGGGTCGGCGCGACGGACCGACACGAACGAGTCGCGGTCGGCCGGACCGAGCACCGTGCACCCGGTGTCGGCCAGCAGGCCGCGCAACGGGGAACGGGGGGTGGCGAGCACGACGACGGCTCGGCCGGCCGCCACCAGCCCGCGGGTGACCACGGCGAGCGCGGAGGAGCGGCCGGTCCGGGCCGGACCGGCGACGATGAAGCGCCGGGGCATCGTCCGCAGGTCGAGGCGTACGGGGCGAGCGGCGTCGCCGCCGACGCCCAGGGCCAGCAGCGCCGGGTCGCCGGGGTCGTGGCCGAGGTCGGCGGGGCCCACGACGGCAGGAAGAGGTCGCACGGTCCAGGGCAGGGCGGTCGTGTCGCTCGACTCGCCGGTCGTGGTGTCCGCGTGGGCCGGCATGCAGTCGCCGGGCAGCGCCACCTGCACCTCGAGCCCGCTGGAAGGGTCGATGGCGCGGCCCGGCGGGCGGCGACGCCCGGCCTGCGCGGGGTCGACACCGGCGAGGGTCAGGTCGAGGGGATCGGGCACGTGGAGCACGAGACGGCGGGCGAGCAGCCCGGCGACCCGGCCCGACAGCACACCGCGACCCCCGGCGACGGCGACCGCGATGCCCCGGGCCGAGCCGTCACGGACGATCCGGTGCAGGTCGTCGAGGCCGGTGCCGTGGTCGATGTCGGCGAGGGCGTCCTCGACGGCCTCGAGGCCGTCGACGAGCAGGAGCGTCGTGCGCCCCGAGACCGGCGCGTCGAGCTCGCCAGCCAGCCGGGCGAGCACCCGTCGGACGAGGTGGGGGTCGGCGGCGCAGGTGACCGAGCCCATGTGCGGCAGGGCGGCGAGCGAGGACAGGGGGCCGGCGACGCCCTCGACGACGTGCAGGTGCAGCGACCGGGGCTCCCGCGAGGACGTCAGCCCCTCGACGAGCCGCAGCAGCGTCGTGGTGCGCCCCGAGCGTGGCCCGCCCGCGACCCCGAGCGACCCGTCGACGTCGGGGTCCCAGGCCCAGGCCCGTCGTGCCTGCTCGTCCGGGACGTCCGCAAGGCCGAGCACCACGCCCGGGCCCTCGTCGGTGGAGCCCACGTCGGGGCCCTCGGCGGCGATCCGTGCCGACGGCAGGGTCGTCGGCAGCTCGGGCAGCCAGGGCGAGGGCGGCGGGGTGATGCCCTCCGCCTCCGCCGCGGCACGGACCGCGGCGACGACCGCTGCCAGCTCGGACGGGACCGACCCGGCCGCACCCGGCCACGGTTCGTGCGCGGTCGAGGCGGATGCGGCAGGCGCGTCGCGGCGCAGTCGGCGCACGACGATGCCTCCGGGCTCCTCGTCGGGGGCCATCGGGCCGCCGGCCCACGCCGTCTGGAGGGCGAGGAGCTGCTGGTCCGCGCCACGCACGAACCCGCGCCCGGGCAGGGAGTCGGGGACCGCAGCGGCGTCCGGCGCGTCGATGACGTCGGCGCTGTCGGAGCGCTCACGCACCCGCAGGCACAGGCGCAGGGAGACGTTGGCGCGCATGTCCGCGCTGACGATGCCGCCCGGCCGTTGCGTCGCGAGGACGACATGGACCCCGAGGGAGCGCCCGACCGCTGCGATCCGGACCAGGCCGTCGACGAACTCGGGCAGGTCGTCGGCCAGCGCCTTGAACTCGTCGACGACGATGACGAGGCGCGCGAGCCGGTCGTGGCCCCGGGAGGTGCGTCCGGTGCCGACGGTCCGGGCACGGTGGTCGTCCCAGTCCTTCGCCCCGACCGCGGCGAGGACCCGTTCGCGGCGACGCAGCTCGGCCCGCAGCGACCTGAGGGCACGCCGGGTCAGGCTCTCGTCGAGGTCGGTGACCACCCCGAGGACGTGCGGCAGCCGCGCGCACTCGCCGAAGGCCGCTCCGCCCTTGTAGTCGACGAGCAGGACGGACACGTCGTCGGGTCGGGAGGCCACCGCGAGGCCGGCCACGAGCGACTGGAGCAGCTCGGACTTGCCGGAGCCGGTGGTGCCGCCGACGAGGGCGTGCGGCCCGGCGGCGGCGAGGTCGAGCAGCCACGGACCCTCCGCCGTCGCCCCGACACGGGCGACGGGCCGGCCGTCGGAGGAGCGCCACGCCGCGGCCACGTCGGTCGCCGAGGTGGGGTCGAGGCCGCCCGCACGGTGCAGCTCGCGGAAGGAGACGCGCGAGGGGAGGGCCGCGACGCCGGTGCGCGGCGTCGCGTCGGTGAGGGGCGCGAGGGCGCGGGCGAAGGTGTCGAGCCACCCCGCCGAGGGCCGGTCCGGGATGACGTGGTCGAGCATGGCGCCGCGCTGCCGGAGCGTCGCGCCCCCGCCGCTGCGGTCGAGCGCCACGACGGCGTCGGCCTCGGCGGGCAGCGCCTCGGTGGTGCGGTCGAGCGCGAGGAAGGCCATGCCGACCTGCGGCCCGTCCCGGAGGAGCTCGGCGATGCCGGGCACCTCTCGGAGGGAGCTCGCGCCGTCGAGGACGACGACGGTGTCGACGCGGGGGCGTCGGTCCCCGGCGTTCGCGGTCTCCGGGACTCGGGAAGGCCCCTCGCCCCCCTCCTGACGCCGCTCCACCTCGCGCAGCAGCGCCGCTACGGTCGTGGCGGGGTTCACTGCGGTCTCCGCGGCGGCGTCGCCGGTGTACCCGGCGGCGTGGGGGAGCAGCCGGAACCACGACCACTCCCCGGTCGCGTCGGGGGTCGGCACGACGGCGAGGGCCAGCTCGTGGGGTGAGTGCCACGTGGCCGCCTGGGCGAGGACGGCCCCCGCCACCGAGCGGGTGTCGAGCGGGGTTCCGGAGAGGCCGACGACCCGGGTGGCATCGAGGTCGACGACGGCGGGCACCTGGTCGAGCACCGGAGGCTCCCGGTGGTCGCCGGTGCACGCGACGGCGGCGGGCTGGTCGGCGAGGCCGAGGCGCAGGCTCAGGTGGTCCGGGTCGCCGGGGCGCCTGCACCAGAGGTCTGCGGCGCGCGCGGTGACGACGTCGACCAGGCCGGCGGGCCCGGGGTGACCGGCGCGGCGCTCGGCCTCGTCGCCTGCGGCGTGGTCGAGCAGCACCTGTTCGGCCACGAGCGTCGCGGTGCGGTGGTCACGCACCTGCCGTCGGTACGACGCCCGCCCGGAGCGTCGGTCGCCCCACCACTGGGCGAGGAGGAGCACGGGGGACAGGAGCGCGAAGAGCAGGAGGGTCGGCGACGACAGCGCCCACGCAAGCACGACCGAGGCCACGAGCGGCACCCCTGCCGCGACGAGCGGGGCGCGAGCGTGGTCGGGACGTCGCGGGGGCTCCGGGAAGGACACCGTCCGGGCCGGGCGGCGCGGCGCGAGTCGGGGCGAGCGGTGGAAGCGGACCCGGCCCGCGTCGACCGTGTGGTGCCCGGCGCGGGTCGGCGGATCGGCGAGGGCGAGCACGGTCGAGCCGATGCGGAGCCGGTCGCCGGGGGTCAGCGGCGTGCCCTCGGGAGCGACGGGTCGGCCGTTGACCGTCGACCCGTTCGTCGGGGCGAGGTCGCGAACGGTGATGCCGTCGGTGCGCACCGTGAGCACGGCGTGCGCGCGGGAGATGCCGCGGTCGTCGAGCCGAACGCCCGAGGACGCGGCGCGGCCGATGACGTGATCGCCGCGGCCGACGGCGAGGGTGCGGCCCGCGTCGATGCCACCGACGACCGTGAGCCGGACGGCGGCCGGCGAGGACGACGACGCGACGTCGGTCCGCGTGGTCGCGGCCCCGTCCTGCGTACCCCGGGTCGAGACGACGAGGACCGCACCGTGCAGCAGCGGCGGCTCGCCCACGACGGCTGAGTCGGCGACCCGCCGGCCGCCCACCTCGACCGACGCGGTCGGCACGCCGCCCGCGGTGGCCAGCGGCACGCGCAGGTCGGCGAGCGTCGCACCGGCCGGCGCCTCGACGACGACGTCGACCGGGCCGAGCGACGGCCGGTCGCGGTCGACGACGGTGAGGCGCAGCTGCAACGGATCCTCCTCGTGGCGGTGGGTCTGCTCCGGACATCCGACCCGTTCCGTGCACCCGGCAACGGTGGGCGCCCACAGCTGTGGACGACGGCGGCGGGGCCCTCGGACGAGCCCGTAGGGTGCGCCCGCGGCGAGGGGCGGGGGCGCGGTGCCGTTGCGGTGGCAGGCGCTCGTTTGCGACCCTGTGGATCGTTTGCGACGGTTCGGCTGCGTTCGGCCTAGGTTGGACGAGCCGGAGCGGCGGTGGCCCGGCAGGATGGCAGGGTCCGCGACGAGTCAGGGGAAACGATGTCGACACACGAGGCGGTGCGCCATGTCGAGGGCGAGGTGCGCGAGCTCATCCGCCGTACCGGTCTCGACCCCGCCAGCGACACGGCGGCGGTGCGACGGCTCGTCGAGGACGCCGTGCAGGACTACGACCAGCGGTCGCTCCACGGCGGCCTGCCGGCCCTCGGCGACCAGCGCCTCGCCGTCCACTCGATCCTCGCCGTCGTCGCCGGCTACGGCCCGCTCCAGCAGTACTTCGACGACCCCACCGTCGAGGAGATCTGGATCAACGAGCCGAGCAAGGTCTTCGTCGCGCGCGGCGGCGTCGCCGAGCTGACCCCGACCATCCTCACGGCCGAGGACGTCCGCGACCTCGTCGAGCGGATGCTCAAGACCACCGGCCGCCGCGTCGACCTCTCGAGCCCCTTCGTCGACGCGACGCTGCCCGACGGCTCGCGCCTGCACGTCGTCATCCCCGACATCACCCGCACGCACTGGCAGGTCAACGTCCGCAAGTTCGTCGTCAAGGCCGACCACCTCGACGACCTCGTCCGTCTCGGCACCCTGACCAGGCAGTCGGCCGTCTTCCTCGACGCCGCCGTCGCGAGCGGGCTCAACGTCCTCGTCGCCGGAGGAACGCAGGCGGGCAAGACCACCCTGCTGAACTGCCTGGCCGCAGCGATCCCGCCTCGCGAGCGCGTCATCACGTGCGAGGAGGTCTTCGAGCTGAAGATTGCGGCTTAAGGTCGCAGCTCGCTACGTCAGATCGTGTGTCATCCCAAAGCTGCCACAAGCGACGGCTACCGTGCACGCATGGCGCGTGGTTCAGGGGAAGCTCGGGAGGGGACGAACAACCGCGTCCTGATCGTTTCGGGCGCGATGGTCCTTCTCGGGTTGTTAGCTCTGTGGGTGTCCGGCACATCTTGGTTCGGGATCAAGGACAACCTCCAGCTGAGCGCGTTCCTGGGGCAGCTGGGGGGTCTTCTCGCCGCGACAGGCCTCGTCACCATCGCATGGGAGACCTGGGGCCGGCGCCAGTTCACTCGAGAGGTGCTGTCGCTCGCGAACCTCAGCACTGACCTCAAGAACTCCGGCATCGTCCGCATCAGCGATCAGTACCTCGATGACGTCGAGATGTGGTCCGAACTCTTCCGCGACGTCAAGCGGCTTGACATCGTGGTGGCCTACGCGAGCACGTGGCGCAACACGCACCGACAGCGACTGATCACAGCGGCCAAGAGCAAGGGCGCGCGCATCCGTGTGTTTCTGCCGGACCCGGACGACGAACTGACGATGCAGACGCTCGCGCACCGCTTCAACACCGACACTGACTCGCTCAGGACCAAGGTGAGGGAGGCGAAAACAGACTTCGAGAGCATGGCCGTCAAGGATGGTGCGTCCTTCACGGTCTACCTCCGCCCGGGCGACCTGGTCTACAGCGCCTACCGCTTCGACTCGAGCGCCGTCGTCACCCTCTACTCGCACTCACGGGAGCGTCAGACCTCTGTGCCAATGTTTGTGGTGCAGGGCGGGACACTGTTCAGCTTCGTGAAGCGAGACATCGACGCAATCTTGAAGCAGGCGGAAGATCAAGCTGCCAAGCCCTCCGGAGCAGTCATCCCGGGCAAGGTGATCGAGTCGAGTAAGGAGCATCGATGAGGACCCACGTTGAGGCTAGGACCGGTCTCCAGATGTTTGACGGCGACATCGATGACAACTTCCTGCGTCTGTGTCTGGAGGCACACACGATTGCTTGGGACATCGAGACGAGCGGCCTTGACTGGTCGCTAGACGCGATTGGAACGTGCCAGATCGCGGCGGCCGGTGAGCTTGCGATCATCCAGATCCACCACGGCTACAAGCCGCGTCGTCTCATGCGCCTGTTGGAGACTCGCGAGTTGCGCAAGGTCTTTCACCACGCGCCCTTCGATCTGCGCTTCATGTCCAAGAAGTGGGGCGTGACGCCTGCGAACGTGGCCTGCACCAAGATCGCGTCCAAGATCCTCCACCCAGAGCTGGACTCACCCCAGCACAGTTTGATGGCCGTCCTCCATCGCACCTTGGGCGTGACGATCAGCAAGGACCAACGACTGTCGGACTGGCGTGCCTCCGAGCTCACCTCGGAACAGGTCGCCTACGCCGCCAATGACGTGCGGTATCTGGTCGCTCTGCTGGATCACCTGCTCACGGAGGCCTACGAGCGGGGACTCGAGGATGCGGTCGAGCGATCCTTCGACTACCTGCCGACACGCGTCGCGCTCGACCTTCGCGGCATCAGCGACGTCTACGCCTACTGACGCTTTCCAGCCCATGCGGTAGGGCTATGGGATCGGGTAGGCAACCCAGAGCGTGCCGGACTTCTCCGGGGTGACGCCCATCGACGTCGCAACCTTCGTCCACTGCTCCTGCGCGGTCTTGTCGGCGAAAGTGTCGATCTGCATCCTGGTATCGTCGAGCTCGCAGGTGCCGGCGGCCTTGACATAGAGCTCGGTCGCCTTCGTGTCCTGATACCCGGTGCATCCGAGCTGCTGCGCGGCCGCGGCCGGGGTGATCGCCGTCGCCGTAGTTGACGGTGACGGCGCGCTCGACCACGACGGTGGGTTGCTGCTACACGCGCCCGTCAGGGCCCCTACGAGGGCCGCGAGGGCCAGTGCCTTCCGCATTGCCTTGCAACCTCCTGTTCGGGTCGTGAGGGCAAGCCGAGCGCCAGACCGGCCGCTCGACCGGCCGGTCAGCGGTCACAAGATCAGTTCTCGAAGATGGCTTTGGCGTGTTGGAAGTCCATAACTGGGGTGACCTCCAGCGTGAGCCCGGTTCGGGACGGGGTGTTCAGGCCGAAGGCCACTTTCCACGACACGGTCTTCCCGGCGCGCATGGACGTCTGCGGGGCGAAGCCGACGCCCTTGTTAATGTCCGAGATCTCGCTGACGTCCCCCTTCTCATCGGCCATCTGCATCGTGAAGCTGGTTGGGTCGAAGCGCTTGCCTGTGCCGTTCTTGAGGGTGACCGTGAAGACGACATTGTTCTTCGTCCCGCCGGCCGCGGTGTCGGAGGGGTGGAAGGTCACCGGTTTGCTCACCGTCACGGCGAGCCCGTCGTCCCACGTCGCCGTGTCGCCGAAGGAGGCCGTGATGTCGGTCGGGGTAGCGTCCCCGGTTGGCCCGTCGCTTGGCACCGTCTCCGAGTCCATCGGCGTTTCCATGGCTGTCGGTGCGGTAGAGGTGGTCGTCGACGCGACCTGGGACCCTTGCGAGTAGGAGGGTTGATTCCCCTGCCCGCACGCCGCGATGAGCGAGCCCGACAGCATTAAGATGCCTGCGTACGTCCTGATGTTGTTCATCCTTCTGCCCCCTGACAGCAACCCCGGCATGACTCCCCGTGATTCTGTTGTACCTCAGGACCGAGGCCGGCGACCCCCTAGCGCTACGCGATCTCGCTGCCCTTTGAATGTCCGTGGCGCAGCGCTTGCGTGCGGGGATGCCCAGTGGGCCTCTAAGTCCAACCAAGGGCCCGTGGCCGTGCCGGCCCGGCCTGTGTGAATCGAGTGGATACACGGCGGGTAGATGGGTGGCAGGCGCCGCCGCTCGGATACTCCAGAAGCGCGGGTCCCGAGCGGCGGCGCCACCATCGTCACCCTGGTCGGGCGGTCCCACAAGGGCAGGTCGCCGTCTCATCCCGAGAACGGATTCTCCTTTACCCACCGCGCCGTGGCCTCGTGCTGCGCGTCGATCCACGCCTCGAGACGGTCGCGCTCGACGCGCCATTGGCCGCGGCCGCCGAGTCGCATCGCCGGCAGCTCGCCGGAACGCACGAGGGCCCGCACCTGGGCGACCGACGTGGACAGCAGGGCTGCGACCTCTGGCATGTTGTAAAGCCGAGGCTCTACGCCAGGAGCGGGCACCTGGCTGTCATGTTCGAGGTCTTCGGGCATGACGGCAATGTTGACATCCAAGTCGGCGGGTAGGAGGCGACGGGCTGCTCTTGGGGGTTAGCGGTCGTCGCCTCCTACTGCCTGTAAATCGACCGGGTTGTGCGCAGCGTTACACCCCGCCACGCCGGCGGGAGGGCAGTTCCTGCCCGGTTGCGACGAATCCGCCACCGCGAATCAGCCGATGTGTCACGATCCGTTCACCAGCGCGCGACCTCCCCCGACGGCTCGCGCGCTGTGCCTCGCCCCCCTGAGGCAGCAACCGGAAGTTGGGCCGTCGCTCCACCCCCCCCGGGCGGCGGCCCAACGTTTAGACGTAGTCTCGCGCGTGGGATCAGGCGCTTTCGGAGGCGGACGGGCCGAGCGGCCCCTGCCAGCTTGTGTGGGAGCCGATAGCGGTCTACCTCGCCGATATCGCTGCGGTTGCGGCGGGGCCCGGCGCAGACTGGCCGGAAGCAGGTTGTAGCGGAAGGTCACGATGGGGAGCACTCTCTTCGCCGAGCTTGTCGAGCAGCGGCGGATTCGACTTCTGGATCGGACCGATCCAGCATCCTCGCACGCTTATTACGCGGCGATGAAGCGTTTGGTCAGCATGTGCCAGGACAGAGAGCCCGACTATCAAAGGACTGTGGATTGCCCCAGCTGGTGCGTCAGCCACTCATGGGACGTCGCTCCAGGGCGTGAGCCCGTCCTTACGGCCCATCACGGCGAGACTCTGGAGGACGGCGACCTGGCCGTCGACTTCTACTCTTGGCCGGATGGCAGCCGAACGGCCCTGCTGACGGACGGGTCGTGCGAGGACCTCACGCCCGACGCGATGCGACGGCTGGCGCGACTCCTATTGGCGGCCGCCGACGATCTCGAACGATAAGGCGGCCGAGATGCTCGTGCGGCACCACGACGCACGGGGGGCGTCTACTGCTCAGTCTGGCCTGTGGGCTCCAAAGCGCGGGCGCTCGACGGCTCGCCCTCGCACGTTGACGCCTCTGGGCGCGACCGCGCCTCAAGGGCGCGCACAAGCGCGAGGAGCTCGGCTTGTTGACTCGCCAGTTCGGCGTGCAGGGACCTCGCCTCGGCGTCGCGGGCTTGGTTGACGGCCCGCCGCAGCAGCCAAACGCCCGCGCCGACGACCGCTAGCCCGGAGAGCAGCGGGCCCGCGATCTCCCCCTCGCTGGCGAAGACGCCGAGCAGGGTGACGCCGACGACGGCGACGCCGGGCAGCACGTCAGCAGCTAACTCGCGCGCGGGCTTGGCTACTGAGGCGCATGCGACCCAGATGCCGAGGAATCCGGCAGCCCACCCCACGTGGGCGACCCAGAACCACGGCTTGCCGGGCGTATCGATCGACTGCAGGGCGAGCCATGTAGATACCGGGACCAGGAACAGCGCGGCGCCAGTCAGGACTTCTCGGCACGCCCGCCAGATTCTCTTGAACACGCCATCCGAGGTTTCTGCCACGGTTGAGGTTCCCACGCGCACCTTCAGATTGCTCCGAAAGGCGTGTATCGGCGGGAACCCGGCGTGACACTAGCCAAGGTCAGACCCCTCAGCTCCACTCACAGGGAATTGCCATGAGCTCAAACCCACCCCCGCCTTCGGGCCCCGCGTACCCGCTTCCTTCCCCGGAACCCCCTGAACCAGCTCCTGCAAGCAGCAGCCCGCGCCCCTGGTGGAAGCGCAAGCGCGTTCTCCTTCCCGCTGGTGCCTTGGCCGCGATCGCCGTCATAGGGTCGCTCAACAACTCACCGACCCAGCAGACGGCCACGGCGCCCTCTCAGACGAGCACGTCCTCCGGGGCCGCCGAGCCGCAGAAAAGCGCCCCAGCATCCAGCGAAACCGCTTCGCCGAGTCCGAGCGCCTCTGAGCCGGCGTCCGAGGCACCCTCCTACGCCGGCGACTACGACGCTTCATTCGGGTCCTTCCCGGCGGTCAAAAAGTCCGGCCGAGGCGACGCGATCGTCAAACTTCCCCCCGGCGTCAAAGGCGCCATCCTCACCGCAACACACCGAGGCTCGAGCAACTTCGTTATCACTAGCCTCGACAACGCCAATCAAGATGTCGACCTCCTCGTGAACGACATCGGTCGGTATTCAGGAACCACCTTCGTGCAGAAGGGGGACGCAGAGTCGCTGGCCAAACTGAAGATCGAGGCCGACGGCCGATGGTCTGTGAACATCCGGCCAGTCGCCCAGGCGCCCAAACTGACGGCTGGAAAGCGCCAAGGCGCTGGTGACGCCGTCCTCCTCTACGAGATGCCGGCCGCCGACTGGCGCATCACCCACAAGGGATCCAGCAACTTCGTGGTCTCGGCTGTCGGCAATGGGGATGGGCTGCTCGTCAACGAGATCGGCAAGTATGACGGTGTGGTTCCTATGAGCGACGGTCCAGCCGTTCTCGTGGTTCAGGCCGATGGCGCCTGGAGCCTGGCAAAGACTTGAAATCCCGCTCAGGTGGGCGGCCCGCGCCTAGCTGTACTGACCCGACAGGTTGGTCAAGCGGGTGATGGGTGGCTTGTTCCCGCAGGCGGTGTGGGGTCGGTG
>NZ_JBDGKB010000014.1:0-88450 GCF_057656595.1 Intrasporangium sp. Soil_C_50
GGGGGGCGGGGCGGGCGGGGGCTGGCGGACCTCAGAGGGTGAAGGCGTCGCGGAAGCGCTTCAGGGCGAGCTCGGGGTCGCCCGACGCCCACGCCTCGAGGCCGACGGTGCCGCGGTAGCCCATGCCGGCGAGGGCCCGCGCGACCGCCGGGTAGGCGATCTCGCCGGTGCCGGGCTCGCAGCGCCCGGGCACGTCGGCGACCTGGATCTCACCGATCCACGGCAGGGCCCGGCGGCACAGCTCGATGAGGTTTCCTTCGCCGATCTGCGCGTGGTAGAGGTCGAGCATGAGCCGCAGGTGCGGGCTGTCGACGGCCTCGACGAGCGCCAGGCAGTCGGCGGCGCGGGCGAACGGCGTACCGGGGTGGTCGACCTCGGTGTTGAGGTTCTCGAGGACGAACTGCACGCCCTCGCGCTCGCCGAGCTCGGCGATGCGTCCCAGGGTGTCTCGTGCCTGCAGCCACATCGCGCCGGTCACCTCGTGGGCCGGGCGCACCGGCAGGCCCTTGTCGTCGAGACCAGTGCCGTGGAGGTTGAGCCTCGGGATGCCGAGACGCTTCGCGACGGGCACCGACTGGGCGGCCGTGGCGAGCAGCTCGTCGGCCCCCTCCGGGTCGGCAAGACGTCCACGGACGTACCCGGTCATGGAGGAGTACACGACGCCCTCGTCGCGGAGAGCCTCCAGCGCGTCGAGGTCGTGACGCGTCCAGTCCCAGATCTCGACGGCGAAGCCGAGCTCGTGGATGCGGCGCACCCGCTCGACGACGGGCAGGTCGAGGAAGACCATCTCCGAGCTGACGGCCAGGGTGAACGGGCTGTCCCCGGGACCCGCACCAGCCCCGACGCCGGTGGGGCCGCTCATGCGACGCCTTCGCGGTCGGCGTCACGTACCCGGACGGTGCCGCCGGTCTCGACGGCCTCGATGCAGGCCAGGGCGATGCGCAGCGCAGCGCGGGCGTCGTGGCCGCCGACGACCGTCGGCGATCCGGCCCGCGCGGCGGTGCAGAAGGCGGCGAGCTCGGCGGCGTAGGCGTCGGAGAAGAGGTCGGTGTCCATGCGGGCCGTCGGCGCCGCGACGCCGTCGGCCGTCCACAGCGACGTGGTCAGGTGCGCCGGGCTGCCCGCCTGCACCATGCCGGCAGAGCCGAAGACCTCCCCCCGGACGTCGTAGCCGTAGGCGGCCGAGAAGCTCGCCTCGGCGACGCCGATGGCGCCGTTGTCGTAGCGGATCGTCACGACGGCGGTGTCGAGCAGGCCGGCCGCCTTGTACGCGGGGGCGACGAGCGCGTCGGCCATGGCGCTCACCTCGACGGCGCGCGCACCGGCGTTGAACCAGTTGAGGGCGTCGAAGTCGTGGATGAGGGTCTGGGTGAAGATGGTCCACGGCGGAACGGCGCCCGGGTTCGCCAGACCGGGGTCGCGGGTGACCGAGCGCAGCAGCTGCGGGGTGCCGACGCGTCCGGCGGCGACGGCGTCGTGCGCGGCGGCGAAGTCGCGGGCGAAGCGGCGGTTGAACCCGACCTGCAGCGGGACGCCGGCCTGCTCGACGGCGGCGATGGCACGGTCGGCGTCGGCGAGGGTCATCGCCATCGGCTTCTCGACGAAGACGGCCTTGCCGGCGCGGGCGGCCGCGACGACGAGGTCGGCATGGGCCGTGCTGGCGCAGGTGATGGCGACGGCCTCGACGCGCGGGTCGTCGATGAGGGCCTGGGGGTCGGTGAGCCACTCGACGCCGAGGTCCTCGCCGAGGCGCCGGGCGGACGCCTCGAACGGGTCGGCGACGGCGACGAGCGCGGCCTCGGGAAGGCGACGGGCGAGGGTGGTGGCGTGGTGGGTGCCGATGCGACCGGCACCGATGAGGCCGATGCGGACGGGGTCTGGGGCGGTCATGGGCGAGCTCCTTTGCCTCTCTACTAGAGCGCTCTAGTTCGATGGTGAGGCCGCCGCCCGCTCCGCGTCAAGAGACCGACGCAGAATCCGCTGGAGCGCTCTACACTTCGAACGCATGGCGACCGGACGCGTGACCATGGAGGACGTCGCGGCTCGCGCCGGGGTGTCGCGGGCGCTCGTGTCGATCGTCTTCCGCGGCGTCGCCGGGGCCTCCGACGAGACGCGCGCCCGTGTGCTCGCAGCGGCCGCCGACCTCGACTACCGGCCCGACACGCGCGCCAGCCGCCTCGGCCGGGGCCGGACACGCATGCTCGGCGTGACGTTCGCCGTCGGGCACGCCTTCCACGGCGAGGTGCTCCGCAGCCTCTACAGCGAGGCGGACGCGGTGGGCTACGAAGTGGTCCTCAGCGGCGTCACGCCCGACCGGTCCGACAGCGACGCCGTCGACACCCTGCTCGCCGAACGCTGCGAGGGCCTCGTCCTCGTGGGCAGCGACCTCTCGACGGGCGCCATGGCCCGGCTCGCCGAGCGGCTGCCGGTCGTCAGCGTGCTGCGGCCGGCACGCGCGTCGGGCGTCGGGGTGGTGCGCACCGACGACGCCCTCGGGATGCGCCTCGCGGTCGAGCACCTGCGCAGCCTCGGGCACGGGCGGATCGGCCTGCTCGACGGCGGTCGCGCCCCGGGCGCCGCGGAACGACGCCAGGGCTACCGGCGCGGCATGCGCTCGGCGCCGGGGCTGCACGCGCTCGTGATGCCCGGCGGACTCACCGAGCTCGACGGCGCCGCGGCCGCGCGGGCCTTCCTCGCGATGAACGCGCCTCGCCCGACAGCGGTCGTGGCCTTCAACGACCGCTGCGCGCTGGGGTTCGTCGACGTCGTGCGGCAGGCGGGGGTGCAGGTGCCCGCGGACGTGTCGGTGGTGGGCTTCGACGACATCGAGCAGGCCGGCTACCCGCACGTCGCGTTGACGACGGTGCGCCAGGACGCGGCCCGGCTCGGCGCCGAGGCCGTGCGCGCCGTGACCGGCCGGCTCGACGACGCCGGGGCCGCCAAGGCCGCCGAGGCCGCGGAGACGACCGGCGCGGTCATCGAGCCCGAGCTGGTCGTCCGCTCGAGCACGGCACCTCCGAGCGCTGGCCGCGCGGCCGCCCGACCGAAATCCTGACGCGCCCGACCACAGCCGTCTGGCACTTTGGGACCCATGCCGACCTACACGTCCTACGACGGGACCGAGCTCGCCTACCGCGTCGAGGGGTCGGGCGAGCCCCTCGTCGTGTGGCCGGGCGGTCCGGCCCGCGACGCCGCCTACCTGGGCGACCTCGGCGGGCTCGCAGATGCGGCCGGACGCTCGCTCGTGATCCCCGATCCCCGCGGCACCGGCGCGTCGCCGCGTCCGACCGACCCGACCGGCTACGCCGCCACCCGGCTCGCCGACGACCTCGAGGCCCTGCGGACGCACCTGGGGCTCGACACCATGGACCTGCTCGGACACTCGGCCGGCGGCTCGGTCGCCGAGCTCTTCGCCGCCCGCCAACCCGGACGCCTGCGCCGGCTCGTGCTCGTCACCCCCGGCACCGCCGCGCTGGGGCTCGACATCACGGACGACGAATGGGAGGCGCGGGTCGAGCTGCGCGCCGCAGAGCCGTGGTTCGCCGGCGCGAAGGTCGCGCTCGAGGCCGACGACGGCACGCCCGCCACCCGGCAGGCGATGTCGCCCCTCCTCTACGGCGCATGGACCGACGCAGCGCGCCGCCACGCGGCGTCAGACGAGGGTCAGCGCAACCGCGAGGGCACGCGCGCCTTCTGGTCCGAGCAGCCCGACCCGGAGCAGACGCGCCGGGCCATCGGCGCGGTGACAGCACCGGTGCGCGTCATCGTCGGCGAGCTCGACCTCATGCCGGGGCCGGCGCTCGGCGAGCAGCTCGCGGCGCTCTTCGCCGACGGGCGGTGCCTCGTGCAGCCGGGGGCCGGCCACTTTCCTTGGGTCGACGACCCGGGCCTGTTCGCTCGGCTCGTCGTCGAGGCACTCTCGGACTGAGGGTCAGGCCGTGGGGGCGGGGTCGCGGCCCTGCCACGTGCAGACGCACGCCTCGTTGCCCTCGGGGTCGGCGAGGATCCAGAAGGCGGGGGCGCGCGAGTCCGACACGAGCCGGCCACCCGCGGCAAGGGCTCGCGCGATGCGCCCGGCCGCCTCGTCGTGCGCCACCGTGACGTCGAGGTGGATCCGATTGCGTTGCGGCCGTGGCTCGTCCAACTGCTGGAACCACACGGCGGGTCCGAGCCGGAGCGGGTCCTGAACGTCGTCGCGACGGATGACGTCCCACCCGAGCACGGCATCCCAGAACGGACGGACGGCGTCGATGTCCATGGCGTCGATGGCGATCTCGAGGACGGTCAGCGACCCCGGCTCGGACCTGAGCCCCAGCTCGGCGACGACGGCGTCGACGGCCCGGCCCAGCGTGACGTCGGCGTCGGTGACGCCACCGCCGGGACGCGTCGAGAGGGCAAGATGGACGACCGGGGCGCGCAGGTCGACGTCGAGCTGGCGGTCGTGTGCGGCCGTCAGGGCGCCGACCCGGGCGACGAACTCGTAGGCGGCTGCGACGTCGGCGGCGCGGACCGTCAGGTGCATCCGCTGCAGCAGGAACCGCCACGTGGGCAGGGCGTCGGAGGCGGCCTGCCGGGTCAGCGTGTCGGTCATGCCAGCACGCTAGCGCTGCGCGGGGACCGGACCGCTGGTGCGGCGCACCTCGAGGTGCGGCTCGAGGACGATCTCGACCGCGTCGGACCGCCGCCCGTCGAGGCGCTGCGTGGCCGCCTGTACCGCGGCCACGCCCATCGGCCGGGTGGTCTGGCTGTCGGCGGGTTCAAGGGGTCGGCCGGTAGGCGGTCGGCCGCCCGCCGCGCCACCGGTGCGCCTCTTTCGGCGCACTCCGGCGGCGTCACCGTCGCCGCGTGCGGGCCGGCCGATCCCGATGTTTGGTCGTCAGGTCGCGCCCCGCCGGTGCTACGTCCGTCGGGCGATGGTGAGCCCGTCGAACGCGGTGAGGATCATGGCTTCGACGCGGTCATCGGAGGCCACCAGGTCGTTGAAGGCGCGCAGCGCGGTGGTGTTCGTGTCCGTCGCCTCCGGGTCGGTGATCCGGCCGCTCCAGAGGACGTTGTCGGCCAGGAGCAGACCCCCGGGCCGGACCCGCGGTACGAGCTCTGCCCAGTACTCGGCGTACGCCGGCTTGTCGGCATCGATGAACACGAGGTCGATGTCTGGGGTCGAGGGGAGGGCCCGCAGGGTCTCGAGCGCCGGCGCGATCCTGAGCTCGATCCGGCCAGCGAGGCCGGCCGCGGTCCAGGCCCGTTGCCCGATCTCCGTCCATTCGGCGCTGACGTCGCAGCACAGCAGTGAGCCTCCATCCACCAGGCCCCGAGCGATGCACATGCTCGAGTAGCCGGTGAAGGTGCCCACCTCGACCGCTCGGCGCGCGCCGATCAGCCGGGCGAGCATCGTGAGCAGCTGGCCCTGGTCGTCACCGATCTGCATGCCTGCCACGTCGCCGAGCTCTGCCGTCTCCGCCTGGAGCCCACGCACCACGGAGTCGGGCCGCCGGCTTCCGTGAGTCACGGCATAGGAGCGGATCTCGTCGGTCACCGGGAAGCTGCGCATTCTCGGACGCTACGCCTCGAGCCATGCGCGGCGGGCAGGTTCACGGATCGACTGCCCGGTGCTCCCGAGGAGCGCGCCACGGTCCCGGCTGCCGTGCTGTCCGCGTCGTGCGCTCAGGCGTCGACCCGGGGGTCCGGCAGGACATCGCGCCACGAGTGCCGCGGCGCGTAGCCGAGCAGGTCACGAGCCTTGTCGATGGAGTAGAAGGTCTCGTTGCGCCCCATCGGCCGCCGCAGCGGCACCTCGCCGTAGAAGCGCTGGCGCACCTCGTCGGTCGTCGCCGCGACGGACATGTCCGCGTTGGCGACGTTGAAGACCTCGTAGCCGAGCCCGTCGACCTCCAGACACCGCTGCACCATCCGGCCGAGGTCGCGAGCATCGATGTAGGCGAAGATGTTGCGCCGCCGCAGCGACGGGTCCTCGAGGAACGCTGGGAACAGCTCGGCGTACTCGTGCGGCTCGATGACGTTGTTGATCCGCAGCCCGTAGACGTCGGCGCCGGTACGGGCCTGGAACGAGCGCGCCGTCACCTCGTTCGCGACCTTCGACATCGCGTACGAGTCCTCCGGCACCGTCGGGTGGTCCTCGTCCACCGGCACGTAGAGCGGTCGCCGCTCGCCCTGCGCGAAGCAGATGCCGTAGGTCGTCTCGGACGAGGCGAAGACGACCTTGCGGATCCCGAGCCGGGTCGCCGCCTCGAGCACGTTGTACGTGCTGAGGACGTTCGACGCGTAGGTCTTCGCGTCCGCCGCGAGCAGGATCCGCGGGATCGCGGCGAAGTGCACGACGGCGTCGTAGGGCGGCTTGGTCGCCAGGTCCAGCTCGTCGAAGCGTGCCAGTCCGGCCAGGGCCGAGTACGTCTCGCCGATGTCGGTGAGGTCGACCGTGAGGTCGTCGACGCCCGGGTGCCCGAGCGGGACGAGGTCGGCGTTGGTGACCCGGTGGCCCTGGCCGGCGAGGAATGGCGCAACGTGCCTGCCGGCCTTGCCGCTGCCTCCGGTGAAGAAGATGCGCATGCCCCGATCCAACCACCGCCGTCGTCACGCGCCAGGCGCCCGGCGACCGCCCGACGACCCGCAGGACCCGGTCGCCCCGTGCGAGATGATGTCCCGTATGGAGGGACCTGCGGCCGCGCACCACCCCGACGCAGCCCACACAGCCGCGGTCGGGCCGGCCGCAGACCCCGGCCGCGAGACCGAGACAAGGGCCCTCCTCGCCGAGCTGGGCACCGCCATGATCGCGACCGGCCAGCCGGTGCAGGAGATCGAGGAGGAGCTCGCCGAGGTGAGCGCCCGGCTCGGGTACCCCGAGGTGCAGTCCGCGGTGGGACCCACCGGCCTCATGCTCACCCTCACGCCCGGCGGCCCCACCACCTACCGCTCCGCCCCGGCGGGGCTGCGCCTGCACCAGGCGGCGAGCGTGCGCCTCATCCGCCACCAGCTCCTCCACGACGAGCTGACCATCCCCCGGGCCCGCGCCGACCTCGCCGCCACCGCGAAGCGGCCCGTCCAACAGCCGCCATGGCTCGTCGCGCTCGCCTGGCCAGTGCTCGCCGTCGGCATCGCGCTCATCCTCCAACCCGGATGGGCCAACGTCGCCGCCGCAGCGGTCGGCGCCCTCATCGTGCTCGCGCTCGTCCAGCTCGCCGGGCGCTTCGAGGTGGTCATGGCACTGCTGCCGACCCTCGCCGCCTTCGCCGTGTCGCTCGCCGTCTTCGGTGCCGCGAACGCCGGCCTGCTCGAGGGCCCGCTGCGCACCGTGCTCCCGCCGCTGGCCGTCCTGCTCCCCGGTGCCCTCGTCGTCAACGGCATGTCGGAGCTCGCCGCCGGGCACATGCAGGCCGGCTCCGCCCGACTCGTCTACGGGCTCGCCCAGCTCGGCCTCTTCGCCCTCGGGCTCCTCATGGCCACCGCCCTGCTCCGGGTGCCCACCTCGACCCTCGTCAACCTCCGCGTGGAGGAGATCGGGTGGGTCGGCGCCCCCGTCGGGCTGCTGCTCGTCGGCGCGAGCATCTGTCTCATGGAGGGCGTGCCGCTACGGCTGCAGGGCTGGGTGCTGCTCGTGCTGAGCCTCGCCTTCGGCGCGCAGGTCGCCGGGCAGGAGATCGGCTCAGTCGCCCTCGGCGGCTTCCTCGGTGCCATCGCCGCGAGCCTCGGAGCGAGCGTCGTCGAGCTCCGTCGCCCCCGGCTGCCCCGACTGGTCCTCTTCCTCCCCGCCTTCTGGCTGCTCGTGCCGGGCAGCCTCGGCCTCGTCGGCGTCACCGAGCTCGCAGCCGGCCGCGAGTCCGTCACCGACGTGGCCCTCGGCCTGCTCGGCGTGGCCATCGCGATCTCCCTGGGCCTGCTCGTCGGATCCTCGGTCGGGCGCGCCCTGCGCGGACGCTTCGCCGCCCCCGTCGAGCCTGCGGCCATCCGGCACCCCTGACGCTGCGCAGGCACCGAGCTGAACCGAGGCCAGACGGCTCACGGCAGGTCGCCCGTTCGAGTGCACCGGACCACCGGTGGGTACGCACCTGCCTGTCCTGTCGCACCATGACAGAGCGCCGTCGTCGGCCGAACGTTCCGATCGGACCGCGGGGCGCGCCAGGACCCGCGGCCCGTAGGCTCGTGGGGCCAACTGGCACCTGAACCAGCATGCCGAGGAGGCACCGTGTCTCAGACTTCATCGCGGATCCGGACGATCCTGCCCCCGTCGAGCCGTACGGCCCTGGGAGCGACCGTGGCCGGTGGCCTGCTGACCGCGCTGGCGTCGGCTCCCGAGCGGCTCGGCCGGCTCCTTCGCGACCGCTATCCGATGGTGGCCGTGACAGGCATGACGGGCGTCGGCAAGAGCCAGCTCGTCGACCGGCTGACGCGCCGCGCCACCGACGACGCCCTGGCCGAGGTGGGTTCGGCGGTGATGGAGCGCCGGACGCGCCGCGGCTCCAAGCTCCACGGCTTCCGCTTCCTCGTCGTTCCGGGCGACAACGCGGCCACCCGCCTCGGCGCACTCGACGAGGTCTTCCACGACGAGCCGGTCGACGGAGTCATCCACGTCGTCGCCAACGGCTACGCCACGCCCCGACGCGCTGCGGGCACGACGGGTGCAGCCACCGCGACGCGCGAGGAGCAGCTGGCCGCCGAGCTCGAGGACTGGACGATCACCTCGCACCGGATCGCCTCGATGGCCGTGCGCCGCAACAAGCCGATCTGGCTGGTCATCGCCGTGACGAAGACCGACCTCTACCCCGACGAGCTCGACGAGGTCGTGCGCTACTACTCCCCCGGCAGCGGCTCGCCGTTCGCCGCCAAGATCGACGCGCTGCGCGCCCTCGCCGGCGGCGCCAAGCTGTCGATCGACGTGCTCGCCGTCTCCAGCCAGGGCGGCGACCGCAAGGCGCCGATCTCCGAGAAGCGCGCCACCGCCATGGTCGACGCCCTGGCCGACCGGCTGGGTCGGCTCAGCGGCCACGCCTGAGGACCTCTCCGGGCCCCTGGACATCCGGACCATCGGTCGGCGGTGGGTCAAGATGGGACGGTGGAGCCACCCCATGACCCCATCCGCGTCCTCATCGTCGACGACCACACCCTCTACCGCCGTGGACTGCGGATTGTGCTGGACGTCGAGGACGACATCGAGGTGGTGGGCGAGGCAGCCGACGGCGTCGCGGCGGTAGCCCAGGCGGAGGCATCCTTGCCCGACGTCGTCGTCATGGATGTCGGCATGCCCAAGCGGAACGGCATCGACGCCTGCCGCCTCGTCAAGCAGCGCGTCCCGTCCGCGCGCATCCTCATGCTCACCGGCTCCGACGACGAGGCCGACCTCTTCGAAGCCGTTCGCGCCGGCGCCACCGGATACCTCCTCAAGAGCGTGACCGACGAGATCGCTGACGGCATCCGCGGCATCTTCCACGGCCAGTCCCAGCTGTCACCCGCGATGGCGACCAAGCTGCTCGAGGAGTTCTCTGCGCTGAGCCGACCCCCGTCGGCGTCGAGCGCCGACCTGGGGCTCGAGCAGCCGCGGCTCACCGAGCGGGAGCTGGAGATCCTCGAGCTCGTCGTGCGAGGCCGGCTCAACAGCGAGATCGCCGACGAGCTGAGCATCTCGGTGAACACCGTGCGCAACCACATCCGGAACATCCTCGACAAGCTTCAGATGCACTCGCGTCTGGAAGCGGCGATGTACGCCATACGCCAACGGCTCATCGACCCCGGCGAGTGAGCCCTCGCCCTCGCGGACCAGCCGACGGCGTCGGGTAGCCGTGCCTCTCGCGGCTCGGCCGTCCTCGCGGGGCGACGTGCCGTCCAAGCCCGCGTCCTTCTTGGCGAAGCTCGGTGGGCCCAGCCGCATCACCACGACCGTGCCGACCCGAACCGTCGCCGCATCGGACGCGCTGATGCGAAGGCCGTTCGGATGGGACGCTGGACGTGTCCTTCTCGTTGGTGCAGCACCGGCCGAGCACCGGCTGCCCAGCATCAGCAGTGTCGGGTGCAGGAAGGGGCGCCGTGACCTCGACAGGGTGGGCCCTCGTGACGCTGCTCGCGCTCGCAGTCGGGCTGGCTGTCGCCGCGTCCACGCTGGTGCCCTGGCGGGTGCCACGCCCGAGCGCCGCCGCCCGAGCGGCGGCGCTGAGCGACGTTCCCGCAGACGTGGTCACCAGCGGCCGGGCGCTGCACGCTGCACTGCGCCCGAGCACCTACGGTTCCCTGCTGGCCGGACTGGCGGCGGCACTGCTGCTCGGTCTCACCCCGGCTGGTGCCCACGTCGTCACGTGGGTGGCCCAGCCGTTCGGCGGGCACTGGCTGGCCGAGGCCGTGCTCGGCGGCCTGGTCGTCCTGATGCTGCTGTGGTCGGCCTCCCTACCGTTTACCGCGTGGCGCCACCGCGTGCTGCGCGCCGCCGGACTGTCCACCCAGAACTGGCGCGGCTGGGCGGTGGACCTGCTCAGGAGCGGCGCGGTCGGCATCGTGACCGGCGCGGTCGTGCTCGCCGGGTTCTACGCGGTGACCCGGTGGACGCCGGATTGGTGGTGGGCGTTCGGCGCAGCCGGTGCCGCCGCCCTGGTCGTCCTGCTGTCCTTCGTCTTCCCGGTCCTCTTCGAGCCGGTGTTCAACCACTTCACCCCGATGCCGGCAGGGCCGCTGCGTGACGAGCTGGTCAGACTGGCGGCCCGGGACCACAGGCCGGTGCAAGACGTGCTGGTCGCCGACGCGTCCCGCCGGACCACCGCGCTCAACGCGTACGTGTCAGGCTTCGGCGCCACCCGACGCATCGTCGTCTACGACACCTTGCTGCGCGAGGCGTCTCCCGGTGAGGTGCGCAGCGTCATCGCCCATGAGCTGGGCCATGCCACAGACCGCGACCCTGAGGTGGGCACGCTGCTCGGGGCGCTCGGCGGGGCAGCGTCGGTCGTGGCGCTCTACCTGATGGGCCACTGGGAGGCCTTGCTCCGCCGAGCCGGAGTGGACGACATCGGGTCACCGAGGGCGATCGGCCTGGTCCTCGCCGTGGGGGCGCTGACCGGCCTGGTCACCGGGCCCCTCCAGGGCCTCGTCTCCCGCCGGGTCGAGGCCCGGGCCGACCGGCATGCGCTCCGGCTCACCGACGATCCTGCGGAGTTCGCGGCGATGCAGCTACGCCTCGCCACCGTCAACATCGCCGATGTCCACCCGCCCCGCATCGAGTACGCGCTGTTCGCCACGCATCCCGACACCGTGGAACGCCTGGCCGCAGCACGGGAGGCGACATGAGCCGCGAAGCCCCCGCGTCGGGGGGGGCTTCGCGTGTGCCTCACCTGCCTCTCGCGGTCAGACGATGAGCAGCACCGCAGCGATCACTGCTCCAGCCAGGCTCAGCGCGCCGAGCACGAAGCTCGTCACTGCGCCTGCGGTCCAGTGCCCGGACTGGTCGCGAACGCTGGCTCCGAACATGCCGAAGCCGGCGGTGAGCAGTGCTCCGCCCGCGATCCAGCTGCTGAGGTACCAGGCCTCGCTCAGGTCCGCCAGGATCCAGCTGGCCGGCGCGAAGTACACGTATGCACCGAACGCCGCTACCAGGGCCCCGATGACCAGGAGCGTGTAGTCGACCGTGCGGTTGCGGAACAAGCGGGGAAGAACCTGCTCGGTCTCCGCACGTTGCTTCTCAAGGAGCTGCGACATTGTCGTCACCTCCTTCCTGATCTCACCTTCAGGATGGATATCGGGACGCGCCCCCGTAAGAGGCTTTGGTCCGTGACCCACGCGGCACCCCGCGAACGGCTTGGAACGCAAAGCCGCGGCGCGGCGCCAGGACCCCGCGATACTGGGATGCATGGGGACGGAGACTCCCGGTCTGGATGACCTGAGGCGTCGTGTCGACGAGATCAGCTCAGAGCTGGCCTTGGCCCGTGCCGACATCGCGATGCTGCGGGAGAGCAGCGGGCGAGCCGTCCTTCGCCTCGACGCGGGCGAGGTCGAGGCCGACCGGAGCCGGGGGCAGGCCGATGTGGATCGTGACCGGATCCAGGTTCTCGAGGACCGCGCGGTCATCGACCGTGAGCTCTTGGCAGAGATGAGACGAGAAGGCGTGCTGCTGGAAGGGGAGAACCGGAACCTGCACGAGGCCCTCCAGACGGCGCGCGCCATCGGCGCCGCGGTGGGAATCGTGATGGCGCGACGGGGCATCAACGAGGTCGAGGCCTTCGGGGTGCTGCGGATGGCGAGCCACTCGCGTAACCGCACCCTTCGGGTCATCGCTGAGGAGATCGTCGCAGCCGGAGACGTGAGCTCGTTGCCCGAGCCCTGACCGGCGCCGATTCCAGCTCCTGGCAGCGGGCCGAGGTGGCTCGCGCGCCCACGGGCTCCGGCGGAAGGCTCACGACGATGTCGGAGGAGGGCCCGTCCGCGGTGGTCGCGATCTCCCAACCGAGTGCCGCACGAGTCCGAGCACCGGTCGGTTCTCGGCCAGGACGGTCGCGGTGAAGTGGGTGATGCCCGCGGCGGCCGCGAGCCGGGCGAAGCACCGGCCCGGCCTAGGCGATGGCCGTACCGGCGATGTGGGTGTTGAACGGCAGGAACGGCGAGCGGATCCGGTAGTCGCTGAGGTCGACGCCGGTGAAGCCGGCAGCCCGGATCACACCTTCCAGATCCCTTTCGCAGGAGCAGCCTTCGAAGATCCACGCCCACGGTCGACGCAGGGTCCGCTGGGCCCAGCGCGTGGGCGTGTTCCGCCTCGCCGCGACGTGCTCGGCGAAGCTGAAACGACCACCCGGTCGCAGGATCCGGCGGACCTCGGCGAGGACGGTCTCCGGGTCACGGACGGTGCACAGGACCAGGCTGGAGATGACGGCATCGGCGCTCGCGTCGGGCAGGTCGATCTGCTCGCCGACGACGGTGCGGATCTCGAGGTCGAGGTTCCGGGACCGAGCCGCGCGCCGGAGCCGCGCGTGCATGTGGGGGTTGGGTTCGATGGCGATCAGGTGGCCGCCGGCGGGCAGGTAGCGCAGGTTCGCGCCGACTCCCGCCCCCAGCTCGACCACGGTCGGCGGGAGGTCGGCAAAGGCGATGGACTTGTGGCTGTGCATGAGCCGGTTGATGTAGCCGCCCATGACCCAGAAGAACGCCGAGTTGAACCGTCCGCGTACCGGGTGGTCGTCGAACTCGTGCGGCTTCCCGGGCTGCTCGGAGGCGCGGATGGATGTGGTTGTCAGAGTGGCGTCTTGCCCCGGGTGAGTTGTCATGCATCGAGCGTGCCGGGTGCGCGGAGACGTCGTCAGCAGTGGAAATACCGCAGTTCGGAGGTCAGCCGGTGCCGTTCGACGCGACGTACCAGGCTGCGATCTGTGCACGTGAGCGGAACCCGAGCCGCGCGCGGATCCGTTCGACGTGCGACTCTGCGGAGCGCTCGCTGATCACGAGCTCTTCGGCAATCTGCCGGTTCGACCAGCCGAGCGCCACCAGCCCGGCCACCTGCGTCTGGCGCGCGGTCAACGCCGGCGGCGTCCCGAGGCCGAGGGGCGGCAGTCCCAGGCCGCGACGCATCGCGTTGAGCACGGAGTGCGTGTCGCCGGCGAAGGGGATGTGCGTCCGGCCGGCCAGCACGGTCAGCGTCGCACCGTCGATGCCGCGGGCCAGTCGCTCGCCTTCCGCGATCGGCACCGCCCGATCGTCCTGGCGGTGGATGACCGAGGTGGGTGCCGTGATCCGACGGAGATCGTCGGCGACGTCGATGTCGTAGCACGCTGCCAACAGCCGGTGAGCCCAGGCAGCGGACGCCGAATCTCGTTGGTAGCGCGAGAACATGGCGCGGAACCCGGCGTCCGCATCAGGGGCGAAGATCTCCGTCAGCACCTCCGATGCGAACCCCCAGTGCTGGTCGACCAGGCCGAGCACGTGCTCCCGCACGGCCGGATCCGCCACACCGTCACCGTCGACCCACCCGCCGTAGAGGACGAGGCGAGTCACCGACGTCGGGTGCCGGGCGGCCCACCTCACCGCGAGTGGCGCGCCGAAGGAGGCGCCGACCAGGTCGAAGCGGGTGACACCGACGGCAGTCGCAACGGCGTGCAGGACCTCCAGCTCGAGCTCGACGACGTCCGTGCGGGAGGTCGTCCCGGACAGGCCGCAGCCCGGTCGGTCGTATCGCACGAGCGTCCGACCATCAGCCAGGCCCTCGTAGAACTGGCGCTCGGCCGGCAGCGCCCACCCCAGCTCGAGGTGGGACACCCATCCCGGCACGTAGATCGCCACCGGGCCCCTGCCGGCGACGGCGAACCGTATCGCTGTGCCGTCCTCGAGCGTGGTCGAGCCGAGCCGCTGCTCCACGAGCGACATTCTCCAGCGCGCGGACGAGCGACGGAAGGAGCGCCGCCGGCCCAGGACCACCCGGGGTGTCGACGGGGACGGGACCATCGCGCGCCGAGCCGGAGGCAGGCGGAGGTCCGCGACCGGAGCCGTCTGCAGGGCTGCTACGGGGTGGACTGCCAGGTGGGCGCGACGTCCCGGTGGTACGACCTGCCGGCCAGCCTGCTGAGCAGGAAGGTCACCGGCGCCGGGATCGCCGAGCGAAAGTAGGAACGCTCCGCCTCGGGCATCCCGTCCTGCACCCAGGCCATGAACTGGCCCGACTCGGCAAGGGACGGGGGCCGCAGCTGCTTCTCGACGACCTTCCACTCGGGCGTCTCGAGGTGGGGCAGCAGGAGGGGCTCGAGGTCGTTCTCCTCGTGGTGCAGGTGGCGCTCGACGACCTCGTTCGCCCGCACGATGACTTCCCTGGCGGCATGGGCGTCGCCCGCCGACCCGGTCGAGCCGTAGGTGTCCATCGCGGTCTGCGCAGCGGCGAGTGCATCAGCCATGGCCTGGTGCTCCGTCTCCATGACCTCGACCAGCTCCTGGGCCCCTTCCACCCTGGCCAGGAACGGGAACACGTGCGTGTCCTCGCCCTCGTGGTGGTGCTTGAGCTGGTCGTGCAGGTTGGCGTAGGCCACCTGCAGCTGCTGGGCGCGGACCCGGTCCCCGTCGGGCGCGGTGGCGAGGGCACCCTCGAGGCGGGAGAGGTCGCGCCGCACCGCCGCGTGGATGACGCGGTTCATCGTCATGGGACCTGTCATGTCGAGACGATAACCATCCGAGCCCGGGTCGAGGGCCGGAACCGGCACAGTCGCGGTCGGTCCGGGCCGGGAGCCTGTCGGCTGGGGCGTCAGTCGGCCTATGGCCGCTTGAGCTGGACGGCGAGGGCCCAGACGACCACGGCGTTGATGGCGATGACGAGGATGGCCCGGAGCGGGTCGTATGGCAGCCACATGAACTGTGCCGTGGCCGACAGGATCGCGACGGCCACGGCCAGGATCAGCGACCAGACCTTGCCCACGATCACTGCGATGCCCAGCCCGACCGCGGCGAGACCGAGAACGAGCTGGATCCAACCCCACGTCGTGGTGTCGAACGTGTAGACGTAGGCGCCGGTCAGGACGTACCGCTGGTCGTCGACGAGGGCCACGAGGCCGCTGAGTGCCTGGAACAACCCGGCCGTGATGAGCAGCAAGCCTGCGAAGACCGTCAGGCGCGCAGCCCATTCCAGCTTGGTCGCTGATGCTTGGCTCGGCATCGAGATCGCTCCCTCCGAGGTCGCCTGCCCTGCGGCACGCCTTGTCGACGTGCGTCCACCTCACACGCTAGGTGAGCACCGGCACCACGAACTCATCCTCCGGAGGTGAGACCACGGAGCACCGACATGCGGTGACGCGTCGAGGTTCAGCCCTGCGGCGCCACGGGCTCGGAGGCGAACAGGTTGAGACCGAGCCGCTCGGAGAGGAACTTCGTGACGAGCTGGCCACGCACACTGTTGCCTGCCGGGTCCAGAGGCGGCGAGAACGTGGCCAGGCCACCCTTGCCCGGGGACACGGTGACGATGCCTCCGCTGACGCCGCTCTTGCCGGGCATGCCGATCTCGTACAGCCAGTCACCGGACAGCTCGTACAGGCCGGCGGTCGCCATCACGGCGAGCACCCGCCGGCACACGCCGCGGGCGATGACCCGTTCCTGGGTCTGCGGGTTGACGCCGCCGTCGGAGAGGGTCGCCGCCATCACCGCGAGGTCGTGGACGGTCACCTCGAGCGAACACTGGCGGGTGTAGACCTCCGTCGCCCGGTCGGGGTCGAAGTACAGGCGCCCGTAGCTGTCGAGCAGGTGGGCGATGCCCTGGTTGCGCATGTTCGACTCGGACTCGGAGGCGAACACCTC
Organism: Intrasporangium sp. Soil_C_50; assembly: GCF_057656595.1. NCBI lineage: Bacteria > Bacillati > Actinomycetota > Actinomycetes > Micrococcales > Intrasporangiaceae > Intrasporangium > Intrasporangium sp. Soil_C_50. Next base: position 16,249 of record NZ_JBDGKB010000014.1, read on the forward strand.
CTCGCTCATGGTCAGCTCGCGACCTGCGAAGCGCGACAGGCCGGCCCGGATCCCCTCGAACTTCTCCTCCGCGGTCGAGCCCGGCACCAGACTCGTCGTGGCGATCGCTCCGGCGTTGACGAGCGGGTTCATCGTCCGGTGGGCGTTCAGCTCGATGGCCATCAGCGAGTTGAACGGGAACCCGGTGCTGTTGACGCCGAGACGGTGGCGAGCCGTGTCATAGCCGACCGCGTCGCACACGAGGGCGAAGACGAACGGCTTCGAGACGCTCTGGATCGAGAAGCGCGTATCCACGTCGCCGATCTCGAACGAGCGGCCCCGGGCACCGACCACGCTGATCCCGAACCAGTCTGGCGACGCCTCGGCCAGCACCGGGATGTAGTCGGCGACGTGGCCGTCCGTCGTGCCTCGATAGCGCTGGTAGGCCTCGGTGACGAGCTGTTCGACCTCCTCGGGCTGGGGCAGCTCACCGGTCGAGACGCGGGGTGGTGTCGTGGCCTCGTCGAAGGGCAGCTTCTGGTGCATGGAGAGCTGTGTCATGAAGGCCTGCCCTTCGGATCGTCTCGCTGTCGAGACTAGTCCGAGGCCGACCGCGCGGAGCCGGCATCGAGCCAGGTCGACCCCTGGACACCGGGCGCCTCCGCGGCGTTGGCCATGCCCTGATTTGCCGATGTCGCCCAGACCCGGACGCGCGGACCACGACAATGGAGCAGCAGTCCGGACCGCAGCGGGAGGCACAGGCATGGCTTTCACTGAGGGGATCGAGCTGGCGGGGAAGGTCATCGACACCGCCGGCGTCGCCATCCTGGTGGCCGGCGCCGCGCTCGCTGCAGTCAGGGCCGTCCTCAACTGGCGAGCCCACCGGCCCGACACCTACCGGCAGTTCAGGCAGCAGCTCGGACGATCCATCCTGCTCGGCCTGGAGCTGCTGGTCGCTGCCGACATCATCCGCACCGTCGCGATCACACCGACCCTCAACAACGTTCTCGTCCTGGGTCTGATCGTCGTCATCCGCACCTTCCTCAGCTTCTCCCTCGAGCTGGAGATCACGGGTCGTTGGCCGTGGCAGAAGGGTGACGACGAGCCACTGCCCGACAACCGGGGCTGAGACCCGCCGCGGACCCGCCATGCGGGAATGGTCGGCGTGTGCCGCCACAGCCGGGAGAGGGAGGGGGCGGGCGGCACACGCAGGTGAGCCCGGGGGGACGGGCGACCGAGCCGGACCTCTGGGAGGGTGCACCCCCCGATGGACCCACAGCTCACTGTCGAGTTGACCACGCCGTTGGGTGCGAGGGCTACTGCCGCAAGCGAACCATCCAGCCGAGAAGCGAAGTGGATGTCGGTGCCAAGGCCCCCCGGCTCCCGTCACGGTCGCCCTCGGCACCGCGCCATCGTGTCAGGACGCGGGTGCGTCGACAGCACGCGTCGCGTGACGCGCCGGCCGGCGTCAGCGGACCGGGTCGGGATCCGGCACGGGTTCGTCGGTGCTGATGAGGGAGGGCGGCGCCCCGGCGAGGCCTTCCTCCGCGTCGGGCGCGGCCGAGCGGGCGTCGGCGAGGACGTCGGCGGGCACGTGCCGCTCGAGGAAGCGCTTGGCGAGCCGCGTCGACGGGTGGATGCCGATCGTGGCCACGATGATGATCCCGGCGATGAGCAGCCAGCCGCCGGCACCCCAGTTCATGGCGAGGAACGTGTAGAGCGCGGGCGCCCAGACGCGACCCAGCGTGCCGCTGAGCTCGGCGGCGCCCTGGTAGGCGCCGCGCTGACGCGGGTCCATCAGCTCGGCCTCGAACGACCAGCTCGCCGCCGACAGGTACAGCTCGGCACCGGTGACCGTCACGTGCCCGAGCCAGACGAGCGCGATCGTCACCCAGCCGACGGTGTCGTGCGTCGCCAGCGTGATGATGCACGACACGACGAAGAACACCGCCGAGAGGCGGACGGCCTTGAGCGCCGTCGGCACGTCCCTGACCCCGCGCGAGGTGACCATCGGCAGGAAGATGCACATGACGGTGTTCGTGCCGAAGAGGAACGCCAGCAGCACCCGCGGCGCGTCGGTCTTCTCGACGAGCCAGAGCGGGATGACGACGTTGAGCAGCACCTGGTTGGTCCAGAAGACGCCGCCGAAGAACGTGGTGAGCAGCCAGCCGAGGTTGCGCAGCGGGCCGGGGCCGGGGACCTTCACCTTCCGGTCCTCGGGGGTGCGTTCGTCGTGGGCTGCCTTGGGCAGGCGGGTGATCGCGGCCGCGTTGACGAGGAAGGCCACCGAGGTGAACCACGGCAGGGCGTGCAGGACGTCGTTGGAGTGGAACGCGAGGGCGATGCCGCCGAGCATCGAGCCGAGGGTGAAGCCGACGTTGAGCGCGGAGTACATGTACGCGCGCGACCGGACGCGTTCGTCCGGCGGCAGGACGTCGATGGTGTACGCACCGTACGCCGCGCCGCCCAGCGCGCCGATGACCTCCATGCCGACGGCCATCGCGACGTAGCCCTCGAAGCCGTTGATGAGCGGCCACAGCGCGAACATCGCGGCTTGCCCGCCGGCGCTGGCGGCCCACATCCGCTTCGGACCGAAGCGGTCGACGAGCTTGCCCATCGGGAGCGCGGCCAGGAACGCGGCGATGCCGGCGAAGGTCAGGCCGAGACCCACCTGGGCGGCCGAGAGCCCGACGATCTGCGTGAAGAACACCGCCGAACCGGTCATGAAGGTGCCCTCGCCGAGGGCGAAGAGCAGCGACTGGACGGACAGCCGCCCGGCCAGCGGCGACGGCGGGCGGGCGTGGCGCAGGACGGCGGCGAGAATCACGCGAGGATTCTCCAGATCCGTACGGCAGGTGTCACCGCATTTATCCGGTTCGTGCCGGACGAGATCGGGTGCTGCGGCCCCTATCGTGCCCTGAACGCAGCGACGGCCTCGTCGAGCGTCGCGAAGACACGGTTCCGGCCGATCACGTCGACGAGCCCGAACCGGTCGAGCTCGGTGAGGACGTCCGACCTGGCGGCCGCGACGCCGAAGACCACGTTCCGTTGGGACATCTGCTTCGCGAGCTCGACCAGCGCCTGACCGGCCGTGAAGTCGACGTCGTCGATGGCGTCGGCCAGCAGGACGAACCACTGCGACCGCGTCGGCGTGTCCACCAGCGCAAGGGCTTCCGCGCTGAAGCGTGTGACGTTCGCGTAGAAGAGCCCGACGCCGAACCGGTAGACCACCAGCCCGGGCTCGGTCTCGGCGCCGGGCCGGGACGGCACCTCGTGGGGCCTGCCGCGCTCGTCGAAGGTGATGACCGAGTCGTGCGGCAGGTAGTGGCGCCGGACGTGGTCGAGCAGTGACAGGACGATGGCGAGGATGATGCCCTGCTCGACGCCCACGACGAGCACCACGGCGGCCGTCGCCGCCGCGATCCAGAACTCGTCGCGGCGCAGACGCCAGATGGCCCTCATGTTCACGAGGTCGATGAGCTTGACGCCGATGACGAAGACCACGGCGGCCAGCACGGCGTTGGGCATGTACTGCAGGGGCTTGGTCAGGAACAGCAGGACGATCGCGACCGTGACGGCCATGGTGAGCATCGCCACCTGGCTCTTGCTCTTGGCCTCGTCCGCCATCTCGGTCTTCGTGGGACTGCCGTTGACGACGAAGGTGTTGCTGAGACCGGCCGCGACGTTCGCCAGGCTGAGCCCGACGAGGTCGTTGTTCTCCTCGAACCGGTCCTGGTACTTCACCGCGTAGGCGCGGGAGGTCGCCGCGCTCTGGGCCATGATCACCAGGAACATCGACGCGGAGATCCCGAGCAGCGGCACGACGTCGGCCCACGCGATGCCAGTCGGCAGGCCGACCGCGGGCAGCCCGCTCGGCACCGGCCCCAGCACGGACACCCCGTGGCTCTGGAGGTCGAGCGCCCAGCTCAGGACGATCGCACCCACCACGGCGACCAGGCCGCCCGGGATCGCCGTGAACCAGCGGCCGAAGACCACCAGCGTCGCGATCACGCCGAGCGACACCGCCAGCGTCGTCACGGACGTGTCGGGCAGCTCCTTCAGGGTGTCCCAGAACTTGATCAACGTCCCGCTGACCTGGTCCGCGGCCACTGACGGCGAGGGGACACCGAGCATGCCCGCCAGCTGGCCGAGAGCCACCTGGACCCCGACGCCGGTGAGGAAGCCGACGAGGACGCTGCGAGAGATGAAGTCGGCCAGGAAGCCGAGCCTCGCGACGCGCGCGAGCAGCAGCAGCCCGCCGGTGACCAGCGCTGCCAGGCTCGCGTGGGCCAGCCACTGGCTGGTGTCCGGCTGCAGCCCGGCCACCCCGAGCCCGGCGATGCCCGCGTAGAGGATCGCGGCCGTGGCGGAGTCCCCACCCACCACCAGGTGCCGCGAGGAGCCGAAGACGGCGAAGACGACCGCCGGCAGCAGGATCGTGTAGAGCCCCGTGATGACCGGCGTCCCGGCGATCTTCGTGTACCCCATGACCTCGGGGATCGCGAGCGCCGCGAGGGTGACGCCCGCGACGACGTCCCGCGGCAGCTGCGCCCGGTCGTAGGGCCGGATGCCCTGCAGGACAGCGATGACGCCGCCGCGCTCACGCCGCGCGGGAGCGGGAGCGGGTGGGACGGGCCGGGCTCGTTGGCTCATGCGCCCTCCGACCTAGACGTCCATGGTCGCCGCAAGCCGCCCCGACCTGATGGCCCCGACGAACTCCTCGTAGTCGCGGTCGTTCTGGTCGGCGTAGCGCCGGGCGAAGTTGGTCATCGCCCGGTCGAACTCGTCCGACTCGCCGAGGTAGGCGTCGATGGCCACGGGGTCGCCGGACCGCGCGTGCGCCCGAGCCAGGGTCCACCCGCACAGGTGCGCGTAGTACCGCAGTCCGGTCGGGCCCATCTGCTCGACGAGCGCAGACAGCTTCATGTCGCGCAGCTGGCGCCAGTAGTAGTGCCGTGACGCGTCGAGTCCCTTGCTCCACCCCAGGAAGATGTCGCTGGCAGCCTGCATCATCCGCTGGCCCTGGACGACACGTTCGCCGGGCTGGTTGAAGCGGCTGTGGGGCAGGTGGTCCTCGAGCACCGACGTGGTCGCCTCCTTGACCTGCAGGAACAGCGGGTCCTGGTCGTCGCGTCCCTGCAGCAGCACGATGAACGCGCGGGTCCCGACGCTGCCGACCCCCACGACCTTGCGGGCGGCGTCGACGAACTCGAACTTCTCCAGCAGCCGTCGCCGGTCGTCCTGCAGCGTCGCGCGATAGGCACGGAAGATGTCGCGGATGACCGTCTCCTCCTCGTCCCCGGACAGGCCGTACGTCGCCGACAGGTCGCGCATCGGCACGACGGTGGGTGGCTGGCTGATGATCCGATAGCTGCCGTCCACCTTCTCCGCCAGCTTGGACAGTGCCTGGAGGCTGTCGCGGGTCCGGGCCTTGTCGATGTTCCTCTCGCTGCGCTTGAGCTCCTTCTCCTCCTCCTTCGTCCGGGCGATCGCCTTCGCGCCGGCCACGACGTCCTCCTCAGCGAGGCGGGCGTACCACACGTCAAGCGTCCGCATCTGCGCGAAGCTCGCCATCGCCTCGCGGTAGGCCGAGACGCTGGCAAGGGTCACGTCCTTCACGTCGCCCTTCGCGAAGCCGTTGCTGCGCGCCGCGATGGTGAAGCTCGCCGCCATCCGCATCACGTCGTACTCGAACGGGCCGGGGAGCGTCTCGTCGAAGTCGTTGAGGTCCAGGAGCAGAGTCCGCTCCGGCGACGCGAAACCCCCGAAGTTGGACAGGTGCGCGTCCCCGCACAGCTGGACGATGAGGCCGGCGCGGGGCGTCGTCCTCAGGTCGGCAGCCATGATCCTGGCGGCACCGCGGTAGAAGGTGAAGGCCGACGCTGACATCCGGCCGTGCCGCACGGGCACGAGGTCCGCGTCGCGGGTGGCGTTCTGCTCCTCCAACAGGGCGACCGGATCGGGACGAGCGGGATCGGGTGTCCAGCCGCGGTGGCTCGAGACCGGCGTCCGCTCAGCGGCTTGTTGTCCGCGCGCCCGGCGCTCGTCGAGGCTCAGGTGTTGCACGTTGGTCGGCATCGACGCCCGCCTCTCCGGGCCCGACGGCGAGATCACCAACCTCGAGCCAGCTGTCACGCACGGTGGCGACTCGAGGCCAGGCCCGCGTCGACCAGAGCGAATACCTTTGTGCGCCCAACGATATCCGGGGCAGGTCGCGCCCGGACGGGTTTCGGCTGTCGTCGGCGGACGTGGCCACGGTGCCGATCCGGCGGAAGTCGGTACGGAAAGGGCGACATGATCCGGGGGCTCGCGCGTCACACAGGTGGCGCCTGTTGCTCGCAACCGGACGCCGAGGGCCCCGGGTCGGCTTCGTGGAGGGACCTGCCCGGGGCCCGCACGGCCGAGGGATCGGGGCTCCTTCTCGCGGCTTCGAACGGTCTTCGACCGTTCATCGTCCCGCGCGGGCCGACGTGGCATGGCCAGGGCTCGGACGACTGGCCATCGGGCCGGGCTTCGGGTTCGCTCCCCACGAATGGGCGTGGGTGCGTGGCGCGTCGCCCCCGTCGGGCGTTGCCGCCCCCGGCTCAGCCGGGAGCAGCAGCGCCGAGCCTCGAAGGGCGCCTCAGGGTCGTCTGCTGGGATCACTACGCTCGGAGCCGCCCACACTGGGTGGACGAACCGCGGTGGGTCGGCGGGCCGCTGCCGACGACCGAGCAACGAGGAGAACTGTGCTGGCCAAGTTTCCGGGACGCTGCACGCGCTGCCAGGGCCCGATCCGAGCAGGGGACGAGATCGTCGGTGCCGGTGGCAAGGCCACCGCATGGGTGCACGCGTCCTGCCGCACCGAGCTCGCCCTCCCGGGGCTCAGCTCGCCACAGCCGACGCTGTCAGCAGGGTCGCGCGGCGGGACCGTGGGCAGGGCCCGGACCCCGAAGGCGCCCAAGGCGCCCAAGGCGCCGATGGCCGCCCCCGACGGCGCGACGTTCGTCTACACCGACGGGGCCTGCTCGGGGAACCCCGGCCCGGGCGGGTGGGCGTGGGCGATCGACCTGGACCGCTTCGCGTCCGGCTCGGAGCGACCGAGCACGAACCAGCGGATGGAGATCCGTGCGGCCCTCGAGGCCGTCACCGCGCTCGAGGGCCCGCTCGTCGTCGTCAGCGACTCGACGTACGTCGTCAACTGCTTCCGTGACCGGTGGTGGGACGGCTGGCTCCAGCGCGGCTGGACCACGTCGGCGAAGAAGCCGGTCGCCAACCGCGACCTGTGGGAGCCGCTCGTGACCGCCGTCAACGAGCGCGGCGACGTCGCCTTCCAGTGGGTCAAGGGCCACTCGGGCCACGAGATGAACGACCTCGTCGACGAGCTGGCCGTGGCAGCCAGCCTCGGCCGCGACTAGAACGCTCTCACCCGGACTCGGGTGGCCTCGGTGCCGGAGGCAACCTCGCCCCACGGTGGATCTCGTGCACCCGCGCGTCCCCCGGCTCGTCGGGGTCGTCGCGGATCGGCTCGTCCGCCATGAACTGGCGAATGACGTTCGCGAGCTCGCCCGGGTGGCTGAAGTTGATGGCGTGCGCAGCGCCGTGGATCACCACGAGCAGGACCTCGTTGTCGATCCGGCTCGCGATCTGCTGGATCCGGCGCGGATCCGGCATCAGGGGATCAGCGCTCCCGACCACGACGAGGGTGGGGACCCTGAGCGCGAGCAGGCGCTCGAGCGCGGGGTAGCGGGTCAGGGCCTGGAACATCCGGATCGTGCTGGGCACCCCGTACCTCAGGTAGTCCGGCACCGCGACCGGCAGCAGCCCGACGGGTTCCCGGACGCCGTCCCGCGCCAGCTGACGGACGGCCCGGTGCAGCGGCTGGTTGTGCAGTCCCCCGGCGGGCGCGACGAGCACGGCCCGCTCCAGCCGGTCGGGGTGGCGGTGCGCGAACTCGCAGATCACCGCGCAGCCCATCGAGTTGCCGACGAGGCTCACCCGGTCCAGGGCCCGGTCGTCGAGGAAGGCTGCTGCGGCGTCGGCGAGCTCCGGCACACCCGGGGCCGCGCGCGGTCTGCCGCTGCGCCCGAACCCGGGCAGGTCGGGCACGAGCGTGTGGAACTCGCCCGCCAGTCGTTGCGCCGTCGGGAGCAGGTAGCGGCCCGAGAGGCCGAAGCCGTGCAGGTGCACCATGGGCGTGCTCGGTCGACGCGGGCCGGCTGACTCCCGGTAGAACACCTTGACGCCGTCGATCACCGTCCAGCGCTCGCTCATCGCCCCCACTTGGCGCGCCCCGGATCGGGTGCTGGGTCGGCTCGGCACTCCACCACCCTCCCGCCCGGCCCAGCGCTTCGCGTCATCCCCGAGGAGTGAGTCGTGGCCCGCCGGCGTCAGGGGCCGGCGGGTCAGCGACCGCTCGGACGCTCGCAGGTGGGCCGGCGCTCACCGTGGGAGGGACATCGGCATCGGGCTCGGCGTCGGGACGGTGAGGCCAGGCATGACCTGCGGTTCGGCGAGCACGAGCATGCCGAGGCCGAGCAGGACGATAGCGGTGCCGTAGGTGGCGGTCCGGCGCCAGGGCAGCACCTTCTCAACGGCGATGAGCCCGGCAACCACCGCCATCCACACGGGACTCATCACCCCCAGCGCGAACAGCGACGCCATGAGCGCCCAGCAACCACCGACGCACCAGGCGCAGTTCCGCATCCCCATCCGAAGCGCACCGGTGACGAAGGCCATGGGCCCCAACGGAGTCCGACTCATCCGGGAGTAGAGCGCCACCGTCGGGGCCACCGTCGGGAACATCATCGCGGTCATCATGACGTCCCACACCGTGATGAACCAGCCGAGGGTCCGCCCGTCCACCGAGCAATGTCAACGACGTGGGCGTGGGCCTCGGACCCCGGCGGTATCGTCGGCGCATGGTGCACTTCCTGCTGCTCCACGGCGCCTGCCACGGCGGCTGGTGCTGGGACGAAGTGGCGTCGATCCTCGCCGCCGCCGGGCACGGGACGTCGGCTCCCGACCTTCCCTGCGAGAGCCTGGACGCGGGCCTCACCGCGAACGCCGACGCCGCGGTCTCGGCATTGCCCGACGACGCCGGGGAGGTTGTGGTCGTGGGGCATTCGCTGGGCGCGCTCCTCGCACCACTCGTGGCCCACCGGGTGCCGACGCGTCGGATGGTCATGCTCGCCGGGGTGGTGGGAGCTCCCGGCCGGAGCCTGGAGTCGCTGGCCACCGAGGACGAGGACCGCGACCTTCCGCTGAACGACGCGGACCTCGAGTTCGACGCCGCGGGACGGTTCCGCTTCACCGACGCGGGTGCCCGGCGCGTGCTCTACCCCGACTGCCCGCCCGAGGTCGCCGACGCGTCCGTCGCACGGCTGCGGTTCCAGCGTTCGATGTGGCGAGAGGTCGCCCCCTTCGACGCGTGGCCGCAGGTCGAGACCCTCTCGGTCGTCTGCGCCGAGGACCGGGTCGTGAGCCCCGACTGGTCACGCCGGATCGCCCGTGACCGTCTCGGCGTCGAGCCGATCGACCTGCCGGGTGGCCACTCCCCGTTCCTGACGCGACCGGCCGACGTCGCCGAACTCCTCATGGCCGGCCTCTGACGCAGCCCCGGGCCCACCGTCGCTGTTCCGGCATTGCGCTATCGGAGGCGTCCGAGCAGGAGCATCCTGACGCCATGGCAACAGACACGACGACGTCGAGGAGCATGGCCGTGCCCCTGGCCGGGTTCGCCGCCGGCGCGGTCGTCGCGCTGCTCGTCGGAGTCTTCGGCAAGACGCACGACCCGACGCTCGCCGGCACGACGACGCTCGGCTTCCGCACCGTCATCGACATGAAGGTCGTGCTGTCCGTGGCCATCGGGGCGCTCGCCGTGCTCCAGGTCATCGGCGCCCTCTGGCTCTACGGCAAGCTCGGTGTCAGCGCGCCCTCGTGGCTCGGTACCGCACACCGCGTCAGTGGAGTGGTCACCCTGCTGCTCACGGCCGTCGTCGCCTACCACTGCCTCTGGGCGCTGGGCCTCGAGACGGGGAGGTTCGCCGACGGGGAGCCCGTACCGGCGCGGACCGTCGTTCACGGCGTCCTCGGTTGCGCTGTCATCGGCGCGGTCGTCGTCAAGGTCGTCGCCGTGCGGTCACGACGCGCACCCGGGTGGTTCCTACCCGTGGCCGGCGGCCTGCTCTTCGCGCTCCTGGTGTCCGTGGTGCTGACGTCGGCCGTCTGGTACATCAGCGCCCACGGCTGGCCAGGCGCGGGCGGATACGGCTGAGCTGCAAGGATTTTCGTCGCGGAAGCCAGCGCAGGAGGGCCAGACGTCTCTGACCAGGCGCCAGCCACATCGCCTCGATTCGCCGAAACCCTCTTATCACCAAAGAAATTGCGCGAATTCGTCGGGGCAGTCTTTGTACGCATTGGTGCGTCATTCATCACTCATGCGCCCACCATCCAGACCTTGCGCTCAAATGTGGTGGACGCGCCGGGAAATCTTGACGCGCCTTCTTCCGGGCCCCGAACCTGAAGGGTCGGGGTTCTCCGACGGCTCACAAGAGGAGGAGATCGCAATGGACGAGCACGTGATGAATCGGCGTCGCGTTCTGGTGGGGGCCGGCGCCGCGAGCGCGGTGGCGATCGGGGGCGTGGCGAGCGCCTCCTCGGCTTCGGCCGGGGAGAACGGCGGTGGTTCCAGCCTCAACGGCAGCTGGATCGTCAGCCGCAAGGACGACCCGCCCGCCGACCAGACGAAGGTCTCGACCGTCCTCAGCTTCGCGGGTGGGAACGTCTTCATCAGCCACGACATCGCCGCGCCCGGTCCACCCTTCACCGGAACCTGGGCTCGTCGCAGCGGCGGCGGCTTCAAGGCGACGTTCTGGACGGGCCAGGCCGGCGGAGGTCCCAACATGCCGGCGGCGACCGTGCGCGTCCGTGCCTGGGGCAGCGTCCACCACGAGAGGATCAGCGGCAAGTACGACTTCGCGGTCTTCGATCCCTCCGGCACCAAGGTCGACTCGGGGACCGGCTCGTTCAGCGGCCGCCGCATCGACGCGTGAGACACCGACCCGGGGCCCGCTGACCGTGTGGTCGGCGGGCCCCGGCTTGACGAGGTCGGCAGGCGGGCGACCATCCGGGCCGGCCGCTGGCCACGCCGCACCGTAGGGCGCACGATGGACTGGTGGAGACGTGGGACGCCCTGCGGGCGCGACGAAATGTCCGACAGTTCACCGAGCAGGCGGTCCCCGACGAGGACCTCGACCGGATCCTCGACGCGGGCCGCCGCGCCCCGTCCGCCGGCAACTGGCAGCCGTGGGACTTCGTGATCGTCACCGACCGGGCACAGCTCATCGAGCTGTCGAAGGTCTGGCAGGGCGCCAGACACGTCGCCGGTGCGGCGGCCGCCATCGCGATCGTCGCTCCGGTGCCCAAGGACGACCGGCAGTCCGCCCTCCTCCAGTACGACCTCGGCCAGGCGACGTACGCGATGACGGTGGCCGCAGCCGACCTCGGTGTCGGGACCGGCCACGCCGCCGCGGCGGACCAGGACCAGGCCCGGGCCATCCTGGGCTTTCCCGAGGGACGCTTCCTCGCCTACCTGCTCTCCGTCGGCTACCCGTCGGACCGCCCACTGGCGGTCATCGAGCGGCTCGACCGGCGCCCGTTCGACGAGGTCGTGCACCGCGGACGCTGGTGACCCGAGCGACTCGTCGAGGCAGGGGCCACGCCTCCGGCCTACGGCCAGGGTGCCGTGAGGTAGGCGACCACCAGCACCAGCAGGGCGAGACCGGCCAGCACCGCCCCGACCTGCGCCTGGCGGCCGCGCCGTGCGGACACGTCCTCCCCCGACGGCCCCGGACCCGTCATCGAGCCCCACACGATGAGCCCGATGCCGAGCACGAGGATGACGCCGATGCCGACCCAGAAGTACGTCATCGCGTCACGCGTCGATCCTGTTGCACCTCAGCCTGGTTCAGCACTCGTCGCCGTTCGTCAGCCGCTGGGTGCCTTCCAGCCGGACCGCGTCGAGGAGGCTCTCCTTGAGCCCGAGGGCACGAAGGACGGTCGGCGCCACCTGGCGCAGGGAGACAGGGCAGCTGAGGGTCCGGCCACCCTTGCGACCGGGCTCGATGATGACCAACGGGACGTGGGTGTCCTCCGCGCTGCCGCTCCCGTGGTCGACCAGCTTCGCGTTCGGTGCCGCGTAGACGACCCCGTTCGCCGGCTGCACGACGATGTCGGGGATCCGGCCGGCGTTGCCCCCGAGCTGGCCCTCGAAGAGCTGCCCCACGGCGGCGCCGCTCGTGACGGTGCCGGCGCCGATCGTCGCGGCGTTCGCCTCGAGCACAGCGGCCGCGTCGGCTGCGCGGCTGCGGTCCTTGAGCCAGATGAGCGCCATCGTGTCCGCGGTCACCTGTGCGGTCAGCCCTGGCTGGACGCTGTTGACGAGCGGCGCGAAGCCGGCTGGGTCGACCCAGCGCAGCGTCGTGCGGTCGACCGGGCTGTTGGCGTGCTTCGCGGTCAGGATGACCATCGTGTCGTCGGTCAGGCCGTCGGCCTCGATCCGGCTCAGCATCCGGCCGACCGCGCCGTCGACGTAGTCGAGCGCCTGCGCCAGGCCGGGGGCGTTGCCGGTGAGCGGCCCCAGCGTCGTGACGGTCTGCGGCGTCGTGCCTGCAGCGTCGACGTAGCCGGAGAACTTCTGCCCGATGTTCGGCGACTGGAAGTTCATGCCGAAGATTGCCGGTACGCCGACGGCCGCTGCGCGGTCGTGGGTGTAGCCGTCGATCTGGTTGAGGACGGCGCCGACCTTGAGCTCGTCGTTCGCCATGATCTTGGCGATGTCGGACTTGGCCGCGTTGAACTCGGGGGCGTAGAAGTCGTCGATGCCCGTGCCGGAGGGACCGGCGAGGATCTCGTAGCTCGGGTGCTTGTCGGCGACCGCGGTGCGGAGCCCGGCCGCGTGCGCCACCTCGTAGATGGTGTTGACCTTGAGGAACTGGTGCGGGTAGACGACGCCGCAGCCGTGGTCGGGGTCGCGGGGCAGCTTGGCCGGGTTGATGTCGGCGACGCTGTCGCCCGCGTTCGGGTTGAGGTTGATCGTCTGGTTGTACGCGACGAGCGCTCCCCGGGTGCTGCAGTCCGAGCCGGCCGGCGACAGGTCGTTGTCCCAGGACACGTCGTAGTAGACGCCGGTGGACCGTGGTGAGCCACCGGTCGTCATCGCCAGGGTGGCAGGGAAGGAGTCGGACGGAGTCTGGGCCGAGGCGTTGGAGTACCGGCGTCCGCGAGCCAGCACCGAGGCCAGCGCGGACGCGGGATGCGCGGCGACGTAGTTCGTGAGGTCGGCGTCGTGGAACCCGTCGAGGCTGAGCAGCAGCACGTGCTCCACCTTCGGGTTCAGCTGCGTCGACGCCGAACCGGCCGGTGCGCAGACCACCGCTGCGGCGATCGGCGCCATGACCATCACAGGAACTCGCCACCAGACAGTGCTCACAACTCCCCCTTGCAGCTGCAGACTCCTCGACCTCACCACGCTACGCCGGGGCCACCCGGTTCGACCCCTTTTCACCGATTCGAGCGACCGCCCGGGGCGGTGAGTGGCGGAACGCCAAGGGCCGACTCCCGGCATCGGTTCCCCTAGGCTGCAAGGGCCCACCAGCCCGAGCGCGCAGTGCAGTCGACGACCCAGGAGGGCGCGGATGTCGCTCACACGGATCCACAACTTCTCCATCTCCCTCGACGGGTTCGGCACCGGCGAGCCGCAGAGCCTCGAGGCCCCGTTCGGCCATGCGGGGCAGCGCCTGCACCAGTGGATGATGGCCACCCGGTCCTGGGACGCGGGCGGCACCGCCGGCGTCGATAACGCCTTCGCCGAGCGCCACGACCACGGCTTCGGCGCCGAGATCATGGGCTCCAACAAGTTCGGCCCGCCCGGCTGGCAGGACGACCCGGACTGGACGGGCTGGTGGGGGCCGAACCCGCCGTTCCACACCCCGACCTTCGTCCTCACCCATCGCCCGCGGTCCTCGATCGAGATGGAGGGCGGCACGACGTTCCACTTCCTCGACGCCACTCCCGCCGAGGCGCTGGAGACGGCTCGTGAGGCGGCCGGCGGCAAGGACGTGCGGATCGGCGGCGGCGTCACCGTCGTGCGCGACTTCCTGCTCGCCGGGCTCGTCGACGAGATGCACCTCGTGCAGGTCCCGATCCTGCTCGGCCGCGGGGTCCGCCTGTGGGACGGCCTCGAGGCCCTCGACGACGACTACGACGTCGAGGCGGTCTCCTCCCCCACCGGCGTCACCCATCTCAGCTTCACGCGCAGGGGTGTCCGACCCGGGGCGGCCTCTTCGTAGCAGGAGTGAAGGCCCTCCCGCGTGGGGGCGAGACCTCTGGAAGGAACTGCCGTGTCCGAAGTGATCGCCATCATGTCCATGTCGCTCGACGGCTTCGTCGCCGGCCCCGACGGCGACGTGATGAAGGTGTTCGACTGGTACGTCAGCTCGGGCGTCGGCGTGACGCACCTGCGCTTCCCGGTGCTCGACGCCAAGCCATGACGCGACCTTTCCGGTTCGGCGTCGTCGCGCCGCTGCTCACCGACGTGCCCGCGTGGCGGGACCAGGTACGGCGCATCGCCGACAGCGGCTACTCGACGGTGCTCGTGCCCGACGTGCCTCAGTGGCAGCCGGCGCCGGCGCCCGCCCTCGCGATGGCGGCGGCGCAGACCGAGCTGCGCGTCGGCACGTGGGTCTCTGCCGCTCCGCTGCACCCGGTCTGGAGCCTTGCGTGGGAGGCTCATTCGATGACGGTGCTCACCGAGGGTCGCTTCGACCTGGGCATCGGCACCGGGCGTCCCGGGATCGAGGACGAGCTGCGCGACCTCGGCCTGCCCGTCACGTCGCCGAGACAGCGCCTGGGCCAGGTGCGCGACACCGTCGCGCGGCTGCGAGAGCTGGACGGCCCCGACGTCCGCACCCCCGTCGTCATGGCGGTCCGCGGGCCGCGCGCCCGCGCCCTCGCGGCCGAGGTCGCCGACATCGTGACCTTCGCGATGATGCCGGGTGACAGCCGGGTCGACGTCGAGCAGATGGCACGGGACCTGCGCGCCGTGCGGGATGTCGAGCTGGCGCTCCACGTGCCCGTCGTCGGCGATGAGATCGCCCCGTTCATGGCGTCCGCCCGGGACACCGACCCGGCAGCGATGCGGGCGGCGGACTCGTTGGCCGTCCTCCCGAGCGACCCGGCGGCCGCCGTCGACGAGCTCCACCGGCGGCGCGAGGAGGTGGGCTTCTCCTACGTCGTCGTCGGCGCCGGGTCGAGCGAGATGCTGGCCCCCGTGGTCGCGCAGCTGGCCGGACGGTAGCGGTGCGCGGCCGAGGACCCGCCCGGCAGGCCTCGATACCGGTGCGCCCGGGCGGCCCGGGCTGTTAGCGTTCAGGCGATCGTGAGACGTCGGCAGGAGGTGAGACCCATGTACGCAGTGTCCGCAGTGGGTGCTCCCCCGCAGTCCACGATCACGCGACCGAGGTAGTCGCCACCGGGAGCCCCGACAGCCATCCGCGAAAGGCGCCTCCCATGAACACCATCTCCTCCTCGACCCCACGCATCGACCCCGACACACGGGCTCTCGTCCTCGCCGGCGGCGGAGCGGCCGGCAACGCCTGGCAGCTCGGACTCATCGCCGGCCTCGCCGACGCCGGGGTCGACGTCACCGACGCCGACCTCGTCGTCGGCACCTCCGCCGGATCCACCGTGGCGGCCCAGGTCACCGGCGGTCCGACGCCGGGCGAGCTGTACGACGCCGTCCTCGCCGAGGTGCTCCCGCCCCGCCCCGGCTCCGGTGGACCCGGCACCGGCCAGCGACGTCGTCCGAAGATCTCCGGGCCGAGCTACCTCGAGTGGTCGGACGCGATCATCGCCTCCGCCCACGACGCACCCGACATGCGCCGCCGGATGGGCGCCGCGGCGCTCGAGCGGGACGCGTCGGACGGCTCCGACGCACGGCGCTGGCACGACATCGTCGCTTCCCGCTTGCCGGGCCGGCGGTGGCCGCTGCAGCGAGTGCTCATCACGGCCGTCGACGCCCGCACCGGCGAGCCGGTCGTCTTCGACCGGGAGAGCGGCATCGACCTCGTGGACGCCGTCGCCGCCAGCACCTCGGCGATGACGCCGTATCGCATCGGCGAGCACCGCTACCTCAACGGCGGGTACCGACGCAGCGAGAACGCAGACCTGGCAAGCGGATTCGGACGCGTGCTCGTCATGTCACCGTTCGGCGGCAGGACCCGGATGCCGCTCGAGTGGGGGATGGACCTCGCAACCCAGGTGGCCGAGCTGCGAGCCGGCGGCAGCCGTGTCGAGTGCGTCTTCCCCGACGCGGGCGCTGGGGAGGTCTTCGACGCGAACGCGCTCGACCCGGCCACGCGTCGGCCGGCCGCACGAGGTGGCTACGAGCAGGGCCGCGTCCTCGCGGAACGCCTCGCCGACCTGTGGCACTGACGCGAAGCCACCTGTACGGCGACGGCGGCGGTCGGGGCGGTTGACGCCTGGTGGGTGGTTGGGCCGCCAGCTCGACGGGTAGGGCTCGGGGGATCACGCAACCGAGCGAAGGAGTGAACATGTCGGACGACGCCAAGGCTGCCAAGGAGCTCGTCGAGACGCTGAAGGACGGCGAGCGCGGGTTCGCGCAGGCCGCCGAGAAGCTGCGCGGCGACGACCGCCCGGAGTGGGCGGCGACGCTGCAGCAGCTGTCCGAGGAGCGTGCCGGCTTCCGGCGCGAGATCGTCGGGATGGGCCACGCCTACGGCGAGGACGTCGACGAGAGCGGCTCGATCACGTCGGCCGTGCACCGTGGCTGGATCTCGCTCAAGGACGCGCTGACGGGGGACGACGCGGGCAGCGTGCTCGGTGCCGCCGTCACGGGTGAGAACCACGCGGTGTCGGAGTACGAGAAGGCCCTCGGGCAGGACCTCAGCGCGGGCTTCCGCGAGGTCGTGACGCGTCAGCACGCCGCGGTCGTCACCGCGCGCGACGCCGTCAAGGCGCTGCAGGTCGCCGACTGACCCGACACATGCGTCTCTGAAGACGACGCGCCAGCAGGCACCGGGCCGGTCGGCTCCCGAGGGAACCGACCGGCCCTGCGCGTCAGGAAACGACTCGGGCCCATCACCGCGTCATCGCTTCACGCGCTCCCGGGCGACGCGGGAACTTTGTTCACACGAAATCCACGAAACCCGGACATATCCGGCGAAGCATCGGACACTTCCCTAGCAGGCCAGAAAGCGTTAGGGGAGAACGACCATGAGCAACAACAGCCAGCAGTACCCGGCACCGGAAGGCTCGGGGCCGCCGGCTCCGGTCTGGGGACCGCCGCAGGGCGCACCGCAGCCGGTCGCCGGCCCGGACGGCCCCGGGAAGAAGATGGGCAAGGGCAAGAAGATCGGCCTGTGGACCGGTGGCGTCGTCGTGGCCCTGGCGATCTTCGGGTCGATGGGCAACGACCCCAAGACCTCACCCACGGCCGCGACCGACGTGGTCACAAGCACGACGAGCGAGTCCCCCACGCCTGCTGAACCCACGACCACGGCGGGTGACCAGGGGGCTGGGGCTGCGGACAAGGCCGCCGCCGACAAGGCCGCCGCCGACAAGGCCGCCGCCGACAAGGCCGCCGCCGACAAGGCCGCCGCCGACAAGGCCGCCGCAGCGAAGGCGGCTGCCGCCAAGGCCGCCGCAGCGAAGGCGGCTGCCGCCAAGGCCGCCGCAGCGAAGGCAGCCGCGGAGAAGGCGGCCAATGCCATGACCGTCTCGCAGGAGCAGGCGGTCAACCAGGCTGAGTCCTACCTCGAGATGACAGCCTTCTCCCGCAAGGGGCTGATCAAGCAGCTGGAATTCGAGGAGTACTCCAAGGCCGACGCGACGTACGCCGTGGACCACATCTCGGTCAACTGGAACGAGCAGGCAGCCAAGCAGGCCCGGTCCTACCTCGACATGACGTCGTTCTCGCACGGCGGACTGATGCGTCAGCTCACGTTCGAGGGCTTCACGACGTCCCAGGCGGCCTACGGGGTCAAGTCCGTCGGCCTCTGATCCATCGGGTTTAGGACGACCGAGGGCGGCCTCGGGGCTCAGGCCTCGGGGCCGCCCTCGCCCAGCTGCTGGGCGAGGTACTGCTGGACGCCGATCCGCTCGATCGCGTCGAGCTGGCTCTCGAACCAGTCGGCGTGCTTCTCCTCGTCGCGGACCATGTCCTCGAAGACCGCAGCGCTGCCGTGGTCGCCGAGCTCGTGGCACTCCTTGGCGCCGGCGTTGAACTGCGCCACCGCCGCCTTCTCGCTCTCGAAGGCGAGTTTGAGCATCTCGTGCGCGTCCTCGCCGATGCTGATGGCCCCGAGCTTCTGCACGTTGGGGTGGCCGTCGAAGAGCAGGATGCGGTTGATGAGGTCGTCGGCGTCGCGCATCTCGTCGATGGACAGGTCGTAGAAGACCTTGCCGAGCTTGGTGAACCCCCAGCTGTCGAGCATGCGCGCGTGGAGGAAGTACGTGTTGGTGACCGTCAGCTCGAAGGTCAGGGCGTCGTTGAGGAGCTCGACGACTCGGGGGTTAGCTGGCTTCACCTTCCACCACCTCCAGCGGCGTGGGCATCGGACCGGACACGAGGTCGCGCGTCGGGTCCGACAGCGACCGGGTGACTGAGGAGGCCTCATGCTCGCACAGGAGCCGCTTGAGGGAGAAGACGCAGGATCCGCAGTCGGTGCCCGCCCCGGTGGTGCGGCACGCCTGCCCGAGGCTGCGCGCGCCGGCGTCCCAGGCGTCGGTGACGTCGCGGTCGGTCACCACGGCGCAGTGGCAGACGATCACGGGTCCTCCGGTGGCGGGCCGGGTCGCAGGGGCGACGGCGTACTAAGGTCAGGCTTACCTAAGCAGATGAACCTGGGATTCCCAAGTCCGTCCCGCCCATCGGTCCTACGCTCGAATGGTCCACGATGACGACCCGGGGTGGTGGCGAGGATGCGCACACGACGCGAGGGTGCGCTGGCCGTGGCGTCGGCGCTGGCCCTCTTGAGCGCCGGACCGGCCGCAGCGGCGGGCTTCACGCCCGGCGCCCCAGGTGGAGGCGACCCGTACTTCCCCGACGCGGGCAACGGCGGCTACGACGTCTCCCACTACTCGCTGAGCCTCGGTTACGAGCCGGGTACGCGGCAGCTGACCGGCACGGCGGTCATCACGGCCATCGCGACCCAGGACCTCTCACGCTTCGACCTCGACCTGCGCGGCTTCACGATCTCCGCGCTGCAGGTCGACGGCGCTCCTGCCGGCTACGTGCGCTCGGGCGACCAGGAGCTCGTCATCACGCCCCGCCACGGACTGCGCGCCGGGGACACGTTCACGGTGCTCGTCGGCTACTCGGGTGAGCCGCACCCGGTGACCGACCCCGACGGGTCGACCGAGGGCTGGGTGCCGACCGACGACGGCGCCTTCGTCGTCGGAGAGCCGCAGGGCTCACCCGGCTGGTACCCAGTCAACGACGACCCCCGGGACAAGGCGACCTACGACATCTCGGTCACCGTCCCCGAAGGCCTCACGGCCATGTCCAACGGCGTGCTCGTCTCGAACGTGTCGTCCGCGGGGCGCACGACGTGGGCCTGGCGCGAGAGCGACCCGATGGCGCCCTACCTCGCCACGGCGACCCTCGGGCGTTTCGACCTCACGGTCTCCCAGGTCGGCACCATCCCCTCCTACGTCGCCGTCGACCCGACGCTCCCCTCCGGGAACGTCCTCCGGAAGCTGCCGGAGATCGTGCGGTTCTACGCGTCGATCTACGGGCCCTACCCGTTCGACGCGGTGGGCGCGATCGCGGACGACGCCCCGGAGGTGGGCTACTCGCTCGAGACGCAGACGAAGCCGGTCTTCGACCGGATGCCCGACGAGACGACACTCGCCCACGAGCTGTCCCACCAGTGGCTCGGCGACTCGGTCACCCTCGGCCGCTGGCAGGACATCTGGCTCCACGAGGGGTTCGCGACGTGGTCCGAGTGGATCTGGAGCGAGCACAACGGCCGGCGGAGCGCCCAGGGCTACTTCGACCAGCTCTACAACACGCCCGCCTCGAAGACGTCGTTCTGGACGCCACCCCCGGGCGACCCCGGCGGTCCGGCCCGGCTCTTCGACGGGACGGTCTACGCCCGAGGCGCGATGACGGTGCAGGCCCTGCGCCAGAAGGTCGGGGACGACGCGTTCTTCCGGATCATGCGGGCGTGGCTCGCGGACAACCGCTACGGCAACGTCACGACCGCCCAGTTCATCGCGCTCGCAGAGCGCATCTCGGGGACCGACCTGACCCACTTCTTCCACGTCTGGCTCTTCCAGCCGGAGAAACCCACGTCGTGGTGAACGTGCCTCGGGACCCGGCCGGACGGGCCGACCGGGCCTCGAGAGGACCTGGGGATCAGGCGTAGAAGTCCGGCTTGGCGATCATCTCGACCGTGACGACGCCGTCGTCGGTCAACGCCTTGACGCCGGCGTCGCAGACGCACGCCGCGGCGTAGCCGTCCCACGACGTCGAACCGGTGTGCTCGCCCGCAGCGACGGCGTTGATCCACTCCTGCACCTCGGTGACGAACGCGCCCCAGAACCGGTCGTTGTGGTCGCGGGTGATCGCGTTGCGGTGGCCCGAGGTGTCACGTACCTCGACGGCGTTCTGGTCGGCCAGCGTCACGGTGCCCTTCTCGGCGACGGCCTCGCAGCGGATGTCGTAGCCGAACTGGCAGTTGACGAAGATCTCGTCGTCGACGCGGACGCCCGACTCGGTCTCGAGCACGAGCACGAGCGGGTCCTGGAGGTGCTCGAACCGCAGTGACGTCTTCTTCGGCTTGTCGACGCGGGCCGACACGAACTCCTCGCCGAGCAGCCAGCGCATCGTGTCGATCTCGTGGATCGCGGTGTCGTTGATCGCCATGTCCCACGTGTAGTGCTCGGGCACCGTCGGGTTGCGGTGCGCGCAGTGCACCATGAGCGTCTCGCCGAGCTCTCCCGAGTCGAGCAGCTCCTTCATCTGGCGGTAGCTGCGGTCGAACCGGCGCATGAACCCGACCGTGACGAGGCGTCGGCCGCCGGCCTGCTCGGCCTCCATGATGCGCAGGGCGGCGTCGGCGGTCGGCGTCAGCGGCTTCTCGCAGAACACCGGCTTGCCGGCGGCGATCGCGGCGAGCACGTCGACCTCGTGGGCCGGCCCGTAGCTGCAGATCATCACGGCGTCGACCTCGTCGGCGGCGACGAGCTCGGCCGAGGACGCGTAGGCGGTGCCGCCGACGCGGTCGGCGACCTCCTTGGCGCGCACCTCGTCGACGTCGCTGACGGCGACGACGCGGCCGCCGGCGATGACGGTGTGGATGCGGTCGATGTGGGCCTGGCCCATGCCCCCGGGGCCGATCATCCCGATGCGGACGGTCATGTCATGACTCCTTCGTCACTGTGAGGAGAGCCCGCGGGCTCAGAGCAGGCCGAGGCCGATGGAGGCCAGGTACTCGCGGGTCTGGATGGCGTTGGGCAGCGGGTACGACGGGTCGCACGGGTACATGTCCTGCTCGCACACGACGTAGAGCTCCTTGTCGAGGTCGGCGAGGGCCTCGATGAGCGAGGGCATGTCTGGGGCACCGGCCGGCGGCCGCACCGAGCAGCCCTTGGCGACGGCGAGGCCGAACGGCCAGTCCTCGTCGTGGGCCTGCTTGACGAGGTCCTCGTCCATCGCCTTGATGTGGACGTAGGAGATGCGCTCGGGGTACTTGCGGCACAGCTCCATCGGGTCGCCGCCGCCGTAGACGATGTGCCCGGTGTCGAGGCAGAAGCCGACGTACTCGGGGTCGGTGGCCTGGAAGATCCGGTCGATGTCGGCCGGGGTCTCGATGTGGCTGTCGCCGTGCGGGTGCAGCACCATCTGGAGGCCGTAGTCCTCCTTCATGATCCGCCCGAGCCGGTCGGCATTGGCGATGTAGGTGTTCCACGCCTCGGTCGACAGCACCCGGTCGTCCGTGTAGTCCCACGTCTTCTCGTCGCGGAACATCGGGGGCAGGTGCACGACGTACTCCGCGCCGACGGCGGCGTGGGTCTCGGCGATCTCACGGAAGGTCTTCTCCGTGTCGGCCCAGGCCTCGGGCTTGTGGAGGATGCCCCAGCCGGTGCCGGCCACCACCTGGAAGCCGCGCTGGTCCATCTCCTCCTGGAGGCGCTTCGGATCCTTGGGGAAGTAGCCGAACGGCCCGGTCTCCATGACCGAGAAGCCGGCCTCGGCCATCTCGTCGAGCGCTGTCTCCCAACGGATCTGCTTGTCGTCCTCGGGGAACCAGACGCCCCACTGGTCGGGACACACGCCGATCGTCAGCTTGCTGTAGCGCTCGTCGGTGTTGCGGGCCCTGGACTCGGCCATGGTGCTTCCTCTCGCTTCCTCGGGTTGCGGCTTCGTCGCCGTCGGGTCACCCGGTGGTCTGGTGGTGGGCGGTGAGCCGCCCGGCTGCGACGGCGCGCGCTGCTGCCGCCGCCTCGTGATGGAGCCCGTCGTGGGCGATGCGCGGCTCGTCGTACCGCAGCTCGCGGCCGTCGTGCGCGCGCAGGGTGAACCCGCCCGGCTGGTAGAACGGCCCGTCGATCCGGAGCGTCGCGGCCGAGCCGACGACCGTCGCGGTGGTCGGGGTGTCACCGAGGATCGTCGCGAACAGCGAGGCGAGCCCGCCGGACGCCGACCGTGCCGACACGGCGATCTGCCCCTCGACGCCGTCCGGGCTCAGCGACGCCGGGGCCGGCGTCACGACCTCGGTGACCTCCTCGAGGTCGCCGAGCACCCACCGCGCGAACCACAGCGGGTAGGTGAGCAGGTCGTACCGCGGCCCGCCGAAGAGGTCGGCGCGCATGATGCGGTGCTCCGGCCCGAAGTGCTCACCGAGGTCGGCCTGCACCGAGTGGATGGTGCCGAGCGCGCCGTCGTCGAGCAGCTGGCGGACGACGTCGAACTTCGGCAGGTACGCCGACCACAGCGCCTCCATGAGGAACAGCCCGCGCGTCGATGCCAGGCCCTCGAGCTCGGCGACCTCGGCCGCCGACAGGCCCATCGGCTTCTCGACGACGGTCGCCTTGCCCGCCTCGAGCGCGAGCCGCGCGTGCGGCAGGTGCAGGTGGTGCGGCGTCGCGACGTAGACGACGTCGACGTCGGGGTCGGCGACGAGCGCCTCGTAGGAGCCGTACGTCACCGGGCGCTCGGGGCTCCCGGCACCCCCGACGCCAGGGTTACGGGCGACGAAGGCGTCGGCGAACGCGTCGGCGCCCTGACGCGTCCGCGATCCGACGGCGAGCACGCGCTGGCGCGTGTGCCGGGCCATCGCGTCGCAGAACCGTTGCGCGATCCAGCCCGTCCCGAGGACGCCCCACCGCAGTGGCGGGGCGTCCATCGGGTCGGGCGTGCGCGGCGCGGGCAGCGCCGTGGGGAACGTCATCGGTCCGTGTTTCCTTGCTGCTCAGTCGTTCTGGGGGAAGCCGAGGTTGAGGCCGCCGTGGCTCGGGTCGAGCCAGCGCGACGTCACGACCTTGCCGCGGGTGAAGAAGTGGACGCCCTCGATGCCGTGCGCGTGCGTGTCGCCGAACAGCGAGCTCTTCCAGCCGCCGAAGGAGTAGTACGACACCGGCACCGGGATCGGCACGTTGACACCGACCATGCCGACCTCGACATTGCGCTGGAACTTCCGCGCGGCGCCGCCGTCGTTGGTGAAGATCGCCGTGCCGTTGCCGTACGGGTTGCTGTTGATGAGCTCGAGGCCCTCGTCGTAGGAGTGGACGCGCACCACCGACAGCACCGGGCCGAAGATCTCGTCGTCGTACACCGACATCCCCGGCTTGACGTTGTCGAAGAGCGTCGGGGCGAGGAAGTAGCCCTCGCCGTCGGAGTCGAAGTCGCTCTCACGACCGTCGACGACGAGCGTCGCGCCGTCGGCCACACCGGAGTCGAGGTAGCCGGCGACCTTGTCGCGGTGCTGCTTCGTGACGAGTGGGCCCATGTCGCAGCCGCGCGTGCCGTCGCCGGTGACGAGCTTGCCCATGCGGTCCTTGATCTTGCTGATCAGCTCGTCGGCGATCGGCTCGACGGCCACGAGGGCGCTGATCGCCATGCAGCGCTCGCCCGCCGAGCCGAAGCCGGCGTTGACCGCCGCGTCGGCTGCGAGGTCGAGGTCGGCGTCGGGCAGCACCAGCATGTGGTTCTTCGCGCCGCCGAGGGCCTGCACGCGCTTGCCGTGCGCGGTGCCCGTCTCGTACACGTACTTCGCGATGGGGGTCGAGCCGACGAACGACACCGACTTGACGTCAGGGTGGGTCAGCAGCGCGTCGACGGCCTCCTTGTCGCCGTTGACGACCTGCATGATGCCGTCGGGCAGGCCGGCCTCCTTCCACAGGGCGGCGATCGCCAGGGCGGCCGACGGGTCCTTCTCCGACGGCTTGAGCACGACGGCGTTGCCGCACGCGATGGCGATCGGGATGAACCACAGCGGCACCATGGCCGGGAAGTTGAACGGCGAGATGACCGCGACGACACCGACGGCCTGGCGGATCGAGTAGACGTCGACGTTGGTCGAGGCGTTCTCGCTGAAGCCGCCCTTGAGCAGGTGCGGGATGCCGCAGGCGAACTCGGCGACCTCGAGGCCGCGCGTCACCTCGCCGACGGCGTCGGACAGCACCTTGCCGTGCTCGGCGGTGATGAGGGCCCCGATCTCGTCCTTGCGGGCGTTGAGCAGCTCGCGGAAGGCGAAGAGCACCTGGGCGCGCTTGGCGAGCGATGCGTCGGCCCACTCCTCCCAGGCGGCCTTGGCGCTCTTGACGGCGTCGTCGACGAGGGCCGCCGACGCGAGGTCGAGGACGCCCGTCTGCTCGCCGGTGGCCGGGTTGAACACCGGCGACGTGCGCTCGGCGGTGCCGGCCCACGGCCGGCCGTCGATGAGGTGGGTGATGCGGGTCGGGGTGCTCATGGTGCTTGTCCTTCGGTGGAACGGGCTGCGCAGCAGCGGAACTCGGGAAAGGGGTTCGGCTCAGCGGCCGTACGGGGAGACGAGGGTGGGCGGGGTGGACCACTTGTCGAGGTAGGAGCGGATCGTGTCGCGCATGTACTCGCTCGACTCCCGGGCGCGGTCCTCCCAGGCGAAGACGCAGGAGGTGACGATGCCGTCGAAGCCGATGCGCTCGAGGCCGCGGAAGAACTCGTCGAAGTCGACCTCGCCCTGGCCGATGTCGAGGTGCTGGTGCACGGTGACCTGCGAGCCGGGCGGGTTGACGATGTAGCGCAGCCCGGACGACGCGGTGTGGTCGTAGGCGTCGGCGACGTGGACCATCGTCAGCAGGTCGCCGGCCCTGTCCATGATCGCGTCGCAGTCGTTGCCCTGGTGGAACGTGTGTGGCGCGCAGTAGAGGAAGGAGACGTTCGGGCTGTTGATCCCCCGGACGATGTCGACGGCGCGCTTGCCGTCCTCCTCCCAGTCGTCCGGGTGCGGCTCGAGGACGAGGCGGATGCCCTCCTTCTCGAACTCGGGCAGCAGCTCCTCCAGGGAGCGCCAGAACATCCGCTCGCACGTCGCCGCCTCGCGAGGGTTGCCGTTGAGCTCGGAGTTCATCGTGTCGACGCCGAGGAGCGAGGCGATCCGGATGGCGCGCTTCCAGTAGCGCACCGCCGCCTGACGGTCCTCCTCGTCGGGCCCGGACCACCGGAAGAGCGGCAGCACCGAGGAGACCCCGACCCCGGCCGAGCGCAGCGCCGTGCGGAACGTCGCCACACCGGCGTCGTCGACGCGGGGGTGGTTGAAGAACGGGATGAAGTCGTCGCGGGGCGACAGCTCGATCCACTCGTAGCCGAGATCGGCCACGACAGAGGGCAGCTCGAGCAGCGGTGTCGTGCGGAACATGTACGGGTCGAGGGCGAGCTTCATGACGCGGACTCCGGTGTCGTGGTCGAGGGGCTGGAGGCGGGGGCGACGAGGGGCCGCTGGGTGGCCTTGTGCTCCTCGTACTCGCGGAAGGCGTGCTGCGTGCTGGCGAGGTCGCTGACCTGCGAGACCGGC
The DNA here is from genome assembly GCF_057656595.1 of Intrasporangium sp. Soil_C_50. Taxonomy (NCBI): domain Bacteria; kingdom Bacillati; phylum Actinomycetota; class Actinomycetes; order Micrococcales; family Intrasporangiaceae; genus Intrasporangium; species Intrasporangium sp. Soil_C_50. Next base: position 42,288 of record NZ_JBDGKB010000014.1, read on the forward strand.
ACGTCCCACCAGGAGTCGCTGTCGGGGGCGTAGACGGTCGGGTCGGTCTCGACGTGGATGACGACCGGGCCACCGTCGGAGGGCCACGCCTTGGCCTCCTTGAGCGCCTGGTGCAGCTCGTCGCGCGAGTGCACCTCGATGACGTGCGCACCGAGCGACCGCGCGTTGGCGGCGAGGTCGACGGGCAGGACGTCGCCGTCGAGGCGGCCCGAGGACGCGCCGCGGTACCGGTACTTCGTGCCGAACCGCTGCGACCCGAGCGACTCCGAGAGGGACCCGATCGAGTGGAAGCCGTGGTTCTGCACGAGCACGACGACGACCTTGACCCGCTCCTGCACCGCCGTGACGAGCTCGGTCGGCATCATGAGGTACCCACCGTCACCGACCATCGCGAACACGTCCCGCGACTCGTCGGCGAGGCGGATGCCGATCGACGCCGGCACCTCGTAGCCCATGCAGGAGTAGCCGTACTCGACGTGGTAGGCCTTGCGGTCGCGCACCCGCCACAGCTTGTGGATGTCGCCGGGCATCGAGCCGGCCGCGCAGAGCACGACGTCGCGGGGGTCGGTCAGCTCGTTGACGGCACCGAGCACCTCGCCCTGCGTGAGCAGGCCTGCGGCGAGCCGGTCGGTGACCTCGGCGGGCGGGTTGAAGGCCGCCTCGACCGACGCGTCCCACGCGCTCCACAGGTCGGCCTGGCGCGAGCGGTACGCGTCGTCGACGGACCAGCCCTCGAGTGCGGCCGTCAGCGCGGTCAACGCCTCGCGGGCGTCGGCCACGACCGACAGGCCGGAGTGCTTTCCGGCGTCGAACCTCGCGACATTGACGTTGACGAAGCGGACACCGTTGTCCTGGAAGGCGGTTCGCGAGGCCGTTGTGAAGTCGCTCCACCGGGTGCCGATGCCGATGACGACGTCGGCCTCGGCGGCGAGGGCGTTCGCCGCCGTGGTGCCGGTCGAGCCGACAGCGCCCATCTCCTGCGGGTGGCCGTGCGGCAGCGATCCCTTGCCGGCCTGCGACTCGCCGACGGGGATGCCCGTCGCCTCGCAGAACGCCCGCAGCGCCGCCTCGGCACCGGAGTAGTGCACGCCGCCGCCGGCCACGACCAGCGGACGCTTCGCCGAGCGGATCACCGCAGCTGCGTCAGCGACGTCGACGGCCTCGGGCAGCGGCCGGGCCACGCGCCACACCCGCGGCGCGAAAAGCTCGACGGGCCAGTCGTGCGCCTCGGCCTGCACGTCCTGCGGCAGTGCGATCGTCACGGCGCCGGTGTCGACCGGGTCGGTGAGCACCCTCATCGCACCGAGCAGGGCCGACGGCAGCTGCTCCAGCCGGCTGACCCGGTCGAAGAACCGCGAGAGCGGGCGGAAGGCGTCGTTGACCGTCACGTCGGCGGCGTACGGCAGCTCGAGCTCCTGGAGCACCGGCGCGCTGACCCGCGTCGCGAACGTGCCGGAGGGCAGGAGCAGGACGGGGATCCGGTTGATCGTCGCGAGTGCCGCGCCCGTCAGCATGTTCGTCGAGCCGGGCCCGACCGACGCCGTGCACGCCCAGGTCTGGAGGCGGTCCTTCTGCCGGGCGTAGGCCACCGAGGTGTGCACCATCGCCTGCTCGTTGCGGGCCAGGACGTACGGGAGGTGCTCCTCGCCGTCGGCCAGCTCGTTCTGCAGCAACGCCTGGCCGAGCCCGGCGACGTTGCCGTGGCCGAAGATGCCGAAGCAGCCGGCGAAGAGCTTCTGCCGTTCGCCGTCGCGCTCGCTCCACTGGTTCGCGAGGAACCGCACGAGGGCCTGCGCCACCGTGAGGCGCACGGTCGAACCGGCGTCGGGCTGGGCGTCACGCGTCATCGGGTGCCTCCAAGCGGGAGTCGGGGGTCGACCTGCTGGGTCGACCACGTGTCACGGACCCAGCCGTGTGCCGGGTCGTCGCAGATGAGCCAGGCCCGTTCCTGCCCGGGGCCGGCCATGACGTTGAGGTAGTAGAGGTCGTAGCCGGGCGGGGCCATCGCCGGCCCGTGCCAGCCATGTGGCACGAGCACGACGTCGCCGCTGCGCACCTCGGCCAGGACGTCGATCGGTCGTTCGTCGGTGCCGTAGACCCGCTGGTAGCCAACGGGATCCGCGCCGTTCGCGGCAGCAGCCCCGCCCTCGTGCTGCACCTCGAAGTAGTAGATCTCCTCGAGCTGCGTCTCGACGCCCGGCCGCTCCTCGTCGTGCTTGTGGGGCGGGTAGGAGCTCCAGTTGCCGGCGGGCGTCACCACCTCGCAGGCGATGATCGAGTCGGCGTCGAGGACGCCGGGGGTGCCGAAGTTGCGCACCTCGCGGCTCGCCACCCCGGCGCCCCGCAGCTCGACCGGCACGTCTGCGGCGGCCACGTGGCGGAACGGCGGCGTGTGCCGAACCGCCGCGCGGGCGCCGCAGACCGCCACCCGGGCCGGGCCCTCGTGCGCCGTCACCGTCACGGCGGTGTCGCGCGCCGCGTACGCGACGTCGGTCGCACCCGAGAAGACCGACGCGCGTCCGGCGAGCACGACGTCGCCGACGACGCCGTCGGACGGGTCCGCGGCGACCGCGAGCACCTCGACCGAGCCGGACAGGGGCACGACGACGTGCTCCCACTCCTCAGCGTGCACGGTGCGGGACTCTCCCGCATCGAGGGCGACGACGCGCAGGCTCGTGTGTGCCCAGCCGTCGAGGCCGTCGTCGATGACGACGTCCCACCCGTCGGCCGACGCCGACCCGAGCGGACGCGTCCAGCGCGCGGTGTCGCTCACGCCGGGCCCCCCTCGCTGTCGAGACCGGCCCCGTGGACCAGCTCGGCGGCGATGTCGACCGCCGCCCCGACGTCGCCGTCGGGCGGGTAGAGCAGTGCACGCCCGACGACGAGGCCGCGCACCGCGGGCAGGTCGAGCGCCCGGCCCCACGAGGCGTACGTGTCGTGGGGGTCGCCCTGCGGGTCGCCGCCGAGGAGCAGCGTCGGCAGCGTCGTCGCGTCCATCACGCGGTCGAGCTCGTCGACGACGGGCAGCTTGAGCCACGTGTAGGCGCTCGAGGCGCCGAGGCCCTGGGCGATGTGGATCGACGTGATCGTCGAGTCGGGATCGAGCTGGTTGACGACGCGGCCGCCCTCGCGGGTGGACAGGAACGGCTCGACCATCGCCATGAGGCGGCGCTGCGCGAGCGCGGTGACGGCGTCGGCACTGGCCTCCAGCGTCGCGACGGTGCCGGGGTCGTCCAGGCAGATGCGCGTCAACATCTTGCCGCCGTCGAGACCACGGTCGTCGATCTCGGCCGCGGAGTACGCCGTGAACCGGTCGTCGAGCTCGAAGCTCGCGCCCTGCAGACCGCCGCGGTTCATCGACCCGATCGCGAGCTTGTCGTCGAGGGCACCGAGCAGCAGGAGGTCGTCGAGGATGTCGGGCGTGCCGAGCACGCCGTCGACGCCGGGCCGGCCGAGGGCCGTGACGAGCCGTTCGAGCAGGTCGCTCCGGCTCGCCATCGCCGCGCCCGCACCGCGCACGCCGAGGGCACCCCGGGCCGGGTGGTCGGCTGCGACGACGAGGAGGCGTCCGTCGTCACCGACGAGTGGGCGCCGGCGGCGCGAGGCCCAGGCGTCGGCGATGCTCTGCGGCTCGCGGACGCGGATCTCGGTCAGCTCGGACACCGCGACGCGTCCGGCGGGCCCGCGGGTCGACGGGCTGGTGGGGCCGGTCGTGGTGGTCATCGTGCCTCCTCGGCAACAGGTTCGGCGACGGGTGTGGACGACCGGGACGAGCCGAGCCGCTCGTCGACCTCTGTGGTCGTGGGCATGGCGGTGGAGCACTCGAGCTTGCCGGCGACGATGGCGCCCGCGACGTTCGCGAACTCGAGGATGCGGCGCAGGTCCCACCCCGACAGCAGTCCGTGGCACAGCGCCCCGCCGAACGCGTCGCCGGCGCCGAGGCCGTTGACGACGTCGACCGGGAACGGCCGCACCTCGACGCGCTCGTCACGCGTCGCCGCGAGGACGCCCTTGGGGCCCTGCTTGACGACCGCCAGCTCGACGCCGCGCTCGAGCAGGGCGTCCGCGGCGCGCTGCGGCTCGGTCTCGCCGACCGCCACCTCGCACTCCTCGCGGTTGCCGACGGCGACGGTGACGTGCTCGAGGGCGGCGCCGACCTGGGCGCCGGCCTCGGCGGGGCTGCCCCAGAACATCGGCCGATAGTCGAGGTCGAGGACCGTGTGCCGCGCCCGGCCCCGAGCGGCCCACGCGGCGAAGTGCGCCGCGCGGCTCGGCTCCTGGCTCAGCCCCGTGACCGTCGACCAGTAGAGGCCCGCCGAGCGGATCGCGTCGAGCGGCAGCTCGTCGGCCTCGATGAGCAGGTCGGGCGCGATCGGGTAGCGGTAGAAGTAGAGGGGGAAGTCGTCGGGCGGGAAGACCTCGCAGAAGGTCACCGGTGTCGGCGGCCCGTCGACGGCGGTGACGAACCGGTCGTCCACACCGAAGTCGCGCAGCGCCTCGTGCACGTACCGGCCGAACGCGTCCTTGCCGACGCGGGTCAGCAGGGCGACGCGTCGACCGTGCCGCGCGGCGGCGACGGAGACGTTCGTCGCGCTGCCACCGAGGAACTTCTCGAAGGTGCGGACCTTCTCGAGGCCGACGCCGTGCTGCAGCGGATAGATGTCGACGCCGGTGCGGCCGATGGCGACGACGTCGTAGGGCTCGGCCGTCGTCGGGGCGCCACCCTCGTGGGTGGGGAGCGTGCTCACAGCGTCTCGACCTCCTCGAGCCGCACGACGCGTCCCTCGTGACGCGACAGCTCGCACGCCTCGGCGACCCGGAAGGCGGCAAGGGCGTCGTCGACGGTGCACGGCGAGGGGCGCACGCCACGCGCGACCGCGGCGAAAGCGGTGAGCTCGGCGCGGTAGGCCGGCAGGAAGCGCTCCATGAACGACCAGTGCCGCGGCCCGCTCGGGTAGGTGGCCCCCGGCTCGGCGGACGTGACGGCGAGCGAGTCGTCGTACCCGACGCCGAGCGTGCCCTCGCTGCCGAGAACCTCCATGCGTACATCGTGACCCCCGCCGTTGTACCGGGTGGCCGTCACCGACACCAGCGTGTCGTCGTCGAGGGTCAGGATCGCGGCAGCGGTGTCGACGTCGCCGGCCTCGCTGAAGAAGTCGGCGCCCTTGTTCGCGCCCGTCGCGTAGACCGAGACGACCTCGCGGCCGGTGACGAACCGGATGATGTCGAAGTCGTGGATCGAGCAGTCGCGGAACAGGCCCCCGCTCGTCGGGATGTAGGCCGCGTGCGGCGGCGCCTGGTCGTGGGTCATCGCGCGCACCGAGTGGAGGAAGCCGAGCTCGCCGGCCGCTACGGCCTCCTGCGCCCGCTGGTAGCCGCAGTCGAAGCGACGCTGGAAACCGACGTGGACCGGCACGTCCGAGCCGCGCACGAGCTTGGCCAGCTCCATCGTCTCGGCGAGCGTCGAGGCCACCGGCTTCTCGCAGAAGGTCGGCACGCCGGCCTCGAGGCCGAGCCGCAGCAGGGGCGCATGCCCCGGCGTCGCCGTCGCGATCACGAAGCCGTCGACGCCGTCGGCGAGCAGCTGCTCGGGCGAGGGCGAGAAGCCGACCCCGAGGCGCTCGGCGACCGCGCGGGCCGCGTCCGGCAGGGCGTCGGTGACGACGACCTCGTCGACGTCGCGCAGGTCGCGCAACGTCTCAGCGTGGAAGGCCCCGATCCGGCCGACGCCGGCAAGTCCGATTCGCACAACACACTCCCTTGGGTGGTACCGCTCGTTCGGGTTCGATCGTCCTCGTCGGCGTCGAGCCATGTCAAGCAAATGTAAGAACATTCTGATGTTTGGTCAATTGCTTGACATGCTTTGCAGAGGTGTTGCATCCTCCCAATTGCCGGCACCGACGCCGGGGTCGACGGACAACCCCGACAACGACGACGGGACCGACAGAGCGGCGGGTCACCACGGTGGCCCGCAACGGTCGAGGCGACACCACGCCGCCCTCCACGTCCGACCCGGACGCACACACAGCCAGATCTGAATAGGCACCGGCGGGGCGCGGCACAGCCCCCCGCCAGACGAAGCGCAGGCAGGGTGCACGAGCCCGTCAGGGGATCTCGTGGACCACGGACCGGACCGAGGGGGCCGGCCCTCCCCGCCTGCACCCGTCACCCTCACGTCGCGCCGAGTCAGGCTGACCGGAGACCCGCGACACGACGAAAGGAATCAACGATGATCCCGTCCCGGACTCGCAAGAGTTTGACCACCGCCGTCGGCATCGCCGCGGCGGCGTCCCTGGCCCTCGCCGCGTGCAGCAGCGGTGGCGCGCCCAGCACCACGTCGACGGGTGGGGGCGGCGGTGGCGGCGGCAACAGCGGCTACACCTTCGCGATGATCACCCACGAGACGCCGGGTGACACGTTCTGGGACCGCATCAAGGCCGGCGCGCAGCAGGCCGCCAAGGACACCGGGGCCACCCTGAAGTACTCCTCGGACCCGGACGCCACCAAGCAGGCCGTGCTGATCCAGAACGCCATCGACTCCAAGGTCGACGGCATCGCCACGACGCTGGTCACCCCGGACGCGCTCATCCCGACGATCAAGAAGGCCGTCGCGGCCGGCATCCCCGTCGACACCTTCAACTCGGGCATCGACTACTTCCAGCAGGCCGGCGCGCTGACGCACTTCGCCTCCAACGAGAAGCTCGGCGGGCAGCAGGCCGGCAAGAAGGCCGCGGCCGCCGGTGCCACGAAGATCCTCTGCACCATCCAGCAGACCGGGTCGGTGGCCCTCGAGGACCGTTGTGCCGGCGTCAAGGAGTCCTTCCCGAACACCGAGAACCTGCAGGTCAACGGCTCGGACGACGCCGCCGTCACCACCGCCATCCAGGCCAAGCTGACCGAGGACAAGTCGATCAACTGGGTCATCACCCTCGGCGCACCGCAGGCCCTCGACACCATCAGGGCCGCCCAGGGGGCCGGGGCCACCGTGAAGATCGGGACGTTCGACACCAACCCCGACGCCGCCCAGGCGGTCCAGGACGGCAAGATCGAGTGGTTCATCGACCAGCAGCCGTACCTGCAGGGCTACATGGCCATCACCCAGCTGTACCTGTACAAGAAGAACGGCAACATCCTCGGTGGCGGCCAGGCCGTGCTGACCGGCCCCTCCTTCGTCGACAAGTCGAACATCGCCCAGGTCCTCCCCTTCATCAAGGCGAACACTCGCTAACCGCCTCCAGGGGGCCGGGCCGTCGAGACAGACCAGGCAGCCCGGCCCCCGCCCAACAGCACTGGAGCTGTCATGAGTAGTACTCCCGTCAAGACGGACCCGTCGCCGTCGGCCCCGGCCGAGGCGTCCAACCGGGTCACCCTGGGCTGGTCCAACCGGCTGCTGGCCCGGCCCGAGATCGGCGCCCTGGTCGCGGCGATCGTCATCTTCGTCTTCTTCCTCATCGTCGCGCCCGCCTTCCGCACCCCGGCCTCGTTCTTCACCGTGCTCTACCAGTCCTCGACGATCGGCATCGTCGCGGTCGGGGTCGGCATGCTGATGATCGGCGGCGAGTTCGATCTCTCCGCCGGGGTCACCGTCACCACGGCCGGGCTGTTCAACGCGATGTTCTGCTACCAGCTCGGCATCAACCTGTGGGTCGGCGCGATCCTGTCGCTGGTGCTCTGCCTGGCGATCGGGTTCCTCAACGGCTACCTCGTCATGAGAACCGGGATCCCGAGCTTCCTCATCACCCTGGGCACCTTCTTCGTGCTGCAGGGCGCCAACCTCGGCGTGACCAAGCTCGTCACCGGCTCGGTGTCCAGCCCGAACATCAACCAGATGGCCGGCTACTCCTCGCTGAACTGGATCTTCGCCAACGAGTGGCAGATCGGCTCGGTCACCCTCTCCATCACGGTCGTCTGGTGGTTCCTATTCGTCGCGCTCTCCGCGTACGTGCTGCAGCGCACCAAGGTCGGCAACTGGATCTACGCGGTCGGCGGCAACGCCGCCTCGGCCCGAGCCGTGGGCGTTCCGGTCACCCGGGTCAAGGTCGGTCTCTTCATGACCGTGTCCTTTCTCGCCTGGTTCGCCGGCATGCACTACCTCTACAACTTCAACACCCTCCAGGCCGGCAACGGCGTGGGCAACGAGTTCCTCTACATCATCGCCGCGGTCGTCGGCGGCACCCTCCTGACCGGCGGCTACGGCAACGCGATCGGCGTGGCCATCGGCGCCTTCATCTTCGGCATGACCAGCCTGTGCATCGTCTACGCCGGGTGGGACCCGAACTGGTTCAAGGCCTTCCTCGGCGTCATGCTCCTGCTCGCCGTGATGGTCAACCTCTACGTCAAGCGACTCTCGAGCGCCCGAAAGGTGGGTTGACATGACCGACACCCTGCACGAGCACGCCGATCCGGAGCTGCACAAGGGCGAGCCGCTCGTCGAGATGATCGACATCGGCAAGACCTACGGCGCGATCCGCGCCCTCAAGGGGATCAACCTGACCGTCAACGCCGGGGAGGTCACCTGCGTCCTCGGTGACAACGGCGCCGGCAAGTCCACCCTCATCAAGATCATCTCGGGGCTGCACCCGCACAACGAGGGAACGATGAAGGTCGACGGCAAGGAGGTCAGCTTCACCAGCCCGCGCGACTCGCTCGCCCACGGGATCGCGACCGTCTACCAGGACCTCGCGGTCGTCGGCCTCATGGAGGTCTGGCGCAACTTCTTCCTCGGCTCCGAGATGGTCTCGGGTCGGGTGCCCTTCGCCCCGCTGAAGATCAGCGAGATGAGGGAGATCGCCGACCAGGAGCTGCGCAAGATGGGGATCGTCGTCAAGGACATCAACCAGCCCATCGGCAACCTCTCCGGTGGCCAGCGCCAGTGCGTCGCCATCGCGCGCGCCGTCTACTTCGGCGCCCGCGTCCTCATCCTCGACGAGCCGACCGCGGCCCTGGGCGTCAAGCAGTCCGGCGTCGTGCTCAAGTACACCGCGGCGGCGCGCGATGCCGGCCTCGGCGTCGTGTTCATCACCCACAACCCGCACCACGCCCACCTCGTCGGCAACCACTTCGTCATCCTCAAGCTCGGCCAGGCGGTGCTCGACAAGAAGCGCTCCGAGGTGACGCTCGACGAGCTGACACGTCAGATGGCCGGGGGCGACGAGCTCGCCGAGCTGTCGCACGAGCTGCAGCGCTGAGCGAGGAGGAGAGCACCATGACTGTCGCAGTGGCACACCAGGTGCGGTCCTCCAGCGACCTCGTGCTCCAGGAGGCGGCCCGCCAGGCGGGCTACCGGGGCACGGGACTCGTCGTCGTCCACGTCGTCGAGGCCCTCGACAACGACGTCGCCGAGGCGACGCGGGCCGGCATCTCCGACGCCGTCGACCACGCGCTCGACTCGGCGGGGCTGGGCGCGGTGGACGTCCGCGTCCACCTCGTCGCGGGCGGCCACGACATCGGCGACGTGTCCGAGGCGATCCTCGGCGCGACGCGCGAGCTCAAGCCCGAGCTTCTCGTCATCGGCGCACGGCGTCGCTCCCCCATGGGCAAGGCGTTCCTCGGCAGCGTCGCGCAGAACGTCATCCTCGACGCGGAGGTGCCGGTCCTGGTGGTCAAGGCACCGCGATGACGACGCGGCCGCGTCGGGACACGCCGAGGTGTCAGGTTGTGAGCACCTGCGAACATGCAGGAGCCCAGTGGCTAGTCTGCGGCCATGGCCAAGACCGTTGACGTCCGCATCGACCGCGAGACGCCGGTACCGCTCTACCACCAGCTGGCGCAGCAGCTGAGCGGGGCCATCTCGCGCGGTGACCTCCAGCCGGGCGACCCGTTCGAGAACGAGGTGGCGATGGCGGACCGCCTCGGGCTCTCGCGCCCGACGGTCCGCCGCGCCATCCAGGAGCTCGTCGCCCAGGGCCTGGTGCTGCGCCGACGCGGCCTCGGCACCACCGTGGCCGGGCGCCAGATCCACCGGCGCGCCGAGCTGACCAGCCTCTACGACGACCTGCGGAGCGAGGGCGGCGCCGACCCGCGCACCGAGGTGCTCAAGCACGAGGTCGTCGAGGACGCCGTCGCCGCGTCGGCCCTCGGGATACCGGTCGACACTCCGCTGCTGCACGTCGTGCGGCTGCGCAGCAACGGCGACCGGCCGCTCGCGATCCTGCAGAACTGGCTGCCGCCGCGCTACTCCGACATCTCCCGGGAGGAGCTGCAGCGCGACGGCCTCTACGCGCTGCTCCGGGCCCGCGGCGGCAAGCCGGTCGTCGCCCACCAGCGCATCGGCGCCCGCACCCCGACGGCGTCGGAGCGGCGTCACCTCGGGCTACGCCCGTCGCAGCCGGTGCTGACGATGTCGCGCACCGCCTTCGACGCGGTCGGCGACCCCGTCGAGTACGGCGACCACTGCTACCACGCCGAGGACTACAGCATCGAGGTCATGCTCGACGAGCGCTGACCTCGACTGCCCCCTCGACGCGGTTCGAGGGCGTCAGGACGTCGAGGCCGAGGAAGGGGCGCAGGGCCTCGGGGACCACGACCGAGCCGTCGGGCTGCTGGTGGTTCTCGAGGATGGCGACGAGCCAGCGCGTCGTGCCGAGGGTGCCGTTGAGCGTCGCCACGGCGCGGGTGCCCGAGCCGTTCGGGTCGCGCTCGCGGGTGTTGAGCCGGCGCGCCTGGTACGTCGTGCAGTTCGACGTCGAGGACAGCTCGCGGTACTTGCCCTGCGTCGGCACCCAGGCCTCGCAGTCGAACTTGCGCGCGGCCGGCCCGCCGAGGTCGCCTGCGGCCGTGTCGATGACGCGGTAGGGCACCTCGATCTTGGCGAGCATCTCGCGCTCCCAGCCGAGCAGGCGCTGGTGCTCGGCCTCGGCGTCCTCCGGCCGGCAGTAGCTGAACATCTCGACCTTGTGGAACTGGTGCACCCGGATGATGCCGCGGGTGTCCTTGCCGTGCGAGCCGGCCTCGCGCCGGTAGCAGGCCGACCAGCCGGCGTAGCGCTTCGGGCCGTTGCTCAGGTCGATGATCTCGTCGGCGTGGTAGCCGGCGAGGGCCACCTCGGAGGTACCGGTGAGGTACAGCTCGTCGTCCTTGAGCTTGTAGACCTCCTCGTCGTGCGCGTCGATGAAGCCGGCCCCGGCCATGATCTCGGTGCGCGCGAGCGTCGGCGTGATCATCGGCGTGAACCCCGAGGCGGTGGCCTGGGCGATCGCCATGTTGAGCAGGGCGAGCTCGAGCTGGGCCCCGACGCCGGTGAGGTAGTAGAAGCGCGCGCCGCCGACCTTCGCGCCGCGCTCCATGTCGATGGCGCCGAGCTTCTCGCCGAGGGCGAGGTGGTCGAGCGGCTCGAAGCCCTCGGCCGCGAAGTCGCGCGGGGCGCCGACGGTCTCGAGCACGACGTAGTCGTCCTCGCCGCCGGTGGGCACGCCGTCGATGATGACGTTGCCGACGCGTCGGAGCAGGCGGTCGAGCTCGGCGGCGGCCTCGCCGGCCTCCTCCTCGAGGCCCTTGACGCGGTCGCTCAGCGTGGCGGCGTGCGAACGCGCCTCGTGCGCCTTCTTCTCGAGGTGCTCGGCGTCGGCGTCGCCGGCCTTCTTCGCCTTCTGGAACGCGCCCATGGCCGCGCCGACCGCCTTGCTGACGGTCTTCTGCTCGGCGCGGAGACGCTCGAAGTCGGTGAGGGAGGATCGACGGCGCTCGTCGGCAGCGAGGATCGCGTCCACGATCCCCGGGTCCTCTCCACGGGCCAGTTGCGAGGCGCGGACCCGGTCGGGTTCGTCGCGCACGAGCTTGATGTCGATCACGCGGGCCAGCCTAACGGCGCCGGCGGGACGCGCTCGACCGAGTTCGCGGCGTCGCCCCAGAGCCGTCACTCGCGCCGGATGACGGCGTAGGCGGCGACGGCGTCGGCGGGCAGGCCGCGCACGTCGATCTGCACCGGACCGGCCGGCAGCCCGAGGTCGACGGTGCGCTGCACGGTGCCGTCGCACGCGAACGCCCGCGAGTACAGCGGCTCGCCGTGCCCCCACGTGCCCGGCGCGGCGTCGTAGATGGCGTACGTGGTGCCGTTCGTGTCGGTCGTGTCCGTCGTCGGACGGCCTGCGGCACAGGCGACCTCGACCGTGTAGGTGCGCCCCGCCGCGGCGGCCTCCCCCGGCACGTTGCGGAACGCCTTGCCGGGGCCGTTGCGCGTCACGACGACCCGGGCCACCTCGCCGGTACGACGTGGTGGCACCGTGATCGTCGGCGCCGGGCCGGGGTCGACCGGGGTGAACGTCACGCCCGGTGGGACGACGGCACCCGACGCCGGACGCGTCGACTCCCGGAGCCCCGGGTCGGCGGTCGTGCAGCCACCCACGGCAGCGGCGAGGGCCGCGCCGAGGACGGCGCCCACGACGGGACGCCACCGGCTGACCACCGCCCGGCCCACGCGTCGACTGTAGGACGCCCCGCCGGCCGCGGCGAGCGCCGGCGCTCCAGCGGGTCCACGCAGTTCCACGGCGGGAGGACCGGCTCGGTCGGAGCGGATCGGGTACGTCGCGAGGGCGGGGACACCACCCACCCCCCACGACCCGAGCGAAGGAGCGGACATGACGGACACCCACAACGGACGGCCCTCGGTCGAGACGGCACCGAGCGAGGAGGCCCGTCTCGGGTCGCACGCCGACAACGGCGCGCCGGCACCGAGCGACCGCAACTCGCTCACCGTCGGCCCGGACGGGCCGATCCTGCTGCACGACACCCACTTCCTCAACCAGATGGCGCACTTCAACCGCGAGCGCATCCCGGAGCGCAACGTCCACGCCAAGGGCTCGGGCGCGTTCGGCGTCTTCGAGACGACCGAGGACGTGTCGCGCTACACCAAGGCGGCGCTCTTCCAGCCGGGCGTGCGCACCGAGATGCTGGCCCGGTTCTCGACCGTCGCCGGCGAGCAGGGCAGCCCGGACACGTGGCGCGACCCCCGCGGCTTCGCGCTGAAGTTCTACACGACCGAGGGCAACTACGACCTCGTCGGCAACAACACCCCGGTCTTCTTCGTCCGCGACACGATGAAGTTCCCGCACTTCATCCGCAGCCAGAAGCGTCGGGGCGGGTCGGGCCTGCGGGACAACCACATGCAGTGGGACTTCTGGTCGCTCAACCCCGAGTCGGCCCACCAGGTCACCTACCTCATGGGCGACCGCGGCATCCCGAAGACGTACCGGCACATGAACGGCTACGGCTCGCACACGTACATGTGGGTCAACGCGTCGGGCGAGAGGTTCTGGGTCAAGTACCACTTCCACAGTGACCAGGGCGTCGAGGGCCTGACCGGCGCCGAGGCCGAGAACATCGCCGGGCAGGACGCCGACTTCCACCGCCGCGACCTCCACGACGCCATCGAGCGCGGCGACCACCCGAGCTGGCGGCTGCGCGTGCAGGTCATGCCGTACGAGGACGCGAAGACCTACCACCTCAACCCCTTCGACCTGACGAAGGTGTGGCCGCACGTGGACTACCCGCTCATCGACGTCGGCACCATGACCCTCGACCGCAACCCCGACAACTTCTTCGCCCAGGTCGAGCAGGCGGCGTTCGAGCCGTCGGCGCTCGTTCCCGGCATCGGGTTCTCGCCCGACAAGATGCTGCTCGGGCGGGCCTTCGCCTACAGCGACACCCATCGCTACCGCATCGGGCCCAACTACCTCCAGCTGCCGGTCAACCGCCCGCGCGTCGACGACCTCAACACGTACACGCAGGACGGCCCGATGGCCTACGACCACCGCGGCGACGCCCCGGTGTACGCGCCGAACAGCGAGGGACGTGGGTACGCCGACCACGTCGGCGAGGTCGAGGAGGGCTGGGAGAGCGACGGCGCCATGGTGCGCCAGGCCTACACGCTGCGCGAGGACGACGACGACTTCGGCCAGGCCGGGCGGCTCGTGCGCGAGGTGTGGGACGACGCGCAGCGCGAGGCGTTCACCGAGACGGTCGCCGGGCACCTGCTGGGCGGTGTGAAGTCGCCCGTGCTCGAGCGCGCCTTCGAGTACTGGAAGAACGTCGACGCCGGGACGGGCCAGCAGATCGAGGAGCTGGTCCGGGCCGGGCTCGGCGCCCCGAACCCCGGCGGCGACGCCGACGACGCCGCACCGGCGAAGGACCCGGTCGTCGAGGACGCGACCAACGCCGCCCACTGACCGGCTCCCCACCCTCAACCCCAACCGTCGAGAGGCCACGTTCGGTCGTCTCCGACACGTCGAGAGGCCACCTTCCCCCCGCGGAAGGTGGCCTCTCGACTGTCGTCGGGCCGCCGAACGTGGCCTTTCGACGGGTGGCTGGACCTGTTACTTGACCTCGGAGCGGGTCAGGCGCCAGATGCCGACCGCGAGCGGTGCGACGACCCAGAGGGCGACGGACGCACCGAGGTGGGTCCACTGGGCGCCGGTGAGGGAGCCCTCGAACAGCGGCTGCATCGTCTGGTTGAGGTCGAGCCACTCCGAGGCCGACCGCAGCCAGGAGACCATCGAGCCGAGGATCGACCACGCGGTCGGCAGGACGAAGTAGACGACGATCGCGGCCGGCGTGTTCTTGAAGAGCATGCCGAAGCCGACACCCTGCGCGACGCCGAGGAGCACGTAGCCCGCCGCGCCGAGCAGGACGAGCCCGCCGATCGACCAGTCGCCCTCGATGCCGCGGAACGTGATGGCGGCCTGGTGCGCGATCCCCGCGAGCGCCAGCGACAGTGCGAAGGCGGTCACGCCGACGAGCAGGGCGCTGACGAGCTTGGCCCAGGCGACGCGGATGCGACGCGGCTCGAGGCCGAACGTCACGAGGCCGGTGCGCTGGCTCCACTCCGACGTCACGGCGAGGATGCCGACCACCGGGAGGATGATCGCCATCGGCATCGTCGTGGCCTGTAGGTAGTCGCCGAACGAGTGCTGGCCACCGTTGTTGAAGAACATGATGGTCAGGGCGATCGCGATGACCGCCGCGATGCCGATGAGCAGCCAGCGACCGGCGCGGGTGTCGAGCATCTTGCGCAGCTCGACGTGGACGAGGCGCGTGAACGGCACCCCGGTGGTGGGCCGCTCGCCTCCGATGCGGGCCGGCACCTTCGCCCTCGTCGGCAGCGACGACTCGGCGTGCTTCGGGGACGCCTGTGCCGCAGGCGTTTTCGTCGTAGTGGTCGTGGTGGTCATGCGGCCACCTCCTCTCGGGCGGCGTCGGCCGTGAGGTCGAGGAACATCTCCTCGAGACCTCGGCTGTCGCCACCGCGCAGCTCGGTCAGGACGATCTGGTGGGCGGCGGCGACGCGACCGACCGCGAGCGGCTCGGCCTCCACCTGCACGCCGCCGGTCGGGGTGCGGTGCGCGACGACCGACTCGGCGGCGAGCGCCGCGAGCAGGGCGTCGTCGTCGGTCGAGCGCACGTACGTGCCGGCGCCGGCGAGCAGGTCGTCCTTCGTGCCGTGCGCCACGATCTTGCCGTGGCCGATGACGACGATCTCGTCGGCGACGCGCTCGATCTCGTTGAGCAGGTGCGAGGACAGCAGCACGGTGCCGCCCTCGTTGGCGTAGCCGCGCAGCAGGTCGCGCATCCAGCGGATGCCGGCCGGGTCGAGGCCGTTGGCCGGCTCGTCGAGGATGAGCACCTCGGGGTCGCCGAGGAGGGCGTGGGCGATGCCGAGGCGCTGGCGCATGCCGAGCGAGTAGTTGCGCACGCGTCGGTTCGCCTCCTTCTCGGTGAGGCCGACGAGCTCGAGCATCTCCTCGACGCGGCCGCGGCCGACGCCCATGAGGATGGCGCCGAGCGTCAGCACCTCGCGGCCGGTGCGGCCGGCGTGCTGGGCCGACGCGTCGAGGAGCAGGCCGACGTGGCGGCCCGGGTTCGGCAGCGCGCCGTACGGCTTGCCGAGCACCGTGGCACGGCCGGAGGTGGCCGGGGTGAGGCCGGACATGACGCGCATCGCCGTCGTCTTGCCGGCACCGTTCGGTCCGAGGAAGCCGGTGACGAGACCGGGCTTCACCTCGAACGAGATGTCGTCGACGGCCGTGAACGGGCCGTACCGCTTGGTGAGTCGCTCGACTGTGATCATGGGCTCCACCCTGACGTGCGTGCGGGGGCGCGCACATCGGTCATGAGCCTGATTCCGACCCCTACCCAGGTCGTAGTCGACCCTGACCCGAGTCAGGGTCGCGCCTCGGGGTGACCCCTTCCCACCCCTACCCCGGACGGATGCGGAGGCTGCGGGCCGCTGCCTACGCTGGGCCCGTGCCACTGCCCCGGATCGCCCGCACCCGACGCGGCCACGTGTGGGGCGAGGTGTGGCGACTCTCCGTCGCCGTCCTCTTCGGCGCGGCGCTCTGGGGCTCGGTCCAGGCACAGCTCGACCACCGCGGCGTCGACCCGACCCTCGGCAAGAGCTGGCTGCTCGTCGACGCCGCCGTCGGGCTCGCCTGCGCCGTGCTGCTGCTCTGGCGGCGCCGGTACCCGCGGACCGTCGCGTGGGTCAGCGCCCTGGCATCGGCGGTGTCCATGGCCGCCGTCGGCCCGAGCATCCTCGCCCTCGTGTCGCTGTCGACACGTCGACGCTGGCGGGAGATCGCGGCCGTGGCCGTTCCGTTCCTCGCGGCCGGCTTCGTCAACGCGCTGCTCTACCCGACCGAGGACTCGACGGTCAGCGTGTCGGGGATCGTCATCTCGGTGCTCATCCTGGCCGCCAGCGTCGCGAGCGGCTGGGCCATCGGCGAGCGCCGGGCCTTCGTCGCCTCGCTCCACGAGCGCGCCCTCACCGCCGAGCGTGAGCAAGCCATGCGCGTCGCGCAGGCTCGCGTGGCCGAGCGCGCGCGGATCGCCCGCGAGATGCACGACGTGCTCGCCCACCGGATCTCCTTGGTGGCCATGCACTCCGGCGCCCTCGCCTTCCGCGACGACCTGGGTCGCGACGAGGTCGCCGCCACCGCGGAGATCATCCGGTCGAGCGCCAACCAGGCGCTGTCCGAGCTGCGTGACGTGCTCGGTGTGCTCCGCGACGTGCCGCTGCCCATCCAGCCCGACGCCGCCGATCCCGATGACGGGCAGGCGCTCCCGGACGCGTCGGTACCCGAGCGCCCCCAGCCGACGCTGCACGACGTCGAGGAGCTCGTCGCGGAGGCGCGCGCCGCCGGGACCGACGTCGTCCTCGAGCAGGCCGGCGAGGCGGCGGAGGTGCCGGACCGGGTGTCGCGCAACGCCTACCGGATCGTCCAGGAGTGCCTGACGAACGCCCGCAAGCACGCCCCCGATCGACGCGCCACGGTGACCCTCGCCGTGGCGCGCGCTGGCGTCGGGGCGGGCCAGGTCGACGTCACCGTGCGGACCCCGGCAGGCGTGCCGGCTCCCGGCGACCGGTCCGCGGCAGGGGTGGCAGGGGTGGCAGGGGTGGCCGGCAGCGGGCTCGGGCTCCTCGGGCTCACCGAGCGCGCCGTGCTGTCCGGCGGCGAGCTGACCTACGGCCCCGACCGGCGGGGCGACTTCGTCGTCACCGCCCGGCTACCGTGGGCGTCGTGACGGGGGTCGAGGGCACGGACACGAGGACGCGCGTCGTCATCGTCGACGACGACGCGCTCGTGCGGGCGGGGCTGCGGATGATCCTCGGCGGCGCACCCGATGTCGAGGTCGTGGCCGAGGCCGGCGACGGCGTCGACGGTGAGGCCGTGGTGCGCGAGCACCGACCCGACGTCGTCCTCATGGACATCCGGATGCCCCGCCGCGACGGGCTCGAGACGACCCGGCGGCTCCTCGACACGGGTTCCCCGAGCGAGGCCCCGAGCGAGGCCACGGGCGCGCCACCGCGCGTCATCGTGCTGACGACGTTCGACGCCGACGACATGGTCGTGCAGGCGCTGCGGGCCGGCGCGAGCGGGTTCCTGCTCAAGGACACCGAGCCGCGGCGGCTCGTCGAGGCGGTACGGCTCGTCGCGGCCGGCGAGCCGATCCTGTCCCCCAGCGTCGCGGCCGCGCTCATGGCCCGCGTCGCGGCCGACCCCGACCCCTCCGCCGGCGAGGACCGGCGCGCGGCAGCCCTGGACCGCCTGGCCGTGCTGACCGGGCGCGAGCGCGAGGTGGCCGTCGCCGTCGGGCGCGGGCTGTCGAACGCGGAGATCTCGCGCGAGCTCTACCTGTCGGTGCCCACGGTCAAGGCGCACGTGTCGAAGGTGCTGGAGAAGCTCGGCGGCCAGAACCGCGTCCAGGTCGCCATCACGGTCCACGAGGCCGGCCTGCTCTGACCTGATGCCCACCGGAGCTTCACCGGGAGCGCACCCGGTCGCAGAACGCCCACAGCGCGTCGACGACCAGCTCGAAACGCAGGGAGTGGAGCAGGTCGAAGGTGTGCTGCGCGCCGGGTAGCTCGGCGTAGACGACCTGGCTGGCCGAGACGGCCCTCACCTGCTCCGCGAGGTGTCGCGCGGCTCGGGGCGGCAGGAGCGTGTCCTGGCCGCCGTGGACGATCATCAGAGGCGGTGCGCCCGGATGTGCATGAGCCGCCGGCCGCGACGCCCGTCCGCCGCGGTCGACCGGGCCGTAGTAGCCGTAGAGACCGATCGCCGCCGTGACGCTCGTGTCGACCCCCTCGAAGCCGGGCTGGAGGGCCGGGTCGTCCGCAGTGAGCGCCGCGGTGATCGCCAGGTGGGCGCCGGCCGAGCTGCCGGACAGCACGATGCACGACGGGTCGGCGCCATGGTCGCGTGCGTGGGCGCGCGCCCACGCCACGACGCGCTTGACGTCGCTCAGGATGTCGTCGTAGGTCGCGCCGGGCCGCAGTCGGTAGCCGGCGCTGATGCAGACCCAGCCGTGCCGGGCGAAGGCGTGCAGCAGGGGCCGGGCGTAGAAGCCCTTTCGGCCGGTGCGGAAGGCGCCGCCGTGGAGGTGGATGAGGATCGGACGACAGACCGCGTCGATCCCGCTCTCGACTCGGGCCCCGCCGCGGCCCCGGTAGACGTCGACACGCTGACGGCGCGCCGGGCCGTAGCGCAGCCCGCGGCGCACGCGCACCCCGAGCGGGAACACCGGGACGGGCATCAGCACGATCCGGGCCCATGGCAGGCGCACGCGCCAGCCGTGGCGGGGGTGCGGTGAAGCGGGGGACGGATCGCCGAAGGCCTCGTCGAGGGCTCGGTCCAGCACCACGCCGGCCCGGGCGCTTCGGTGCAGCAGCACCGGAGCCCCGAGCAGGCTGGCGCACCCGAGCGCGAACCACGCGACGACGTCAGGTCCGACAGGCTCGTCCGAGATCAGCGCGGGGGCGGTCGCCATGCCCAGGTAGCCGGCGGCGAGGAACGGTGACTCGTTGAAGAGGTCGCTCAGCAGCCAGCTCGTCGTCCCCCAGAAGCCTGATCGAGCCAGCGGGGCGAGCGACAGCAGCATCCCGGAGGTGACGATCAGGACGGTGACGGCATATCCGACCATGCGCAGGCCCTTCGCTGCTGTACGGCGTATAGGAATCGAGTAACCATACGGCGTATAGTTGCTCTTGTGAACCCCTCCAGCCCCGCCGGCAGACCGGCCTCGGGACTGTCGCCGGAGCGCATCCTCCGGGTGGCGGTGGCCCTCGCCGACTCGGAGGGCGAGGCTGCGGTGTCCATGCGCCGCCTCGCCCGCGAGCTCGGCGTCACCCCCATGGCGCTGTACTGGCACGTCGCGGACAAGCACGCCCTGCTGGGCGCCATGGCCGAGCAGGTCATCCTCGAAGCCCGCTTCGACGACGACCCCACCGCGAACTGGCGCGCGCGCTACAGGAAGGTGCTGGTCGCACTCGTCGACCTGCTCCACGCCCACCCGTGGCTGGGCCACCTCGTCATCGAGCGGGTGGTGCTGCTGCCCAGCTACCTCGCCGCCCTGGAGGCGATGCTGGACAGCCTCAGAGTCGCCGGACTGGGACCGGACCGCGCCGTGCTGCTGGTCCAGCAGTCGCTGCAGATGGTGGTGAGCCTCGTCGAGCACGAGCCGCTGCGCGCGATCCCTGAGCCCGAGGCCACCGAGCGTGCCGTCCTCGAGTCGTCGCTGCGCGACCTCGACCCGACCGACTTCCCCAACATCCGCTCCGCCTCCGGGCCCCTGGTCTCCGAGCCCGACGTCGAGGAGTACTACCGGACGGGCCTGGACACCGTCATCGGTGGCATCGAGGCCGTCGCCGCGGTCGAGGGGACCAAGGCGGAGGGACGGTGACGTCAGCCAGCCGGCCGAGCGCCCCGAGCAGGAAGACTCGAGCAGGAAATGGGTGGACGCGGTGGGCCGGCGGCTCTAAGGTCACGTCCCGTGTGGATCTCCTGATGCCTCGAGCCCGCCCGCCCGGCTGATGCGCGACGCCTGACGCGTCCCTCGCCCCGGCGGGGCCCTGCCGACCGTCAAGGACCTCGCTCATGTCTTCCACGCCGTCCACCACGCTCACCGTCACCGGCCTCGACGTCGCCTTCGGTGCCCGTGTCCTCTTCTCCGGCCTCGACCTGACCCTCGCCTCGGGCGACGTCACCGCCGTCGTCGGCCCCAACGGGTCCGGCAAGTCGACGCTGATGCGCACGCTCGTCGGAGAGCTGCCCGTCGAGGGTGGCTCGATCCGCCTCGCCCCCTCCGACGCCACGGTCGCCTGGCTCCCTCAGGTGCTGCCCGACGCGCAGGAGTCGCTGCTCGCCTACGCGCGGCGCCGCACCGGCGTCGCTGCTGCGGACGTCGAGCTCGAGGCCGCGTCGGCAGCGCTCGCCGAGAGCGTCCCCGGGGCCGAGGACCGGTACGCGCTCGCCCTCGAGCGGTGGTTGGCCCTCGGTGCCGCCGACCTCGAGGAGCGCCTGCCCGAGGTGTCGGCACGCGTCGGCCTCGACGTCGACTCCTCGCGGCCGCTCGGGACGCTCTCGGGCGGGCAGGCCGCGCGGGCCAGCCTCGTCGCGGTGCTGCTCAGCCAGTACGACGTGCTGCTGCTCGACGAGCCGACCAACGACCTCGACGCGCGCGGCCTCGACCTCATGGCCGAGTTCGTCCGGTCGCACGACGGGCCGGTGCTCGTCGCGAGCCACGACCGCGCCTTCCTCGACCGCGTCACGACGAGCGTCGTCGAGCTCGACCTGCCCCAGCAGCGGATCGGCCACTACACCGGCACGTACAGCGACTTCGTCGAGCAGCGCGCCCTGGCCCGGTCGCAGGCGTGGGACGCCTACGAGGAGTACGCGTCCGACCGCGACGCCCTCCTCGGCCAGGCCAGGCAGCGGGCCGACTGGGCGGTCAAGGGCCGCACCGGGCCCAAGGCGACGAAGGAGCCGGACAAGCACATCCGCGAGAAGCACCGCGCCCGCGCCGACCGGCAGGCTGCCAAGGGCGCCCGCCTCGAGCGGGCGGCCGACCGGCTCACGGTCGTCGACCAGCCCCGCAAGGAGTGGCAGCTGCGGTACACGATCACCGAGGGCCGGCCGTCGGCCGACGTCGTCGCGACCCTGTCGGAGGCCGTCGTCGAGCGGCACGGCTTCCGGCTCGGGCCGGTGTCGCTGACGCTGGGCCGCGGCGACCGCGTCGCGCTCGTCGGCGACAACGGCAGCGGCAAGACGACGCTGCTCGGGGCGCTCCTCGGCGACCTCCCGCTGACCTCGGGACGCCAGACCCTCGGCACCCGCGTCTCCGTCGGCGTGCTCGACCAGCGACGCCGGCTCCTCGACACCGACGCCACGGTGCTCGACGTCGTGCGCCGCGAGCTCGGCCCGCACGCACGGACCGGGTCGGAGTGGCCGGTCGGCGAGGTGCGGACGCTGCTCGCGAAGTTCGGGCTCGGCGCCGAGCACGTGGGCCGCCCGGCGCGGAGCCTGTCGATGGGTGAGCGGACGCGGGCGCTCCTGGCGCTCTTCCAGGGCCGCGAGGTCAACGTCCTCGTGCTCGACGAGCCGACCAACCACCTCGACGTCGCCGCCATCGAGCAGCTCGAGGCAGCGGTGGCGGCCTTCGGCGGCACGGTCCTCGTCGTCAGCCACGACGAGAGCCTGCTCGCCGGGCTGCGGCTGACACACCGCTGGCTCGTCGAGAGCGGCCGGGTGGCCGTGGAGGGGGTCGCGGTCAGCGGGTGACGTTGCGGGTGCGGGTCCAGCGCCACCCCGCCGTGACGATCACGGCGCCGACGATGGAGCCGAGGATGCCGCTCGGGCGCAGGTCGAGGCCGTCACCCGACAGGAGGCTCGCGAGCAGGCCACCGACGAACGAGCCGACGAGGCCCGCGACGATCGCCATCGTCCAGTCGATGCCCGTGGACCCCTTGCCGAGGATGAGCTGGGCCGCGGCGCCGACCAGCATTCCGAAGAGGATGATGGCGATGATGAGCATGTTCCGAGCGTAGGCCCCCGCCTCGTCCAACGCGCCCGGTTCGCGGGACCCGGCCCGGCTCTCCCGCTCGGCCCGGTTTTGCGCCACGCTGATGGCATGCCCGCCACCACGGTCGTCCTGTTCGGCGCCACCGGAGACCTCGCCAAGCGCAAGCTGCTCCCCGGGATGCTCCACCTGCACGAGACGCAGCTGCTCGAGGGCCTGCGCGTCGTCGCCACGAGCCTCGACGACCTGACCCGCGAGGAGTTCCTCGAGCTCGCCTTCGCCTCGATCCGCGAGCACTCGAGCCACGACGTCACCGACGACGACCTGCGCGAGTTCGCCGACCGCATCCACTGGGTTCCGGGTTCGGCCGGCCCGGAAGGGATCCGGGCCGCAGTCGAGGAGTCCGAGGACATCCTCGGGCCGGATGCCTGGCGGTTGCACTACCTGTCTGTGCCCCCGAAGGCGGCCCTGGCCGTCGTGCGCCAGCTCGAGGAGGCCAAGCTCGTCGAGCGCAGCCGGATCATCATGGAGAAGCCGTTCGGCACCGACCTCGCGAGCGCCCGGGCCCTCAACGCCGAGCTGCACGAGGTGTTCGCCGAGGAGCAGATCTTCCGCATCGACCACTTCCTCGGCAAGGAGGCGGCGCAGAACATCCTCGCCTTCCGGTTCGCCAACGGCCTCTTCGAGCCGATCTGGCACCGCAACCACATCGACCACATCCAGATCGACGTGCCCGAGACGCTCGGGCTCTCCCAGCGGGCCGACTTCTACGAGGGCACCGGGGCCTACCGCGACATGATCGTGACCCACCTGTTCCAGGTCCTCGCGTTCACGGCGATGGAGCCGCCCACCTCGCTCGAGCCCCATGCCATCAGCGAGGAGAAGAACAAGGTCTTCCGGTCGATGGCGCCGATCGACCCGCACGACGTCGTCCGCGGCCAGTACGTCGGCTACCGCGACGAGCCGGGTGTCCGGTCCGACAGCGACACCGAGACGTTCGTCGCACTCAAGTGCTTCGTCGACAACTGGCGCTGGGCCGGCGTGCCGTTCTTCCTGCGCACCGGCAAGCGCCTGGCCGAAGGCGCCCGCATCATCTCCATCGCCTTCAAGGAGCCGCCGCGGTCGATGTTCCCGCCCGGCTCCGGCGTCGGCGACAACGGCCCGGACCACCTGACCTTCGACCTTGCCGACAAGTCGCGGATGTCGTTGTCGTTCTACGGCAAGCGCCCCGGGCCGGGCATGAAGCTCGACAAGCTGTCGATGCAGTTCTCGGTGCAGGAGACGCACTGGGCCGGGTCGGTGCTCGAGGCCTACGAGCGGCTCATCTACGACGCGGCGCGCGGCGACCGCACGCTCTTCACCTCGGCCGAGGGCATCGAGCGGCTGTGGGAGGTGAGCCAGCCCCTGCTGGACAACCCGCCGACGGTGCGGCCGTACCAAGCAGGAACGTGGGGGCCCAACCAGATCCACCAGCTCGTCGCGCCGTTCACGTGGCGGCTGCCGTTCGAGCGGCCGTGGCGCAGCCCCAACGACTTCGGCGCCTGACGAGGTCACCGTGGGTGCCGCCCAGACGCCACGACCGAGCGCGAGCCGCGCTCAGTGCACGATGGCTCGGGTGAAGCCCTTGTAGCGCGTGCCCTGGTGGATGAGGTGGCCGCGGTCCCCCTCGGCGAGCTGCCCGTACTCCGATCCGCTGACCCGCAGCTCGCGTCGCTCGCCCGAGTCCTCCTCGAACGTCACGAAGTACGTGGTGTCCGTGTTCGCTGCCCGATCGGCCCCGGCGACCCGACGCACGTCGGTGCGGCGGCCCGCGACGAGGGCGTCGACGCTACGGAGCGGTGCGGCCTGGTTGGCCCGCCACTGCGACACGCCCTTGACGAGCGTGTAGGTGAATCCGGCCACCACGAGGGCGGCGACGAGGCCGAAGAAGAGGAAGAACCCGGTCGGTGGGCCGGTCATGGCCGGGTCGAACGGGACGAAGTCGTCGGTGAGCATGCGGACCCCTGTGTCTCGAGCGTGTGCGGACCGCAGTATGACTGCTCGACGGGCCGCGCGGGTTGCATTCGCGGACCATCGGGTGTCACTCGCCGGGGTAGACGACCCCGACCTGACGGCGCACCTCGTCCATCGTCTCCATGACGCGCAGGGTCGCGGCGTGCGGCATGAGGGGTGACTCCGTCTCGCCGGTGACGAGGCAACGAGCGAACTCGGCTGCCTCGTAAGAGAACCCGCGCACATCCTCGGGCAGACCGCCCGGGCGCTCGTCGAGCACCTCGTTGTCGCGGCCGACGAGGCGCAGCGTCGAGCCGGCGCCGTAGAACGCGCCGGTCAGCTCGAGCCGGGCAGTCGTGCCGGCGACGACGGCGGTGCACGGCGTCACGCCGGCCATGGTGCACGACAGGACACCGTGCGCCCCGGCCACGTTGGTCAGGGTGACGGTGGTCGTGGCGTCGACGCCGAGGTCGGTGAGCGTGCCCGACGCGCGGACCGACTCGGCCACCCCGAGCACGACGTCGGCGAACGACACCGGGTAGACGCCGAGGTCGAGGAGGGCACCGCCGGCGAGCTCGGGCTGTGAGAGGCGCTCGGGCCCGTCGGGGTAGAGCCGCTGGCCGTGGTCGGCGAAGACGGCGACGACCTCGCCGATGAGGCCGGACTCGACGACGTGGCGCACGACGTCGTACTGCGGCAGGAACCGGCTCCACATCGCCTCGACGACGAGCAGGTCGCGCCGGGCCGCCGCGTCGAGCACCTCGCGGGCCTCGGCGGCGCTGCGGGTGAAGGCCTTCTCGATGAGGACGGGCTTGCCGGCCTCGAGGGCGAGCAGTGCGTGGGCGTGGTGCTCGGAGTGCGGCGAGGCGACGTAGACGGCGTCGACGTCGGGGTCGCCGACGAGGTCCTCGTAGCTGCCGTACGCACGGCCGATGC
This sequence comes from Intrasporangium sp. Soil_C_50, assembly GCF_057656595.1. Taxonomy (NCBI): domain Bacteria; kingdom Bacillati; phylum Actinomycetota; class Actinomycetes; order Micrococcales; family Intrasporangiaceae; genus Intrasporangium; species Intrasporangium sp. Soil_C_50. Next base: position 67,503 of record NZ_JBDGKB010000014.1, read on the forward strand.
CGTACTCGTCGGCGAAGTCCTGGGCTCGGGCGTGGCTGCGCGAACCGACGGCGACGACCTCCGAGGCGGTACCGACGGCGACGGCCTCGGCGAACGCGTGCGCGATGCCGCCCGGCGCGAGGACGCCCCAGCGGACGGCGGGGGCGTCGTGCGGGTCGGGGGTGCGGGCATCCGGCAGGGCGAGGGGCACGTCGATCGGCAGCGTCACGCGTTCACGTCCCAGAGGTGGTGGCGGACGTCGTGGGCGAAGTAGACGGCGAGGGTGCCGGCCGTGAACTCCGAGCCGTTGCTGCGCACGGCGGGCCAGCCCCACTCGTCGCCGTCCGGGCGCTCGTAGGTGGCTGCCGCGGCCTCCAACGCGGTGCGCAGCTCGTCGCGCAGCGCCTCCGGGTCGGCGCGCCAGTACTGCTTCTCGAGCGCGGTGGCGTCCTGGTCCCAGTCGGCGAAGCGGACGACCTCGCCGCCACCGTCGAGGATCTGTGCGAGCCGCCCTCGCATGACGTCGCAGACGTCGCGGACGTGGCACGCGTACTCGACCGGCGACCACGTGCCCTGGCGCGGACGCGTCTGCGCCTGGGGGCGCGCGATGGCGGTGACGTACCGGGCGGACGCGTCGCGCAGCAGGGCCGGCACTGCCGTGGGCTCGAGCCGCGAGGGGTCGAAGCCGCAGTCAGGGCACGGCTGGCGCAGCACCCACGTCCAGTCGGCGGTGTCGGGGGTGGCCGGACCGGGATCCTCGACGCGCAGGGGCCCGGGGCCCGTCGGCTCGCTCATGCGGGTCAGCCTAGGGCCGCCGTGCGGCGACGGGGCCGGGCGTCCGCGGCCCGACCGGATTCCGGACGGACGGGTGCCGGGCGATACCGTGCTCTGGTGCTCAAGGACTACCTGCCGTGGATCGTCACCGGGGTCGTGGTTCTGGCCCTGGTCGTCGGCGGCGTGGTCCTCACGCGTGTCGCGCCCGAGGCCACGGCGACGCTCCGGCGTCGTCCCCGACCCCCGCGCGACCACTTCCGCCCCGGCGACGACGACACCCCCGTGCCGCTCAAGCGTGCCGCCGTCGTCGTCAACCCGACGAAGTTCACCGACCTGCCCTCGGTCCGCGAGCGCATCACCATGGCGTGCCACGCGCAGGGCTGGGGCGACCCCGTCTTCTACGAGACGACGCCCGATGACACCGGGGCCGGGCAGGCCGCGCTCGCGGTGCGCGAGGGCGTCGACCTCGTCTGCAGCCTCGGCGGCGACGGCACGGTCCGCAACGTGGCGCACGCCCTCGTCGGCACCGAGATGCCGCTCGGCATCCTGCCCGCGGGCACGGGCAACCTCCTGGCCCGCAACCTCGACCTCCCCGTCGCGCTCGAGAACGCCCTCGAGGTGGCCATGACCGGCCGCAACCGCCGGATCGACGTCGGCGAGGTGCTCATCGGTGCCGCACCCGAGGACGCCGCCGACGACTCCGAGGACCCGCGGCCGCTGCACCACTTCCTCGTCATGAGCGGGCTCGGCATGGACGCCGAGATCATGGCCGCGACCAACGAGAACCTCAAGAAGAAGGTCGGCTGGCCGGCGTACATGGTCTCGGGGCTCAGGTCGCTCGTGTCGCCGGAGTTCCGGGTGCGCATCAAGGTCGACGACGACCTCGAGTTCCGCCGCCGCGCGCGGATGGTCGTCATCGGCAACTGCGGGCGCCTTCTCGGCGGGCTCGTGCTCATGCCGAACGCCCGGGTCGACGACGGACGCCTCGACGCCGTCATCGCCTCCCCCAAGGGCGTCGTCGGCTGGGTGCCGGTCGCGACGCGGGTGGCGACCCGTCGGCGCAAGGGCCATCCGACGCTCGACCACAAGGTGTGTCAGGAGATCCGGGTCCGCGCCGACCGACCGATCGCCCTCCAGGTCGACGGCGACGTCATCGGCGAGGCCGCCGAGGTCTTCGCGCGGATCCGCCCGGCCGCCCTGACGGTCCGCGTCAGCCAGTCCTGACGAACGCTCCCCAGCCGGCCCCTCACGCACTGCTCGCACCACGGGAGCAGCCGGTGAGCGCGAGAGGCCACCCCTCCCGACCCGGAGCCTCACCGCGTGGAGGCGACGTCCTTCAGCGGGCGCCGAGGGCGTGCTCGACGGCGAGCTGGTTGAGCGCGACGAAGGCGTAGCCGGCCTCGGCGAGCGCATCGGCGTCGACGTCCTCGTACGCGGAGCGGTCCGCGAGGAGGTCGGCGAGCGTCTCCCCCTCGCCCAGCGTCGGCTCGGCCAGCTCCAGAACGCGGCTGGCCCCGAACGCCGCCTGCACCTCCGGGTCGGCGCGATAGGCGGCGGCCCGCTCGGCGAGCAGGATGTACGTGCTCATGTTCGCGGCCGCCGAGTCCCAGACGCCGTCGACGTCCTCGGTGCGCGAGGGCTTGTAGTCGAAGTGGCGCGGGCCCTCGTAGCGCGGACCGCCGTTGACGAAGCCGTTCTCGACGAGGTCGACGGTGAAGAAGGCCGAGAGCAGGTCGCCGTGGCCGAAGACGAGGTCCTGGTCGTACTTGATCGAGCGCTGGCCGTTGAGGTCGATGTGGAAGAGCTTGCCGGCCCACAGCGCCTGGGCGATGCCCGAGGTGTAGTTGAGCCCGGCCATCTGCTCGTGCCCAACCTCGGGGTTGAGGCCGACGATGTCGCCGTGCTCGAGCTCGGCGATGAAGCCGAGGGCGTGGCCGACGGTCGGCAGGAGGATGTCGCCGCGGGGCTCGTTGGGCTTGGGCTCGATCGCGATGCGCAGGTCGTAGCCCTGGTCCTTGATGTAGCCCGCGACGGTGTCGATGCCCTCGCGGTAGCGGTCGAGGGCGGCGTTGAGGTCCTTCGCGCCGTCGTACTCGGCACCTTCGCGGCCGCCCCACATGACGAACGTCTGCGCCCCGAGCTCGGCCGCGAGGTCGACGTTGCGCACCACCTTGCGCAGGCCGTACCGGCGAACGTCGCGGTTGTTCGAGGTGAACGCGCCGTCCTTGAAGACCGGGTGGCTGAAGGTGTTCGTCGTGACCATCTCGCAGACGAGGCCGGTCTCGTCGAGGGTCTTGCGGAAGTCGGCGACGATCCGGTCGCGCTCGGCGCCGCTGCTGCCGAACGGCACGAGGTCGTCGTCGTGGAAGGTGACGCCCCAGGCGCCGAGGTCGGCGAGGCGGCGGCAGGACTCGAGCGGGTCCAGGTGCGGGCGAGACGCGTCGCCGAACTGGTCCCGCGCCTCCCAGCCCACGGTCCAGAGGCCGAACGAGAACCGGTCGTCGGGGGTCGGGGTGCGGACCATGCGGAGCTCCTCCTCGAGCGGGCGGCAGCGTCGGCCGCCATTTGTATGATGGACAAACATATTCCGCAATGGCGGTAGGGTCAACGGGTGAGGACCGGCGCGACGACGAGCCAGGGCCCGACGCGTCCGCCGGGCGGGATGGCCGACCGGGTGCGCCGCGGGGCCGTCCAGCAGGCGACGCTGCGCACCCACAACCTCTCGGAGGTGCTGCGAGCCGTCGTGGAGGCCCCCGAGGCACCCACCCGCGCGCGGCTCGCGTCGGGGCTCGGCGTCACCCGGGCCACGGCCTCCGACCTCGTCGACCGCCTCATCGCCGCCGGCCTGCTCGTCGAGCTCGAGCAGGAGTCGCTCGGCCGCGCCGGCCGGCCCGGCATGCTCCTCGGGGTCGGCACCCGCGCCGTCGTCGGGCTCGGGCTCGAGGTGCAGGTCGACCACCTGACGGTACGCGCCACCGACCTCACCGGCGCCCCCGTCGCCGAGGCGCACCGCCCCGGCGACTACCGCGGCAGCGACGCCCGACGCGTCGCTCGACAGCTGGCCCGCCTCGCCGCGCCGATCGTCGAGGGGCTCGACGGCGGACCGCACGCGCCCGGCACCGGACCCGTCGTCGGCGCCTGCGTCTCTGTGCCCGCCCTCCTCGACCAGGGGCTCGTGCGCCTCGCCCCCAACCTCGGCTGGCACGACGTCGACCTCGCAGCCCTCCTCGCCGCCGACGACGCGCTCCAGGGCATCGACGTGCGCGTCGGCAACGACGCCGACCTCTCCGCACGCGCCGAGGTCCAGGCGAGGGCCCACGCCGACGGCACCCCGCGTGCGGCCCAGTCCTTCCTCTACGTCGCGGGCGAGGTCGGCATCGGCGGTGCGATCGTCGTCGACGGAGAGGTGGCGGCCGGCCGCGGCGGCTGGTCCGGCGAGCTCGGGCACGCCGTCATCGACCGCTCCGGTCCGCGTTGCGGGTGCGGCGCGACCGGCTGCCTCGAGACCTACGCCGGGCGAGACGCCATCGCAGACGCCGCAGGCCTGCCCCGCGACACCCCGGTGGCCGAGCTCGCGGCCGCGGCATCGACCGGCCCGCGCCGCAACCGGGCGCGCCGAGCCCTCGACACCGCGGCCGAGGCCCTCGGCGTCGCGGTGGCCACGGCCCTCAACCTCGTCGACGTCGAGCAGGTCGTCCTCGGTGGCGTCTACGGCGCGCTCTTCGAGCACCTCGAGGGCGGCATCCGCGAACAGATCACGACCCGGGTGCTCGCGGCGCGCTGGGCCGAGGTCGGCGTCAGCCGCGCCGTCGCCGGCCCCGACGCGGCCGTCACCGGTGCGGGCCTGCGGGTGCTCGACGACGTCATCCGCGACCCGTCGCGCTGGATGGGCGAAACCGTCCCGACGCGTGGGGGCGGACCGTCGCGTCCAGCCGCCCCGCGACCGTCCCCCGTCAGGCGAACAGCGCCTGGCCCCAGTGCTCCCCGTCCCTGAGACCCGGCGGACACGCGAAGACCGCTGAGCCAGTGTGCTCGACGTACTCGTTGAGTGCGTCCTTCGCTGCGAGGGCGCGCTGCATCGGCACGAACTGCTTCTGCACGTCGCGGACGAACGCGATGAAGAAGAGCCCGGCGTCGAGATGGCCGACGCCGTCGGTACCGTCGGTGAAGTTGTAGCCACGGCGCAGGATGCGGACGCCGCCGAGGTTCTTCGGGTGGGCCAGGCGGACGTGCGAGGCCACCGGGATGGCGGGAGCGCCGTCGGGGCCGGTGCGGGCGAAGTCGGGCTCGGTGAACTCTCCGGACTGGCCCAGGGGCGCACCGTCCTTCTTGTCGCGGCCGAACGTGTCCTGCTGGTCCTGGAGGGTCGAGCGGTCCCAGACCTCGATGTGCATCCGGATGCGGCGAGCCACGAGGTAGCTGCCCCCGGCCATCCAGGCGTCCCCGGTGGTGGCAGTGCCAGAGGCGTCGCCCGGCGCGACCCACACGTGCTCGGCGAGGGCGTCGGCCTCCTCGGCCTTGATGTTGGCCGTGCCGTCCTTGAACCCGAACATGTTCCGCGGCGTGGCCTGCGTCGTAGACGTCGACGACGTGCGGCCGAACCCGAGCTGGGACCAGCGCACCGACACGACGCCGAAGCCGAGCCGCACGAGGTTGCGCACCGCGTGGACCGCGACCTGTGGGTCGTTGGCGCAGGCCTGGATGCAGAGGTCGCCGCCGGACCGCCGCGGGTCGAGCGCGTCACCCCGGAAGGCAGGCAGGTCGCGCAGCGCGTCGGGCCTGCGGTCGGCCAGGCCGAACCGGTCGTCGAAGAGCGAGGGGCCGTAGCCGATGGTGATCGTCAGACCGGACGGGGCGAGTCCGTAGGCCTCGCCCGTGTCGGCGGGCGCCTGGTAGGGCCCGCCGCCGACGAGACCGCCGGGCGCCGCCTCCGCACCGGCCGTCATCCGCTCGGCAGCGCGGGTCCACTCCTCGAGCATCCGGGCCAGCTCGTCGCGGTCCTTCGTCACGACGTCGAGGGCGACGAAGTGGAGCCGGTCCTGCGCCGGCGTGACGATGCCGGCCTGGTGGGCGCCGCGGAACGGCACCGGCGCGTCGAGCGCACCCGACGCGCCGGACGCGTCCGCACCCGCGGCACCCGAGGCGCCTGACGCATCGGTGCCGCTCGAGCGTCCGGCGGCCCAGCCGGCGCCGGCGACGGCACCGGCCACGGCGCCGGCGGCCGCGACGCCGGTGGCCCCGAGGACGTGGCGACGGCTCGGCGTCCCGGGCTGCAGCGCAGCCGGCGTCACTTCGCCTCCACGACGCCCGGCACCTTGGCGACCTGCTCGCTCAGCGCGTCGAGGGCGACGGTGAGGTCCTTGACCTGGGCGGCGGACAGGGCGGTGTAGCTGACGAACGCACCGTTCACCCGGTGGCTGTTCAGCATCGTGGACAGCGCCGCGAACTTCTCGTCGAGGGCCTTCTGCAGGGCGGGGTCGCGCTCGGTGATGACCGGGCGCAGTGTCGCGAGCGCCTGCTTGGAGCCCTCGAGGTTGCCGTCGAAGTCCCAGAGGTCGGTGTGGGAGTACCGCTCCTCCTCGCCGGTGACCTTGCCGGTGGCCACCTCGTCGAGCAGGGCCTTGGCGCCGTTGGCGATGGACAGCGCCGTCGGCTCGACGGTCTTGCTCTTCGCGACGATCTCCTTGACGTCCGCGAGCAGCCGGTCGGCGATGGCGGCGGAGTCCTGCTGCAGGCCGTCGGTCCAGAGGTCCTTCTCGAGGCGGTGGTAGCCGGTGAAGGCCATGCCCTCGGCCGTCACGTCCTCGCGGCCGTCGATCTTCGGGTCGAGGTCGCCGAAGCTCTCGGCGACCGGCTCGATGCTCTCCCACGGGTGGCGGGCCTCGGGGTAGAGCGCCTTGGCCTTCTCGACGTCGCCGGCCTTGACCGCGGCCACGAACGCGGCGGTCTTCGTCTGAAGCTCGTCGGCCTCGCTCGCGACGAACGCCCGGTAGTCGGCGATGGCCGTGCTGACCTTGGCGTCTGAGCTGCCGGCCGTCGCCGAGCCGGTGACGGTGAACGACCCGCGGATCCCGTCGCCGACCATGCCCGGCTTGCACGCCGTCGTGAACGTGCCGGGCTCGGTGATCTCGACCTTGAGCTCACGCGAGAGGCCCGGTGCGATGTTCTCGACCTCGGAGACGATGCGGTCACCCTCGGCGTACAGGTAGAACTCGTTGACCTTGGTGCCGGCGTTGGTGATCTCGAAGGTGACCGTTCCTGCCTTGGCCGTCGTGGCGCTCAGCTCGCACGCCGTGTCGGTGGCGTTGACCGTGATGGCGCCGGCGGCCGTGGAGCCGGACGCCTCGCCGGTCGAGCCGGAGCAGGCCGTCAGGGCCAGGGCGGCGGCGGCGACCGGGGCGAGGACCGTCGCGAGACGCAGGGCAGGGCGAGGCATGGTTCTCCTGTGGGGTGGCACGCCGGGACAGAGGCGGCGGACGCGGCGGGTGGGTCGTGAGCTGCGGTGGACGGCCGGCCGGGGCCGGTGGGTGCGGACGCGTCAGGCGGCGAGCGGCGTCCGGGGTGCGTCGGCGGCGACGGGCTTCGGCGGCGTCTTGACCGGTCGCAGGAAGAGGGTGAGGACGACGGCGACGTAGACCGTCCACGCGATCGCCTGGAGCCACGTCGTGTTCGGCGAGAAGTTGAAGATGCCCTTGAGGAGCGCGCCGTACCAGCTGTCGGGGCTGATCGTCGCGCTGATGTCGAAGGCCAGGCTGTTCAGGCCGGGGAGGATGCCGGCCTCCTGGAGGTCGTGCAGGCCGTAGGCGAGGATGCCGGCCGCGACGAGGACGAGCAGGACGCCGGTGTAGCGGAAGAACTTCGCGAGGTTGATGCGCACGGCGCCGCGGTAGATGAGCCAGCCGAGCACGATCGCGCCGGCGAGACCGATGACCCAGCCCAGCAGCGGCTGGCTGTTGCCGCGTCCGGCCGCCTCGGTGGTGGCGTAGAAGAAGATCGCCGTCTCGAGGCCCTCGCGGCCGACGCCGAGGAAGGCGACGAGCACGACGGCGGCGGGCCCGAGGTCGAGGGCCTTGTCCAGGCGCCCCTTGAGCTCGCCGGAGATGGTGCGCGAGGCCGAGCGCATCCAGAAGACCATGCCGGTGACGAAGACGACGGCGAGGATCGAGGCCGACCCGCCGATGAGCTCCCGCTGCTCGAAGGAGAGCTGGCTCGTGCCGTAGGTCAGCAGCGCGCCGAGCCCCACGGACAGGGCGACGGCCACGCCGACTCCGGTCCACACGTACCGCAGCGCCCACTGGCGGCCGGACTTGACGAGGAACGCGACGAGGATGACGACGACGAGGGCGGCCTCGAGGCCTTCGCGGAGCCCGATGAGCGCGTTGCTGGCGAGCACGGCGTCCTTCTTCCTGGTGTGGCTGGTGTCGTGGCAGCGGGGCGGGCAATTAGGGCATGCGTGGCTGCCGGAATTCAGGAAAGCACAGGTAAGCCTTGCCTAACAAGCCGGCCCCGGCGGGTGAGACGAGGTTCACCGGGGATCCACAGGATCCGGGTGCCAGAGTGGGCTCATGAGCCCTGCCGCCGCCTCCACCGACCACCCGCCCTTCGCCGGCTTCCCGCCCGACGCCCTCGAGCTCTACGCCGGGCTCGAGGCCGACAACTCGCGCGCGTACTGGCAGGACCACAAGGGCACGTACGAGGCAGCGGTCCGCGAGCCGATGCTCGCCCTGCTCGACGCCCTCGAGGACGAGTTCGGCCCGGCCAAGCTCTTCCGCCCCAACCGCGACATCCGCTTCAGCGCCGACAAGTCGCCCTACAAGACGCACCAGGGCGCGTTCGTGGCCGACGAGCGGGCCGGCGGCTGGTACGTGCAGGTCAGCGCCGACGGGCTGCTCGCCGGTGGCGGCTTCCGCGCCCACAGCCCGGCGGAGACGAAACGGTTCCGCGCCGCGGTCGACGCACCGGCGTCCGGCATCGAGCTGGAGAAGCTGCTGACGTCGTTGTCGCGCAAGGGATTCGAGCAGCACGGTGAGGCCGTCAAGACCACGCCGCGGGGCTACTCGGCCGACCACCCGCGCATCGAGACGATCCGCCTCAAGGAGGTCATGGTGACTCGCGCCTTCGGGGAGCCCGAGTGGCTGGGCACGAAGCGCACCCTGACCGAGGTGCGCAAGGCCTGGCGCGACGTCCGCCCGCTCGTCGAGTGGGTTGCGGCCCACGCAGCTGACGGCCCGCTACGTTGAGGCCCGTGACCCAACGCAGTGCACGCGTCGATGCCTACGTCATCGGCGGCGGACCCGCCGGCCTCGCCACCGCTGCGGCCCTGCGGCAGCGGGGCCTGAACGGCGTCGTGCTCGAGCGCAGCGACGGCGTCGGCACCTCGTGGCGCGGGCACTACGACCGGCTGCACCTGCACACCCCGCGCGAGTTGTCCGGCCTGCCCGGCCTGCCGATCCCGCGCGAGATGGGCCGCTGGGTGGCCCGCGACGACGTCGTGCGCTACCTCGAGCAGTACGCCGACCACCACGACCTCGACGTGCGCACCGGCGCCGAGGTGGTCCGGGTCGACCGCGCGCCCGAGCACCCCGGCTGGGGCGAGGCGTGGACGGTGACGCTCGCCGACGGCTCGACACTGATCGCGCCCTACGCCGTCGTCGCGACGGGCTTCAACCACACGCCGCGAGATCCCGAGGTGCCCGGCCTCGACGCATGGCCCGGCGAGGTCGTCCGCGCCCGCGACTACCGCACCGGCGCGACCTACGCCGGGCGCGACGTGCTCGTCGTCGGCACCGGCAACACCGGCACCGAGATCGCCGTCGACCTCACCGAGCAGGGCGCGGCCCGGGTGCGGATGGCGGTGCGCACCGTGCCGCACATCTTGCGCCGCAACCGCGGCCCGGTCGCCGCGCAGTACACCGGCATCGCCGTGCGCCGCCTGCCCACCGCCCTCGTCGACGCCGTCGCGCCGTACGTCGAGCGGCTCCAGGTGCCCGACCTCTCGGCCCACGGCCTTCCCCGCCCCGACACCGGCCTGCTGACCCGCGTCGAGCGCGACAACGCCATCCCGGTGCAGGACGTCGGCATCATCGACGCCGTCCGCTCCGGAGCCGTCGAGCCGGTCGCGGCCCTGGTGTCGGTCGAGGGCGAGGACGTCGTGCTCGCCGACGGCAGCCGCATAAACCCCGACGTCGTCGTGCTCGCCACCGGTTACCACCAGGGCCTCGAGCCGATGCTCGGGCACCTCGGCGTCCTCGACGCCAAGGGCCGGCCCGTCGAGCGCGGCGGCGCCACGGCCCGCGGCGCGCGCGGCCTCTGGTACTGCGGGTACACCGCCCCGATCTCGGGCATGCTCCGCGAGATCGCCATCGACGCGCGCAAGATCGCGCTCGCCATGGCGATGGCCAAGCGCCGCGACACCAGGGCCCTGCGCTCGGCCTGAGCCCGCGGGTCGGCGTCCGGCGGACGACCGTTGGTGCGCGGCCTCCGCCGTGTGACGGCGCGTCGCCGCGATCCCGCGGCGTGCCGCGGGGAGCCGGCGAGAAACGGTCGTCCGGCGGCGCTCAGGCGTGGGTGAAGCGGCCCCCGAGGTGCAGGAAGGCGGCGGCGATCGGCTCGCCGTCGGCCAGCGCCGACGCGAGGGCCTCGTCGCTCGGCACGCCGCGGGCCAGGGCGCGGTGGTGGCGCACCATCGTCTCGGCCGCGACCTCGTCGGGCACCGGCGACACCGCAGCCACCGCCGAACGGGCGCCGAGGCTGAGCACCGCGGCCGCGAGCCCGAGCTGCTCCTCACCCGGCCGGAACGTGGCCGACCCGACCTCGCACGCCGACAGCACGACGTGCCGCGCCCGGACGCCGGCGGCCTGCAGCTCGTGGGCGAACACCGGCCCGTCGTGCAGGTGGACCGACGAGAAGAGCGGCGACTGAACCTGGTGCGTGCCGTGCGCCGCGACGTGGACGACGTCGTCGACGCCCATCGCCTCGACGAGCCCCCGTGCGGCCGAAGGCTCCGCGACCGTGACGTCGGCGTGGTCGGCCCACGCCTGCGCCACGGCGGACGCCTCGCCCGACGCGCGTCGCAGCGACGGGCCGACGCTGACGTGCACGCGGGCCGGGACCCCCTGCACCGCAGGCGGCCCCACGCCGTCGGCGCTGTCGATGCCGTCGATGCCGTCGGCGCGACGCGCGAACGACGTCAGGGACGACGCCACGGTGAACGGCACCCCCGTCAGCGACGGCAGCAGCGACCACGGCAGCGCCGACACCTCCTCGCACGTCACGACGACGAGCCCGGTGCGCCGCAGCCCCCACGGGCGGACCGCGGCGGCGTCCAGCCGCTCGGCGGCAGCACGCAGCGACCCCCACACCGCAGGGGAGAACGGGCCGAGCTCACGCGTCGCGGCCGTGCGCAGGTCGACGCGGATGCGGTGCGCCAGCTCGACGGCCTCGGCGAGCGGCATGAGGTCGCGGACGCGGGCCCGGCCGCCGACGACACCGACCCCCATGAGGCGATCTGCGTCGCGGAAGAACCACACGAGGTCGCGGTCGGCCCGGTCGAGGGCCTCGCGGCCCTGCCGCACCCGCACCTCGGCCGCCGTGCCCGACGGCGAGCCGCTGCTCAGGGTCCAGTCGCGGGCCCGGATCTCGCGCTCGAGCCGCCGGACCCGCACGGTGAGCTCGGCGGCCTCGGCCTCCGGCACGTCGCCGCGCAGCAGGGCCTGGGTCGAGCGCAGCTGCTCGGTGAGCGAGGCGAGGGTGTCGTCGTCGGGGCGCCCGAGCGAGGGCAGCCGGTCGGTGGCGTTGCGCCAGCGGTCGAGGGCCTCGAGCACCGCCGAGCTGCCGCCGCGCAGCGCGAGCGCGAGGTCGATCCGGGCGAGCCGCACGCCGTGCAGCGCCCGGGCGCTGCGCAGGTCGAGGCTGGCGCTGCCCTCCTGGCCGGCGGCGAGGCCGCGCGCCGCCCTGCCGAGGACGCGTCGGGCCCGGGCCCTCTCGTCCGCTGCGACGTGCAGTCCGGCCTCGACGACGGCCCGGTCGAGCTCTCCGGTCAGCGACGCACCGGGCCCGCTGACGGACTCCAGGCAGGTGCGCGCATCCTCGACGCGCCCGGCGAGCAGGTGGGCGTCCGCTGCCGCGACGAGCGCGGAGTCGCCGAGCTCGGTGTCGCCGAGGCGGGCCGCCGTCGCCGTGACCTCCTGGGCAGTCGCGAGCACGGACGCGCCGTCGGGCGCCGGATCCGTGGTCGATCCACGACGCAGCCGGTCGAGCTCGACGTGGACGAGGGCGAGGCGAGCCTTGGCCGCCCAGCCGAGCGCGCCGACGCGGTCGAATCCCTCGGCCGCAGCCTCCGCGGCAGCACCCGCGCGTCGGAGGTTGCCAGCGAGGCGGTGCGCGCGCGACAGGCGCAGCTGCAGCTCGGCGGCCACCTGGTCCTGCTCGGCGTCGGGCGAGGCCGCTGCGGCCACGAGCACCTCGACCGCCTCGTCGATGAGCCCGGCCTCGAGGAGCACGTGCGCCCGGTCGAGGCGGGCCGGCAGGAGCGACACGTCGGGGGCGTCCTCGACGGCCTCGGCCATCGTCGCGAGCGCCCGCGGCACGTCTCCGAGCAGGTAGGCGGCGTACCCCTCGTTGTGCGCGGCCATGAACTCCAGCTGCGGGAAGCCGCCGCCGTGAGCCGCGGTCGCCGCCCTGGCGAACGCCTCGAGCGCGACGGCCGGCTCGGACAGCTCGAAGGCGAGCATCCCCCGGCTCAGCAGCACCGAGCACTGCTCGCGCGGGGAGAAGGCGTCGAGATGGCGCAGCGCCCCCTCGAGGCCCGCGCGCGCCCCGGCGAGATCGCCGACGCGTCCGGCGACGTTGGCCCGCTGGTAGTCGAGACGGGCGCGCAGGCCGACGTCACCCAGGGAGTCCACGATCTGCTCCGCCTCGGCGAACCGCGCCTCGGCGGCCCCGACACCCTCGAGGAGGAACTGGCTGAGCCCGAGCGTGATGAGCGTCTTGGCCCGCAGGGTCTGGGCGACTCCGACCTCACGCGGTGCGGCGACGACCTCGTCGAGCCGGCGCAGGGCGTCGACGAGCACGGAGACCGCACGCTCCGGGCGTCCGGCTCCGTTCTCCACCGCGGCCCGCTCGCGCAGGGCCTCGACCTCGTCCAGCGTGTCCCGTGCGCTGATCGTCGGCCGCCTCCCTGCACGGCCGGGACCACACGCTCACACCTGGATCGTGGGCGTGATGACCGGTCGCGCGCTGTCGTCGTCGGGGTCGACCCGGATCACGAAGTGGATCGGGCCATGAGGTAGATCATCCAGAACGAAACGACCGTTCGCATCGGTATCGACCAAGATGCTCCCGTCGGTCGAGACGGCCTCGACGGTGGCACCGGGCACCGTGACGAAGCCGTCGACGCGCACCCGGCCCTCGAGGTCGCTCGCGTTGACCGTCACCATGAGGCTGACGGACGCCGCGTTGAAGGTCACCGACTCGGTGGGCGTCGGCTCGACCTTCGTGCCGCGCGTGGCGAGCTGGGCCGAGTCCATGAGCTCGGCCACCTCGGCGTGGAGGGCCTGGACGGTCAGCTCGAACTTGATCCGTTCGGTGAGGTCGGACGGTACGGGGTCGGCGTGCGCGAACAGCTCACGCAGCTGGCGCAGCGCGGCCACGTCGAGGTCGTCAATGGCGTCCTTGTGCGAGCTCATGTCACACCGCCCATCCGGGATCGGAGCCGAGGGTGGTCCTCAGCTTCTGGAGGCACCGGCCGCGGGTCGGGCCGATGCTGCCGACGGGCATCCCGAGCGACTCGGCGATGGCCGCGTAGTCGGGACGGTCGGCGAACGCGATGACCCGGAGCAGCTCCTGGCACCGCGGGGACAGGGTCGCGACGTGCCTCCACAGCACGCCCTGGCGCTCGCTCAGCACGGCCTGGGCCTCGGGGTCGAGGCTCTGGGCCGGCGCCTCCGGCACCTCCTCGACGCCGATCTCGCGGCGCGAGCCGCGCGCGAGGCGCCACACCTCGCGCTTGACGACGACGACGAGCCAGCCGAGCACCGCGGCCGGCTCGTGGATCGACTCGGCGCGGTCGACGAGCTGGAGGAACGCCGTCTGCACGGCGTCCTCGCACGTGGCCGCGTTGGCGCCCTGCGAGCGGGCCGCGTTCCAGAGCACCGGCGTCACGAGGTCGACGAGCTCGGACAGTCGCTCGCGCTCGCCCGCGAGGTAGGCCGCGAAGGCCTTGCCGGCGAGGGTGCCGAGCCCGTCGGACGCGGTGGGTGTCGGGGTCATGACGAGCCTCCCTTCGAGGTGCAGCGGCGCAGCGCGCGCAGGGCACGCTTGCGCATGACGGACGGTGAGACGTCGGCGACGTCCTTCTCCGCGGCGATGGCCGCGGCTACCTCCGCCGCGAAGACCGGAGTCGCGAAGGACGTACCGCTCCAGACGCCGAACCCACCGGTGTAGTCGTCGGGGTCGACGGTGCACCGCACGGGCCCGTCGCCGTCGACCTTGGTCGAGGGCTGACCCATGCCGTTGGTGAGCGGCAGCGTGCTGACGATCGAGACGCCGGGGCGGACGGCGGTGATGAGCGGCAGCGGGTTGGAGAAGAGCGCGACGCTCGACCCGTCGGGGTTGGTGGCCCCGACGCTCGACACCGGCGGCAGCGCCCGGGCCGTGATCCGAGGCGGTAGGGACGCGGCGAGCGCCGCCGGCACGAACGGCGCACTCGTGCCGTCGTTGCCGGCACCGGCGACCACGGCCACGCCGGCCTCGGCGAAGCGGTCGAGCAGGTCGGCCACGGGGCCGGAGGTGTAGGTGCGGTCCTCGGCGTAGTAGCCGAGCGACAGCGACAGGACGTCGATGCAGTCCTCCGGGTGGTTGCTGGCCTGGCCGTGGACGTGCCTGCCGAGGAGGGCCTCGAGGACGTCGAGGATGTCGGCCTCGTCGACCATGCCGTCCTCACCCATGACGGGGATCGACAGGATGGTGGCCTCGGGGCAGCCCTGGCGGACCAGCCCGGCGATGAACGTCGCGTGGCCGTGGAGCAGGCCCACCGGCTCCTGCGGCTTGGGGGTGTCGCTGAGCCCCTCGTCGGGGGCCACCGCCGTGACGTCCTCGGGCGGTCCGGCCGGCACGAGGCGCCCGTTCTCGTACGTCAGCCGCACGATGGTGCGCTCGTCCTTGAACCACGGGTGCTTGGCGACCGCGGTGTCCGGCACGGCGACGACCGGGCGGCGCGCGAGCTCACGGGCGCGCAGGGCCGGGTCGGGCAGGGCCAGGCTCACCGGCATCCGTCCACCCCGGCCGGGCACGGCGTACTCCTGCAGCGCCGAGCTGACGCCGCCCCAGTAGCCGACGCCGCCCCAGTAGCCGACGCCGCCCCAGTAACCCCCGACTCCGCCCCAGTAACCCCCGACTCCGCCCCAGTAGCCGACGCCGCCCCAGTAGCCGTCGGCGGGGCGCAGGACGTGCTCGAGGCTCAGCCGCTCGGAGATCGGGTCGCCGAGGGCCCGCAGCCGCTGCAGCACGTTCCACGCGTCGACGGTGTCGATGGAGCGCCGCGGGCGCAGCGTGATGCTCGTGCCCCAGTCGCTCGACGCGTCGAGGTCGCGGGTGCCGCCGCCGGCGCGGGGCGTCTCGACGTAGTCGAGGTCGAGCGGGTCGAGGGCGGTCGCGAGGTCACCGAGACCGCGCGTGCCGCCGGGCTCGTTGCGCACGAGGAGCCGATCGGACAGGTAGAGCGCCGGGTCGGGCGCCTGGCCGTCGGTCCGGCGCAGCGCGGTCGCCGGGTCGAGGACGCGGACGGGTGGCCGGGCGGGACGGGGTGCGCCGCCCCGGCCTCCCGCATCGGGCTGACCGGTCTCTGCCATGAACTGCCTCCTGTCGAGCGGACGTGGGACGAGCTGGGGTGATCGAGGGGTGGGCTCGGCAGCCGAGCACAGCGGCGTAGCTGCCGGCCACGTATGTGCCCGACGCTCTCACCGGAATGGTGGCGGAGGGGGCGAAACTGATACACCGCGCTCCGTCAAGTCTTTTTTCTGCGGGCATGTATCAGGCCGGGCCCTGCCGGCTCTGTGCTGTCGGGGGAACCACTCGGGGACCTGGTCATCGAGCCGTACGGGGGCCGCGGAGGGGCGGCTGGCTCGGTGACCTGTGGGGCCAGGGCGCGCTGGGGTCGCCCAGGCTCCCGTGGGGCGTCGGCTCGGCAGCGCCGACGCCCCCTCCTCGTGCCCGGATCCGCGCGCCGGATTACCGGCAGGTGTCCGTTTCGTCACGAACCGCCGTGTCCTGCGGACCAGCCACCGTGCCGCGTCGCATACTCGGACCGCGGCCCGGCGAGGGGGGCCGTCTCGAAGACCAGGGGTACCCGCATGACACCGCAGCACCAGACGCTCCCGTCCACCACGTCGTCGACCACGACGCGCACCGCCCGCAGGCTCCGGCGCTGGACGCCGCTGCTCGCGGCGGTCCTGCTCCTGCCCGCGCTCGCGGCCTGCGGCCCCGACGCGGACAACCGCAGTGCGGGTCAGGCCTCGCTCACGGCGTCGGTCGACGCCCCGAGGGACACCCCGACGGCGGACGACCCGTCCGCGACGCCGGGCCCGATCCCCACCGAGACGGCCGCGCCGCTGACGCCGACCCGCCCGACGCCGACCCCCTCGGCCACACCCTCGGCCACGACGTCGGCAGGCTCGGTGGCCGGCAACTGCACCCGGACGCTCGACGCCTACCCGGAGCTCGACCCCGGCGCCACGGGCCCGGCCGTCAGCGCGCTCCAGTGCTTCCTCAACGACGCCGACTTCGGCCCCGTCGCGGTCGACGGCACGTACGGCGCCCCGACGCGCGCCGCGGTCGCCAAGGTCGAGGCCACCTTCGAGGGCGGGCCGAGCCGTCCCGGCCGGGTCGACGCCGGCTTCTGGGTCGGCGTCATCAGCCGCTCGCTCGGCGACGGCACGCTAAAGACCGGGTCCAAGGGTGCCGACGTCACGACGCTCCAGCGTGCCCTGCGCGCCGCCGGAGCCAAGCTCGCCGTCGACGGCACGTTCGGCGCCGGGACGAAGAAGGCCGTCGAGGCCCTCCAGGCCGCCAACCGCATCGGCGTCGACGGCGTCGTCGGCGAGGAGACCCTCTTCCTGCTCAAGAGCGGCGCGACGATCGGCTGACCGCGGCGCAGGCGACCGGAGGCGTCAGGCGCGCAGGTCGGCGAGCCAGGCCCGCGCGTCCCGGAAGTCGTCGTCGGTCGTGCCCGGGCGCGTGCCCGGCAGGCCGCCGTCGGCGCGCGGGTACGAGCCGAGGAAGCGCACCTCGGCACAGACCCGGCGCAGCCCCATGAGGGTCTCGCCGACGCGCTCGTCGAGCACGTGGCCCTCGATGTCGATGGAGAAGCAGTAGGACCCCATCGCCTCCCCGGTCGGGCGCGACTCGAGCCGCGTCATGTTGACGCCGCGCACCGCGAACTGCTCGAGCAGCTCGAGCAGCCCTCCGGCGTGGTCCTCCTTCTGGAAGAGCACGACGGTCGTCTTGTCCGCACCGGTCGGAGCAGGCAGGGTGCCGGGACGCGACACGAGCACGAACCGCGTCACCGCCGCCTTGTTGTCGCCGATGTCCGTCGCGAGCACCGCGAGACCCTCGTCGACGGCGGCCACCGGCGCGCAGACGCCGGCGTCGAACATCACCTCACCGGGTGTACCGAGTGCCGTCGCGCTCGCCGCCGTCGACAGCGTCGGCACGTAGACGGCGTCGGGCAGGTGGGCGCCCATCCACGAGCGGACCTGCGCCCACGCGTGCGAGTGGGTACCGACGGCCCCGACGTCGGCGAGCGTCGTGCCCGGCCGGGCGCACAGCACGAAGGTGATCGGCACGAGCACCTCGCCGACGACGACGAGCGGCTCACCGGTGGCGAGGGCGTCGAGCGTCGCGGAGACGCCGCCCTCGACGGAGTTCTCGATGGGAACCATCGCGGCGTCGATGTCGCCGGCGCGCAGGGCGGCGAGCGCCGCGTCGACCGATCCGAAGGGCACGTGCTCGCGCCCCTCGGCCGCATCCCACGCGTCGAGCGCCATCTGGGTGAACGTGCCGCGCGGGCCGAGGTAGCCGAAGCGGTGCAGCTCGTCGGGGGTGCGGGGAGGGGTCACGACGGGTCCTTCGTGCGGGCGGCGGTGCGGGCGGAGGTACCGGCAGGTGTGTGGGCGCCCGGGTCGGTGCCCGGCTCGCCCCTGGTGGCCGACGCGAGGGCCTGCTGCTCCTCGGGCGTCAGCGTGATGCTCGACCGGCCGCCGACGATCCCCTTCGCGTAGGTGCGCGACTCCCCCCGGGCGTGGATCGAGCTGATGACGATGCCGTCGCCCTCGTCGTCGACGATCGCGGCCGAGAACGACAGGCGACCGCCCATGTCGCCGAACGCGTCGTAGCGCACGACGGCGACGTTGCGCAGGCTCTGGCGCACGTCGTCCTCGGCGGCGGCGACGTCGGCCCGCAGCCGGGTGACGTCGGCGGCGAGCCGGTCGAGGCGGCGGTTCTGGTCGGCGGCCACGCGGGCGATGTCGGTGCGGCCACCGTCGGCCCCCAGTGCCTCGAAGTCGGCCCGGACCCGGCGCAGCCGCGACTGGGCGAGCACGGCGAGGACGAGCGCGAGCAGGGCGATGCCCGCGGCGGCGAAGGCCACGGTCGCGAGCGTCGTGTCGTCCACGAGGCGCAAGGGTAGTCGCGGGACGCGTGTGGCGGTCCGGGGTTCCAGCCCGTGATCCAGCCGGTGATCGGCGGTCATCGAGCCCAGATACGGTTTGTACTCTGTCCTGCGTGATCCGCCGCCACCCCGTCAAGACGCTCGTCGTCGCCCTCCTCGCTGTGGTGGCCGTGCTGACCCTCGCGTACGTCAAGCGCAGCGAGGTGCCGGTACCGCCGACGTCCACGCCCAAGCCGGGCGAGTCGCTCGTCGTCGTCGGGATCGGCGGCGTGTCGTGGGACGACGTGAGTCCCGAGAAGACGCCGACCCTGTGGGGCCTGCTGCGCGACGGCTCAGCCGCGTCGGTGTCGGTCAAGACCCTCGGTCTGACGACGTGCCCGGTCGACGGCTGGTCCACGGTGGGCGCCGGCGAGTCCGCGGGACCGGCAGCCGACTCCGACCGTCCCAAGTGCGGACCGCTGCCGTCGGTCGCCGGCAACGCCGCCCAGGGCTTCCGCGTCATCGGCTACGACGCCCTCGCCGAGAACTCCGCCCAGTCGGAGTTCCGCGCCCAGATGGGTCTGCTCGGCGACAGCTTCGCCAAGGGCAACACGTGCATCCAGGCGGTCGGCCCCGGGGCCGGACTCGCGGCGGCCACGAGCGACGGCAAGGTCGCCAAGTACTCCGAGTTCTCCGTCACGACGCTCGTGTCCGACCTCGCCCAGTGTCCGGTGTCGATCGTCGACGTCGGCTCGCTCGATGCCACCAACCCGAACCCGGCGCAGCAGGTCGAGCGGATCAACATCCTCGAACGGCGGCTCGACCAGGTCATCGACGCCATGCCCAACGGCGCCGACCTGGTCGTCGTCAGCCTGTCCGACCGCGACCGGCAGGAGCGCCTGCGGCTGCTCACGGCCACGGGCCCGCACTACGGGCCGGGCCTGCTCGCGTCGGCGTCGACCCGCACGACCGGCGTCGCGCAGCTGTCCGACATCACCGCCACGATCATGCAGCGCGGCGGCGTCAACCCCATCACCGGCATCGGCGGCCGGGCCCTGTCGGTCGTGCCGTCGGCCAACAACAGCGAGTCCACGGCCGCGACGAAGCTGACCGTCCTCACCGACATCGACACCAAGGCCGACGCGATGCACCGCATCGTCGCGCCGTTCCTGCTCATCTGGCTCTCGACGATGGTGCTGACCCTGCTCGCGCTCTGGTGGAGCGTGCGCCGGGCCCGGCCGTGGAACCAGCGCCTGACGCGTCAGCGCGGGCTGCGGCTCGTGCGCGTCGTCAGCATCACCGGCGCCGCGATGCCGGCCGCGACGTTCCTGGCCAACCTCGTGCCGTGGTGGCGGTGGTCGGAGAACACCGTCGTGCTCACCGTGATGCTCCTCGGCCTCGTGCTCGTCATGAGCGCGGCCCTGGCCTTCGTGTCCCTGAGCGGCCCGTGGAGCAGCTCGGCCCTCGGGCCGCTGGCGACGATGTCGGGGCTCACGGCGGCCATCATCGGCATCGACCTCATCACCGGCTCCCGGCTGCAGATCTCCTCGATCTTCGGCCTCCAGCCGCTCGTCGGCGGCCGGTTCTACGGCATGGGCAACGTCGCCTTCGCGCTCTACGCCTCGGCGGTGCTCCTGCTCTGCGCCGCGATGGCACACGCGCTCGTGCGGCGGCAGGCCCCGCGTCTCGCGGTCTTCGCCGTCATCCTCATCGGCGGCGCGGCGCTCGCCGTCGACGTGCTGCCCGCTTGGGGAGCCGACTTCGGCGGCCCCATCGCCCTGGTTCCGGCGCTCGGCTTCCTCCTCATGGGCGTGCTCGGCTGGAAGACCTCGCTGCGCAACGTGGTGCTCGTGCTCGCCGTCGCCGGGCTCGTCGTCGGCGGCGTGTCCTACGTCGACTGGCGCCGTCCGGAGTCCGAGCGTTCGCACCCGGGCCGGTTCCTGCAGACCGTCATCGACGGCGGCGCCTGGGATGTCATGTCGCGCAAGCTGTGGGCCAACGTCGACCTGGCGATCCACCTGCCACTGCTGCTCGCCGTGGTCGTCGCGATCACCGCCCTCGGCATCTACGTCCTGGCCCGGCCGGGCGCGCTCGGCACCGAGCCGCTGCGCCGCCTGCTCGAGGAGGCGCCGCTGCTGCACCGCGGCCTGTGGTCGATCGTCGTCATGGCCGTCATCGGCTTCCTCACCAACGACTCCGGCGCGGCGATCCCGCCGGTGGCCACGATCTTCACGGTGCCGCTCGTCATCTCGGCGGTCATGCACTTCCTGTCGATCGAGGCCCGCAACGCCCCGGTCCGCCGCCGCCGCGACCGCCACCACCTGTAGTTTCTGGGCTCGCTCCGAGTTGTCTGGGCTCGCTCCGCTCGCCCGCGTTCGGCGCGCCCTGACGTCACGCCTTCCCTCCTCGGCTCACTCGCTTCGCTCGTTTCGCTCGTCAGTCCAGGCGCGACGCGCGCCGAACCCTGCCTTCTGGGCTCGCTCCGCTCGCCCGCGTTCGGCGCGCCCTGACGTCACGCCTTCCCTCCTCGGCTCACTCGCTTCGCTCGTTT
>NZ_JBDGKB010000014.1:88545-132228 GCF_057656595.1 Intrasporangium sp. Soil_C_50
CGTTTCGCTCGTCAGTCCAGGCGCGACGCGCGCCGAACCCTGCCCCTCGGCATTGCTCCGCGCGGCGGGCCAGAGCCGGTGGTCGAAGCCGCGGCGCCACCGTGGCTCGCCTGGTGGAGCAACGCAGAGGATGCGCGCTGTTCTGCTCCGCGTGGTGAGCCAGACGCGCGAGCGGCGCAGAGTGTGGTCTGCTCCGCGCGGTGAGCAGAGGGTCTGGTGTGCCGGCGGTGCGCCTGCCCGGCTGCTGGCTCGCCAGGTGGAGCAATGCTGAGGGTGCGGACGGACGCCCCCGCCTGCGTGGACCAGAGCCGGCGCATCGGTCAGCCGGCCCGTTGGTCAGCCGGCCCGTCGGTCAGTCGGTGCCGAGGCGACGGCGGAGGCGACGGACGCCGATCGCGAGGGCGACGTCGCGGTACTGCGCGGCCCGGTGCACCTGCGAGCGCCAGTCGTGGCCGGTGACGCGGTGGTAGAGCTCGCACGGCACCTCGACGACGGTGAGGCCGGCGTCGATGACGTCGATCGTCATGCCGACCTCGACGCCCCAGCCGCGTGCGAACGGGGTGGCAGCCGCCACCGCCGCCGGTGACAGGCAGCGCATCCCGGACAGCGGCTGCTCCGGCGCCCAGCCGGTCAGCTCCTCGATACCGCGGCGTGCGAGCCCGACGACGAGCCCGTGCCCGCCGCCGGACTGCTGCTGCTCGGGCAAGGTCGCGATGGTGAGGTCGGCCTCGCCGCGCGCGACGGGCCCGACGAGGGCTCCGACGGCCTGCGCGGACGCCTCGAGGTCGGCGTCGACGAAGAGCACCGATGCCTCGGTGTCGACGCGTCCGACGCGACGCAGCCCGGCGAGACGGCCCAGGCCGCTCATCATGGCGTCGGCCTTGCCGTGGTTGCGCACGAGCTTGACCACCTCGGCGCCCGCCTGGCTCGCGAGGACGGCCGTGCGGTCCTTCGACCCGTCGTCGACGACGATGACCGACACGACGCCGGGGATGGTGCGCACGCCGCGGATCGTCTCGACGATCCGGGCCGCCTCGTCGCGTGCCGGGATGACGACGACGACGGGCGGCTCGCCCGTGGGCCGCTGCGGGGTCACCGTCGGGGAGCCGCTCAGCGGAGGGTCACCTGACGGTTCGTCAGGCCGGCCTTGGCACCGCGCTCCTCGGCGGTGAGCGGCTCGGTGGAGGCGGCCGCGGCGTCGATGCGCTCCTTCATCGCCGTGACGGCGTCCTCGAACGAGGCGGGCTCGGCCGACGGGTCGACCTCCCACACCGGGATGAGCAGGCCGCTCGAGCGGAAGCAGCCGAGCAGCCGGCCCTCGCCGCCGAGGAGGCTGTCGCCGGACGCATGGAGGCGGGCCAGGGCCGTGGTCGCGGCGTCCTCGTCGAAGGGCAGCACCCAGCGGACGTAGGTGCGCCCGCCGATGCGGCACCAGTAGCAGGACGTGGCCGAGGAGAGCTTGACGGTCGGGATGGCCGACTCGTTGGCGCGCTGGAGCGACTCCTGGCCGTCGGCGTCGAGCTCGGCGTCGGCGACCCAGAAGTCGAAGCCGTCGTGCAGGTCGACCTCGAACGGCGCGTCGAGGTCGAGGAGGTCCTGCAGGCGGGTGGTGTCGACGGACGAGACGGGGAGGGTCTGCACCGGCGTGCCCGCGTCGGCCTCGACGGCCAGGGCGATGGCCTGGGCGATGTCGCGGCTCGTGTCGCCGCTGGCGTTGCCGGACTGGATGCCGACGAGCACCTCGCCGTTCTCACGGTGCAGGCCCGGCCACGCGAGCGGCAGCACCGTGGCGATGGTGACCTGCTCGGGCGCGCCCTCGGGAGCCTTGCCCTTGGCGAACCGCACGGTGGCCGTGGCCGCCGGGACGATCTCGCGCATCGCGACCCACTCGGTCTCGCCGGGCAGGCCCTCGAAGGGTCGTGCGACGAAGGGGGCCGGTGCGGGACGAGTGGAGCGGTCGGCGCGGGCGCCGCGCGGACGACGAGAAGCCTTACCCATGCGCGCCACCTTAGTGGCCGCACGCGCGTGGCCTCACGCCAGAGCGGTCGCGAGGGGTGCGAGGGCGGCCACGTCGTCGGGCCCGCGGAGGTCGAGCGGGGCGAGGAAGACGGTTGTGACGCCGGAGCCGGCGAGCCGGGCCAGACGCTCACGGTGGGCCCGCGGGGTGCCTGCGTGGTGCCGCTCGGCGAAGGTTGCCCCCGGGGTGCGGCCGCGGTGGCGTTCGACGGCCGACCACGCGGCGTCGCGGTCGGCGCCGACGACGGGCACGTCGAGGACGGTGGCGAGGGCGGCGTCGCGGTCACGACCGGAGGACTCGACGAGGTCGAGGTAGCGGGCGATCTTCGCGAGGCCTGCCGCGTCGGAGGGCACGTTGCACCCGTCGGCAAGGCGAGCGGCGACGCGCAGCGTGCGGTCGCCGCCCCCAC
The DNA here is from genome assembly GCF_057656595.1 of Intrasporangium sp. Soil_C_50. Taxonomy (NCBI): domain Bacteria; kingdom Bacillati; phylum Actinomycetota; class Actinomycetes; order Micrococcales; family Intrasporangiaceae; genus Intrasporangium; species Intrasporangium sp. Soil_C_50. Next base: position 90,972 of record NZ_JBDGKB010000014.1, read on the forward strand.
CCACGACGACGGGGAGGTCGCCGACGGGCCGCGGGTAGAGGGTCGTCTCGGGCAGCGAGACGCGGCGTCCGGCATACGGTTTCGTGCCCGGCGCCCAGAGCGCGCGCACCGTCTCGAGTCCGGCCTCGAGCAGGTCGACGCGCTCCTTCGGTGGCGGGAACGGCAGGCCGTACGCGGCGTGCTCGCGCTCCCACCACCCGGCCCCGACGCCGAGGAACGCGCGGCCGCCGGTCAGGGCATCGAGCGTCGCAGCCGCCTTGGCGATGACGCCCGCAGGCCGGAAGGTGACCGGCGAGACCAGCGTGCCGAGGTGCAGGCGCGTCGTCGACGCGGCGAGCGCCCCGAGCGTCACCCACGGCTCGGGGATCGGGTCCCAGGCCCGCCCGACCTGCGGGATCTGGATCAGGTGGTCCATGAGCGCCAGGCCGGCGAACCCGGCCTCCTCGGCGGCGGTCGCGACGCCGGGCAGCCAGTCGAGCAGGTCGGTGTCGGCCGGGAACCGCGACACCTGCAGCACGACGCCGCCCCGCAGACCCGAGCCTCCGTCACCGACCGCGGGCTCCTGCGCCGCCTCGTCGAGGATGGCCTGGCACACCTCGGTGTCCGGTGCGACGACGTGGACGGCGTCCCAGCCCTCGGCGTCGAGGGCGTCGCGGACCGACGCCATGGCGGCGAGCTGGGCGGTGAGGACGCGTGCCGGCACGGCGCGCTCGCGGGCGCGGTTGCGGTCGCGGCAGAGCGCAGCCGGCGTGTCGAGGACGACGGCCACGGCGGGCAGCCCGGCGGCGCGGGCCGCCGCGAGCCAGCGGGTGCGGCGGGACGCGTCGGTGCCGAGGGTGTCGACGACGGTCGTGAGCCGGCGCCGCAGGCGGGCGTCGACGATCGTCTCGAGCACGGCCAAGGCGTCGGCCGACGCGTCGAGGTCGTGCTCGCCGCTGCCGACGACGGCGCGCAACCCATCCGACGAGACGACCTCGGCTGCCCGGTAGCGCGCGAGCGCCCACGTCGACTTTCCCGCACCGGAGGCCCCGACGAGGACGACGAGGGCGGGGTCGGGCAGGGCCGCCGTCGGCGTCATGCCGACGCGTCGCTCAGTGCGAGCGGCGGCGGGAGGGCCCGCCGAGGGAGGCCCAGACCGTGCGGCCGTTGGGGTCGTCGATGACACCCCACTCGTGGGCCAGGGAGCGCACGATGCGCAGGCCTCGGCCGCCGGGACCCCACGTCGTCGGCGGCGCGGGCCGCGGGACGGTCGGGCCGCCGCCGTCGGAGACCTCGACCTCGACGACGTTGTTCTTGACCTTCCAGTGGATCCGGATGGCGCCGTCGGTCAGGGGCCGCGCGTGGCGCACGGCGTTGGCGACGAGCTCGCTGACGACGATCTCGGCCTCGTCGACGACCTCGGGGGTCACCTGGCGCGCGACGAGGTCGGCGACGATCTCACGCCGGATCCGCGGGGCTGCGGACGGGGCCCACTGCAGGCGGAGCGTGCGCTTCTCGCCGATGGGCATCGCGGCACCGTCCCCCATCGCGGGCCTCCTCGTGATCGGCGCGGGCCTGCCGGCCGTCATCGTCCTACCGTCTGCCGCACCGTTCCTCTGGTTGGTCGCCACGTACAGCCTCCTCACGGCGAAGAAGTCACTCCGCCACCGTCGAACCGTAACCAAACCTGCTGCATACCTCAACGAACCATGAGAAATCTCCGACGTCGAGCCGGTGACGATTCGGGGCCTCCCGGCGACGTCCGACGTGTGTCGACGGGTGTCTCGGGAGGTCTACGCGTGGCCCTAGACGTGCAGAGACGCGGCGAGAAGCGCTGATACATGGACGGGCGAACTTCCTTTCGGCAACCCTCGGGAACATCTCTTCCCTTGCGACCGTTCGCGATATATCGTCAACGTATCGCGACTGTTCGTGAGTCGCGACAGGAAGGAGAGTCCGATGCACGGACACCGACACACCCGACGCGAGTCCGGCTGGGACCAGGGCTGGGGCGGCTGGGGACCCGGACCCGGCGGCCGAGGCCCGTGGGGACCGCCCGGAGGCCACGGCCGCGGACGCCCCGGCCCGCCACCGTGGGTCGCCGACCTCGTCCGCCACTTCGGCGGACCCGGCTTCGGCCCCGAGTTCGGCGGCCGCCGCGGCCCCCGCGCCCGACGCGGCGACGTGCGCGCCGCCATCCTCGACGTCCTCGCGGGCGACGAGATGAACGGCTACCAGCTGATCCAGCAGATCTCCGAGCGCAGCGGCGGCGCGTGGAAGCCGAGCCCCGGCTCGGTCTACCCCACCGTCCAGCAGCTCGAGGACGAGGGCCTCGTCGAGGGCCGCGACGTCGAGGGCCGGCGGCTGCTGCGCCTCACCGACGCCGGGCGCGCCTACGTCGAGGAGAACGCCGAGGAGATGGCTGCCACGTGGCGCGCCTTCGAGGAGCCGGGCGAGGAGGGGCCCGAGTTCGGCCCGCGCGACCAGCGCTCCGGCACCGAGCTCATGCCGATCGTCGGCCAGGTCATGGGCGCCATGTGGCAGATCGTCACGACGGGCACCTCGCAGCAGCGGGCCGAGGCCGCGGAGATCCTCACCGAGACCCGCCGCAAGCTCTACCAGCTGCTCGCCGACGGCGACCCGGAGTAACCAGCCGAGGGGCCACGGCGCCAGTCCGGCAGGATGGCGTCGTGACCCCTCCCCTTGCCCCGGACGCGACCAGAGACGCGGGCCCGTCGGGCCTGCTCGTCGCCGGCACGTCGTCGGACGCCGGCAAGTCGGTGCTCGTCGCAGGGCTGTGCCGGGTGCTGGCGCGGCGTGGGCTGCGGGTGGCGCCGTTCAAGGCCCAGAACATGTCGAACAACTCGATGGTGTGCGCCGACGGCGGCGAGATCGGTCGCGCCCAGTACCTCCAGGCGCTGGCCGCCGGCCTCGTGCCGACGACGGCGATGAACCCGGTGCTGCTCAAGCCGGGCACGGACCGCCGGGCCTTCGTCGTCGTGCGCGGCGAGCCGGCCGGGACGCTGGAGGCCGGGCAGTACGCGACCGGGCGGGCGCACCTGCGCGAGGCCGCGTTCGCCGCGTACCGCGAGCTCGCCGACGCCTATGACGTCGTCGTGTGCGAGGGCGCGGGCTCCCCCGCCGAGGTCAACCTCCGCTCCGGTGACTACGTCAACATGGGGCTGGCCCGTGAGTTCGGCCTGCCGGTCGTCGTCGTCGGCGACATCGACCGCGGCGGCATCCTCGCGGCGCTCTACGGCACGTGGGCCCTGCTGGACGACGCCGACCGCGAGCTGCTGAAGTCCTTCGTCATCAACAAGTTCCGCGGCGACGTGTCGGTGCTCGGGCCCGGGCTCGAGGAGATCACGCGGCGCACCGGGGTGCCGTTCCACGGCGTCGTGCCGTGGCTGCTCGACGTGTGGCTCGACAGCGAGGACACCCTCGAGGTCGGGCACTGGCGCGCCTCCACGGCCCTGTCCGCGACGGCCCGCGACCGGCTCAAGGTGGCCGTCGTGCGGCTGCCCCGCATCTCCAACGCCACCGACGTGGACGCCCTCGCAGCCGAGCCGGGCGTCGACGTCCTCGTCACCGTCGATCCAGCCGTCGTCGACGCCGCCGACCTCGTCATCCTGCCCGGGTCCCGTTCCACCGCAAGCGATCTCGCCTGGCTCCGCGAGCGCGGCCTCACCGACGTGGTGCTGCGACGGGCCGCGGGCGGCCGCCCGGTGCTCGGCATCTGCGGCGGCTACCAGATGCTCGCCCACGAGATCGAGGACGACGTCGAGGGTCGTGTCGGCACCGTCCCGGGGCTCGGGCTGCTGCCGACGCGCGTCGCCTTCGGCGAGGCGAAGGTCCTGGCGCGGCCGACCGGTTCGTGGGCGGGTCACCTCGTCGACGGCGCCTACGAGATCCACCACGGCATCGCCTCGCGCCTGCCCGACGACCACCCCTACCCCGGCGCCGAGCCCGAGCCGTTCCTCGACGGCTGGAGGGCGGCCAGCGTGTGGGGCACCATGTGGCACGGCGCCTTCGAGAGCGACGCGTTCCGGCGAGCCTGGCTCAGCGGCGTCGCCCGCGCGGCCGGCTCGGAGTGGGAGCCCGAGGCGGCCGCACCCGGTTTCGCGCAGCGGCGCGAGCGGATGCTCGACACCCTTGCCGACGCCCTGGAAGAGCACGTCGACGTCGACGCCCTGCTCGCCCTGACCCGCGTCGGCGCCGGGCGCGCAGACCAAACCGAACGCGAGGAGGTCTCGTGATCAACCGGATCCGCATCATCGGCATCGGCATGGGCAGCCCCGGCCAGGTGACGGGCGACGCCGCTGAGGCCATCGCTTCGGTCGATGTCTTCCTCGTCGCCGACAAGGGCGAGCGTGCCGCCGACCTCGTCGCGGCCCGACAGGCCGTCGTCGACGCCTTCGTGCCCGACCGGTCGTCCTACCGGTTCGTCGAGGTGCCCGACCCGAGTCGCGGGCCCGACGCCGAGCGCGACGTCGCCGACTACGACCGCGGCGTGCGCGACTGGCACGCGGCACGCGTCGACGCCTACGCGTCGGTCGTCGAGGGGCTGGGCGACGACGTCGAGACCGTCGGCTTCCTCGTGTGGGGCGACCCCGCGTTCTACGACTCGACGATCCGCGTCGTCGACGCCCTCGTCGCCCGCTGGGCCAAGGAGGGGATCAGCGTCGAGCACGACGTGCTGCCCGGCGTCAGCGCCCCGCAGCTGCTCGCGGCGCGCCACCGGATCCCCTTGAACCGCATCGGTGCTCCCGTCCACATCACCACCGGCCGGCGCCTCGTCGACGAGTACGACGCGTCGCTCGGCGACGTCGTCGTCATGCTCGACGGCGGCCTCGCCTGCACGGGCCTCGTGGACCTCGCCCCCGATCTCGAGCTCTTCTGGGGCGCCTACCTCGGCACGCCCGACGAGCTGCTCGTTCGCGGGCGCCTCGCCGACGTGATCGACGAGGTGCGGCGGGTACGCGCCGAGGCCCGCGAGCGCCACGGCTGGGTCATGGACACCTACCTGCTGCGCGCGCCGGAGGGCACGCCGACGCCGACGCATGCCGGACCCGCGTTCCCGGCCTTCCCCGACCTGGTGTCGCTGTCCGACGGCGAGCTGACGTTGCGTCCGATGACGGCGGCCGACTGGCCGGTGGTCCTCGGCGAGCACAACAACGACGAGCAGCTGAAGTGGGGCTTCACGAGCGACCGGCTGACCGAGGCCGACGCCCGACGCAGCGCGGCCCAGGCGCCGCGCGACTGGCGGCGGGGACGGGGCGCCCGGTTCGTCATGGTCGACGCCGCCACGGGCGAGGGCGCCGGGCTCATCGGCGTGCTCTCGCTCGGACCTCCCGGGGTCGCGCTCATCGGCTACGGCGTGCTGCCGGAGTTCCGGGGCCGCGGGTACACGACCCGCGCGCTCGTGCTCGTGACGGAGTGGGTCTTCGCCCAGACGGGGATCGCCCGTCTCGAGCTCGGCCACAAGGTCGGCAACGTCGCCTCCGGCCGTGCGGCCGAGAAGGCGGGGTTCACCCGCGAGGGCCTGCACGCGGCGCGCCTCGTCAACCCCGACGGCACCCGTTCCGACGAGTACTACTGGGCCAAGGTCCGTCCGAGCTGATCCGGGCTGGCCGGTTCCGCCGAGCCGTTCCCGCGAAACGCCGAGGTCGGCTCTCGTGGCGACTTACTCTCGTGCCCTTGGCGAAGCGCGAGGAGTCACGCATGAACGAGCGACCTGCGGCGCCTGCGGGGTGGTACCCGGCGGGCGAGGGTGAGCGGTACTGGGACGGTAAGGCCTGGACCCCGCACACGCGCCCGGCGATGGCACCCCCGGTGCCGACAGACTCCTACGGACTCCCTCACCGAGGCTCGGGGCCGACGCAGTGGGTCGCGCCCGGCACGCCCGTCTACTTCACCCAGGTCGCACCGAAGAACCCGGCGCTGTCCCTGCTCGCGTCGTTCTTCCTCCCGGGGCTCGGCAGCATGATCAACGGCGACGTCGGCAAGGGCGTCGGCATCCTCATCGGCTACTTCGTCAGCTGGCTGTTCGTCATCGTCCTCGTCGGGTTCGTCGGGTTCGTCGGTGTCTTCGGCTTCTGGGTCTGGGTCTGGGGCATGGTCGACGGCTACCAGGGCGCCCGCCGGTGGAACGCCCGGCACGGGATCTACAGCTAGCGCCCGACTCGTCACGTATCAGGCCGCTTCGTCCAGATCTCTGACCTGCCGAGGGCCGCGTCACGGGGACGGGGCCACCGGGCTTGGGGACGAGAGAGATGGACCACCACGAGATCCGGGGCACCGTGTTCGGCGCCCTGTGTGACGGCGACTGCCGCGAACCACTCACGGGCGCAGCGGTGCTCGTGTACGCGGCTAAGGGCGAGCACGTCCCGGAGGCGGCGGCTGCCGCGCCGAAGGACACCTACCGCATCGTCGGTCCCGACGATGCCCGCGCCGACGCACCCCTCGGCACCGGGACCGTCGGCGCGAACGGCGCCTACACCGTCGCGTTCGACCGCGAGGGCTACGACAGCGGCCCGGTCGAGGTGCACGTCCGCCTCGACACGGTGGCCCGTCCCAAGGCCGGCCGGCACGACCCCGTGCAGGTCGCAGTGACGACCGTCCAGCCGCAGTGGCGGCAGACCGAGAAGGGCCTCGTGGCCGAGTGGTCGCACGTGGTGCCGCACCGGTTCTGGTGCCACATCCTGTCGCTCTTCGGGGTCTGGACGATCTGCGGCCGGCTCACGACGTGCGACGGCGGCGTCGCGGTGCCCGGCGCGACCGTGTCGGCCTTCGACGCCGACTGGCTCCAGGACGACCCGCTCGGCACCGCGACGACCGACGGCACCGGTCACTTCCTCATCAGCTACGTCGCGGCCGACTTCAAGCGGACGCCGTGGTCGCCGTGGCTGAACGTCGAGCTCGTCGGCGGCCCGGACGTGTACTTCACCGCGACGCTCGGCTCGACGCCGATCCTCACCGAGACCCAGTCCGACGGCCGACGCCGCGGGCGCCAGAACATCGGCCCGTGCTTCTGCGTCAGCCTCTGCACCGACCAGGTGCACGGCGGCGGGCCCGAGAGCGAGCCGCACTGGCAGCAGGTCGAGGTCTTCGACATCCACCCGGCCCCCGGCAGCGTCGGCGCGGCCTTCACGACCGACGGCGACACCGCGTCGGGGCACTACTTCTTCGGCGGATCCGTGACGCTCCACGGCAACTGCCCGCTGCGCCACCCGGTGTCGGGCACCTCGCTGCAGTACCGGTTCCTCTGGGGCGAGTGGACCTGGCCCGGCCCGGAGGACGCGTCGGTCCTCCCGAGCGTCGCCCCGGCGTCGATGCAGCCGATGACCTCCCAGCTGGGCGGGGTCCACGTCGGCTACGTGTTCTACGACGACGGCACCGGCACGACGACCTCGCACCCGGTCGTCCTCACCGCGGCCGACGCCGACCCGGACGGCTGGCTCACCCTCGACGGTCACGCGGTCACCGTGCCGCTGGCCAACCCGCCCGGCGGCTCGACCGTCGTCACGGTCAGCCCGTCGACCTTCCTGCGCACCTTCGACCTCGCCGTCGTCAACACCGCGGCCATCACGTCGCTGCACCCGCCGAAGCTCGCGTCACCCCTGACCAAGGCCGATGCCGGCCGCGACCTGACGCCCGCCGAGCGCGAACCGGTGCGCCGGTACGCCCTGGCCTTCGAGGTGCGTGTGGGCGGCGGCACCCCCGGGCCCGTCCTGTGGTCAAACCACCTGGCCGCCGTCGTCTTCGACAACTCACCGGTGCAGGTCGCCCTCGACCTCGAGGAGCTGCATGCCAACGCGTGCAACCCGCTCTCGAGCGTCAGCACGATCCACCTGCTCGCGACGGTCGACCACCCGATGCTGCGCGACGACGCGGTGACGATCTCGAGCAACGCCGGCACGGTCCATTCGAGCGCGTCGCCGGGCGCCAAGGCCACGCCGGCCGGGTCCTACACACCCGGCATGGCGATGCCGTGGTTCCGCGGCCACCACACCGGCCCGCACAACGGCACGAGCACCGGTGGCCAGCCCGTCGACGTCAGCGCCGACCCGGCCTGCGCCTACGCCGTCAACCTCTCGTGGTCGACGCGTCGGTGGAACGAGACGGGCCACTCGACGCAGGTGCTCTACTGCCACTGACGCCGGACGCATCGACGCCGAAAGCGTTTACGCCCCGAGGGCGACCTCACGCCTCGAGGTCGCCCTCGACGTCGAGGTACACCTGCTGGAGGTCTGCGAGCAGCTGCGCGTCGGGCGACTGCCACAGGCCGCGGTCGGCGGCCTCGTGGAGCCGCTCGACCATGCCGTGCAGCGCCCACGGGTTCGCGTGCCTGAGGAAGTCCTGGTTCTCCTTGTCGAGCACGTAGGTCTGCGCGAGCTGCTCGTACATCCAGTCGGTGACGACGCCGGCCGTCGCGTCGAAGCCGAAGAGGTAGTCGACGGTGGCGGCCAGCTCGAAGGCGCCCTTGTACCCGTGCCGGCGCATCGCCGCGATCCACCGCGGGTTGACGACCCGGGCCCGGAACACGCGCGCCGTCTCCTCGGTGAGGCTGCGGGTGCGGACGGCGTCGGGCGTCGTGGAGTCGCCGACGTAGGCGCACGGGGCCCGACCGGTCAGCGCACGCACGGTGGCGACCATGCCGCCGTGGTACTGGAAGTAGTCGTCGCTGTCGGCGATGTCGTGCTCACGGGTGTCGACGTTCTTGGCGGCCACGTCCATGCGCCGGTACGAGCGCTCCATGTCGCCGCGCGCGGGGGCGCCGTCGAGGTCACGGCCGTAGGCGAACCCGCCCCACGTCGCGTACACCTCGGCGAGGTCGGCGTCGGTGCGCCAGCTGCCCGACTCGATGAGCGGCAGGATGCCGGCGCCGTACGAGCCCGGTTTGCTGCCGAAGATGCGGGTCGTGGCGCGACGCTCGTCGCCGTGCTCGGCGAGGTCGGCCGACGCGTGGGCGCGGACGTAGTTGTCGGCGTCGGTCTCCTCGAGGCCTGCGACGAGACGCACGGCGTCGTCGAGCATCGCGATGACGTGCGGGAACGCGTCGCGGAAGAACCCGGAGATGCGGACGGTGACGTCGATGCGGGGACGGCCGAGGTCAGCGAGCGGGATCGGGTCGAGACCGACGACGCGTCGCGACATCTCGTCCCACCGCGGCCGGACGCCGAGCAGCGCGAGGACCTCGGCGACGTCGTCGCCCGACGTGCGCATCGCCGACGTGCCCCACACCGACAGGCCGACCGAGCGCGGCCACTCGCCGGTGTCGGCGCGGTGCCGCTCGAGGAGGGCGTCGGCGAGGGCCTGGCCGGTGTCCCACGCGAGGCGGCTCGGGATGGCCTTGGGGTCGACGGAGTAGAAGTTGCGGCCGGTCGGCAGCACGTTGACGAGGCCGCGCAGCGGCGAGCCCGACGGCCCGGCGGGCGTGTAGCCGCCGTCGAGGGCGTGGAGCACGGCGTCGATCTCGCCGCGCGTCGCGAGCAGGCGCGGCACGACCTCGTGGCACGCGAACTCGAGCGACCGGCGGACCCCGTCGAGGTCGAGACCTTCCGGAGCGTCGTGGCCGGACGCGTCGAGTACCGACGCGACGACTGCGGGCACCGCGTCGATGGCCCAGCCGGCGGCGGCGAGCGCGTGGACGAGGGCGGAGGCCTGCGCCTCGACCCGGTCGACGGACCGGCGCTCGGACTCCCCCTCGATCAGCCCGAGCGCCGTCCGCAGACCGGGAACCGCCCCGGTGGCCCCGGCGAACACCTGGTTCGCCCGCAGGATCGCGAGGGTGAGGTCGGCCAGGCCCGCCCCCGCGGGGGCCTGGCCGAGAACGTGGAGGCCGTCGCGGATCTGGACGTCCTTGACCTCGCAGAGCCAACCGTCGACGTGCATGACGAACTCGTCGAAGGCGTCGTCCTCGGGCCGGTCGGTGAGCCCGAGGTCGTGGTGCATCTCGGCGGCCTTGATGAGCGACCAGATCTCGGCGCGCAGGGCCGGCGCCTTGGCCGGGTCCATGACCGAGACGTTGCCGTACTCGTCGAGCAGCTGCTCGAGCCGGGCGATGTCGCCGTAGCTCTCGGCGCGGGCCATCGGCGGCACGAGGTGGTCGACGATCGTGGCGTGCGCGCGGCGCTTGGCCTGGGCGCCCTCGCCGGGGTCGTTGACGAGGAACGGGTAGACGAGCGGGACCGAGCCGATCGTCGCGTCCGGCCCGCACGCTGCCGAGAGGGCGAGGTTCTTGCCCGGCAGCCACTCGAGGTTGCCGTGCTTGCCCATGTGCACGATGGCGTGGGCGCCGAACTCCCTTGCGAGCCAGCCGTACACGGCGAGGTAATGGTGCGTGGGCGGGAGGTCGGGGTCGTGGTAGATCGCGATGGGGTTCTCGCCGAACCCGCGCGGCGGCTGAACGATGACGACGAGGTTGCCGGCGCGGAGGCTCGCGGCGACGAGCTCGCCCTCGGCGTCGGTGTGCCGGTCGACGAAGACCTCGCCCGGTGCGTCGCCCCAGTGCTCGGTGACGGCGTCGCGCAGCCCGGCCGGCAGCTCGGCGAACCACTCGCGGTAGCGGGCGGCGGGGATGCGCACCGGCTGGCCGCTCAGCTGCTCCTGGGTGAGCCAGTCCTCGTCCTGGCCGCCGGCGGCGATGAGCGCGTGGATGAGGGCGTTGCCCGCGGTGGTGTCGGGCTCCTCGCCGTCGACGGGGTCGAGCGGGCCGGTGCCGGGGATCTCGCCGGGCGCGCCGAGGTCGTACCCGGCCTCGCGCATGGCCTGCAGCAGCCGGATGACCGAGACGGGCGTGTCGAGGCCGACGGCGTTGCCGAGCCGGGAGTGCTTGCTCGGGTAGGCCGACAGGACGACGGCGACGCGCCGCTCGGCCGGCGGTACGTGGCGGAGGCGGGCGTGGTTGACGACGAGGGCCGCGAGCCTGGCGCACCGCTCGAGGTCGGGCACGTACTGCGGGAGGCCGTCGGCGTCGGTCTCCTTGAAGGAGAAGACGCCCCCGATGATCCGGCCGTCGAACTCGGGCACCGCAACCTGGGTCGCGACGTCGAGCGGGCTCATGCCGTCGTCGGAGGCCTCCCAGTCGGCGCGGCTCCACGTCAGGCACAGGCCCTGCACGATGGGCACGTCGAGGGCGGCGAGGGCCTGCACGTCCCAGGCGTCGTCGTCCTCGCCCGCGCTCGCGGTGGCCGGACGCGTGCCGCCCGCGGCGAGGACCGTCGTGACGAGCGCGTCGTACTCGCGCAGGTGCTCGAGCAGGTCGCCGGGCGCGTCGCGCAGCGACGACACGAACAGCGGGACGCCGACGCCGCCCGCCGCGTCGACCGCGTCGGCGAGGGCGTGGACGTAGGCGGTGTTCTCGGCGGCGTGCTGGGCCCGGTAGAAGAGGATCCCGACGCGGGGGCTGGGCGTCGCGGCGTCGGGGCGGGGGGCGGGGGCCGGCCGGTCCAGGACGCCCCACGTCGGCAGCGTCCGCGGCGGCTCGAACGCCTCGCCGCTGAGCAGGATCGTGTCGCCGAGGAAGGCGTGCAGCTCGCGGAGGTTGTCGGCGCCGCCCTCGGCGAGGTACCGGTGCGCGTCGGCGACGATGCCCGGCGCGACGGTCGAGCACTCCATGAGCGCGGCGTTCGGCGTCTGCTCGCCGCCGAGGACGACGAGCGGCACGCCGGTGGCGGCGACCCGGCGGAAGCCGTCGCAGAGATCCTGCGGGCCGCCGAGGATGCGGGCGACGACGACGTCGGCGCCCTCGATGGCCTCGGCCATCGACGTGTGGCCGGGCCGGGCCGGGTTCGCCACGACGTAGTCGGCCCCGCTGCCGCGGGCGCAGAGCAGGTCGGTGTCAGACGTCGAGAGCAGCGCGATGCGCGTCACTGGAACTCCTCGGCGGGGTGTCCACGCCCCGCGGTCGAAAGGAAACGAAGCGCTGCCGGCAGTTCCTGACTCACCCTCCGCTTCGCAGTGGCGGGCTCACAGTGGCGGGACCGTCCCGGACTCTCACCGGGTTCCTGGTCGACGACGCTGGGGCCACCCTAGCCGCAGCGTCCCCGTCGCGCGCAGGACGCCCGCGGTGTGCGCTCGGGGGGCAGGGCCGTTCGCCTGCGGGACGCCTCGGAGCGGGTCTAGCGTGCGAGCGTGACCGATCCTCGCGTGGCCGCGGTCGAGGACAACCTCGTCTCCCTGTTCGAGCTGATGACGGCGAGCGGAGTCGTGACGCGCCTGCCCGACGACGACGTCGTCGCCTACACCTCCGACGTGGCGTTCCCGCTGTTCAACGCGATCTGCGGGGCGCGCTTCGCAAGAGGCGCGGAGGCGACGCGGGCGGCTGCGCTCGTCGACGGCTACCTGGCCCGCGGACTGCCCTTCCTGTGGTGGGCGACGCCGTCGCACCTGACGCCTGAGATCGATGCGGCGATCCGGTCTCGCGGCATCGAGCCCGAGTCGGAGCCGGGGATGCACGTGCCGCTGGACGGCGCGGTCGACCCGGGCACGGTGGCGGGTCTGACCGTCGAGGACGAAGGCGTCACCGCCGACCTCATCGGGGTCATGGTCGAGGGGTTCGGGTTTCCCGACCTCGTCACCGAGCCGCTGACCCGGGGGCTGGCCTCGCTGCCCACGGACGCCGCCTTCCACGTCGTCGCCCGCCTCGACGGCGAGCCCGTCGGGGCCGGTTCGGGCTTCCTCACCGGCCGCACGCTGGGCATCTACAACGTCGCGACGCTCGGGCCGGCCCGGCGGCGCGGCGTCGGGTACGCCGTGACCGCGACCCTGATGAACCTCGGCCGGGAGCGCGGCTGCAGCGAGGCGGTGCTCATGGCTTCGACGATGGGCCGGCCCACGTACGAGCGGCTCGGCTTCGTCGAGGTGTGCCAGACGCCGCAGTACATGTGGGCCCCGGCGCCGTGACACTGGCCGCGCGCGCCGAACGGCGGGCTTGCCCTCGTGCCGGCCGGGCCTACGATGTGCCGCGTGACCGCCCCGGGGACCCGAGACCGACCGGCAGCCGACGCCTGCCCGGGCGTCTCGCGACCCTTCGCGGCGGCCGACGGTGCCATCGTCAGGGTACGTCCGGGTGGCCGTCCCGTCCCCGTCGATGCCCTCGCAAGCCTACTCGACATCGTTGCGGCACAAGCGGATCCGACGCTGCAGCTGACGTCGCGCGCTGCCCTGCAGCTGCGCGGGCTGCCCGCCCCGGTGCCCGCGGACGTCCGCCGCGCGATCTCGGCAACCGGCCTCGTCCCTTCGGAGCCCCATGAGCTGGTCCGCAACGTCGTCGCCTCGCCGCTGAGCGGCCTCGACGACGCCGGCTGGTGCGACGTGCGCCCGGTGGTCCGAGCCCTCGACGCCGCCGTCTGCGCCGACCCGGCACTCGCTGGCCTGCCCGGACGCTTCCTGTTCGTCCTCGACGACGGCCGGGGTGACGTCGTCCGTGAGTCGTTCGACGTCGGGCTGCTCGCCCTCGACATGCGTCGCGCGGCCGTCCTCGTCGGCTCGCCCGACCGGGGGTTCGTCGTGGACCTCGACGACGCGGCGGCCGCGATGGTCGGGGTGGCGCACCGGTTCCTCGACGCGCGTGCCGCGGCGGCGCCGGGGGCCTGGCACGTCCGCGAGATCGTCGACCACCTCGGGGCGTCGGCGATCGACCTCCCACTCCCCTCGGAGCCGGGGCGCCCCGTCGGGGCCGTCGGCGACCACGCCGTGGCCGCGGTGCCGCTCGGGCTCCTGACGCGTCGGCACGTGGACGCGCTGTCCCGGCTGGCGGACGAGGTCGTCGTGACCCCCTGGCGGTCCCTCGTCGTGCCGGGCGCGGCGACCATGCTGGGCCGTCTCGGGGAGGCGGGCCTCGTCGTCGAGGCGGGGTCGCCGTGGCTGCGGCTGCACGCGTGCACCGGCGCCCCGGGCTGCGCGCGCAGCGACGTCGACACCCGCGGCTTCGCCCGGGCGCTCGCCTCGATCGTTCCGCCGGGAGCCCTCCCGGTCCACGTCAGCGGCTGCGAACGACGTTGCGGCACACCGCAGTCCGGCTACGTCGACGTCCTTGCACCGCGCTCGCTCGCGCATGCGGTCGCCACCGTCACCGGCGCGACATCTCCCTCTCCCCACCCCTCGGAGGACCGATGACCCCCCTGGTCCGCCCCACGCGGCGGTACGCGTACGTCGACGACGGGCAGGAGATCTACCGTCGGTCCTTCGCGACGATCCGCTCCGAGGCCCGGCTCGACCACCTGCCCGAGGACGCCCGTGTCGTCGCCGTGCGAATGGTCCACGCGAGCGGCGACGTCGACCTCACCGAGCACATCTCCGTGCACGCCGACCTCGTCCGCTCCGCCCGGGCGGCGCTGCGCGCAGGGGCACCCATCCTCACCGACGCACACATGATCGCCTCCGGCATCACCCGCGCCCGCCTGCCGCACGACAACGAGGTCGTCTGCACGCTCCGCGACGAACGGGTCCCGGCGCTCGCGCGCGCGTGGGGCACGACACGGTCGGCCGCGGCCGTCTCCCTGTGGGGCGACCGGCTCGAGGGTGCGGTCGTGGCGATCGGCAACGCGCCCACCGCCCTGTTCCACCTCCTCGAGGTCGTCGCCGACGGTGGCCCTCGCCCGGCTGCGGTCGTGGGCATCCCGGTCGGGTTCATCGGCTCGGCCGAGTCGAAGGTGGCCCTGTCCGAGAACCCTTTCGGCATCCCGTGGCTCGTCGTGCACGGCCGGCGCGGTGGATCCGCGCTGGCTGCGTCGGCCGTCAACGCCCTGGCCCGGGAGGAGGAGCTGTGACCGGCCGGCTCCGCGGCGTCGGCGTCGGCCCGGGCGACCCCGAGCTCGTCACCGTCAAGGCGTCGCGGCTCATCGGCGAGGCCGACGTCGTGGCCTACCACAGCGGCCCGCGCGGCGACTCGATCGCGCGACGCATCGCGGCGCCGTACGTCCGCGACGGCGTCGTCGAGGAGCTGCTCGTCTACCCGGTGACGACGGGCTCCACCGACCACCCGCTCGGCTACCACGGCCTCATGGCCGACTTCTACGACGCATCGGCGGATCGCCTTGCGGCTCATCTGGACTCGGGCCGCGACGTCGTCGTGCTCGCCGAGGGCGACCCGCTCTTCTACGGCACGTACATGTACCTGCACGACCGGCTCGCAGACCGGTACGACACCGCGGTCGTGCCGGGTGTGACGTCGGTCAGCGGGTCGGCAGCCGCCGTCGCCACCGGCCTGTGCCGCCACGAGGACGTCCTGACCATCCTGCCCGGGACCCTGCCGGTGCCCGAGCTCGCCCGACGGCTCGCGGACACCGAGGCCGCGGTCGTCATGAAGCTGGGCCGCACGTTCGAGAACGTGCGCGAAGCGCTGCGCCAAGCCGGCCGTCTCGACGAGGCGCGGTACGTCGAGCGGGCGAGCAGCGACGCCGAGCGTGTGCTGCCCGTGGCCGATGTCGACGCGTCGACCGTGCCCTACATGTCGATGGTCGTCGTGCCGGGGCGCGACCTTCGCGCCGACGCTGCCGGTCGCGCCGCATCATCGATGGCGAAACCCTCTGCGGAGCAGAGCATCTCGGCCGGGCAACCGGCCGGTGAAGCGCTCGGTGAGGTGGTCGTCGTGGGCCTCGGACCCGGCCCCGAGCGGTGGCTCACGCCCGAGGCGTCGGCCGAGCTGGCCGGCGTCGCCCACGTCGTCGGGTACGCGCCGTACGTCGCGCGAGTGCCGCAGCGCGAGGGCCTGACGCGGCACGCGTCGGGCAACACCATCGAGGTCGACCGCGCCCGGGACGCGCTCGAACTGGCCCGCAAGGGCGAGCGGGTCGCCGTCGTGTCGGGCGGCGACGCGGGCGTGTTCGGCATGGCGTCGGCCGTCTTCGAGGCCGCCGAGACCCACGGCTACGGCGACGTCCCGGTCCGTGTCGTCCCCGGCGTCACCGCCGCACAGGCCGTCGCCGCCCGGGCCGGGGCGCCGCTCGGCGGGGACTTCGCCGTCATCTCGCTGTCCGACCGGCTCAAGCCGTGGGACGTCGTCGCCACGCGCCTGCGCGCCGCCGCCGAGGCCGACCTCGCCGTCGCGCTCTACAACCCGGCCTCGCGCAGCCGTACGCAGCAGGTGGCCGCAGCCCGGGAGCTGCTGCTGGAGGTCCGCGGGCCCGACCAGGTGGTCGTCGTGGGGCGCGACGTCGGCCGGGCCGAGGAGTCGCTGACCGTCACGACGCTCGCCGAGCTCGACCCGGCGTCGATCGACATGAAGTGCCTCGTCATGGTCGGTGCGACGCGCACCCGGGTCACGCCGTCCGGCCAGGTGTGGACGCCCCGCTTCGTCGACTGACGAGCGGGGCGAACCGCCCGCGGCTCAGAGGAACTGGGTCGGGTCGAACTCGTCGATCGGGATGATCCGGACCCGCGGCAGGTGGGTGTTGAAGGCCAGCACGTCGTACTCGAGGTCGAAGAGCTGGAGCCCACGGTCGGTCAGCGCGTCGAAGCCCTTGTTGCGGAACTCGGTGAAGCCGACGACGCCGGCACGTCGGCCGTCGAGGACGTCGCCGAGCTGCTCGAGGAAGTCACCGTCGTTGCTGACGAGGACGACGTCGGACTCGCGGCTGCGCAGCTCGACGAGGGTGCGCTGGATGGCGATGTCGACGACCTTCTGGCCCGGCGCACCGGACAGCGGCACGGGCCGGTACCCGATGGCGAGCAGGGCCTGCACGAACGCCATCGGCAGCTCGGTGTTGGCCGCGAGGAAGAAGAGGCCCTGCGCGGGCTGGCCCCACTCCTCCTCGGCGAACTGGAGCAGCCGCTCCCACCGCGGCCGCTCCTCGGGGCGCGGACGCCGTCCGAGGATCGAGGTGCCGAGCGTGGCGTCGATGTTCTCGCCGTCGACGAGCACGTACGTGGTGCGGGAGGCGTCCGTCATGGCCTCACCCTATGGCTCGGGACGTGTGCCGGTCGCCCGCCACGGCAAGCCCCGCACCGTCGGCCGCTACCCCTAGTCTCGGCGCCATGACGCCGCCGACCACGTTCCTGCCGCTGACCTCCGGACGCGTGGAGGGCACGCGCTATGCCCACCAGGTCCACGACCTGGGCACCGTGCGGGTGCCGAGTGGCCGCCTCGAGGCCAGCGACCCCTTCGTCACGCTCGGCGAAGGGCTCGTGGTCGCAGTGCCGCCGGGAGACCACCTCGTCCGCGTCACGGTCGCCGACGTCAGCGACGAGCAGGACGGGACGCACCTGCGTGAGGCCTACCTCAGCGTCGTCCTCGCCGACGGCGTCGCCGTCCGCAGCGAGACGCTGACACCCGAGGGACGGGAGCCTGCACCCGACGGCGAGTTCTACGGCGTCGGTGTCGACGCCGGCACCGTCGGCTTCGCCGACGCCGAGGCCATCGCGCGCTGCATGCCCGACGGCAACTGGTACGAGATGGTGTTCGACAACGGCCGCCCGGACGCCTGGTTCAACCGCATGGACGACGCGTCCCACCTCCGGGGTGGCTGCGCCAACATCGTCATGCCCGCGGCGGCAGCCGGGGAGAACGTCGTCCTGTGCCACTCCGGCTGGGGCGACGGGTTCTACCCCGTCGTCGGCACCTACGACGCGGACGGCCGCCTCCTCGGCGTCCACCTCGACCTGCTCGTCGACGAGGCGCCGGGCGATGACCAGGACTGACGCGGTGCCGGCACCCGGCACGTCCTCGCCGATCGTCCTTCGCTCCACCGATCCTCGAGTGCCGACGCTGCTCGCGGAGGGCTGGTCGGTGAGTGCGCGGTCGTGGGCCGCCGAGATCGACCTCACGGCGATCGACCACGCCACGCTCCGCGCCGTGGCCGAACGCATCGAGCAGCCACTGACCGTGCGCGAGCTCGGACCGGCCGACACCGACGCCGTGCTGGCCCTCGACGAGGCCGCCCTCGGGGACTACCCCGGCGACGTCGCCACGGCTCGCCGCCCGCTCGTCACCGAGACCGCCACGCCGACGCCGGACCGGCGGGCGTTCGGCGCCCTCCATCCCGACGACGGCCTGGTGGGGATGACCTGGGTCGACGTCGACGGCTCTCGCGCCGAGGTCGACGTCACGGTCGTCGCAGCGGCCTGGCGGGGCCGAGGCGTCGCCACCGCGATGAAGGCAACTTCGCTGCTGGCACTCGCCGGCGACGGCGTCGCGTCCGTGCGCACCGGCGGCTCGGACGACAACGTCGCGATCCTCGCCGCCAACGCGACCCTCGGGTTCGTCGTCGACGAGCGCTGGCTGACGCTGCGCCGCTGACCGTCGACGGCCGGGATCACGCGCCCGAGCCGACCGCCTCCGCCACCTCGACCGGGGCGTAGGTGACGGAGAGGGCGTTCGGCGAGAACAGTGACGCCGCGAGCTCGGCGGGCGGCGGCACGACACCCGGTCCGCCACGGCGCACCCACAGCGCCACGGCGTCGACCGTCGCGTCGTCGAGCACCCGGCGCAGCCAGGCCGGTCGTCCTCCCTGGCTGCGCCCGATCGGTGACGGCGTCACGACGACGACGTTCGACTCGTCGCAGGCGAGCAGGCACGCGCTGCGCAGCACGCGGGCGCGGCCCCGGGTGCCGGCCTCGAGCCGGGCGAGGAGCCCGTCGTGGTTGACGCCCGGGTGCTTGGCCTCGGTACCGCAGCAGCAGTCCCGGCAGGCCCGCACGATGCACAGCCGCTCGCCGGTGCGGTTCACGCGGCAACCGGCTCGCGCCGCTGAGCACGCTCCATGAGCAGGCCGAACGACACCCCGAGCGCGAGCCACATCGTCGCGAGCTGGGCCAGCGACGCGAGGCGGAACTCCCAGAGCAGGTCGGCCGGCACGTCCGCCGGCACGACGTCGGGCGTACCCGGCACGACGGCGAAGACGAGCCCCACACCGACGACGACCGCGAGCACGTCGAGGGCCCAGCGCGTCGGGGCCTCGACGCGTCCCGCGAGCGCGCGGTCGAGCGTCGGCACCGCGAGTGCGAGCGCCACCCCGAGCAGGAGGACGAGGACGTAGAGCGTCGTCCGCTGCCCGACGGTGTCGGGGTCCCCCACCGCCGGCGGGTTGGCCGGCATCTTCAGCCCGGGAAGGAGGCTGACGGCGGCGAACCCGACCGCGGTGAGCACGAGCGCGCGACCGAGGTCGCCGCGCCCGGGGAGGCGGTCGCGCATCCGCGCGAAGACGACCGCGAACACGACGCCGACGGCGAGGCCGACGAGGACCGCGGTGACGCCACCCGCGACGACCTGCGCCGTGCGCGACACGAGCGGCTCGTCACCGCCGTGCGCGAGCAGCGCGGCGGGCAGCCCGAGCCCGGACTGCCCTCCGCCGTGGGCGTGCTCGCCTCGTGCGTCCTCGATCGCGAGGGCACGACGGATGACCGGTTCGACGACGAGCCAGATGACGGCGGCGGACGCCACCCCGGCGAGCACGCCGGAGAGGGCCCCGCGCCGCAGCACGGAGCCGAAGCTCACCCCCACCTCAGTGGCAGGGGACGCCGAGGGCGTGGCGCGCGTCGTGCGTCAGCTCGTGGAGCATCTGTGCGGCAGGCGTGCTGAGCAGCGCGCCGTTCTCCTGCGCGAGGAAGTACAGCGCGAAGACGGCGAACGCGAGCAGCGCCCACGCCCAGACGGGAACGTGGACGCGGGTGGTGGGGGTTGCGACAGCGGCAGTGGCCATGGTGGATGGACCCTTTCTTCCATGCCTCGTGGACAGATCACGCCGCAGCCGGTCTCCTGGCTTCCAGATCGACGCTCCTCCCCGGCCTTCCCGACGACCCGGCGCGAACCTGCGGTCGTCAGTGGCGGTGGTGGGGACTTGCTCCCTGGTCACAGTGGCGAGGACCACGTCGGAATCACACCGACTTCCCGTGCACTGCGGCAGTCGCATCCTGACACACGACGCGTCACGACGCCATCACGACACCCAAACACTCACTGCCGGTTGGTGATTCGCGTTCCGTACAGGTGCGACTCGACGAAGTCGTCGGTCTCGCGGGCACCGAGCGCGTGTCCGACGAGGATGACCGCGGCCTGCCGCAGCCCGGCCTGCTCCACCGTGTCCGCGACGTCGGCGAGCGTGCCGCGCAGGACGAGCTGGTCGGGCTGCTCGGCGTTCGCGACGACGACGACCGGGCAGTCGGAGCCGTAGTCGTCGACGAGCTCGGCGGCGAGGCGGCGCACGTGCCGAATCGCGAGGTGCAGCACGAGCGTCGCGCGGGTGCGGGCGAAGTTCGCGAGCGCCTCGGTGGGCGGCATCGCCGTCGAGTCGCGGTGCGCGCGGGTCAGCACCACCGACTGGGTCACCTCGGGCACGGTCAGCTCGCGTCCGACGAGCGCGGCGGCCGCGGCGTAGGCGGGGACGCCGGGCGTGACGTCCCAGGGCACGCCGGCCCGGTCGAGGCGTCGGGTCTGCTCGGCGACGGCCGAGTAGATCGACGGGTCGCCGGAACAGAGCCGCGCGACGTCGTGCCCGGCCTCGTGGGCCTCGACGCAGCGCGCGGAGATCTCGTCGAGCGACAGGTGCTGGGTGTCGACGAGGGTCGCGCCGTCGGGGCAGTGCGCGAGCACCTCGGCGCCGATGTACGTGCCGGCGTAGAGGCAGACGGGCGACTCCGCCATGAGGCGGGTGGCCCGGAGGGTGAGCAGGTCGGCCGCGCCGGGTCCGGCGCCGATGAAGTGGACGGTCACGCAGGCTCCTCGGTGGCGGGGTGGGGCTTCGTCGCGGACCACTGGACGACGGCTCGGGCGGGCTTCCACCCGGTGAGCGAGCCGAGCGGCTCGAGGTCCTCGACGGCGATGCGGGTGAGGGCACCGCCGAGCCGGGCGCGGGCGTCGTGGAGCAGCAGCTCGGTCTCGACGGTGACGCCGTGGACGACGACTCGACCACCCGGCGCCAGAGCCTCCCAGGCCCGCTCGAGCAGGTCGGCGCTCGCCCCGCCGCCGACGAACACGCCGTCGGGACGGGGGAGGTCGTCGACGACGTCGGCCGAGCGCGCCTCGACGACCTCGAGACCGGGCACGCCGAGGCGTCGGGCGTTGGCGCGCACCCGCTCGGCGCGGACCGGGTCGCGCTCGACGGCGACGACGTGGTTGCGCGGGTGCTGGCGGGCGAACTCGATGCCGACCGAGCCGGCTCCGGCGCCGAGGTCCCAGAGGACGTCGCCGGGCTGCGGGGCGAGGTGGGCGAGGGCGGCGGCCCGCACGACGCGCTTGGTCAGCTGGCCGTCGTGGTCGAAGGCGTCGTCCGGCAGGCCGGGAGCCAGCGAGCGCGGGCGGGCCCCGGCGTCGGGCACGCACTCGACGCAGACGACGTGGAGCGTCGCGGCGGGCCCAGCGGCCCACGTGCCGGCGACGCCGTCGGTGCGCGTCTCGTCGTCGGCGCCGAGGTGGCCGAGCACCGTGACGCGGCTCGACGCGTACCCCTCCTCTTCGAGCACCGCGCAGACCCGTTCGGGCGCGTCGGGGCCGCTCGTCAGCACGACGAGGCGCCGTCCCGGGGCGAGCTCGCGGCGGAGCCGGTCGACGTCGCGGCCGACGAGCGTCACGGCGTCGGACTCCTCCGCCGACCAGCGCATCCGGGCTCGCGCGAGAGCCACGGACGAGAGGCCCGGGTGGATCCGGACGGCGTCGGGCCCGAGCGCCGACACGAGGGTCGAGCCGATCCCGGAGACGAGGGGGTCGCCGCTGGCGAGCACGACGACGCGACGCCCCGCGACGCGTCGGAGCAGCTCGCGCAGCCCCGGGAGCAGGGGCGACGGCCAGGGGACGTGCTCGGCGCCCGGCGCGGCGTGCGCGACCAGCTCCAGGTGCCGCGTCCCGCCGACGAGGACGTCCGCGCCCTCGACGACCCGACGCGCGTCCGCACCGAGCGACGACAGCCCGGAGGCACCCACCCCCACCACCTCGACGATGACCTCGACCACGCGGGTGACCCTAGCGCCGGACTCGGTCGTCCCACGGATTCGGTGGTCGGGCGCAGATTCGACGGTCGTAACCGTCCATTTGAGGAGGATTTGCCCCATCATGGCTTCGCACGGCACTCGCGGGGGCGAGTTCATCGCACGGGGTCATGCCCCAGGGGGAACAAGGTAGGCGGCAGCATGCACACGGACGACCACCACGCAGCAGGGCCCATCGGCACGCTCGAGTTCGACGCCTCGACCGCGCGGCTGCGCGCCGACGCGGACACGTTCTTCGCCCTCGTCGACCACGTCGGCCGATCGGGCGGCGCGGTCGCCGAGGTGCCGTTCGCGGCGTCGGGCGTCGCGGTCGAAGGCCGCGCGCACCCGTCGGTCCGGGCCGGGCTCGGCACGGTCGAGGAGCCGTGCGCCCGCCTCGAGGTCGAGGTGTCGACGCCGAGCGGCACGCGGCTGCACGAGGGCTGGCTCGACCGCGTGTCGGCGCTGCTGCTCGACCGGGGCGACGGCACGCACGACTTCCTGGAGGTCGACGCGGAGTTCCTCGCCGTGACGCTCGTGCGCCTCACCGACCTGCAGTCGCGACCGCGGCTCGAGGGCCGCGGCGGGCGCGTCCACGCCGACGTCCTCGACGCGCTGCTGTCGTGCGACCCCTTCGCCCGCGAGGACGCTGCCGCCGAGCTGGCCGGCGCGGCGTCCGCGTGGCCCGTCCTCGCGGCGTCGCTGCGCTCGGGCCGGTGGCAGGTGTGCGGCATCGACGTCGCCCACGCCGTCGGGCCGACGACCGTCACCCGTCGCGTCGCCTGGCTCGACACCCCGGCGGGGCTGCTGCGCATCGACGCCGATGCCGAGGGCCCGATCCTCGCCGGCACCTCGGCCGGGAAGGTGTGGCGCTCCATCGTCGGCGCCCTGCCGACCGACGTCGGTCTCGACCTCCTGCCCCGCACCGCCTGACGTCTGCCGCGCCGGCTGGGCGGGCTCGGCCCGTCGGGCCGCGCGGGCTTCTGGCAGACTGCCCGGTGGCGACGGGAGAGGAATCCGGTGAGAGTCCGGAGCGGTCCCGCCACTGTGATCCCCGCCTGCGGGGGAGCCAGGACGTCCCTCGTCGCCGACCGCGCCCGTCCGGGCCGGTCCTGGACGACCACGCGGGCGAGGCACCCGCAGGAGGCCACGCATGCGCGACGGTTCGACCGACCCCGCCAGCCCCTCACGGGGTGCGGCACCCACGCTGACGCCGACGTTCCCGTTCTCGGCCGTCGTCGGCTCCGACGACCTCGCGCTCGCGCTCGTCCTGACGGCGGTCTCGCCGGAGGTCGGCGGCGTCCTCGTGCGGGGCGAGAAGGGCACCGCCAAGTCGACGATGGTCCGCGGCCTGGCCGCCGTGCTGCCCTCGCTGGGCGTGGTGCCGGGCTGCCGCTTCGGCTGCGACCCCGCCGACCCCGACGCGTCGTGCCCCGACGGTCCGCACGTGGCGTCAGCGGATGCGGACTCCCGGCCGGCCCGTCTCGTCGAGCTGCCGATCGGCGCCACCGAGGACCGTGTCGTCGGCTCCCTCGACCTCGAGCGCGCGCTCGGACGGGGCGAGACCGCCTACCAGCCGGGCCTGCTCGCGGCCGCCCACCGCGGCATCCTCTACGTCGACGAGGTCAACCTCCTGCACGACCACCTCGTCGACCTCCTGCTCGACGCCGCCGCCATGGGCCGCAGCACGGTCGAGCGCGACGGCGTCTCGGTGTCGCACGCGGCCCGGATCGTCCTCGTCGGCACGATGAACCCGGAGGAGGGCGAGCTGCGGCCACAGCTGCTCGATCGGTTCGGGCTCACCGTCGAGGTGGCGGCCCCGCGCGAGCCGGCCCTGCGTGCCGAGGTGGTGCGCCGCCGGATGGCCTTCGACGCCGACCCGGCCGGGTTCACGCACCGGTGGGAGGCCGAGCAGGACGGGCTGCGCGGGCGCATCAGCGACGCCCGTGAGCGCGTCCGTGACGTCGTGCTGCCCGATGCCGTGCTCGCCCGCATCGCCGAGGTGTGCGCCGGGTTCGAGGTCGACGGCCTGCGCGCCGACATCGTCACGGCGCGCGCCGCCGTGGCCCATGCGGCGTGGAGCGGGCGGACGGTCGTGACCCGCGACGACGTCCGTGCAGCGGCCCGCCTGGCCCTCCCGCACCGCCGGCGCCGCAACCCCTTCGACGCCCCGGGCCTCGACGAGGACCTCCTCGACCAGCTGCTCGGCCACGACGAGCCTGAGGACCCCGGCCCCAGGGACGACGGCGGGCCGGAGGGCGGCGGCCCGGAGAACAACGACGGCACCCCGAGCGACGGTGCCTCGGAGGCGCAGCCGGAGGGGAGCGCGTCGGAGGGTGACACGTCGGAGCCCGGCGAGTCCGGCGAGCCCGAGGACACCGAGGGGCGCCCGGCCGGGGGCGGCAGCGCTCCCGCGCGGTCCGCGTCGGTGCCCGACCAGGCACCCCGCGCCCGGCTGCTCACGGCACGCGGCCTCGGCCACGGCGCCGCCGGACGCCGCTCGGCGGCCGTCACGACGACCGGCCGACGCGTCCGCGATACCGCCGCGCCCAGCGGTCCGCTCCACCTGCCGGCGACGGTCCGCGCAGCGGCAGCGGACCGAGCACCGTGCCCGGCTGGGGCCACGCGGCGCCTCCACGTGCGCCCGAGCCACCTGCGCCGGGCGGTGCTCCAGGGCCGCGAGTCCAACCTCGTGCTCCTCTGCGTCGACGCGTCCGGCTCGATGGCCGCGCGGCGTCGCCTCGAAGCCGTCACCTCCGCCGTCCTGTCGCTGCTCCTCGACGCCTACCAGCGGCGCGACAAGGTCGGCCTCGTCACCTTCCGCGACACCGGCGCCGAGCTCGTCCTGCCACCCACCGGGTCGGTCGACGTCGCCGCCGCCCGCCTGCGCGACCTGCCCTTCGGGGGCCGGACGCCGCTCGCCGAGGGCCTGCTGACCGCGCGGGAGACGCTGCGCGTCGAGCGCCTGCGCGACCCCAGCCGCCGACCGCTGCTCGTCGTCGTCACCGACGGACGCGCCACCGCGGGGCCCGACGCGGTGGCCCGCGCCACGCGCGTCGCGCGGCAGCTGCACCACGAGGGCGTCGACGCCGTCGTCGTCGACTGCGAGTCGGGTCGGATGCGCCTCGGTCTCGCCGCCCGCCTCGCCGTCGACCTCGGGGCGGAGCACCGGCCCGTCGGCGAGGTCGCGGCGCAGACGATCCTCGACGCCGCGCGCACCAGCACGGCGACCGCCACCCCGAGCAGGAGGGCCGCCTGATGCGCGGACAGCCGACGACCGTCCCCGACGACGGCCTGACCACCCGCCAGCGCCGCAACCGACCGCTCGTCGTCGTCCACACCGGCGACGGCAAGGGCAAGTCGACGGCCGCGTTCGGCCTCGCCCTGCGCGGCTGGAACCAGGGCTGGTCGGTCGGGGTGTTCCAGTTCGTGAAGAGCGCCAAGTGGCGCATCGGCGAGCAGACCGCCATCGAGACCCTCGGCCGGCTGCACCGCGACGCGGGCGTCGGCGGGCCGATGGAGTGGCACAAGATGGGCAGCGGCTGGTCGTGGACCCGCAGGGAGGGCACCGACGAGGACCACGCCGAGGCGGCACGCGAGGGCTGGGCCGAGATCAAACGCCGGCTCGCGGCGCAGACCCACGGGCTCTACGTGCTCGACGAGTTCACCTACCCGATGGCGTGGGGCTGGATCGACGTGGACGACGTCGTCACCACCCTGCGCGACCGGCCGGGGCACCAGCACGTCGTCATCACCGGCCGGCGCTGCCCGGAGGCGCTCGTCGACCTCGCCGACCTCGTCACCGAGATGACGAAGGTCAAGCACCCCTTCGACGACGGCCAGAAGGGCCAGCGGGGGATCGAGTGGTGAGCGCCCTGGACGCCGCGCTCGGCCGGCTGCAGACCCCCGACCCGCTGCCGCCCTCCACCGCGCGGCTGCCGCGGCTCGTCGTCGCCGCCCCGGGATCGGGCCACGGCAAGACGACGGTCGCGACCGGCCTCATGTCGGCGCTGCGCGGCCGGGGCCTCGACGTCGCCGGCCTCAAGGTCGGGCCCGACTACATCGACCCCGGCTACCACGCGGTCGCCACGGGTCGCCCGGGCCGCAACCTCGACCCGTTCCTCTGCGGCGAGCACCGCATCGAGCCGCTGCTGCTCCACGCCGGGCGCGGCGCCGACGTCGCGGTGGTCGAGGGCGTCATGGGCCTGTTCGACGGCCGGCTCGGCACCGACGGTTTCGCCTCGACGGCGCACGTCGCGGCCCTGACGTCCTCTCCCGTCGTGCTCACCGTCGACGTGTCGAACACGACGCGCACCGCGGCCGCGATCGTCCACGGGCTCGCGACCTTCGACCCCCGCATCCGGGTGGCGGGCGTCGTGCTCAACAAGGCGGCGTCGGGTCGGCACCTGCGCGAGGTGTGGTCGGCCGTCGAGACCTCGGGCGTCCCGGTGCTCGGGGTGCTGCCGCGCGACGTCGGCATCGAGGCGCCGTCGCGCCACCTCGGGCTCGTGCCCGCCGCCGAACGTGTCGAGGCCGCCGCTGCGGTGGAGCGACTCGGTGAGCGGGTCGCCTCGCACGTCGACCTCGACGCGGTCCTGTCGATCGCCCGCTCCGCCCCGGACCTCACCGGGACGCCGTGGGACGCCGCGGCCGAGCTCGGGCACCCGGTTGCCGGCGACCGGCGCCCCGTCGTCGCCGTGGCGGGCGGCCGGGCCTTCACCTTCCGCTACACCGAGACCGAGGAGCTGCTGCGCGCGGCGGGTCTCGAGCCGGTCGTCGTCGACCCGACGCGCGACGCGTCGCTGCCCCCGGGCACGGCCGGGCTCTACCTCGGCGGCGGCTTCCCCGAGGTGCACGCCGAGGCCCTCGCCGCGAACACCTCGCTGCTCGGCGAGGTCCGCGACGCCGTGCTCGGCGGCCTGCCGACCGTGGCCGAGTGCGCCGGCCTGCTCTACCTGTGCGAGAGCCTCGACGGCGACCCGATGGCCGGCGTCCTGCCTGCCGTCGCCTCGATGGGCCCGCGCCTGACGATGGGCTACCGGTCGGCGGTGGCACCGACGGCGTCGGTCCTCGCCGAGCCGGGACGACGCGTCACGGGGCACGAGTTCCACCGCACGGTGGTGACGACCGATGGGGGTGACGTGGCCACCGCGGAGGCGGCCTGGCTCCTCGACGGGCAGCCCGAGGGGTTCGCCCTCGACCCGGCCGGCACCGGTCGCGCGACGCTGCATGCCTCCTACCTGCACACGCACTGGGCCGGGCATCCTTTCCTCGCAGCCGAGTTCGCGTCGTCGGTGCACGCTTACGCAGAGCGTCACATGGCGGCCGCCGGGAGCCGGCGGTGAGCGTCGACCTGCACCACCACGGCGACCGTGACATCGCCCCGGGCCTCGTCGACCTCGCCGTCAACGTGCGGCTCCCCGCGCCGCCGCCGTGGCTCGCCGACGTCGTGGCACGGTCGCTCGCCGACCTCGGCCGCTACCCCGACGCGACGGCCGCCACCGAGGCGATCGCCGCCCGGCACGGCGTGCCCGTCGAGGCCGTGCTGCCGACCGCCGGTGGCGCGGAGGCGTTCACGCTCGTCGCGCGGGCCCTTCCGACGCGTCGCCCGTCGGTCGTGCACCCGCAGTTCACCGAGCCCGAGGCCGCGCTCCGGGCCGCCGGTCACGACGTGCACCGGCACGCGCTGGGCGCCGGCGAGGGTTTCCGCCTCGCGCCCGACGCGTACCGCGCCGGCGGCCGGGCGTCTGCAGGAGCCGACGCCGACCTCGTCGTCGTCGGCAACCCGACGAACCCGACGGGGGTCCTGCACCCCCGCGCCGACGTCCTCGCACTGCGGGCCCCGGGCCGCGTGCTCGTCGTCGACGAGGCGTTCATGGACGCGGTGCCCGGCGAGACGGAGTCGCTGCTCGGGGTCGACGACGGCGACGACCTCGACGGCGTGCTCGTGCTCCGCTCGCTGACGAAGACCTGGGGCCTGGCCGGGCTTCGGGCCGGCTACGTCGTCGGCGACCCCGCCCTCGTCGCCCGGCTCCGCGCCGTGCAACCGCCGTGGTCGGTGTCGACGCCGGCCCTCGCCGCGACGGTCGCCTGCACGTCCGACCGGGCGAGTGCCGAGGCGGAGGCCGCCGCCCTCGCCTTCGGCCGCGACCGGGCCGTACTCCTGGCCGAGCTGGACGCCGCGGGCTTCACCGTGGCCGGAAGCCCGGCCACGCCGTTCGTCCTCGTCGACACCTCGCCGCTCGGCCCGGTGTCGGTCCGTGAGGACCTCGCGGCGTGTGGCTTCGCCGTCCGGCGCGGTGAGACGTTCCCGGGGCTCGGCCCCGCCTGGGTCCGCGTCGCCGTCCGGGACGCCGCGACCTCGCGCGCCTTCGTGTCCGCCCTGTCCGAGCTGAGGGGTCGTCGTGTCGCCTGAGTCGATGTTCCGCGGTCGCCGAGTCCTGCTCGTCGGTGTCGAGCCGTCCACGGCGGCAACGGTGTCCACGCTGCTGCGCGAGGGCGCCACCGTGACCGTCGACGCCCCCGACAACGCCCTGGGGACCACGCTCCGAGACCTCGTCGAGCGGGGCCTGGTCATCCGGGATCCGATGGCCGACCCGGCCGAGTTCGACGTCGTCGTGCGCGCGAGGCCGGCGCAGGCACCGGAGCACACGGCGGCGTCGCCTCGGGCGGCGTCCGAGGGGCGTCGCGTCGGCACCGTGACGCTCGTCGGCGGCGGCCTCGGCGACCCCGGGCTGCTCACGGTGGCGGGTCTGGACGCCGTGCGCGCCGCGGACGTCATCGTCCACGACCGGCTCGCTCCGCTCGACGCGCTGCGCCATGCCCGCCCCGACGTGCTCCTCGTCGACGTCGGCAAGATCCCGCGCGGCGCGTTCACACCGCAGGAGCGGATCAACGAGGTCATCGTCGAGCACGCCCTGGCCGGGCGCGACGTCGTGCGCCTCAAGGGTGGCGACAACTTCGTCTTCGGGCGCGGCGGCGAGGAGGCGGAGGCGTGCGCCGAGGCCGGCGTGCCGGTCGTCGTCGTGCCCGGGGTGTCCTCGAGCATCGCGGGCCCGGCCCTCGCCGGCATCCCCGTGACGCACCGGGCACTCGTGCAGGGGTTCACCGTCGTCAGCGGCCACGTGCCACCGGGCGACCCCCGCAGCACCCTCGACTGGGGCGCACTGGCGCGGAGCAACACGACGCTCGTCGTCCTCATGGGCGTCGCGACGCTCGGGGCCATCGCCGACACCCTCGTGCGCGAGGGGCTCCCCGCCGACACCCCCGCCGCCGTCGTCGCCGACGCGGGCCTGCCGAGCATGCGCTCCGTGCGAGCGCCCCTGTCAGGCATCGACGCGGCTGCACGGGCAGCCGGCCTGACCGCCCCCGCGGTGGCGGTCATCGGTGCGGTGGCCGGGCTCGACGTGCTCGCACCCCGGTGAGCGCGCGGGCGCTCGGGCTCACGCTCGGCTGGCTCGCCGACCAGGCCTTCGGCGACCCGCGACGGTGGCACCCCGTTGCCGGGTTCGGCTCAGCCGCAGCTGCACTCGAGAAACGCCTACATGCGCGGAGCCGCCCACGGGGCGCCGTGCACGTGGCGGTCCTCGTCGGAGCGACGGCGGCGGTCGGCGCGGCCGTCGAGCGCGTGGGCCGACGGAGCCCGGTCCTCCAGGTCGTCACGACGGCGGCGGCGACCTGGGCCGTTCTCGGCGGACGTTCCCTGGCACGCGAGGCGACGACGGTCGAGCGCCGGCTGCGCGCCGGCGACCTGCCGGCCGCCCGCGTCCAGGTGCGCAACCTCGTCGGGCGCGACCCGTCCACGCTCGACGCGGACGGCGTCGCCCGCGCCTGCGTCGAGTCGCTCGCCGAGAACACGTCGGACGCCGTCGTGGCACCGCTGCTCTGGGGTGGCCTGTTCGGCGTGCCGGGCCTGCTCGGCTACCGGGCCGTCAACACCCTCGACGCGATGGTCGGTCACCGGTCCGACCGCTATCGCGAGTTCGGCTGGGCCGCAGCACGACTCGACGACGTCGTCAACTGGGTGCCGGCACGCGTCGCCGGAGCGCTGGCCCTCGCGTCGGCACCGACACCGGCGCACGTCCGCGCCGGATGGGAAGCCATCCAACGGGACGCACCGGCCCACCCGAGCCCCAACGGCGGCGTCGTGGAGGCCGCCTTCGCCGGCGCCCTCGGCGTGCGGCTCGGCGGGTCGAACACCTACGACGGACGCGTCGAGGACCGCGGCACGCTCGGCACCGGCCCCGCGGCGTCGGTGGGCGACATCACCCCCGCCGTGCGCCTGGCCGGGCGCGTGGCCGCCCGCGCGCTGGCCGTCGCCGCCCTGGTGGCGTTGGGCCGCGAAGGGTCCGGTCAGTCGGGCTCCGGGGCGGCCGGGTCGGGCTGAGCAGGCACGGGCGGGATGCGCAGCCCCGGCGGCGGCGCCCCGTGCTCGGCGGTGTACGCGTCGACGTACGCGGCGACGGCCGTCGGCAGCGTCGGGTAGATCGCGCCCTCGCCGAGACGCTCGACGAACCCGGCTGCGGCGAGCGAGGACCGGAGGTCCTCCTTGACGCGCGCCATGACGAACCGGATCCGCTTGTCCTCCAGGCGCAACCGCAGGAAGTCGAGGGCGTCGACGGCGGTGAGGTCGATCTCGGTGTTGGCCTCGGCGTTGAGCAGGAACCACTCGACCCGACCCCGTGACTGTGCCTCCGTGACGACGGCGAGCGCCCGCTTGACGAAGTCGTCGGAGTTGGCGAAGAACAGCGGGGAGTCGTAGCGGTACACGACGAGCCCCGGCACCTGGACGGCGCCGGGATGGTCGTCGATGTCGTGCATGCCGGCATAGTTCGGCACGTAGCCGAGGACGCCGTCGTGCGGGTGGACGATCCGGCGCACCAGGTCGAGCACCGACAGCGCCACCGCGGCACCGATGCCGGGCAGCACGCCGAAGAGCAGCACGGCGACGGTCGTCGACAGCGCGAGGACGAGCTCGCTGTGGCGGAACCGGGCGATGCGTCGCAGCTCGGCGACGTCGACGAGCCGGATCGCCGCGTAGACGACGACACCGCCGAGGGCCGCGAGCGGGAACGCCGAGATGACCGGCCCGAGGAAGAGCAGCGTCGCGATGACGAGCACGAGCGAGACGAGCGAGTGCAGCTGCGTGCGCGCGCCCATCGCGTCGGCGATGACGGTACGGCTTCCGCTCGAGCTGATCGGGAAACCCTGGAGCAGGCCGGTGGCGACGTTGGCGCCGCCCAGTGCCAGGAACTCCTGGTTGCTGTCGATGGACTCGCGGTGCCGGGCCGCGAACGCCCGCCCGGTGAGGACGTTGTCGGAGTAGGCGACGACGGCGACGCCGAGGGCCGCCGGCAGCAGCGCCCACACGTCGACGTCGGTGAGCGAGGGGAGCCGGAACCCGGGCAGCCCCTGGGGGATGGGCCCGACGACCTTGATGCCGAACCGGTCGGCCCAGCCGAAGACCTGCACGAGCACGGTGGCCCCGAGCATGGCGATGAGCGGGCCGGGCCACAGCGGCCGCCACCACCGCAGGAGCAGCAGCGTCGCCAGCACCCCGAGCGAAAGCAGCAGTGTCGGCAGGTGGATGTCGCCGAGGTGGGTCAGCACGTAGCCGACCTCCTGGACGAACGAGTTGCCCTCGACCTGCAGGCCGGTGACCTTCTCCATCTGGCTGACGACCATGAGGGCGGCGATGCCGGCCATGTAGCCGACGAGGACCGGCTTGGACAGCAGGTCGGCGAGGAACCCGAGCCGGGCCACCCAGCCGATGACGCAGATGATGCCGACCGCCACCGCCATGACGGCGGCGGCGTTCTCCCGGGCGAGGACGCCGCCCGAGGCCGTGACGAGCGCGCCGACGCCGGCCGCGGTCATGAGGGCGGTCGTCGACTCGGGCCCGACGGACAGCTGCCGTGACGAGCCGAGCACCGCGTACACGAGCAGGCCCGGCCCCACGGCCCACAGCCCGGTGACCGCGGGCAGGCCCGCCACCTCGGCGTAGGCGAGCACCTGCGGCACGAGGTAGGCGGCGACGGTGATGCCGCCGAGGACGTCGCCGCGCAACCAGACCCGCTGGTAGCGCCGCAGCACCGCGACGCCGGGGAGCACCCGCTCCCACGTGGCCTGCTCGCGCCGCTGGCCCGCCGTCATCTTCCGAAAGTACCGGCGAGCCGCCGCCTGCGGGTCAGGTCCGGGAGGACGCGCCCGCCACCCAGCGCGCGGCCGCCTCGACGTCCTCGACGACCTCGACACGGTCCGGCACGGGGGGGCGCCGCACGACGACGACGGGCACGCCCACGGCTTCGGCGGCGTCGAGCTTGGCCTCGGTGAGCGGGCCGCCGGAGTCCTTGGTCAGGAGCACGTCGACGCGCCGCGAGGTGATCAGCCGCGTCTCGGCCTCGAGGGTGAAGGGCCCGCGGGTCAGGAGCACCTCCCACGAGGCCGGGACCGCCCACTCCGGGGGGTCGACGACGCGGGCCAGGACGTAGCGGTCGTCCCACCGGGCGAACGCCTCGAGCTGCTGGCGGCCGGTCGTGACGAACGGACGCGTGCCGACCGCCTCCGCGGCGTCGCGAGCGGCCTCGACGGAGTCCACCCACGAGTACGCGTCGGCGCCGGGCCGCCCGGCCCAGCCGGCGCGCTGGAGCCGGACCAGGGGGACCCCGGTGGCGCGGCACGCCGCCGCGGCGTTGCCGCTGATGCCGGCGGCGAAGGGGTGGGTGGCGTCGACGACAGCGCCGAAGCCCCCGTCGGTGAGGTGGCCCGCCAGGCCGTCGACGCCGCCGAAGCCACCCGTGCGCACCGGCCCGGCGGGCAGCGCCGGCCGGCTGACGCGTCCGGCGAGGCTCGACTCGACGTCGACGCCCGCGCCGACGAGCAGGGCGGCGAGGGCACGGGCCTCGCCCGTGCCCCCGAGGAGCAGGACCCGCATCAGGCGGAGATGCGCAGGTGCCGCGTCATCTCGCCGACGGCGACGGTGATCGAGTGCCCGAGGTGCACGACGCCGTCCTCGATGGCCTCCTGCTCGCTGCCGCCGAGGCCGATGACGACCTCGGGGTGGCGGGCGTGGACGGCCTCGACGATGGCGTGCGCGGCGTTGATGTCGTCGGTGCGCGGCACGGCCATGACGATGCCCGAGGCGTGGCGCAGCTCGACGGCCCGCACCCACTCCTCGGCCGGCAGGTCGGCGCCGACGTACGCGGTGGCGAAGCCGGCCCGGCGGGCCGCGACCGCGAAGGCGAGCAGCCCGAGCTCGTGCCGGGCGCCGGTCGGCAGCCCGATGAGCAGCCCGGGGCCGTCGGAGCGGCCGGACGCGGCCTCGTAAGCGGCAGCGAGCCGGCGCTGCACCGCGTAGGACACGAGGTGCTCCCCCGCGACGGTGAGCCGGCCGTGGGCCCAAGCCTCCCCGACGAGCCGGAGGGTCGGCATGAGCCAGTCGTCGACGACGTGCTCGAAGGTGCCGAGGGCGAACCGGGCGTCGAGGACCGCGGTGGCAGATGCGGCATCGAGGCGCTCGGCGGCGCGCAGGAACGCCTCGGCATCCTCGGACTGCGGGCCCCCGCGCGAGGGGCCGTGCGGCCGGATCGGGGAGACGCGCGAGGAGCGGCTCGTCCGCCCGGCGGGCTCGGGCGCGGTGAGGCGACGCAGCGTCTCGGCGGCGGCCTCACGGGCCGACCATCCGTCGGTGACGAGGGAGTTCATGATGGCGAGGGCGCGGACGTCCTCGGGGCCGTAGAGGCGGTAGCCGCCGTCGGACCGCTTCGGCGACACGACGCCGTAGCGGCGTTCCCACGCGCGCAGCGTCGCGACGCTGATCCCGGTCAGCTCTGCGGCTCGTTTGATGGTGTACACGGCGACCTACTCCAGACGCTCCAGGGCGTCACGCATGCCCTTCTCGGCGTCGTCGCCGAGCTTCTTCAGGGCGGGGGCCAGCAACGGCGCGAGGAGGCGCGCGATGCCCTTGAACTCGAAGTCTGCCCGGTACGTGACCGTCGTGCGGCCGTTCTGGCCGACGAAGGTCATCGTGTCGTTCGCGACGACGGTGGGGTTCTCGCCGCGCAGCGCGAACCGCTGCCCGGGAACCCGCTCGGTGACGAGGTAGTCGAGCCGGGTCTGCCGGCCGAGGAACGAGGACGTGTTGCGGTACCGGGTGCCGACGTCACCATCGCCCGAGACGCGCTCGGTGCGGACGGTTCCGGGGTCCCACTCGGTCGTCGTCGTGAAGTCGCTGAGGTAGGCGAACACGGCGTCGACCGGCCGATCCACGGTCACCGATCGCTCGATCTCCATACCCTCTCCAAACCTTTGACATACCTTCGACAACCACCATACGGTGTGGGCGAAGGATGGACAACGTATCGGGCAAAACTCGTCGTGCCGCGCCCACCCTCCAATCCGGTCGGAGCGTCGTGCCGAACCATCCGGGACCACAACTCACGCAGGAGGCCTCGGTGACCCGTACGCCCCAGGGAACGCCCCACGGATCGGCCCGCCCCACCGCCGCGGTCGTCGGTGCCGGGGTGTCTGGACTGACCGCCGCCCACGTCCTGTCCGCGACCCACGACGTCACGCTCTTCGAGTCCGCCGACCGGTTCGGCGGCCACGCCCACACCCACGACGTCCGCGGCTCCGACGGACCCCTGCGCATCGACTCCGGTTTCATCGTCCACAACGAGCGCACCTACCCGCACCTGCTGCGCCTCTTCGCCGAGCTCGACGTGCCGACCCAGGCCACCGAGATGAGCATGAGCATCACGTGCGAGGGGTGCGGGCTGTCCTACGCCGGCGGCCGTGGCGCCACGGGCCTGTTCGCCCAGCCGTGGCGCGTCGCCGACCCGCGGTTCGTCCGCATGCTGGCCGACGTGCCGCGGTTCCACCGCGCGGCCCGGGCCCTGCTCGCCGACGAGGGGGCCGGCGGCGACCCGACGTGGGGCGAGTTCCTCGACGCGAGCGGCTTCTCCCCGTACTTCGTCCGCCACTTCGCCATCCCGCTCGTGTCGTGCGTGTGGTCCTGCGGCGACCTCGACGCGACGTCCTACCCGGCCCGGCACCTGTTCCGGTTCCTCGACCACCACGGGATGCTCACCGTCACCGGATCGCCGCAGTGGCGCACCGTCACCGGCGGGTCGCGCACCTACGTCGACGCGCTCGTGGCCCGGCTGGGCGATGCCCGCACCGACGCCCGGGTCACGGCGGTGACGCGTCACGACGACGGCGTCGACGTCGTCGTCGACGGTGCCCACGTGCAGACCTTCGACCGCGCCGTCGTCGCGACGCACGCCGACCAGGCCCTCGACCTGCTCGCCGACGCGACACCGGACGAGAAGCGCCAACTCGCCTCGATCCGCTACTCCCGCAACGAGACCTGGCTGCACCGCGACCCCTCGGTCCTCCCCCGGCGCGAGCAGGCACGCGCGTCGTGGAACTACCGGATGCGCGCGTGCGAGGCGCCGGCGTCGGAGGTGCTCGTCAGCTACTGGATGAACCGGCTGCACGACCTGCGCGACGGCGACGACCACGTCGTGACGCTCAACCCGGGCGGGCACGTCGACGCGTCGGTCGTCACGGCGCGGATGGAGTACGAGCACCCGATCTTCACGCGCGAGGCCGTCGAGGCCGCGGCCCGGCTGCGCGAGGGCGGCGGCGACCGCCTCTCCTTCGCCGGTGCCCACCTCGGCTGGGGCTTCCACGAGGACGGCTGCCGCTCCGGCGTCGCGGCCGCCCAGCGCCTGGGGGCCCACTGGTGACCCAGGTCGTCACCCTGCCCCCGGTGCCGGCCCTCGTCGACGGAACCGTCAGCCACACGCGGCGGGCCCCGCTGCACCACGCCTTCACGCACGGCACCTACCAGTGGCTCGTCGACATCGATGCGATTCCTCGGTTTCCTTGGCCCGCAAGTCTGTTCGCCGGCTTCCGGGCCGAGGACCACCTCGACCGCGGCCGCCTCGGTGGGGGCCTGCGCGGCGACGTCGAGCGCTTCCTCGCCCACCGCGGCGTCGAGCTCGACGCGAGCGACCGCGTCCTCATGCTGGCGAACGCGCGCGTCCTCGGGCACGTCTTCGACCCGCTGTCTGTCTTCTGGTGCCTGCGCCCCGACGACTCGGTGCGCGCCGTCGTCTTCGAGGTGCACAACACCTACGGCGAGCGCCACGCCTACCTGCTCGACGTCGACGAGGCCGGGGCCGCCGGCGTCGACAAGGAGTTCTACGTCTCGCCCTTCAACGACGTCAGCGGCCGGTACGCCATCCGGCTGCGGCTCGACCCCGGCCACGTCGCCGTGACGGTCCGGCTCGACCGCGGCGGCGAGACCGTCCTCACCGCCGTGACACGGGGTACGCCACAGCCGGCGACCCCGGCCGCCCTGCTCCGACTCGTCCGCCGCCACGGGCTGATGACCCAGCGCGTCACGGCCCTGATCCGTGCCCACGGCATCCGCCTCTGGCTGCGCCGCCTGCCCGTGATGCCCCGCCCCCGACACCCGAAGGAGGCCGTCCGATGACCGCCGCGCCGTCCCCCGTCAGCCAGCCCATCTGCCTGCGTCGCCCCGTGCTGCGCCCGTTCTGCGTCCGCGGCAAGCTCGCCCGGAGCATCGTGGCCCAGGTGGCCGGACGCGTCCCGGTCGACCTCGTCCTGCCCGACGGCGCCCTGCTCGGCGGCGGCACCCGCGACGGGTCGCGGCCCGGGCTGCGGATCGTCCGGCCCGACGCGGTGTTCGAGCGCCTCGCCCACCACCCGAAGATCGGCATCGGCGAGGCCTACATGGCCGGCGACTGGACGGCCGCCGAGGGCACCGACCTCGCCGACGTGTTCCGGCCGTTCGCCGAGCGGATGACCACCGCGGTGCCGCCGTTCTGGCTGCGGCTGCGCGGTTTCGTCGACCGACGCATCCCGGCGATGCAGCGCAACTCGCTGCTCGGCTCGCGACGCAACATCGAGGCGCACTACGACCTGTCCAACGCGATGTTCGAGACCTTCCTCGACGACACCCTGACCTACTCCTCGGCGCTCTTCGACCACATGAGCCCGACGCCGCCGGCCGAGCAGGGCCTCGAGCAGGCGCAGCTGCGCAAGGTCGACGCCATCCTCGACGCCGCGCGCGTCACCGAGGGCAGCCGCGTCCTCGAGATCGGCACGGGCTGGGGCACGCTCGCCCTGCAGGCGGCGAAGCGGGGCGCGCAGGTCACCACCGTGACGCTGTCGAAGGAGCAGGCGACCCTGGCCCGCGAGCGGATCGCGGCGGCCGGGCTCGCCGACCGCGTCGACGTGCGCGTCCAGGACTACCGCGAGGTCGAGGGCAGCTACGACGCCGTCGTCAGCGTGGAGATGATCGAGGCCGTCGGCGAGGAGTACTGGGCCACCTACTTCCGCACCATCGACGAGCGACTCGCCCCCGGTGGCGTCGCCGCCGTCCAGTCCATCCTCATGTCGCACGAGCGGCTGCTCGCGACGAAGCACAGCTACGGCTGGATCCAGAAGCACATCTTCCCCGGCGGGCTCATCCCGAGCGTCGAGGCGATCCGCTCCACGACCGCCGAGAACACCTCGCTGCGCGTCACCGACGTCCACGCGTTCGGCACCGACTACGCGGAGACCCTGCGACGCTGGCGTGAGCGGTTCACCGCGCGGTGGGACGACGTGCGGGCCCTCGGCTTCGACGAGACGTTCCGCCGCAAGTGGGAGTTCTACCTCGCCTACTGCGAGGCCGGCTTCTCGAGCGGGTACCTCGACGTCGCACAGATCCGGTTCGAGCGGTCGGGCACCACGGTCCCGGCCTGAGGAGGCGAGGCATGGCGAGCGAGCGGACGACGGCGATCCTCTGGTTCCGCCGCGACCTGCGGCTGCACGACCACCCGGCGCTGCTCGCGGCGCTCGAGGCGGCCGACGAGGTGCTGCCGGTCTTCGTCCTCGACCCGACCCTGCTCGACACCGCGGTGCCGCGCTCGCAGCGGCTCGTGGCGTCGCTGCGCTCGCTGGCCACCGACACCCGCGACGCGCTCGTGCTGCGCACGGGCGACCCCGTCGACACCATCCCCCGCCTGGCGCGTCAGGTCGGTGCCACCCAGGTGCACGTGACCCGCGAGACGACACCGTACGGCCGGCGTCGTGACGACGCGGTTGCGACCGCTCTCGCCGACGACGACCGCGAGCTCGTCGCCACGGGCACGCCGTACGCCGTGGGGCCCGGCATCGTCGTCAACGGGTCCGGCTCGCCGTACAAGGTGTTCACCCCGTTCTCCAGGGCGTGGCGCCAGCACGGCTGGCCTGACCCCGCCGAGCGCCCCGCGCGCATCCCGTGGGCCCGCGCCCGCGTCGCCTCCGACGACCTGCCCGCCCTGCCGGACGGCGTCCGGTTCGAGGCCGGCGAGGCCGCCGCGCTCAAGCGGTGGGAGGAGTTCGTCGCCGACGGGCTCGACGCGTACGCCGACGAGCGCGACCGCCCCGACCTCGACACGACGAGCCGGATGTCGGCCCCGCTCAAGTACGGCGAGATCCACCCCCGCACGATGCTCGCCGACATCGCCGCGCGCGGCAGCGGCCGGTCGAAGGGCGCCTCCACCTACACGACCGAGCTGGCGTGGCGGGAGTTCTACGCCGACGTGCTCTGGCACCACCCGCGCTCCTCGTGGCACGACCTGCGGCCCGAGCTCGCGAAGCTGCCCTACGACACCGGCGCCGAGACCGACCGGCTCGTCGACGCCTGGCGCGAGGGCCGCACCGGCTACCCCATCGTCGACGCCGGGATGCGGCAGCTGCTCGCGGAGGGCTGGATGCACAACCGGGTGCGGATGATCACCGCGAGCTTCCTCACCAAGGACCTGCACGTGTGGTGGCCCGTCGGTGCCCAGCACTTCCTCGACCACCTCGTCGACGGCGACGTCGCCTCGAACAACCACGGCTGGCAGTGGGTCGCCGGCACCGGCACCGACGCGTCCCCGTACTTCCGCGTCTTCAACCCGGTGACGCAGGGGCGCAAGTTCGACCCCGACGGCGAGTACGTGCGCCGCTGGGTGCCCGAGCTGCGTCACCTGTCCGGGGCGGCGGCGCACGAGCCGTGGAAGCACGAGGACGGGTATGCGCAGGGGTATCCGGAGCCGATCGTCGACCACGACGATGAGCGCAAGGAGACCCTGGCCCGCTACGAGCGGGCCCGACGCTAGGTCAGGAGGGCAGAGATGCGGGGCCCCGTGGCCGAGCTGCGCGCCTTCGTCAACGCCGCGCTCATCGAGAAGGTCGAGCGCGACCACCGCGACCCCGACGACGTCTTCCGACGCCGGCAAGTGGTGGCCGCGGTGACGTTCGTCGTCGGCAGCGCCGTGCTCGCCTGGGCGTTGCGGATCACGCCGGGCGACCCGCTGTTCTACGTCGCGACCCTCGCCCTGGCCGCCGTGTGGCTCGTCGGCGCGCTGGTGTCCGGGCCGCTGCACGCCGGGATGGGGCACACCCGACGCGGTGAGACGGCGCGGCCGATCGTGCAGTCGCTCGTCCTCGGGGTGCTCCTGCTGCTCGTCTTCCTCGTCGGCGCCCTCGTGGTGGCGCGCATCCCGGTGCTGCGCGAACCCGTGGACCAGCTGCTCGACCACGCCCGGTTCGGCGCGTTCGCGGCGGTGCTGGCCATCACCTTCGTCAACGGCGTCGTCGAGGAGCTGTACTTCCGCGGCGCCCTCTACGCCGCCCTGCCCCGCCACCAGGTGACGCTGACGACCCTGCTCTACGCGCTGACCACCGTCGGCAGCGGCGTGCCGCTCCTCGTCCTCGCCGGCGCGGCGCTCGGCCTCGTGACCGGTCTGCAGCGTCGCGTCACCGGTGGCTTCCTCGGTCCGATCATCACGCACGTCGTGTGGTCCACCGGGATGCTCGTGCTCCTCCCACCCGCCCTCGAACTGACCAGGTGATCCCATGACGTCCACCCGAACAGCCCTCGTGACGGGGGCCTCCGGCTACATCGGCGGCCACCTCGTGCCCCGGCTGCTCGACGCCGGCTGGACCGTGCGCGTCCTGACGCGGCACCGCTCGTCGGTCGAGGAACGGCCGTGGCACTCCCGCGTCGAGGTCGCCGAGGGCGACGTGTCCTCGGCCCGCGACATGCGCGCGGCGCTCGAAGGCATCGACGCCGCGTGGTACCTCGTGCACTCGATGGACGACCGGCCCGATTTCGAGCAGCGCGACCGCGACGCGGCCATGACCTTCGCGGAGGCGGCCGAGGCCACGGGGGTCTCGCGCATCGTGTACCTCGGCGGGCTGCACCCCTCCGGCGAGGAGCTCTCGCCGCACCTGGCCTCACGGGTCGAGGTGGGGCGGATCCTGCTCGACTCCGGCGTGCCGACGGCGGTGCTCCAGGCGGCGGTCGTCATCGGCGACGGGTCGGCGTCGTTCGACATGCTGCGCTACCTGACGACGCGGCTGCCGGCGATGGTCGCCCCGAAGTGGCTCGACAACCGGATCCAGCCCATCGCCATCGACGACGTCGTGACACTGTTGGCAGGCGCGGGCTCCCTTCCGCCCGAGGTGAACCGGACCTTCGACATCGGCGGCCCCGACGTGCTGACCTACCGGGAGATGATCGGGCGGTTCGCCGACGTCACGGGGCGGCGGCGCCCGGTCGTCGTGACCGTGCCGGTGCTGACGCCACGGCTCGCGAGCCACTGGGTCGGGCTCGTCACGCCGATCTCGGCCGGCCTGGCCAAGCCGCTCGTCGGCAGTCTCGTGCACGAGGTCGTGGCCAAGGAGCGCGACCTCGAGGGCTACGTCGAGCTGCCCGGCGGGCCGACGCCGTTCGACGACGCCGTGCGGTCGGCGATGCGGACGGTGCCGCGCGACACCGCGGTGCGCAACGCGGTCATCGCCGGCGCGGCCGTCGTGGCGTGCGCCGTGGCCGGGTCGGTGGCCACCAAACCCGAGTCGCGCTGGTACCGGTCGCTGGACAAGCCGTCGTGGCAGCCGCCACCGCTCGCGTTCCCGATCGTGTGGACGGCCCTCTACGCCGACGTCGCGGCCAGCGCGGCCTCGACGCTGACGGCTCTCGACCGCGCCGGCGACGCGTCCGGCCGGTCGGCCTACCTCAAGGCCTTCGGCACCAACCTCGCGCTCAACGCCGGGTGGAGCTGGGTGTTCTGGCCGGCGCGCCGGCCGGGCCTGGCCGCCGTCGAGTCGGCGCTGCTGACGGCGAGCGGACTCGACCTCGCGCGTCGTTCGGCCCAGGTCAAGCGCCCGGCCGGCGCTGCCCTGCTGCCGTACGCGGCGTGGTGCGGCTTCGCGACGGTGCTCTCGGCCGCAATCGCCCGACGCAACCCGCGCCCCTAGATGTGATGCCCAGTCACGTTGGTCGAGTCAGTGTGACGAGACGATCTGACCTCCTGACAGATGAAGACCTCCC
>NZ_JBDGKB010000015.1:0-60868 GCF_057656595.1 Intrasporangium sp. Soil_C_50
CTCACCTCACCCGGAGGTTCTCCTCGTCGTCAACGCCGAGGTGTCACCAACCTGCTGGCCGAGTACACCTAGGGTGGGGCCATGACGGCCTTCGCTTGGCAGCGCACCCGGTCCCAGCACGTCGAGGCCCCCGCCGCGGCGGTGTGGGACGTCGTGTCCGACCTGCGGCGCTGGCCCGAGTGGGCCACGTCCATCGGCGGCGTCGAGGCCCCGGAACGGCTCGCGCCCGGCTCGACCGCGCACTACCTCCCCGCGGCCCGGTGGGCCGCCGAGCTGCACGGAAGGACGGCACCGCCGCTGCGCGTCGTCGACGTCGAGGCCGGCCGCCGGCTCGTCGTCGAGCAGCCCAACCCGGTCGGCGCGATGCGCGTCGAGTGGACCGTCGAGCCCTCGGGCGGGGCCGCCTGCTCGGTGACTCAGCGGGTCACGTGCACCGGGCCGCTGTCGCCGCTCGTCGTGCGCGGCGTGGCCGGCCCCCTTGCCCGGCAGTGGCCGGAGTCGGTGACGCGCCTCGCCGCGCTCGCCGGGGTGCGGCCGCCGCCCGACGCGCTGCGGGTCGTCGTCGCCGGCGGCTCGGGCACGCTGGGGCGAGCGCTCTCGGCCGACCTCGCCTGCCGCGGCCACGAGGTCGTCGTGCTGACCCGCTCCCCACAAGACGACCTGCCACACCGCCAGCTCCCGTGGGACGGCGAGACCGTCGGACCGTGGGCGGACGTGCTGCGCGAGGAGCCCGCCCGCACCGCGGTGGTCAACCTCGCCGGTCGCCTCGTCGACGTCCGCCCGACGGCTGCCAACGTCCGCGACCTGCGGGAGTCGCGAGTGCGGCCCACCCTCGCGCTCGTCGAGGCGAGCCGCTCGGCGCCGTCGCCGCTCGCCGCGTGGGTGCAGGGGTCGACGACCGCGATCTGGTCCGATGCCGGCGAGACGCTCGTCACCGAGGGGACGCCGCTGCCGACCGGCACCGACGCGCTGCCCCAGATGACCGGGGTGGCCCGTCCGTGGGAGGACGCCACCGACGGGGCGAACGCCTCGCGGCTCGTGCTGCTGCGCACCTCAATCGTCCTGCACGACGGCTCCCCGGCCTTCGACCGGCTTGCCGGACTGACGAAGCTGGGCCTCGGCGGTCGCGTCGGGTCGGGACGTCAGTGGTTCAGCTGGGTCCACGCCGACGACTGGCTCGCGATCGTGCGACGCGCCCTGGGCGTCGATCCAGGGCCGACGCTCGACGGCGTCGTGGTCGCGGCGGCTCCCGGGCCGGTGCGCAACGCCGACCTCATGGCTTCGCTGCGCCACC
Organism: Intrasporangium sp. Soil_C_50; assembly: GCF_057656595.1. NCBI lineage: Bacteria > Bacillati > Actinomycetota > Actinomycetes > Micrococcales > Intrasporangiaceae > Intrasporangium > Intrasporangium sp. Soil_C_50. The sequence goes on from NZ_JBDGKB010000015.1 coordinate 1,295, forward strand.
ACCTGAACCGGCCGGCCTCTCCCCCGACGCCCGAGCTGCTCGTGCGGGTCGGGTCGGTACCGCTGCGGACCGACCCAGCCCTCGGCCTGACCGGGCGGCACTGCACGAGTGCGGTGCTCGCGGCGTCAGGCTTCACGTTCGCCCACCCCGACCTCGACGGCTCCCTCGCCGACCTGCTGTCCTGACCGCGAGGGGACGCGTCGGTCAGTCGGCAGGGCAGGGCGCCGGCACGGGTGCTGCCGCCGTGACGGGGGCGGTGTCGAGGCGGTCCTCGATCGGGTCGGTGCCGAGGTCGACCGTGAGCCGGGGCAGGTAGAACTGAACGAGCGGGCCGATCGACACGGCATACAGCACGGTGCCGAGGCCGACCGCGCCGCCGAGCAGCCACCCGACGAGGAGCACGACGACCTCGATCGTCGTGCGCACGAGGCGGATCGACAGGCCGGTGCGGCGGGCCAGGCCCGTCATGAGGCCGTCGCGCGGGCCGGGGCCGAGCTGGCTGCCGATGTAGAGGCCACCGGCGATGCCATTGAGCACGAGGCCCGACAGCAGCAGCGCGGTTCTCGCCCACCACGCGTCGGGCTGGGCGATGAGGGCCAGGCCCGCGTCGGCGGCCAGGCCGATGACGACGACGTTGGCGACGGTGCCGAGCCCGGGCCACTGGCGCAGCGGCACCCAGAGGAGCAGCACGAGGGCGCCGACGACGATGGTCACCTGACCGAACGTCAGCGGCACGTGGCTCGCGACGCCCATGTGGAAGACGTCCCACGGGTCGAGCCCGAGCGCGCCGCGCACCATCATCGCCATCGAGACGCCGTAGAGCGTCAGCCCCACGAGCAGCTGGGCGATGCGCCGCGGCAGGTGGGGCGCCCGCAGCTGGGCGACCGGACCGAGGTTCCGCAGGGGCACGTGGCGTCTCATGGTCACCATGCTGGCCGGGATTGGACTGCCCGTTAAGGGCCAGTCGTGCGACAGTGGACCCATGCGCTCCGTCTCCGCCCGGACCATGTCGGCGCTGCTCGGCGCCGAGCCGCTCCCCCGCCCGGCCTACCGCGGCCTCGCCGACGCCGTGCGCCGGCTCGTGTCCGACGGTCGCCTCCTCGTCGGCACCCGGCTGCCGAGCGAGCGCACCCTCACCGCCGAGCTCGGGCTGAGCCGCACGACCGTCGTGGCCGCTCTCGACGCCCTGCGTGACGAGGGGTTCGTCGTGACGCGACGCGGCTCGGGCAGCGTCATCGCGCTGCCGACCGGCGCGTCCGGACTCGCGCTCTCCGGCGCCGGGCTCATCCCCACCGACGTGCCGCCTGACGTCATCGACCTCACCTATGCCGCCCTTCCCGCGGCCGCCGGCATCACCGCCGCCTACGAACGCGCCCTCGCAGAGCTGCCGCGCCACCTCGCTACAGCCGGCTACCAGCCGCACGGCCTACCCGAGACCCGCGCCGCGATCGCCGAGTGGTTCACCGGGCGCGGGCTGGCCACCTCGGCCGACCAGGTCGTCGTCACCTCGGGCGCGCACGCTGGGCTGTCGACGGTGCTGCGCGCCGAGCTCGACGTCGGCGACCGCGTCCTCGTCGAGACCCCGACCTACCCCAACGCCGTCGTCGCCGTCCGGCGCTCCGGCCTGCGCCCCGTGCCCGCCCTGCTGACCCGCGACGGCTGGGACCTCGACGCCATCGAGATCGGCCTGCGGCAGAGCGGGGCCCGGATGGCCTACCTCATCCCGGACCACCAGAACCCGACCGGCCTGCTCATGGATGCCGGCACCCGCACTGCCGTCGGCGAGGTGCTCGCCCGGGGCCGCGCCGTGCCCGTCGTCGACGAGACGTTCGTCGAGCTCGGCCTCGACCAGCCGGCCGGCGACCGCGTCGCACCGTTCGCGGCGTCGGCTCCCGGCACGTTCACGCTCGGCAGCGCCGGCAAGACGTGGTGGGGCGGCATCCGGGTCGGGTGGGTGCGCTCGCCGCGCGAGGCCGTCGGGTCGGTCGTCGAGTCGCGGCACAGCCTCGACCTCGGCAGCGCCGTGCTCGAGCAGCTCGTCGTCGCGGACCTTCTGCGCCAAGGCGATTCGGTGCTGGACGAGCGACGCCGCGAGGCGCGCACCCGGCGCGACGCCATGGTCGTGGCGCTGCGCCGTCACGTGCCCGACTGGCGCTTCGACGTGCCGGTCGGCGGCCTCAACCTCTGGTGCGAGCTGCCTGTCGCGCGGGGCGAGCAGCTCGCGCGCGTGGGCGAGCAGGCCGGCGTCCGCCTCGCGCGCGGCAGCCAGTTCGCCGCCGCCGGCGGGCTCGGACGCTGGGTGCGGATCCCGTTCTGCGTGCCGGCCGACGAGGCCGACGAGGTGGGCCGACGCCTCGCGGCGGCCTGGGACCTCGCGCTCGCCGGCCGACCCAGCCGCGACGACGCGCCGCCACTCATCGCCTGACCCGCCGGTCCCGCCGCCCTCTCCTGCCACACTGGGAGCGTGAGCCAGGCTGACGCGACGGTGCGAACGCGCCGCTGGGAGGACGGCACCGTCCTCGAGGAGGACTTCCCCCTCGAGGAGGTGTCCGACCACCTCGACCGCGAGGGGTCGCTGCTCTGGGTCGACCTGTGCGAACCCGACCGCGCGCACCTCCAGCGCCTCGCCGACGAGCTGGGCCTGGACCCGCACGCCGTCGAGGACGCCGTGACCGTCGGCGAGCGACCCAAGGCCACCCGGCACGCCAAGCACACGTTCCTCACCGTGTACGCCACCCGGCTCGACGCGCCCGACGACGACCCCGCGTCCCGCGACTCACGCCTGCGCCTCACCCGCATCTCGGCGTTCGTGCTGCCGCGCGGCATCATCACGGTCCGCTCGAACAGCTCCTTCGACATGGACCCGGTGCTCGAGCGGTGGAACGAGGACCCCGACCTGCTGCGCTTCGGCGTCGGGGCGCTCGTTCACGGCCTGCTCGACACCGTCGTCGACGGGCACTTCGAGACGATCCAGCAGCTCGACGACGCGATCGAGGGCCTCGAGGACGACCTCTTCGACGACCGCGGGCACTCCCGGGTCGTCCAGGTGCGCACCTACCGGCTGCGCAAGGAGCTCGTGGAGCTGCGTCGGGTCGTGCTGCCGATGCGCGAGGTCGTCAACGCCGTGCTGCGCCACCGCAGGGACCTCGACGAGCGCCGGCCCGAGCTCGACGGGTTCTACGAGGACCTCTACGACCACGTCCTGCGCGCCGCCGAGTGGACCGAGTCGCTGCGCGACATGGTGACGACGGTCTTCGAGACCAACCTGTCGCTGCAGGACGCCCGGCTCAACACCGTCATGAAGAAGCTGACCGCGTGGGCGGCGATCATCGCCGTGCCGACGGCCGTCACCGGCTGGTTCGGGCAGAACGTGCCCTACCCCGGATTCGCCTCGCAGGCAGGCGTGCTCGTCAGCGGCGGGATCATCGTCAGCGTCGCGACGCTGCTCTACGTCGTCTTCCGCCGCAAGGGCTGGATCTAGCGCGACGGCCACCTCCCCGGGAGTCCGGGGAGGTGGCCGTCAGGGGCTGCGAGTATCAGTCGCGCGTCAGCTTGCGGTAGGTGACGCGGTGCGGGCGCGCGGCCTCCGGGCCGAGGCGCTCGACCTTGTTCTCCTCGTACGACGCGAAGTTGCCCTCGAACCAGTACCACTTCGCCGGGTCGTCCTCGGTGCCCTCGTAGGCGAGGATGTGCGTGGCGATGCGGTCGAGGAACCACCGGTCGTGCGTGATGACGACCGCGCAACCGGGGAAGTCGAGCAGCGCGTTCTCGAGGGACCCGAGCGTCTCCACGTCGAGGTCGTTGGTGGGCTCGTCGAGCAGGAGCAGGTTGCCGCCCTGCTTGAGGGTGAGCGCGAGGTTCAGACGGTTCCGCTCGCCACCGGACAGGACGCCCGACAGCTTCTGCTGGTCGGGCCCCTTGAAGCCGAACTGCGAGACGTAGGCGCGCGAGGGGATCTCGACGTTGCCGACCTTCATGTAGTCGAGGCCGTCGGAGACGATCTCCCAGAGGTTCTTCTTCGGGTCCAGGCCCTCACGGCCCTGGTCGACGTAGGAGATCTTGACCGTCTCGCCGATCTTGACCTCACCCGAGTCGGGCTGCTCGAAGCCGACGATCGTCTTGAACAGCGTCGACTTGCCGACACCGTTGGGACCGATGACGCCGACGATGCCGTTGCGGGGCAGCGAGAACGAGAGGTTGTCGATGAGGACGCGGTCGCCGAAGCCCTTCTTGAGGTTGGCGACCTCGATGACCGTCGAGCCGAGGCGCGGGCCCGGCGGGATCTGGAGCTCCTCGAAGTCGAGCTTGCGGGTGCGCTCGGCCTCGGCCGCCATCTCCTCGTAGCGAGCCAGTCGTGCCTTGCTCTTGACCTGACGGCCCTTGGCGTTGCTGCGAACCCACTCGAGCTCCGTCTTGAGGCGCTTGGCGAGCTTGGCGTCCTTCTTGCCCTGGATCGTGAGGCGCTCGGCCTTCTTCTCGAGGTACGTCGAGTAGTTGCCCTCGTACGGGTAGAGGCGCCCGCGGTCGACCTCGGCGATCCACTGCGCGACGTTGTCGAGGAAGTAGCGGTCGTGGGTGACGGCGATGACGGCGCCGGGGTAGGACTCGAGGTGCTGCTCGAGCCACAGCACCGACTCGGCGTCGAGGTGGTTGGTCGGCTCGTCGAGCAGCAGCAGGTCGGGCTTCTGCAGCAGCAGCTTGCACAGCGCCACGCGGCGGCGCTCGCCACCGGAGAGGTTGGTGACGGGCGAGTCGGCGGGCGGGCAGCGCAGGGCGTCCATCGCCTGCTCGAGCTGGGAGTCGAGGTCCCACGCGTCGGCGTGGTCGATGTCCTCCTGCAGCTTGCCCATCTCGGTGAGCAGCGCGTCGTAGTCGGCGTCGGGGTCGGCCATCTCGGCCGAGATCTCGTTGTAGCGGTCGAGCTTGGCCTTGATCTCGCCCGCACCCTCCTCGACGTTGCCCAGGACGGTCTTGTCCTCGTTGAGCGGCGGCTCCTGCAACAGGATGCCGACCGTCGCGCCGGGGGCCAGGCGGGCCTCGCCGTTGCTGGGCTGGTCGAGTCCGGCCATGATCTTGAGGATCGTCGACTTGCCGGCGCCGTTGGGACCGACCATGCCGATCTTCGCACCCGGGTAGAACGACATGGAGACGTCGTCGAGGATGACCTTCTCGTTGTGCGCCTTGCGCGCACGGGTCATGGTGTAGATGTACTCGGCCATGCGCAGAAGGCTATCTGCCGCACCGCGCACGGCCGAATCGCCCTCGCCCTCGCCTGGAAGAAGCTGACGGGGTGGACGGCGCGGAACGGCAGGTCGGCAGCGCTCAGGCGGGCACCTGCTCGATGTCGTAGTCGTCGGTCTCGGGGTCGCCGAGCAGCGACGAGGAGTCGTGGCCGTCGCCCGCCGCGTCGACCTCGTCCGAGCCGTCGAGGACGACGCCGTTCTCGTCGACGTTCGCCGGGCGGCCGTCGCCGGCCATCTCGGCGACCGCGTCACGGACATCGGGGTCCGCGGTGCGGTCGTGGCCGAGGGCCGCGGCGCGGCTGATCCGCTCGAAGGCGGCTCGCCCCCACGACAGGTCGTGCCCGACGTGGTCGGCGTCGATCTCGGCCGAGGTGCGCTGCTGGCCGTCGGTACCGAGGTACTGCTTGATCGAGAGGTTGCCCTCGACGACGACCGGCTGGCCCTTGTGCAGCGAGGCGGCCACGTTGGCGGCCAGTGCGTTGAAGACGATGACGGAGTAGAAGCTCGTGTCGAGGTCGACGAACTTGCCGTCGGCCGTGCGGCGGAAGGGCGTCGTGGCGATCCGGAAGGTCGTGAAGACGTGGCCGCTGCGGCCGAGCCGCTCGACGGGGTCGCTGACGACGTTGCCGTGGACGGTGACGCGGGTCTCGTTCATGGGCAGTGCTCCCTGTTCGGGTCCGGCCCGCGGGCCGGCTCGGTGTCGGCGGGCGGCGACTGCCACCCGCGACCACCGTGCCGTGCCGGGAACGAGCACGCCGAGAGGTGGCTCCTCACCTGTGGACGGAGCCCCCTGCGAGACAGGGGGTGTGGACGAGCCACCGGCCGAGCGACCCGCCGAGCCGGGCGCCGAGCCACCCGAGGGCGGCGCGACCGGCGTCAGCGAGTCGCCGCGTCGAGGTGCTCACGGGTGTCGCGATGGCGCGCCAGCACCTGGTCGACCGGCACGAGGACCCGGTCGTCGGCGACGGCCGCGACCGCGTCGCTGAGGCGCCGCGCGACGACCTTGCGTCGACGCCGCGCCCCCACCTGCGCCCAGGCCCGCGACAGCGCGCCGAGCACGAGCCCGAGAACGACACCCCCGAGGAGCAGCACGAGCGGCAGCGGCAGCACCCACAGCGTCGGGACCTCGGGGCGCGGCAGGGCGAGCACGCCCATGACCCAGAGCACGACGTACCAGAGCAGACCCCCGAGGGCCGCGAGCCCGAACACCCACTGGAGGGCGTCGACGACGAACCACCAGATCCGGCGGCGGTCCTGCAGCGGGGTGTCGACCATGGCGCGGTCGAGCGCGTCGGCGAGGCCCTCCTCGCCCTGTCGGACCGAGTCCTCGACGGCGGTGCCCCAGCGCACGGGGAGGTCGTCGGCCGCCTCGCGCACGAAGGAGCGCGTCGCCAGGTCGACCGCCGAGACGGCCGCTGCGGTCGGCGCCGGGATCGAGGAGCGGCCGAGGGCCGCCCGCACGTCGTCGCCGCCGATCTCCACGGAGATCGGGCGGGCCCCGGCGCGGTCGAGGCGCAGCCGGCGGATCGGGTCGGGCGTCAGGGCGCGGGCCCACCGGGCGTAGAGCCACGCGGTGTGGCCGAAGGCCGCGCGTCGGTGGTCACGCTCGACGGCGTCGAGGACGATCGGCACTCCGGCGGCCCGGGCGAGCGACGCATCGAGCTCGGCACGCGGCAGGCGCCCGACGTCGGGCTCGTGGTCGGCGACACCGCTTCGGAGCGTCGTGGCCGCTGCGACGACGTCGGCGCTGAGGCGCTGGCGCGCCGCGGCGTGGCCGGCGACGACGTTGGCGATGCGCTGGGCGAGCTCGGCGACGCCCTGGCCGGTGACGGTCGAGGTGGCGAGCACCGCAGGACGCGCCACGCCGTCGGCCTCGAGCAGCTTGGCGAGGTCTGCGGTGAGGGTCGCCGTGGCGTCCTTCGGGAGCCGGTCCACCTGGTTGAGCACCCCGAGCGTCACGGCGTCGTGGTGCGAGAGGTGGGTGACGAACTCGTCGTGCAGCCTGGCGTCGGCGTACTTCTGCGGGTCGGTGACCCACACGAAGACGTCGACGAGACCGAGGATGCGCTCGGCCTCCTCGCGGTGGGCCTCCTCGCGCGAGTCGAAGTCGGGCAGGTCGAGCAGGACGAGCCCGTCGAGCGAGCCGACGACACCGGCCACAGCCGAGGAACCGGCCGAGGCGGACGCGTCAGAACCGTTGGGTCCCAAGGCATCCGGGCCGTCAGCCTGCTTCTTGTCGCCGCTGATGTCGGCACCGACGCCGTAGCGGGCCTTGACGCCGAGCCAGTCCAGCAGACGGGTGGCGTCGGCATCGCCCCAGACGGCGGCCGTGGGCTTGGACGTCGTCGGACGGCGTGCACCGATCGTCGCGACCTCGGCGCCGACGAGGGCGTTGAAGAGCGAGGACTTGCCGCTGCCGGTGGCGCCCGCGAGGGCCACGACCGTGTGGTCGGCGCCGATGCCCGAGCGCTCGACGGCACGGTCGACGACGCGTCGCGCACGGTCGGACTCGGTGGGGTCGAGCTGCTCGCCGCCGGACAGGATCGCCCGGGACAGTGCCGTGGTGCGGGTGCCGAGCTCGGCGGCGCTGACGCGGGCCACCTGGGCGCGGCCCATCCGGATGGGGCTCATCGGGCCTCCTGGACGGCCGCGGCCGCCCGACGCAGCGCGGTGGCGTGTTCGGTCTCCGGCTGCACGGTGCTGACGGCTCCTTCGAAACGGGTCTGCTCGGCGGCGTACAGCGCCTCGACGCGCTCGACGAGCTGCTCGCGGGCCTTGCGGGCGAGGTCGCGCACGGCCTGGTCGCCGAACACGGCCTCGAGCAGCTTCTGCCCGACGACGGCCGTGCCACCCGCGATGCCGACCTCGGCCCCGGTGATGCCGGCGGTGCTCGCGAACGTCACGAGCATGAGGACGACCCCGAGCCCGTTGACGCCGTAGGCCATGATCCGCGCGGTGGTGCGTCGGTCGCGGCCCTCGTCGCGCACCATGGCGAGGATGTCGCCCTGCCAGTCGCGCACGAGGCGGGCGATGCGGTCCTCGATGTCGGGCGTCGACCGCTTGAGCCCGGGGTGCGTGGAGAGCAGCTGCTCCCCACCGGGCAGCGCGTGCCAGGCACGGGTGGCAGTCCGGGCAGCCACCTCGGCGCGGTCGGCGACGAGGGTCGCGACGCCCGACTGGAGGGCCTCGCCGAGCTCGTCGGCCTTGGCCGGGCCGCCCTTGAGGAAGGCGGCGAACCGGTCGCGGACGCGCGAGACGGTGGACTCGACCTGGCGGAAGAACTCCCCCGTGCCGACGAACTCCTGCCAGCGGGCGAGGACCTCACCGCGCAGGAGGGTGCCGTCGGCGACGGCGTCGCGGACGGCGTCGACGGCCTGGCCGTAGGCGCTCGACGCGGCGCCGGCGAGGGCGCCGGCGGCGTCGCGCTGGGCGTCGGTGGCGGTGACGACGGCGTCGACGCGTCCGGTGAGCACGTCGAGGGCGCCGTCGAGGGTCTGGCGCACGACGGCGGCCCGCGACTGCGCGTCGCCGGCGAGCGCGGCGAGCCACCCCTTGAGCCGGTCGGTCTGGTCGCCGGGCAGCAGCCCGTCGTGAAGCGGCGACTCGACGATGGTGAAGATCGGTGCGGTGCCGAGGCCCTGCTCGCGCAGCATCGAGGCGAGGTGGGTGCGGATGTCGTCGAGGGCGTCGGCGGCGACGCGGTCGAGGACGATCGCCACGGACGCGCCGCGCTCGGACGCCTCGCGCAGCAGCACCCACGGCACGGCGTCTGCGTAGCGGGACGCCGTCGTGACGAAGATCCACAGGTCGGCGGCGGCGAGGAGCTGGCCGGCGAGGTCGCGGTTGGCCTCGACGACGCTGTCGACGTCGGGGGCGTCGATGACGGCCAGGCCCGCCGTGACGGCGTCGGTCGGCACGAGGCGCAGGGCGCCGGGACCGTCGGAGGCGTTGTGGCGCCCGGTGATCCGGGCCAGGCTCGGCAGGATCCGGGGCCCGGCGAACCACCGCTCGTCGTCGGGGTGGTGCACGAGCACCGGCGAGCGCGTCGTCGGGCGAAGGATGCCGGGCAGCGTCACCTCGCGACCCACGAGGGAGTTGACGAGCGTCGACTTGCCGGCGCCCGTGGAGCCGCCTACGACGGCGAGCAGCGGCGCATCGAGCGAGGCGACGCGCGGGATGACGTAGTCGTCGAGCTGGGCGAGCAGGCGTCGGCGCGTCAGGCGCGCGGCGTTGGCCCCCGGGAGGTCGAGGGGGAAGGTGACGTCGTCGATGGCAGCACGCAGTGCCCCCACCGCCGAGAGAAGGCGGGCGCCACCCACCCCTGACTCACCTGCCACGACCCAATCCTCCCGTGTCACGCCATCACATCCAAACCGGACGAACGGCGTGTTCCGGACGCGCGTCGCAGTTTTCTCCGGCTGCGGACCTGCGGCCGCCCGGCCGCGATCGGGTCCGTACCCGTTCGGCGCCCCCGGCAGGACTCGAACCTGCGACCAAGAGATTAGAAGGCTCTTGCTCTATCCGCTGAGCTACAGGGGCACAGCCCGTTGCGGGCGCGGTCCAATGATAGGCACCCGCCCCGTCGCCCCCGCGCCCTCAGGCCCTCCCGCGCCCGGCGCGTCACGGGTTCACGTGACGGGCGAGCCGACGAACGCGCGGCGGTGCGCCGTGATCGACTCGAGCAGGACGAGCTCGCGACCCTGGGCGTCGGGCTCAGCGGTGCCGTGCACGAGCCGGGAGCGCAGGAGGGCAAGGTCGCTCGCGCTGTCCTGGAAGGCCTCCATCGACCGCTTCGCCGGCCGGCCGCCGGTCTGCCGCGCCCACTGCCGCGCGGCCCGACGCAGCCGCAGCTGCGAGAGCATCGTGACCTCGGCGTGGGTCAGCCAGCCGGCGTCGGCGTACGGCGAGAGGTACTGGCCGATGAGCCGGCCCTCGCGGCGACGCAGCCACACGAGGAAGCCGACGAAGGCGAGGAAGAGCGGCACCTGGTAGGTGGCGTAGGCCTCGAAGAAGCCCTCCATGCCCGCAAGCGCCGACAGGTTCCACAGTCCGTGCAGCACCATGGCGCAGAGCCAGCCGACGACGACGGCGAGCACGCGGGTGGCGGGCCGGCGCGCCGACACGGCGATGCCGATGCCGATGCCGGTGAGGGACGTGAAGAGCGGGTGCCCGAACGGGCCCATCAGCCCGCGCACGAGGAAGGTGGCGGTCAGACCCTCGTTGCCGAACTCGTTGTAGGCCTGGCCGAGGTAGAGGATGTTCTCGCTGAACGCGAAGCCCGCGCCGATGAGCCCGGCGTAGACGATGCCGTCGATGATTCCGTCGAACTCGCGGCGACGGAACAGGTAGATGAGCAGGATGCCGAGGCCCTTGAGGGTCTCCTCGACGACCGGCGCGAGGTAGACCGCACCGGTCGCGAGCGGGTCGGTCCACCGCGCTTCGACGAGCAGCTGCAGGCCCAGGGTGTTGAGGAAGAAGGCGCCGACGACGGCGACCAGAGCGCCCCAGAGGAAGGCGAACACGAGGTAGCGCGTCGGCTCGGCCTCGTACCGGTCGAGCCAGAGGTAGGTCGGCACGATGACGAGCACCGGGATGATCGCCATGAGTGCCGAGGTGATGATGACCTGCGCGGTGAGCCGTTCGCCGAGGATGCCGACGAGGACGAGCAGGCACACGAGGAACACGGAGGCCGCGACGCCGATCGTCAGCAGCGAGCGCAGCACCGGCCGACGCGTCGGGTTGCGGGCCGCGCTCCACTGCGACACCGCGCTCCCACCCGGCCCGGTCGGGGCCGGCCGTCCGGTCGTCACGTCCTCCGTCACGTCCTCCGTCACGTCCTCCGTCACGTCCCCTGTCACGTCCCCTGAGGTCATGGCCGAAGGCTAGTGCAGGGCCCGTCGCGGGCGCGGGCGCAAACACCGCGGTGGGTCCGGGCGCCCAGCCTCTATGGTGGTCCGGTGAGCGAGACGAACCACCGCGCCATCGCGGACCGCATCATCTGGGTCGACTGCGAGATGACCGGGCTGTCCCTGCAGTCGGACGCCCTCGTCGAGGTGGCCGCCCTCGTCACTGACTTCGAGCTGAACCAGCTCGGTGAGGGCGTCGACGTCGTGATCCGCCCGCCCGACGAGGCGCTGGCCCAGATGGACGACTTCGTCCGCGACATGCACACGACGTCCGGCCTCATCGAGGAGCTCGCCGGCGGCGTCACGCTGAAGCAGGCCGAGGACCTCGTCCTCGACTACGTGCGGACCTTCGTGCCCGAGCCGCGCAAGGCCCCGCTCGGGGGCAACACCGTGGCCACCGACCGCGGCTTCCTCGCCCGCGACATGCCCGACCTCGAGCAGTACATGCACTACCGGATCATCGACGTCAGCTCGATCAAGGAGCTGTCCCGGCGCTGGTACCCCCGGGTGTACTTCAACGCGCCGAAGAAGTCGGGCGGGCACCGCGCTCTCGCCGACATCCGCGAGTCCATCGCCGAGCTGCGCTACTACCGCCAGGCGGTGTTCGTCCCGCAGCCCGGCCCGGACAGTGCCACGGCGAAGGCGCTCGCGCAGCCCCACGTCATCGAGCACTGACGCGGTCGCCGAGCCCTCGCCGGGGTGGTCACGACCACCCCTTGGGGCCGTGTACGATTGGCGTCGCTGTCCCACGACGCCGAGCTCTCGGGCCCGGCTCGCGGCATGCATGGTGGGTGTAGCTCAGCTGGTAGAGCACCTGGTTGTGGTCCAGGTGGCCGCGGGTTCAAGTCCCGTCACTCACCCCATGTCCCCCGCACGAGCGGGGCGTGTCTGTGGCCCGTGCCCTTTCCGGAGGGGCACGGGCCACAGTGCTTTTCGTCAGGCCGGCCGTGCCACGACGACGACGTTCTCGTCGTAGCGCCGCTGGACGGGATCGAAGCGGCCGCCGCAGGTCACGATGTGCAGGCTCGGCGGCCCGTCGGTGCGGAACAGTGCCGCGAGGTCGAGCCGTGCCTTGCGCACCGCCTGGACCTCGATGACGACGTACCGGTGTGCGGTCGGGCCGGCGTCCAGGACGACGGTGTCGCCCGGGCGCACGTCGGACAGACGACCCAACGGGCCCGTGCCGTACCACGGTTCGTCGAGGTGGCCCGCGATGACCGTCGCGCCCTGCGCGTCACCGGGGGTGGCACCGAACCGGTACCACCCGGCCTGGGCCGGGCTGCGCGGCAGTGCCATGGCACCGTCGGTGGCCACGCCGACCGGGACCACCGGCATCCTCACCCCGACAGCGTCGATGACCAGCGCGGTCGGTGTGGAGGACGACGGCCGGGTCGCGCTCGGCGTGGCGGGCCTCGCGACGACGAGCGGTCGAGCGACCCCGGTCGGCGCTCCGGCAACGGGAGCGCCATAGCCCTCGCTCGGCGCCGGCGCCGGCACCTGCCAGGTCGGCGTGACAGCCGTCTGTCTCGTGCCGAGCAGGGCGGCGCCGAGGGCCGCGGCGTCGCCGGCCTGCGGGCGCGTCACCCACGCCGTCAGCAACCCGGCCGCGAGGGCGGCGACCACGGCGGCCGCCACCCTCGCCGTTGTGGTTCCGGTTCGCACTGGGCCTGTCAGCGGGTCGGGACGGCGCGACGCCGCGCGAGCAGGACGGCTCCGGCAGCCAGCGCCGCGGCGCCGCCGATGCCGGCGTACCGGGCGAGGTCGGCCGCGGCCTGGCCCTGGCCGCCTTCACCGGCGGGGATCCCGCCGGGGGCCGAGTGCATGCCCCCGATGGTCTGCACCGCCAGCTGCAGGTTCGTGTCCTTCGCACTGCCCCAGGCGTAGACGATGGTGTTGGCGCCTTCCTTGAGGGTGAGGTCCGCGGGGCCGATCGCCACCGTCGAGGTGCCCGCCAGGACGACGTCGGCCTTGACCGTGCCGGCCGGCACCACGCCGGTCGCCTGGTTCGGGTTCGTCAGGTTCTTGAAGACGGGGGCGCCGTTCGCCCGAACGTCGACGGCCGGCGCGGCCGCGACGTGACGGACCGTGACCCGGGCCTTGCCGGCCGGCACCATCGAGGTGTCGTTGACGAAGGGCGTCAGTTCCGGCTTGCCGGAGGCGTCGAGGTGGGCGACGACCGTGACGTTGGCGCCACCGGGGACCTTGACGCCGTCGGCCTGCATGATCGCCTTGCCGGACGCGCCGGCGCCGGCCGCCGTCACCTTGAGGTCGTAGGTGCCGGCCGGCAGCATAAGGGGGTCCGTCAGGGTCCCCGGCTTGAACCCGGTCAGCAGCGCCTTGCCGTTGGCATAGACGTCGACCGTGGCACCCGGGACCGCGTGCAGGATCGAGACCGTCGCCTCCGAGGCGGCATGGGCCGGAAGAGCGGCGACGGCGAGGGGGGCCAGCGAGAGTGCGGCGACGGCCGCGACACGAGGGGTCTTCACGAGCTTTCTCCTTGCTCTGGTCAGTCCGAGACGGTGATCGAACAGCGAGGCTGCTGCTGCTGCCGTCGCTGTCTGGTCTTCGACGCGACGTGTCGTCCGGATGGGCCGGAGCCGGGATTTCTTCTCCCCCGGGTGGGGCGGTGGTGGACCGCCCGCATGCCCGGTGTCCGCGCGACCGGCGTCAGCAGGTGTCGCGGGCCGGATCTCCCCGGAACCGTTCCTCGGTCCACCGGAGGAGGTCGGCGACCGCGGGTGAGTCCGGCTCGACGAGCGCGACGTGGTCACGTCCGGCGTAGGTGCGGTAGTCCACGGGGTAGCCGGCCTCGCACCGGGCCCTGACGTAGGCGTCCTGCGAGGCGGCGAACAGCTCCCCGCCGGTCACCGAGCCGAGGTTGTCGATGAGGCCGGGCAGGTTGCTGGCCGGGGCCAGCGCTGCGACGCCGTCGAGCCTCACGTCCGGCGCATAGGTGGGCGCGAGGATCCCGGTCCACAGCGCGGCGTGGCCGCCCTGGGAGTGCCCCCACACGACGGTGTCGTCGGCCAGGGTCACCTCCTTGAGCTGGTGCGCGGCCCGGACGGCGTCCAGGACCGAGCGGCCCTCGCCCTCACCGATGAGGTACGGGTGCGGCCCCGCGGTGCCGAGGCCCACGTAGTCGGTGGCGACCATCGTCCACCCGCGGTCGATGACCTTGTCCTGGATCATCATCGCGCCGGAGGACAGGCTGTCGGGCAGGATCGACGGCGCACACCCGCGCGCGAACCCCGTCGTGCCGTGCGCCCACGCGATGACGTCGCTCGGGGCCGATCCGGGCGTGCCCGCCAGGGCGGACGACGGAGCGATCACCAGACCACTGGCCGCGGCCGGTTGTCCCTGGTCGCGGGTGGTCGTGTAGAGGATCCGCCAGGCCGATGCTCCCGCCGGGATCTCCGGGTTGGTGTACGGCTCGCTGCGCAGCAGCTGCCCCGGCGCCCGGGGGACGTCGGCGGGCGGCTCGTAGAAGGCGTCCGGGGAGGGCGCACCCCGGTGGAGCGCCAGACTGACGACGAGCAGCACGACGGCGACCACGGCCCCCAGCGTGGTGCCCGTGAGCCGCAGCCGGCCGCCCTCCGGCGCCACGCCCCACGACGGACGCCGCAGCAGCTGGACGTCCTCGCCCTTGACGGCGGCGACGGTCTGACGCACCCCGGTGATGAGCATGCGCGCACCGAACACCACGGCGATGACGAGCAGGGTGACGTCGGGCCAGGAGAGCGCCAGCAGGCCGAACACGATCGAGGCGGAACCGCCCACGACGCCGTTCGCCCGCGCTGTGCCGCCGAGGCGCCGCGATGCCGCCAGGTCGGCGATGCCGTGCACGAGCAGTGTCAGCGACACGACCACGGCGATGATCCGGATCGTGGCCGCGGGCCAGGCGAGGATCGACACCCCGGCCACGACGTACGCCCCCGCTCGCAGCCAGGGCCAGGCGCCCTCGGCCGGGTCGCGGCGCAGCACCTCGGCGATGCTCGCGACAACGAGCGACGCCACGAGCAGCACGACCAGCACCGCCAGCGACGCGAACGGCCTGAGCACGAGCGCTGCCCCCAGCAGGCCCAGCACCACGCCGACCAGCAGTCGGAGCCACCTGAGCAGCGACCACTGGCGCCCGTGCTCCTGCCCCGACGACGACTCGTCCAGGTCGACCGTGGGCGCGCCCACCGACCACCTCCTGCATCGCTCTCGCCGCGGCCGGACACCCGTCCGCGTCCCGCCGGCTGGTTCGGAGGACCAGCATGACGACGCTAGCAACGTGGACGGCATCGATGGCATCAGGCAGACCCGAACCACCGCGGCGAGCCGGATCCGGCGATCGTCCAGCCGAACGTGATCGCGGCGTCAGCGGGCGCAGAGCCGGCGCAGCGCGGCGAGGTCGTCACGGACCATGACGCCGATGTCGGCGCGACGCGCGGCCTGGTCCGCCGAGGCCGGCGACGCCACGGCGACCCGGTAGGCCGCGAGGTCGTCGGCGAGGTTCTGCGCCAGCTCCCGCACGTCGTCGGAGGTCGTCGACCGCGCGACGGCGACGGCCCGCCCGCGCGCCCCGCTCGCCGCGTCGGGCCCGGCACCGGGCGCGGTCCCGGCGACCGCAGCGGACAGGACGCTGCCCATCGAGGCGCAGTCGGACACGATCGACGAGACGGGCGGAGGGCCGCCGCTGCGCGACGGTACGGTGCCGGCGTCGCTGGCCGCGCCGTTCGCGACGACGGCTGTCGCCACGGCGACGCCGATCGCGACGGCGAACCCGGCCACGGGGTGACGGCGCCGCAGGGATGCTGCTGTCGGGCTCATGGCGTGCTCCCGGTGGAGGTGGTGGGCTGGTACTCGTACGCGCCGCGGTCGTCATAGCTGCGGACCCCGACGCCGGTGTTCGGCGTGGAGGGGTCATCGACGCGCGGCTGCCCGGCCGCGTCGGTCGCGAGGTGACCCGGCGCCCCCGAGTTCGCCGAGTCGATGGCGGGCGAGCCGGGCTTGAGGGTGAACACCCCTCCGGGCGCGTTCGCGAAGCGGGGGTCCGCCTGCAGCCCACGAGGTTCCTGGCCGCTCGCGGACCGGAAGGCCGACAAGGAGGTGTAGGAGGTCGAACCCCACACCATCATCGTCCCCGCGACGCTGAGGTTGACGAGGTCGAAGTCGACGCTCGTGCCGATCTGCGAGGTCGCGTCGACGCGGATGTTGCCGCGCGTCCTCGGGCACTTGAACGTCCCGCCGGCGCCGTCCGGGCACCCGATGGCGTTGTCGACGGCGATGTTGTCGGCGATGGTGTAGCCGGCGGTGGTGCCCGAGGCGACGCCCTCGAGGTTGATTCCCGCGGACACGTTGGCATAGACGGTGTTGCCGACGACCGAGCCGCCGGTGACCCCGTAGTTGTCGATGCCGTGGTCGCCGGTCAGGCAGCCGGCCGTGTTGCCGGTGGGTGGAGCGCTGCAGTTGCTCTGGACCGTGGTCGTGAACCCCATGTTGTGGTAGCTGACGTTGTCGACGACGGTGTTGCCGTCACCACCGGGATACGACTGGATGCCCGAGTCCTCGTTGTCGTGGACGAGGTTGCCCCTGACGACGTTGCCCGGCGCGCGCAGGTCGATGCCGACCGCGTTGCGCACGTAGCCGTAGGCGTTCCACGAGCTCTCGTTGCCGACGATCTGGTTGCCGGTGGAGCCGTTCGTCAGGAAGATCCCCGACGCCGAGTTGTTCGTCACGAGGTTGCCGCTGACCACGGAGCCGGTCATCGCGTTGAGGTACATCCCGTAGGCCGTGGACCCCGACACCCGCTGGCCCGAGGTACTCACGGTGTTGCCCGTGACCGTCACGCCGGTGGCGTTGTAGACGTAGATGCCGTCCCTCGGAGAGTTCTGGATCGTGAAGCCGGACACCGTGATCCAGCTCTGGTTGGAGATCGTGAAGCCGTGCTTGGCGCCGGAGATCGTCACCGCGGCGCCGGGCGCCGGCCGGAACACGATGGGCGAGCCCGAGGTGCCCGAGTGCCACGGGAACACCTCGTCGGTGTACGTGCCGCTGGACACGAGCACGGTCTGGCCGGCCACCGCGACCTTGGCGGCCTTCGCGATGGTGCAGTAGGGCACGCTCGCGGTTCCGGTGCCCGCGTCGGAGCAGCCGGCGCCGCCGACGTAGAGGGTCGTGACGGCACCGTCGGCGGCCCCGAGCGGCACCGCCGCCAGACCCAGGCCTGCGACGAGGACACCGGCCGCCAGGGCCGCGCTCCGTCGAGGTGTTCGCGTGTGGTCGAGAGCCGCTGGTGCCATCGCCGGAACCCCGTTTCCGTCCGTCGTGCGTCTTGCCCGTCCAGTGTGGGCAGGACAGCCGGCGGTTCCCCCGGCCGGGTGCCCGAGCTCGCCGTACGTCAGGTGCTGTACTCCCCCGCCAACACCTCGATGCCGGCGTGACCGGCGTCGTCAGGCGTACCGGCGCAGGTCGCGGGAGTCGTCCGTGCGCGTGAACCCGGCCCGGACGTAGGTGGCGACGCCGCCGACGTTCGCGCTCGGGGTGCAGACCGTGGCGCTCGAGCTGCCCATCCCCTGCAGCACCGACGCCGCCGCGAGCGTCACGGCGGTGCCGTGCCCGCGCCCGCGGTGCTCGTGGTGCACGCCGAGCGGCTCGATGAGTCCGGGCCGGCCGGGGCCGGCAGACCACACCGTCGCGGCGGCGACCGCGACGTCGTCGGCATCGTGCACCACGAGGCAGCGGGCGTCGGCGTAGGCGGGCCCCGAGGCCACGGCGTGCCAGCGCTCGGTGGTGAACGTCGAGCGTGCGAAGGCGGCGCGGTGCACTGCGACGCGGGTCCCGATCGCCGCGTCGTCGCCGGCCTCGACGACCTCGACGCGGAGCCCACAGTCCTCGACGGGCCGGGCGAGGCTGCGCGCCAAGGGAGCCCACGGCTCATCCGGCACCCAGCCGTCCGCGAGCAGACGCTGACGGAAGGCGCCGCCGAACCGTGCCTCGACGGCGACGGAGCCGTCCGGCAGCACGCCGCGGCCGGGCATCGACACGTCGGCGACGAGCCGGTCGGCGAGCTCGGCGTCGTGCCAGCCCGAGGGCGTGACCGCGAGTCGCAGCACCGTCGACTCGTCGAGCAGGCCCACCGCGACCACCTCCCCGTCGCGGCTCCACGTGCGCAGGGCCGCGGCCATCGCCTCGGCCCCGAAGCCCTGGTTCCAGCCGAGGTCTCCGGGGTGCAGCTGGACCGGGCTCCCCTCGTGCTGCCACGAGCGGAGCGCCCCCAGCATGTCGTGCAGGTCGCCGGGCTCCGGCGTCGTCAGCTCGAAGGTCACCCGGCGATCCAACACCGCCGACCCGCTCCGTCTCGCATCATTTTCCGCAAGGGTGTCGTATCGGGACCGGCGTGTTCGTGGACAGGGTGACGGCGGCCGACCCGGCCACCGGACGACAACGACGACGAGGAGGCATCAGATGCCCGAGTACCTCATCAGCTTCAACGACGAGTGGGTGCAGGAGCACACCGAGGACGAGATCAGGGCCAAGGCGGTCACCAGCAAGGCAGTGGTGCGCGAGATGCAGGAGCAGGGGGTGCTCATCTTCAGCAACGGCGGCCTCGACGCCGACACCGCCATCTGCAGCGTCGTGGCGCAGGAGGGCCGGCCCGTGTTCACCGACGGCCCCTTCGTCGAGACGAAGGAGCACCTCGGCGGCTTCTGCGCCATCGACGTGCCCGACGACGAGACGGCGCGCTACTGGGCCGGGCGCCTGGCCGTGGTCCTCGACTGGCCGCAGGAGATCCACCGCTTCCGCGGCACGGGCATGGCCCGCGCCGAGCCCTCGCAGCCCTCGCAGCCCTCGCAGCCCTCGCAGCAGGACTGAGCCGTGCCGCGGTACCTGCTGTCGGTGTTCGGACCGGCCGAGCCGGCCGAGTTCGGCTCCTACCCGACGCGCGAGGACATGCTCGAGGCCTTCGCGGACACCGGCGCCTTCAACGACCGGCTCCAGCGCGACGGCCACTTCGTCTTCGCCGACGGGCTGGAGCCGGCCTCGACCGCCACGACCGTCGACGGCCAGCACGAACGGCCGGTCTTCACCGACGGGCCCTACCTCGAGACGAAGGAGCACCTCGGGGGCTTCTGGATCATCGAGGCGGCCGACCTCGACGTCGCCCTCGCCCTGGCGGCCGAGGGGTCCAGGGCCTGCCGCGGCGTCGTCGAGGTGCGACCGTTCCGCAGCGCGGAGTCCGTCCAGGCGCTCGTGGAGCCGTGACCGACGTCGCGCAGGCGATCACCCGGGCCCACTACGAGGAGTGGGCCCGGGTCGTCGCCGGCCTCGCCCGCCGCTTCGGCGACCTCGACGTCGCCGAGGACGCCGCGGCCGAGGCCTTCGCCGCTGCGGCCGAACGGTGGCCACGCGACGGCGTCCCACCGAACCCGGGCGGGTGGCTCACCACCACCGCCGCCCGCAAGGCGATCGACCGGCTGCGCCGCGAGTCCACGCGCGACGCCAGGCACCAGGCGGCCCTCATGCTCCACGACGACACCCCGGCGCAGCCCACCGGCCCGGTGCACGACGACCGGCTCCGGCTCGTCTTCACCTGCTGCCACCCCGCCCTCGCCCTCGAGGCCCGGGTGGCCCTGACCCTGCGCCTCCTCGGCGGCCTCACCGTCGCCGAGATCGCCCGCGCCTTCTTCGTCCAGGAGACGGCGATGGCCCGTCGGATCACCCGCGCCAAGGGCAAGATCGCCGCGGCGCACATCCCCTACCGGGTGCCCTCCGCGGCCGACATCGAGGAGCGCCTCGCCGGCGTGCTCTCCGTCGTCTTCCTCGTCTTCAACGAGGGCTACCTCACGGGTGGGGGCGACGACCCGCTGCGCGTCGACCTCACCGACGAGGCCATCCGGCTCGGCCGCCTCCTCCGGGCGCTGCTGCCCGACGACGGCGAGGTCGCCGGGCTGCTCGCGCTCATGCTCCTCATCGACGCGCGTCGGTCGGCGCGGGTGTCGAGCACCGGCGAGCTCGTCACGCTCGTCGAGCAGGACCGCGGGTCGTGGGACCACGCCCTCGTCGCCGAGGGCACCGCGCTGCTCCGGGAGCGGATCGACGCCGTGGCCGCCGGCGGCGCACCGCCCGGGCGCTACCAGCTGCTCGCAGCGATCAACGCGGTCCACACCGCCGCCCCGACCGCCGGCGACACCGAGTGGTCGCAGATCGTCGCCCTCTACGGCCGTCTGGCCCGCATCGACGCCTCGCCGGTCGTCCGTCTCAACCGGGCCGTCGCGCTCGCCGAGGTCGACGGCCCTGCGGTCGGGCTCGCCGAGGTCGACCGGCTCACGGGCGACCTCGACGGCTACCACGCCTTCCACGCCGCGCGCGCCGACCTGCTCCGACGCCTCGGACGCAGCGGCGAGTCACGCGCCGCCTACGACCGGGCCATCGGGCTGACCGGCAACGCGGCCGAGCAGGCCTACCTGGCGCGCCGGCGCGACCAGCTCGGAGGCTGACCGCGCCGGACGCGCCGGACGCGCCGGACGCGTCGGGGCGCCGTCCGCCCTCAGCCCTGCGACGGGACCGCGGCCGCCTCCTTGCGGTGCCGGGCGAGGCGCAGCCACGTCTCGACGACGGTGTCGGGGTTGAGCGACATCGACTCGATGCCCTGGTCGAGGAGCCACTCGGCGAGGTCCGGGTGGTCGCTCGGGCCCTGGCCGCAGATGCCGACGTACTTGCCGCGCTCGCGGCAGGCGGTGATCGCCATGGCGAGCATCTTCTTCACGGCAGGGTCCCGCTCGTCGAACGAACCGGCGACGAGCGAGCTGTCGCGGTCGACGCCGAGCGTCAGCTGGGTCAGGTCGTTCGAGCCGATGGAGAAGCCGTCGAAGTGGTCGAGGAACTCGTCGGCGTTGACGGCGTTGCTCGGCACCTCGCACATCATGACGACC
Source organism: Intrasporangium sp. Soil_C_50 (assembly GCF_057656595.1). Taxonomy (NCBI): domain Bacteria; kingdom Bacillati; phylum Actinomycetota; class Actinomycetes; order Micrococcales; family Intrasporangiaceae; genus Intrasporangium; species Intrasporangium sp. Soil_C_50. The sequence goes on from NZ_JBDGKB010000015.1 coordinate 22,364, forward strand.
TGCAGGTCGTTCTCGCCGCGGACGAGGCCGTGCGAGGCGAGCAGGTCGATGACAGCGGCACCCTCGGCGACCGTGCGCACGAACGGGATCATGACCTTGACGTTGGTCAGGCCCATCTCGTCGCGGACGTACTTGAGGGCCTCGCACTCCATCGCGAAGCACTCGGCGAAGTCGGGCGAGACGTACCGGGCGGCGCCGCGGTACCCGATCATCGGGTTCTCCTCGTGCGGCTCGTAGCGCTCACCCCCGAGCAGGCCCGCGTACTCGTTGCTCTTGAAGTCGGACATCCGCACGATGACCGGCTCGGGCGCGAACGCCGCCGCGATCGTCGCGACGCCCTCGGCGACCCGCTGCACGAAGAACTCCCGCGGCCCGGGGTAGGCCGCGATGTGGGTCTCGATCTCGGCCTTGAGCGCCGGCTCCTGGTCGTCGAGCTCGAGCAGGGCGCGGGGGTGGATGCCGATCTGCCGGTTGATGATGAACTCGAGCCGGGCCAGGCCGACGCCGTGGTTGGGCAGCCGCGCAAACTCGAACGCCTGCTCCGGCGTGCCGACGTTCATCATCAGCTTGACCGGCAGGTCGGGCATGTCGTCGAGGGCGGTCTCGCTGACGGTGAAGTCGCGCAGCCCCTCGTAGACGAAGCCGGTGTCGCCCTCGGCGCACGAGACGGTGACCTCGTGGCCGTCCTCGAGGGCCTTGGTGGCCGAGCCGGTCCCGACGACGGCGGGGATGCCGAGCTCGCGGGCGATGATCGCCGCGTGGCAGGTGCGGCCACCACGGTTGGTGACGATCGCGCTCGCGCGCTTCATGATCGGCTCCCAGTCGGGGTCGGTCATGTCGGCGACGAGCACCTCGCCCGCCTCGAAGTCGTGCATGGCCTCGATCGAGTCGAGGACGCGCACGCGTCCGGCCCCGATCTTCTGGCCGATGGCACGACCCTCGACGACGACCGGCCCGCGCTCGTCCATCCGGAACCGGCGCAGCGTCGAGCCGGACTCGCGCGACTGCACGGTCTCGGGGCGTGCCTGCAGGATGTAGAGCCGGCCGTCGACGCCGTCGCGGCCCCACTCGATGTCCATCGGGCGGCCGTAGTGCTCCTCGATGCGGAGGGCGTGCCGGGCCAGCTCGGTGACCTCGTCGTCGGTGATCGACAGCAGGTGTCGCTGGTCCTCCGGCACCGGCACGAACTCGGTCGTGCGCCCGACGCTCGCGTGGGACGTGTAGACCATCTGGGTGGCCTTGCCCCCGACGCCGCGCTTTAGGATCGCCGGACGCCCCTCGCGCAGCGCGGGCTTGTAGACGTAGAACTCGTCGGGGTTCACGGCGCCCTGCACGACCGCCTCGCCGAGGCCGTAGCTGCTCGTGACGAAGACGGCGTCGCGGAAGCCCGACTCGGTGTCCATCGTGAACATGACCCCGGAGGCGCCGATGTCCGAGCGGACCATCCGCTGCACGCCGGCCGACAGGGCCACGACCGAGTGGTCGAAGTCGCTGTGGACCCGGTAGGCGATGGCACGGTCGTTGTAGAGCGAGGCGAAGACGAGCTTGATCGCGTGCAGCACGTTGTCGATGCCGCGCACGTTGAGGAAGGTCTCCTGCTGGCCAGCGAACGACGCGTCCGGCAGGTCCTCGGCCGTGGCACTCGAGCGGACGGCGAAGCTGGGCTCCTCGGCACCCTCGCCGGACGCAGCCTCCGGGGCCGCCTGCTCGTCGACGAGGCGCTCGAAGGCCCCGCGGATGTCGCGCTCGAGGTCCTCGGGGAAGGCCTGCTTCTCGACCATCTCGCGGATGCTCGCGCCCACCTCGGCGAGGCGACGCGTGTCGTCGACGTCGAGGTCGGCCAGCAGCGCGTTGATGCGGTCGGCGAGGTCGTCCTCGGCGAGGAAGCGGCGGTAGGCGTCGGCGGTCGTGGCGAAGCCGTCGGGCACCGACACCCCCGCCTTGGCCAGGTGCTGGACCATCTCGCCCAGCGAGGCGTTCTTGCCGCCCACCGACTCGACGTCGCCCAGTCCCAGCTCGGCGAACCTCACCACGTTCTCGGTCACTGCAGGTCCTTCCGGTTCCGGCCCGCGGCGGCGGGCCTTGTTGTCGTGCACGGGTTTTCGCTCTGGTTTGTGGGTCAGGCGCCGTCGCCGAGGCGACGAGCCTGCATGATGACGGCCGAGATCTCCTCGACCGACATGTTCGAGGAGTTGACGACGGGTACGCGGTGGGCCTTGTACATCGCCGCCGCGCGGCGCAGCTCGTAGCTGCACTGGGCGAGGCTGGCGTACGTCGAGCCGGGGCGACGCTCCCCGCGGACCTGGCTCAGGCGCGCGGCCGTGGACAGCAGCCCGAAGCACTTGGCGGCGTAGGGGCGCACCGGGCGCGGCAGGTCGCTCGACCCGAAGTCCTCCTCGACGAGCGGGTAGTTGGCGACCTTGATGCCGTGCTGGAGCGCGAGGTAGATCGACGTCGGGGTCTTCCCGCAACGGGAGGGCGCGATGAGGATGAGGTCGGCCTGCTCGAGGTTGCGCATGCTCTGGCCGTCGTCGTGCTCCATCGCGAACTCGACGGCCCGCATCCGCGCCTCGTAGCGACCGACGTCGCCGACGCCGTGCAGAGCCCCGACATGGTGGGCGGCGTTGACGTGCAGCACTCGCTCGACCGTGACCAGGTGCGAGCCGAACAGGTCGATGAAGGCGCACCGCGTCCGCTGCAGCTCGGCGCACACCTCCTCGTCGGAGACGGTGGAGAAGACGAGCGGCGTCACCGTGTCGGTCATCGCGGCGTCGAGCTCGGCGACGACCTCGCGAGCCCGCTCGACCGAGCGGATGAACGGGATCTTGCGACGGACGAACCCGACCGTCGGGAACTGCTGCAGCATCATGTTGCCGAGCGTCTCGGCCGAGATGCCGGTACCGCCGGCGAGGAAGAAGGCCGGCGTGGGTGCGAGGGTCGGCCCGGGAACGGACACGGGCGTCGACAGTGAGGCCACGGGGCCACTGTCGCACAGCCCGATCATGCGGCCGTCCCCGATGAGCCCCCTCGGACGCCGGACACCGCCGCCGGAGCACGTGCGCCTTCCGTGACGTGACGCACCTCACCGGGCTCAGCGGCGCCGCGCCATCGACGGGACAGGTCGCGGGAGGGCGCCTCGGGCCCCTCCGGACGCCGCTCTCGGCGGGTGCCGGCCCGATTTTGTCGGGCGAGCCTCTCACTGCTAACGTTTCCCCTCGTTGCGCCGCTAGCTCAATTGGCAGAGCAAGTGACTCTTAATCACTGGGTTCGGGGTTCGAGTCCCTGGCGGCGCACTTGTGAGAATGCACAGCGAAGGCCCCGGAGACAGTGTCTCCGGGGCCTTTGCCATGCGGCCCGTGCGGGAGGAGCGTTGACCGCCCGCGCGGCAGAGAAGACGCTGGTCCCATGCCGCCCCTCCCGGACCTCAGGCTCGTCGACGACGTCCACGTCGCCGTCGTCTTCGGCGGGCCGGGTGGACCGGAGGAGGTCTTCGTCCTCGACCTCCACCTCGCTGACCCTGCCGAGGCCGCCGATGACGCCACCTACCTGTCCGCGTTGTCCCGCGTCGTCTCCCTGGTCGGCCCAGGTCAGGGCTGCACGCTGCGGATCGGCCGCGAGCACCGGCTCGGCGACCGGAGGACCAGCGCCGTCACCGTCTGCCTCTCGCTACCGATGCCGCTGCCCCGGGCCGACGAGACCGACCCCGCCGAGCGCAGCCACGAGCAGCAGGCGCTCGAGGTGGCCGTCGCGGTCGCCTTCCGGGCCGTCATGAACGAGACGGCGGACGCGCCCACGCACGTGCTCAGCCACGACGAGGCCATGGCGACTGCACGGCGCCGGCTGGCCGACATCTACCCCGACGTGCTGAGCCGGCCCCTGTCGGTCAGCGCCGAGCAGCATCTCGGCAGCGAGTGGGCGGTCCGCCTCGTCGGGCCGTCCGGCCCCGGCTTCGACGTCCGGATCGGCTTTGTCGACGGCCACCCGGGCACGACACGGGTCCGCCGGATCCGGACGGGCGAGGTGGTCGACTCCGTCGGATCCGGCTGAGGACCAGCGCGCCCTCCCTTGTCCGTCAGTGGGATTCGCGGCTCAGGGTGAACCGGGCTGCGACGGCCGACAGGGCGACGGCCCAGGCGGTCAGGACCGCTGCCGACGCCACCGGCGGGAGCAGTGCCGACCCCGCGCTCCCGACGCTCGTGAGAGCGAGCGCGGCACCGGCGGGCATCCACTTGGCGATGTCGGGAGCGACGTTCGCGAGGATCCCGGTCTCCACCAGCATGGCCCACGCCAGACTTCCGAGGATGGCGGCGACGGTGTTCCGGGTGATCGCACCGATGGCGACGCCGAGCATCCCCCACAGTGCCGACGAGGCCGTGGCCCCGAGCCAGAGCTGGGTCGCGTCGACGGGAAGGGACTCGACGCCGCGGGCGCCGTAGAGCAGGTGAGCCTCGAGCAGTGCCATGCCGAAGACCGAGGCGCCGAGCAGTGCACCGAGCCCGGCGGCGGTGACGAGCTTGGCCGCGAGCACCCGGCCGCGGCGGGGGTGGGCGAGGTAGGTCGAGACGATGGTCCGGGTGCGGTACTCCCCCGCCATCATGATGATCCCGATGACGAGCATGACCATCGAGGTGAGCGCCGCGACGGACAGTGCGTGGTTGACCTGGTCGGTCGAGCCGAACGGTGGGCCGCTCGGGTTGGGGACGAGCGCGTTGGACGCGACCGACATCCCCCCGAGGACGAGGGTGACCGCGAGGCTGACCCACGCGGCGGGCGTGGTCCGGAGCTTGTGCAGCTCGAGGACGATGAGACGGGTCATGACCAGGACTCCTCGGCGGTCGCGGCGTGGGTGGGGTGGGTGACGCTGTGGAAGAGGGACTCGAGGTCGCTGTCGGCGACGAGGTCCGCGAGCTGCCCGGCGGCGGCGAGCCGGCCGTTGCTGATGACGATGAGGTCGTCGGCGACGGCCTCGACCTCGCTGAGCAGGTGGCTGGACAGGAGTACGGTTCCGCCGCGGTCGGCGAAGGCGCGCAGGAAACGACGCATCTCCCGGATCCCGTCCGGGTCGAGCCCGTTGAGCGGCTCGTCCATCACCAGCACCGAGGGGTTCGCGACCACGGCCGTGGCCAGCGCCAGACGCTGCCTCATGCCGAGGGAGTAGCCGCCGACGCGCCGGCGGGCGGCTGCCCCGAGGCCGAAGCGCTCGAGCAGCTCGTCGGCCCGTCCGGGATCGACGCCGGCCTGCAGCGCGGCGATCCGCAGGTGGCTGCGGGCGGAGCGGTTCGGGTGGAACCCCTGGTCGAGGACCGCCCCGACGACGCGGGCCGGGTAGGGCAGGTCGCGGTACGCGACGCCGCCGATGGTGGCGGTCCCACTCGTCGGCTCGGCGAGGCCGAGCAGGATTCTCAGGCTGGTGGTCTTGCCGGCGCCGTTGGGACCCACGAAGGCCGTGACCCGACCGGGCATCGCCACGGCGGTGAACCCGTCGACGGCGGTGACCGTTCCGTAGCGCTTCGTCAGCCCGTGGAAGGACAGGGTGGACATGGCGGCTCCTGAGGTTGTCGGGTGCTCCCCGTTCGGGGTCGTCCACCACGGTCCGCCCCGGGCCGTGTCGTCGTCGTCGGCCGAGAGGGCGGTTCTGCGGGTCCGCCCGAGAGCCGACGAGGGAGCCCTTGGGCCCTGCGCCGTACGCCTCCGGACGTACGCCCGAAAGCCGATCCGGGTTGCTGTCCGCGCGCCTAACGTGGACGCATGGCCGGACGCTGGCGGCGGATGCCGCGCATCGACCCACGGCTCTTCGACGCGGTCGTGGCGGCGGTGCTCCTGGCCCTGCTCGTGCTCTCGTTCCCGGGCCACGTCATGCCGGGGCAGCGACCCGCCGACGGGCTCGCCTGGTTGCTCGCGGTCGGCCTCAGTGCCCCGTATGCCGTCCACCGCCGGGTGCCTTCTGCGGCCCTGGCCGTGGCCCTCGCCGCGCTCCTCGCCTGGTCGGCGGCGCACTTCGCGCCGTACCCGGCACTCGGCGTCTTCGCCGTGCTCTTCGGCACCACGCTGCACGGCGAGCGCCGCCGGGAGTCCGTCATCTCGCTCGCGACCACCCTCGTCGCGCTCGTCGCCGCCCTCGCGCTGCAGCCGCCGGGAGTGGCGGGTCCGAGCGACTGGTCCGCGACGCTCCTCGCGGCCCTCGTGGCCTGGCTGGCGGCGCACAACCTCCGGCAGCGGCGGCTGCGGTGGGCAGCGCTCGAGGAGCGGGCCCACCTCGTCGAGCGTGAGCGCGCCGAACGCGAACGGGCCGTGGTCGCCGCCGAAAGGCTCCGCATCGCCAGGGAGCTGCACGATGTCGTCGCCCACTCGATGTCCCTCATCGCCGTGCAGGCCGGCGTCGGCGCGCACGTCATCGACACCGACGTCGCCGGCGCCCGGGCGGCGCTCGAGGTCATCGGGACGACGTCGCGCGACGCGCTGACGGAGATGCGGCGGATGCTCGGCGTGCTGCGGGACGGATCCGAGCCTGCCGACGTGCGTCCGGCACACGGTCTCGCCGACCTCGACGACCTCCTGGCCGAGGTGCGACGGTCCGGTCTCGGCGTGCTGGTCGAGCGCAACACCGACGTGGGCCTGCCGGCGTCCCTCGACCTGACGGCCTACCGCGTCGTGCAGGAGTCGCTGACGAACGTGCTCAGGCACGGGGGCCCGGTGGCGCGCGTGCGGGTCGGGGCCACGGACCGGTGCGTGACGATCGAGGTGACCGATGACGGGCGCGCGTCGGCAGAGGGTCTCGAGGCCCCTGTCGCCGCAGGCCGCGGACACGGCCTGGCCGGGATGCGCGAGCGCGTCGCGCTGTACGGCGGCACGCTCGAGGCGGGACCACTGCTCGGCGGTGGGTTCCGGGTGAGGGCGCTCATCCCCCGTAGCGCGGCACCACGATGACCGACGCGGAGCAGATCCGGGTCGTGGTCGCGGACGACCAGACGCTCGTGCGCGGCGCGTTCGTGCTGCTCGTCGACTCGGCGCCCGACCTCGAGGTCGTCGGTGAGGCGGCCGACGGATCCGAGGCCCTCGACCTCGTGGGCTCGCTCGAGCCCGACGTGGTGCTCATGGACATCCGCATGCCGGTTCTGGACGGCCTGACAGCCACGCGCAAGATCAGCGAGCTCGACTGCGCAACAAAGGTGCTCGTGTTGACAACCTTCGACCTCGACGAGTACGTCTTCGCGGCCCTGCGCGCCGGGGCGAGCGGGTTCCTCCTCAAGGACACGCCCCCCGCCGGCCTCCTCGACGGCATCCGCGTCGTGGCCCGAGGGGACTCCCTGCTGGGACCGACCGCGACCCGGCAGCTCATCGAGGAGTTCGTCACGCGAGGGACACCGGACCCGGGCGTGCCCACGGCCGCACCGCAGTCCCTCGGCGCCCTGACCGACCGTGAGCGCGAGGTCCTCGGCCTCGTCGCGCGGGGGCTCTCCAACAGCGAGATCGGCGAGGCGCTGTTCGTCACCGCGGCGACGGCGAAGACCCACGTCAGCCGTCTCCTGATGAAGCTGGACGCCCGCGACCGCACCCAGCTGGTCGTCATGGCCTACGAGTCGGGCCTCGTCGGTGGCGGTTCTCCCCGGAGCTCGCCCGGTCGCGCCTAGGCTGGCGCCACGGGCGTCGACGTGGTGAGGAGCAGGCAGTGGACGACGACGACTTCGGTGGTCCCGAGTCCCATGCCGGAGACGCGCACCGGCGGCGCGCGTCCCACCTCTACGGCCTCGTCGTCACGGGCGCGGTGCTGGCCACCGCACCGGACGACGTCGCCATCCGCCGGGTGGCCCTCCTGCTGCTCGGCACCCTGGCCATCTACTGGGTGGCCGAGACGTTCGTCCACTGGACGGCGACCCGCACCGTGCTGCACCGCGACCTGACGCGGCACGAGCAGCGAACCGTCGTCCTCGACGGCTGGCCGCTGGTGGCGGCCTCGGCCGTGCCCTTGGCCCTGCTGTTCCTCGAGGCGGTGCTCCGGGTCGAGACCGGGACTGCGGTGAACATCGCCCTGGCGGCCACCGTGGTCCTGCTCGTCGTGGTGGGCTACCAGATGGGCAGCACCGGCGGTCTGCGCGGCGTCCGACTGCTGGGCGCCTCGTTGCTCGTCGGGCTGCTGGGCGTCGCGATGATCGTGCTCAAGACTCTCCTGCACTGACGCTCCCGAGGCCTGCCGGGACATTTCGGGCACCTTCGTGTATCACCCGGACGCACCCCGACCTCCGAGGCAACGATGAGTGTTGGAGGAGGAACGACGATGAGCACGAGCAACCAGTCCGAGGAGTTCGAGCCGTTCGAGCCGGCCTCGGAGCTCGAGCCGGCCCACGGGTTCGACGGGTTCGACGGGTTCGACAAGGACCTCGACCGCGGAGACCAGGGCGAGCAGGTCACCGAGCCGGACCTGCCGTGGTCCGACGAGGGCGGACCCGGCGACGACGGTTCCGAGGGCGGCGGCACCGACCGGGGCCCGGTAGTCGTCCGCGGTCCCCGGGCCAGCGTCGGCAAGGCCCGCGCCTTCACGACCTACCTGCCCTCGGGGATGTGCTGCAACTTCGTGTGGAACTGCATCGCGGCGCCGCACTCGTTCGGACTCGCCGACGCCAACGCCGCGTGGAACCGGTCGACGCAGCGTCGATCCGGGACCGCTGCCCCGGCGGGGGCGCCGGTGTACTGGGCCGGCGGCAAGCACGGCCACATCGCGCTGTCGGTCGGGGGCGGCCGCGTCCGCTCCACCGACTGGCCGCGCAAGGGCAAGGTCGGCGAGGTCGACATCGACGAGATGACCCGGGTCTGGCGTCTGGGCTACCGGGGGTGGTCCGCCGACTTCGCCGGCGCCGCCATCCCGGACCTCGGCAGCACGGTGCTCGACGACGAGCTGATCCGACCGGGCCGGCGCAACGCCGCCGTCCGCATCTTCAACGCGGCACTGTGGGACTCGATGCCGGCGAGCTACCAGGCCTCGCACCGCAAGGCGTGGATGACCGAGGCTGCCGACCTCTACGGGCCGGTGTCGCAGCAGGTCTGCTACGACCGCTACGCACTGCTCCACGCCGCCGACCCGAAGCGGTGGCCCATGCCGACCAAGCCCGTGTGGCCCGGCCCCGGCCTGCTGCGTTGGCTCAAGCTGCAGCCGGACTGACGCCGCCGCCCGGGGACCGGCTCAGAGGTAGAGGCCGGTCTGCCCGTCCTCGACGCGCTGGGCCGCCACGGCGTGGATGTCGCGCTCGCGGAGCAGGACGTAGTCCTGCCCGTGCAGCTCGACCTCGGCGCGCTCCTCGGGGTCGAACAGGACGCGGTCGCCGAGCTGCACCTGGCGGACGCTTGCGCCCGTGGCCACGACGCTGGCCCACGCCAGACGCCGGCCGACCGACGCGGTGGCGGGGATGAGGATGCCGCCGCCGGAACGCCGCTCCCCCTCCGACTCGAGGGAGACGAGGACCCGGTCGTGCAGCATCCGGATCGGCAGCTTCTCGGCGGCCGACGCCGCGGACTTCTTCGCCACGTGAGCGACCCGACGGCTCAGTGCCGGCGGCGGCGCAGCAGGCCGACGACGACCGCTGCCACGACGACCGCTGCCGCGACGGCGGCGACGCGCTCGATGCGCAGCTCGCCGTCCGGGGTGTGGGTGGCCTCGTCGAGTCGCAGCTTGAGGCCCTGGAGCCCGCGCTGCGCGATGACCGCGGGCTGCGCGCGGTAGGCCAGCTCGTTGACGGTGCCCTCGAGGCGGGCTCGGGTGGCCTGGATGTCCTGCTCGATCCGTGCGGTGTCAGTCATGCCGTGGTCCTTTCCCGTTCCGGCCCGACTCTAGTCGGCGAGGCCGAGGTCGCGACGCAGCTTGGCCACGTGCCCGGTGGCCTTGACGTTGTAGAGGGCGTGGCTGACGGTGCCGTCGGTGTCGACGACGAACGTCGAGCGCAGGACGCCCTCGACCGTCTTGCCGTAGAGCTTCTTCTCGCCGTAGGCGCCGTAGGCGCGGTGCACCGACAGGTCCTCGTCGGACAGCAACGGGATCGTCAGGGCGTCGCGCTCGCGGAACTTCGCGAGCTTGGCCGGGGCGTCCTTGGAGATGCCGACGACCTCGTAGCCGTCCTTGCGCAGCGACTCGATGGACTCGCTGAAGTCGCACGCCTGCTTGGTGCAGCCGGGCGTCATCGCCGCCGGGTAGAAGTAGACGATGACCTTGCGGCCCGCGAAGTCGTCGAGGCCGACCGTGGCCCCGGTGTCGTCGGGCAGGCTGAACGCAGGGGCCTTGTCGCCCGGCTCGAGGCGGTCGCTCACGATGTCTCCTTCGTCGGGGTGCCCCAGGGTGGCGCGTGGGTGCGGCGCGCTCGTGCGGACGGCGGGACTTGAACCCGCACGCCGAAGCACAGGAACCTAAATCCTGCGTGTCTGCCAGTTCCACCACGTCCGCTCGTGATCCGCGGCCCAGCCTAGTTGCCTAGGCTTCGGGCATGCGCGAGCAGGTGGTGAGGCGGGTCGGCAGCGGCACCGCATGGGAGGCGTCGGTCGGCTACTCACGCGCGGTGCGCGTCGGTGACCTCGTCCACGTGGCCGGCACGACGGCCGTGCGCCACGGCGAGGTGGTCGGCGTGGGCGACGCCTACGAGCAGACGCGCGTCGCCCTGCAGATCGTCGGCGAGGCGCTCGACGCGTGCGGCGCCTCGTTCGCCGACGTGGTGCGAACTCGCCTGTACGTCACGGACATCGGGCGTTGGGAGGAGGTCGGTCGGGCCCACGGCGAGGTCTTCGCCGACGTGCGGCCCGCCGCGACCATGGTGCAGGTGTCCGCCCTCATCGACCCCGACCTGCTCGTCGAGGTCGAGGCCGAGGCCGTCGTCACTCCACCCGGACGTTGACGACGTGGATGCCGGTCGAGCCGTCCGGCGCCGGCGGTGCCTCGTACGGCGACTGGACCTGCCCGGTGTCGTCGTAGGCGCGCACCCGGATGTCGTGGCTGCCCGGCGTGGCGTCCCACTCGTAGACCCACTGGCGCCACGCGTCGATGCCGGCGTCGGCGGCGAGGCGGGCCTCCGTCCACGGCTGCTGGTCGACCTGCACCTCGACCTTCGAGATGCCGGTGTGCTGGTGCCAGGCGACGCCGGCGACCGCGACGGTGCCGGCCTTGACGACCGCGCCGGCCTGCGGCACGTCGATGCGTGAGGCGGTCTTGATCGGCCCCAAGGCCGACCAGCCCCGCGGCGTCCAGTAGGCGACGTCCTCGGCGTAGGTCGTCACCTTGAGCTCGGTGACCCACTTCGTCGCCGACACGTAGCCGTAGAGGCCCGGGACGACGACCCGCACGGGAAAGCCGTGCTCGAAGGGCAGCGGCTCACCGTTCATCCGGACCGCGAGCAGCGCGTTGCGGTCGTCGGTGAGCGCCGTGAGCGGGGTGGAGACGGTGAACCCGTCGACGCTCGTCTGCAGCACCATGTCGGCGCCCGCCTTGGGCCCGGCTGTCTTCAGCAGCTCACGGACCGGCCACCCGGTCCACAGGGCGTTGCCCACGAGGTCGCCGCCGACCTCGTTGGAGACGCACGTCAGCGTGATGAGCGCCTCCTGCATCGGCTTGGACTGCAGGGTCTTCCAGTCGATCTCGACTTCGCGCTCGACCATCCCGGTGACCTTGAGCGTCCAGTCGTTGGCGTCGACGCGCGGCACGACGATGGCGGTGTCGATCCGGTAGAAGTCGTCGTTGGGAACGATGAACGGCGTCAGGCCGGGGATCTTGAGGTCGGCTCCCGCGGGGACGGGCACCGACGCGGCACGGGCGGGTGCTGCCGCCACGGCCTCGCGCGAAGCGGTGGCGGCCGTCGAGCTGCCGCCGAGGACGCCGCCGACCCACGCCGCGACAGCACCGACGGCACCACCGAGCAGCCAGCGCCGCGATGGGCCGCCGGCGCCCGCCGCTCCCCGGCCTGACGCACGGGGCGCCACGGACCGGCGCAGGAACCACAGCCCGACGAGGGTGCCGAGCAGCGTCGGCACGGCATCGAGCGCGCTCGCGCCCGGGCGCGAGAGCACCGCCGCGACACCGACGGCCCCGAGCACCGCGAAGGCGACGAGCGCGGCCGTCAGGTTCCGGTGGGCCAGCACTCCGAGCGCGGCGCACGCGAGTGCGAGCACGAGGACGACCCCGACGAGGAGGGCACGCTTGTCGTTGGTGCCGAAGGTCGACACCGCGAAGTCCTTGAGCCACGGCGGGGTCCGGTCGATGAACGCCCCGCTCACGGCGGCGACCGGACCGGGCTGGCCGCTGCTGGCGCCCGTCCACGTGAGCAGCGCCGCGAGCAGGGTGCCGATGCCGACGGTGAGCAGCCCGGCCACCACGCCGTCCACCGCGCCTACCCGCGCGGGGGTGCGCGTCGTCGGGCTGCTGGGGACGGTGGGGGCCGGGCTGGTCGTCGTCATGGCCTCAGGAGCTCCTTCAGGTGCGGCACGATCGCCCGGAACGCGAGCGAGCGGTGCGACACGCCGTTCTTCTCGTCGGCGTCGTACTCCGCCAGTGTGCGTTCGGAGCCGGCCGGCTGTCCGGATGGGACGAAGATCGGGTCGTAACCGAAACCGTTCGTGCCACGGGCCTCTCGCGCCACGGTGCCGGGGAAGTGCCCGAGCTCGGCGGTCGACCGGCCGTCGGGCAGCACGAGGGCCGCCGCGCAGACGAACGCCCCGCCGCGGTGCTCGTCACGGACGTCGCCGAGCTGGGCCAGGAGCAGCTCGAGGTTGGCGCGGTCTCCCCCGCCTCCGGACCACCGGGCGCTGAAGATCCCCGGCGAGCCGCCGAGCACGTCGACGGCCAGACCGGAGTCGTCGGCGAGCGCCGGCAGACCCGTGACGTTCGCCGCCGAGGCGGCCTTGAGGATCGCGTTCTGCTCGAAGGTCACCCCGTCCTCGACGACGTCGGGCGCGTCGGGGAACTCGTCGAGGCCGACGATGTCGAGCCCGAGCTCGGCGCAGACGTCGGAGAGGATCTCGCGCAGCTCCTCGACCTTGTGGTGGTTGCGGGTGGCGAGGACGACCTTCGTCACCGAACCACCTCCTCGGCGAGCGCCGCACGCTGGCGCTCGGTGAGGTCGGCGCACCCCTTGGCCGCCAGCTCGAGCAGGCCGTCGAGGAGGGCGCGGTCGAACGGCTCGCCCTCCGCGGTGCCCTGGACCTCGACGTAGCGCCCGTCCCCGGTCATGACGACGTTCATGTCGGTCTCGGCGGTCGAGTCCTCGGGGTAGTCGAGGTCGAGGACCGGCTGTCCCGCGACGATGCCGACCGAGATCGCCGCCACCGAACCGGTCAGCGGCTGCGCGTTCTTGCCGATGAGGCCCTTGGCGCGGGCGTCCTCGATCGCGTCGGTGAGGGCGACGAAGGCGCCGGTGATGGCGGCGGTACGGGTGCCGCCGTCGGCCTGGAGCACGTCGCAGTCGAGGACGATGGTGTTCTCGCCCAGCGCCTTGGTGTCGATGACGGCGCGCAGGCTGCGGCCGATGAGGCGGCTGATCTCGTGGGTGCGGCCACCGATCCGGCCCTTCACGCTCTCGCGGTCCGAGCGCGTGTTCGTGGCCCGTGGCAGCATCGCGTACTCGGCGGTGACCCAGCCGGTGCCCTTGCCCTTGAGCCAGCGCGGCACGCCCTCGGTGAAGGACGCGGCACAGAGGACGCGGGTGCGCCCGAACTCGACGAGGACGCTGCCCTCCGCGTGGTCCAGCCAGTTGCGGGTGATCCGCACCTCGCGCGTCTGGTCGGGGGCACGGCCGTCATGTCGGTCAGTCACGCTCCCGAGGCTAGTCATGACCCCACGCTAGGTCCGAACCGTCCCCCGGCCGCGGGCACGGCAGTCCTCGTTCGCAGGCCGTAAGACGCCGCCCGGTCAGCCGCGGGTGGCGGCCTTGAGGGCAGCGAGCTCCTCGGCGGACAGCGCGAGGTCGGCGGCGCGCACCGAGTCGGTGATGCTCTCGGGGCGAGAGGCTCCCGGGATCGGCACGACGACCGGCGACAGGGCCAGCTCCCAGGCAAGGGCCACCTGCTGCGGGCTGACGCCGCGAGCGTCGGCCACCTGCTGGAACGCGTCGTGCTCGCTGCCGAGGTCGCCGGCCTTCCTGATGCCACCGAGCGGGCTCCACGGCAGGAACGCGAGACCGAGCTCGTCGCACAGCTCGAGCTCGGGGCGGCTGCTGCCGAACGCCGGCGAGAACTGGTTCTGCACCGAGACCAGCCGGCCGCCGAGCACCTGCTGCGCCTCGCGGATCTGGTCCGGGTTCGCGTTCGAGATGCCGGCCATCGCGATGACGCCCTCGTCGAGCAGGTCGGCGAGCGCGCCGACCGACTCGGCGTACGGCACGTCGGGGTCGGGGCGGTGGAACTGGTACAGGCCGATGGCGTCGCCACCGAGGCGTTGGAGCGAGGCCTTGGCCGCCTGCTTGAGGTGGTCGGGACGTCCGTCGAGCGTCCACGACCCGTCGCCGGGGCGCAGGTGGCCGCCCTTGGTCGCGACGAGGACCTCGCCTGCGTCGCCGGCCCAGGAGCCGAGCGCCTTGGCGATGAGGGACTCGTTGTGGCCCACCTCGCCGGCATCGCGGTGGTAGGCGTCGGCGGTGTCGATGAACGTGACGCCGGCGTCGAGCGCGGCGTGGATGGTGCGGACGGACCGGGCCTCGTCGGGCCGGCCCTCGATCGACATCGGCATGCCGCCGAGCCCGATCGCGCTGACGGTGCGGTCTCCGATGGTGCGTTGCTGCAACGTGACTCCCTGGACGATGGGTGGGTCGCTGGTGTTCACCCGGGTGCGTACCCACGCCGCGGGCGACCGGCACGGCACCGACCGGCAGGTGGACGCCTCAGAGCGAGTACGTGGCGTCGGGCGCCGCGAGCTCGACGTCGCCGGGCCACACCTCCGCGGCCTGCGCCCGGCACACCTCGGGGTCGTTCCACGCCGGGATGTGGGTGAGCATGAGCCGGCGGACGCCGCCCGCCGCGATCGCGGCCTCGGCGGCGCGACGGCCGGACAGGTGGATGCCCGGAACCGTGTCGCGGCCGTCGACGAACGCCGAGTCGGCGAGGACGAGGTCGGCCCCGGTCATGAGGTCGGACAGCGCCGGACACGCGTCGGTGTCGCCGGTGTAGACGAGCGTGCGCCCACCCGCCTCGACGCGGAACCCGAAGGCCTCGACGGGGTGCTCGACCCGCATCGGCGTGATGGTGAAGGGCCCGACGGTGAAGCACTCGCGGTCGCGCAGGTCGTGGAAGTCGAAGGCCGCGAGGAGCGCCTCGGACTCGCCGCTGCCGTAGGCGCGGGCCAGGTGGGCGCCGGCGCCGGGTGGGCCCCACGTCGGCAGCGGTCCGCGGCCGGTGCCGCCCGGGACGTAGCGCGTCATGACGTAGAGCCCGCACATGTCGATGCAGTGGTCGACGTGCAGGTGCGAGAGGACGACGGCGTCGACCTCGTAGGGGACGACGTGCCGCTGGAGGGCGCCGAGCGCCCCGTTGCCGAGATCGAGCACGACGCTCCACGTGCGGCCCTCGTGCTCGGCCCGGACGAGGTAGGAGGACGCGGGAGAGTCGGGGCCGGCGAAGGACCCCGAGCAACCGACGATCGTCACGTCCACGGCCCGAGCCTAGGTGCCGGGACCGACGCGGGCGCGTCCACGCGCGTCCGGTGTGTCGGACGCCACGCCCGGCACGGTGGTGTCGTCAGTCGCGTCGTCGGTCGGTGTCGTCAGTCGCGTCGTCAGTCGGTGTCGTCGTCGGTGTCGACGTCGATGCCGAGGGCGTCGAGCCGACCACCCATGAGGGCCTGGGTCAGGGTCTCCTGCAGCCAGGTGAGGAAGTCGTACCAGGCCATGGCGTACCCGAGCGGGTCGTCGCCGTCGACCGACTCGAGCGCGTCGTAGAGCGCCTCGGCGTCCTCCTCGGTGCGCATGCCCATCCGCTCGCCGAGGAGCAGGCGCACGTCGGTGAGCGCCACGAGGAAGGGCGGCGCCTCCTCGGGGGCAAGCTCGACGCGGTCGTCGGCGGCGGCCTCGATGCGGCGAAGCGCCAGGTCGAGGTTGCCGCTCTTGCGCTGGCGCAGCCCCTCCTCGGTGAGGCGGCGGAACTCCGCCGCGACGGCGTCGTCGCCACGGTGCGCCGTGGGCAGCAGCCGGTCGAGGGCCGGGTCGCGCCCTTCCTCCTCCGTGCCGGCGTCGTCGGTGCCGTCGGATGCGTCGGCAGCCTTGAGCGACAGGCCCATCGAGGCGACGAGGTCGTCAAAGGCGTCGCCGGTGGGCTCCACCTCCGGGGACAGCAGGATGCGCGTCTGCTCCATGAGGCCGCGCAGCACCGTGCGCTCGAGGTCGTCGAGGAGCGCGACATACCGGTCGTCCTCGCGCAGGAAGGCGCGTGCCATCACTCGTCCTTCTCGAAGGTGGCCCACAGCCCGTAGCCCTGCAGCGCCTCGGCGTCACGTTCCATCGACTCGCGAGGGCCGTTGGCCACGACGGCGCGGCCCTTGACGTGCACGTCCATCATGAGCTTCTCGGCCTTGGCCCGCGGGTAGCCGTAGTAGGTCTCGAAGACCCACGTCACGTAGGTCATGAGGTTGACCGGGTCGTTCCAGACGATCGTCACCCACGGCACGTCGGGCGCGACGACCTCCTCCACGGAGGTGGTCTCCTCCTCGACCGGGGCGAGGGACAGGCTCGGCGTCACGGGACCACCCTAGGTCCCCCGACACACGCGCCCGACGCCTCCGGCCCGGCCGGCTCCACCCGGATGCCCGGGACCGGCGCGCATAGGGTGGGCGCGTGAGCCCGACGAGCCCTCGCGCCGCGAGCACGGCGCTGCTGACCGACCACTACGAGCTGACGATGCTCCAGGCGTCCCTCGCCTCGGGCGAGGCCCACCGACGGTGCGTCTTCGAGGTGTTCGCGAGGCGGTTGCCCGACGGGCGACGCTACGGCGTCGTCGGCGGCACCGGGCGCGTCCTCGAGGCCCTCGAGGAGTTCCGCTTCGGCGACGACGAGCTGCGCTTCCTCGAGAGCGCCGGCGTCGTCGGCCGGCCCACCCTCGACTGGCTCGCGGGCTACCGGTTCTCCGGCGACGTCACGGGCTACGCAGAGGGCGAGTGCTACTTCCCCGGCTCGCCGGTGCTCGTCGTCGAGTCGACCTTCGCCGAGGGCGTCCTGCTCGAGACCCTCGTGCTGTCGATCCTCAACCACGACACCGCGATCGCGTCGGCGGCCTCGCGCATGACGGCCGCCGCCGGTGACCGCCCGTGCATCGAGATGGGGTCGCGGCGCACCCACGAGGAGGCCGCCGTCGCCGCCGCGCGCGCGGCCTACGTGGCCGGGTTCGGCACGACGAGCAACCTCGAGGCGGGCCGACGCTTCGGCGTGCCCACCGCGGGCACGGCCGCGCACGCCTTCACCCTCCTCTACGACTCGGAGAAGGAGGCGTTCACGGCCCAGGTCGACTCCCTCGGCAAGGGCACGACGCTGCTCGTCGACACCTACGACGTGCACACCGCCGTCGACCTCGCCCTCGAGGTCGCGGGGGCCGAGCTCGGCGCGGTCCGCCTCGACTCCGGCGACCTGCTCATCCAGGCCCAGGAGGTGCGAGCGCAGCTCGACGCCGCGGGCAACCGCGACACCCGCATCATCGTGACGAGCGACCTCGACGAGTTCGCCATCGCCGCCCTCGCCGCGGCGCCGGTCAGCGGGTACGGCGTCGGCACGGCGCTCGTCACGGGCTCGGGCGCCCCGACGGCCTCCATGGTCTACAAGCTCGTCCAGCGCGAGGACGGCTCGGGCGCGATGGCTCCGGTGGCCAAGAAGAGCAAGGACAAGACGTCGGTCGGTGGGCGCAAGTGGGCGATGCGGCGCCGCAACGGGGCCGGGGTCGCGCAGGCCGAGGTCGTCGGCATCGGCGAGCGGCCCCAGGACGACGGCGACGACCGGCCGCTCATGGTCGAGCTCGTGCGCGACGGTGAGGTCGTCGACCACCAGGACATCCACGAGGCTCGGGCTCGCCACGCGGCCTCACGCGCCGAGCTTCCACGCGCCGCGGCCCAGCTGTCCCGCGGTGAGCCCGTCATCCCCACGATCTACGAGGAGCACTGAGCCATGGCCGGATCCGCGAGCCCGACCGACGCGAGCACGCGCGCGCTCGTCATCGTCGACGTGCAGAACGACTTCTGCGAGGGCGGCTCCCTCGCCGTCGCCGGTGGCGCTGCGGTGGCCGAGGCCGTCAGCGCGCACGTCAGCGCCCACGCCCGCGACTACGCCCACGTCGTCGCCACCGCCGACTGGCACATCGACCCGGGCGCGCACTTCAGCGCCGAGCCCGACTACGTCGACTCGTGGCCGGTGCACTGCGTGGCCGACTCGGAGGGGTCGCAGTTCCACCCGTCTCTCGCCGGGGCGCTCGGCCACGTCGAGGCGGTCTTCCGCAAGGGCCGCCACGAGGCGGCGTACAGCGGGTTCGAGGGCGTCAGCGACGACGGCGAGCACACCGACCTGGCGTCGTGGCTCCGCACGCGCGGCGTCACGGCCGTCGACGTCGTCGGCATCGCCACCGACCACTGCGTCCGCGCCACCGCCCTCGACGCGCGGGGCGCCGGCTTCGACACCTCCGTCCTGCTCGACCTCACCGCCGGCGTCGCGCGACCGACGACCGACGCCGCCCTCGAGCAGCTCGACGCGGCCGGCATCAGCCTCGTCGGCACCCCGACCGTCGGGGACTGACCCGCTCGTGGGTCGAGGTGTTCCGTCGCGGTGGAGCGCGAACGGCGACCTTGACCGAGGCTGGGTCGAACGGGTCGAGGTATCACGTCGCGCCGGGGCGCGAGCAGATACCTCGAACCCGTCGAGGCCGCCGTGTGCGGGTCAGACGAGGACGGCGCGCAGCGCCCTGGCCGCACGCTCGAGACGCGGCCCGACCGTCCGCACCTCGAGGGGCTCGAGGGCGACGACGCCCACGGACGCCTCGACGGCGTCGGGGTCACCGGTCAGGACCGGAACGGCGAGCCCGTGCGCCCCGGGCTGCAGCTCGCCGTCGGTGGCGACGACGTCGCGACGCCCCTCGCGTCCGGCGAGGATCGCGCGCCCGGCGGCCCCCTGGTCGAGGCGGTGCCGCGCCCCGGAGCGGTAGGCCACGTGGAAGTCGGTCCACGTGGGCTCGACGACGACCAGCGCGAGCGCTTCGTCGCCGTCGGCGATCGTCAGGTGGGCCGTCGCGCCGACGGCGTCGGCGAGCTCGCGCAGCACCGGACGCGCCTCGGTGCGCACGATCGGCGTGACGGCAGCACCCAGACGCGTCAGGCCGAGGGCGAGCCGCACCCGACCGTCGGCCACGCGCGAGACCAGCCGGTGCTCCTCGAGGGTCGCGACGAGCCGGTAGACGACGGGTCGTCCGACCCCGAGCTCGCTCGCGAGCTGGGTGATCGTCAGCCCGCCGGACCGCCCGGGCAGGGCGAGCACCTCGAGCACCCGGATGCCGCGGTCGAGGGTCTGGGAGGACTCGCTGCGTCCTGTGGGGTCGGCCACGACGTGCCCGTCCTCCTCAGCCCTCGGAGTGGGCGCCACCGGGCGCCGGGTGACCGAGACCCTTCGACCACGACATCGCATAGAGCCCGTCGTCGACCGCCAGGCCGGCCTCGCCGAGCTCGAGCGGGCGGAACGTGTCGACCATGACGGCGAGCTCCTCGAACCGCTCGACACCGAGCGAGCCCTCGGTGGCACCCGGCTGCGGGCCGTGTGGGTGTCCGCCGGGGTGCACCGAGATCGAGCCCTTGCCGATGCCCGAGCCCTTGCGCGCCTCGTAGTCGCCGTCGACGTAGAACATGATCTCGTCGCTGTCGACGTTGGAGTGGTAGTACGGCACCGGCACGGCGAGCGGGTGGTAGTCGACCTTGCGTGGCACGAAGTTGCAGATGACGAAGTTCCAGCCCTCGAAGACCTGGTGCACGGGCGGCGGCTGGTGGATGCGGCCCGTGATCGGCTCGAAGTCGCGCACGTTGAAGACGTACGGGTAGAGGCAGCCGTCCCAGCCGACCACGTCGAGCGGGTGGAACGGCAGCGTGTGGACCGTGCCGACGACGCCACCGGGGCCGTTGCCGCGGTGCTTGATGTGGACGTCGGTCTGCTCGTCCGGGCTGGCCCCGATGTCCTCGGCCAGGAGCGGCCCGGCGGGTTGCCGCAGGTCGCGCTCGCAGTAGGGGGCGTGCTCGAGCAGCTGGCCGTACTTGCTGAGGTAGCGCTTCGGCGGGGCGATGTGGCTGTTGGCCTCGATGCAGTAGGCGCGCAGCGGCTCGTCGCCGTCGGCGACGGGCAGCCAGCGGTGCGTCGTGGCCCGCGGGATGACGACGTAGTCGCCCTCGGCGACGTCGAAGGCGCCAAAGACGGTCTCGCAGCGGGCCGCGCCGCGCTCGACGTACACGCACTCGTCACCGATGCCGTTGCGGTACCACGGGCTCGCCTGTGCGGCAACGGCGTACGAGATGCGCACGTCACCGTTGCCGAGCACGAGGCGGCGCCCGGTGACGACGTCGGTGCGTGCGACGGCGTCGGCGTCGAAGAGGTCGTGCAGCCGGAGGTGGCGCGGCGTCAGCGGGTGGTTCGGCGTCGTCGACTGGTCGGGCAGCTCCCACACCGCGGTGGCGACCGTCGTGGACGGGATGTTGCGGTGGTAGAGCAGCGAGGAGTCGGAGGAGAAGCCCTCCTCCCCCATCAGCTCCTCGTAGTACAGCTCGCCGGGCTGCCCGTCGGCGCCGGGCCGGCGGTGCTGGGTGTGCCGCTTCGGGGGGATGTCACCTACGGCGTGGTAGTGCGCCATGGACCACTGGCCTCTCTGTCGTCCGCACGCCGACGCGTCCGCTCAACGGACGTCGACGTATCACTACGGCAACAGTGGAGTACGCTCCGGAACCATGTCAAGGACGCCGTTCGCGCCCCTGTTCGACCGTCTCGTCGACGACGCGGCGGTCTTCCCACCCGGAAACGCCGCGCTCGACGTCGCCGTGCGCGAGCACCTCGACCGTCGCACGACCGACCACGGCCCGCACGTCGGGCCGCTCCTAGCCCCTGCGTCTGCCGCCGCTGATCTCGCCGCGTTCGCGGCCGCCGACGAGCGCACTGCCAACGAGCCCTTGGCGGTGTCGCTCGTCGTGCGTCCCGGCTCGCCCGAAGAGGCGCTCGCCGACGCCGTCGGCCTGCTGCGCGAGGACGACCGGGTGCTCGTGACGGCCGGCGAGGTCGGCTGGTCCGCCGGCTGGCGGGCCCTGCTCGACCTCGAGGTGCCGCTCGTCGTCGAGGTCGGCACGGGGGCCGAACAGGAGCGGGCGCTCGACGACGTCGCGGAGGCCGTCGACGACGACCACGACGTCCGGGCCAAGTTCCGCACCGGGCCGACGCCGACGTGGCCGTGGCCCGACGAGGTCGCGCTCGGCGCCTTCCTCGACGCCGCCGTCCTGCGCGGCCTGTCGTTCAAGCTGACCGGCGGCCTGCACCACGTCGTACGCGGCCGCTACGCCGGCGAGCCGATGCACGGCCTGCTCAACGTCCTGCTCGCCGTCCACGAGGCCCTCGACGGCGCCGAGGCGCCGCACCTGGCCGCCACGCTCGCCCGCACCGACACCGAGGTGCTCGTCGGCGCCGTCTCCTCGCTCGGGCACGAGGATGCAACCCGCGTCCGTCGCGCGTTCGCGTCGTACGGATGCTGTGGCGTCCTCGACCCGCTACACGAGCTCGAGGCCCTCGGCCTGGTCCCCTGAGCGCCTTCACGCCCTTCACGCCCTTCCACCACGCCTGACCACCACGAGTTCCCCACCACGACAAGGAGATCGACGTGACGACGACGTGGCTCGACGTCCCCGCCGACCACCCCTTCGGCATCCACACCCTGCCATACGGCGTTCTCAGCACCGCCGACGACCCGAGCCGGCGCGTCGGCGTGCGGATCGGCGACCTCGTTCTCGACGCCGGGAAGGTCGCGGCGATCGGCCGCGACGCCGGGCTCGTCGGCGAGGGGCCGGACCTCGCCACCGCGTGGCTGACGCCCAGCCTCAACGCGTTCCTCGCCCTCGGCCGCCCCGCGTGGACGGTCGCCCGGCAGTGGCTCACCGAGATCCTCACCGACGACGTCCACCGCGACGGGGTCTCCCCCCACCTGCACCCGCTCGCCGACGTCACCCTCCACCTGCCGGTCGAGGTGGCCGACTACGTCGACTTCTACGCCAGCGAGGACCACGCGAGCAACGTCGGGAAGGTCTTCCGACCCGACAACGCCGCCCTTCCCCCGAACTGGAAGCACCTGCCGATCGGCTACCACGGGCGCTCTGGCACCGTCGTCGTCTCGGGAACCGACGTCGTCCGGCCCACCGGGCAGCGCAAGGGGCCGAACGACCCTGCGCCCGTCTTCGGCCCGAGCATCCGCCTCGACATCGAGGCGGAGCTCGGCTACGTCGTCGGCGGCGCCACGGAGCTCGGCAGCCGGGTGTCGGTCGACGAGGCAGCAAACCACCTCTTCGGCGTCGTCCTGCTCAACGACTGGAGCGCCCGCGACCTGCAGGCCTGGGAGTACGTGCCGCTCGGCCCCTTCCTCGGCAAGTCGTTCGCGACGACGGTGTCGGCGTGGGTCACCCCGCTCGACGCGCTCGAGACCGCCCGCGTGCCACTGCCCGGCCAGACCGACCCGGAGGTGCTGCCCTACCTGCGCGGGGACGCCTTCGGTCTCGACGTGCACGTCGAGGTCGCGCTCAACGGCACCGTCGTCAGCCGGCCCGAGCACCGCGTCATGCACTGGTCGCCCGCCCAGATGCTGGCCCACCTCACCGTCAACGGCGCCTCGCTGCGCGACGGCGACCTCTTCGGCTCGGGCACGATCTCCGGCCCCGAGAAGGGCTCCCGCGGCTCCCTGCTCGAGCTGACGTGGAACGGCACCGACCCGCTGCAGCTGCCCGACGGGTCGACGCGCGGGTTCCTCGAGGACGACGACACCGTGACCATGACGGCCTGGGCCCCCGGGCCGGACGGCGCGCGCATCGGCATCGCCGAGGCCACCGGCACGATCCGCCCCGCCCGCTGACCCGAACGACGACACTCCGGACGCCGAACGTCCGGTTCCCGGTCTACCGTCGCGCCATGAGCGACACCGCAGGGAGCCCGGGACAGCCCGGCCAGGAGCACGTCGAGCAGGACCTGCACGAATCGCGTTTCGAGCGGGTCGACCTGAGCGACAGCACGTTCCGAGCCGTCGACCTGCGCGGGTCGGGGTTCGAGCAGGTCCACCTCGCCGACGCCACCTTCCGGTTCAGCGAGCTGCGCCGGGTCGTCATGCGTGGGGTCGAGCTGCAGGACGTCGACATCACCGGCGAGCTGCTCAACGTCACGGTCAACGGCGTGGACGTCGTGCCCCTCGTCGAGGCCGAGCTGGACCGGCGCGACCCCGACCGACCGAAGATGCGCCCGACCGACCCCGACGGTTTCCGCGAGGCATGGGACGCCGTCGAGCGGCTCTGGGCCGGCACGGTGGAGCGCGCCCGCACCCTGCCGCCGGAGCAGCTGCATGCCTCGGTCGACGGCGAGTGGTCGTTCGTGGAGACGCTGCGCCACCTCGCCTTCGCGACCGACGCGTGGGTCGGCCGCGGCGTCCTCGGCGACCCGGCACCGTGGCACCCGCTGGACCTGCCGTGGGACGACATGCCCCCGACGCCCGGGGTGCCTCGCGACCGGCAGGTGCGCCCCTCCCTCGAGGAGGCGCTGGAGCTGCGGCACGAGCGGATGGCCACGGTGCGCGAGGTCGTCGACGGCATCGACGCGGTGGGACTGGACCGGATGACGACCCCGGTCGACGCGCCCGGTTGGCCGCCGCCCGGTCGGTCCTTCGCGGTGCGCGACTGCCTCCTCGTCGTGCTCAACGAGGAGTACCACCACCGGCTCTTCGCCGAGCGCGACCTCGCGGCCCTCGCCGGCCGCCCCGACGCGCCCTGACCCGGAAGCGCCTCGTGCCCCGACCAGCCGGTCGGGGGCACGAGGCGCAACGTCGTGCAGCGTCAGTGGATGACGACGGGAGCCGCAGGCGCCTGCGCGTCCTCGTCGAGCAGGTGCGACTGCTCGTGCCGGCGCGGCAGGAACCACGCCGCGACGAGCGTCGCCGCGCAGAGGATCGCCGCGATGAGGAACGTGCGGCCGTAGACGTCCGCGAGCTCGGCGACGGCCTGAGCCATCCCCTGCGGACCGAGCCGGTCCTTGACCGACGGGTCGAACTGGGCGCCCAGCACGGCCCCGGCCTTCGGCGAGTCGTTGAGGTAGGTGGTGAAGACGACCGAGATGACGGCCACCCCGATCGAGCTCGCGATCTGCTGGGTGATGTTGAGCAGCGTGGACCCGCGCGCCACCTGGTGGTGGGTCAGCGTCTTGAGCGCCGAGGTCATGATCGGCATCATCGTGCCGCCCATGCCGAGACCCATGACGAACAGGACCGGGATGACGAAGCCCCAGTAGCTCGTGTCGGGACCGACGTGCGTCAGCGCGAACATGCCCGCGACGATGGCGGCGAGGCCGAACGGGACGATGCGTCCGACCGGGAAGCGGTCGGCGAGCGCACCGGCGACGGGCATCGTCAGCATCGCGCCGATGCCCTGCGGCACCATGAGGTAGGCGGAGTGGAGCGGGGTCTCGGCCCGCACCTGCTGCAGGTACTGGGGCACGAGGAGCAGGCCGCCGAAGAACGCCGCCCCGAAGAGGAACATCGTGATCGTCGCGACCGTGAGGCGCCGGTTGGAGAAGAGGCGCAGGTCGAGCAGCGGGTGCTGCGGCCGGAAGCTGTAGAGGACGAAGGCCACGATCATGGCCAGCCCCACGAGCCCCGGTCCGTAGACCTTGGCCGAGGTGACGCTGCCCTCGCCCGGGATCGAGCTGACCCCGTAGAGGAAGAGTGCCAGGCCCGGCGACATGAGCAGCATCCCGATGAGGTCGAAGGACTCGGACGGCTGGGGCCGGTCGGACGGCAGCGCCCACAGCGCGTACCCGACGGCGACGAGGCCGATCGGCACGTTGATGAGGAAGATCCAGTGCCACGAGTAGTTGTCGATGAGCCAGCCGCCGAGGATCGGGCCGAAGATCGGGCCGAGCAGCATCGGGATGCCGAGCACGGCCATGAGCCGGCCCATCCGGTCGGGACCGGCGGCACGGGTCATGATCGTCATGCCGAGGGGCATGAGCATGCCGCCGCCGAGGCCCTGCAGCACACGGAAGCCGATGAGGACCTCGATCGACCCGGCGGCTGCGCACAGGGCCGAGCCGGCGGTGAAGAGGATGACGGCCATGATGTAGAGCCGCTTGGTGCCGAAGCGGTCGGCGGCCCAGCCGGTGAGCGGGATGACCGTCGCGAGCGCGAGCGTGTAGGCCGTGACGGTCCAAGCGACGGTGGAGTACGCGAGGGGCTGGCCGCCGGGCTCGGCGAAGACGGTCTGGAACTTCGTCAGCGCGATGTTGACGACCGTGATGTCGAGGATCGACATGATCGCCCCGAGCACGACGACGCCGGCGACCTTGAGGACCGCGGCGTCGAGCTTGTCGGGATGGCTAGGCGAGAGGCCCGCGGGGGTCGTGGTGGTGGATGAGGACACAGCGGCGCTCCGGACTCGAGGTGGAGTGTGGGCACGGCGTCGGCGCCGTGGGCAGCGGTGATGACCGCGCGAGCGACATTGTGCCCGGAACCACCGACACCGGGACAAACCCTTTTCGCCGTCGGCGTGACGACCGCGTGGCGGAACGCCGACGCGCCCCCACCCGGCGAGGTGGGGGCGCGTCCGTGCGGGCGGAGGGTCAGCCCTGCTTGCGCGGCTGCTTGCCCTCGACGACCTGGGTGCTCGCGACCTTGTCGTGCAGCGCCTGGCGCTTGTCGTCCCAGAGCGGCCACAGGTAGTCGATGAGCGTCAGGATGCCGACGAACTGCCCGGCGAGCGGCACGAGGCGGCGCAGCGCCGCGGTACCCAACGGCAGCGGGCCCGGCTCGGAGACGCGACGGACGCTGATGCCGAGCGCCATCTTCCCCGGGGTCTGGGCCACGGTGGTCCAGAACGCCACGCAGTACACCGAGACGAAGATCCACGTCGAGATGCCGATCCGCAGGGACTGCGACGTGAGGTCGCTGACCATCCGCTGCATCGCCGCCTGGTCCTGCGTGGCCGCGACGTTCATGAACCGCTGGAACGTGTCGGTGAAGTCGGGGGCGACGATCCGGGTGAGGATCACCGAACCGATGAGGAGGATGACGCCGTCGATGAGCCAGGCCGCGAACCGCTTGCCCCAGGACGCGAGCGGCACGCCGTCGGCGGTCGTCTTGACGTTGTACAGCCACTGCGCGCCCGGCCCGGGAGCGGTGTACTGGGGCGCCTGCTGGTACGGGGACTGCTGGTAGGGCTGTTGCCCCTGCTGCCAGCCACCCTGCGGCATGGGCGTCGTCGGGGTCGGCGCCCCGGACGCGGTGGGCGCCGCGGCCCCGGTGGCATCGCTTCCGGCGTCGGCGCCGTACGCGCGCCCGATCGTGCTCTGCGAGGCGGTCGGCGACTTCTTCGGCGCGGTGTGGTTGGTCCACGTGACCCCGTCCCAGTACCGGAGCATGTCGGGGTTGCTGGGGTCGTCGTACCACCCGGAGGGCTGCTGGCTCATGGCTCAACTCTGCCACGCCGTCGGCCCCATTCCGGCGCCGCCGCGTCGGACCCGCCACCCCGCGGGGTGACGGGTCCGGGGAACGGGCGTCTCAGAGGTTGCCGCGCTTGTCCTGCTCGCGCTCGATCGCCTCGAAGAGGGCCTTGAAGTTGCCCTTGCCGAAGCCGAGCGAGCCGTGCCGCTCGATGAGCTCGAAGAAGACCGTCGGGCGGTCCCCGAGGGGCTTGGTGAAGATCTGCAGGAGGTAGCCGTCCTCGTCGCGGTCGACGAGGATCTTGCGCGACTGGAGCTCCTCGATCGGCACGCGGACGTTGCCGATGCGCTCGCGCAGCTCGGGGTCCTCGTAGTAGCTGTCGGGGGTGTCGAGGAACTCGACGCCGTTGGCGCGCAGGGCATCGACGGTGGCGAGGATGTCGTTGGTCGCGACGGCGAGGTGCTGGGCCCCGGCGCCGCGGTAGAACTCGAGGTACTCGTCGATCTGGCTCTTCTTCTTGGCGATGGCCGGCTCGTTGAGCGGGAACTTGACCCGGTGGTTGCCGTTGGCCACGACCTTGCTCATGAGCGCCGAGTAGTCGGTGGCGATGTCGTCACCGATGAACTCGGCCATGTTCACGAAGCCCATGACGCGGTTGTAGAAGCCGACCCACTCGTCCATGTGGCCGAGCTCGACGTTGCCGACGATGTGGTCGAGCGCCTGGAAGAGACGCTTGGGCTGGCCCTCGCGACGGACGTACGTCGAGGCCGCCGGCTGGTAGCCGGGCAGGTAGGAGCCGGCGTAGGTCTGGCCGTCGACGGTGCGCTGGACGAGCGTGTGGCGGGTCTCGCCGTACGTGGCGATGGCGGCGACTCGCACGGTGCCGTGCTCGTCGGTGTGGTCGGCCGGCTCCTCGAGCACGGTGGCGCCGGCCTTGCGGGCCTGGGCGATGCACTTGTCGACGTCGGGCACCTCGAGGGCGATGTCGACGACGCCGTCGCCGTGCCGGCGGTGGTGGTCGGCGAGGGGGCTGTCGGGGTCGACGGCGCCCTTGACGACGAAACGGATCGAGCCGCTGCGCAGGACGAACGCCTTGTGGTCGCGGTTGCCGTTCTCGGGGCCCGAGTAGGCGACGAGCTCCATGCCCCAGGCGCTCTGGTAGTAGTGCGCGCTCTGGGTGGCGTTGCCGGCGACGAAGACGATCGCGTCCCAGCCGGTGACGGGGAAGACGTCGGTGTTCTCGTCGTACTCGACGAGGCCGACGAGCTGCTTGAGCTGGTCGAGGTCGAGGTCGGCCTCGCGCTCCTGGGTGGTGAGGTCGGCGGCCTGAGACGGCATCGTGTCAGTCATGGCGGGAGCGTGACCCACCTCGCGGCGGTGGTCAACTGGGCGACACGCGGATAGGCAGCATGCACAAAGTGTTGCCTGATGGCCGCCTTGTACTGGACAATGTGCCCATGTCCACGCCGCCCACCGGACCCGCACCCCGGCCGCCCGTCGACGCCCTCGACTGCCGCATCCTGCTGCTGCTCCTGAACGAGCCCGGCATCGGCGTCCTCGGGGCCTCACGCCGGCTCGGCGTGGCCCGCGGCACCGTCCAGGCCCGGCTCGACCGGCTCCAGCGCTCCGGCGTCCTGCGGTCGATGGCTCCCGACGTCGACCCGGCCGCCCTGGGGTACCCCGTCACCGCCTTCTGCACCCTCGAGATCCGCCAGGGCCGTGGCGGCCACTCCCCCGTCGTCGAGCACCTGGCCGCGATCCCGGAGGTGCTCGAGGCGCACACCATCACCGGGTCCGGCGACGTGCTCATCCGCATCGTCGGGCGCGACAACGCCGACCTGCAGCGCGTCATCGACCTCGTCGTCGACGACGAGCACGTGACGCGCGCGTCCACCGTCATCTCCCTCGCCACCCGGCTCGACCACCGCACCGTCCCGCTCGTCGAGCACCTGCTCGACCTCGCCCGAGGAGGCACCACACCGTGACGCCCGACCACCCCCCGGTCACCGCACCCGACCTCACGACGCCGCTCCCCGACGTCCGACTCACCCACCCTGAGTGGAGCCGGTCGGCGACGATCTACCAGGTCAACCAGCGCAACCTGACGCCCGAGGGCACCTTCCGGGCCGCCGAGGCGCACCTGCCCCGCATCCGGGACCTCGGCATCGACGTCGTGTGGCTCATGCCGGTCAACCCGATCGGCGAGCTCAACCGCAAGGGCCCGCTCGGCAGCCCCTACG
This sequence comes from Intrasporangium sp. Soil_C_50, assembly GCF_057656595.1. NCBI lineage: Bacteria > Bacillati > Actinomycetota > Actinomycetes > Micrococcales > Intrasporangiaceae > Intrasporangium > Intrasporangium sp. Soil_C_50. Next base: position 51,232 of record NZ_JBDGKB010000015.1, read on the forward strand.
CCGTGCGCGACTACCTCGGCGTCAACGCCGAGTTCGGCACCTTCGAGGACCTGCGCCACTTCGTCGACACCGCCCACGGCCTCGGCCTCAAGGTCATCCTCGACTGGGTCGCCAACCACACCGCCTGGGACAACCCCCTCGCCGAGGAGCACCCCGAGTGGTACGCCCGCGACTGGAAGGGTGACTTCCGCCCGACTCCCTGGTGGGACTGGGAGGACATCATCGACCTCGACTACGACCAGCCCGGCCTGCGTCGCTACATGGCCGACGCCATGGCCTACTGGGTGCGCGAGGCGGACGTCGACGGGTTCCGTTGCGACGTGGCCGGCTTCGTGCCGCTCGACTTCTGGGAGGGCGTGCGGGCCGAGCTCGACGCCATCAAGCCGGTGTTCATGCTGGCCGAGTGGGAGTCCCGCGACCTGCACGCCCGCGCCTTCGACATGACGTACGCGTGGAGCTGGAACGAGACGATGCACCGCATCGCGATGGGCAAGGCCGACGTCGAGGCCCTCAAGGTCTACTACGCGTGGAACGACCGCTTCTATCCGCGCGACGCCTACCGCATGACCTTCGTCAGCAACCACGACAAGAACGCGTGGGAGGGCACCGAGTACGAGCAGTTCGGCGACGCCCTCGAGGCCGCCATCGTGCTGTCGGTCGTCGGCGAGGGCGTGCCCCTCGTCTACAACGGGCAGGAGGCCGGCAGCGACAAGCGCCTCGCGTTCTTCGACAAGGACGTCATCGAGTGGCGCGAGGACCCGCAGGGCGAGCTGTACCGCAGCCTCTTCACGCTGAAGAAGGCGCACCGGGCGCTGTGGAACGGCGCCTGGGGAGGGCGGATGGTGCGCGTGCCCAACACCGACGAGGCATCGGTCATCGCCTTCGTCCGGGAGGTCGAGGGCGACCGCGTCTTCGCCGCGTTCAACCTTTCCCCCGACGACGCCACCGTGACCCTCGGCGAGGGCCCGCAGGCCGGCTCCTGGGTCGACGCCTTCGACGGGACGCCGGTGTCGCTCGCCGTCGGCGACACCGTGACCCTGCCGGCGTGGGGCCATCGGGTGCTCGTCGGGGCCTGACCCGCTCCCCCGCGACGCGAGAGGCTCCCACGACCGGGTCGTGGGAGCCTCTCGCGTGCCGGGTCAGGGCTCCGTCAGGAGTTCGTGACCGTGATCGGGGCGCCGTTGCTGACGAGGCGCCAGTCCATGCTCGAGAACGTCGCCGGGTCGATGACCTTGTTGGTGGTGGCCCAGTCGATGAGCAGCTGGCGGATCTCGATCTGCCGGTTGTAGACGACCGGGGCCGTCGTGACGCCCGGGAAGCCGCCACCGCCGGACTGCCGGTAGTTGTTGATCGCGACGACGAACCGCGCGTCGGCGGCGACCGGCGCCCCGCCGTAGGCGAGGTTCGTGATGCGCGAGCCGACCGCCTTGGCGATGTCGACGTCGTAGGTGAGGTCGGCGTCGAGCCCACCCATGATGTCGTAGTTGTAGTCGGGCGTGCCGCCGGCGCCGGTGATGGCGTCGGCCGCGACCGGACCGGTCCCCGAGTACTGCACGAAGTACGACGCGCTCTTCTCGAGGTAGTCCTTGACCTGCGCGCCCGTCAGCACGATGCCGAGCAGCGTGTTGTCGTAGATGTAGAGGCCCGCGACGTCGCGGATCGTCACGTCGCCCTCGGGGATCGACGCGAGCTTGTTGAACGGCGCCGCGATCGACAGCATCGGCAGCGCGCCCTCAGGCGTACCGGCGAGGGCCTTCTTGACGGCATCGGCCTGCACGAAGTTGATGAAGTCCATGGCCGGGGTGTCCTCGTACCGCGAGGTGGCCGCCGACATGGCCTGCTTGCACGTGCCGATGACGCCGTTGACGTAGGCCAGGACCTTCTCGTGGGCGCTCTTGACGGCGCCGGTGACGGCCGGGTCCTCGGGCACCGCGTTGGCGTTCCAGAGCCGCCCGGCGGAGTCGACGACCTGCCACTGGCCCCGGACCTTCTGCAGCGAGAGCGTCATCTCGGCCACCCGCATGCCCCAGTAGAGCGGCTCGACGAGCAGCACCGGCTTGCCGGTCTGGGCGTTCGTGGCCTTGTCGACGACCTCGACGTGCGAGTGCCCGACGAGGACGGCGTCGATCCCCGGCACCTGCTCGGCCATGAGCCGGCTGGCGTTCTCGACGTAGGGCAGGGCGTCGCCCCAGGACGACTTGCCGTTGGTGCCCGAGTGGCACGACACGATGACGACGTCGGCGCCGGCGGCCTTGAGACGCGGCACGAAGACCTTGGCCTGCTCGATGATGCCGGGGAACTTCAGCTTGCCGTCGACGTTGGCCTTGTCCCAGATCGCGACGCCGGGGGTGACGAGGCCGAGGATGCCGACCTTGATCGGCTTGCGGTCCTCGAGCTTAACGGTCTTGATGACCCAGGGCTTGAAGGCGGGAGCGCCGGTGTTCCAGTCGACGGTGTTGGCCGACAGGAGCGGGAAGTTCAGCTGCTTCTCGAAGGCGCGCAGGGTGTCGATGCCGTAGTTGAACTCGTGGTTGCCGAGCGCCGCGGCGTCGTAGCCGACCTGGTTCATCGCGGCGGCCATCGGGTGGGTGGCCCCGCCGGTGATGGGGTCGATCTTGGCGTAGTAGTACGCGAGCGGCGTGCCCTGGATGGTGTCACCGGCGTCGAGGGTGAGCGTCGAGGCGGCGCCGAGGTCGGCGCGGCGCATCTTGACGATCGAGGACGCCTTGGCGATGCCGATGTCGTTGTGCGTCTTGTCGTCGTACTCGCGGTTGTTGAAGTAGTCCCAGTTGAAGACGTTGCCGTGCAGGTCGGTGGTGCCGAGCACGGTGAGGGTGACGATCTCGCCGTCGGTGCCGGCGCCCTTGCCGGCGGTGCCCGCTGCGCCGGCGGGCGAGGCGGCGGCCACGGTGGCGATGCCCGCCCCGCCGACGGCGGCCATCGCGAGCAGCTGCCGACGGGTCGTGGGCGAGGAGAGGAAGTCGGGGGTCTCGTTGGTGCTCATGTCGTCCTTGTCTGCCGCGCCGGGGTGATGCGCGGGGTCACGATGCGGTGTGGGGTCGGCCCCGCCGGGGCGGGACGGGCCTGACCCTAGCCGCGGCCGGGGACGAACGGGGCGATGAGGACGGGGCGCCTTCGTGAACAGCGACTGACGCCGCGCGACGGCTCAGCGGCGGCCGACGAGCCAGAGCCGGATCTTCTCGATCCTCTCGGTGACCTGGTCGCTGCTCGCGGCCGCGAGGTCGGGCCCACCGCACGCGCGCCGCAGGTCCATGTGGACGTTGGCGTGCGGGTAGCCCTTCTGCCGCGCGTAGGCGCCGACGAGCTGGTTCAGCTCCTTGCGCTGCGCGGCGAGCGCCCGGTGCGCGGCAACGGGAACCGGCCCGACGGCGTCCTTGGGCGCCTTGCGCACCTGCTTGCTCTGCCGCTCGCGCAGCAGCTGAGCCACCTGGTCGGGCTCGAGCAGGCCGGGCAGCCCGAGGTAGTCCTGCTCGTCCTCGGAGCCGACCTCGGCGTGCATCCCCCACTGCTGCTTGTCGAAGAGCACGTGGTCGAAGTGCGCCTCGGACTCGAGGGCCTCGAACTGTCCCTCGGCGAGGTCGCCGCTCGCCTTCTCCGGTCGCGCGGCCTCGTCGAGCAGGGCCTGCTCCTCGGCCCACATCTGCGCGACGTCGTCGGGGTTGGGCTTGCGGTCGAGGGCGTGGTCGCGCTGCTCCTCGAGGCGCTGGGCGTGGTCGAGGACGACGGGGACCGAGGGCAGGAACACCGACGCCGTCTCGCCGCGCCGGCGCACCCGCACGAAGCGACCGACAGCCTGGGCGAAGAAGAGCGGCGTCGAGGTCGAGGTGGCGTACACGCCGACGGCGAGGCGCGGCACGTCGACGCCCTCGGACACCATCCGCACGGCGACCATCCACCGCGACGTGCCGTTCGAGAACTCCTCGATGCGTTTCGAGGCGCCCTGGTCGTCGGAGAGGACGACGGTCGGCGACTCGCCGGTCAGCCCTCGCAGGTGGGAGGCGTAGGCCCGGGCCTGGGTCTGGTTGCTGGCGATGACGAGGGCCCCGGCGTCCTCGATGTGCCGGCGCACCTCGGTGAGGCGCTTGTCGGCCGCGGCCAGCACCGCCGGGATCCACTCGCCCTTGAAGTCGAGCGCCGTGCGCCACGCGTTGGCGACGGCGTCCTTGGTCATCGGCTCGCCGAGGCGCGCCTCGAGCTCGTCGCCGGCGCGGGTGCGCCACCGCATCGTGCCGCCGTAGGCCATGAAGAGGACGGGTCGCACGACGCCGTCGCGCAGCGCCTCGGCGTAGCCGTAGGCGTAGTCGCTCGAGCTGACGAGCACGCCCTCCTCGTCGAGCTCGTAGCGCACGAACGGGATCGGCGAGGTGTCGGAGCGGAACGGGGTGCCGGTCAGCGACAGGCGCCGCGCCGCGGGCTCGAAGGCCTCGCGGATGCCGTCGCCCCAGCTCTTGCTGTCCCCACCGTGGTGCACCTCGTCGAGGATGACGAGGGTGGGCCTGGACGTGGTCAGCTCGCGGTGCAGCGACGGGCGCGAGGCGACCTGCGCGTACGTGACGGCGACGCCGTGGTAGTCCTCGCTGTGCCGCCCGATGCTGTTGCTGAACTTCGGGTCGAGGCTGATCCCGACGCGTGCAGCAGCGTCGGCCCACTGCGTCTTCAGGTGCTCGGTGGGCGCGACGACGGTGATCCGGTGCACGATGCCGGCCGAGAGCAGCTCGGTGGCGACGCGCAGGGCGAAGGTCGTCTTGCCGGCGCCCGGCGTGGCCACGGCGAGGAAGTCGCGCGGAGACTTCGCCTGGTAGAGGTCGAGGGCCTCCTGCTGCCAGGCACGCAGCTTGCTCGCGGTACCCCACGCGGCCCGCTCCGGGAAGGCGGGTGGGAGGTGGAAGGCGGCCCCTGAACTCATAGGCCGCCCACGGTAGCCGCTCCCCTCCGGCGACATGCCGAGGCCCCGCCGTGTTGGCGGGGCCTCGGTCGGGATGCTATGTGCCGCAGGCGAGCCGAGCGTCTACGCCCGTCTTTGCGACATCGTCGCAGGTCAGGCGCGGTAGGCCGTCCACTGCGCCTGCATGCGGGTCTTCTGGCCGGTCGTGAACTCGTTCATGCACGAGTCGTAGGTGTAGTCCATGAAGTTCTTGATCGGGTCGAGGCCGGGGCTCGTGCACGTGTCGCGGCCGGTGGGGCAGCCGTAGGCCGGGCTCGCCTCGGCGGGGGTGTCCTCGACGTAGTCGCCCGAGCCCGAGCAGCCGCCCTGGAAGGTGTGGTAGAGCCCGAGCCAGTGGCCGACCTCGTGGGTCGCGGTGTCGCCCTGGTTGTAGTTGGTCGCCGACCCGCCGGGCATCGACGCGTTGAGCATGACGACGCCGTCCTGCGTGCCCGGGTTCTTCTTCGGGAACGTCGCCCACCCGAGCAGGCCGTCACCGATGTTGGCGGCGTAGAGGTTGAGGGCCGCCTTGCCGCCCTTGTGCAGGGTGTTCTTCATGTCGCGCTCGGCCGTGGATCCCGGGGTCACCGTGTACCACGTGGCGTTGTTCGTGACGTCGGTGCCGGCGAGCCGGAAGCTGAACCCGGTGCCGCTGTAGGCGTTGTTGAGCACCGAGATCTGGCTGTTGATCGTCGACGCGCTGATGGCTCCCTGCGAACCGCTCGTGATCGTGTGGAAGTACACGTCGATCGTCGGGCTCGTGAAGGCGGACCCGCCCCCGGGCCTGGCGGCGGCTCCGGAGGAGGTGAGGCTCATCCCCTTGGCCGCGAGCGCCTTGCCGAGGGCCGCCTCGTTGGCTCGCACCTGGGCGTCGGACAGCTCGTGCGGGTCCTTCGCGGTGCCGTGCATGCTGCGGGCGCCGACCGCCGCCGGGTCGAGGCAGGCCGAGCCGGCGCGGCCGTCGAGCGTCGGGGAGGCCATGGCCGGGGCGGCCAGGGAGGCGGCGACGAGCGCGAGCGGAGCAGCCAGCGCCAGTGAGCGGAGCTTCATGAGGGAGAACCTTTCTCGCTGTCACGTCGCCCGATCGGGTGACGCTAGCCAGCGAGCGTAGGAACGCCCGGGTCAGCGCGAAGGCCGCAGCCGGTAAAGACTGTGTCAGGAAACTCTCAGGAGTCGCCGTCGCCGCTGCCGCCCGAACCGCTGTCGCCGCCGTCCTGGGGGTCGCGCAGGCCCTCGTAGATCTCCTTGCACACGGGGCACACCGGGAACTTCTGCGGGTCGCGTCCGGGCACCCAGATCTTGCCGCAGAGAGCGACGACCGGTTCGCCGCTGAGGGCGCTCTCGAGGATCTTCTCCTTGCGCACGTAGTGCGAGAAGCGTTCGTGGTCGCCCGGTTCCTGGAGCTCCTCGCGGACCTCCTCGCGCTCGATCGTCGCCGTGCTCGTGCTGCGCAGGGGCTGCGGCTCGTTCTCGAAGGGGTCGGGAGGCATCGTGCTCATGTCGCGAGTGTAGGACGCGTTGCGGCCGCCTCGAGCAGCCGTGCGCCCGCCGGGTAGGTGGCGAGCACGCCCGGCAGCTCTCCCGGTCGGCCGGACAGGAGCACGGCATCGACGCCCGCCCGTGGCGCGGTCGGGTCGGGCTCGAGCCCGAGGCGTCGTAACGTCTGGCGGGCCACCGCGACGGGCGAGTCGAAGATCGTGACGCCGGCCGGCACCGCGGCGGTGATGCGCTCGGCGACGAGACCGTAGTGGGTGCAGCCGAGCACGAGCGAGCGGACGCCGGCCGGAGTGCGCTCGGCGGCGAGGTCGACCGCCGCCTGCACCGCGTCGAGGTCACCGGACTCGATGGCCTCGGCGAGCCCGAGCGCGGCCACCGCGTGGGTCTCGACGTCGGCGGCGAACGCGTCGACGAGGCCGCGCAGGTAGTCGCTGCCCGTCGTCGCTGCGGTCGCCCAGACGGCCACGGGGCCACCCGCGGCCGCCGCCGGGCGGATCGCCGGGACGGTGCCGATGACCGGCACGTCGGGCTCGAGCTCGGCGCGCACGGCGTCGAGGCCGTGCACCGAGGCCGTGTTGCACGCGACGACGACGGCGTCCGGCTCGTGCTCGAGCGCGGCCCGGGCGAGGTCGAGCACGAGCCCCCGCACGTCGTCGGGGTGACGCGGGCCGTACGGCATGTTGTCGGGGTCGAGCGCGAGCACGAGGCCGAGGTCGGGCCGCAGGGTCAGCAGCGCGTCGGCGTAGGCGACGAGGCCCAGGCCGCTGTCGACGAAGGCGACGCGTCGGGGCCGGGTGGGGCTCGCGGTGTCGGGGTGCATGGGCCAGCCCGTCAGTTCATCGTCGGGTCGTCGGGGAAGCTCGCGACGTAGGCGAGGCTGTCTCGCTGGCGCCGCAGCACGGAGCGCCAGAGGTCGTCGGGGTCGGCGGTGAAGGCGTCGCGCACCTCGGCGTCGACGACGTACCAGTCGCCGCGGAGCACCTCCCCCTCGAGCTGCCCGGCGTCCCAGCCGGAGTAGCCGGCGAAGATCCGCATCCCGGCCAGCTCGGCCGCCACGACAGGCGTCGGCACGTCGAGGTCGACGAGGCCGATCGAGCCGAAGAGGCGCTTGACGCCGAGCGGCTCGGGCACGTCGCCGGGCACCGTCACCAGGCCGAGGGCCGACGACGTCGACACGGGGCCGCCCTGGAAGATGACGTGCGGCGCCGTGACGACGCGCTCCCAGCCGGGCAGGACCGAGTCGACGCCCGCCGTGAGCGGCTTGTTGAGCACGACGCCCTGGGCGCCGCCCTCGTCGTGGTGGAGCATGAGCACGACCGAGCGGTGGAAGACGTCACCGCCGACCGAGGGCGTGGCCACGAGCAGACGGCCGGTGTGGAAGCGCGGGCTCACGGGCCCAGCCTTCCACACCGGCCGGTCGGTTCTGCGGTCGCTCAGAAGCGCGCGCCGCGGCGGTTCGGACGCTCGTCGTCGCCCCAGCGGGACACGAAGCCCTCGTCGCGGCCACGACGCTGGTCGCGCCCGTCGCGGTCGTCACGGCCTCGGTGGGCACCGTGACCGCCGTGGTGCGGGCGGAACCCGCCTCGCGAGCCCTGGCGCGGGCCGCGCGGGCCGGCCGGTCCGCGTCGGTGCTGCTTCGGGCCGGCGATGAGGCGCTGGAAGTCCTCCTCGGCGATCGCGACGCCGCTCGGCGTCGTGGCGCCGGTGGCCGCGATGATCGCGTCGCCGGGCGTGGCCCGGACCGGCGCGATGTCGAGCCCGGCGTCCTTGAGCTGGCGCTCCATCGTGCGCCGCTGGTGCGGCAGGGCGAGGGTCACGACGGTGCCCTTGTCACCCGCGCGGGCCGTGCGGCCCGAACGGTGCAGGTAGTCCTTGTGGTCGGCCGGCGGGTCGACCTGCAGGACGACCGAGACGTCGTCGACGTGGATGCCGCGGGCCGCGACGTCCGTCGCGACGAGCACCGGGAGGTTGCCGTCGCGGAAGGCGCCGAGGACGCGGTTGCGCTGGCCCTGGTTGAGGCCACCGTGCAGCGCCGCGGCCATGACGCCCTGCTCGCGCAGCTGCAGCGCGATGCGGTCGGCGCCGAGCTTGGTGCGGCAGAAGACGACGGTGCGCCCCTCGCGGTTGGCGACCTCGGCGGTGATGACCTTCTTGTGCTGCGGGTCGATGAGGAGCACGTGGTGCTCCATCGTCTCGACCGAGGCGGTGGCGTCGTCGGTCGAGTGGATGACCGGCTCGTTGAGGTACTTCGCGACGAGGTCGTCGATGCCGCGGTCGAGCGTCGCCGAGAAGAGCAGGCGCTGGCCCTCGGTGGGGATCTTGTCGAGCGTCGTGGTGATCTCGGCCATGAAGCCCATCTCGGCCATGTGGTCGGCCTCGTCGAGGACCGTGATGGCGATGTCGTCCATCTCCACCGCGCCGCGCTCGAGCAGGTCGTTGAGGCGGCCCGGCGTCGCGATGAGGATGTCGATGCCCTTGTTGAGCGCGTTGATCTGCGTCGTGTAGCTGAGGCCGCCGGCGACGAGCTTGTGGCGCAGGCCGGTGACGTGCACGAGCGGCTCGAGCGCGTCGGAGATCTGCATCGCGAGCTCACGCGTCGGCGTGAGGATCAGGGCGTGCGGTCGGCGCGGACGACGCGGGGTCTCGGCCTCGAGCAGCCGGGTGATGACCGGCAGGCCGAACGCGAGCGTCTTGCCCGAGCCCGTCTGGCCGCGGCCGAGGACGTCCTTGCCCGCGAGCGCGTCGGGGATCGTCGCGGCCTGGATCGGGAACGGCGTCGTGATGCCGTCGCGGGCGAGGCGCTCGACGAGCGGCTCGGGCAGGCCGAGGGCGGCGAAGCCGTTGTCGGCGGCCACCGCGACCGGCCCGTCGGAGACGGGCTTACGCGTCGCCTTGGTCCAGGTGTCGGCGTCCATGCGCTCGGCCTCGGCGTCCTCGAAGCTCACGGGGGCGCGGTCGGCGTCCCGGTCGAAGGACCGGCCGGAGCCGCGGTCGTCCCGCTCGAAGCGCGGACGGTCGAAGGAGCGTCGGTCGTCCGAACGCTGGAAGCCACGGTCGCCACGGTCGCCACGGTCGTCGCGGTCGAAACGGGGACGGTCGTCACGACGCTGGAACCCACGGTCGCCACGGTCGTCGCGGTCGAAACGGGGACGGTCGTCACGACGCTGGAACCCACGGTCGCCACGGTCGTCGCGC
>NZ_JBDGKB010000015.1:60962-94864 GCF_057656595.1 Intrasporangium sp. Soil_C_50
TCGCGGTCGAAACGGGGACGGTCGTCACGACGCTGGAACCCACGGTCGCCGCGGTCGTCACGACGCTGGAAACCGCGGTCGCCGCGGTCGTCACGACGCTGGAAACCGCGGTCGCCACGGTCGTCACGGTCGACACGGGGGCGCTCGTCACGGCGGTCGTCACGTCGCTCGTAGGAGCGGTGCTCGTCCCGGGGGGCGCGCCACTCGCGGCCGCCGACGTGGGAGGTGCCCGACGAGGCCGGGCGGGAGGCCTTGGGACCGGAGAAGGACCCGGACTTGGGTCCGCCCTGGCCACGGTGCGGCTTCTTGGCCGCGGCGGCCTTCTTCTCGGTGGACCAGCGGGCCTTCTTGGGCGCGCCGGAGGAGGTGTGCTTGGACATGCGTATTCAACTCTCTTTGACTCGAGCAGACTTCGCCTCGAGCCGTGAGTCACAACACGACCATGCAGACGAGCCTCAGGCGCAGCATTGTCTGCGCCCCATGTGTACCGGTGCCCGGCATCTGTGCCGTCCGGCGATCGGATCCGCTCCGCGTCAGGTTCCGGGCCGCGCCGTTGGCACGGGCTTCCGGTGGGGTGGCCCCCCGTCGGACGGGCCTGCCCGCCGGGCATCCCCGGCGCCATCCCGTCCGTCGTGATCCGAGGAGACCTCGGAGTCGGATGCGAAGAGTCTACCAGCGGCTGCGACGTGTCCCGACCACGGCGACGAGCCCGAGCCCCAGCGCCCCGAGCCCGACGCCCACGAGGTCGAGGACCGCGTCCCAGACGTCGCCGGTGCGTCCCGGAAGTGCCACGTGCTGGATGACCTCGCTCACCGGGGCGTGCACGGCGAAGACCACCGCGGCCAGCCGGACCGACCCGGTCGCGCGGCCGACGGCCCACGTCGGGACGGCGAAGACGAGCAGGTGCACGACCTTGTCGGTCCAGCTGACCGGCCCCTCCACGGTGACGACGGGCCAGTAGAGGACGGCGAGCTGGACGACCACGGTGAGCACCGCTAGGAGGACGCCCGGTCGACGCAGCAGCGCCGGGGCGGACCTCGGGGAGGACGTCGAAGGGGTCGTCATGGCACGGGAGTCTAGGTAGGTTCGGCGCAGACCCCGAGCAGGAGGACACCATGGGCAAGCGCACGGTCACGGTCACCGGATCGGGGCGTGCGAGCGTCTCCCCCGATGTCGTCCGCCTCGACCTGCGGGTGGGGCACGACGCCTCCGACGTCGCCGCCGCGCTCGGCGGTGCGGCGACCGGCATCGCCGAGGTGGGTCGGGTGGCCCGCGAGCACGGCATCGCCGACGCCGACATCCGCACCCTCGACGCGTCGGTGAGCCAGCGCTGGGACAACACCGGCACCCCCGTGGGGTTCACCGCCCAGCAGCGGCTGGGACTGACGGTGCGCCGGCTCGAGGCCGTCGGTGAGGTGCTCGAGGCAGCGGCTGCGACCGTCGGCAACGCCCTGCTCGTCGACCAGGTGCGCCTCGACGTCGCCGACCGGAGCCAGGGCATGGCGCGGGCGCGCGACGCGGCGTTCGCCGACGCGCGGGCCCGGGCCGAGCAGTACGCCGCCCTCGCCGGCACCGCCCTGGGTGCTGTGCTCGGCATCGCGGAAGGCGGCGCGGTGCCCGTGGCGGCGCCCCGGATGACGTTCGCGGCGATGGCGGCCGACTCGGCGGGCTCGATGCCCGTCGAGGGTGGCGACCTCGAGATCGGCGCGTCGGTCACGGTGACGTGGGAGCTCACCACGGCCGCGTCGGAATAGTTGGGGCCCTTCGTTCGTTGGAGGCGACATGGCAACGACTGACCTGACCGCCGAGACCTTCGAGAAGACCGTGCTCGACCACGACATCGTGCTCGTCGACTTTTGGGCGTCGTGGTGCGGCCCGTGCCGCCAGTTCGCTCCCGTCTACGACGCCGCGTCGCAGACCGGTGACAACGAGGGCATCGTGTTCGGCAAGGTCGACACCGAGGCCGAGCAGGCGCTCGCGTCGGCGGCCAACATCACCTCGATCCCGACCCTGATGGCCTTCAAGGAGGGCGTGCTCGTCTTCGCCCAGCCGGGCGCGCTCCCGCAGTCCGCGCTGCAGGACGTCATCGAGCAGGTCAAGGCCCTCGACATGGAGCCGATCAAGGCCCAGCTCGCCGAGCAGGGCGCCGGGCAGGGCGCCCCCGAGGGCGTGAGCGACGCCTCCTGACGCGTCGAGCCGCGAGGCACACGCCAGAACCACGAAAAGGCGCCCCGGTGGGAACCGGGGCGCCTTTCGCGTACCGCGAGCGACAGCGTGACGTGGCCACCACGGGTGGTGGAGGTGGCGGGAATTGAACCCGCGTCCGATGACGAGAGACCAGGGCTTCTCCGGGCGCAGTGCGCTGTGGATTTTCTCGGCCCCAGGGCTCGCACGCACGCGTCCCCTGACAGGCCCAGTCGAGAAGGAGTCCCGCGCAGCCCCCCGACATGACTGCGCAGCAAGTTCCCTAGCTGACGCCAGGCACTGAGTCGGGAACTACCTCAGGCTGACGGACTTCGAGCCTCGCTCAGGCGGCGAGGGCGAAGTCGGTGCGCTTGGAATTGGCACCTATTGGTTTGCAAGGAGCGTTGACGAGATGACCTTGCATCCTCGGCCCGCTTCCCCTGGTGTGTCGACCACCGTCGAAACCGATCACCCCCATGGGGATGACCACGTCACGCTGTTCACTTGTCAACCTCCCGCTCGCGCGGGAGTCCACAGTATGCACGAGGAACGTCCGGGGCGGCCATCGCATTCCCGCAGGTTCACGCGGCGCCGCCTGACGCCCTAGGCTGCGGTCCAGACCCGCGAGCCCCCGGCCGGGTCCGACACACCGGAGGAGGCCCGATGCCCCGCGAGACGCCGACGGCCCGCCGGCTCCCGGCCCACGTCTCCGGCAGCACGGACGCGGCGCGGCCCACGAGTGCGGTCGAGACCACGACCCGGTGCGTGACCGCCCCGTTCGCCGGCATCGTCGTGCCCACCGTGCGCGACGGCGACGAGGTCACCACGGGTCAGGTCGTGGCCACCATCGAGGCGATCAAGATGGAGGCCGCGATCACGAGCCCGTGGGCCGGCACCGTGGGCCGCCTCGTCGTCGAGGCCCACCAGTCCGTCGAGGGCGGCGACGTCATCGCCGAGCTGCGCTGAGCGAGCGCACGAGCCGCAGCGCGTCCTCGACCGATCCCGTGACGTCGGGGATCGGGAACAGCGTGCCCCGCACGACACGGTCGCGGTCGACGACGAAGGTCAGCCGGCGCAGGCGCGTCGTGCCCCCGGCCCGGAAGGTCGGCAGCCGCAGGGCGGTGGTCAGCTCGAGGTCGGCGTCGGACAGCAGCGGGAAGGTGATCCGGTTGCGCGCCGCGAACTCCGTCTGTTCGCCGGCACGCTGAGTCGACACCCCGACGACCGCGGCGCCGGCGTCGGCGAACTCCCCGAGCCGCTCGCGGTACGTGCACGACTCGAGGGTGCAGCCGACGCCGCCGGGCACCTCGTCGGCGCCGGGAAAGCCGGTGCCCGGGAAGCAGTAGACGACGGTGAGCGACGCGTCGGCGGCCACCGGGTCGAGCCCGGCCAGGGGCGGCACGGAGCGCCCGACGAGGTCGGAGACGCGCGCCGCCTCGGTGGAGCCGTCGGTCGCGAGCGCGCTGGGACGCCCGTCGCCCAGCAGCCACGCGTCACCGAAGTCCTGCAGCGCGACGAGCACGGGGAGCGCGCCACGTCCCCGCGGCGTCAGGACGTAGTCGTGGCGCGGCGGGTGGTCGGAGTACCGACGCCGTTCGAGCAGCCCGTCGTCGACGAGCGCCTCGAGCCGCTGGGCCAGCACCTTGCGCGAGATGCCACTCTCCTCGACGAGCTGCTCGAAGCGGGTCCGGCCACCGGCGACGTCGCGCAGCACGAGGAGGGTCCACGGGTCGCCCAGCACGCCGACGGCCTGTGCGATGCCGCACGGGTCGTCGGGATCGGGGCGTCTCGCGGTCACCACTCCATCATAGTCAGTTCCCAAACGAAACTGACTATGGTCTGATGGGCGCCGTGACCGCGCCCGCACTGCTTCGTTCCCTGCCCCGCGTCGTCTGGGTCCTCGCCGCCGGCCGTTTCGTCAGCTCGGCGAGCAGCTTCCTCATGCTCTTCCTCGTCCTCTACCTCACGGGTCCGCGGGGCCTGGCCGTCGTGTCCGCGGGCATCATCGCCGGCAGCAACGGCGTCGGCGCCCTCCTCGGGAACCTGACCGGCGGACGCTTCGGAGACCGCTACGGGCACCGACGGGCCCTGCTCGTGGCCGCGAGCGCGGTCGGCGTCCTCACCGCGACGATCCCGTGGCAGCCGGTTCCGCTGCTCGCAGTCACCATGCCGCTCACCGGCTACCTCGGCGCCGTCGCGTCGCTGAGCCAGGGCGCCCTCGCCGCCCTGGCGGTCCCGGCGGGCTCCCGCAGACCCGCCGTCGCGGTGAGCCGGGCGGCCTCGAACGCGGGCTTCGTCGTCGGCCCGCCCCTCGCCGCTCTCGTCGCGGCGTCCGGGTTCGACGCCCTCTTCGTCGTCGACGGCGTCCTCACCCTGGTGCTGCGCCACGTGACGTCGCGGATGCTCCCCGACGAGCCGCCCGTCACCCGCGCGCCGGACGCGCCGGCCGGGCTCTGGCGGGCCCTCCGCGTCGACCGGGCCCTCGTCGTCCTGCTCGTCGGAGCCGTCCTCGTCGACGTCGTGTACCGCCAGCTGTACTCGACGCTGCCGCTGCACCTGCGTGATGCCGGGCAGCCGCTCGGCCTCTACACCGGGCTCGTCGCCGTCGGGTCGGGGCTGGTCCTGCTGCTCGAGATACCTGTCGCGCTGTGGCTGCGGAACCGGTCTGCTGTGCCGATCATCGCGGCCGGGTACGCCCTCGTGGCAGTGGGTTTCGCGGTCTTCGGCTGGCAGGACGTCGGGGTGGCGGCCGCCGCCGTCATCGGCATGGTCGTGCTCACGGCGGGCGAGATCCTCTACAAGACGACAGCCACGGCGCACGTGCTCGACGCCGCGCCCGACCACCTCGTCGGCGGCTACCAGGGTCTCTACACCGCGGCAGCGACGAGCGGCTCGATGCTGTCGGCGCCGCTCGGCGGTGCGCTCTACGCGGTGCGCCCCGACCTGCTGTGGCCGACCTGCGGTGTCGTGGCCGGCACCGGCGCGCTGCTGGCGGTCCTGTCGGGACGCATCCGCTCCGGGCGGGGACGCCCGGCAGGGCGTCTCACCAGGAGCCGGACGACGAGCCTCCGCCGCCTCCCCCGCTGAAGCCTCCACCGCCGCTGAAGCCCGAGGACCCCGACGAGCCGGGCGTCGAGGTGAACGTGCCGGTGGAGGTCGTCGAGAAGGAGTCGACGCCGTTGGCGATGCCGGTGAAGTCCGGGAAGGCGTTGCCGCTCCAGACGTACCAGGTCGGCATGAGCAGCGGCTGGTTCGCGGCCTCGGCCGCCCGCGCGACGTCGGCGAAGGTGCTCGCCCACCGGTCGGCCACGCCGAAGACGACCGCGTAGGGCAGGTACCGGCTGAAGATGTTGCTCGCCTCATCGAAGGCGATCTGGTCGGCCTCGGCCGTGACGAGGTACTCCTTGAACCCCAGCGACTGGGCGTTGACGGCCGAGCCCTCGGCCGTCTTGGCCGCCATCCTGCCGCCGAGGAACCACGTGATGCCCCCGGCCGCGACGAGGCCCGCCCCGAGGGCGAACCCGCCGCTGAAGCCGCCCCCGAGCAACGCGCTGATCGCGGCGCGGCCGTAGAAGAGGATGATGCCGCCGAGCACGGCGAGCACGATGCCGAGGCCCTGCCAGACGCCGCGCTGCATCTGCGGGGAGGACCGGAACCAGCTGCGCCGCACGACCTCCCGGTACATCTCCGACTGGATCGACTTCAGCGTCGTGGCGAAGGTGTTCTTCAGCTCGGACAGCTGCACGACGTCGCCGCGGCTGCCGAAGATGCCGTCGAGGAGCATCCGCTCGTAGGGCAGGAGCCGCTCGCTGCCCGGCGCCGGCAGACGCGTCAGGGTCCAGTCGGTGCGGCTGAACATCCCGCCGCCCTCGTTCTCCTCGATGCGCAGGAAGCCGCGCACGGCGAGGTCGATGACGGTCGCGGACACGTCGATCGGGTTGGCGGTCTCGTCGATGACGACACCGACCATGCCCGGCTGCACGCCCGCGGGTGGCTGGAACTGGACGGCGATCGTGGGCGCTCCCCCACGCGTCGTCGCGGGCGACCCGCCCGACCCGGGCGCCGGCGTCAGGCCGGGCGTCAGGCCCGGCGTCACGTCGGCGTAGCGCTCGTCACGGCCACGCGTCCACACGAGGGCGCCCATGACGGCGAGGGCGATGACCGGGGCCCCGATGCCGCCGATCCACGCGGCCGCGTTGACCGCAGGTGCGGCGTCCGACCCGATCGTGGAGGCGGCGTCCCCCTGGCGTACGTCCGGCACGATCCGCCCGAACGCGCCTGCCGGGTACGAGGCAAGGACCGTCATGGCATCGCCGGCGCCGAGGCCACCGGCCGAGAAGGTCGCCGGGTCGCCGGCACTGCTCTGGCAGGGCGTGTCCGATCGCGTCTCGCCCCGGAAGCAGCCGACCTTCGTCGCGGCGTCGGGCGCCGTGACGCGGATCCGCACGTTGTCGCGCGTCGTGGTCTCGTTGGTGCCGAAGACGTTGTAGTAGAGCTCGACGGTGCTCGCGCCGTCGCCGTTCGGCGCGGGCGACCCGTCGGCGCGGATCGGGTTGAGGACGTCGTGGAGCGTGTAGCGCACGACGTACTGCTGGGTACCGCTCGTCGTCTCGTCGGCGCTGCCGATGCGGATCTCCTTGGCGGCGCCGTTGTCGCTGACGCGGAAGGCGTCGGGGGCGCCAGTCGGGCTCGAGACCTTGACGTCGGTCAGGTCGAAGTACCGGTAGCGGTTCGGGTCGTCGTTCCACCCCATCCGCACGATGATGTTGCGGACGATGCCGTGCTTCAGCTCACCGCTCGGGAACCTCCACGTGATGGTCTCGGTGACCTTCATGCTGCCGTCGGGCTGCAGGTCGTAGTCGGCGGCGAACGAGGTCATCGCCTCGTCGCCGACGGCCTGAGCCGCACCCGCCGGGGCCACGAGCACGAGCACCGCGGCGCCGAGCAGGGCCAGGACGCCGACCAGGCTCAACCTGCGGCGCCCCCGCGGGCGCCGGTTCCTCGATCGCTGCATCGCTCCTCCACCCGGTCGGACCTCACCTCATCCTGTCACCGGACGCGCGCGACGCGGCGGCGGTTCCCTGCTCCGCGGAGGGTGTCGTCAGCGACGCCGGTTGGCCGCGCTCATGGCGCGGTCGGCTTCGCGCCTGTCCTGCCGCTCGCGCAGGGCGTGCCGCTTGTCGTACTCCTTCTTGCCGGTCGCGATCGCGATCTCGACCTTGGCACGGCCGTCCTTGAAGTAGAGCGACAGCGGCACGATGGTGCGCCCGCTCTCGCGGGTCTTGTGGGCGATCTTCTCCAGCTCGGCGCGGTGCAGCAGCAGCTTGCGCTTGCGGCGCGGTGCGTGGTTGTTCCACGTGCCGTTGAGGTACTCGGGGATGTGGACGTTCTCGAGGTACAGCTCGTCGCCGGTGAACATCGCGAAGCCGTCCACGAGCGAGGCCCGACCCATCCGCAGCGCCTTGACCTCGGTGCCGGAGAGCACGATGCCGGCCTCGAACGTGTCCTCGATGAGGTAGTCGTGGCGCGCCTTGCGGTTGCTCGCGACGAGCGACCGCCCCTTCTCCTTGGGCACCGGACCGTCCTTCCACTCCTCGACCGTTCACCGACGCAGGACGCGGCGGCGGACCAACGCTACCCCGAGCGGGGCCCGACCTCCGAGCGCGTTTCCGACGCCGTCGACGACGGGCGGGTCAGAGCCAGCCGCGGGGGTTGACGGGGGTGCCGTCCTCGTAGACGCCGAAGTGCAGGTGGCAGCCGGTCGAGTAGCCGGTGGTGCCGGAGTAGCCGATGAGCTGGCCGCGGTTCACGGAGCCGCCGAACTTCACGATGCTCGTCAGGTGGTTGTACGTCGTGACGAGGTCGACACCGCGGTGGATGCCGTGGTCGATCACGACCTGGTTGCCCCACCCGCTGGCCCGCCAGCCGGCGCGGACGATGTCGCCCGGCGCCGCGGCGTACACGGGCGTGCCGCACGCGATGCCCCAGTCGAGTCCGTCGTGGAGCATCCACTTGTGCAGCACCGGGTGCCAGCGCATCCCGAAACCTGACGTGGTGGGACCGTTGGCGGGGTAGGACAGGTAGTTCGACGGCGTCGAGTCGCCACTGCTGACGGGCGGCGGCACCTTCGGCACGTAGTGCTGGCCGCGCTTCTTGGCGGCGGCGGCCTTGGCCCGCTCGGCGCGGATCTTGGCGGCCCGCTCGGCGCGCAGCTTGGCCAAGCGCTTGGCCTCGCGGATCTTGGCCTGCCGAGCCCGCTCGACGAGGATCGCCTGCAGCCGCGCCGACTCGGCCTTGGCCGCCTCGAGGTCGGCCGCCTCGTTGGCCTTCTGCTCCTTGAGGTCGGCGGCGTAGGCCACCTGCTTCTGCTTGAGCGAGTCGAGGGAGGCCTTGGCCGCCGCCGCGTTCTGGGCTGCGGTGATCGCGTTGTTCTTGGCGACGACGGCCTGGTTGCGGGCCTGGCTGGCGGCGGCGGACGCGGACTCCGCGTTGCGCAGCGCTGCCTCGGCCTGGCGCTTGAGGTCGGCGATCTCGTCGCGGACCGACGTGAGGTAGGCCTGCGTCGAGGTGTTGTCCGCCGTCATCGCGGCGAGCGCGTCGATGGTGTCGCTCGCCACGTTCGAGGCGGTGTCGGCCATGACGAGCTTGTCGGCGAAGTCCTTCGGCGAGGTGGCCCCGAAGACGAGCCCGAGCTGTGACTGCTGGTCCGAGCCCTGGAAGACCTCCGCCGCGTAGGCGTCGAGGGCGTCCTGGCTCGTCGTCAGCTGGGTCGAGCTCTTCGTCAGCTGCTCGGCGGCCCGCGACTCGTTCGCCTTGGCGACGGCGAGCTTCTGGGCGACCTCGTCGTTGTGAGCACGGGCCGCTGCCTCGGCGGCGATGGCGCGCTGCTCGGTGGCCTCGGCCACCTGCTGTGCCGTGACCGCACGCGACTGGGCTGCGAGGGCCGAGGACACCCGCTGCTGCGCGACCGGCAGGGCGGCGTTGGTGCGCTGGAGGTTGACGTAGGCGCCGGCGAGCTTGGCGTTCGTGCCCTCGAGCTGCTGGCCCAGGTTGGCGATCTTCTGGTCGTTGCGCTTCTTCTGGTCGCTGACCGAGTCGGCCCGCGCGACGAGCGCGCTGCCGAGGGACACCGAGCAGGCGACGACGAGCCCCGCGGCCGTCAGCTTGGTCGCGGCAGGCACCGTCTCGTAACGCCTCCTGAGCCACATAGGTTTCATTGGTACCACAGGCCTCGGAAGATGGGGAGAGTTCAGGGCAAAACGCACCGACAGGCGCCTGCCGCGGCTCAGACCCGCAGGTACCGGCGCAGGGTGACCCAGGAGGTGACCGTCGACAGGACGATGACACCGACGACGATGAACGGGGCCACGTAGAGCACGTCGACCACGCCGATGAACGCGGTGTCGGTCAGCGTCGACGAGAGGAAGCCGACGACGCCGTAGCGCACCGTCGCCCAGAGCATCCCCATCGCGAGGACGGCGCCGAAGACGCTCGCGAGCACCGTCTCCATGACGAACGGGAACCGGATCGTGAAGTTCGATGCGCCGACGAGCCGCATGATGCCCGTCTCTCGGCGACGACTGAAGGCGGTCTGGCGGATCGTCGTCGAGATGAGCATCACGGCCGCGAGCACCATGAGCGAGGACAGCGCGATCGCCGCCCACGACACCGTGTTCATGAAGGTGAAGAACTTCTCGAGCAGCTTCTTCTGGTCCTGCACGTCGGCGACGCCGGGCATGCCCTTGATCGAGCTCGCGACGACGTCGAACTTTCCGGGGTCGTTGAGGTTGACCCGGTAGGAGTCGGCGAAGTACGACTCCCCCGCCCGGGCGAGCGGCGAGTTCTTGTACGTGTCCTTGAAGCGCTGGAACGCCTCGTCGCGCGACTCGTAGAAGACCTCCTTGACCGTCGGCTTGAGCGCCTCGAGCTCGGCCTTGACCGCCTGGCGCTGGGCGTCGGTCGTCGCCTCGCCGGCGCAGTTGGTGTAGCGGGTCTTCTCGGCGCAGAGCAGGACGGTGACCTGGACGCGGTCGTACCAGTAGTCCTTCATGGTGTCGACCTGGCGCTGGCCCATCAGGCCGAGGCCCAGCAGGTACATCGAGATCATCGTGACGATGACGACCGAGACGGCCATCGACAGGTTGCGCCGCAGGCCGTTGGCGATCTCGCCGAGCAGGAACTGGATCCGCATGGTCGGCCTCGCTCAGCGCTCGCTCGTGTGGACGGCCTTCTGCCGCCTGAACATTCCGCCGCGTGGGCGCGGGGCGTCGGCGTCGCGGCCGATCGGCCGCAGGCTGCCGCCGCCGTCGTCGTCCGGGTCCTCGTAGCCACCGGGGTCGGCGTCGTCCCAGCCGTCCGCGACGTCGGGCGCGGTCGGGGCCGACGCCGCGGCCTGCTGGGCGCGGGAGCTCTCGTCGAGCCGCACGCGGGGGAGGCTGCCGGTCGTGTAGTCGCTGGCCTCGATGTCGCTGACGAGGACGCCGTCCTTGAGCCGGATGACGCGCTTGCGCATGGCATCGACGGTGACGGTGTCGTGGGTGGCCATGACGACCGTCGTGCCGACGCGGTTGATCCGGTCGAGCAGCTGGACGATGCCGAGGCTGGTGTCGGGGTCGAGGTTGCCGGTGGGCTCGTCGGCCAGCAGGATCGCCGGCCGGTTGACGAAGGCCCGGGCGATCGCGACACGCTGCTGCTCGCCGCCGGACAGCTGGTGCGGCAGCCGCTTCTCCATGCCGGACAGCCCCACGAGGTCGAGGGTCTCCGGGACGATCTGGCGGATGCGCGACCGGCCGGCGCCGAGCACCTGCAGCGCGTAGGCGACGTTCTGGAACACCGTCTTGTTCGGCAGGAGGCGGAAGTCCTGGAACACGCAGCCGATCTCGCGGCGCAACGCCGGCACCTTGCGGTCGGGCAGCCGGTCGAGCTCGCGACCGGCCACGAGGATGCGGCCCGCGGTCGGGTCCTGCTCCTTCATGACGAGCTGCATCATCGTGGACTTGCCGGAGCCGGACTGGCCCACGACGAAGACGAACTCGCCGCGTTGCACCTCGAGGCTGACGGTGTCGAGGGCCGGACGCGCGGTCCGCGGGTAGGTCTTCGTGACGTTCTCGAAGAGGATCATCGGTCGGGCCTCGGCTCCTGCGGGACTGCGGCTGGGCGGTGACCCCTGCTACCGCGGTGCGCGTCTCGGTCGGGCGCGGGCAGCACGGCAGGCTGGGCCGACTCCGAGGCTACGGGCGCAAGGGCACCAAACCCGGACACCCCGACGTCGCCGGGCGTGGCGCGTCGGGTGCTTCCGGCCCTCAGGCGTCGGCGTCGGCCTTCTTCTGGGCGATCTGCCAGCGGATGCCGGCCTCGATGAAGGCGTCGATGTCGCCGTCGAAGACGGCCGTCGGGTTGCCGGTCTCCTGCTCGGTCCGCAGGTCCTTGACCATCTGGTACGGGTTGAGCACGTAGGAGCGCATCTGGTCGCCCCAGCTCGCCTTGACGTCGCCGGCCATCTCCTTCTTGACCGCGGCCTCCTCGGCCTTGCGCTGCAGGAGCAGCCGCGACTGGAGCACGCGCAGGGCCGCGGCGCGGTTCTGGATCTGGCTCTTCTCGTTCTGCATCGACACGACGATGCCCGTGGGGAGGTGCGTCATGCGCACCGCCGAGTCGGTCGTGTTGACGCTCTGTCCACCGGGTCCGCTCGAGCGGAAGACGTCGATCTTCAGCTCGTTCTCGGGGATCTCGACGGAGTCGTCGCTCTCGATGAGCGGGATGACCTCGACGGCCGCGAAGCTCGTCTGGCGGCGGCCCTGGTTGTCGAACGGGCTGATCCGCACGAGACGGTGCGTGCCACCCTCGACGGACAGGTGCCCGAAGGCGTACGGCACGTTGACCTCGAAGGTCGCCGACTTGAGGCCGGCTTCCTCGGCGTAGGAGGTGTCCATGACCTTCGTCGGGTAGCCGTGGCGCTCGGCCCAGCGCAGGTACATGCGCATGAGCATCTCGGCGAAGTCGGCGGCATCGACGCCACCGGCGCCGGCGCGGATCGTCACGACGGCCTCGCGCTCGTCGTACTCGCCGGACAGGAGGGTACGCACCTCGAGCTCGCCGACGTCCTTCTTCAGCGAGGAGAGCTCGCGCTCGGCCTCGGCGAGGGTGTCGGCGTCGCCCTCCTCCTGGCCCATCTCGACGAGGACCTCGAGGTCGTCGATGCGGCTGTCCATCCCGGTGACGCGGTCGCGCTCGGAGTTGGCCCGCGAGAGCGCGCTGGTGACCAGCTGCGCCGACTCGGGGTCGTCCCACAGGTCGGGAGCGGAGGCCTGCTGTTCCAGCTCGGCGATCCTCGTGCCGAGCGCGTCGAGGTCGGTGACGCTGCGCACGGAGTCCATCGTCGCGCGGAGGTCCTTGATCTCTTGCGTGAAGTCAACAGCCACGATGCGACAGCCTACGGCAGCGCGAGCCGTGCTCGTGCGGCTCGCGTGCCGAGCGGCGGCCACCGACTCGACACGACTGCGCCCCGGTCGCCGAGGAGCGGCCGGGGCGCAGGGCCGAAACCCTGTTCGGAGAACGGGACCGGGACCGCGAGGGGTGGGGTGTCGCGGCCCCGGCCGATGGTGGACGGGGGTGCTCAGTAGACGTTCTTGGCCATCCACCTCACGTCGCTGCCCGACGGCTGCGTCATCGCCGTGTTCGAGCTGACGGTCTCGAACATGATGCTCTTGGACGAGGTCGAGTGCGGGAGGCCGCCGCAATGGCCGAGCTCGTGGCTGGCCGCGTGCTCGCCGAGGGACATCGAGGCCAGCACCGGCGACAGGCGCACGGTGCAGCCGGAGATGACACCGCCGGAGACGGTGAGGTCGGCCGAGCCGATCGCGTCACCGGAGGTGGGGTCCTGCTTGAGGACGGTGATGGTGGCCTTGGTCGGGTCGGTCGTCATCGACACCTTCCAGCCGGACCTGCTCCACTCCGAGACGGCCTCGGAGACCTTGAACGTCGTACCGGTGCCCGTGGCGTCGTAGACGAGGGCCGGCTTGAGCCAGTGGCCCCAGTACCCGGCGGCAGCCGAGGACGTCGTGCTCTTCGTGTCGGTCTTGAGCGGCCTGGCCGCGGTGGACGTGCCGGCGGTGGCGAGGGTGAGACCGATCGTCGCGAGGGCGACGACGAGGATCCGCTTCATGGACAGCTCCTGGGGGACCAGCCGCGAACGGCCGCAGGGGTGACGGGGGTGTTCAGGGCCGCGGGGGTATCGGGTCCCTTGGTTGATGCACTCGGGGTTGCCTTTCGTCAACGTTAGCCGCGTATATCCCTTTTGCCCTGTGTTTTCGTGAAGTCGAGTCCGCCTCCCCGGCGTGGCGGCATGCCGACGGCCCGGCACCCTGGTTGGATGCCGGGCCGTCGACCTGCTGTGCCGGGGCTCGCTGCGTCAGCAGTAGCGGGAGCCGGTGCCCTTCGAGGTCCAGGCGCAGGTGTCCGCGAGGCTGCCCGACGCCGTGCGCAGGTAGGCGGTGTCACCGGTGTTGTTCCAGACGTACCAGGCACGGTTGTAGTAGCGGTTCGTGGCCGTCGCACTGCCCTTGCCGGTACGGATCGTCACCGTCGCGCCGGCCTTGAGGGTGAAGGCCGGGAACCGGTAGGTGTAGCCGGTCTTGTCACGCAGCGTCCAGCCGGTGAGGACGCGGTTGCTGCGGGTCGTGTTCTTCAGGACCACGTACTCGGCGTTGAGGCTCGAGTTGCTGCCGGTGTCCGAACCCGGCGAGTCGTACTGGACCTTGTAGATCATGACGGCCGGGAGGGCCTGGGCCTCGGTGGCGGCGGTGACCGGCCCGAGCAGGCCGATGGCGATGCCCGCCGCGGCGGCGACGGCGGTGGTGCGGGTACTCACGGTTGCGTTCCTCATTCGTCGGCGCTGCACAGTGGCCGCGCTGGTGTCCGCGTCGACCGGGTGGGGGGCGACGCCTCGAGGAGGCTAGGCCCGACTGCCTTGTGCGCGTGGCGTTTTGACGAAGATTGGCGGAGTCCGGCAATCGTGGCGGGTCAACCGAGCCGGGCGCGGGCGCTCGAGGTGACGGTGATGGTGACGCTTCCGCCGAGCTGCTCGAGCACCCATCCACTCATCGGCAGCGTCGCCTTGCCCTGGAGGGTCACGACCGCCGTCGAGCCGTCGGGGGTGCCGGTGCGCGGGACGAGCCGCCAGTCGGTGATGCCGTTCGGCAACGGGGTGCGCCCGAGGTGGGCGCCGGCCGCCGCCTGCACCGACGCGTCGGTGAGCGCGAGGTGGTCGGGCACGCCGTCCCGGTAGGCCGACCGCTCGTCGATGGCGTCGGCGGCGTCGAGCGCGGCGGCGTCGGCGGTGTCGAGCAGACGCATCCGGGCCAGCTGGGCCGCCGTGACGTCGACGGCGCCGAGGATGAGAACGACGACGATGACGAACAGGCCGAGGATGAGGACGCTGATCTGGCCGCGGTCGCGGCCCGGGCCGTGGCGTCGCCGGCACAGTCGCCCGACCCGGCGCGAGACGGCATTCATCGGGCGACGAACCGGTCGACGGACGACACGTGGGTCGAGGAGACGGAGACCGACGAGGGCACGTGGTCGGCGATGAAGTCGGGCACGAGCGGCAGCTGGACCTCGATGCGCACGTCGGAACGGACGACGCCCTCCGGCCGGAGGCAGGGCGAGCCGTCGCACGTCACGGTGACCGTCGCGTCCTGGTCGAAGCCGAAGTCGCTGAAGGCGAGGCGTGCCGCGGCCTGCGCCCGGGCGTGGCCGTCGGCATCGGTGTCGGCGGTGACGAAGGCGCGCCCCGCCTCACGACCGGCGAGCGAGGCCGAGAACGACGCCGCCTGGAGGCGGGCCATCGTGAGCACGAGGTAGAGCAGCGGCAGCAGCATGAGGATGCCGAGGAAGATGAACTCGATGACCGCGCGACCGTCGTCGCGTCGAGCCAGCAGGCGCGCCCGGAGTGTCCGGAAGGAGGGGGTCATCGCCCGGCCTCCTGCGTCGTGGCCGGGACCGCTCCGGCGGGACCGCCGGGTGACACCTGCTCCTCGCTGAAGGCACGGCCGCGCACGGTCAACGCCTCGGAGGGCCCGAGCGGTCCGACGACCGGCAGCGGCGCCTCCACCGTGATCTCGACGACGCGGACGCCGTCGGGCATCGTGCGCTCGGTCACCCCGACCTTCTGGGCGAACCGCGCGCTGAGCGAGGACGAGATGAGCGCCTGCGTCCGGGTGACCCCGTCGGCTGGGTCCGCGTCCGCACGAGCCGCGTAGCGGGCGCCCTCCGACGCCGCGGAGATGAGCGTGTTGCGGACATAGAGGGCCAGGCCGATCTGGAAGACGCCGAGGGCGACGAAGAGCAGCAGCGCAGCCACCATGACGAACTCGGCGATCGCCGAGCCGCGCTCGGGTTCGGCCCGCAGCCGGCGCAGGACGCGTGCCGCCGGGGTCACGGTCCTTTGACGTTGCTGATGGCGTCGCTGAACAGCTGTCCGAGCTGGGGGCCGGCGATGGCCCACAGGGCGGTGACGAGGCCGGCGGTCATGATGGTGATGAGGACCCAGCCGGGCACGTCGCCCCGGTCACGGGACCCGTCGAGGCGCCGAACGAGCGCCTCGATGGTCACGGCCTGCAGGCGCGCCCGGTGTTTCGTCAGCGTTGTCATCTGTCTTTCCCCTGTCTGGTGGGTTTCACGGTCGTGGAGGGTGCCGGGTGCGGCGCGGTGCGTCAGACCCGGAAGTGCAGGAAGCTCAGGCCCGGGTAGAGGGCGAAGAGCACGGTGACGGGCAGGATGAGGAAGACGACGGGGACCATCATGAGGATCTCGCGGCGGCCGCCCTGCTCCATGAGGGTGCGGCGGCCCGCCTCGCGCACGTCCTGGGCCTGGGCACGGAGCACCTCGGCCAGCGGGGTGCCGCGCTCGACGGCGACGACGATGCCGTCGACGAACCGGCTCAGGCTCATCAGGCCGGTGCGGTCGGCCAGGCCCCGCAGCGCCGTGGGCAGGTTGGCGCCCGCCCGGGCGTCGGCGAGGCACCGGCGCAGCTCGTCGGACAACTCACCCTGGGAGAGACGGCAGACGCGCTCGAGGGCGCCGACCGCGCCCTCCCCCGCGCTGACTGCGAGCGCGAGCAGCTCTGCGACCGTAGGGAACTCGGTGAGCATGCGCGCCTCACGACGGGACGCGGCCCGTGACAGCATCCAGTCGCGGCCGATGAGGCCGCCGAAGACCCCGCAGACCACGAACCCGACGAGGGCGACGACCGGGAACCGCTGCTGGGCCACCGCCACGAGCCCGGTGAGGACGAGCCCCACGAGACCGCCGAGGGTGCCCCACAGCACCTGCTCGGCCCGGAACCGGTCGACGTCGGCGGCGAGCCCGGCCCGCAGCTGGCGCCGCACGACGGACGAAGACCCACCCAGGACGGACCCGACGAGGTGCCCCAGCCGCTGGACGTACGGCGCGAGCAGCTCGCCGAACCCGAACGGCCCGCGCGGGGCCGCCGGGCGGCTGAGCAGCGTCGAGGGGCGGGGGGCGTCGCGCAGGTAGGGCTCGAGCCGCTCGTCGAGCCCGGGACGGCGGCTGGCGGGCAGACCCGCGACGACGAGGGTGAGCCCGGCCAGCAGGAGCACCCCGGCGACCGCCCCGGTCCACGACCAGTCGGTGTCGAGCACCGCGCCCAGCCCGGACGACGGGCTGCTCACCGCAGCACCCGCTCTTCCTCGGGCAGGCGTCCGACCCAGACCATCGCGCGGTAGGCGACGACGCACAGGGCGGCTCCGACCGCGAGGACGACCCAGCCCACCGGCGTCGCGTACGCCGCGAGTGAGCGACCGTTGAGGGCGAGCATCGCGAGGACGATCCACGGCGCGGCGACCGCGAGACGCGCCGCGTTGACGGTCCAGCTCTGGCGCGTCTCGAGCTCGGCGCGCGTACGGGCGTCCTCGCGGAGGAAGGAGGACAGGGTCCGCAGCAGCTTGCCGAGGTCACTGCCCCCGACCTCGCGGGCGATGCGCAGCGACTCGACGAGACGGTCGGCGACGGGGTCGCTCAGGCGCGCCTTGAGCCGGTCGAGCGAGTCGTGGAAGCGGCCCGTGGTGCGGTAGTCCTCGGCGAAGGCGACGAAGGCCGGACGCAGCTCCTCAGGCCCCCGGGTGGACAGCTGGGCCAGCGCCTCGGGCAGCGCGAGGCCGGCCCGCACACCGGACGTGACGTTGTCGACGACGTCGGGCCACAGGTCGCGCAGCTTGTTGCGGCGTGAGCGGGCGCGCATACGCACCAAGGAGATCGGCGCCGCAGCGGCCATGAGGGAGAAGCACAGCGAGATCGGGGCGACACGGGTCAGCGCGAGGACGATGGCGAAGGTCAGCAGGAAGAGCATGACCGAGCCGACGATGACGTTGGTCGGCGTGATGGAGGCGTACCCCGCCTGGTTGAGGTGGTCGCGCAGCTCGACGACGAAGCCCGAGCGGCGCCGGCCGGACTCAGGCGCCGGGGTCTGCGGCCAGAAGGACCAGTAGACGAAGAAGACACCGGCACCGAGGAGCAGACCGATGACGAGCGGCGAGGTCATGACGACTCCTGCGCCAGCAGCGCGGCCACGTCGTAGCCGGCCCGCTCGAAGGCCTCGTGGTGCGGCGGGAAGCCGTCGCCCCGCACCAGCCGACCGTCCCGCGTCGTGAAGAGGTCGGCGATCTCGATGACGTCACCCTCGGCCCGGCCCGGAACGGCGACGATCTCCCGGACCCGCCGCACGCCGTCGCGCTCGAGGGCGACGTGGACGACGAGGTCCACGGCGGCCGCCACCGTCGGCACGACGAAGCGGCTCGACACGTTCTCGCCGGCGAGCAAGGGCAGGGTGCACATCTTCGTCACGGCCTCGCGGGCGCTGTTGGCGTGCAGCGTGCACATGCCGGGGACGCCGCTGTTGAGGGCGATGAGCAGGTCGAGGCTCTCCTCCTGGCGCACCTCGCCGACGATGATCCGCGACGGCCGCATGCGCAGGGCCTCCTTGACCAGCCGGCGCAGCGGCACCTCACCGGTGCCCTCGAGGCTCGGCTGGCGGCACTGCATCGAGGCGACGTCGCGCAGCGGGATCTTCAGTCCAATAGCGGAGTAACCTCATAGGTGTGAACCGCAAGTCTCAGTCTCCGCAGCGCCCGCCCACCGCCGTGATCTATGCCCGCCAGAGCCTCGACCGCAACGGTGACGAGCTCGCCGTCGCGCGCCAGCTCGAGGAGTGCCGGGCGTTCTGCGCCGAGCGGGAATGGGAGGTGGCCGCCGAACTCGTCGACAATGACCGTTCGGCCACCAGCGGCGTGACCCGGCCGGCTTTCGAGCGGCTGCTCAGTTCCGGCGCGCAGCGCGTCGTCGTCTGGCACACCGACCGGCTCGTGCGCGTCACCAAGGACCTCGAGCGCGTCATCGAGCTCGGCGTCAACGTCTACGCGCTCAAGGCTGGCGAGCTCGACCTCAGCACCCCCGCCGGCCGCGCGGTCGCCCGCACCGTGACCGCCTGGGCGTCCTACGAGGGCGAGCAGAAGGCGCTGCGACAGCGGTCGTCTAACGACCAGCGCGCGGCCGCCGGGCGCCCCTCGGCGGGGCGCCGCTGCTACGGCTACACCGCAGACGGCATGGAAGTCGTCGAGGACGAGGCCGCCCATGCGCGCGCTGCCGTCGCCGCCGTCCTCGCCGGCGCGCCGGTGCGCTCGGTCACGCGCCAGATCAACGAGGCCGGGGCGCGCACCACCGCCGGGAACCACTGGGGCACAACCGAGCTCCGCAGGTATCTCGTCAACCCTCGACTGGCGGCTCTGCGCGTGCACCGCGGCGAGGTCGTGGGCCCCGGTATCTGGCCGGCCATTGTGTCCGTCGAGGATCACGAGGCCGTGCGCGCGATCCTGAGCGATCCGGCGCGTCGACCTAAAGGCCGTCCTCGGCAGTACCTGCTGTCGGGCGTGGGTCGCTGCGGCGTCTGCGGCGCGCGGCTCTACGGGCGGCGCGAGGCTCGCGGATGCATTTATGTGTGCGAATCCGGTGCGCACCTGGGCCGAAAAATTGAGCCGGTAGACGGCTGGGTCGAGCGCGTCATGGTCGAGCGCCTGTCCCGCCCGGACGCTGCGCAAGCCTTCGCCCGCACCGAGGACAGCGACCGGGCCGCCACTCTCCGCACCGAGCAGGCGCAGCTGACGGATCGGCTCGACGGCCTGGCCGCCGCGTTCGCCGACGGCGACATAGACAGGCGCCAGCTCACCACCGGCACGGCCCGGCTCCGGGCGCGCATGGACCAGCTCGGCGCCGAGCTCGCCGAAGTGGTCAGCCACCCGACTCTCGGACCGCTTGTGACCGCCGAGGACGTGGCCGCCACCTGGGCGACCCTCGACATTGGCACCAAACGCGAGATCGTCGCGTTGCTCGCCGAGGTCACGGTCCACCGTGCCGGGCGAGGTGCCCGCACCTTCGACGCGGCCACCGTGAAGGTCGTGCCGAGGGGCGCGTGATTCTGGTTTGACTTCTTGCGGCCGCATGTTGCTAACTGCTGGATGTAGCTCCACCAGCACAGGTCTCGTGCGTCACGGTGGGGGGAACGAACGGTCACCAGGTTCTAGGCATTACCCGCGCTCGCGTGGCACGGCAGGACGAGACCCCGCCCGTATCTGATCCACGGATGCCAAGCGCAGACAATGCAACCTGCGAGGCTCCACGTGACCGACGTCCGTTCCGACGCCGCCCAGCGCGTCCACCACAACCGCGGCAAGATCGCGGCCCTGTCCCGCTCCCGCCAGGCCGACGACCCCGAGCTTGTGGCCGCCCGCGTAGCTCTCCGCGAGGCCCTACACGAAAAGCACATCGAGGCCGCCATCAAGGCCGCCGTCGACTCCTGGCCGCCGCTGACCCCGGAGGCCCGGCACCGGCTCGCCCAGCTGCTCACCCCGGCCGGTGAGTCCCGTGAATGAGGAAAGCCGCCCCAAGAAGGGGGCGGCCTCCGAGACGTTCACCAGCGTCGACAACCAGTGTACCGGCCTCTCCGACAATACCGTTCCGCTCCGCTACGGCCTGGCGGCGCGCGTCTACCGGGACCCAGACGCCCGCCGTCGTCGTGCTGACCGAGCGTGGTCCAAGCCCCCGGAGGACGCCGCGTACGAGGCGTGGCTGGCCGAGCAGAGGTGGGCCCGATGACCGCGCCCGAGACACCACTGCTCGCCTACAGCTCGGCCGAGTTCACCGCCTTCGCCGACGGCTACGCCTCCGGGTACGCCGCCGGCATCGAGCGCGGCCGGCAGCTCGCCGACGACGAGGCAGCCGCCCGCCACCATGCCGCCTACGTCGTGGTCCAGGCGATGGCGAAGCTCCCCACGAACGACGAGCTGATCGCGATGCGTCGCGCCTCCTACAGCCGCCATCAGGAGGTGCCCCGATGAGCGCACCCCTCTACGGCGACGCCGGCGAGTACGACGAGAACGGCGACCCCATCGCCCGCTCCCCCGCGGCTCGCGACCCCGCCAGGGCCCGCCGGCTCCTCGGGGAACTCCTCACGGAGCTGCGCGGGTGGCAGCACCTACCCGACCCGACCCACGTCGTCGTCGCTCTCGCCGCGGCCGCGACCCGGTTCGCCGATGGCGAGCCCTGCTGGGTGCTCCTCGTGGCGACGCCAAGCTCGGGCAAGACCGAGGCCGTCCGCATCCTCGACGACATCGCCGACGCCAGGCTGAACGAGGTGACCGCCGCCGGCCTGCTCGGCTGGTCCAAGGGAAAGAACCCCCGCCCCATCGGGGTCCTGACCCGCATCCCCTCGCGCGGCCTCGCCACCTTCGGGGACCTGTCGAGCCTGCTCGCCACCTCCGACCGCGGCGGCCGGGAGCAAGTGTTCGGGCTGCTGCGCCGCGCGTACGACGGGGAGGCCAGCCGCGACATCAGCCCGCAAGGCAACACCGACGTCAACGAAGGGCTGCTCTGGAGAGGCCGGCTCACCGTCGTCGCCTGCGTCACCGGCGCCATCGACCGGGCTGCCGCCCATGCGGACGCCCTCGGGCCCCGCTGGATCAGCGTCCGCATCCCCGACCGCAGTGTGGAAGACAAGCGACGCGCCGCCGCCCTCGCCCGGCGAGGGGGCCTCGAACAGCGCCGTGCCCGAGCCAAGGCCCTCGCCGCGCGGGTCCTGGCAGCCGCCGGCGAGCTCGTCGACCGGCTACCCGACCACGTGGCCGACAGCATCGAGGACGCCGCCCTCGTGACCGCTTGGGGTCGCGGAGCGGTCCCCCGGAACGGCTACGGCCGGCGGGAAATCGAGGACGTGCCCATCGTCGAGGAGCCCATGCGTCTCGTGCAGCAGCTCGGGATGGTCGCCCGCGGCCTGCTCGCGCTCGGGCTCCCCGTGGAAGCCGTCGTCGCGGTCGTGCGCCGGGTGGCGCTCGACTCCATGCCCAAGGCCCGGTGCGCCGTGCTCAAGGCCGTGTCGACCGGCGAGCCGATGAACACCTCGCAGGTCGCGCGGGTCGCCGGGCTCGACCGGAAGGTGGCGCGCATGACGCTGGAAGACCTGGCCGCCATCGGCGTCGTCAGCAACGACCGCGTCGAGGACGACCACGAGGAGCCGATCGGCACGGTCACCTGGTTCCTGACCGGCGAGGAGGGCGATGTCATCGCGGACGTCGTCAACGCGCAACAGCGGTCGGGAGGGTGGGACGAAACGTGGGTGTATACCCCCCAACCCCCCAGGGATAGCAGCCAGAAAGACGTCTCAGACGTCTCTGAGCCCCCTCGCGGGGACAGCAAACCCACACTTCGTCCCACCCCAACTCCCGAGAACGGCGCTACATCCGCTACGGCGCTACAGCCCGAGCTCAGGTTCGACGACGCGGACACGTGCCCCGCCTGCGGAGGCCCGATCTCGGGCATGCGGGCCCTCGGCGGACTGGTCTGCCTCGACTGCTACGAGGGGGCGACCCGATGACCGCCAAGAACCCCGCAACCGGCCGGTGGCACGACTGGCTCCCCCTGGCACCACCCCTCCCCCGGGTCCTCCCCGCGACCGGGTCGCTGGGTCTCCGGCCTTCTGGCCGATTCTGCAAATCAGTGTTCTGTGTTGCCCCTGAGGCCAGCACGCCCTGTCAGGAAGGCAGTGAGCAATCGTGAACGATGAACCGAAGGGCGTCTGGTGCCGCGCGATCCTTGACGCGGTGGCTAAGGCCGGGGGCGCCGGGGTGCAGATCACGGCGCCGGGCGATTCCGAAGCCAAGATGGTCGCCGTCCGCCGGGCTGCCCACCTCCTCGAGCGCCGCGGCGAGATCGAACTCCGTCGTGAGCTTGTCGACGGCCGGACCCGGATGGTCGCGTATCCGGGGCAGCCTCCCCAGCGTGCGGTTGGTGTGCATCCAGACGCTGGCAGGCGCGAGCCGCGGGTATCGCCCATCGTCGCCGCGCTCCGGGCGTCGGCCCGGGCGCGAAACCCCGGGTGGTCGGAGTGGCGGCGCGGTCTGGGTCGCCGCTGACCTCCACCCACTACCTGTCCAACTCCTCCAAAGAGCGAGCCACATCAACAAGAAAGGCACGATCATGACCTTCAAGTACGTCACCGACGAGTTCCCCGAGGGCACGCCTCGGGTCACCGTCTTCGTCTCGACCGATGTCGACCCGGACGGAACCCCGCGAGTGCCCACACCTCATGCGGACCCCCAGCAGCACGGATGTCTGAGCCGGCATGTCGACGAGGCGGCGCTGCTCCGG
Organism: Intrasporangium sp. Soil_C_50; assembly: GCF_057656595.1. NCBI lineage: Bacteria > Bacillati > Actinomycetota > Actinomycetes > Micrococcales > Intrasporangiaceae > Intrasporangium > Intrasporangium sp. Soil_C_50. Next base: position 83,859 of record NZ_JBDGKB010000015.1, read on the forward strand.
TGCCACGTCGGCGGCGGCGTCACGGTCAACGGCTCTGGCCCCTGGGCAGTCGTGGCCTCCTGCGCCGCGGTTCCAGCCGCGCGCATGTATTCGTCGCGGGAGGCGGCACTGGCCGCACTGGCCGAGCTGAACGCCGTGGGTTGCGGGCGGCGGTGCACGGCCGGTCCCCGACGGTTCGGCACCGGGGTGCCGGCGCACAGCATCGTCGAGGTCCGCCTGGACGCCGGGACCGTCGTGATGAACGCCGAGCTCCCGCCGGCGGCTGCCTGAAGCCGGGCACAACCGGAGCTAGCGCACGGCGGGCCCAGAAGTCGGAATAACTCGTCCGGCCGGCGCGGCGTGGCCTGGAAGGCGGGAGAACTCTTCCTGTCCTGCCGATGTGCGGACCTCCACACAATGCCGCTCCCGCATGCCCCCTTGGAGCGGCGCGGGCTCGGATCAGCAGCAGACGCTGGCCCTCGGGGCGGCTTCGGCGGCGCTTTCGTTGCCGCAGCATCCCGACCCCTGCCCTGCCAGTGAGCCGCTGAAGGTGGGGCTGTCCGCCAGGACGGTGTAGACCTCCCAGCGTTCGCCGTTCGGGGTGCCTTCGACCCAGAACTTGTCCTGCTTCGCGTAGCAGCACGTCGTGCCGCGCTCGTCGATCGTGGCAAGGCCGTGCTCGGCCAGTCGGGTCTGCTCGGCGTCGACGGCCTCGACGTCGGTGACCTCGACGCCCAGGTGGTTCAGGCTTCCGCCCTGGCCGGGGTTCTCGATGAGGACGAGCTTCAGCGGCGGCTCAATGATGGCGAAGTTGGCGTAGCCGGGTCGGACCTTGGCCGGCTCGGCGCCGAACAGGGCCGAGTAGAAGGTGATCGAGGCCTTCAGGTCCTCGACGTTGAGGGCGAGCTGGATGCGGCTCATGAGTGTGACTCCTTCAGAGATCGATGAGTGTCGATGTGTTGCTGGGTCGAGGTTGTACCCACTCATCGACATCTGTCAATATCGACGTGTGTCGAACTCTTCGATGTTGACCCTGACGCCGGTCGAGGCCGTGGCCTGCTGCTCCCCGCTCAACCGTGAGCCGATGAGCCAGGAGGCCGCCGAGCGGATTGCCCCACTGCTCAAGGCGCTGGCCGACCCGGTGCGCCTGCGCCTGCTGTCGCTGGTCGCCTCGCACGAGGGCGGTGAGGCGTGCGTCTGCGACCTCAACGACGCGTTCGAGCTGTCGCAGCCGACGATCAGCCACCACCTCAAGGTGCTGCAAGAGGCCGGCCTGCTCGAACGGGAGAAGCGCGGCGTCTGGGTCTACTACCGCTCCAGCCCGACAGCGCTGTCCTCGCTGGCCACGTTGATCTCCGGCAGCATCGACACGGCCTCGTGAGGGTGCGCCAGAAGGTCGCGGCGGAGTTCGTCGGCAGCGCGTTCCTCGTCGCGGCCGTCATCGGATCTGGCGTCGCGGCCACCCGGCTGTCCCCGCACGACACAGCGTCCCCGCCTTCGTCCTCGCCCAAATCATCGGCGGCGCAGCCGGACTCGGCGTCATCGCCGTCCTGCACCCCCGCCGCAGGGACGCCGCAGCGGCCGCCACCTGAAGGGCCAACCCGTCATGACCGACCCAACCACCGACCGGCCCACCGTGCTGTTCGTCTGCGTGCACAACGCCGGCCGCTCCCAGATAGCCGCCGGCTACCTGCAGCGACCTCGCCGGCGACCGCATCCAGGTCCTGTCCGCAGGCTCCCAGCCGGCCGCGCACGTCAACCCCGTCGCCGTGCAAGCCATGGCCGATGAGGGCATCGACATCGCCATCGAAACACCCAAGCTGCTCACCGACTCAGCCGTCCGCGAAGCCGACGTCGTCGTGACCATGGGATGTGGAGATGCCTGCCCCTTCTACCCGGGCAAGCGGTACGAGGATTGGGTCCTTGAGGACCCGGCCGGTCAAGACCTCGAGCATGTGCGCCCCATCCGCGACGAGATCCGCGCCCGCGTCGAGACGCTCATCCGCCAGCTCACCCCCGTTGGCGAGTGACCCCCAGCCGACGTGCGGCGGTGAGCCGGCTCAGGCGTTGAGAACCGCGTCCACAGTGAGCTGGCGACGGTGGTGCTGGTAGTGCTGGGTCGCGTAGTGCAGGACGTCCTGGATGGTCATGTAGTCCTTGAAGTACGGGTCCCAACCGACCGGGAAGTACATCCCGCGGGCCAACTGCTGCTCGCTGGAGCGTTCGAGCGTCCCAGCAAGGCTGGCGGTGACGCGGTCCATCAGGTTCTCCATGCCGCGGCGCCGCAGCACGGCTGCTCCACCCAGCGAGCCCACGTAGTTGACGAGGTGGAACGGACGGGTTGCGGCATTCAGCCCGGCGGCGAACTGACGCGACACCGTCGCCGGGAGGCGGGCGAAGAGCCTGACCAGCCAGAGCAGGTTCCGCACGAGCAGGTAGCCGAACAGCATGTGGAACAGCAGCTGCTCGTTGGTCCACTTGGTGCCGTCGCTCGGGCGGCGCAGCTCACGGCGCGAGGCCGAGTCGAGCAGGGTGTGGAAGTCGTCGCGTGCGATCAGCAGCTCTTGGGCTATCGACTCGGGCGTCATCTCTGCTCCAGTGGGCGGCGGCTTCGGCGCGCGGGTTCACACGGACCGACCCTTCGCCTGGAACCGGACAACGCAATCATGTGACTCGGCGCGCAAACCCTTCATAGTCGATCACGACCCCGTTCTCATCGACGGTGAGCCGGAACGTGCCGTGGTCAGGGTCGCCGTACTCCCACTGTGCCCTGCCGTCGGAACCGGTCGCGAGCCGTCGATAAGTCTGGTTGACACGACGCACCCGCAGCGACGGAACCTCGACCCAAGCCACCGAGAAGGTCCGTGATTCGCCGACCTCAAGAGAGGCCAACCGCCGGATCGGGAAGGTGTTGGTGAGCGGCGTGGCTGCGACGTCAACGTCGACGCAACCATCGAGTGCCTGATCGTGCCGGCCGTCGACCTCCCAACGCCCGCCCGAAACGGCGAGACCAAGGCGCCTTTCGCCCCTCCGGGCAACGACCGTGACCTCGACCTCACGCGTGCGCCAGTCCGGGTCGAGCCAGACGCGAAAGCAGCACGCCAGGGTGTCGTCACCGACGAGTACTTCGGTGCCATGGACCGTCCAGCCGGTCCGATGCCCTTCGACCCGCGCGAAGCTGTGACCGCGGTTCTCGTCGACACGTTCCCACGCATAGGTCCGCGCTGCCATGCGACGACGGTACCGAGACTGACAAAGCCATGAACCTTCTCCGGAAACATGGTCTGCCAGGTTCTGCCCGTCGACGTCCCAGAGGCCGGTGATTCGTTCAACTGGTCCGGGTCCGGCGGCCTTTGACATGGGGTGCGCGGCGACATCGCCGGACTGGCCTCAAGCATCCGCACATGCCGCTGAGGCAGTAGACCTCGCCCGGCTCGCGCCAGCGGCATCCTTCACGGCGATTCTGCTCGTGCCGTCGTGAGGCTTCGGGCACTCTTCCGTCTATGGGGACAAACAGGGCGCTGGTGGGTGCAGGGATCGGCGTGTGGAGCGCCTTATGCGCCGTCGGAGGTCTTGCAGCGGCCTCGACGATTCCAGGGCTGCACAGCATCGTGCGGGGGCCTGCTGGTCCGGCTGGCCCGACGGGTCCGCAAGGCATCGCCGGACCGGCTGGCTCGGCGGGGCCAGCAGGACCAGCAGGACAGCCCGGCAAGGATACTTCCCTCGCGGCCTACGAAATCCCTCAGCTCCTCGAAGGAGTCACAGTCGTGAGCACCGACGGCTCGTGCCCCCTAGGGTCGGCTCCGGCCGGGCAGGTGGTGACATCGGTCGACCTGTTCGCGGATGCGCTGTCGTCGACGATCTCACCGCCGTCGAGGCTGTCGGTGACCAAGGTCCGGCTCTGTCGCTACTGACTCACTCGTCGTCGACCTCCCGTCCGCGTCGACCCGCCGTCCGCGCTCGGAACCTGTCAGTCCGTCTTGGCAGTCGGGTCGTCCAGCTCCGCCGTGGGTGCGTTCTTGCGGACCGATTCGATGCCCGCCAGGCAGGCCCGATGGGTCTCGTAGTGCTCACTGGTCGCGATGACCTGGCCGTTGGTCGCGACGAGGTTGAAGTGGTAGCCCTTGCCCGGTTGGTGGATGACGCGGAACTTCGCAGCCATGTCCCCTCTTTCTCGATGGATTCGCGCTGTGCGGCGCTCGTACCCACGTCGAGCGGTAACCACTCGCACCCATCCCCGCAGCTGGGTCCCTGTCAGCGGCTCCCGCCGCGCACTGAGCCTCCTCGACGACCGCACATGCCGCGGATCAAACACACTCGCGGACGGCAGGCAGCCGCGCTTCCGCGTGCCTGCGCATGGGGGATGCCGCTCACCTGGCAGTCAGATCCCATCCAGCGGCAGTCGGCCTTGTCGGGGAGCAGCAAGGTGGTCAATGACTTTGACTATCGTGCGCTCCAGACGCAAGCTGCCGGATGGTCGTTGGAACTGTGTCTCGCGAATGATGCATCGGAGCCTGTCGTACCGACCAAACGTCTCCGTTCCCACATCCATTTTCATGATGAAGTCCAAGTCATGCAGGGATACCCAGAAGGGCGTCGAGCCGTTGGAGACCCGCCACTTGTGGTTGTCCTTCAGGCCGACGGTGATGAGGTCCAGGACCATCTCGCGTGCTGTCGACTCCAAGACGGTGTCTTCGACTTCCGGCAACTCAAAGCCATCGAGATCGCGTGAACGCATGGTGACGCCCGGAAAACGCGCTTTCCGGCCGGGCTCAATCGAGATTCTGTCGACAGTTTCGCCATCGAGTGGGTCGAGGAAGGAGCGCAGTGTGCGCGTGAAATCCATGTTTTCGACAAGGACCGCGGCATCGGTAGTCGTTTCGAGCTGCGTCCCATCTGGCCAAGACACCACCAACCGTCCGGCGGTGGGGCTCTGAGCACCGGACTCGCGTCCTCGGCGCGCCCGAATGTTCATCCATCTGAGGACGTGTGCGACAACCGTTCCGAGGGCCGTCGCGTTCGCCGCGGCAGACGCCTGGTCTGATGTCAGCATTTCCTGCACCGCATCGGCTGTCTGCAGAATCAACTCGACATCGAAGGACCCGGGGCGGGTGGCATCGACCAGCAGTGAAGGCGGCGGCGTTTGGCCACCACCGAGCTCCTCGTTCGCCAGAGTGAAGGCATCCGCCAAAGCCACCAGCGACGGGGCTAACGACTTGACGTCCATGCGGTGGCGACGGAGTGCCGGGCCGTCGTACTCGACCGTGAACTCTTCTCGGCTCAAGTGGCGGCCCCTCTCGCTCGACCAGCGTGCCAACCGCATGCTGACATGCCGAGAGTCTGTTGGTGGGCCTGGCGCGCCGCCAATGAGCACCTGCTATCGGCTTTCGTCACTTTGAACCCGGGCGGCCACGACCGGCCATTGCCTCGCCAGAACCACCCGGTCCTGGCACCCCCCCTTTAGGTCAAGACCCAGCGAGGGCTGGGTTCTACGCTGGTTGCTGGCGGGTCCGGGAAGTGGCTTGTCCGAGGGGCGGCTGCTCCTAGTGGATTCTTCTGCTGTGATTTTCACCTTCAAGGGCCAACGGTTTGAGTCACCCACCAAGCGCGACGAAAGGCACGCGACTGTTCGGCGAACTCCTCTGGTGACTGCGTGACGTGTCGCACCAGTTCCATCTGCGCTTCTATGCTGCGATCGATATCAGCATCCGACAGGTCACTCTTCTTGAACCGCCGGAATGGCTCAAACCGTTCGTAGAGCTCGTCTCGACATGCCGCCAAATCAGCAAGTAGTGCCTCGTAGGATCGCCACGGTCCGGACAGCCGGGTGAAGCAGGTCTCAATCTCGCCAAACTGATATGTGATGGGGTTCTGTGCGGCTCCGGTGGCCACTGAACACCCGAACGGCCCCTTGAAGGCCGCCCACGTCCGGATTCCATTCTTTCCTGCGACTCCAATGCCATCCCCCAAAGATGCCTCATCCAGCGAGAAGCAGAATGTCGACAGTCCATGACCCAGAGCTGGAGACTCCCAAGAAACCTCATCGGGATGGCACGAGGCCAGCATGTATTCGCAGTCCAGACCCAGCTCGGGCTCATTCACGACGCGATACAAGACGCGGGCAAGGAAAGCTCCTGAGTAACAGGCGTCGAGCAGAAGAACAATTCTGGTGGGTCGTTCTGAGCCTGTGGCGCGGTGCGTAGCTGCTGCCGCTTCGATGAAGTCGTCAGGGCCGAAGAACGTCGACTCCTGCAGCAGCAGAGTTCCATCATCGCGGCCATGTCCCGAGAAGGCGAAGACCAAACCGCCTCCGTCGAAGTCGTCCTCCGTCGATGCTATGCGGCCAAACCACTCCCCCGCCTGAGTAAATGCGTCGTAGAGGCTCGGGTAGTCCGGTTCTCGCTTTTCGATAAGTGTGCTATCGAGCAGAGGGGGGTAGACGGGGTCCTTGCTCCACCACTGCGTTAGATACTCCACGTCTGCAGACGTGTACTCAAGCTGGGCCAACGCCTTCGGGTAGGTCAGCTGGGGATGCGGAAGGTCATCGCGCCGAGGGTAATCGCTTCTGTAGCCACTTGCGGCTGCATTGATGAATGCCTGCCATCGCCGTTCTCCCGCCATGTAACGATCCTAGTTACGGGGCATGGGCGTCACTGCTCGACTCGCTGGAAGACCCGGAGTGAGGCTCTGGAAGCCGAGGAGAGCGACACGGATTGCGGAAGGGCACCACATGCGCGAGACGACGCCCGCGAAGTTTCCGGGCCGTACCCGGCGACGGGCGTACAGTCTCTCAGCTTCCTTGAGCGCCAGCACGGCAACCCTGAGAACCATGCCTAACTGATGGGTGTCACCGCTGACCTTGACCTTGCCTTGATTTCTGTCGCCCGTCTCGGCGTCACGAAGGTCGGGGCTCGGCTCCATCTTGCTAAGAGCGCCCATGGCCCAGCGACGCCCATGGATCATGCCGGAGGTGGCGCGCCAGGCCAAAAGGGCTGGGATCTTGGTTTCGCGGTCGAGCTCCCCGACGATGCTCTGGTAACTCCAACGGCCGAAGACTCCACTGGTATCGATCCCAAGCGCCGTCGCGGCGGCGATGATCTCGGCGCGGCGCTTCTCCTTTCGCTTCTGAATCTCGGCGAGATCACCGAGAGCGTCGTACGCATCGAGCTCGTCCCGCCAGAGCAGGCGGAGGTGCCGGCCGACGCGGTGAGTTCGGTCTTCGGGTGCGAGCAGCCACCACGCGAGGCACGCGCATTCGATAGCGCCTCGAACCATGGCGTACTCGGCGTATGTGTGGATCACTTGGGCGTCGCGGATCATGACTTTGACCCCGTGGAGGTTGTCTTCGGCCGCGTGCAACAGGCCCGTCACCTGCGACGACAGCGGGTCGTAGGTGACGCACCACTGATCATCGATCGACACCGCGCTGCCCTGCTGAACGGACCGTCGATCGGGATCGGGGTCGACATCGACGGTCAGCTGCCGGTCGAGCCAGGTCAGATCCTCATCCAGCCATTGGCGGCCGTATCGGGCGTTCGGACTATCCCCCTGCACCAAAGTCACCTTAAGGCAGCCAAGCGGGAGCCGACCCGGCTACACGTGTAACTGCGAGCACCGTGGGCGCGGCGTCCTTTCAGATCTCGTTCCAGTTCAGTTCGTGCTTCGGCTCCGTGAGGAACCACACCGAGGTGCCCGACGCGAGGTCTTTCAACCGCTTTCGTGCAGCGGAGCTAGAGCGCGAAACAAAAGCGGTCAAGAATCGGAGGGCCTCTGGGGCGATACGCTGCTGGCGGGCCCATTCGATGAGGTCAGCCTTGCGCTCCTCGGTGATTGCCCCATCGCTCGCCACGACCTCAACGGCCCAGAACGTGATTGGCGTCGCTCCGATGTCGACGATCAGGGCGTCGGGCAGCAGCGTCCTAACGTCGATCGTCACGCCGATCGTTTGGAGGAACGTCCGGTCAACGACGTAAACCTTGTCACCAGGCTCGGAGATAGTGACCACGATTGGATCTTTGAGCCGGGCCGGCGCCCAGTCCTCGATGACGCCCTTCAGGATCAGGGAAGCGTCACCGGGCTCGAGGGTTCGCTGGGTGCCGTCGGGGAGACGCACGTCGACTCCGTGCAGGAACTTCGCACGAAGGCTCAGAGCGGCGATCTTCGCCTTATCCCCAGGGTTGAGGTGCGAGTCGCGCCACGCGTCGATTGCGAAGGTGAGGGCGGAGTCAGTCAAGTTGGGGTCGAAGAGGTCGGCGAACGCGCCATGCAACGCCCAGCGCGGTTTTGGGCTGTTGGTCGGCAGGCCGGGCCGTTCCCGCACGGCACCGTCTCGACGCCAGTACGCGAACGTCTCGTCGCGCAGTGGTTCCCGAGTGGTGTCCCGGTACCAGTGCTTCGCCTCCTCCGGGGTCAGTCCCCAAGAGTCGTGCAACTCGGCCACCGCCTTGGCGGCATTGCCGGCGAGCGAGGCCGCACGCCATTCTGCGCGGCTGGCGATGTCAGATCGGGCGTAGGTGCCGTCATTCATCCAGAGCACACTTACAGGACGCGCCCACACGGAGTCGGGGGGGTCCTGCTCGGCTTCGTCGACCACTGCATCGATGTAGAGCAGCCCGGCGACAGCCGCGGCGGCGAGCGGATTGTTGACGGCGGTGTCGAAGGCCTCCCTCGGGAAGATACGTTCCAGGCGCGCCCGGATCTCACTCCGACTGATCAGGGGCCTCATGGGCCGGGCCGGTACGCGTCGGCGACGACCTTTTCCAACTCGACCCCTCTCAATCCATTCCAGGTGGACACAAGATCGCCCGCAGGGAACGGGATGGCCTCGATCTCGTAAGCGGACAAGGCGACCGACCCGGAGAGGGATCGGATGACTCGGTCCATCGTCTCGGTGTGCAGCACCGCGGCGAGGGTCTCGATGTCCAGCAACTGCTCCGCGCTGACCGCGTGCAGGACGTTGACATGATTCTCAACGGCGACCTGACCACCCCATGCCTTCAACTCGGCCGCCCCAAGGACCGCCGCGACGAACCGGCGTGACTGCTCTGGGGCGCTTGTGCGTTGCAGGAGCACCGCGGGCTCAGTACGCACCGTGAAACGATCTGCGTTGCCGTCGCGGAGACGCAGGTAACGCATGTTGTCGCGCGCCTTGTCCCGATGCAGAACGCCACCGTCGATGTCGGCAGCCCAGATGACACGCGCTGAATTCCTGGACGATGTAGAAGACAAGTCATCCGCTCGGCGGTTCCATACCAGTGGACCGGTCGAGCATCGGTAGCCGAGGTCAGAGAGGCGCAGCGGGTGAGCGGCGGCGGCCGCCGCCACGGGCGCGTCGTCCGCCCGACGGGGCAGCAGCCACGGGAGACGCGTCGTGGGCGCCTGAACACGGGCGACGGGTTCGAGCTGACCGTTGACGGCAACTAGCCGCGTGAACTTGGTCTTGCGGCGCCCGAACGTGACCAGGCACGTCTCTTGAAGGACGGATTCGAAGGTCTCGCGGTCCGCGATGAAGGCAGCGTTGCGGAGCCGGGCTTCCTTGGCTAGGAAGCCTCGGAGGTTCTCGAAATACTTGCCCGATGTGAAAGACGTCGGAACCAGGGCGGCCAAGACTCCGTCGTCTTCAAGGTCCTCGACGGCTGCCGCCATGAACAGGGCGTACAGGTTGGCGTGACCAAACAGGGCGTGGCTCCACCGTTCGCGCTCAGCGGGCGACAGTTTGACGCGACCGTACGGGGGGTTCTGCAATTCCACGCGGGCCTTGCGGTCGCCGGTTTCCAAGCCGTCGCCGCATGTGACGAGGGCTGGAAGTGGCTTGCGCTGCCTAGGAGAGACTGCGCGGACCAGCGGCAGGGCCTCTGCGGCGAGGATGACATTTGCGAGCCATGCCGCGTTCGGGTCGAGCTCGGTGCCAGCGATCGTCCCTGGCAGTCCAGCGAGAGCCAGCGCCGGTTCGGTCAGAACTGACGCCTGAACGTGCTCGCGCATAGGCGGGATCAGGAGTGCGCCCGCGCCACAAGCCCGATCACGTACCAAGAAGGTCAGACGACTGCCTTCGGGCGGCAAGCCCGCGTCTGCTCTAGCGAGGTTCCACAGGTGGACCGCGAGACTGTCTGGTGTGTAGTGCCGACCGTGGCGGGCCCGCACTCCGGCGGTAAGCGTCTGAACGTATGCCCGTCCAAGGGCTTCGGAGGACAGGGGCCCATCGCCGGTCTCAGGGGTCTCTGAGGAGGGCTCGACGAACGAGGGTGCTGGAGCGGCGACTGCGTAGAAGACGTCGAGCCATTGATCGCTCAGACCGGCTTCCCTGGCACGGCCCGCCCACCACGATGGGACGCTGCGCAGGAGTGCTCGTGTCGCGGCGCTTGGCTCGCCGGCCGGGTCGTCTGGTGCCAGCTCGCGACGGCTGCCACGGGGTCCGAGGTCGCGGATCGGTCGTATGGCGGCCAGTGTCACGGCGAACATCTTGTCCTACGGCAGGGACACTTGTGACAGAGGCTCGCCAGCGACGCAGCATCTTCCGCGATTTGTGCGGCGGCGGGTCCGCCGTCGGGCGAGTGTTGCTCTTCTCACGGAAGCTCGCTCGGGAACCGGGTCAACGGATCGGGAGGCTCTTCGGGCTCGCCTTGCCCACCCGTAAGGCGATTTTGTGGACGCCTGTGCTTGTTGGGGCGGTCGACATGTTCGAACTGGCGTTCGATAATGCGGTGGTGGGTCACGGTACGGGGCGAGAACACGACCACCCGATCCCACCTGTGCCGGCGGCGCGCCAGCACTGTTGGGTCAACCACACCCGCGAGAACGGCGGCCCCCACCCTGGCCTTGTGACGGCCTGGCGGCAGCGCGACGGCCAGTGGTGGGCCCGCGTCACATACCTCGTGGTCGAGGCCGACGCCGTCGTCGACCAGTGGTTCCGCGCCGACCAGCTCACGCCCGTCGACCGCCGCGGGCACCGCTAGGTGTACTGACCGGGCACGTTGGTTGAGGGAATGCGACTTCGCGCTGTGAGCTGCTGACAGGGGAGGGCCTCC
>NZ_JBDGKB010000016.1:0-92148 GCF_057656595.1 Intrasporangium sp. Soil_C_50
GGAAGCTAAGCCCTTCAGCGCCGATGGTACTGCACTGGTGACGGTGTGGGAGAGTAGGACGCAGCCGGACACACATTGGTCGAGCGCCCCAGACGGAACTTCATTGATCCGACTGGGGCGCTCCCTTTTTTGTGCCCAGGAAGTGGCGTCGGCGCGGCCGGCGCGGAAGGATGACGACATGAGCGACCAGTACGGCGACGACGACCGGCGACGCTCCCACGACCGCGGTTCCGACGACCGCCGTGGCGGCCCGCGCCGCTCCGGTGGCGACCGAGGCGGTCGGCCCAGTGGAGACCGTCGCGACGACCGACGCAGCGACCGCCCCTCGAACGGTGGCGACCGCCGCCGTGATGGCGACCGCCCCTCGTATGGTGGCGACCGCCGTCGCGACGGCGACCGACCTTCGTATGGCGGCAGCCGTGGCGACGACCGGCGCAGCGACCGCCCCTCGTACGGTGGCAACCGCGGGGACGACCGGCGCAGTGACCGTCCTTCCTACGGCGGTGACCGCCGGCGTGATGGCGACCGACCTTCGTATGGCGGCAACCGCGGCGACGACCGGCGCAGTGATCGTCCTTCCTACGGTGGCGACCGCCGCCGCGACGGCGACCGTCCTTCCTACGGTGGCGACCGCCGCCGCGACGGCGACCGACCTTCCTACGGTGGCGACCGCCGCCGCGACGGCGACCGACCTTCCTACGGTGGCAACCGCGGCGACGACCGGCGCAGCGACCGTCCTTCCTACGGTGGCGACCGCCGCCGCGACGGCGACCGACCTTCCTACGGCGGCAACCGCCGCGACGACCGACGCAGCGACCGTCCTTCCTACGGCGGTGACCGCCGCCGCGACGGCGACCGACCTTCCTCCGGCGGCAACCGCCGCGACGACCGACGCAGCGACCGTCCCTCGTACGGTGGCGACCGTGACCGAGACCGCTCGGGCGGGCGGCCGCGCCGCGACGACCGCGCCCCGGAGCAGCGCGGGGGTTCGCGGCTCACGCCGAAGTCCCCGCGCAAGCCGGAGCCGGCCATCCCCGAGGGCGTCACGGGCTACGAGCTGGACCGCGGCGTCAAGAACCAGCTGCGCACCCTGTCCAAGGAGAACGCCGAGGGCGTCGCCCAGCACCTCGTCATGGTGGCCGAGCTGCTCGACGTCGACGTCGAGGCAGCCCTCGCGCACGCCGAGACGGCCGTCCGCCGTGCCGGCCGGGTGCCGGCCGCCCGCGAGGCACTCGGCCTCGTCGCCTATCGCATGGGTGACTGGGCCCGGGCGCTCGGCGAGTTCCGCACGGTTCGCCGGCTGTCCGGCTCGAGCCACCTGCTGCCGCTCATGGTCGACTGCGAGCGCGGCCTGGGCCGCCTGTCCAAGGCTCTCGAGCTCGCCCAGACCCCGGAGGCTCAGAACCTCGCCGTCGACGACCGTGTCGAGCTCGCGATCGTCGTGTCCGGCATCCGTCGCGACCTCGGCCAGCTCGATGCCGCGGCCGCGGGTCTGTCCGACCTCGTGAAGCGGGTCAACCCCAACCGACCGCTCGCCGCACGCCTCTACTACGCCTACGCCGACGCCCTCCTCGGTGCCGGCAACGCCGACGGGGCTCGCGAGTGGTTCGCCCGCGCTGCCGACGCCGATCACGACCTGACGACCGACGCCGCCGAGCGCCTCGAGGAGCTCGACGGGATCGACCTGACCGACCTGCTCGAGGGCGAGGACGACGACGATGACGAGCTCGGCGCCGACGCCGACGTCGACGCCGACCCCGAGCCGGACGGCCCGCGCGAGCGTGACTGAGCAGGCCTTCGTCGACGGCTACACCGGAGTCGTCTGCGACCTCGACGGTGTCGTCTACCGCGGTGACGACGCCGTCGACGGTGCGCCGAAAGCCTTGCAGGATATCGTTGCCCGCGGCGTCGCCGTCGTCTACGCGACGAACAACGCCTCCAGGGTGCCGGCCGACGTCGCCGCCCAGCTGGCCGGCCTCGGTGCTCCCGGCGGCGCGGACGACATCGTCACGAGTGCCCAGGCCGGCGCCGAACGGCTCGCGTCCATGTTGGACCCGGACTCGCCGGTGCTCGCCCTCGGCGGCCCCGGTGTGGCCGAGGCGCTGGAGCGTGCCGGCCTGCGGCCGGTCGCTCCGAAGGAGCTCGACGAGCGCGGGGACACGTCGTGCGCGGCCGTGCTGCAGGGCTTCGGTCGCAACCTGAGCGTGCTCGACTTCGAGCGGGCCGCGCGCCTGCTCGGCTCGGGCACCCCGTGGGTGGCGACGAACGACGACGCGACCCTGCCCCTCCCGTGGGGCGACGCGCCGGGCAACGGGGCGTACGTCGACCTGCTCGCGTCGGCCGTCGGTCGCCGACCCGATGTCGTCGGCAAGCCGCACGCGCCGCTGTACCACCTCGCGACCGCCCGGCTCGGGGCCGAACCCTCGCAGGTGCTCGCTGTCGGAGACCGGCTCGACACCGATATCGCCGGCGCCCGCGCCGCGGGCACCGACTCGGCGTGGGTGCTCACGGGCGTCGATCGCCCCAGCCACCTGCTCGACACGGACCTGCGCCCGACGGTCGTCGTGCGTCATCTCTCCGACCTCCTTGCGCACATCGAGCTGCCGAGCCGGGAGCACGACTCCTGGTCGTGCGGTGCCAGCCGCGTTCGCCTGCACGGCGACGACCTCGAGGTGGTCGAGGCGGGCACCGACCGCGGTGACCTGCTGCGCGCCGGGCTGGCGGCCCTCGTGGAGCGTCGTGACTCCGGCCACGCCGGCGCAGTGCTCGCCGACGCGGGGGCCCGCCTCGACGGCCTCGCGGCGGGTCACCCGCTAGCCTGACCCGAGCGGCACCCACGACGACGGAGGACGACATGTTCGGCGACGAACCCCGACAGGCCGACGCGGACGAAACCACGCCCGAGCTCGATCGGGACGGGAGCGACGTCACGTCCTTCGAGCCGGCGAACGAGGTCGACACCACCGAAACCGGGGACGACGCGGGGGTGCCCTTCGAGCCGGCTTTCGACGAGCGGCCGGTGCCTGAGGCACCGGCCACCGGCGACACCGCTATCGACGAGGCGATGGCCGAGCTCGCTGTGGCACAGGCGGGTTCGTTCGAGGCGCGCATCGAGGCCGGGGAGCGCGCCCACCGGCTCCTGCAGGGCCGGCTGGGCGGCCTCGGCGAGGCGTGAGCGCCCGCAGGCTCGACGCCGAGCTCGTCCGACGAGGGCTGGCCCGGTCCCGGGCGCAGGCCCGTGAGCTCGTCGACGCCGCGAGCGTCCTCGTCGACGGCCGCCCGGCCGTCAAGGCGTCCGCGCCGGTCGACGACGACACGACGATCACCCTGACGCGCGAACCCGACCGCTGGGTCGGCCGGGCTGCGCTCAAGCTGCTCCACGCGCTCGACACGTGGACGGTGCCGGTCGAGGGCCGTCGCTGCCTCGACGTCGGCGCGAGCACCGGCGGCTTCACCCAGGTGCTGCTCGAGCACGGAGCCGCTCACGTGACGGCCCTCGACGTCGGGCACGGCCAGCTCGTCGTGTCCCTGGCCGAGGACCCGCGCGTGCGCGACCTGCCCGGGACCAACATCCGCGACGTCGACGCCGCCGACCTCGGTGGGCCGTTCGACCTCGTCGTCTCCGACCTGTCCTTCATCTCCTTGGCCATCGCACTGCCGGCCATGCGCCCGCTCGTCACCGATGACGGCGACCTCGTCGTCCTCGTCAAGCCGCAGTTCGAGGTCGGGCGCGAGCGGCTCGGGCACAAGGGCGTGGTCACCTCCCGGCACGAGCACCGACGTGTGCTGCGCGACGTGGCGGGCGTGGCCGCGCGGCTCGGGCTGCACCTGCACGGTGCCACGGCGAGCCCCATCACCGGAACCGACGGCAACCGCGAGTTCCTCTTCTGGCTCGCGCCCAGGCCCGCACCCAGGCCCGCACCCGGCACAGACCCAGAGGCCGGAACGGACCGCGTCGATGACATGCTGGAGGCCCTCGACCCGGAAGGAGCGCCGTGACGCGTCGGATCCTGCTCGTGGCCCATCCGCGCCGACCCGAGGCGCTGGCGGTCGCCAAGGGGGTCGTCGAGCGCCTGACCCACCTCGGCATCGACGTGTCGCTGCAGACCGAGGAGGCCGAGGCCCTCGACCTCAAGGACAGCGCCCGCGTCCACGTCGCCTCCAAGGAGGAGCAGGTCGCCGAGGGGTGCGACCTCGTGGTCGTCCTCGGCGGTGACGGCACGATCCTGCGCGGGGCCGAGTTCGCCCGCCGCGTCGACGTGCCGCTGCTGGGCGTCAACCTCGGGCACGTCGGCTTCCTCGCGGAGGCCGAGCGCGACGACCTCGACGCCACCGTCGAGCACATCGCCACGAACAACTACGCCGTCGAGGAGCGCATGACGCTGCACGTCGACGCCAAGCTGCACGGAGAGCTCATCGCCAGCAGCTGGGCGCTCAACGAGGTCAGTGTCGAGAAGGCCGCCCGCGAGCGGATGCTCGAGGCGACGATCGAGGTCGACGGCCGTCCGCTGCAGAGCTGGGGGTGCGACGGCGTCATCGTCTCGACGCCGACCGGCTCGACGGCCTACGCGTTCTCCGCCGGTGGCCCGGTCATCTGGCCCCAGGTCGAGGCGATGCTCCTCGTGCCGAGCGCCGCGCACGCGCTCTTCGCCCGTCCCCTCGTGCTCGGGCCGGACTCCCACCTCGCGATCGAGATCAAGGCGGCCACCGAGGGGTCCGGGGTCATGTGGTGCGACGGCCGCCGCCACGTCGCCCTGCCGCCGGGGGCCCGGATCGAGGTGCGCAAGGGCATCCGCCCGGTCCGCCTCGCCCGGCTGAGCCGCGCCCCGTTCACCGACCGGCTCGTGGCCAAGTTCGACCTCTCCGTCGAGGGCTGGCGGGGCAACGGCGATGCCGTGCAGCCCGGCCAGATCGACGCGTCGGGCCTGTCGGGGGACAAGCCCCCGGCCGTTGGGGGTGCCCGGCCCTAAGGTGGGTCCCGTGTTCAGCCAGATGCGGATCCGCGGCGTCGGGGTCATCGACGAGGCCGTCCTCGACCTCAGTCCAGGCCTCAACGTGCTCACCGGCGAGACCGGTGCCGGCAAGACGATGGTGGTCTCGGGACTCGGGCTGCTGCTCGGTGAGCGCGCCGACTCCGGGCTCGTGCGCGCGGGCGCCGACTCCGCCTTCGTCGAGGGCGTCGTCCAGCTGCCGCTCGACCACCCCGCGCTCGTGCGGGCCGACGACGCCGGCGCCGAGCACGACGACGGCGAGCTCGTCATCGCCCGCACGATCGCGGCGTCGGGTCGCAGCCGCGCCCACGTCGGGGGCCGCACCGCCCCGGTGGGGGTGCTCGCCGACCTCGGCGAGCTGCTCGTGGCCGTGCACGGCCAGGCCGACCAGTGGCGGCTCAAGCAGGGCGACGCCCACCGGGAGGTTCTCGACGACTTCGGTGGTGCTCCCCTCCACGAGCTGCGCGACCGCGTCGGTGCCCTGCACGACCGTTGGCGCGAGACGCGTCGGGAGCACGAGCGGCTCGTGGGCGAGGCGCGCGAGCGCGCCCGCGAGATCGACGGGCTGACTGCCTCCCTCGAGGAGATCGAGGCCGTCGACCCCCAGCCGGGGGAGGACCTCGCCCTGCGTGCCGAGGACGAGCGGCTGGCCCACGCCGACACGCTGCGCCTCGCGGCCGGCCAGGCCCTCGCCGACCTCAGCGGCGACGATTTCGCCGCCGAGTCGGCCCCCAACGTCCGCGAGCTGATCGCCGGCGCCCGGTCGGCACTCGCACCGGCCACCGACCACGACGAGGCCCTGCGCGGCCTCGACGAACGGCTGCACGAGGTCGGCACGCTTGTCACCGAGCTCTCGGCCGACCTGGCCGCCTACCTCGACGACGTCGAGCTCGACCCCGAGCGGCTCGCCTTCGTCCAGCAACGGCGCGCCTCGCTCGGCGCGCTGACCCGCAAGTACGGCGAGACCGTCGACGAGGTGCTCGCGTGGGGACAGCGGTCTGCCGCGCGCCTCGACGAGCTCGTCCGCGCCGACGACCGGGTCGCGGGCCTGGCCACCGAGCTCGATGCGGTGGAGGCCGAGCTGGTCGCGGCCGCGGTCGCGCTCTCGGACGCCCGGCGCGCGGCCGCGCAGGAGTTCGCGACCCGCGTCTCGGCCGAGCTCGCCCACCTGTCCATGGGCAAGGCGGTGCTCGCCGTCGACGTTCGCCACCGCACCGACCCCGAGGGCACGCCGCTTCCGGCCGGCGACCGGGTGCGCCTGTCCCGCACGGGGATCGACGAGGTCGAGATCCTCCTTGCAGCGAACGCCGGCGCCCAGCCGAGGAGCGTCGCCCGAGCCGCGAGCGGTGGCGAGCTGTCGCGCGTCATGCTCGCGCTCGAGGTCGTCGGCGCCCACACCGCGACGTCCGGACCGCCGACCTTCGTCTTCGACGAGGTCGATGCCGGGGTCGGCGGCCGCGCGGCGCTCGACGTCGGCGCTCGGCTCGCGGCCCTCGCCGAGCAGGCCCAGGTCATCGTCGTCACCCACCTGGCCCAGGTCGCGGCCTTCGCCGACCGACACCTCGTGGTGCACAAGGCCGACGACGGACGCGTCACCTCGAGCAGCGTCAGCACCGTCGAGGGCCCGGACCGGCTGCGTGAGCTCTCCCGGATGATGGGTGGCGACCCCGACTCCGAGGCGGGCCTGGCCCACGCCGAGGACCTCCTCGAGCAGACCGCGTCGGCCCGCGCCGAGGCCACCCGGAAGCCCGCACGCGGCCGAGCCGCGTCGACCGCAGGCAAGCGGCGCGCGACGGGCCGGTCGAAGGAGCGGAGCAAGGCGTCCTGACCCGCGTCGTCCCAGCGCCGACCGGCCGTGACGGCGGGTTCGGGCCGACGTGGAAGGATTGCCCTGCCATGTCGATCTCCATCCGCCGCCGCGGCCACGTCCCCGACTCCGGTCCGGGCGTGGTCGGTCCTGCGCGCGTCGACCGGCGCACCAAGAACCTCACGAAGCGGCTGCAAGCCGGCGACATCGCCGTCATCGACCACACCGACCTCGACAAGGTCAGTGCCGACGCCCTCGTGACGGCCCGCCCGGCCGCGGTCGTCAACGCCGCGGCGTCGATCAGCGGGCGCTACCCCACCCTGGGCCCGCAGATCCTCGTCGAGGCGGGCATCCCGCTGCTCGACGCGGCCGGCCATGACGTCATGGACCTCGAGGACGGCGCATCCTTGCGCCTCGACGGCGACGACCTGTGGGCCGGGGAGCGCCGGGTCGCGACCGGCCGGCTCCTCGACGCCGAGGCCGTGGCGGCGGACATGCACGAGGCAAGAGCGGGCCTCGCGGTGCAGATCGAGGCCTTCGCGACGAACACCATGGAGTTCATCCGCAAGGAGCGCGACCTGCTCCTCGACGGCATCGGGATCCCGCCGATCACGACCGAGATCGACGGCCGGCACTGCCTCATCGTCGTGCGCGGCTACCACTACCGCGAGGACCTCGAGACGCTGCGGCCCTACATCCGCGAGTACCGGCCCGTCCTCATCGGGGTCGACGGCGGCGCCGACGCGATCCTCGAGGCCGGGCACAAGCCCCACCTCATCGTGGGCGACATGGACTCGGTGTCCGACCAGGCGCTGACGTGCGGTGCCGAGGTCGTCGTCCACGCCTACCGCGACGGCCGCGCGCCCGGCCTGGCCCGGGTGCAGGCCCTCGGCATCGAGCCGGTCGTCTTCCCGGCCGCCGGCACCAGCGAGGACGTCGCCATGCTGCTCGCCGACGACGCCGGGGCCGAGCTCATCGTCGCCGTCGGCACGCACGTCACGCTCGTCGAGTTCCTCGACAAGGGCCGCGACGGGCAGGCGTCGACCTTCCTGACCCGCCTGCGCGTCGGTGGAAAGCTCGTCGACGCCAAGGGCGTCAGCCGCCTCTACCGCGCGCGCATCCCGGGACGCCTGCTGGTCGCCATGTGCATCGCCGGGCTGCTCGCCCTGTTCGCCGCGCTCGCGGCGACGCCCGGCGGGGAGGCGTGGCTGCAGGTCGTGGCCGCACGCTGGGACGACCTCTGGAACGCCATCGTTGGGATCTTCACGTGATCGACTTCCGCTACCACCTCGTCTCCATCATCTCGATCTTCCTCGCGCTCGCCGTCGGCATCGTCCTCGGCGCCGGGCCGCTGCAGTCGACGATCGGCGACACCCTCGGCGACCAGGTCATCGCGCTCCGCTCGGAGAAGCAGACCCTCAACGACAAGCTGACGACGAGCGAGAAGCTCGTCGAGGCCTCCGACGAGTACGCGACCGCGGTCCAGCCGCGTGTCGTGCAGGGGCGTCTGACCGGCCACCGGGTCGTCACCGTCGTGCTCCCGTCGGCCGACGGCACGCTCGCCGACAGCCTCGAGAACGTCGTCCCGCAGAGCGGGGCCACGAGCACCGGGACCGTCACCGTGAGCCAGGACTGGTTCGACCCGTCCCAGGCCGCCGACCGCGAGCAGGCGGCCAAGGCGTCGGCGGCCGCTCTCGGGCTGCACACCACCGCCTCGGGGGACGCGCTGCTCGACGATGTGCTGACGCACCTGCTCGTGTCGCGCACCGAGACGACGTCCTCGGCCCAGCGCACGGCCGCGCTCAAGGTGCTCACCGACGCCGGCCTCGTCGACAGCAGCGCCGCCGACCTCGCGCCCGCCGACCTCGCCGTCGTGGTCTCCGGCGACTTCGCGGGCACGCAGGCCGCCGTCGACACCCGCAGCGAGGACATCCGCTCCATCGTCTCGGGGCTCGCGTCGGGCTCCAACGGCACCGTCGTCGCAGGCGGCGAGCCGGTGGCGGCCGCCGGTCAGCCCGCGTCGTCGGACGCCGTGGCGGCGGTCCGCTCGAAGTCGGAGACCGCCGACGTCGTCGCCACGGTGGACCACGCCCGCGCGGGCAACGGCCCCGCCGTCGTCGTCCTCGCCGTCGAGGGCCTGCTCGACAACCGGGTCGGCCACTACGGCATCTCGGCCGGCGCGTCGGCGACGGTGCCGAGGGTGCTTCCGTGACGGCCGGGCGACGTGGCGAGTCCCTCCTCGCCGTCGCCGCCTCCGCTGCCGCCGCATGGGCCACGAGCCGCGCGGGGCGCCACCTCCCGCGGCCGCTCGCACAGCCCTGGGAACGGACCAACCACGCCGGTCGCACCGTCACCCTCCTCGAGGGGCCGGCCTTCGTCGTGGGCGCGCTCGCGGGCGCGACACTCGCGCCGGCCGTGCGTCCGACAAACCCGGCGCACCGGGCCGCCGTAGCGGTCGCGGCCGGAGCGGCGGGTGCCCTCGGAGCCCTCGACGACCTGGCCGGGGGGACGGCCGACAAGGGCCTGCGCGGCCACCTCGCCGCCCTGCGCCGCGGCGAGGTGACGACCGGTGCCGTCAAGGTCGTCGGCCTCGCCGCCACCGGCCTCGCCGCGGCCGCCCTGTCCGACGGGTCCGGCGCCGGCCGCCGTCCGCGCGGGGGAGCCCTCGCGACGCTCGTCGGGGGCGCCGTGGTGGCCGGGGCCGCCAACGCCGTCAACCTCTTCGACCTGCGCCCGGGCCGCGCCCTCAAGGTCACCGTGGCCGCCGCTGCACCGCTCGCCGGCACGACCGCCGGTGCAGCCGCCCTCGGCGCGTCCCTCGGGGTCGTCGGGGACGACCTGGCCGCCCGCTCGATGCTCGGCGACACGGGCGCGAACGCCGCAGGAGCCCTGGTCGGGCTCGCCGTCGTCGAACGCTCGGGCCTGGCCGGACGGCTGGTCGCCCTCGCCGGCCTCACGGCCCTGACACTCGCCTCCGAACGCGTCAGCTTCACCCGCGTCATCGAGGGCAACCGGGTGCTGCGCGCCGTCGACGAGTGGGGCAGGGGCCCGCGGTGAGCGCACCGGCCACGGGCGGACCCGCCGGGGGGCGGGCCGCCGGCGCCGGCATGTTCGCCGCGGCCGGAACCATCGCCGTCATCACCCTCGTGGCCCGCGTCGTCGGCTTCGGCCGGTGGTTCGTCTTCTCCCACTCGGTGGGCGCGACGTGCGTCGGCAGCGTCTACCAGTCGGTCAACGCGGTCCCGAACGTCCTCTTCGAGATCGCCGCCGGTGGCGTGCTGGCCGCGGTCGCGGTACCGCTCGTCGCCGGGGCCCTGGCCCGCGGGGCCCGGCACGACGCCGACACCACGGCGTCGGCGCTGCTCACGTGGGTCGTGCTCGTCCTCGTGCCCCTCGGGCTGCTCGTCGCGCTCGCGGCCCGTCCGATCGCGTCGGCCCTGCTCGGCACCGGCTGCGCGGCCGAGGTCGACCTCGGCGCCGAGCTGCTCGTGGTGTTCGCCGCCCAGGTGCCGCTCTACGGCCTCGCCATCGTCCTCGCCGGCGTGCTCCAGGCGCACCGACGCTTCGTCGGACCGGCGCTCGCCCCGCTGCTGTCGAGCCTCGTCGTGATCGCCACCTACCTGCTCTACCGGGCGCTCGTGGCCGACCCGGCGGCCGAGATCCCCGCCGTGCCCGGCGGTGCGATCGCGGTGCTGGCCGGTGGCACGACGCTCGGCGTGCTGGCCCTCGGCGTGCCGCTGCTCCTGCCGGTGCGCCGCGCGGGCATCCGGCTGCGGCCGCGGCTCCGGTTCCCGGCCGGGGTGGGGTCGCGGGTGCGCACCCTCGCCGTCGCCGGCCTGCTCGCCGTCGCCGGGCAGCAGGTTGCCACCCTTGTCGTGATCCGGTTGGCCAACGACCGCGGCGGCGCCGGCACGCTCAACGTCTACACGTACGCGCAGGCCGTGACGCTCCTGCCCTACGCCGTGCTCGCCGTCCCGCTCGCCACCGCGGCCTTCCCGTCGCTCGCCGGGGCGGCCGGCGCGGCCAGACCCGACGCCGGTGCCGACGCCGTCGCGACGCTGCGCCGGGCCTGGCTCGGGACGCTCGTCGTCGGGGTGGCCGGCGTCGCCGGGCTCGTGGCCGTGGCCCGTCCCGTCGGCTGGTTCTTCGCGAACCTCGACGCGGGATCACACGACGACGCGACGCTCGAGACCCTTGCCGCGATGGGGGACGCCGTGACGCTCTTCGCGCCGTCGGTGCTCGGCCTCGCCGTCATCGGCCTGTTGACCCGGGCGTCGTACGTGCGCGGCTCGGCCGTGCTCGCCGGTGCCCTCGCGGCCGGCGGCTGGCTCGCCTCAGCCGTGATCGCCCTGCTGGTGCTGAACCCCTCCGACGCGGGCGGGCCGACCACGCTGCGGGTGCTCGCGGCGTCGACGAGCGCCGGCCTGCTCCTCGGCGCCGTCGCCCTCGCCGTCCTCGTCGCTGCCTCGTGGGGAGGGCGGGCGCTGGCCGTGCCGTTCCGGCCGGTGCTCGCCACGACGGTCGGTGCGGTCGTGGCCGGCCTCGCGGGTCGTGGCGTCTCGGGGCTGCTCGAGATCCACGGTCTGGGTGGGTCGCTCGGTACCAGCCTCGTCCTCGGGCTCGCCGTCGGACTGCTCGCCCTCGTCCTCATGGCGGGCCTGGCTCTTGCCGTGGACCCGTCCCTCCTGCGCCGGCTGCGGCGGGACCGGGTCGGCCCGGGCGTCGGGGGAGCGGGCGCGGCTCCCGCCCCGGCAAGCACCGGCTCCACGGCCGTCGACGGGCAGGATGCCCCATGAGGTTCCTCGTCGTGCTCGGCCGCTCCACCGGCGGCATCGGCGCCCACGTCGGCGACCTCGTCGCCGGGCTCCGCGACGCCGGCCACGAGGTCGTCGTCGTCACGGCGGCCTCGACCGCCGACGCGCTCGGCTGGACCGACGCGCGACCCCTGTGGCCCGTGCACCACGGTTGGCGTGCCCCGCGTGGCCTGCTCGACTGGCACCGGATGATGCGCCTCGCGTCCGGGGCCGACGTCGTCCACGCCCACGGCCACCAGGCTGCGGTCGTCGCGGCCGTGGCGGCGGCCCGGGCCCGTCCTCGCCCGCGACTGGTCGTCTCGCTGCACAACGACCTGCCGCCCGGTACGCGCCGGCCGGCCCGGACCCTCGTCCGGTGGGCCCTGCGGCGGGCCGACCTCGTCACCGGGGCCAGCACCGACCTCGTCGACCTCGCCCGCTCGTTCGGCGCCCGACGCGTCGAGGCGGCCGACGTCCCCTCGCCGCGCACGGCGTCGCTCCTCGCTGCCGACGTCCTCGGTCACCGCGAGCGCGCCGAGCTGCTCGCGTCCGCCGGTGTGCCGGCCGACCGACCGGTCGTGCTCACGGTGTCCCGCAT
Source organism: Intrasporangium sp. Soil_C_50 (assembly GCF_057656595.1). Lineage (NCBI taxonomy): Bacteria > Bacillati > Actinomycetota > Actinomycetes > Micrococcales > Intrasporangiaceae > Intrasporangium > Intrasporangium sp. Soil_C_50. Next base: position 12,190 of record NZ_JBDGKB010000016.1, read on the forward strand.
CGCGCCCCAGAAGCAGCTGGGCACCCTCGTGGAGGCCGCCGCCGCGTCCACGGAGCCGGCGACGTGGGTCGTCGTCGGTGACGGCGACGCCGGGCTGCGGGCCGCGCTGGAGGCCCACGCAGACAGCATGGGCGCCCCGGTGCACTTCGTCGGGCGACGCAGCGACGTCGACGTGTGGCTCCGGGCCGCCGACGTGTTCGTCCTCACCAGCCGGTGGGAGGCGCGCGCGCTCGTCGTCCAGGAGGCCATGGCGGCCGCCCTGCCGGTCGTCGTGCCTCGCACCGGCGGGCTGCCCGGTCTCGTCGGCGACGCCGGCGTCCTCGTGCCCGTCGGCGACGCCGCAGCCCTCGCGGATCAGGTCGACCGCCTGCTCCGCGACCCCGCGTCGCGCCACGCCCTGGGCTTCACGGCACGCGTCGAGGCTGGCCGCTGGGCCACGCCGGAGGACGAGGCGCGCCGGTGGGCCGAGCGTTACACCGAGCTGCTCCGCGGATGACGTAGACTTAAAGCCCGTGGTGGAAACGACGAAGCACATCTTTGTGACCGGGGGCGTGGCCTCTTCGCTCGGCAAGGGCCTCACGGCATCCAGCCTCGGACGACTTCTCCGTTCGCGCGGTCTGCGCGTGACGATGCAGAAGCTCGATCCCTATCTCAACGTCGACCCCGGGACGATGAACCCGTTCCAGCACGGCGAGGTCTTCGTGACCGACGACGGCGCCGAGACCGACCTCGACATCGGTCACTACGAGCGCTTCCTCGACGTCAACCTCGTCGGCAGCGCGAACGTGACGACCGGCCAGGTCTACAACAACGTCATCGCCAAGGAGCGCCGCGGCGAGTACCTCGGCGACACGGTCCAGGTCATCCCGCACATCACGAACGAGATCGTGTCGCGGATGCGGGCGCTCGCGACCGGCGGTCCCGACGCCCCGGACGTCATCATCACCGAGATCGGCGGCACCGTCGGCGACATCGAGTCGCTGCCCTTCCTCGAGGCCGCCCGCCAGGTGCGTCACCTCATCGGACGCGACAACAGCTTCTTCCTCCACGTCTCGCTCGTGCCGTACCTGGCCCCGAGCGGCGAGCTGAAGACGAAGCCGACGCAGCACTCGGTGGCGGCGCTGCGCCAGGTCGGTATCCAGCCCGACGGTCTCGTGCTCCGCGCCGACCGCGAGATCCCGGAGCCGATCAAGCGCAAGATCTCGCTCATGTGCGACGTCGACGTCGACGCGGTCGCCGCGGCCGTCGACGCCCCGAGCATCTACGACATCCCGAAGGTCCTGCACCGCGAGCGCCTCGACGCCTACGTCATCCGCCGCCTCGGCCTCAACTTCCGCGACGTCGACTGGACCGAGTGGGACCAGCTGCTCCAGCGCGTGCACGACCCCGAGCACGAGGTCGAGGTCGCGCTCGTCGGCAAGTACATCGACTTGCCCGACGCGTACCTGTCGGTCACCGAGGCCCTGCGCGCCGGTGGCTTCCACCACGACGCGAAGGTCAACATCCGCTGGGTCGCGAGCGACGAGTGCCAGACGCCGGCCGGTGCGCAGCGCGCCCTCGGCGGCGTCGACGCGATCCTCGTGCCCGGCGGCTTCGGCGTGCGCGGCATCGAGGGCAAGCTCGGCGCGCTGTCGTGGGCCCGCGAGAAGCAGGTGCCGACCCTCGGCATCTGCCTCGGCCTGCAGTGCATGGTCATCGAGTACGCTCGCACCGAGCTCGGCGTCGCGGATGCGAGCTCGACCGAGTTCGACCCGCAGACCCAGCACCCCGTCATCGCGACGATGGAGGAGCAGAAGGCGTTCGTCGAGGGCGCCGGCGACCTCGGCGGCACGATGCGACTCGGCCTCTACCCGGCGGCCCTCAAGGAGGGCAGCGTGGTCCGCGAGGCCTACGGCTCGGCCGAGGTCAAGGAGCGCCACCGCCACCGCTACGAGGTGAACAACGCCTACCGCGCGGACCTCGAGCAGGCCGGTCTCGTGTTCTCGGGCACCTCGCCCGACGGCACGCTGGTCGAGTTCGTCGAACTGCCGCGTGAGGTGCACCCGTACTACGTGTCGACGCAGGCCCACCCGGAGTTCCTCTCGCGTCCGAACCGCGCCCACCCGCTCTTCGCGGGCCTCATCGGCGCGGCCCTCGAGCGTCAGCGCAGTGAGCGGCTCGTCGAGGTGGAGCGTCGTCGCTCGGAGGCCGCCACCGACGCCTCGAACGCCTCGCCCGAGCTCGCGCCGGCCGACGGGTCGCCTGTGCCGGTTGCCGTCTCCGTCGACCACGACTGACGCGTGAGCCCTTCCGACATGACGGGCCGCTCCGGCCTGTCCGCGCCGATCGGCTCGGGCGAGGACGTCGTCGAGGAGTGGCGCAGCCACCCGGTCGTCGACTCCCGGCTCGTCTTCGAGGGGCTCATCTTCGACGTCCGCCGCGACCGGGTCGACCTCGGCGACGGCGGCGTCGTGACCCGCGACTACATCGAGCACCCGGGCGCCGTCGCCGTCCTCGCCCTGCGCGAGGTCGGCGGCGCCCCGCACGTGCTGCTCATCCAGCAGTACCGGCACGCCTCGACCGGCTTCGTCTGGGAGCTGCCGGCCGGGCTGCTCGACGTCGCGGGGGAGCCGCCGTGGCAGGCCGCCGCCCGCGAGCTCGCCGAGGAGGTCGACCTGCTCGCCGACGACTGGCACGTCCTCGCCGACGACGTCACCTCGCCCGGCGCGTTCGGCGAGACGGTCCGGGTGTTCCTGGCCCGTGGGCTGCACGACGTGCCCGACGCCGACCGCCACGAGCGCACCGCCGAGGAGCTGACCCTGCGCCCGCTGTGGGTGCCGCTCGACGACGCCGTCGAGGCCGCGCTCGCGGGGCGCATCAGCAACTCGGCGACGCTCGTCGGGCTGCTCGCCGCGCACGCCTCCCGAAGCGGCGGCTGGGCCTCGCTGCGTCCGCGCGACGCCGCCTGGCCGGCGCGCGAGGCCCAGGCCGCGCGGCGTTGAGAGCCAGCGGCCGGGTGCGCGAGGTGACGGGTTCGACCGGGGGACAAGCGTGCCCGTGCGGCAGCGGCCTCGACCTCGCCCGGTGCTGCGGCCCCGTCGTCGACGGTCGACGTCTCGCCGCGACGGCCGAGGAGCTGATGCGCTCGCGCTACACCGCCTTCGCCACCGGCGCGGCCGACCACCTCTTCCGCACGTGGCACCCGCGGACGCGTCCGCGCGTCGTCGACCTCGACCCGTCGACACGGTGGACCGGCCTCACCGTCGTGCGCACCGTGGACGGTGGGCCCGAGGACGACCACGGCGTCGTCGAGTTCGTCGCGTGGTGGGAGGACCGCGGGATCCGGTCAGCCGGCCCCGGCGGCGCGGGTCGGGGTGAGCTGCACGAGGTCAGCAGGTTCTCCCGACGGGCCGGCCGCTGGCTCTACGTCGACGGCGACCACTCCTGACCGACGGCGCAGCACCGCCACGGCGACGCCGCCGAGCAGCAGGACGCCACCGGCCAGCTCGAGCGGGTGCGGGCGCTCGGCGTAGACGAGCCCGGCGGCCGCCATCCCGAAGACCGGTACGAGCATCGCGAACGGCGTGACGCGCGCGACGGGGTACCGCGCGAGCAGCGTGTTCCAGATGCCGTAGCCGACGAGCGAGGACAGGTAGGCGGTGTACGCCGTCGAGACCAGCGCCGGCCATTGCACGTGCGTCAGGGCGTTCCCGATGGCGTCCGGGCCCTCGAGCAGCAGCGACAGCGCGAGGGCGGGCAGCGGCACCACGAGCCCCGACCAGACCACGACGCCGAGCCCCGAGCCCGGTCCGAGCGCGCCTGCGCGTCGGGTCAGGACGTTGCCGACGGCCCACGACACGGCCGCGAGGACGAGGACGACGAGCGGCAGCAGTGGAGCGGAGAGGCCGCGACCGGCCGCGATGGTGAGCAGGCCCGCGCCGCCGAGGGCGACGCCGACGCGCTGGGCCGTGGACGGGTGCTCGCGCAGCCACACGGCGGCGATGACGACGGTGAGGAGCACCTGCGCCTGGAGCACGAGCGAGGCCAGCCCGGGCGGCATGCCGAGGTGCAGCGAGACGTACAGGAGGGCGAACTGGCCGAGGCTGGTGAAGAGACCGATGAGGGCGAGGTCGCGCCACGGCAAGGCCGGTCGCCGCACGAGGAACACCGCCGGGATGCAGACGACGACGAACCGGACCGCGAGGAACAGCAGCGGCGGGACCGAGTCGAGGCCGGTCCGGATCGCGACGAAGTTCGTGCCCCACAGCAGGGCGACGAGGACGGCGAGGGCGGTGTCACGGCGGCGCATGCGCCCATCGTCGGGGACAACAACCGTTCACGTCCATCAAACTGTCATGCCACTCACTGTGTAGCATTGCTGCATGATCGATCCGGTCGCCCTCCGCTCGCTCGTCGCCGTCGAGACCCACGGGTCGGTCGGGGCGGCGGCGACCGCCCTCGACTACACCCCGAGCGCGGTGTCGCAGCAGATCAAGCGCCTCGAGAACCAGACCGGCGTGCAGCTGCTCGAGCGCCAGGGCCGCGGCGTCCTGCTCACCGAGGCCGGGCGCACCTTGTGCGAGTCGGCGCGCGACCTGCTCTCGCACATGGAGCGGCTCGAGTCGCGCCTGCACGGCGTCAGCGGCGCCGCCGTCGGCACGGTCCGCCTCGCGACTTTCGCCACCGCCTACCGCGGCATCGTCGTCGGCGCCCTCGGCCGGCTGCGCGCGGCGGCCCCCGGTGTCGAGCTGCGCCCCGACGAGATCGACCCGTGGGACGCCGTCGACGCCGTCGCGTCGGGGGCGCACGACCTCGCGCTCGTGCACAACTGGGAGCCGCTGCCGCTCGCGATCCCCGACCACCTGGAGGTGCGTCACCTGGGCCGGGATCGTGCCGACGTCCTCGTCCACGCCGGCCACCCCTTGGCCGGCCGAACGAGCATCGGGGTCGGCGACGTGCTCGACGAGGAGTGGGCCAGCGTGGCACCCGGCTCGATCTGCCACCAGTGGCTGCAGAAGATGTACTTCGACGTCGGCCGGGCGCCACGCATCGGGCACGTCGCCCTCGAGTTCGCGACGCACGTGGCGCTCGTCGCGCACGGCGAGGCGATCGCGCTCGTGCCGCGGCTCGGCCGCGGGCCACTGCCCTCGACCGTCGTCGCCGTACCCATCGTCGATCCCGTGTCCGAGCGCACTGTGAGCCTCGTGTGGCGACGCACCATGACCGCCAGCCCCGCGCTCGCCGCGGCCGTGGAATCCCTTGCGGCAGAGGCGTCGCGGGACCTCACCCCGGTCTAGGGGCCGGGCGGGCGGCCCCGCGACGAGCTCAGCCCTCGAGCACGACCAGCTGCTGCGTGGCCCGCGTCATCGCGACGTACCGGTCGACCGCTCCCTCGATGCCGGTGCCGAACCGCTCGGGCTCGACGAGGACGACGAGGTCGAACTCGAGGCCCTTGGCCAGCAGCGGCGTCAGCGACCGCACCCGCGGGCGCTCGGCGAACGACGCGTCACCGATGACGCACGCGACGCCCTCGGCGTGGTCGTCCAGCCACCGCGCGAGCAGCGGCTCCAGCTCCGCCCGGGTGCCGTGCAGCACGGGCCGTCCGCTCTCGCGGATCGAGGTCGGCACGTTGGCGTCGGGCAGGGCCGCGCGGATCACCGGCTCCGCCTGCGCCATGACCTCGCTCGGCGTGCGGTAGTTGACCGTGAGGGAGGCGAGCGTGACCCGGTCGAGGCCGACGCGCCCCAGCCGTTCCTGCCACGACTCGGTGAACCCGTGGCGGGCCTGCGCGCGGTCGCCGACGACCGTCAGGCTGCGCGAGGGGCAGCGGGCCAGCAGCATCTGCCACTCCGCGTCGGTCAGCTCCTGGGCCTCGTCGACGACGACGTGCGCGAACGGCCCGGCGAGCAGGTCGGCGTCGGCGGGCGGCACGAGGTCCCCGTCGTCGAGAGCACCGGCCAGGTCCTCGCCGCGCAGCATCGACATGACGTGCATCTCGGAGTCGTCCGAGGCGATGAGGTGCTCGACGACCTTGGCCCGCATCTCGCGCTCGGCCGCGAGGGCCGCCTCCTTGTGCCGGCGGCGAGCGGACGCGCCCGGGTCGCCGAGCCGCTGCCGGGCGAGGTCGAGGATCGGCAGGTCGGACACCGTCCACGCCTGCGCATCCGGACGCTGGAGGGCGCGGATCTCCTCGAGGGTGAGCCACGGTGCCGCGAGGTGCAGGTAGGCCGGCACCGTCCACAGGTCGCCGGCGAGGTCGGACGCGTCGATGCTCGGCCAGGCCCGCCCGAGCACCCCGAGCAGGTCCTCGTCGCGCACCACGGCCCGGCGCAGCTGCTCGGGCGACGCGGCCGTATCGTCAGGGTCGTCGGTGTCGTCGGGGTCGTGGTCGGCCTCGTACTTCGCGACGAGGATCTCGGCGACCTCGTCGAGCACCTGGTCGCGGGCCTCGTGGTGCGGCGTGCCCGGCTCGACGGCAGCGACGGCGGTGGCCCAGTCGGCCGCGGACAGCCACAGGTCGGCCCACGGCGTCGACACCTCGAGCCCGGAGCCGGGGGTCTCCTCGTAGAAGCGCACCGCCCGGTCGATCGCGCCGACCCAGTCGGCGGACGCCTTGAGCCGGGCCACCTCGGCGTCGGGCTCGGGCCGCGCGGTCGCCCCCTCCGGCAGCAGGTCACGCAGGGTGCACGTCTGCACGCCCTCCTCGCCGAGGCTCGGCAGCACGTCCGAGACGTAGGCGAGGTACGGCTCGTGGGGCCCGACGAAGAGCACCCCGCCGCGGCGGTGACCGAGGCGCGGGTCGGAGTAGAGCAGGTAGGCGGTGCGGTGCAGGGCGACGACGGTCTTGCCCGTGCCCGGGCCGCCGTCGACGACGAGCGCGCCGCGCGAACCGGCCCGGATGACGGCGTCCTGGTCGGCCTGGATGGTGCCGAGCACGTCGCGCATCCGCTCCGAGCGCTCCGCGCCGAGGCTGGCGACGAACGCCGACTGGTCGTCGAGCGAGGCGTGCGAGGCGAACGTCGCCGGCGTGAAGACCTCGTCCCAGTAGTCGCTGACGCGCCCGCGGGTCCAGCGGTAGCGGCGGCGGCTCTCCAGGCCCATCGGGTTGGCGTGCGTCGCACCGAAGAACGGCTCGGCCGCGGGGGAGCGCCAGTCGACGAGCAGGCGCCGACCGGACGTGTCGGTCAACCCGAGACGGCCGACGTAGACCGGCTCGGCGCCAACCGACACGTCGCCGGCGGGCACCATGCGCCCCAGGCAGAGGTCGAGGCCGAAACGACGCAGGGTGCGCAGCCGGGCCGTGAGCCGGTGCACCTCCTGGTCGCGCTCGAGCGCGGTCTGGCCGTGGCCCGCCGGCGCGCGCCGGGCGGCGTCGAGCCGGTCGGTGAGGTCGTCGACCGTCCGCTCGAGGGTCTCGGCGATCGCCGCGAAGTGGGCCTCGTCGGCGGCGACGAGGGCCGGGTCGGCCTTGTGGGCCAGGCGGTCCGGGAGGTCGAAGGCGTGGGTGGTCAGCGGGGTCAACGCATCAGCTCCGATCGGTGCCGGGCCGCCCCTCGACGGCCTCGGCCCGCGATTCTGCGCCACGACCGGGGCCTTGCCGCAAGACCCCCGGTGCGTTGTACGTTGGAGATGGAGGGGACGTCCCTCCTGGTGGGGGGGCAGAGCGCGCGGTCAGGTCGTGACCGGTGCCGCCTCCTCTGTCGCGGCGCGGGCCTCGAGCGACGCCTGCTGGCGCCGTGACGGCTGGTCGAGGCGCAGCGGCTTGCGCAGCCGCCCCAAGGGCTTCTCGACGAGCACCCACGACAGCCACGAGATGACGATCGCCGCCGCGATGAGCACGAGGTTGCGGGGCGTCGAGTGCTCCCCGAGCAGCTTGCTGTTGATGAAGGTCTGGTGCCACAGGTACAGCGCGTAGCTGATGGTGCCGAAGAACACCATGACCCGGGAGCCGACGAGGCGCGAGTGGCCCTGGACCGCGGCGTAGACCAGCCAGACGCCGATGAGGGCGAAGACCGCACCGAGCGGCCGGAAGAGCGGGTGGTCGACCGAGAGCGCCCGGCCCGGGAACGAGGAGACCGCCACGAGGACGAGGAACGGTACGACCGGGTTCGTCGCGGGCAGGCTGATGCCGCGGTCCTTGAGCTGCGCGAGGGCGAACGCGAGGCCCACACCGAGCAGGAGGGCGAAGGCGTTGGTCTCGGTGGAGATGTCGAGCCGGGCGAAGGCGCCCTGGGTCCACACGCTGTAGAAGGTCGCGACCGCGGCGAGGGTGAGCACGATCGTCATGGCCCGGGAGCGGAACCACCGGACGATGACGATGAAGAGCGCCGGCCAGATGACATAGAACTGCTCCTCGACCGACAGCGACCAGAGGTGGTTGAGCACCCCGAGGTCGGTGCCGAGGATCCGCACGTAGTTGCCGACGTAGAGGATCGAGGCGATCGCCTGCACGGGGTAGTGCGCCAGGGCGGAGGGCTGGGTGGCGGCGAGCAGCACGGGCACGGCGGCCAGCAGGACGATGAGGGCGGGCAGCAGGCGCAGCGCTCTACGGCCCCAGAAGCGCCAGAGGCTGAGCACGCCGTAGCGGTCGTGCTCGCGGATCAGCAGGCTCGTGATGAGGTAGCCGGACAGGACGAAGAAGAGGGTGACGCCGGAGAGCCCACCCCAGCGCACCGGGAGCCCGGAATGGGCGGCCACGACGAGGAGGATCGCGAGGCCGCGGACGCCGTCGAGGTCGCGGTTTCGGGTGTGCTGCACGCGGACAAGGCTAGGGGCAGACCCGGTCTAGGATGAAACCTCGGTGCCGCACGCCGACCGCGTGCGAGGCCACCCGAACCCCAGCGGCCCCTCGCGTCGCAACCCACCCGTCCTCGGAAGGATCCTCCGTGCTCCGCACTCACGAGGCCGGCACGCTCCGTGCCGACCACGCAGGCCAGACCGTCACCCTCACCGGTTGGGTGGCGCGTCGTCGAGACCACGGCGGGGTCGCCTTCCTCGACCTGCGCGACGCGTCCGGTGTCGCCCAGGTCGTCGCCCGCGACGAGGTGCTCGCCGAGGGGGGCGCCCACGACGTGCGCAACGAGTTCTGCGTCCGCGTCACCGGGGAGGTGCGTGTGCGCCCCGAGGGCAACGCCAACCCCGACCTGCCCACGGGCGACATCGAGGTCATCGTCGAGCAGCTCGAGGTGCTCAACCCGAGCGCTCCGCTGCCCTTCCAGATCGACGAGCGCGTGACGGTCGGCGAGGAGGCGCGCCTCAAGCACCGCTACCTCGACCTGCGCCGCCCGGGCGCCAGCTCGGCCGGCGCCGCGATCCGGCTGCGCTCGAAGGTCAACGCCGCCGCGCGCAAGGTGCTCGGCGCCCGCGACTTCGTCGAGATCGAGACCCCGACCCTGACCCGCTCGACGCCGGAGGGCGCCCGCGACTTCCTCGTGCCGGCCCGTCTCGCTCCCGGCTCCTGGTACGCCCTGCCGCAGAGCCCGCAGCTGTTCAAGCAGCTCCTCATGGTCGCCGGCATGGAGCGCTACTACCAGATCGCGCGCTGCTACCGCGACGAGGACTTCCGCGCCGACCGCCAGCCGGAGTTCACCCAGCTCGACATCGAGATGAGCTTCGTCGAGCAGGCCGACGTCATCGAGCTCGCCGAGGAGGTCGTGCGCGAGATCTGGTCGCTCATCGGCGTCGACCTCACCACGCCGTTCCTGCAGATGACCTACGCCGAGGCGATGGCGCGCTACGGCTCCGACAAGCCAGACCTGCGCTTCGGCAACGAGCTCGTCGAGTGCACCGACTACTTCGGCGACACGACCTTCCGCGTCTTCCAGGCCGAGTACGTCGGCGCCGTCGTCATGCCCGGCGGCGCGAGCCAGCCGCGCAAGCAGCTCGACGCCTGGCAGGAGTGGGCCAAGCAGCGTGGCGCCAAGGGTCTGGCCTACGTCCTCGTCCAGGGGGACGGCGAGCTCGGCGGCCCGGTCGCCAAGAACCTCACCGACGCCGAGCGTGCCGGCCTCGCCGCCCACGTCGGCGCGCAGCCGGGCGACTGCATCTTCTTCGCCGCCGGCGCCACCAAGGCCAGCCGGGCGCTCCTCGGTGCGGCTCGACTCGAGATCGGGCGCCGCTGCGGCCTCATCGACGAGAGCGCCTGGAGCTTCCTCTGGGTGCTCGACGCCCCGCTGTTCGAGCCGGCCGCCGATGCCACCGCCTCGGGCGACGTCGCCCTCGGCTACAGCGCCTGGACCGCGGTGCACCACGCCTTCACCTCGCCGAAGAAGGAGTTCGAGGACACCTTCGACACCGACCCCGGCTCGGCGCTCGCCTACGCCTACGACATGGTCTGCAACGGCAACGAGATCGGCGGCGGCTCGATCCGTATCCACCGCCGTGAGGTGCAGGAGCGCGTCTTCCAGGTCATGGGCATCTCGCAGGAGGAGGCCCAGGAGAAGTTCGGCTTCCTCCTCGAGGCGTTCCTCTACGGCGCGCCGCCGCACGGCGGCATCGCCTTCGGCTGGGACCGCATCGTCTCGCTGCTCGCCGGCACCGAGTCGATCCGCGACGTCATCGCCTTCCCGAAGTCCGGTGGCGGCTACGACCCGCTCACCGCGGCCCCGGCGCCGATCACGGCCCAGCAGCGCAAGGAGGCCGGCGTCGACGCCAAGCCGGCCGGCTCGGCCCCGGCCCCGCAGGGCGCGCCCGAGGTGAGCCCCGTCCGCAGCTGACGGCTCCCGGACAACCGACACCGACGCAGAGGGCCGCCGTCCACGTGGACGGCGGCCCTCCGCCGTGCCCGGGACGGGGCGGCCCACGTCCACCGTCGCGTTCGAGCCGACCCGGCGTGGGTAGGAGCGAGGCGTCGAGCAGATCCGAGGAGGACCCGTGTCACTACGGCAGGAGACCGTGCCGTCCCAGACCCACGTCGACGAGCTCGTGCTCGTCCGGCACGGGGAGAGCGTCGGGAACGTCGCCGACGCCGACGCGCGCCGGCGCGGCGCCGGGCAGCTGGAGCTGGACACCCGCGACCCCGACACCCCGCTGTCGCCGCGCGGTGAGCAGCAGGCCGACGTGCTGGCCCGTGCCGTTCTGGGGTGGGAGCAGGCCGAGCGACCCGACGTCGTGCTCAGCTCTCCGTACGTCCGGGCGGCCCGTACGGCGGACGTCGTGACCGCCCGTCTCGGGATGGACGTGACGCTCGACGAGCGCCTGCGCGAACGCGACCTCGGGATCCTCGACGGGTTCACCGGCATCGGCATCCGCGAGACCTACCCCGCAGAGGCGCGTCGGCGCGAGCGGCTGGGCAAGTTCTACTACCGGCCTCCCGGTGGCGAGAGCTGGACCGACGTCGCGCTGCGGGTGCGTCACGTCCTCGTCGACCTCAGCACCGTCCAGCAGGGCCGGCGCGTCTGGGTCTTCACGCACCAGGCCGTCATTATGGCGTTCCGGCTCGTCCTCGAGGGCCTCGACGAGCAGCGGGTGCTCGAGCTGGACCGCGACGAGCCGCTCGGCAACTGCTCGCTGACGCGCTACCGGCGAGGGGAGGACGGGCGGTTGGGGCTCGTCGCGTTCGCCGACACCTCGCACCTGGCCTCCTCGGCCGTGGAGGAGACGCACGAGTCGAGCGCCGGGGGGCAAGACCGTGGCTGAGTCGCCGCGCCGGGTCGACGTCGAGATGCTCAGGGCGTGGGCGCTGCCGCAGCCGGGCGGGGACAAGAGCGACCGTGGCACCGTGCTCGTCGTCGGGGGTGCGCGCCAGACGCCGGGAGCGGTGCTGCTCGCCGCCGAGACGGCCCTGCGGGTCGGGGCCGGCAAGGTGCAGGTGGCCACCGCCGCGGACACGGCGTCGGGCCTGGCCGTGCGACTGCCGGAGGCGTACGTCGAGGCCTTGCCGGTGCTCGGGTCCGGCGAGCTCGCGGTCGCTGCCGCGGACCGGATCTGCGCCCTGGCCGAGGGGGTCGACGTCGTCCTGCTCGGCCCCGGCCTCGGGGACCCGGACGCGGCGCACCTGCTCCTCGAGCGGGTCGTGCCGCGGCTCGACACCACCGTGGCCCTCGACGCGCTCGGCACCGCGTACCTCACGGGCAACCTCGACGGCGTCCGCCACCTGGCGGGCCGGGTGCTGCTGACGCCCAACACCACCGAGCTGGCCGCGACGCTCCAGGCGGCCGAGGACGAGGTGGAGCAGGACGTGCTCGGGGCGGCACGACGGCTGGCCGACACCACCGGGGCCGTGGTGCTGAGCGGCGCCGACGTGTCGTACGTCGTGCACCCGGACGGAGCGGCGTGGGTGCACGACGCGGGTCCATCGAGCCTGGCCACGGCTGGCTCCGGCGACGTCAAGGCCGGGATCGTGGCCGGCCTCATGGCGCGGGGGGCATCACCGGAGCAGGCCGCGGTCTGGGGCACGTGGGCGCACGGGCGTGCGGGGGAGCGGCTCGAGGGCGACGAGGCGGGCTACCTGGCCCGCGACCTGAGTCGAGCCGCCCCGGCCGCCATCGCGGAGGCCGAGGCGGGCGGCGGGGAGCAGGCGTGCTTTACCCCACGCTGACCATGTGGCGCCTAACGTCGGACGACATGCGCACCCGACGACTGCGTCCCCTGCTCGCCGCGTCCGCGGGCGTCCTGCTCGCGGCCACCGGCGCCGGCTCCGCCGGCCTCGCCGCCGCGTTGCCAGCGGTCGCCGCAACAGCGGTGACGGCGTCGCCTCCCGCCGAGTTCGGGACCGACTGGGACGACCCGCGCACGCCGGAGCCTCCGGTCGACGTGCCTTCGACGCGGCACTGCACGGTGCGCGTCGTCGACGAGGCGTTCGACGACTTCGACGTGCACACCCGCGCCTACACGCCGCCGGCTGCCTGTGCGGGGTCGTGGTCGAAGGTCGTCATGCGCCTCGAGGGGTCGGTGGCCGGCCGCCAGTTCGACCGCATCGGCTACGTCGACGTCGGGGGCGTGCGGATGCTGACGCTCTCGACGCCCGAGCCGAGTCCCGAGGGGATCCGCTGGCACGTCGAGAAGGACGTCACCGAGCTGGCGCCGCTGCTGCGCGACCCACAGCAGGTGCAGGCCTTCATCGGCAACGTCGTCGACTCCACCTACACGGGCGTCATCCACGTGACCGTCGACCTCGACTTCTACACGACGGACCGCGCGGCACCCGCGGCCCAGACCTCCGACGCGGTCCTGCCGCTGACGGGCGCCTCCCGCGACGGCACCGATCTCGTGGGTTCGCTGACCGTGCCCCGCAACTCGACGCGGTTGCTCGCCGACGTCTTCGCGACGGGCTCCGGTGGTGGCTGCGAGGAGTTCTGGGACACGAGCGCCCCTGCGAGCACGGGCTACTCGTGCCCGGACGGCCTGCCCTACCGCGAGGTCGACGTGCGCATCGACGGCCGGCTGGCCGGGATCGCGGCGCCGTACCCGGTCGTCTACACCGGCGGCTGGAGCAACCCCTTCCTCTGGTACACGATCCCGTCGCCGAAAGCCTTCGACATCCCGCCGCTCGGGTACGACCTCACGCCGTTCCTCGGTCGGCTCAACGACGGTCGAGCCCACGACGTACGCCTCTCGGTCGTCGGGCTCCCGGCGGGTCAGGGCGGGTGGACGCTGTCGCCGCGCTTCCGCGTGTGGCGCGACGCCGGGCGAAGCGTCGTCGCCGGCAGCACCGGAGACGCGTCGGGCGGCGACCCCGTCGTGCAGAGCACGGTGAGCGGTTCCGGCGACAGGGCGGGCCACGTCGACCTCGACGCGACGCGCGAATTCCGTGTCACGGGAACGCTGTCCACCTCGCGTGGCCCGGTGACGACCAGCGTCACGCGAAGCCTGTCGAACACCTCGCGCCACTCGTGGACCGACGACGAGGCCGACGACACGCTCAAGGCGACGTGGGCCGACACCCAGTCGGTCGCGACGAGCCACGGCAACGGCACGCCGACCGTCGAGCGAACGACGCACCAGTGGGACAAGGACGGTGTGCTCGGCTTCCACCCACGCACCGACGTCGCCGGAGCGTACGACGTCACCGGAGACCTCGCCATCTCGTGGCAGCGCGCGACGACGCTGACCCGGGGCGGCGCGCAGCTCTCGAGCCAGTCCGAGACGTCCTCCTACGACGGGCGGGCCGCCTGGATCTACGGCGTGCCGCGCGACCAGCGGCACGCCACGGCCGACACGAGCGCCCGTGCCACCGTCACCGAGAGCACCCTCGGGCGGCCGACGACGTCGTGGGAGCACCGCCTCCGGGCCGTCAACGGCACCTTCGTCACCGACGCCGTCGGCTGAGGCGTCCCTGCGGGTGGCGGCGTCGGGGGTGACAATGGGCCCATGTCCACGGTGGAGCGACGCGCGCCCGACGACGTCCTGGTCCACCTCCGGCGCGCCCGCGACCATGCCGACCGGCACTACGCCGAGCCGGTCGACCTCGAGGTCCTCGCCGCCGTGGCGTGCCTGTCGAAGTTCCACTTCCTGCGCCTGTTCCGCGCGACGTACGGCACGACGCCGGCCGAGTACGTCTCGCGCCGGCGCATCGAGCGGGCGCAGGACCTGCTGCGGAACACCAACCTCACCGTCACCGAGGTCTGCCACACCGTCGGCTTCACGAGCCTCGGCTCGTTCAGCAGCCGTTTCCGGGCCGTCGTGGGGGAGAGCCCCAGCGACTTCCAGCGCCGGTGGCTCGGGACCGGGGCGCCGCGCATCCCCGGGTGCTGGGTGTTCATGTGGGGCCTGGCCGAGCGCGCGACGCCCGAGCCGGGCCCCGGTCGGAGCGCAACCGAGGAGAAGCATCCGGGGACCGCGCGGTCGTAGCGTCGTCCGCATGATCACCAACGTCTCCATCATCAGCGTCTTCGTCCGCGACATCGACGAGGCCAAGTCCTTCTACACCGACGTCCTCGGCTTCGTCGCCAAGGACGACATCACCCTCGGCGACGGCTACCGCTGGTGCACCGTGACCCAGCCGAGCCAGCCCGAGCTCAACCTCCACCTGACCCAGCCCGGACCGCCCCTGTCGCCCGAGCTCGTCGACGCCGTCCGCCGCGCCCAGGACAGCGGCGCCATGCCGGGCATCGGCCTCGACGTCGACGACTGCCAGCAGACCTACGAGGACCTCGTGGCGCGCGGCGTCGAGTTCATCCAGCCGCCCTCCGCGCGTCCGTACGGCACCGAGGCCGTGTGCCGCGACGTCTCGGGCAACTGGCTCGTGCTCGTCGAGCACGGCACCCCGCAGGCCTGACGCGCGCCGACCTCAGGGCAGCCGCACCGACCGGCTCGCCCAGGACACCTCGCTGGCGTAGCCGAGCGAGGCGTAGAGGCCACGGGCCACGGTGTTGTGCGCATACATCCCGAGCGTGCACACGCCGTGGTCGGCGACGGCCCGGCGGGTCACGGCCCCCACGACGGCACGACCGAGGCCCCGCCCGCGCACCGACGCGTCGACGGCGACCGAGGACACCGACGGCGCCCCGCTCGGCAGCAGCCCGACGGCGGCCGTGGCGACGAGCCGCCCGTCGAGGTCGACGCCCCACCACGACTCGCCCTCGCCGGGGGCGGTGTCGGCCGTGGGGGAGTGCGCGGCGAGGAACGCCGTCACCTCCTCGACGCGCGCGAGGTCGTCGAGCGGCCGCACCATCGACTCGGGGGCGAAGGCGGCCGGTTCGCTCGTCGTGACGAACCAGTCCCAGTCGCCGCCGGGGTCGACCTCGAAGCGCTCGTGGACGAGCGGCTCGAGGTGGCGCGGCACGCTGAGGCCGAGGGGCCACGACGCCTCCAGGCCCTCGGCGAGCCCGGGCAGGGCGTCGAGCAGCGTGGCGACGCCCGACGCGCGGCCGAGCGCCGCGAAGGCGACCCCTCGGCGGCGCAGCCGGCGGAACAGCACCGCGTCGCCGGCTCGCCACCACGTGTGGGCGAGCTCGGGCGGGACGTCCCAGCGCACGAAGCCGTGCCCGCCCGACGCGTCGACGAGACCCGGGTGGCCGTGACCCTCCACCACGCCGTGCACGCGGCCGGGGCCCGCGACCGCGGGCCGGTGGCCGCCGCTCACTCGGAGATCCCGAAGCGGGCGTGGAGACGTCGCAGCGGGGCGGGCGCCCACCAGTTGGCAGACCCGAGCACCGTCATCGTGGCCGGGACGAGGAGCATCCGCACGAGGGTCGCGTCGATGGCGACCGCGGCGACGAGGGCCACCCCCATCTCCTTGATGATGAGGATGTCGCCCGCGACGAAGCCGGCGAAGACGATGACGATGAGCAGCGCCGCGCTCGTGATGATCCGGCCGGTGCGCTGGAGCCCGAGCGACACGGCGCGGTCGGTGTCGTGCCCGGCGCGGTGGAACTCGACGATGCGCGACAGGAGGAACACCTCGTAGTCCATGGAGAGGCCGAAACCGAACGCCAGGACGAGGAAGGGCACCATCGACTCGACGGCGCCCACCGAGCCGAAGTGGAGCAGCCGGTCGAGGTGGGCGTCCTGGAAGATCCACACGACGACGCCGAGCGCCGCCCCCAGCGACACGACGTTCATGAGGAGCGCCTTCGCAGGGATGATGACCGAGCCCGTCATGAGGAAGAGCAGCACGAGCGTGCCGAAGACGACGAACGTCACGGCGTACGGGGCGCGCGCCGCCATCGAGTCGAGGAAGTCGATCTGGCCGGCCGCCTGCCCCGTGGTCAGGGTCTCGAAAGGCGCTGGAGTGGAACGGATCTCGGTGACGAGGTCCTGCGCCTGCTCGGAGGTCGGTGGTCCGGCCACGCGGATGTCGACGCGCTGGTGGTCGGCGCCGAGAGGCGTCACGGTCAGGCCCTCGACGCCGTGGGAGGACGAGAACCGCTTCGCCCACGACGTGACGGCCGCACGGTCCGGGGACGCCGCCACGACGGTGACCTCCGGCGCGGACAGGGTCGGGTAGTCGCGGGCCAGGGCGTCGAAGAAGACGCGCTGCTCGGCGTCCCTGGGCAGCAGCTCGGTGCCCGAGGCGGTCAGCTTCATCGACAGCGTGGGCAGCGCCAGCGTCACGAGGACGGCGACGACACCGAGGATCACCAGAACGGGTCGACGCTGCACGTCGGAGGCCAGGCGGGAGAAGGCGCCGACGTCGCTCGGTCGCTCGACCGCCCTGCGCGCCAGTCGCTTCGCGCCGAGGACCGCGAGCGCAGGGATCAGCGTGACGGCCACGACCATCGCGACGAGGACGACGCTCACCCCGGCGACGCCGATGGCGCGCATGATCGAGGCCTCGAAGACGAGCAGGCCGGCGAGCGCGATGGCCACGGTCAGCCCCGAGAAGAGCACCGTGCGTCCCGCGGTGGCCACGGTGCGCTCGGCCGCACGCGTGACGTCCTCGCGCGTCGGCACCTCGTGGTCGCGGTGCGCGAGCTCCTCGCGGAACCGGCTCACGGTGAGCAGGCCGTAGTCGATCGAGAGGCCGAGACCGAGCAGGGTGACGATGTTGACGACAGTGGCGTCGAGCTCGACGGCGTGGGAGAAGGCGAAGAGCGACAGCAGGGCGCCGCCGATCGACACCACGGCGCCGACGATCGGCATGCCCGCGGCGACGAACCCGCCGAACACGAAGAGCATGACGAGGAACGTCAGGGGCAGGGCGATGCCCTCGCCGCGGAGGAGGTCGCGCTCGACGGTGCCGGTGATGGCCTTGATGATCTTGTTCGCGCTGCCGACCGAGCCCTTGGCGTCCATGGCCGTGGCGACGTGGAGCAGGGCGGCCTCGGTGGCTGCCTCGGCGTCGTCCTGAGCCTGCTTCGACAGGCCCGGCTCGAAGTCGACGACGGTGACGAACCCGCCGGCCGACGGCGTCCCGCCCTGGAGCAGCGGCGCGACCGCAGGGTCGCGAAGTCCCTTGGGGGACAGCAGGGGAGACCGCACGGCCTTGACGCCGTCGAGGCCTGCCACCGTCGCCGTGGCGTCGGCCCCGGCGCGCACGACCGCGGGGTCCGTGAGGTCGGCACCGTTCACCTGGAGGGTCAGGGTGTCGAGCGTCGGCTGGTTCGCCTCGATGACGTCACGGGCCCGGGAGGACTCCGACTCGACGGTCGGGGCGCCGGAGTGCAGGCGCTCGAACAGGGACTCGCCCGTCACCCCACCGACGGCCACCGCGAAGCAGGTGAGGGCGATGACGGCCCAGGCGGCGACCCACCAGCGCGGGTGGTGGGCGATGGCCCGGCCGAGACGGGCGAGGCGCGAGGGCGGACGGTCGCCCGCGATCGAGGGTCCGGACACACGGATAGGGTTCCACAGTGAGCTCCGACGACCTCTTCGGGTCCGCCGCGGCGGCCGAGCGCGCCGACCTCCCTGCGTCGGCCGGGACCGCCCCGCTCGCGGTCCGGATGCGGCCTCGGACCATCGAGGAGGTGCGCGGCCAGCGCGAGTCGCTGCGCCCGGGCAGCCCCCTCCGCCGGCTCATCGAGGGATCCGGGGGTGCGGCCGGGCCGCTGTCGGCGATCATCTGGGGGCCGCCCGGCACCGGCAAGACGACCCTGGCCCACCTCGTGGCCACGGCCGCCGACCGGCGCTTCGTCGAGCTCTCCGCCGTCACCGCCGGCGTCAAGGACGTCCGCTCGGTCATGGACTCCGCAGCCCGCGAGCGCGACCTCTACGGGCGGCAGACCGTGCTGTTCCTCGACGAGATCCACCGCTTCACCAAGGCCCAGCAGGACGCCCTCCTGCCCGGCGTCGAGAACCGCACCGTCATCCTCGTGGCCGCCACGACCGAGAACCCCTCGTTCAGCATCATCTCCCCGCTGCTGTCGCGCTCGGTCCTCGTGACGCTCGGCTCGCTGCCCGACGACGACGTCGCCGACCTGCTCCGCGCTGCCCTCGACGACGAGCGCGGCTTCGACGGCGGCCACACCCTCGACGACGACGCCCTCGACCACCTCGTGCGGATCGCCGGGGGAGACGCGCGCCGGGCCCTGACCTCGCTCGAGGCGGCGGCCGGCGTCGCCCTCGACGCCCAGCCCGCCGGGCGCACCGACGACGACCCGGTGGCGATCACGCTGCCCCACGTCGAGCAGGCGGTGGCCCACGCGGCCGTGCGCTACGACCGCGCCGGCGACCAGCACTACGACGTCGCCAGCGCCCTCATCAAGTCGATGCGCGGCAGCGACGTCGACGCGGCGCTGCACTACCTGGCCCGGATGCTCGAGGCCGGCGAGGACCCCCGGTTCATCGCCCGGCGCATCGTCATCTCCGCGAGCGAGGACGTGGGAATGGCCGACCCCACCGCGCTGCAGACCGCCGTCGCCGCGATGCACGCGGTCGCCCAGATCGGCATGCCGGAGGCGCGGATCATCCTCGGGCAGGCCGTCGTGCACAACGCGCTCGCGCCGAAGTCCAACGCCGCCTACGCCGGCATCAACGCGGCGATCGCCGACGTGCGGGCCGGGCGCGGAGGAGCGGTGCCACCGCACCTGCGCGGCAGCGGCTACGCCGGCGCCGAGCGGCTCGGCCACGGCGCCGGCTACGTGTACGCCCACGACGAGCCCGACGCCGTCGCGCGCCAGCAGTACCTGCCCGACGACCTCCACGACGCCGTCAGCTACTACCAGCCGACCGACCGTGGGTTCGAGGAGCGGCTTCGCTCCCGGTGGGAATGGCTCGCCGGCCGGCTCGGGCGCACCCGTCGGTCCTGACGTCAAGGGTCGTGCCCCGCGCCCGGCGGGGGCCGACACGGCACGCTCACGAGGGACATCTCAGGCGTGTTGCAGACGGGACGCATGTGACGTCCGGCCCGCTCGACGGGGCGATTGTCCAGCCCCGTCCGCCTTCTCCCGGACGAAGTTGTGCCGATTCGGCGGCTGGTAACGATTTGTCAACCATGACCGTCTCGACGCTTGGACACCGGGTTTGCGTGTGGCAGGGTGACGTCGTCCCGCAGGGGGTGGAACGGCCCGTCCGTGTGC
This sequence comes from Intrasporangium sp. Soil_C_50, assembly GCF_057656595.1. Taxonomy (NCBI): domain Bacteria; kingdom Bacillati; phylum Actinomycetota; class Actinomycetes; order Micrococcales; family Intrasporangiaceae; genus Intrasporangium; species Intrasporangium sp. Soil_C_50. The sequence continues at coordinate 32,067 of NZ_JBDGKB010000016.1, forward strand.
CCGTGCCGGGACCGGTGAGTTCTCTCGCCGGTGAAGGGAATCCCACAAGGATGGAGACATCGCGTTGAACGCCATGCCGGGCTCTGCAGCTGCGACGCTGACCGAGACGCCCGACGAGACGACCCCTCAGGAGCCGACCAGGAAGCAGGTGAGGACGGGTCGCTCTCCCGGCCAGGTCGCCTGGGACCGGCTCAAGAAGGACAAGGTCGCGATCGTCTGCGCAGTCATCATCATCTTCTTCGTCCTCGTGGCGATCTTCGCGCCACTGCTGACCTCCCTCGAGGCGATCGACCCGATCACCAAGGCCCCGGCCGACCCGTACACGACGCACACCGAGCTCGTCGACCTCAACGGCCTGCCGACCGTCGGGATGAGCTCGGCCCACTTCCTCGGCGTCGAGCCGCGCGTCGGTCGTGACCTCTTCGCCCGCTGGGCCTACGGTGCGCGCCCGTCGCTCATCATCGGCTTCGTCGCTGCCGCTGTGTCCACCTTCATCGGCGTCGCGCTGGGCCTGCTCGCCGGCTACCTCGGCGGCAAGACCGACCGGGCCATCTCCTGGGTCATCGACTTCTTCCTGTCGCTGCCGATCCTGCTGCTCATCATCGCGATCGTCCCGCTGGTGCAGAAGAGCGTCGCCGCGGGCAGCGACCTCACCAACGACCAGACCTCCCAGATCCGCTTCATCGTGCTGATCTGCGTGCTGTTCGTCTTCGGCTGGATGGGTCTGGCGCGACTCGTGCGCGGTGAGGTGACGAGCCTGCGCGAGCGGGAGTTCGTCCAGGCGGCGCGCGCCATCGGCGTGCCGACCCGCCAGATCCTCTTCAAGGAGATCCTGCCGAACCTCGTGGGCCCGATCATCGTCTCGGCCTCGATCGCCGTCCCGGCCTACATCACCTACGAGGCCACGCTCAGCTACCTCGGTGTCGGCCTCGTCGAGCCCACCGCGTCGTGGGGCCGGACCATCTCCGATGCCCAGAACCTCTTCGCCACCTATCCGCTGTGGCTGTGGCCCTCGGTCATCGCGCTGTCGCTGCTCGTCCTTGCCCTGACGCTGCTCGGCGACTCGATCCGCGACGCCTTCGACCCCTCCAGTCGCCGATAACCCACCCGGTTTCGGTCCTCAGATGTCCCCGGCAAAGCGCCGGGACAAGCACAAAGGGAGCAAACAACAATGCGCTGGACCAAAGTCCTGACCGTGGGAGCTGCGGCTTCCCTCGGCTTTGTCGCGGCCTGCGGCGCTCCGGCAGCCAACAACGGTGGCGCCGGCGGCACGAACGGTGCCGGCAACGGCAATGTCGAGGGTGCGTCTGCTGCGCTCGACCCGAACGCCAAGGGCCCGGCCCCGGCCGTCCCCGGTGCGAAGAAGGGCGGCATCCTCACGGTTGCCTACGCCTCGACGCCGGCCAACATGGACCCGAGCGACCAGTTCTACCAGGACACGGCCGTCATCTTCTCGCTGACGAACCGCAGCCTGACGACGTTCACGATGAAGAACGGCAAGATGGTTCTCGTCCCGGACCTCGCGACCGACCTCGGCAAGCAGTCCGAGGACGGCCTCACCTGGACGTTCACCCTCAAGGACGGCCTGAAGTACGAGGACGGCACCCCGGTCAAGGCCCAGGACATCGCGTTCGCGGCCAAGCGCTCCTTCGACCCCGACCTCGCGGCCAACGGTCCGACGTACCAGAAGGAGTTCTTCAAGGGCGGCGCGGACTACCAGGGCCCCTACAAGGGTGACAAGAACTGGAAGGGCGTCGAGGCCACCGACGACAAGACCGTCGTCTTCCACCTCGAGAAGCGCTTCGAGACGCTCCCGTACTTCGTCTCGTTCAACCAGTTCACGCCGATCCCCGAGGCCAAGGACACCAAGGCCGACTACCAGCTGCACCCGATGGCCACGGGCCCGTACATGTTCGACAAGTACACCCCGGGCACCGAGCTGACGCTCAAGCGCAACCCGAACTGGGACGCCAACTCCGACCCGGCGCGCAACAACTACCCCGACGGCTACCACTTCAAGTGGGGCGTCGACACCATCAAGACGCAGACGGCCATCCTCGCCTCCAACGGCGACGACGCCACGACGCTCAACTGGGACGCCATCGACTCCTCGCTCATCCCGCAGATCGAGGGTGACAAGAAGTCGCAGTTCGTCGAGGGTCCGTCCTCGTGCGTGCTCGTGGTCAACATGGACGCCACGAAGATCCCGATGCCGGTGCGCAAGGCGATCGCCGCCGCGTGGCCGTTCGACTCGATCCACAAGGCCGGTGGCGAGACCTCGCACTCGTTCACCCCGGCGAGCACGCTGATCCCGCCGCAGATCCCGGGCCACCTCAACTACGTCGTGGACGGCATGAACGGCCAGGGCGACGGCGACCCGGAGAAGGCGAAGAAGATGCTCGCCGACGCCGGCTACGGTCCGGACAAGCCGTTCGAGCTCATCTACTACTACACGAACGACGACGACATCGCCCAGAAGGTCAACCAGGTCCGCAAGCAGAAGCTCGAGGCTGCCGGCTTCAAGGTGACCGACATCGGCGTCCCCGGCAAGGAGCGTCGTGCGATCGTCGGCAAGCCGAACGGCAAGTACAACATGCTGCAGTCGCCGCGCGGCTGGTGCTTCGACTGGCCGTCCGCCGACTCCATCATCCCGCCCACCGTCGGCAGCGGCGCCCTCTCGCAGGGTGGCACGACCTTCGGCAACTTCTCCGACGCCAAGATCGACGCCGAGATCAAGCGCATCCTGCAGCTCTCGATCGCCGAGCAGGGCCCGGAGTGGGGCAAGATGGACAAGTGGCTCACGGAGAACTACCTCCTGGCCATCCCGGACAACTACGACAAGGGCAACTACGTCTTCGGCACCAAGGTGAAGAACGTCGTGAACAACCCGAACAAGGGCATGCCGGAGATCACCCAGATCTGGCTCGACCAGTAAGTCGCTGACGACAGCGCCCTTCCGGGGGCGCATGATCTGAACCGACTGCCGTGGTGGGGGCCCGGGCTCGTCCCGGGTCCCCACCAGCGGCGCCACCCGTGCTGGAAGGTATCCATCCGTGCTCACGTACATCCTCAGGCGAATCGCGCTCGCCGTGAGCGTCGTCCTGGCGACCCTGGTGTCGACGTTCCTCCTCTTCTTCGCCGCGCCGTCGGACCCGGCGCTGGCGCTGTGCCCCGACACCAAGTGCCCTCCGGCACGCCTCGAGGCGATCCGGGCCAACCTGGGTCTGAACAAGCCCCTGGTCCAGCAGTTCACCGACTACTTCTCGGGTCTCTTCGCCGGGCGTGACTTCGTCTACGCCGGTGACCAGGTGCACTGCAGCGCGCCCTGCCTCGGCTACTCGTTCGTCACGCGCCAGTCGGTCAACACCGAGCTGTTCTCGCGCTTCCCGAACACCGTGGTCCTCGCGATCATGGCCGCCGTCATCTTCCTGACGGTCGGCATCACCCTGGGCATCCTCGCCGCGGTGCGTCGCGGCACGTCGTCCGACCGCGGCATCGTCGGGGTCTCGCAGGTCATCGGCGCGATCCCGTACTACATCCTCGCGCTCCTCGTCGCCCTCTACCCGGTGACGCTGTGGCACATCCTCCCGCAGTACACCTCGATCTCCTCGGGAGTCGGTCCCTACATCGCGGGCATGCTGGCGCCGGCCCTCATCCTCGGGTTCGTGACGTCCACGACGTACGTGCGATACACCCGCAACTCGATGCTCGAGTCGCTGTCGATGGACTACATCCGCACGGCGCGCTCCAAGGGCATCGGTGAGCGGCGCGTCCTCGTGCGGCACGGCTTCCGCGCGGCGATGAGCCCGATCCTGACGATCCTCGGCCTCGACATGGCGGCCCTGCTGACCGGCACCCTCATCACCGAGCAGATCTTCGGCGTCGACGGCATCGGCAAGCGCACCATCACCGCCTTCAAGGCCGACGACCTCCCCGTCATCATGGGCAGCGTCCTCATCTCGGCCGTCATCGTCGTCCTGATGAACCTCATCGTCGACATCGGCTACTCGTTCATCGACCCGCGAGTGAGGCTCTCGTGACCGCGACCGCGTCCACCATCCAGACCCAGTCCGCCGAGGCCAAGAACGCCGGTGACGTCGTCCTCGACGTCACCGACCTCACGGTCCGGTTCCCGACGGAGGAGGGGGTCGTCAAGGCCGTCTCCAACCTGTCCTACCAGGCCCGTCTCGGCCGCACGCTCGCCATCGTCGGCGAGTCCGGCTCGGGCAAGTCGGTGTCGAGCATGGCCGTCCTCGGCCTGCACAACCCGAAGCGCACCGAGATCACGGGCAGCATCAAGCTCGACGGTCTCGAGCTCGTCGGGGCCTCGCGCCAGACCTTCCAGCAGATCCGCAGCACCAAGGCCGCGATGGTCTTCCAGGACCCGCAGTCCTCGCTGCACCCGTTCCACAAGGTCGGCAAGCAGATCGCCGAGGCCTACGCCGCCCACCACAGCGTGAGCAAGCAGGTCGCCGCCAAGCGCGCCGTGGAGATGCTCGACCTCGTCGGCATCCCCAACCCGCAGCGCCGGGCCAACTCCTACCCGCACGAGTTCTCCGGCGGCATGCGCCAGCGCGCCATGATCGCCCTCGGCCTCGTCAACAACCCGAAGCTGCTCATCGCCGACGAGCCGACGACCGCCCTCGACGTCACCGTCCAGGCGCAGATCCTCGACCTCGTCAACGACCTGCAGAAGGAGTTCGGCTCCGCGGTCATCCTCATCACCCACGACCTCGCCGTCGTGGCCGAGACCGCCGACGACATCCTCGTCATGTACGCCGGTCGCGGCGTCGAGAAGGGTGATGCCAAGGAGGTGCTGGCCCAGCCGTCGCACCCCTACACCTACGGCCTGCTCCAGTCGGTGCCCTCCCACTCGGAGGACCTCGACGAGCTCTCGACGATCCCGGGCTCACCGCCGAGCCTGCTCGCCCTGCCCTCCGGTTGCTCGTTCCACCCGCGCTGTGCGTTCAAGGACCAGGTCGACGGCGACGCGTGCTTCACGCTGCTGCCCGAATGGCGTCCGACACCGGGCCTGTCCAACCGCCAGATCCGTTGCCACCTCGACGACCCGGTGGCCACCCTGCAGAGCGCCGAGGGAGCACGATGACCGACCAGCCGCTGCTGAAGGTCACCGACCTCCAGCGCCACTTCCCCTTCCGCGAGGTCCAGGGCCTGCGCATGGTCAAGGCCACGGTCAAGGCCGTCGACGGGATCAGCTTCTCCCTCAAGGAGGGCCAGACCCTCGGCCTCGTCGGCGAGTCCGGGTGTGGCAAGTCGACGACCTCACGCCTCGTGACGCGCCTCGACGAGCCCACCGGTGGCAGCGTCGAGTTCGAGGGACGCGACATCACGCACCTCAAGGAGAAGAACCTCCGGTCCATCCGCCGCGACGTGCAGATGATCTTCCAGGACCCGTACTCCTCGCTGAACCCGAGGCACACGGTCGGCTCGATCCTCACGACGCCGCTCAAGGTGCACGGCCTGCACCAGGGCAAGGAGAAGGCCCGCGTCCAGGAGCTCCTCGAGCTCGTCGGCCTCAACCCCGAGCACATCAACCGTTACCCGTCGGAGTTCTCCGGAGGTCAGCGCCAGCGCATCGGTATCGCGCGGGCCCTGGCGGTCGAGCCGAAGCTCATCATCGCCGACGAGCCGGTCTCGGCCCTCGACGTATCGATCCAGGCCCAGGTGATGAACCTGCTCGCGAAGCTGCGCGACGAGCTCGACCTCGCGTTCATCTTCGTGGCCCACGACCTCGGCGTCGTGCGGCACTTCTGCGACCAGGTCGCGGTCATGTACCTCGGCAAGATCGTCGAGTACGGCGACAAGAAGAAGATCTACGAGGCCCCGGAGCACCCGTACACGCAGGCGCTGCTGTCCGCCGCGCCCGACATCAACGTGGCGCGCGGCATCGCTCCCAAGGAGCGCATCCGCCTCGTCGGCGACGTGCCGAGCCCGATCGACCCGCCCAGCGGGTGTCGCTTCCGGACGCGCTGCTGGAAGGCCCAGGACATCTGCGCCACCCAGGAGCCGCCGCTGGTGGCCTCCGAGGCCGACCTCGCGGGGCGTACCAAGCGCGAGGCGGGCCTGCACCGCCAGGCGTGCCACTTCCCCGAGGTCAAGACCAACCTCGTGGCCGAGGTGGAGCCCGTCTGACCCGACGCGCGCCCCTCGTCAGCTGGGAAAGTGCCCACTCGACCGTTCGCGTCGTCGAGTGGGCACTTTCTCGCTCTCCGTCGCCCGGTCGCTCCACCCGGGCCCGACGCGTGAGGCGGCGGCGGGCGGGAACGCGGTGGGACCTGTGCCACACCGTCCGTTAGGGTTGTCCAGATGGCGCGATGTCCGCGCCGACGACCCGAAGGACGGATGGATCGTGGCCCGAGAGGCACGCACGGTGGTCGAGGCCCGGGTGAGCGCGCGTCAGCGTCGAGCTCCCCGGGGGCCAGTCGCGCCCTGGTGAGGCGCCGGGCTGGCCCCGCCCCGACCTGCCCCGACCCCGACCGTCGCCCGCCCCGTGAGGCCCGGCGACGACCCGGACCACTTTCGACCCAAGGACTGACGCATGGAAACCGCTGAGATCAGGCGTCGTTGGCTCTCGTACTTCGGCAGCCGCGGCCACACGGTCGTGCCGAGCGCGTCGCTCGTGCACCAGGACCCGAACCTCCTGTTCGTCAACGCCGGCATGGTGCCCTTCAAGCCGTACTTCCTCGGCCAGGAGACGCCCCAGTACAGCCGCGCGACGAGCGTGCAGAAGTGCGTGCGCACCCTCGACATCGAGGAGGTGGGCAAGACCACCCGCCACGGCACGTTCTTCCAGATGAACGGCAACTTCAGCTTCGGCGACTACTTCAAGGAAGGCGCCATCGAGCTCGCGTGGGAGCTCATCACGACGAGCCAGTCCGACGGCGGCCTCGGCTTCGAGGAGAAGGACCTCTACGCCTCGGTCTACCACGAGGACACCGAGGCGATCGCCCTCTGGAAGAAGGTCGCGGGGCTGCCCGACGACCGGATCGTGCGCCTCGGCCGCAAGGACAACTACTGGAACATGGGCGTGGCCGGCCCCGGTGGCCCCTGCTCGGAGATCCTGCTCGACCGCGGCCCGGAGTACGGCGCCGACGGCGACTGGGAGGCGGGCGACCGCTACCTCGAGTTCTGGAACCTCGTCTTCATGCAGTACGAGCTGGAGAACGTGCGCTCCAAGGAGGACTTCGACATCGTCGGGGACCTGCCCAAGCGCAACATCGACACCGGCATGGGCCTCGAGCGCGCGGCGTTCCTGCTCCAGGGCGTCGACAACATCTACGAGACCGACGAGGTCTTCCCGGTCATCTCGGCGGCCGAGGACCTCACCGGCCGACGCTACGGCGCCGACCACGAGGACGACGTCCGGTTCCGGGTCGTGGCCGACCACGTGCGCTCCTCGCTCATGCTCATCGGCGACGGCGTCGTGCCCGGCAACGAGGGCCGTGGCTACGTGCTGCGCCGCCTGCTGCGCCGCGCAGTGCGCTCGATGCGCCTGCTCGGTGTCGACGCGCCGACGCTCGAGCACCTGCTCCCGGTCAGCATGGAGCGGATGAAGGCGTCCTACCCCGAGCTCGAGACCGACTTCCGTCGCATCAGCCAGGTGGCCTACGCGGAGGAGGACGCGTTCCGGCGCACCCTCAGCTCGGGCACGACGATCCTCGACACCGCGGTCGCCAAGGCGAAGTCGTCGGGCTCCTCGACGCTCGGCGGCTCGGAGGCGTTCGCGCTGCACGACACGTACGGCTTCCCGATCGACCTCACCCTCGAGATGGCGGCCGAGCAGGGCCTGCAGGTCGACGAGGCGGGCTTCCGGCGCCTCATGGGCGAGCAGCGTGACCGCGCGAAGGCCGACGCCCGGGCGAAGAAGAGCGCGCACGGCGACACCTCCGTGTACCGCCAGCTCGCCGACGCGCTCGGCGGCGACGTCGAGTTCACCGGCTACGACCAGGTGCTCACCGACACCACGCTGCGCGGCATGCTCCGCGACGGCGTCGCGATCGAGCGTGCCGAGGCCGGCGACGACGTCGAGATCGTCCTGGACCGCACGCCGCTCTACGCCGAGTCCGGTGGCCAGCTGGCCGACCACGGCCGGATCCGCCTCGCGAACGGTGCGCTGCTCGAGGTCAAGGACGTCCAGCGCCCCATCACCGGTCTCGTGGTGCACCGCGCGACGGTGCTCGAGGGCGAGGCCGCCGTCGGGCAGGAGGCCGAGGCGGAGGTCGACGTGCTGCGTCGGCGCTCCATCTCCCGGGCGCACACGGCCACGCACATGGTCCACCAGGCGCTGCGCGACGAGCTCGGCGACACCGCGACCCAGGCCGGTTCGGAGAACTCGCCCGGCCGCCTGCGCTTCGACTTCCGCTCGCTGCAGGCGGTCCCCGCCGAGGGGCTGGCGCAGATCGAGGCGCGGATCAACGGCTTCCTCCTCGAGGACCTCCCCGTCACCGCCGACATCATGAACCTCGACGCCGCCAAGAAGCTCGGCGCGATGGCGCTGTTCGGCGAGAAGTACGGCGAGCGTGTGCGCGTCGTGTCGATCGGCGAGTGGTCGCGCGAGCTGTGCGTCGGCACGCACACGCCGCGCATCGGCCAGATCGGTGTCGTCAAGCTGCTCGGCGAGGCCTCCATCGGCTCTGGCGTGCGCCGCGTCGAGGCCCTCGTCGGTGCCGATGCGTACACGCACCTCGCGCGCGAGGCCGCGATCGTCAGCCAGCTGACCGACACGCTCGGTGTGCGTCGCGACGAGCTGCCCGACCGCATCGGCGGCATCCTGTCGCGCCTGCGCGACGCCGAGAAGGAGATCGCCGCGGTCCGCCAGGCGCAGGTGCTCGGTGCGGCCCCGGGCCTCGTGACCTCGGCGCGCGACATCGCCGGGGTGACGTTCGTCAGCCACGACGCCGGTGCCGGCGTCGGAGGCGACGACCTGCGGGCGCTCGTCACCGACGTCCGGGCGCGCCTCGGCAACGACCGCCCGGCGCTCGTGTCGATGGCGGCGGTCGCGAACGAGCGTCCCGTCGTCATCGTCGCCACGAACGAGCGGGCCCGCGAGGCCGGCATCAAGGCGGGCGCCTTCGTCAAGCTGGCGGCCCAGACGCTCGGTGGTGGCGGCGGTGGGCGCGACGACCTCGCGCAGGGTGGCGGCACCGACGCGTCCAAGGTGTCGGCGGCCCTCGGTGCGGTCGAGGACGCGCTGCGGAACCGAGGCACCGGCCAGTGACGCACTCGGGCGCACGCCCCGGAGTTCGCGTCGGCGTCGACGTGGGCCAGGCTCGCGTCGGCGTCGCCGCGTCCGACCCGTCGGGGACGTTCGCCCACCCCGTCGAGACGCTGCCGCGTGACCTCGACGGGAACACCGACGTCGAGGCACTGGCGGCGATCGTCGACGACGTCGGCGCGGTCGAGGTCGTCGTCGGGCTGCCCCGGCTGCTCTCGGGTCAGGAGGGCGAGGCCGCGCGACTCGCTCGCGCGTACGCGGCCCTGCTGGCCGCACGGCTGGGTACGGTGTCGGTGCGTCTCGTCGACGAGCGCTTGACCACCGTCGACGCGCACCGGAGACTTCGCGACAGCGGGGTCCCCGGTCGCGGTCAGCGGGCGGTGGTCGACCAGGCCGCTGCGGTGCTGATCCTCCAGTCGGCCCTCGACACCGAGTCGGTCCAGGGCCGACCACCGGGTGAGACCGTCTCGCCCGGCGGACGACGGAAGAAGGAACGCCGACGATGAAGGAGCACCTGGAGTCGTCCATCTTCGGCGACCACGACGAACCGTTCGCCCACGACACGACGGCGCCCGCCCAGCACGACGACCCGCAGGCGGCCGGGGCCGCCGGACGTCCGGCCCGGGCCGGTGCCCCGATGACGCGCCGCGAGATGCGTGAGGCCGAGGAGGCCGCCCGTCGGCGCGGTCGCCGCCGCAATCGCGAGACGAACCCGCCTCCCGCAGCGCCGGTCGATCCCCACGAGCCGGTCGAGCCGGGTGGCAAGCGTCGGGGCAAGCCCTCGGTGCTGCGCCGCCTCATCGTCATCGTCCTCGCCCTCGGGCTCATCGGCGGCGGCGTCGCCGTGGCCTACCGGGCCCTCAAGCCGGTCGTCGAGAGCATCTTCGAGGCCAACGACTACCCCGGGCCGGGCTCGGGCGAGGTGCAGGTCACCGTCGAGGACGGCCAGGGCGGCAGCGCTATCGCCAAGACCCTCGTCGCGGACGACGTCATCAAGTCGACGAAGGCGTTCATCGACGCGGCCAACAACAACCCCAAGAGCGCGGGCATCCAGCCGGGCATCTACACGCTGAAGAAGCAGATGACGGCGGCCGACGCGCTCGCCGTCCTCGTCGACCCGAAGAACCGCAACATCACCCGCGTCACGATCCCCGAGGGCCTCTGGGCCGACGAGGTTTACGCCCGCTTGTCGAAGGGGTCGGGCATCCCTGTCGCGGACTACCAGGCAGCCGCCAAGAAGGTCGACGAGCTCGGCCTGCCTCCGTCGGCCAAGGGCAACATCGAGGGTTACCTCTTCCCGGCCAGCTACGAGTTCGGGTCCAAGTCGACGGCGCTCGACCAGCTCAAGGAGATGGTCGCGGAGTCGACCAAGCGTCTGGAAACCCTCGGCATCGCGCCCGACCAGATGGAGCGCGTCGTCACCGTCGCGAGCCTCGTCGAGGGCGAGGCCCAGACCGAGGACGACCAGGCCAAGGTCGCGCGGGTCATCGAGAACCGCCTCGCGAAGAAGATGTCGCTCGGCCTCGACTCCACGGTCAACTACATCTTCAAGAAGCGCGGCGTACCGACGCAGGACATGCTCGACAGCGACAGCCCGTACAACACGCGTCGTTTCCCCGGCCTGCCGCCGGGCCCGATCGCCAGCCCGGGGGAGAAGGCGCTGCAGGCGGCGGCGTCCCCGGCCCAGGGCGACTGGCTGTACTTCGTCACCGTCAACCTCTCCACCGGCGAGACGAAGTTCGCGTCGACGTACGAGGAGCACCAGCGCAACGTGCAGGAGTTCCAGGACTGGTGCGCGGCCAACAAGGGCAAGTGCTGACGCCCTGGTGCGAGGTGTGGGGCAGCCCCATCGCGCACTCGCTCTCACCGGTGCTGCACCGCGCTGCGTACGCGTCCCTCGGCCTCGACTGGGCCTACGGTCGCCGTGAGGTCGATGCCGACGGGTTCGCCGACGCCCTGGCCGGCATCGGCGAGGGCTGCCGGGGCCTGTCGCTGACGATGCCGCTCAAGGAGGCGGCGCTGGCTGCCGCGGCCGTCGTCGACGACGCGGCCCGGGTCACCGGGGCGGCCAACACCCTGGTGCCCACCACCGCCGGTTGGTCGGCCCACAACACGGACGTCGACGGCATCCGGCGTGCCCTCGCCGATGCGGGCGCGGCCGAGCCGGAGACAGTCCTCCTCATCGGGTCGGGGGCCACCGCCCGCTCGACCCTCGCGGCCGTGGCCGGCACGGCCAGACGCGTCGTGCTCATGGTGCGCGACGACGTCCGACCCGAGACGCTCGAGCAGGCCCGCGCCGCAAGGCTGCCCGTCGACGTGGTCGGGCTGGGGGAGTGGACGTCGGCGGACGTGGTCGTCAGCACGGTGCCCCCGGAATCCGTGACCGGCCTCGACCGGCTGGCGGACCCGGGTGCCTCGGGGCGCACGGTCCTCCTCGACGTCGTCTACGGCGCAGGCACGACGCCGCTCGAGCGGGCCGCCGTCACGGCGGGCTGGGCGGTGTCGCCGGGCACCGACATGCTCCTGCACCAGGCCACGCGCCAGGTCGAGCTCATGACCGGGCGGACGGCGCCGCTCGCGGCGATGCGGGCCGCGCTCGAGACTGCCCTCGCCGAGCGCGCGGCCGGGGCAGCGGCCTCATGACGTGGGTCGTCGCGCCGCCGACGCCGTGGTGGTTCGTCGTCGTGGTGGGCCTCGCGGGTCTGGGCGTCGGGGAGGTGCTGCGCCGACGGCTCGCGACGTTCGGCTACCGGCTCGACGACGAGATGGGGCGCGGGCCGCGCATCGGCGCCTGGGTCGTGACGGCCTCGACCGGGCTGCTCTGGGCGCTGCTCGCCTGGCGCTTCGGCCCGCTCTCGGAGTGGGCGCTGGCACCGGCCTACCTCGGCTTCGCCTTCGTCGCCGTCGCGCTGTCGTGGATCGACGCCGACGTGCACCGCCTGCCGCGTGGCCTGACGCGTCCGGCCTACCTCGTCCTGGTGGTGCAGCTCGCACTGGCCTCGCTCGCCTCGGGGGACTGGGCGGCGCTGCGGCGGGCCGTCGTCGCGGGGCTCGTCCTCTGGGCGGTGTTCCTGCTCCTCGCCCTCCTCGCGGCGCTGCTCGGCAGCGGGTTCGGGTTCGGCGACGTCACGCTCGCCGGCCTCGTCGGGCTCGCCTCAGGCTACGTGTCGGCGACCGCGACGCTCGTGGCGGCGTGCTCGGCCTTCCTCCTGGCCGGCATCTACGGCCTCGTGCGGCTCACGGTGCTGCGCGGCTCCCGCAAGGACGACATCGCCTTCGGCCCGTGGATGCTCGTCGGGCTGCTCGTCTCCCTCGTCACCGAGGTGCGGCTCGTCCTCTGACACACCCCCGCCGTCGGGCGGCTCCGGAGAGCCACCCGACGACCGTGATCCGCGGGACGTCGAGGCCCGTCGTGCCTAGAGGATGTAGCCGCTCGACGCGTTCCAGGTCGCGTGCGTGCGGCAGTTGGAGTCGGCGTACTCCTTCGAGGTCGACTCGAAGACCGAGTAGAGGCGCTTCACCGACGACCCCGCGGAGGCGCCCGTCGAACGCACCTGCGTCGTCACCCTGCCCAGGTTGTCGCGGCCCCACGAGCGGCTGAAGACGAAGTGGTTGCTCGTCACCTGGACGCCTTGGACGATCGACGGGGTGCCGTAGGTGGCACTCGGCGTCAGCGTCACGACGCCGGTGCTGGACGTCGCGTAGCGGCGCATGACGTTGCCGTAGAAGTCGCCGACGTAGAGGCTGCCGTTGAAGTAGTCGACGCAGGAGGCGTGCGAGAGGTTCTTGAGGGGGTAGCGCGCCGCGTAGGAGACGGCCCGGCGCGCGCCGGTGGGAACGGCCCGCACCCGCTCGATCGGGATCCGGTAGACGTACGACCCGCCCTCGATGTCGGAGACGTAGAGGTTGCCGCGACCGATCGTGAGGCCACCGGCGTGGCCCTTCTTGGGCACCCCGCTCAGCTCGATGGTCTTGACCCAGGACGACGTCGACCGCTTGTAGACGACGACGCGCGGCACTTCGAGGGCGTCCCGGTGGTACATCGACACGTAGAGGTAGTCGCCGGTCGCGTCGTAGGTCATGCCCTGGGGCACCCAGTTGGTGTCCTTGTAGGCGCCGAGCGTGCCGCGAGATCGTTTGTGCCGGTTGGCCATGAGCCGCGTGGGTCGTCCCCCCGGGGTCGACGGTTTTGTCCGTCGACGGGTCGTCGCCGCTCGCGTAGCGTCGAAGAAGGCCCCGCCGAGACCTGCTCGGGTGGCCCTGTGGGCCGGGGTCGATCCGATGAAGGGAGTGCAACGGCATGAGCTATGGCGTCGTCCACCAGTTCAAGGGGGGTACCAAGGACCAGTACGAGGCGTCGATCGCGGCGGTCCATCCTCCTGACGGCCTGCCGGCAGGACAGCTCTTCCACGCAGCCGGGCCGTCCGCCGACGGCTGGACCATCGTGGCCGTCCACGAGTCGAAGGAGAGCTGGGAGGCCTTTCGCGACGGGATCCTGATGCCGCGCATGCAGGCGGGCATCCCCGGCGGGTTCGCCGAACCCCCTCAGGAGACCGTGTTCGAGGTGGCGAACGAGGTCAGGGCATCGACCCCGGCCTGACCGAGCATCGCCTGACGGGCGTTACCGCGCTGGCGGGGGCGCCCGTCAGTGTGCTTCCAGCACGAAGAAGATGAAGCAGATGAAGGCGGTCCGGTCGCCGAGGCCCGGCGGGAGCAGAACGCGAGGAGTGTCGGGGGAGAAGGGCGTTCACCGAGGCCGGCTTCCGCATCTCGGTCATCAGCGAGCCGCCGGCCACCCGCAGGTCGACGTCCTCGCCCAGCCGTTCGCGCGCCAGCTCGAGCATCGCCCGGCTGGCGTCGAAGCCGGGCACGACGGGCCCACGCGAGCGAAGGTCCTCGGTCAGCGGGCCGGAGCCGCAGCCGGCGTCGAGCACCCGGCGACCGCGCACGTCGCGGCCAGCGAGACCATCGCCGGTCGCGCGTAGTGGGTGTTGAAGAGGCCCGCGTCGTTCGTCCTGGCGTAGCTCGCGGCGAAGCCGCCGTAGTGGTCGGGCCTCATCGCGTCTCGCCCCTCGCGGGCTCCCGGGCGGGAGCGACGCGTGCAAGGGTGCCACGGCCGAGCGACGCCTGGGTCGTCCCGCGTCGCGGGCGCGTCGCGGGCCCATCCGGGCTGCGTGGGAGGATCGGGTCATGTTTCGTTGGTTGACCGCCGGTGAGTCCCACGGCCCGGCGCTGGTCGCCGTCGTCGAGGGGGTGCCGGCCGGAGTCGAGGTCGGGGCCAAGGACCTCCAGGCAGCGCTCGCGCGCCGGCGACTCGGCTACGGCCGTGGCGCCCGGATGAAGTTCGAGCAGGACGAGGTCGAGTTCCTCGGCGGCCTGCGCCACGGCGCGACCATGGGCTCGCCGCTCGCGGTCCGCATCGGCAACAGCGAGTGGCCGAAGTGGACGACCGTCATGAGCCCCGAGGCCGTCACCGACGCGGCCTTCGCCGCCGCCGACGACGTCAACGCGGAGAAGGAGGTCGCGCGCAACAAGCCCCTGACGCGGCCGCGCCCCGGCCACGCCGACCTCGTGGGCATGCAGAAGTTCGGGCACGACGACGCCCGGCCCGTCCTCGAGCGCGCGAGCGCCCGCGAGACCGCCGCCCGCGTCGCGCTCGGCGAGATCGCCGCGCGCTTCCTCGAGCAGGCGTACGGCATCAGGCTCGTTTCGCACACGGTGTCCATCGGCACGGCCGGCGTCGGCGCCGACGCCCCGGTGCCGTCGCCCGAGGACGTCGAGCGCCTCGACGCCGACCCGGTGCGCGCCTTCGACGCCGCCGGTTCGGCCGCGATGGTGGCCGAGGTCGACGCCGCCCGCAAGGACGGCGACACCCTCGGCGGCGTCGTCGAGGTCCTCGCCTACGGCCTGCCGCCGGGGCTCGGCTCGCACGTGCACTGGGACCGCAAGCTCGACGGCCGCCTCGCGCAGGCGCTCATGAGCATCCAGGCGATCAAGGGCGTGGAGGTCGGCGACGGTTTCGAGACCGCGCGCCGCCGCGGGTCGCAGGCCCACGACGAGATGGACCTCGTCGAGGGCACCATCACCCGGCGCACCGCCCGCGCAGGAGGCACGGAGGGCGGCATGTCCAACGGCCAGCCGCTGCGCGTGCGTGCGGCGATGAAGCCGATCAGCACCGTGCCGCGGGCGCTCGCGACCGTCGACGTCGCCACCGGCGAGGCCGCCACCGCGATCCACCAGCGCTCCGACGTGTGCGCCGTGCCGGCGGCGGGTGTCGTCGCCGAGGCGATGGTCGCGCTCGTGCTCGCCGAGGCATGCCTCGAGAAGTTCGGCGGCGACTCGGTCGCCGAGACGTCCCGCAACCATGCCGCCTACCTCGCGGCGATCCCGGAGGGCCTGCGCACGTGGTGACCACAGACGCGAACGAGCCGAGCGAGTCCGGCTCTGCAACAACGACATCGGGCGGCACGCGTCCGGTCGCGGTCGTCGTCGGCCCGCCCGGCGCGGGCAAGACGACCGTCGGACAGGCCCTGGCCCAGCGGCTCGGCGTCGAGTTCCACGACGTCGACGCCGCCATCGAGGCCGCCGAGGGCCGCAGCATCTCCGACATCTTCGTCGACGACGGCGAGCCGGTCTTCCGCGACCTCGAGCGCACCGAGGTGGCGCGTGCGCTCGCCGAGGAGCCGGGCGTCGTCGCGGTCGGCGGTGGCGCGGTCATGGACCCCCTCACCGAGGACGCCCTGCGCGGCCACGTCGTCGTCTTCCTCGACGTCGCCATCGCCGATGCGAGCCGGCGCATCGGCTTCGACAAGTCGCGGCCCCTGCTGGCCGTCAACCCACGGGCGTCGTGGGTGGCGATGATGAACCACCGGCGCCCCACCTACGAGCGCGTGGCCTCGGTCCGCGTCGACACCGCCGGCAAGGCGCCCGACGCGATCGTCGACGAGGTCGTCGTGCTGCTCGAGGCGGACCGGGCGTGAGCGGCACGGGCACGCCGACGACGATCAGCGTCGGCGGCCAGTACGAGGTCGTCATCGGCGCCGGCGTGCTCGACCGGGTCGCCGACCTCGTGGGTTCGGGCCCCGGCGACAGCGTCGAGCGCGTGCTCCTCGTGCACCCGCCGACTCTGCCCGACCTCGTGGCCCGGGTGACCGCGGCTCTCGAGGCGCGCGGGTACGGCGTTCACGCGGCCGAGGTGCCCGACGCGGAGTCGGCCAAGACCGCGGCCGTCGCCGCCGACCTCTGGTCGCGGCTCGGGCAGGCCGGGTTCACGCGCAGCGACGCCGTCGTCGGCCTCGGCGGTGGCACCGTCACCGACCTCGCCGGCTTCGTCGCCGCGTCCTGGCTGCGCGGGGTACGCGTCGTCCAGGTGCCCACGACCCTGCTCGGCATGGTCGACGCCGCCGTGGGCGGCAAGACCGGCATCAACACGCCCGAGGGCAAGAACCTCGTCGGGGCCTTCCACCCGCCGGCCGGCGTGCTCTGCGACGTCGACGTGCTCGCGACGCTTCCCCCGGCTGACCTCGTGGCCGGCCTGGCCGAGGTGGTCAAGTGCGGGTTCATCGCCGACCCGCGCATCCTCGAGCTCGTCGAGGCCGACCCGGCCGCGGCCTCCCGCGCCGACGGGCCGCACCTCGTCGAGCTCGTCGAGCGCGCCGTCCGCGTGAAGGCGGAGGTCGTCGCGGCGGACCTCCGCGAGAGCTCGCTGCGCGAGATCCTCAACTACGGCCACACCTACGGGCACGCCATCGAGCAGGTCGAGCGCTACACGTGGCGCCACGGCGAGGCCGTCGCCGTCGGGATGGTCTACGTGGCCGAGCTCGCCCGGCTCACCGGCCACCTCTCGGGCCCGGAGGGTGACGCGCTCGTCGCGCGCCATCGCGCGGTGCTCGAGTCGCTCGGCCTGCCGACCAGCTACGACGCCGGGCGCTGGGACGACCTGCTCGCGGCGATGCGCCGTGACAAGAAGTCCCGCGGGTCGACGCTGCGGTTCGTCGTCCTCGACGCCCTCGCCGAGCCGGCGCGCCTCGTCGGTCCCGACGACGCCGTCCTCGAGCAGGCGCACCGCCTCGTGTCGCGGCACCCCGCCGCCGACGCTCACTAGACTCCGGCCATGACGGCAACGGTCTTCGTCCTGTCCGGCCCCAATCTCAACCGGCTCGGCACACGCGAGCCCGAGGTGTACGGCTCCGACACGCTCGACGACGTCCACGCCGCCGTGCAGCGCGAGGCGCGCGACCTCGGGCTCGTCGCCGACTGCCGACAGACCAACCACGAGGGCGAGCTCGTCGACTGGCTCCACGAGGCCGTCGACGCCGGCGCTGACGTCGTGCTCAACCCCGGCGCCTTCACCCACTACTCCTACGCTGTGCGCGACGCCTGCGCCATCGTCACGACGAGCGGGCGCAGCCTCGTCGAGGTGCACCTGTCCAACCCGGCGGCGCGCGAGGAGTTCCGGCACACCTCGGTCGTCGCCGGCGTCGCCACCGGCACCATCGCCGGGTTCGGCCTGCAGAGCTACCTGCTGGCGCTGCGCGCCCTGGTGTGAGGCGCGCCGACCGACCCGAGGGGGCCATCAGCCCTGACGCTGCTGCTCGCGGCGTCGGTAGAGCTCCTCGACGGCGCTCGGCAGCGTCGTCTCGAAGTCGATGAGCTTGGCCCACGTCGGTGTCACGACGATCCGCACCATGCCCTCGTACAGCGAGTGCACGTCGGCCTCCCAGGCGGTGCGCTGCTCAGCCGTCATGCCGTAGGTGCCGTTCATCGTGAGGAACTCCTCGGGGATGCCGTCGACGTCGTCGAGCCGCGCCGTGCCCCGTACGAGCAGGATCGTGGGCGGGTGCACCTCGGTGTCGATGGTCAGGGCGACGGCGGGGTTGCGGCGCAGGGCTGCCAGCTTCGGGGCGTTGCGCGGCGTGCACATCACGATCTCGGCGCTGTTCCAGGAGAAGCCGATCGGCACGGTGCGCGGCGTGCCGTCGACGGCGACGTAGCCGAGCCGGACGATGTCCCGCGCGAGCATCTCCCGGCTCCGGGGCCGGTTCAGGATCTCGGTGATGCGCTGCTGCTCCATGGGTGCGTCCTCCTCGGTGGTGGTGCCTCGAGGCCTCGTCGGTGGGCCCCGTCACCCCATGGACGGAGCCACGTGCGAGTTCTCGACATCGGTGCTCGCGGCAGCGAGGGCGCCGAGGTCGCGGACCGCGTAGCGGTGGTGCTCCCACTCCTCCTCGAGGATCGTGTGCAGGCAGGACAGGACGGTCTCGGCGCGATCAGGCGCCCACGGGTTGCGGCGTTCGTGCCCGAGCTGCTCGGGAGTGACGTCGGCGATGAAGTCGCGGACCAGGGCGACGCGGCCCGCGCGGGCCGCGAGCACCTCGGCGAACGTCGGGGTGTCCGTCGTGAAGGCCGACAGGTCCAGGCCCTCGTCGCCCGCGCCCGCATTGGCCAGGCCGAGCGGGTGGTAGGGCTGCTCCACCTGCAGGATCGCCTTGCGCAGCCACACGTCGGTGGCCATGACGAGGTGGCGCAGGGTCTGGGCGAAGGACCACTCTCCGGCGACAGAGGCCTCGACGGTGCCCTCGGGCATGGCCGACGCTCGCGCGACGGTGGCGGCCCACGTGCCCTGGAGCACCTCCCACGCCGCGCGCAGGCCCTCGGGATCGGTGGCGCGGCGCGTGTCGCGGCCCGGGAAGCGCCGGTTGAGCTCGACGTCGACGAACGGCGCGACGTCGACCCCGTTGACCAGGAGGGTGGCGCCGCCCTCGAGCAGCCAGGGCGTGTCGACCTCCACGCCGTCGACGTCGACTCCACGCAGCACGGCGCCCCGCAGGTCGGTGTCGACGAAGCGGGCACCGCGCAGATCGGCGTCGCGGAACTCCCGGGGCGTGGCCGGGTCGGGTGCGGGGGTGGCCGTCATCGCGTCTCCTCGGTGGTCGGTGCGGCCCTTCCGACGCTAGCGGCCGGCACCGACGGTCGGGCCCTACCGGTCGTGGCGTCGGTACCCGGCCGATGGAGCGGGTCGATGAGCGAGGTCGGTGACAGAAAGGGGCGCATCAGCGGGTCGGCGAGCACGTCCGGAGACCTGCGGGCGACGCCGGCCAGCAGGTCGGCGACCTGCACACGTGGGTCGTCGCGAGAGTCGACCGTGACGAGTCCCGCCAGGGGAGAGGGGGATTCGGGCATCGCGCCGGCCAGCGCATCCTGCAGCCGCCGGAGCCGGTCAGCGGTCAGTGCACTCTGCTCGTCGTGCACGACCCTGACCCGGCGCGTCCCGCCGCTCCAGAAGAGCACGGTCTCGGCGAGGGCCGGCAGCAGCGGCTCGAGCGGGGGTGGCACCGAGCGGTCGCCGTCCGCGATCCGTGCCGCCACGTCGGCGACGCGTTCGCGGCGGAGGGCGGTCAGCACGCCGGCGGCGGTCGACGCGTCGGTGGAGCCGACCCTGAGTGCACCGATGAGGTCGTCTCGTGCGCGGAGCAGCGCGTCGACGAGGTCAGCGTCGGGGCGGTGGCGACGCTTGGTGCGCAGGAGCACGCCGAGCGTGTCGAGGAAGGCGAGCCACTGCACCGGGTGACGGCGCCCGGCGCGGAAGAGCGCCAGCGTGGCGGGCCGGTCGCCGGGCACGAGTCGCGTGCCGGCCATGTAGGAGGGCTCGAGGAGGAGGACGTCGACGACGCGGCTGGCGAGGAAGAGCTCCTTGTCGACGACATGCACGTGTGCCCGTCCGCAGAGGCGCTCGAGGAGCCACTCGAGGGCGGCCCGCGCGCCCGGTCCCCGAAGGAGGGGACCCGACTTCACCTCGTGGAGCGACCACCGCACCCCTGACCGGAGCGTGTCTGCGAGGTCGGCCGCCTCGTCGGGACGCAGGTCGAGGCTCGCGTGGGTGAACACCGGCGTCGCGGCGTCGAGGAGGTTGGTGCCGGAGAACCCGGACTCGTCGCAGGCGATCTCCACGACGGCGTGCGACGACGGTCCCTCCGGTTCCTCGGCCGGGGGCAGGCCGCCCTGGGGCGGCAGCCGATGCTCGCTCACCACGCGACCCATGCTCGCCCGCCGGGTGCCACGGCGCCATCGAATTGCTGACGCGCGGCGCTCGACGCCCGATCGGCCCCGGTTCGGCGACGTCAGATCGCCTGCAGCGCCTCGGGGAGGGGCTCGGCGTGAACGACGGTGAGGGCCGACACGGCTCGGGTCAGCACGACGTAGAGGCGGCGCAGGCCGGTGCGCTCGTCGGGCTCGGCGGCCGCGATCGCGGCCGGCTCGACGACGACCGTGCGGTCGAACTCGAGGCCCTTGGCGACGCTCGCCGGCACGACCTCGACCTGGTGGTCCTCGTCGTCGCCGTGGTCCAGGTCGAGGCGCCCGTGGGGCACACCGGCCGTGGTCAGAGCGGCGCTCACGGCGGAGACCATCGCGTCGGGAGCGATGACCCCGACCGAGCCCGGCTCGGCGGCGGCGTCGCGCGCGACCCGGGCAGCCGCGTCGGCGAGGTCGCCCGGCGCCGTGGGGACGACGTCGAGACGCCCGGGGTGGGAGCGGACCGAAACGGGCGCACCGAGGCCGGGGGCCATGGCTGGCAGCAGCCGGGCGGCGTAGTCGATGACGAGGGCCGGCACGCGGAACCCGCGGTCGAGCACGACGAGGTCGTGCGCGTCCTTGCCGAGGTGGCGCATGGCGTCGGTCCACGAGGAGGTCGCCCACGGCGTCGTGCCCTGCGCGATGTCACCGAGGACCGTCGCGGAACCGGTGGAGCAGCGTCGACCGACAGCGCGCAGCTGCATGGGGGAGAGGTCCTGCGCCTCGTCGAGCACGATGTGCCCGAGGCTCGGCACGCGCGTCAGCAGGTCGGCCAGCTCGTCGAGCAGGGCCATGTCGGCCCGGCTCCAGCGCGCGGCACCCTTGCCGCGAGCAGGTTTGTCCCACAGGAGCATCCGCTGCTCCTCGTCGCTGAGGTCGTCCCCCGCCGCAGCGGCCAGGGCATCAGGGTCGGACCACAGCCGGTGCAGCACCGCCTGCGGGTCGAGGGCCGGCCACACGGACGCGACGTACTTCCTCACCGCGGGCGACCTCGCCACGGACTCCTGCACCCGGTCGTCGGGGGCGTCGCCGTCGCGCTCCATCCCGAGCAGCACGTGGTGCGCCAGGCGCATCGGCAGCAGGTCGCGGGCGGCGGAGTAGCGGACGCCGCGCGCGGCCAGCTCGTCGAGGACGTCCTGCACCTCGTACGCGGGTACCCGCCACTTGCGGACGCCGCGCGGCACGACCAGCGCCTCGGTGGCCCGGGTGACCGTGGACCACACCGCCCGGCGCAGCACCGCGGCCAGGCGCGCGTCGCCCTTGAGGGTGGCGACGTCCGCGGGCTCGACGGCCCGGACGCGGCCGTGGTCGAGGAGCGTGTCGATCGTCGCGTGCCCGACGCGGATCTCGCCGAGCGAGGGGAGCACTGCGCCGATGTGGTCCAGGAAGGCGCGGTTGGGACCCACGACAAGCACGCCGGAGCGGTCGAGGCGCTCGCGGAAGGAGTAGAGCAGCCACGCCGCCCGGTGCAGCCCGACGGCGGTCTTGCCCGTGCCCGGGGCGCCCTGGACGCAGATCGTCGTCGTGACGTCGCTGCGGACGATCTCGTCCTGCTCAGGCTGGATCGTCGAGACGATGTCGCGCATCGGCCCGGTGCGAGGTCGTTCGATCTCGGCCGCGAGCAGCGAGCCGCCCTCGCCGTCGTCGTCGGTGGTCGGCGCCTCGAGGTGCTCGTCCTCGATCGCGGTCAGCCGGCCGTGGTCGACCCCGAAGCGACGCCGCAGCACGACGTCCATGGGCTCGAGTCGCGACGCGCGGTAGAAGGCCCTCGACACCGGCGCCCGCCAGTCGACGACGACCGGGTCGCCGGCCTCGTCGCTGACGTGCCGGCGCCCGACGTGGAACGACTCCGCCGGCCGGCCGTCGGGGTCGACGTCGATGCGGCCGAAGAAGAGGGTGGTGCGGGGGTCGTCCTGCAACGAGGCGATGCGGCGGGCGAGGACGCGCGAGAGCACCTCGCCGCTGATCGCGTCGCTGGCCCGCGACGCGTCGAGCGCCTCGGCGGCCTCGCGCATCCGGTTCAGCTCGGCCCGCGCCCGGTCGAGGAAGGCCTGCTCGCGCAGCAGCTCGGCGTGCATCGGTTCGGTCGTCGCAGCGTCGGACGCGGGCATGGCGAAGCCGCCTCTCTCAGGCCGGGGAACGATGGGGGACGGGCGAGCCTACACCTCGGGCGCACGGCGCGGCACCGGCGATTCCGCGATAGGGCGGGCCCACGGCTAGACTTGCGCGGCAACTTCCCACGTCAGAACAGCGACCGGGTCCCGGCGCGTCCGAGGGGCGCTCACCGGCCGGCACACGAAAGCGGTTTCCAGCAGATGGCATCTACGAACGACCTGAAGAACGGCCTGGTTCTCAACCTCGAGGGCCAGCTCTGGTCCGTCGTCGAGTTCCAGCACGTCAAGCCGGGCAAGGGCCCCGCGTTCGTGCGCACCAAGCTCAAGAACGTCCTGTCGGGCAAGGTCGTCGACAAGACCTTCAACGCCGGCGTCAAGGTCGAGACGAGCAACGTCGACAAGCGGACGATGCAGTACCTGTACAAGGACGGCTCGGACTTCGTCTTCATGGACACCGACACCTACGACCAGCTCAACGTGTCGGAGACCACCGTCGGCGACGCCGCGAACTACCTCCTCGAGAACCAGAACGCCATCGTCGCCACGCACGAGGGCGCGCCGCTCTACGTCGAGCTGCCGGCGTCCGTCGTCCTCGAGATCACCCACACCGAGCCGGGCCTGCAGGGCGACCGCTCGACGGGTGGCACCAAGCCGGCCACGCTCGAGACCGGCGCCCAGATCAACGTGCCGCTCTTCCTCGAGACCGGCACCAAGGTCAAGGTCGACACCCGCGACGGGTCGTACCTCGGCCGCGTCAACGACTGACACAGACGACTGATCGGACGCGGAAACCACGTGGCAGCACGCACCAAGGCCCGGGCCCGGGCCCTCGACATCCTCTTCGAGGCCGACCAGCGCGGCATCAACGCCGTGACCCTCCTCGAGGAGCGTCTCGGCGACCGTGAGTCGCGCGCGGGCAACAACCCGTACACGGCCGACCTCGTGCGCGGCGTCGTCGGGCACTGGAACGACATCAACGCCGCACTCACCGACTACAGCCAGGGCTGGACGATCGAGCGGATGCCGGCGGTCGACCGGGCCCTGCTGCGCCTTGGTGCGTGGGAAGTGCTCTGGAACGACGAGATCCCCGACGGTGTCGCGATCTCCGAGGCCGTCGCGCTCGCGACCGAGCTGTCGACCGACGAGTCGCCGTCGTTCGTCAACGGCCTCCTCAGCCGCCTGGCCGAGGTCAAGGCGACGATCGTCTGAGGCGTCCCGCGGCGACGGCGACGTCATCCGACGAGGGGCACCCACCGACCCGGTGGGTGCCCTTCGTGGTCCTGACTCCGACTGCGTAAGTCGAGGTGGAGCCCTCTGGCGACCTGCCGCCGATGCCCCCAGTAGCGCGCGTCAACGGACGCCCTGGCGTATCAGCGCATCCGACGTGCTGCTCTGATCCTGGGGGAATACTGGTCGTGAGGAACGCACCATGGCTGGACGAGAAGTTCTCGGGGGATTCGTCGCACTGCTGGTCGGCGTCGCGGCGCTGACGGCCTGCGAGCGCTCGCCCGCGCCTTCGCGACTCCCGACAACGTCGGTCGACTCCACCGCTGCGAGTCCGGAGTCCTCATCCGAGCCGATCACCGAGACAGCGCAGACGCCTGCGGAGTCGACCGATACGACCGCCGGGGAGACGAGCACGGCGGGAGGCAGTGGCGGCCACAGCACGAGTGGGGAGGACGGCACCAGCGACGGCGGCAGCAGCGGTGCGGGCGGCGCTGTCGGTTCGCCGATCGACGTGCCGACGATCCCGGATCCGCACACCTCGATGGACGGGCTGCGCTCGGCCATCGAGGGCGCCTTCGTCGCGGCCTGCGGCGGTGACGCCCTGTGCGTGCACCTCGAGTACACCGACGGCGCCTGCCTCCTCGGGTACTCGCCCAGCACGACGGCGCCCCGGGGGTCGACCGTGAAGGTCCTGACCGAGTCCCAGGAGGAGTGCGACGCGGCGAACAACGGGACGCCCGAGCCGACCGACGGGTCGACGTCCGAGCCCTCCGACAGCACGACGACGGGCGACGCGTCGGGCGCCGCTTCGGGTGGAGCGACAGAGGGTTCGACGAGCACACCGGCCACCGGACAGGGCGGCGGGCCGTGACCGAGCCCCACCCTGCCGATGCACCCCCGCCGGCCTCGGCGGACGCGACCGTACCCCGGTCCGCAGACCCGGTCGGGGAGGCCGTGGACGGCCCATCGAGCATGCTGCGCGAGCTGCCCGGTGTCACGAAGGTCATCGGCGCGGTCGTGGCGCCCGTCACCTTCGTCACCGCCCTGCTGGTGTACTTCGGCTGGTCGCGCACCACAGCGATGTTCGGGTGGTTCGGGATCGACCCGACGTCCCTCGGGTTCAGCAACACCGACTACCTGCTGGTGAGCCAGGACGGTCTCTTCGTGCCCGGCGTCGTGATGGCGATGCTGGCCCTCGCCGTGCTCTGGTTGGCACCGGCCGTCCGGCGCAGCGGCCGGTTCGGTCCGGACGTTCGTCGCCGGTTCGCGCCCGCCGTCGCCCTCGTCGGCCTGGTACTGGCGACGATCGGCCTCCTCGCGGTCCTCGGCGTCCGTCTGCTCCCGGACCGGGTCGGGGTCGCACCCGGGTGCCTCGTCGTCGGCGTGACACTGCTGAGCTACGCCGCCCACGCCGTTCGTCCACGCCGCCCCTCGTACTCGCGCGTCTCCGGCATCGCCGAGGTCACCGGCCTCACGGTCGTCGTCGCCCTGGCGTCGTTCTGGGCCGCAGGTGACTACTCATCGGCGGTCGGTCGCGAGCGCGCTGCTCAGCTCGCGGCCGGTCTCGACAGCAGCGCGCACGTCGTGGTGTACAGCGACAAGTCGCTCGGCATGCCGGCCGACCACGGGGTACGCGTCCTGCGCTGCGCCGGTGGCGGCCAGACCGCCTATGCGTTCCGCTACTCGGGACTGGTGCTGCTGCTCAACACCGACGGCCAGTACGTGTTCCTGCCCGTCGGATGGACTCGCACCGACGGGAGCGCCGTCGCCGTGCCGCGGGGCGACGGGATCCGGCTCGACTACCGCAGCCCGGGATCGAGCGACGCCCTCCCGGCCAGCTGCTGACGGCCCTCGGCCGAGGGGCGGACCGGGTCAGGCCTCGCGGGTGGCGGCGGCGATGGCGAGCAGCTCGGCGGCCGCCTCGCTCGGGCGCTGGCTCGGGTTCCACACGGCCCGGATCGAGCGCGGCATCGTCAGGTCGACGACGGGCACGGCGACGAGCCGGCCCGAGCGCAGGTCGCCGCGCACGGCGAGCGCCGACAGCACCGCCGGCGTGCCGGTCGTGACGACCGCGTCGCGGACCGCGCCGGTGGAGGACAGCTCCAGCGCCGGCGGGGCGTGACCGGGCACGGCACGCTCCCAGGTGCGCCGGGTACCCGAGCCCGCCTCGCGCACGACGAGCGGCGTCGCGGCGAGCTCGGCAGCGGTGATGCCGCGTCGTCGCCTGGCCCACGCGTGGTCGCGCGGCACGACGACGACCAGCGCATCGGAGGCGACGGTGCGCCGGGCCAGGCCTCGCGGCACGGTCGGTCCCTCGACGAACCCGAGGTCGACCTCGCCGGCCGTCACCGCCGCGACGACGTGCTCGGAGTTGCCCGGGAGCACCCGCACGCGCAGGCCGGTCGTCGAGGCGCGCAGCGCGCTGGCCCAGCCGGGCAGCAGGCACTCGGAGACCGTGTTGCTCGCGGCGACGCGCAGGACGCTCTCGCCGGCGCTGCGCAGGCCGGTCACACCGTGCTCGAGGGCGCGGGCGGCGTCGACGACGTCACCGGCCCAGGTCACGACGAGCTGCCCTGGGGCCGTGAGCTCCACGCCGCGAGACGTGCGGGTGAAGACGGCGACACCGAGCACCCGTTCGGCGGTTCGGACCCTCGTGCTCATCGCCTGCTGGCTGACGCCGAGCTCGTCGGCGGCGGCGGAGATGCTGCCGCGGCGGGCGACCGCGAGCAGGGCGAGCAGCTGGCCGGTCTCGGGCACGTGGCTCAGGTCGGAGGGCACGCCACCAGACTACGCTGCCACAACGTCTGCGTTGTGGCACCACGCGTCGTGCGCGCTTCCGCCCGACGCCTCACGCCCGTGAGGGTGGACCCGTGACGACACCCCTGCTCACGTCCACCGTCCCGACGCCGTCCGCCACGTCTCCGGTTCGACGCGTCGACGGCCCGGCGCTGCCACCGGCAGGGCCCGCGTGGTTCCCGTCGGTCATGGGCACCGGCATCCTCGCGATGCTGCTCGCGACCTACGGCAGCGGCGGCCCCCTGCACGCGGCGGCGGCGATCCCGCTCGTCGTCGCCTGGCTGCTCCTGCTCGGGCTCGGAGGCGGCTTCGCGGTCCGGGTCGTCCGCAGCCCCTCGCGACTACGAGCCTCGCTGGCGACCACGTCCGACCGGGCCCTGTGGGGGACCGTCGCCATGGGCGTGATGTCGGTCGGGTCGGCGACGCTGGCCGTCCTGCCGGGACGCGGCTCCGTCGCCGTGGCGCTCGTCCTGTGGGCGATCGGCAGCGTGCTCGGCCTCGTCACCGCGGTCGGCTTCACGGCCGAGCTCGTCCGGGGCGCCGCGGGGAGGCCCTCGTTCGTGTGGGGCCTGCCGGTCGTGCCGCCGATGGTCTCGGCCACCGTCGGTGCCGCCCTCGTGCCGCACCTGTCCGACCACCCCGGTGGCGCGGTTGCGCTGCTCGCGGTGTCGGCGGCCTGCTTCCCCGCGGCGCTCGTGCTCGGGGTCGTCGTCTTCGCGGTCGGCTACCACCACCACTGGCGGGTGGCGCCGGTGCCACTCGCGGCCTCCACCTCGGCATGGATCCCGCTCGGCATCGTCGGTCAGTCGGTCGCCGCCGCCCAGGCGCTCGCGGCGGCCGCTGCGCCGTCACTCACGTCCGGCGTCGCGTCGGAGGTGCGCTCGCTCGCGGTCGCCTACGGCGTCGTCGTCATCGCTCTCGGTGCCCCGCTCGCCGCCTGGGCCGTGGGCGTGACCGTCCGCGGGTTCGCGCGCCGGATGCCGTTCGCGCCGGGCTGGTGGTCCCTGACCTTCCCGGTCGGAACCGTGTCCCTCGGGCTGCACCACCTCGGCGGCACGAGCGGGCAGGCGTCCGTGGTCGTCGCGGGCGGCGTCGTGCTCGCCGTGCTCTGCGGCACGTGGACCCTGTGCGCCGGCGCGACGGTCCGTGCCGTCGCCGCCCCTGTTGTCCGCGTTCTCACGGAGTGGCGCGGTGTCGGGACCGGTGCCGGGGCGCGTTAGACTCCGTGGCCGAAGACATCCTTTAACCACCGTCCTGTGAGGCGGGGAAGGAGGTCCAGCGGCTGTGACCTGCCCTGACCTGAGTGCGCCTGCAACCAGTCCGAGCACCCCTCCTGACGCCAGAGACGTCATGAGCGAGGGCGACATCTCCCGGGCGCTGCGGCGCATCGGTCACGAGATCCTCGAACGCAACCGCGGCGCAGACCGCCTCGTCCTGCTCGGGATCCCCTCTCGCGGAGTGCCCCTCGCGCGTCGCCTCGCCGCCTGCATCGAGCAGGTCGAGGGCACGCCGGTGCCTGTCGGCGAGCTCGACATCACGCTCCACCGCGACGACCTGCGGCGCAACCCGGTGCGCACCGCGCACCGCTCGCGCATCCCCGACGGTGGCATCGACGACCGCGTCGTCGTCCTCGTCGACGACGTCCTCTACTCCGGCCGTACGATCCGCGCCGCCCTCGACGCCCTCTCCGAGCTCGGCCGCCCGAGCGCCGTGCGCCTCGCGGTCCTCGTCGACCGCGGCCACCGCGAGCTGCCGATCCGCGCCGACCACGTCGGCAAGAACCTGCCGACCTCCCGCGAGGAGCGCGTCCACGTACGCGTCGCCGAGGTCGACGGCGTCGACACCGTCAAGATCAGCGGGGGAGAGGCCCGATGACCCGCCACCTCATCTCCTCGGCCGACCTGAGCCGCCGCGACGTCGAGGACATCCTCGAGACCGCCGCGTCGATGCACGACCTCCAGCGCCGCGAGGTCAAGAAGGTGCCGACCCTGCGCGGCCGCACCGTCATCAACTTCTTCTTCGAGGACTCCACGCGCACCCGCAGCTCGTTCGAGATCGCGGGCAAGTGGATGTCGGCCGACACGATCAACCTGTCGGCCAAGGGCTCCTCGACCTCCAAGGGCGAGAGCCTGCGCGACACCGCGATGACCGTCGACGCCATGGCCGTCGACGCGCTCGTCATCCGCCACAACGCCTCGGGCGCCTGCCACCAGGTGGCCCAGTGGGTGCGGTGCAGCGTCATCAACGCCGGCGACGGCACGCACGAGCACCCGACGCAGGCGCTCCTCGACGCGTACACGCTGCGGCACCGGATGGGCGAGCTCGACGGCAGGCACGTCGCCATCGTCGGCGACCTCACCCACTCGCGGGTCTTCCGCAGCAACGTCATCACGCTCAAGACGCTGGGTGCGAAGGTCACCGTCGTGGCACCCCCGACGCTCATGCCGAGCGGCATCGGCGCCTGGAGTGCCGCCGACGGCTTCGCCACGAGCTGGGACCTCGACGAGGTCCTCGACGGTCGCGGCGAGCACGGCCCGGTGGACGCCGTCATGATGCTCCGCGTGCAACGCGAGCGGATGAGCGGCGGGTTCTTCCCGACGCCACGCGAGTACACCGTCGGCTACGGACTGACGCGCGACCGCCTCGAGACCCTCGTGGCGCGCAACCCCGACGTCCTCGTGCTGCACCCCGGCCCGATGAACCGCGGCCTCGAGATCGCGCCTGAGGCGGCCGACGCACCGCAGTCGGTCGTCCTCGACCAGGTGTCGGCCGGCGTCGCGGTGCGGATGGCGGTGCTCTACCACCTGCTCGCCGGCGACGACGCGCCCGGTCCGACACCGTCCGCCCCCGCTGCTGTCCCCGCGACCGAAGGAGCCGCCCGATGACCCCCCTCGTGATCCGCGGGGCCCGCCTCCTCGGGGCCGAGGCGGCCGACCTGCTCGTCGTCGACGGCGTCGTCCGCGAGGTCGGCACCGTCGACGCCCCGGCCGACGCCGAGGCGCTCGACGCCGACGGACTCGTCGCCCTGCCCGGCCTCGTCGACCTCCACGTGCACCTGCGCGAGCCGGGACGCGAGGACGCCGAGACCATCGCCACGGGCTCGGCCGCGGCCGCGGCCGGCGGTTACACGGCGGTCTTCGCGATGGCGAACACGAACCCCGTCACCGACACGGCCGAGGCCGCCGAGCGCGTCCTCGACCTCGGCCGGGCCTGCGGGCTCACCGAGGTCGTGCCGGTCGGTGCGGTCACCAAGGGCCTGGCCGGTGCCGAGCTCGCCGAGCTCGGCCTCATGGCCCGCTCCCGCGCCAGGGTCCGCGTCTTCAGCGACGACGGGCACTGCGTCAGCGACGCCCGCGTCATGCGTCGGGCGCTGGAGTACGTCAAGCCGTTCGGCGGCGTCGTGAGCCAGCACGCCCAGGACCCCCGCCTCGCAGGCCCGGACGCCTGCTGCCACGAGGGCGAGGTGTCCGGTCGGCTCGGCCTGCCCGGCTGGCCCGGCATCGCCGAGGAGTCGATCGTCGCCCGCGACGTCATGCTGGCCCGGCACACCGGCTCGCGGGTCCACGTCGCCCACGTGTCGACCGCCGGCACCGTCGAGGTCATCCGGTGGGCCAAGGCGCAGGGCATCGACGTCACGGCCGAGGTGACCCCGCACCACCTGTTCCTCACGACCGACCTGCTCATGGGCTACGACCCCGTGTACAAGGTCAACCCGCCGCTGCGTCCCGCCGAGGACGTCGAGGCCCTGCGCGCGGCGCTCGCCGACGGCACCATCGACGCCGTCGCCACCGACCACGCACCGCACGCCCGACACGACAAGGAGCACGCCTTCGTCGAGGCCGCGTTCGGGATGCTCGGTCTCGAGACGGCCCTTTCGGTGGTCAGCGAGGTCCTCGTGCGACCCGGGCTGCTCGACTGGGCCGGCGTCGCGCGCGTCATGTCGGCCAACCCGGCACGCATCGGGGGCCTCTCCCACCAGGGGCAGGCCATCACCGCTGGTGCCCCCGCCCACCTGACCCTCGTCGACCCCGACCGCGAGGTCACCGTCGACGCCGCCGCGAGCCGCAGCCGCTCGCGCAACAACCCGTGGCACGGACGCACGTTCCGCGGGGCCGTCGTGACGACGGTCCACGCCGGACGCGTCACCCACGACGTCCGCAACGGCGCGGGCACCGAGCGAGACACGCAACGACAACTGACGACCGCGACTGGAGCCCACCTGTGACCACCTCGACCCCGCTCACCGTGCCGGCCCGGCAGGGACGCACCCGGCGCCTGCGCGAGCCCGCCGTGCTCGTGCTCGAGGACGGCCGCACCTTCCGTGGCGCCTCCTACGGCGCCGTCGGCGAGACGGTCGGCGAGGCGGTCTTCTCCACCGGCATGACCGGCTACCAGGAGACCCTCACCGACCCGAGCTACCACCGCCAGGTCATCGTCATGACCGCGCCGCACGTCGGCAACACCGGCGTCAACACCGAGGACGACGAGAGCACCCGCATCTGGGTCGCCGGCTACGTCGTGCGCGACCCCGCGATCCGCGCGTCGAACTGGCGCTCCACCCGCGACCTCGAGGACGAGCTCGCCGACCAGGGTGTCGTCGGCATCTGCGAGATCGACACCCGCGCCCTGACCCGTCACCTGCGCGAGCGCGGCGCGATGCGCGTCGGCATCTTCAGCGGGACGGCGGCCGACGCGTCCGACACCGACCTGCGCGACGCAGTGCTGCGCAGCCCCGAGATGACCGGCGCAGCGCTCGCGGCCGAGGTGACCACCGCGGAGCCGTACGTCGTGGCGGCCGAGGGGGAGAAGCGCTTCACCGTCGCCGCGGTCGACCTCGGCATCAAGGCCATGACGCCGCAGCTCATGGCGCAGCGCGGCATCGAGGTGCACGTGCTGCCGGCGACCGCGACGCTCGACGACGTCCTGGGCGTCACCGAGGGCGGCCCCGACGGCGTCTTCTTCTCCAACGGCCCCGGCGACCCGTCGACGGCCGACCGCGAGGTCGAGCTGCTGCAGCAGGTGCTCGGCGCCGGAATCCCGTTCTTCGGCATCTGCTTCGGCAACCAGCTGCTCGGCCGCGCCCTCGGGTTCGGCACGTACAAGCTGAAGTACGGCCACCGCGGCATCAACCAGCCGGTCATGGACCGCACGACCGGCAAGGTCGAGGTCACCGCGCACAACCACGGCTTCGCCGTCGACGCGCCCCTCGACAAGGACAGCGACACGGCATACGGCCGCGTGCGCGTGTCGCACGTGTGCCTCAACGACGACGTGGTCGAAGGGCTGGAATGCCTTGACCTGCCTGCCTACTCGGTGCAGTACCACCCCGAGGCCGCGGCTGGCCCGCACGACGCCGCCTACCTCTTCGACCGCTTCGTGGAGCTCATGAGCAACCGACAGACCACCCACCAGAAGTTCTCGGCGAGCGAGGAGGCCAACTGATGCCCCGTAACCCAGACATCAAGAGCGTCCTCGTCATCGGGTCCGGGCCGATCGTCATCGGCCAGGCGTGCGAGTTCGACTACTCGGGCACCCAGGCCTGTCGCGTCCTGCGCGAGGAGGGCATCCGCGTCATCCTCGTCAACAGCAACCCGGCGACGATCATGACCGATCCGGAGTTCGCCGACGCGACGTACGTCGAGCCGATCACCCCCGAGGTCGTCGAGGCGATCATCGCCAAGGAGCGCCCCGACGCGGTGCTCGCGACGCTCGGCGGACAGACCGCTCTCAACTGCGCGATCTCCTTGCACGACAACGGAGTTCTCGAGAAGTACGGCTGCCCGCTCATCGGCGCCAACGTCGAGGCGATCAACCTCGGTGAGGATCGCGAGGCCTTCAAGGGCGTCGTCGAGCGGTGCGGCGCCGAGTCGGCCCGCTCGATCATCTGCCACACCATGGACGAGCTGCTCGCCGGCGCCGAGGACCTCGGCTACCCCGTCGTCGTGCGCCCGTCGTTCACCATGGGCGGCCTCGGCTCGGGCTTCGCCTACGACGAGGCCGACCTGCGCCGCATCGGCGGCCAGGGCCTGCAGTACAGCCCGACCACCGAGGTGCTCCTCGAGGAGTCGATCCTTGGCTGGAAGGAGTACGAGCTCGAGGTCATGCGCGACCACGCCGACAACGTCGTCGTCGTCTGCTCCATCGAGAACCTCGACCCCATGGGCGTGCACACCGGCGACTCCATCACCGTCGCGCCGGCCCTGACGCTCACCGACCGCGAGTACCAGCGGCTGCGCGACATCGGCATCGCCGTGATCCGCGAGGTCGGCGTCGACACCGGCGGCTGCAACATCCAGTTCGCCGTCAACCCGGTCGACGGCCGCATCATCGTCATCGAGATGAACCCGCGCGTGTCCCGCTCGAGCGCCTTGGCCTCCAAGGCCACCGGCTTCCCGATCGCCAAGATCGCCGCGAAGATGGCCATCGGCTACACCCTCGACGAGGTGCCCAACGACATCACCCGCGAGACGCCGGCGAGCTTCGAGCCGACGCTCGACTACGTCGTCGTCAAGGTGCCGCGGTTCGCGTTCGAGAAGTTCCCGGCCGCCGACCCGACGCTCACGACGACGATGAAGTCGGTCGGCGAGGCGATGGCGATCGGCCGCAACTTCACCGAGGCGCTGCAGAAGGCGCTGCGTTCGCTGGAGAAGAAGGGCGCCTCGTTCCACTGGGACGGCGAGCTGACCGAGGCCGCGTCCGAGCGCCTGCTCGAGGAGGCGAGGGTCCCGACCGACGGGCGCATCGTCGCCGTGCAGCAGGCGCTGCGCGGTGGCATCAGCGTGGAGCGCGTGCACGAGGAGACGGGCATCGACCCGTGGTTCCTCGACCAGATCGCCCTGCTCAACGACGTGGCGGCCATGGTCGCCGACGCCGACGAGCTGACGCCCGAGCTGCTGCGGCTCGCCAAGCGGCACGGCTTCAGCGACGCCCAGGTCGCCGGCCTGCGCCGGATGCCCGAAGCCGTCGTCCGCGGCGTCCGCCACGCCCTCGGCGTCCGGCCGGTCTACAAGACCGTCGACACGTGCGCCGCGGAGTTCGCCGCCACGACGCCGTACCACTACTCCTCCTACGACGAGGAGACCGAGGTCGAGCCGCGCGAGCGGCCGGCCGTCATCATCCTCGGCTCGGGCCCCAACCGCATCGGCCAGGGCGTCGAGTTCGACTACTCGTGCGTCCACGCGTCGTTCTCCTTGCGCGACAAGGGATTCGACACGGTCATGGTCAACTGCAACCCCGAGACGGTCTCGACCGACTACGACACGAGCAGCCGCCTCTACTTCGAGCCGCTGACCCTCGAGGACGTCCTCGAGGTCATCCACGCCGAGACCAAGGCCGGCCCGGTGGCGGGCGTCATCGTCCAGCTCGGCGGCCAGACGCCGCTCGGCTTGGCCAAGGCGCTGGCGGCCGAGGGCGTGCCGATCGTCGGCACCTCGCCCGACGCCATCCACCTCGCCGAGGACCGCGGCGCCTTCGGGCAGGTGCTGGCCAAGGCCGGTCTCATCGCGCCGAAGCACGGCACGGCGCTCAGCGCCGACGAGGCGCTGACGATCGCCCGCGAGATCGGCTACCCGGTGCTCGTGCGCCCGTCGTACGTCCTCGGCGGACGCGGCATGGTCATCGTCTACGACGACGACTCGCTCGTCACGTACGTCGAGAAGGCCACCGAGGCCAGCCCCGAGCACCCGGTGCTCATCGACCGGTTCCTCGACGACGCCATCGAGATCGACGTCGACGCGCTCTTCGACGGCGAGGACATGTACCTCGGCGGCATCATGGAGCACGTCGAGGAGGCCGGCATCCACTCCGGCGACAGCTCGTGCACGCTGCCGCCGGCGACGCTCGGCGAGGCCGAGCTGGTCCGCGTCCGCGAGGCGACGCGCCAGCTCGCCGAGGGCATCGGCGTCCGCGGCCTCATGAACGTCCAGTTCGCGCTGGCCCAGGACATCCTCTACGTCATCGAGGCCAACCCGCGGGCGTCGCGCACCGTGCCCTTCGTCGCCAAGGCCACCGGCGTCCCGCTCGCGAGCGCCGCGGCCCGGGTCATGCTCGGCTCGACGGTTGCCCAGCTGCGCGAGGAGGGCATGCTGCCCCCGACCGGCGACGGCGGCTCGATGCCCGCGCACGCCCCGGTCTCGTGCAAGGAGGCCGTGCTGCCGTTCAAGCGGTTCCGCACCAAGGAGGGCATCGCCGTCGACTCCCTCCTCGGACCGGAGATGCGCTCCACCGGCGAGGTCATGGGCATCGACGTCGACTTCGGCTCGGCGTTCTCCAAGGCCCAGCAGGGCGGCGGCTCGGCGCTGCCGCGCTCCGGCGCGATCTTCGTGTCGGTCGCCAACCGCGACAAGCGCGCCATGCTCTTCCCGGTCAAGCGTCTCGTCGACCTCGGCTTCACGATCCTCGCGACGACCGGCACCGCGGCGGTGCTCAAGCGCAACGGGATCGAGGCGACGCTCGTGCGCAAGATCACCGAGCGCGGCGACGGCGACCCGAACGAGCCCTCGATCGTCGACCTCATCCAGGCCGGCGCGGTGCAGATGGTCGTCAACACGCCATCGGGCCAGGACGCCCGCGCCGACGGCTACGCGATCCGCGCGGCCACGACGAGCGCCGACAAGCCGATCATCACGACGATCGCGACGCTCGCCGCCGCGGTCCTCGGCATCGAGGCCGGCCTGACCGAGGAGGTGCGGGTCAAGTCGCTGCAGGACCACGCCCGCGACCTCGACCTCTACGGCCGCGGCACCCGGGTCGTCGAGGGTGCGGACGAGCATGCGGCACAGGCGAGCCCACAGGACGCCGTGGCCACGACGACCGCCGCCCTGCCCACCACCGTGGGGGCCGACGCGTGAGCGCCGCCGCCACGGAGCGCGCCCAGCGCGCCAAGGTCACCCAGGAGGTCGCCGAGGTCATCGCGACCCGACGCGTCGGGGCCTACCAGCACCTGACGCTCGTGGCGCCCGGCGTCGCCGAGCTGGCCCGCCCGGGGCAGTTCGTCGCCCTCGCCGTCGGCGGGGAGTCCTCCGGCGCCCTGCTGAGGCGGTCCTTCTCGATCCACAAGGTCAGCCCCAGCGGCACCTACGGCGGCACCGTCGAGATCGTCGTGTCCGCCGTCGGCCCCGGCACGCGGTGGATCGTCGAGCGCCAGCCGCACGACACCATCGACGTCGTCGGCCCGCTCGGCAAGGCCTTCCCGCTGCCCACCGACCCGGTTCCGTGCGTCCTCGTCGGCGGCGGCTACGGCAGCGCACCGCTGTTCTGGCTGGCCCGCGACCTGCGCGAGCGCGGCTGCCACGTCGAGATGGTGCTCGGCGCGGCCAGCGAGGACCGCCTCTTCGGCGTCGTCGAGGCCCGACGCTCCTGCGACGGCGTCAGCGTCACCACCGACGACGGCTCGGCCGGCCGGAAGGGCTGGGTCAGCGACGTGC
Source organism: Intrasporangium sp. Soil_C_50 (assembly GCF_057656595.1). Lineage (NCBI taxonomy): Bacteria > Bacillati > Actinomycetota > Actinomycetes > Micrococcales > Intrasporangiaceae > Intrasporangium > Intrasporangium sp. Soil_C_50. The sequence continues at coordinate 67,937 of NZ_JBDGKB010000016.1, forward strand.
TGCCCGAGGTCATCGACCGCACCGGCGCCGGTGTCGTCTACGCGTGCGGCCCCATGGGCATGCTCCGGTCGGTCACCGACGTCGCGGCCGCGCACGGCGCCGTCGCGCAGGTCGCCGTCGAGGAGGCCATGGCCTGCGGCGTCGGCGTCTGCATGACGTGCGTCATGCCCGTCGTCGGAGCCGACGGCCGCACCCGGATGTCGCGGTCCTGCGTCGAGGGCCCGGTGTTCCGCGGCGACCGCATCCGCTGGGACGCCTTCGAGGGCAACCACGCCCACGTCCCCGACGACTGCGTCGGCGCACCCAAGGTCGGAGGTCACTGATGGTCGAGGTCACCGTGGACGCGTCCACTCGGATGCGGGGGAGCCAGACCGCCGGCCGGAAAGTCGACCTGTCCGTCGACCTCGCGGGTCGCCGCCTGCCCAACCCGCTCATGACGGCGTCCGGCTGCGCGGCCAACGGCCGCGAGCTGCACCGCTTCTTCGACGTCGCCGACCTCGGTGCCTTCGTGACGAAGTCGGTCATGGCCGACCCGCGCTCCGGCCGCGGCACGCCTCGCATGGCCGAGACGCCGTCGGGCATGCTCAACTCCATCGGTCTGCAGGGCCCCGGCATCGAGGCCTTCGTCGACGACGACCTCCCGTGGCTGCACTCCGTCGGGGCCCGCGTGCTCCCCTCGATCGCCGGAAGCTCGAGCACCGAGTACGCGCACGTCGCCGCGACGCTGCGCGCGAGCCGTGCCTTCGAGGCGGTGGTCGGCGTCGAGGTGAACATCTCCTGCCCGAACGTCGCCAACCGCGGCCTCGTCTTCGCCTGCGACCCCCTGGCGTCGGCGAAGGTCATCGCGCTCGTGCGCGAGCAGCTGCCCCGCGACGTGCCGGTGTTCGCGAAGCTGAGCCCCGACGTCACCGACATCACGGCGATCGCCGCGGCGTGCGTCAAGGCGGGCGCCGACGGCCTGACGATGATCAACACCCTGCTCGGCATGGCCATCGACACCGACCGGATGCGCCCGCACCTCGGCGGCGTCACCGGCGGCCTGTCCGGCCCCGGCATCCGCCCCGTCGCCGTGCGGGCCGTCTGGCAGGTGCGCCAGGCGATGCTCGAGGGGCGCATGCCGACCGTGCCGATCATCGGCGTCGGCGGCGTGCGCACCGGCCGCGACGCCCTCGAGCTCGTCGCCGCCGGCGCGAGCGCGATCCAGGTGGGCACCGTGACCTTCAACGACCCCAAGGCGCCGGTGAGGGTGCTCCACGAGCTCGCCGAGCTGCTCGAGGCCAAGGGCTTCGACCGGTTCGAGGACGCCGTCGGCGCCGCCCATCCACACCACGGAGACCGACGATGACGACCGGCTTCGGCGCCCGCCTGCGCGCCGCCATGGACGAGCGGGGGCCGCTCTGCGCGGGCATCGACCCGCACCGCGCCCTCGTCGAGGCGTGGGGCCTGACCTACGACCTCCCGGGCCTCGAGCGCTTCGCCCTGACGTGCGTCGAGGCGTTCGCCGGTCGCGTGGCCGCGGTGAAGCCGCAGTCGGCCTTCTTCGAGGTCTTCGGCAGTCGCGGCATCGCGGTGCTCGAGCGCGTCCTCACCGAGCTGCGCGAGGCCGATACGCTCACCGTCCTCGACGCCAAGCGGGGCGACATCGGCTCGACGATGGCCGCCTACGCCGAGGCCTACCTCGGCAAGGACGCCGTCGCCCCGCCCGACGCCCTCACCGTCAGCCCGTACCTCGGCTACGAGTCGCTGCGCCCGGCCATCGACCTCGCCGAGCAGACCGGCCGCGGCCTGTTCGTCCTGGCGCTCACCTCCAACCCCGAGGGCGCGAGCGTCCAGCACGCGGTGCGCGACGACCGGTCCGTCGCCGCGTCCGTGGTCGCGGGAGCGGCCGCCGACAACGCGGCCGCCGCCGCCCGGGGCGAGCTCGGCCACGTCGGGCTCGTCGTCGGAGCCACGGTGGGCTCGGCCGTCCGGGACCTCGGCCTCGACCTCGTCGGGGCCGCGACGCCCGTGCTCGCGCCGGGCGTCGGCGCCCAGGGCGGCACCGTCGAGAGCCTCGCCCGCACCTTCGGGCGGGCGCGCACGCAGGTGCTCGCGGCGTCCAGCCGCGAGGTGCTGTCGGCGGGACCCGAGCCGAGGCGTCTGGCGGCCCGGGTCCGCGAGGTCGCCGCCTCGCTCGTCCCCTGACCGGCGGCACCGTCGTGGCGTCGCGCCGGGCGCGGTCCGCCGGGACGGCCAGCGCCTACGGAGGGGCCATGCGTCGCGTCCGACCCGCCACCCCGGCCATCGCTGCGGTGGCCCTGCTCCTCGCGACGCTCCCGCTCGCGGGCTGCGGTGGCGGGTCCGACACATCCGCGTACTGCGACGCGCTGCGCGCCGCCCAGTCCCAGTGGAAGTCGGCCGGCGCCTCCCTGGCCGACCGTGGCGCCGCGACGCGCTTCGTGGCCAGCGTGCGCACCATCGAGGTCGCTGCCCCCGACGACGTCCACGCCGAGTGGACGTCGCTGCGGACCTTCTTCCAGAAGTTCGCCGTGGACGACCCCGACCTCAAGGGCCTGACGAAGCAGATGGCCGGCTACGAGGCCACCGCCAAGAAGGTCGAGACGCACGCGCGCGCCACGTGCGGCGTCGACCTGTCGCGGTGACGCTCGCGGCGCCGCCGCCCCCGGGCGGTCGGGCAGTGCCCCGCGTGCCCCGCGTTGCGGCGCGCCCCGGCGGATCGCTAGGTTCGGGCGGAGACACGAGAAGGACGGGGGCGCAGGATGCGTCACCCGCGCGCAGGCAGGAGACCGGACACCGTGGCGCTTCCACCGCTCACCCCCGAGCAACGGGCCGCAGCCCTCGAGAAGGCCGCGGCCGCGCGACGGGAACGGGCTGCGGTCAAGAACCGGCTCAAGTACTCCAGCGGCTCGCTCGCCGAGGTGCTCGAGGACGGCAAGGCCGACGCGGTGATCGGCAAGATGAAGGTCACCGAGCTGCTCGAGTCGATGCCGGGCGTCGGCCGGGTCCGCGCCAAGGCGATCATGGCCGAGGTCGGTATCGCCGAGTCGCGACGCGTCCGTGGCCTCGGCGCCAACCAGGTCGCGGCGCTGCTCAAGCGCTTCGAGAAGTAGTGATGGACGGAGTCGCCGACGCCGCCCCCGACGCCGCCGGCCCCGCCGGCGCAACCCCGACGCAGCCGACGCCCGAGACGCGTCGTGTCGGTCGCCTCACCGTGCTCGCCGGGCCCACGGCCGTCGGCAAGGGCACCATCGCGGCGTACGTGCGCACGTACTTCCCCGGTGTCTGGTTCTCGGTGTCGATGACCACCCGCAGGCCGCGTCCGGGCGAGGTCGACGGTGTGCACTACCACTTCGTCGACGACACCGAGTTCGACCGTCTCGTCGCGGCCGGGGAGTTCCTCGAGTACGCGGTCGTGCACGGCGTCGCCAAGTACGGCACGCCGCGCGGACCCGTCGAGCGGGCCATCCGCGAGGGCCGGGACGCCCTCCTCGAGATCGACCTGCAGGGCGCGCGCCAGGTGCGCGAGACGTGGCCGAGCGCACTCTTCGTGTTCCTCGCACCCCCGAGCTGGGACGAGCTGGTGCGCCGCCTCGTCGGTCGCGGCACCGAGGACGAGGCCGAACGCGAGCGGCGGCTCACCACGGCGCGAGCCGAGCTGGCCGCCCAGTCCGAGTTCGACGTGGTCATCGTCAACGACGACGTTCGTCGTGCGAGCGAGGAACTCGTATCATTGATGAGATCGGGACCTGCCGAACGGTGAGTCCCGACCCTCGCGTGCCCGGTCAGGCAGGTACGCGCCGACCCCCGAACGAAACGAGATCACCGTGTCCGGTACCCAGGCTGCTCCCATCGGCATCACCAACCCGCCGATCGACGACCTGCTGACCGCCGCCGACTCCAAGTACGCGCTCGTCATCTACTCGGCCAAGCGCGCCCGCCAGATCAACGCGTACTACTCGCAGCTGCAGGAGGGTCTGCTCGACTACGTCGGCCCGCTCGTCGAGACCGAGGTCCACGAGAAGCCGCTGTCGATCGCGCTGCGCGAGATCAACGAGGGCCTGCTCACGTCCGAGCCCACCGAGGGCTGAGCGCTCCGTTGGGCGGGGCCGGTCCGATGCGCGTCGTCCTCGGCGTCAGCGGCGGCATCGCCGCGTACAAGGCGTGCACCCTGCTGCGCCTGTTCACCGAGGCCGGCCACGACGTCACGGTCGTGCCCACCGCGGCGGCGCTCCGTTTCGTCGGGGCGCCGACGTGGTCGGCGCTGTCCGGCAAGCCGGTGTCGACCGAGGTGTGGACCTCCGTCCACGAGGTGCCGCACGTGCGGATCGGGCAGGACGCCGACCTCGTCGTCGTCGCACCGGCCACGGCCGATGTGCTCGCCAGGGCCGCGCACGGCCTGGCCGACGACCTGCTGACGAACACCCTTCTCACGGCGCGCTGCCCGGTGGTCTTCGCCCCGGCGATGCACACCGAGATGTGGGAGCACGCCGCCACTCGGGCCAACGTCGCGACGCTGCGCTCGCGCGGCGTCCACGTCATCGACCCTGCGGTCGGGCGCCTCACCGGCGCCGACTCCGGCGCCGGGCGGCTGCCCGAGCCCGAGGACATCTACGCCGCATGCCTCGCGGTGCTCGACAGCACGTCGGACGCGTCGGGCACGTCGGGGGCGGGCCCGCTCACCGGGCGCCGCGTCGTCGTGTCAGCCGGGGGCACCCGTGAGCCGCTCGACCCGGTCCGCTTCCTCGGCAACCGGAGCTCGGGCAAGCAGGGCCTGGCCATCGCCGCCTCCGCCGCCGCCCGCGGCGCCGAGGTGACGCTCGTGGCCGCCAACGTCGACCTCCCGGCACCCGACGGGATCCGCGTCGTCCGCGTCGGCACCACCCTCGAGCTGCGCGACGCCGTCACCGCAGCCGCGCAGGGGGCCGACGTCGTCGTCATGGCCGCAGCCCCCGCCGACTTCCGGCCCGCGACGGTCAGCGGCAGCAAGATCAAGAAGGACCCCGCCGCGGCGCCGGGCGAGGGCGGGCTGACCGTCGAGCTCGTCGAGAACCCCGACATCGTCCGCGGCCTCGTCGCCGACCGCGACGCCCTCGGCGCGCAGCGGCCACTCGTCGTCAGCTTCGCCGCCGAGACGGGCGACGCCGACGGGTCGGTCATGGACCACGCGCGCGCCAAGTTCGCTCGCAAGGGCAGCGACGTCCAGGTCGTCAACGAGGTCGGCACCGACCTCACCTTCGGCAAGGACGACACCACCGTGCACGTGCTCCGACGCGGCACCGACGAGGTCGTCACGGTCGGGCCCGCGAGCAAGGCCACCGTGGCCGACGCACTCTGGGACACCCTGACCCCGCTCATCGGGTGACGGTTACACTCACGCAACACGCCCGCGCCACGAGCGCCGCCGACCGGGCCACACCACCCGCACCCGAGCCAGGGAGAGCCAGTGTCCGCACGTCTGTTCACGTCCGAGTCCGTCACCGAGGGGCACCCGGACAAGATCTGCGACCAGATCAGCGACTCCGTCCTCGATGCCCTCCTGCGGGTCGACCCGCAGGCTCGCGTCGCCGTCGAGACCATGGTCACGACCGGTCTCGTCCACGTCGCCGGTGAGGTCTCCACGACCGGCTACGTCGAGATCCCCAAGCTGGTCCGCGACACGATCCTCGAGGTCGGGTACGACGGCTCCCAGAAGGGCTTCGACGGCCGCACCTGCGGCGTGTCCGTCTCCATCGGCGCCCAGTCGCCCGACATCGCCCAGGGCGTCGACACGGCGCACGAGAACCGCCACGGCGGCGTCGACCCGCTCGACAAGCAGGGCGCGGGCGACCAGGGCCTGATGTTCGGCTACGCGTGTGACGACACGCCCGAGCTGATGCCGCTGCCGATCTTCCTCGCGCACCGCCTCGCCGAGCGCCTGACCCAGGTGCGCAAGAGCGAGGAGCTGGCCTACCTGCGCCCCGACGGCAAGACTCAGGTCACCATCGCCTACGAGGGCGACAAGGCGGTCAAGCTCGACACCGTCGTGCTGTCCACGCAGCACGCGCCGGACGTCTCCCTCGAGGGGATGCTCGAGCCCGACATCCGCGAGCACGTCTTCGCGCCGGTCCTCGAGGAGCTCGCGGCGAGCGGCACCGACCTCGACACCTCGAGCTTCCGTGCGCTCATCAACCCCACCGGCCGCTTCGAGATCGGCGGCCCGATGGGCGACGCCGGCCTCACCGGCCGCAAGATCATCGTCGACACCTACGGCGGCATGGCCCGTCACGGCGGCGGCGCCTTCAGCGGCAAGGACCCGAGCAAGGTCGACCGCTCCGGCGCCTACGCGATGCGCTGGGTGGCCAAGAACATCGTGGCGGCCGGCCTCGCTCGCCGCTGCGAGGTCCAGGTGGCCTACGCCATCGGCAAGGCGCAGCCCGTGGGCCTCTACGTCGAGACCTTCGGAACCGAGACCGTGTCGGTCGACGCCATCCAGCAGGCCATCGGCGACGTCTTCGACCTGCGTCCGGCCGCGATCGTCGACGCGCTCGACCTGCTCCGCCCGATCTACAAGCCGACGTCCGCCTACGGCCACTTCGGCCGCACCAAGGCCGACGGCATCGACAACGCCTTCACGTGGGAGCGCACCGACCGTGTGGACGCCCTGAGGGCCGCCGTCTCCGCCTGAGGCTAGATTCGCCCCCGTGGGCGACGTACCGAGCAACGACCGGTCGCAGCGACCGGCCTCCGGGCCGGTCGCTGCGGTCGTCGTGGAGACGCCGCTGGCGCACCTGGACCGGCTCTTCGAGTACGCGGTGCCCGAGGAGCTGGACGCCGACGCCGTCCCCGGCGCCCGCGTCCGGGTCCGCTTCGCCGGCCGCGACCTCGACGGCTTCGTCGTCGAGCGACGCGCCACGCCTGAGCACGACGGGCGCCTGGCCCCGCTGCGCCGGGTCGTCAGCGCCGAGCCGGTGCTGACGCCTGAGGTCCTCGCGCTGTGCCGGGCCGTCGCCGACCGGTACGCCGGGACGCTGAGCGACGTGCTGCGCCTCGCCGTGCCCAAGCGACACGCGACCGCCGAGCGCGCACTGGCCCTCGAGCCACCCGTCGTCGAACCCGTCGAGGTGCCCGACCCCGGCCCGTGGGCGGCCTATCCGGCCGGTCCGGCGTGGCTGCGTCGGGTGACCGCGGGGGAGGGCCCGGCAGCGGCCTGGACCGCCCTGCCGGGTCGCACGCCCGACCACGACTGGCCCGCAGCGCTGGCCGTCGCCACTGCCACGGCCCTCGCCGCCGGGCGCGGTTCGCTGCTCGTCGTCCCCGACCACCGCGACGTCGAACGCCTCGACGCCGCGCTGACGGCGGCCCTGGGGCCGGGCCGACACGTGCGGCTCACGGCCGACCAGGGGCCGCAGGCGCGGTACACCGCCTGGCTCAAGGTGCTGCGCGGGCACGTCCGGGTCGTCATCGGCACCCGCGCCGCCGCCTTCGCTCCCGTGCGCGACCTCGGCCTCGTCGCGTGGTGGGACGACGGCGACGACCTGCTGGCCGAGCCCCGCGCCCCCTACCATCACATCGGCGTCGTCCTCGGCCTGCGGGCGGCCGCCACCGGCGCCGCCCTGCTCACCGGCGGCTTCGCCCGCAGTCTGCGCGTCGAGGCCGACGTCGAGGTGGGCGCGCTGGTGCCCGTCGAGCCCGGGCCCGGCCTGCGGGGCGCGGTGCCCCGCGTCGGCGTCGCGGGGGAGGGCGCGGACGAGGAGCGCGACGGACCTGCCGCCCGCGCCCACATCCCGGCCCGGGCGCACCGCGTCGCCAAGGACGCCCTCGTCGACGGACCCGTGCTCGTCCAGGTGCCCCGGCGCGGCTACCTGCCCTCACTCAGCTGCGCAGAGTGCCGCACGCCCGTGCGGTGCCAGCGCTGCCGGGGGCCCGTGTCGGTCGGTGCGTCGGGCGCGGCGCCGGCCTGCCGCTGGTGTGGCCTCGCCGTCACGCCGGGGTCGTTCCGGTGTGTCGAGTGCGGCTCGCCGCGGCTGCGCTCGTCGATCACCGGGGTGCGGCGCACCGCAGAGGAGATCGGCCGGGCCTTCCCGGGTGTCGGGGTGCACACGTCCGGCTCGGGCGAGGTGCTGCGGTCCGTCGGCCGCGAGCCGGCCCTCGTCATCGCCACGCCCGGTGCCGAACCCGTGGCCGACGGAGGGTACACCGGGGTGCTCCTGCTCGATGCGTGGGCCAGCCTCGACCTGCCCGTGCACGACGCGCCCCTCGAGGCGCTGCGCCGCTGGACCGCGGCCGCAGCCCTGGCGCGGGAGGGCCGGGCGGTCGTGCTCTGCGGCGTGCCCGACGGCGTCGCCCTGCCCGCCGTCGAGGCCCTCGTGCGCTGGGACCCGGCCTGGCTGGCCGAGCGCGAGCTCGCCGACCGACGCGAGCTCGGTCTGCCGCCTGCCGCCCGCGTCGCCCAGCTGACCGGCACTCGCCGGGCGCTCCAGGAGGCTCTCGAGCAGGCCGACCTCCCGGCGTCGGCGCAGGTGCTGGGGCCCGTGCCCCTCGCCGGCGGTGTGGCGTCACGACGCGGCCCCGGCGGCGGCTCGGGCGACGCCGAGGGGGAGCGGCGCCCGAGCGACCACCACGTGCTCGTCCGCGTGCCCTCGGCCGACACCTCCGCGCTGACGCGGGCGCTTCTGGCGCTCAAGGCGTTCCGGTCGGCGCGCAAGGAGGCCGACGTCGTCACGGTGCGGGTCGACCCCGTCGACGGGTGGTGAGCACCACTCGCGTCGGGGGAGTCGGCCGCCCCGCCAGGCTGGCACAGTGGTCACCATGCCGTCCCTGCCTGCGCGCGACCTCGACATCGTCCTCTACGGCGCCACCGGCTTCGTCGGTGCCCTGACTGCAGCCCACCTGGCCCGGCGGGCTGCGGACGAACCCGGCGCTCCCGTGCGCGTCGCCCTCGCCGGCCGGTCCCGCGAGAAGCTCGAGGCCCTGCGCGTCGAGCTGTCCGGTGCCGACCCCGTGGCGTCGCGCTGGGAGGTCGTGGCCGTCGACGCCGCCGACGCGGCCGGGCTGCGCGCACTCGCCGCGCGCACCCGGGTGCTCGCCACGACCGTCGGGCCCTACGACGCGCACGGGCGGGAGGTGGCCCGGGCGTGCGCCGAGGAGGGCACCCACTACGCGGACCTCACCGGCGAGGTGCTCTTCGTGCGCTGGTCGCTCGACGAGCTCGACGCGCGTGCTCGCGAGACCGGTGCGGCGATCGTGCACGCGTGCGGCTTCGACTCGATCCCCTCCGATCTCGGGGTGCTGCTCACGGCCCGGCGCGCGGCGGCCGACGGCGAAGGGACCCTCACCGACGTCACGCTGCGGGTTCGGTCGATGAAGGGCGGCTTCTCCGGCGGTACCGTCGACTCCGTTCGGCGCCAGGCGATCGCGGCGCGCGCCGACGACGGCGCTCGACGCCTCCTCGCGGACCCGTACGCGCTCAGCCCGCGACGCGCGGACGAGCCGAGCAACGGGGGCGGGCGGCGTCGGGGCGTCGTCGGACGGGTGCGCAGGCTCGTGCCGGTCGACCGCGACCCCCGCAGCGGCCGGTGGAGCGGCCCGTTCGTCATGGCCGGCTTCAACACCCGCATCGTGCGCCTGTCGAACACCCTGACCGACTGGTCGTACGGTCGCGGTCTGCGCTATCGGGAGGTCGTCGACTTCGGGCGCGGCCCGTTGTCCGGAGTCGTCGCCACGGGTGCCGGCATCGGGCTCGTCGGGGGACTCGCCGGGCTGTCGTACGCGCCGACGCGCGCCGTCCTCGACCGCTTCCTGCCCGCACCGGGCGAGGGACCCAGCGCCGAGCAGCGCGCCGCCGGCCGGTTCCGGATGGACGTGCACGCGACGACGACGACCGGCGCGCGCTACGTGACACGCGTCGCCGCCCCGTTCGACCCGGGTTACGACGGCAGCGCCGTCATGCTCGGGGAGGCCGTGCTCGCGCTCGCGGTGGACGAGGCCCTGCCCCGGTGCACCGGAGTCTGCACGCCCGCGACGGCCCTCGGGGAGCGGCTGGCCGACCGCCTTCGCGGGCAGGGCTTCACCCTCGAGGTGGAACGGCAGGCGACCGCCTGACGCCGACCCCCAAAGAGATGCTTGACGGTTGGGCACCGCCACCGTCATACTCCCAAACATGTCTTTGGAGGAAGAGCGGATCAGCGAGCTCCGCGCCACGGCCCACCCGCTGCGGCTGCAGATGCTCTCCTTGCTCACCGGTGCCGAGCTGAGCGCCGCCGAGGTGGCCCGCGAGCTCGGCGTCACCCAGGCCAACGCCAGCTACCACCTGCGGCTGCTCGAGTCGGCCGGCCTGCTCGAGGTCGCCGGCGAGGAGCGCGTGCGAGGTGGGCGCGCCAAGAAGTACCGGCACCCGTGGGACGCGCCCGTGCAGCGGCCACGGGCGAGCAAGGAGGAGGACCGGCTCGCCTACGTGCGGGTCCTCGCCGAGATGATCCCCCGTCGGTTCCTCGAGCGGCAGCAGGGCACCCCGAGCCGCTTCACCGACGCCGACCTCTGGGTCGAGCCCGAGGCGTGGGACCGCGTCTGTGCCCTCGTCGACGAGGCGAGCACGCTGCTGCACGCGTCGGCCCGGCCACCGCGGACCGAGGGCACGGTGCGGGTGGCACTGTCCGTGGCCGCCTTCCGCCTCCGCTCCGGGGATGACGCAGGGCAGGAGGAGTCATGAGGCTGCGCCAGTCCTTCGGGGCGCTCGGCGACCGGCGGTTCGCCTGGTACTTCGCCGCCCGCACCGTCTCGACGGTCGGTACGGTCATGGCGCCGGTCGCGCTCGCCTTCGCCGTCCTGCACGTCGACGCCTCGGCCGGGGCCCTGGCCCAGGTGCTCGGGGCCCGCACGCTGGCGATGGTCGTCTGCCTGCTCGTCGGCGGCGTCATCGCCGACCGGTTCTCGCGCATCACCGTCATGCAGGTGTCGCACGCCCTGACGCTGCTCACCCAGGCCGTGGCGGCCGTGCTCGTCATCAGCGGGCACGCGACCCTCACCCAGCTGACCGTCATCGAGGCCCTCAACGGCGCCGTGTCGGCCTTCACGATGCCGGCGATGATGGGCATCGTGCCGCTGGTCGTCGAGCGGTCGCGGCTCCAGCAGGCCAATGCCCTGCTGTCGTTCAGCCGCAGCGGGCTGGCCGTGGTCGGACCGGCCGTCGCCGGCGGGCTCGTCGTGTCGGTCGGACCGGGCTGGGCCCTGGCCGTCGACGCCCTGACGTACGCCGTGGCGATCGTGTGCCTCTCGCGGGTGCGGCTTCCGCGGACCGACGCGCCCGCGCCATCGGGTGCGAAGCCCCAGCGGTCCTCGATGGTGCGCGACATCAGGGAGGGGTGGAGCGAGTTCACCCGGCGCCAGTGGCTCTGGGTCGTCGTGCTCGTCTTCGGCGTCCTCAACGCCATCCACATCGGCGTCCTCGGAGTGCTCGGCCCGCTCGTGGCGACCACGAACCGCTCGATCGGAGAGGCGGGATGGGGGATCATCCTGTCGGCCGAGGCCGTTGGCACGGTGCTCATGACACTCGTCATGCTGCGCCTGCGCCTGCCGCACCCGCTGCGGGCCGGCATGCTCGCGATGACGGTGCTCGCCGTGCCGATGGCCATGCTCGGTCTCGACCCGTCGCTCGTGCCGGTGGCTCTCGGCTTCCTCGTCGCGGGCGCGGCCGTCGAGGTGTTCGGGGTCGGGTGGTCGACCGCGCTGCACGAGCACGTCCCGCTCGCGGTTCTCTCCAGGGTGTCGAGCTACGACGCGCTCGGGTCGTTCGTGGCGATGCCGGTCGGCACCTTCCTCTACGGCTGGCTCGCCTCCGTCGTCGACCTCGAGACGCTGCTCGTCGGCAGTGCCGTCGTCTACCTCGTCGTCGCCCTGTCGGCCCTGCTGTCGCGCGCGGTGCGCGACCTGACGCACGACGACGGCGCCGACGCTTCCGAACCGAGCGTCGCCCAGCCGGGCGGCGAGGCCCTCGAGGCGAGGTCCTGACCGCCCGGCCGGGGCGTGCTGGTCAGCGGGCCGTCACCCGTTGTGGGTGGCCATGACGCGCTGCAGGCCGCTCGAGTCGACGAGCGTCGGGTTGGACGAGCTCTGGTGGCCCCAACCGTAGGAGTAGTCCATCACCGGCGTCGGCACGAGGCGGCGCCACTCCGAGAGCATCGACTGCATCTGCGAAGCGGTGGGCAGCCGGTAGTAGCCGCCCGAGATGCCCTGCTGGCCGAACGTCTGGAACACCGGCACGATCGCCGCCAGGGGAATGCCGGCCTGCCGGGCGGCCGTGACCTTGTCGGTGATCTTCGCCGTCGGGCACGTGGGGGAGGCCGTCGAGCACGGGTACGGGTCGAGGCCGACGAGGTCGACGTGACTGGCCGCAGGGCGGAACCGGCTGAAGTCGGCGACCTTCGACAGCACGATGAACGAGATCTGCGCGCCCTTCGTGCGCGACCGGATGTAGTCGGCGCGGCTGGCCAGTGCGGTTGGACCGCCCGGGCAGTCGGCGATGTGCGGCTCGTCGGACAGGTAGTAGCCGAACACCTTGGCGTTTCCGGCGAGCTTGTCGACGGTCGCGCGGAACGTCGCGTCGGCAGGCGTCGGGCACTTCTGGCCCAGCCACACGAGGCCCTGGACGCCGGTCGGCAGCCCGGCGACGCCGGAGGCGCCGGTGTCGAAGACGTCGTAGCCGAGGCCCTTGGGAGCCGTCGAGCCGTGGAGGTTGGTGATGAAGTGCTTCGTCGCGGGCGCCGCAGCGACGGCCTCCGTCGTGGGGGAGGCAACGACCTCGGTCGCGGCAGTCGCGAAGGGGACCAGGAGCGCGGCTGCCGAGGCGGCGAGAAGGACGCCGCGGAGGCGCCGGAAGCGCGTGCGGCTGGGGGAGGGGTGATGCATGCGGGCTTCCTCGGGATCGGGCCCTCCGGCTGGGTGCCGGAATGCGTGAAGTGGCAGACCCTACACTCCACCTCTTCGCCCGATTTCGTGCTCATTTCGGGCTTTTTGCACCACTTCCAGGGGCCTCGGGGCCGCGGGCCTAGAATCGGGCCTGCCCGCCCGGACCCGACCGAAGGACCCGCATCCGTGTCGATCAAGGACATCCGCCTCTTCGGTGATCCCGTGCTGCGCAGCCGCGCCGCCGAGGTCGTCGACTTCGACAAGGAGCTGCGGGTCCTCGTCAAGGACCTCGAGGACACGATGATGGACGCGCCCGGTGCCGGCCTCGCAGCCCCGCAGCTGGGCGTCGGGCTGCGGGTGTTCACCTACTACGTCGACGGCGTCCTCGGGCACCTCGTCAACCCGGACCTGCAGCTGTCCGTGGAGGAGCAGGACGGCCCGGAGGGGTGCCTGTCGATCCCCGGCCTCGCGTTCGACACGAAGCGCGCCCTGTCCGTCGTCGCCAAGGGCCAGAACATGTGGGGCGAGCCCGTCGTCCTCGAGGGCACCGAGCTGCTCGCCCGGGCCGTCCAGCACGAGACCGACCACCTCGACGGCATCCTCTTCATCGACCGGCTCGACCCGGAGGCCCGCAAGGCCGCGATGCGCGCGATCCGCGAGGCCGAGTGGTTCGCCGACCACCCGCCGGAGGTCCGCATCAGCCCCCACTCGACCTTCGGCCGGGCACTGTGAGGGCGCTGTGAGGGTCGTCTTCGCCGGCACGCCCGACGTCGCCCTGCCCAGCCTCGATGCCGTCGCGGCCTCCGGGCACGAGGTCGTCGGGGTCGTCACCCGCCCCGATGCTCCGGCCGGCCGGGGGCGTCGGCTCGAGGCCTCGCCCGTGCGCCGGCGCGCCGAGGAGCTCGGCCTGCCCGTGCTGACGCCGTCACGGGCCGGGGACCCGGACTTCCTGGACGCCCTCCGCGGGCTCGCGCCAGACGCGTGCCCCGTGGTGGCGTACGGCAACCTCCTGCCGCAGGCGGCGCTCGACGTACCGACGCACGGGTGGGTCAACCTGCACTTCTCCCTCCTGCCGGCCTGGCGCGGTGCGGCCCCCGTGCAGCACGCGATCATGGCCGGTGACGAAGTCACCGGTGCCTCGACGTTCCTCATCGAGAAGGGCCTCGACACCGGCCCCGTCTTCGGCGTCATGACCGAGACGATCCGTCCCACCGACACCGCCGGCGACCTCCTCGACCGGCTCGCGTCTGCCGGCGCCGGGCTGCTCGTCGCCACGCTCGACGGCATCGCGAGCGGCGACCTCGTCGCGGTTCCGCAAGCCGCAGAAGGCGTTTCGCTCGCCCCCAAGATCGAGGTCGACGACGCGCGCATCACGTGGTCGAACCCGGCCATCGCCGTCGACCGCCTCGTCCGCGGCTGCACGCCGGCACCGGGCGCCTGGACGACCTTCCGCGGCGAGCGGTTCAAGGTCGCGCCGTTGACCCTCGCTGCACCCGACGAGGTCGCCGGCCACGGCGCCCTGCCCCCCGGGCAGCTCGTCGTCACCAAGCGGGCGGTCTTCGTCGGCACCGGCACGGCGCCGGTCCGGCTCGGCACCGTCCAGGCCCACGGCAAGAAGCCGATGCCCGCCGCCGACTGGGCCCGCGGCACCCGCGTCGAGGCGGGGGAGGTGCTCGGCGGTGAGTGACCAGCCTTCCGGCCAGGGCGGCCAGGGCGACTCCGACCGGTCCCGCCGCACGGGTCGGCAGCGGCCACCGGCGCGCAACCGCTCGGCCCAGCACCGCTCCTCCCAGCGTCCGTCGGAACGCGCACGCCGCACCGACCCGGCGCGCCTCGCCTCGTACACCGTGATGCGAGACATCGCCCAGGGCGCCTACGCCAACCTCGCGCTGCCGAAGCACCTCCGCGAGAAGCGGATCGGCGGCCGCGACGCCGGGTTCGCCACCGAGCTCGTCTACGGGGCGACGCGCCTGCGCGGCCTCTACGACGCCATCGTGTCCGTGGCGGCCGACCGGCCCGTCGACCGGATCGACCCTCGGGTGCTCGACACGCTGCGCCTCGGCGCGCACCAGCTGCTCGGCATGCGGGTTCCCACCCACGCCGCCGTCGACGAGACCGTCGCCCTCGCGCGGCAGGTCAACGGCGCCGGCGCGGCCGGCTTCGTCAACGCCGTCATGCGCCGAGTCAGCGAGCGCGACCTCGACGCGTGGGTGCAGGCCGTCACCGAGCGCACTGCCGACCCGGTCGAGGCTCTCGCGGTCCGCACGTCGCACCCCGCGTGGGTCGTCAAGGCGCTGCGCGCCGCCCTCATCGGCCACGGCGCGGCCACCGCCTCCGACGTCGATGAGCCGCTCACGGCGCTGCTCACGGCCGACAACGCCCCACCGCGCGTCTCCCTCGTGGCTCGCCCCGGGCTCTCGAGCGTCGACGAGCTCGTCGACGCCGGCGCCGAGGTGTCGCCGACGAGCCCGGTCGGTGCCGTGCTGCCCGAGGGCGACCCGGGGTCCATCCGCGCGGTGCGTGAGGGGCGTGCCGCCGTGCAGGACGAAGGGTCTCAGCTGCTCGCGCTGGCCCTCGCCGCCGCCGACGTCACGGGCGAGGCAGCCACGCACGAGCGCTGGCTCGACCTCTGCGCCGGGCCCGGTGGCAAGGCTGGCCTGCTCGCCGCCCTCGCCGTCCGGCGGCGGATCCCGTTCGTGGCCAACGAGGTCAGCGAGCACCGAGCCGACCTCGTGTGGCAGACGCTGGCTGCGGCGCGAGCCGCGGCCGCCGATGCCGGCACGAGCATCGAGGTGCGCGAGGGCGACGGCCGCGACATGGGCGCCGAGGAGCCGCGACGCTACAGCCGCGTGCTCGTCGACGCGCCCTGCACGGGCCTCGGGGCCCTGCGTCGCCGTCCCGAGGCGCGCTGGCGGCGCACCCCGGGCGACGTCGCGGCGCTCGCCGGGCTGCAGCGCGAGCTGCTCGCGTCGGCGATCGAGGCCACGGCACCCGGCGGGCTCGTCGCGTACGCCACGTGCAGCCCGCACCTCAACGAGACGCGGTTCGTCGTGGCCGACGTGCTGAAGAAGCGTGACGACATCGAGGTGGTCGACGCACGCCCGCTGTTCCGGGACGCGTCGGGCCGCGAGCTGGCGGGGCTCGGCGACGGGCCCTACGTGCAGCTGTGGCCCCACGTCCACGGCACCGACGCGATGTTCCTGGCGCTCCTGCGCCGCCGCTGACGCTTCCGGACGCCGAACGTCCGGAAGGGCCGTTAGGGTCCGGCGCATGGCCATCGCCCAGTACCCCAGCTTCGTCATCGACTGCCCCGACGCCGCCGCCCTCGCCACCTTCTACGGGACACTCCTCGACTGGAAGGTCGACGTGTCGGACGGGTGGGCCGAGATCCGCGCCGAGAACGGCAACTGCATCTGCTTCCAGCAGGTCGCGGACTTCCGCGCGCCCGAGTGGCCGGGTCAGCAGGCGCCGCAGCAGATGCACCTCGACGTCGTCGTCGAGGACCTCGACGCGGCCGAGCCCGAGGTGCTCGCGCTCGGGGCGACCCGGCACGAGCACCAGGCGGGGACGAGCTTCCGCGTCTTCCTCGACCCGGCCGGACACCCGTTCTGCCTGTGTGTCGGTTGAGAGTCTCCTGACGACGGAGCAGCCCGGCGCCACCCCTAGGCTGTGCGCGTGCAGATCTCCCCGAGCATCCTGTCCGCGGACTTCGCCAACCTCGAGTCCGAGCTGCGCCGGATCAGCGGCGCCGACTGGGCTCATGTCGACGTCATGGACGCGCACTTCGTGCCGAACCTGACGCTCGGCCTGCCGGTGGTCGAGGCGCTTCTCAAGGTGAGCCCGATCCCGGTCGACGCCCACCTCATGATCGAGGACCCCGACCGCTGGGCCCCGGCGTACGCCGAGGCGGGCTGCCAGTCGGTCACCTTCCACGTCGAGGCGGCGCGGGACCCTCGCGCGCTCGCCCGGACGCTCCGCGCGGCGGGCGCGCGCGCGTCGATGGCGATCAAGCCCGGCACGCCGTTCGCGCCGTACGAGGACCTGCTGCCGGAGCTGGACATGGTCCTCGTCATGACCGTCGAGCCCGGCTTCGGCGGGCAGTCGTTCATGGCCGACCAGATGCCGAAGGTCGCGCAGGTGCGCGAGGCCGTCCGGCGCCACGGCGGCGAGATCTGGGTCCAGGTCGACGGCGGTGTCAGCGCCGACACCATCGAGCAGTGCGCGGAGGCGGGCGCCGACGTCTTCGTCGCCGGGTCCGCCGTCTACGGCGCCGAGGACGCGTCCGCCGCAGTCGAGCAGCTGCGCGCGCTCGCCGAGCGCCACCGCCACTGAGCCGGGCCGTGGCGCGCGTCACCCGGACGCCGGGTGCGACGCCTCAGCGGGCGGGTGCATACTGGGAGGCACGTGCTCCGGGGTCGGTGTAATTCCGAGCCGGCGGTTACAGTCCGCGACCCGACCGCATCCAGCGGCCGGTTGACCTGGTGGGATTCCAGGACCGACGGTGAAAGTCCGGATGGGAGGCAGCACGAGACAGGCCGTCGACGGCCGGTGTGCGCGCACCCGCGGGTCCGCGCAGCCCGCGCCCGCCCGACCCGACCTGTGGAGTACCCCCGGAGTTCGTCCGACACACACCACGAACCTCCGAGGACGAACACCACATGGTCACACTCGCAGTCGCGGACGCCTCGCAGAACCTGTTCCAGCAGGTCCTCGACGCCGCCATCCCCATCGGTCCCTACCAGCTGCACTGGACCGAGCTCATCGGCGTCCTCATCGGCGTCGCGTCCGCCTACCTCGGGATGAAGCGCCTCGTCTGGGCCTGGCCGGTCGGGATCGTCGCGAACATCCTGCTCTTCTTCGTCTACACCGGCGCCCTCTTCGGCGCCGACCAGCGAATCCCGCTCTTCGGGCAGGCCGGCCGGCAGATCTTCTTCATCGTCACGAGCATCTACGGGTGGTGGCGCTGGAGCCAGGTGCGCCGGCTCAACCACTCCGGTGACGCGTCGGGCGTGGCCATCACCCCGCGCTGGGCCACCGGTCGCGAGCGCACCGTGTCGGTCGCGTTCTGGCTCGTCGGCACCGTCATCGCGGCGCAGGTCTTCCGGATGCTCTCCGAGGCGGCCCCGAACCCGTTCTGGTCGCCGCAGTGGTGGTACTTCTGGTGCGACGCGTGGATCTTCGTCGGCTCGATCGTGGCGACGTACGCGATGGCCCGCGGCTGGAACGAGTTCTGGCTCGCGTGGATCGCCGTCGACCTCGTCGGGGTGCCGCTCGGGTTCGCCACCGACTACGTGCCGACCTCCGTGCTGTACATCTTCTACGGCCTCTTCGTCGTCTACGGCTTCCTCCAGTGGGTCAAGGTGACCCGCACGGCCGACCGGGTGGACGTCGAGCCCGACCTGACCGCCGTCAAGACCGGCTGACCGGGGGCTCGACATGGGCGACACGGCCGCCTCGGCCTGGATGCGACGAGCCCTCCACCTCGCCGCAGCCGGGCCGTGGCCCGACCCCAACCCGCGCGTCGGCTGCGTGCTCGTGGCCGCCGACGGCACCGTCGCCGGTGAGGGCTACCACCACGGCGCGGGCACACAGCACGCCGAGGTCGTCGCCCTCGCCGACGCGGGGGAGCGGGCCGCGGGCACGACGGCCTACGTGACGCTCGAGCCGTGCGCGCACCACGGACGCACCGGCCCCTGCGCGGGCGCGCTCGTCGACGCGGGCGTGGCCCGGGTCGTGTTCGCCCAGAGCGATCCGAACCCCGACGCCGCCGGCGGCGCGGAGCAGCTGCACGCGGCAGGTGTCGACGTCATCGGTGGTCTGCTCGCCGACGATGCCGCGGAGCTGAACTCCCGGTGGGCCCGCACCGTGGCACTCGGGCGCCCCCTCGTGACGTGGAAGTTCGCGGCGACGCTCGACGGGCGCAGCGCCGCGGCCGACGGCTCGAGCCGCTGGATCACCGGCCCGGGGGCGCGTGCCGACGTGCACCGGCTGCGCGCGACGCGCGACGCCGTCCTCGTCGGCACGGGGACGCTCCTCGCCGACGACCCGCGCCTCACGGTGCGCGACGCGTCGGGCACCGACCTGTCGCGCCAGCCGCTGCGCGTCGTCATGGGCCTGCGCGACGTCCCGGCGTCCGCTGCGGTGCACGCCGGGGCCCACGACTTCCTGCACCTGCGGACCCACGACCCCAAGGAGGCGCTGGAGCTGTTGTGGGACAGGGGTATCCGTGACGTCTGGCTCGAGGGCGGCCCGACGCTCGCGGCCGCCTTCCTCGGCGCCGGGCTCGTCGACGACGTGTACGCCTACCTCGCGCCGGCCCTTCTCGGGGCCGGTCCCCACGCTGTGGCCGACCTCGGCATCGGCACGGTCTCCGACACCCTCCGCCTGCACACGGCGGACGTGACGCTCGTCGACGACGACGTGCGCATCCACGCCACCACGAAGGAGTAGTCCATGTTCACCGGAATCGTCGAGGAGCTCGGCACGGTCGCCGCGCTCGACCACGGCGTCGACTCTGCCGTGCTCCGCATCACCGGTCCGCTGGTCGTGTCCGACGCGGTGCACGGCGCCTCGATCGCCGTCAACGGCGTCTGCCTCACCGTCGTCGAGCACGACGCCGAGGGCTTCACCGTCGACGTCATGGCCGAGACGCTGCGGCGCAGCTCGCTCGGCGCGCTGCGGCCCGGCGACCGCGTGAACCTCGAGCGCGCCATGCGCGCGGACGGACGGTTCGGCGGCCACGTCGTGCAGGGGCACGTCGACGGCACGGCGACGGTCACGGCGCGCACGCCCGGCGATCGCTGGGAGACCGTCGAGCTGACCCTGCCGAGCGACCTTGCCGGGTACGTCGTCGAGAAGGGCTCGATCACCGTCGACGGCGTCTCGCTCACCGTCGCGTCCGTCACCGACGACACCTTCACGGTGTCCCTGATCCCGACGACCTTGGACCTGACGACCTTGGGGCACAAGGGAGTCGGCGATCTCGTCAACCTGGAGGTCGACGTCATCGCCAAGTACGTCGAGCGACTGCTCGAACACCGCCCTTCCCGGCCGCAGGAGGTCACGTCATGAGCGGGCTGTCGACCGTCGAGGACGCTCTCGACGCACTGCGTGCCGGACGGCCCGTCCTCGTTCTCGACGACGAGGGCCGCGAGAACGAGGGCGACCTCGTGCTCGCCGCGGCCACCGCCACCGAGGACTGGATGGCTTGGACGATCCGCCACTCGTCCGGCTACCTGTGTGCCCCGGTGCCTGCCGCCGTGGCCGACCGGCTCGAGCTGCCGCTCATGGTGGCCGACAACCGCGACCCGCTCCGCACCGCGTACACCGTGTCGGTCGACGCCGCGTCGGGCGTCACCACCGGGATCAGCGCGGCCGACCGGCTGCGCACCGCCCAGGTGCTCGCCGACCCCGCGTCGGGGCCCGGCGACCTCATCCGACCCGGGCACATCCTGCCGCTGCGCGCCAAGGACGGTGGCGTCCTGACCCGGCCCGGCCACACCGAGGCCGCTGTCGACCTGACGCGCCTCGCCGACCTCGAGCCCGTCGGCATCATCGGCGAGCTGGTCCACGACGACGGCCGGATGATGCGGTTCGACGCCGTCGTCGCCCTCGGCCGCGAGTACGGGCTACCCGTCGTCACCATCGAGCAGCTCGTCGAGCACCGCCAGCGCCACGACCGTGTCGAGCGCCTCGCGACGACCCGCATCCCGACGGTCCACGGCACCTTCACCGCCCATGGCTACCGTGACACCCTGACCGGCGACGAGCACGTCGCCCTCGTCAGCCCACGCGGCCTGCACGGCCTGTCCGGCACGGGTCCGGTGCTGACGCGTCTGCACTCCGAGTGCCTGACAGGCGACGCGTTCGGCTCGCTGCGCTGCGACTGCGGCCCGCAGCTGCAGGCGTCCCTGGCGCGGGTCGGGGCCGAGGGTGGCGTCGTCGTCTACCTCGGTGGCCACGAGGGCCGGGGCGTCGGGCTCGTCGACAAGCTGCGCGCCTACGCCCAGCAGGACCGCGGCGCCGACACCGTCGACGCGCAGACGGCGCTCGGGCTGCCGGTCGACGCCCGCGAGTACGCGGCCGGGGCGGCGGTGCTCCACGACCTCGGCGTGGACGGCGTCGTGCTGCTCACGAACAACCCGAGGAAGGTGCAGGCACTGCGCGGCCTCGGGCTCGACGTCGTGGCCGTCGAGCGGATCCACGGCCCCGTCGGGCAGGACAACGAGCAGTACCTCATCACCAAGCGCGAGCGCCTCGGTCACGACATCCCGACCGACGACGCCCGGCACGGACAGGAGACGGCATGAAGGACGGCGGCCCCACCATCCACACCGACGGGCGCGGCCTGCGCGTGGCCGTCGTCGCGGCGAGCTGGCACGAGACGGTGATGGACGGGCTGCTCGACGGCGCCCGTCGAGGCCTGGCCGACGCCGGCGTCGAGCACGTCGACGTCGTGCGGGTGCCCGGCACCTTCGAGCTGCCGGTCGCGTGCGCCCGGCTCGCCGACTGGTACGACGCGCTGGTTGCCCTCGGGGTCGTCATCCGCGGTGGCACACCGCACTTCGAGTACGTCTGCCAGGCGGCCGCGGTCGGGCTGACCGACGTCGCGGTGCGCACCGGCACGCCGGTCGGGTTCGGCGTCCTCACGTGCGACGACGAGCAGCAGGCCCTCGACCGGGCCGGCCTGCCGGGCTCGGCGGAGGACAAGGGCCACGAGGCGGCGACCGCGGCGGTCGCCACCGTCGTGGCCCTCGCCCGGGTGTCGCCCCCCGGCGCCGGCCACGGCGGCGCGCACGTCGTGCCGGCGAGCAGGACCGCCACGGAGTGAGCGGGGTCGGGGTCGGGGGCCGGGCCCCCGTACGCTTGCCTCTCGTGAAGAGCTTCGAACAGCTGTATGCCGAGCTGGCCGACAAGGCCGAGACGCGGCCCGAGGGCTCCGGCACCGTCGCGGCCCTCGACGCCGGCGTCCACGCCATCGGCAAGAAGATCGTCGAGGAGGCTGCCGAGGTCTGGATGGCCGCGGAGTACCAGACCACCGACGAGGCCGCCGAGGAGATCAGCCAGCTGCTCTACCATCTGCAGGTCCTCATGATCGCCAAGGGCATCACGCTCGACGACGTCTACGCGCACCTCTGAGGCGCGGGCGTCCCACCGTCACACCGACTTCGAGGACTCCGAGGACCACCCCATGCTCCGCATCGCCGTGCCCAACAAGGGCTCCCTGTCCGAGGCGACCGTCGACCTGCTCCGCGAGGCGGGCTACCGGACGCGTCGCGACACCAAGGAGCTCGTCGTCACCGACCACGACAACGACGTCGAGTTCTTCTACCTGCGCCCGCGTGACATCGCCGTGTACGTCGGCTCGGGCACCGTCGACGCCGGGGTCACCGGCCGCGACCTGCTCCTCGACTCCGGCTCGGGCGCTGTCGAGGTCATGACCCTGGGCTTCGGGGCGTCGACGTTCCGCTACGCCGGCAAGCCCGGGCACGTCGGGTCGGTCGATGAGATCTCCGGCAAGCGCGTCGCTACCTCCTACGCCGGGCTCGTCCGCGCCGACCTCGCAGCCCGCGGGCTGGCCGCCGAGGTCGTGCGCCTCGACGGTGCGGTCGAGACCGCGATCACCCTCGGTGTCGCCGACTGCATCGCCGACGTCGTCGAGACCGGGACCACCCTGCGTCAACAGGGTCTCGAGGTCTTCGGCGAGCCGATCCTGCGATCGGAGGCCGTGCTGATCCGGGGCGACCGCCCGGGAGAGGCCCAGGCCATCGAGGTGCTCCAGCGGCGCATCGCGGGCGTCATCACAGCGCGCACGTACGTCATGCTCGACTACGACTGCCCCAAGGACCTCGTCGACAAGGCCTGTGAGCTGACCCCTGGCCTCGAGTCGCCGACGGTCTCGCCGATGCAGGACGATGCGTGGGTCGCCGTGCGCGCCATGGTGCCCCGCGTCGGGCGCAACCGGCTCATGGACGAGCTCTACGACCTCGGGGCGCGGGCCATCCTCGTCACCGACATCGCGGCGTGCCGGCTGTGAACAGCGACGCGGTCCCCGCTGCCGCGCACCCCCACGGTGACGCGCTCGCGCCGTTCCGCCCGCGTCGTGGCCGGGTCGTGGCGCTCGCCGCAGCGTGGGGCTCGCTCGTGCTGTTCGGGGCCATCGCCCTCCTCATGCCGACGCAGACCCTCGGACACTGGGGCGCCGGCGACCGGCTGATGTTCTTCGGGATCGGCGTCGTTCTGGCCATCGTCGCGTGGCGCTACGCGTCGATCGTCGCGGTGCCGAGCCGCGAGGGGCTCGTCGTGCGCAACCTCGTGGTCACCCGCACGCTGGAGTGGGCCGAGGTCGTCGGCGTCCAGTTCGGTGGGGGTGAACCGTGGGTCAGCCTCGACCTCGAGGACGGCGACACCGTGGCCGTCATGGCGATCCAGAAGGCCGACGGCGAGGTGGCGGACCGGGAGGCCTCGCGGCTCGCGGCGCTCGTGCAGGCTTTCGGCGAGGCCCGGGAGCCGGGTGGGGGCGAGCGGCCGTGACCGACGTTCCGACCCCCGACGCGGACCCGACGCCGGTCGAGCCCTCGCCGGAGCACCTGCGCCACGCACTCGGTCACTTCGCCACCGGCGTCACGATCATCACCGGCTACGGCACCGAGGGCGAGCCGGTCGGGTTCGCGTGCCAGTCGTTCGCCTCGGTGTCGCTGCGGCCGCCGCTCGTCCTCTTCTGCGCCGACCACCGCGGGCGGTCCTGGCCCCGGATGCGCGAGCAGGGGCGGTTCACGGTCAACGTCCTCGAGCACGACCAGCGTGACGTCGTCGCCCGGTTCGGCTCGACGGAGGGGCGACGCTTCGACGGGCTCGAGTGGTCGGCATCGGAGCACGGCGGCCCGAGCATCCCCGGCGCGATCGTTCGCATCCACTGCACGGTCGAGCAGGTGCACGTCGCCGGCGACCACGACGTCGTCATCGGCCGGGTGCGCGGCCTGGAGGACGGCGAGGCCGGACGGCCGATGCTCTTCTACCGCGGCCGCTTCACGGTCACCGAGCGGCGCGGCAGCGCGGCCCGCGACGACGTACCCGAGCCGATGGACGACTACTGGGGCTGACGCCTGGCAGGCGACCGGCCGTCTCCGAAGAGATGACGTAGTCGGGCTGACACCCGCCCACGGCACGTCAGAACGGTGGCGGTGAGTCGTCGTAGCGGCGGGGCGTCGGTGGTGGTGGGGGAGCGGGCCGGAGGTCCTCGAGCCAGTCCTGGGGTTGGGTGGTGTAGCGGCGGCCGGCGGTGGTGCGCCAGTGCACGCGTGCGTCGTTGTCGCGGGTGGCGGTCCAGT
>NZ_JBDGKB010000017.1:0-81964 GCF_057656595.1 Intrasporangium sp. Soil_C_50
ACTGGACCGCCACCCGCGACAACGACGCACGCGTGCACTGGCGCACCACCGCCGGCCGCCGCTACACCACCCAACCCAAGGACTGGCTCGAGGACCTCCGGCCAGCTCCCCCACCACCACCGACGCCCCGCCGCTACGACGACTCACCGCCACCGTTCTGACGTGCCTGTCGCGGCGGGCAGCTCCTGCGCACAACGCCTTCGCATGGAGCCTGTGCGAGCGGCGCCCTCAGGACGCTGCCTGCAGCGGGTCGGGCAGGCGCAGCACGCCCTCGGCGGTGGCGACGTGGAACCCCAGCAGCCGCATCCCGGCGTCCCGGCAGGTCCGGATCGTCGCCTCGTGCCACTCCCGGTCGGTGTCGGTGGCCCGGACGCCGTGCGCTCGGCCCCGGCCGACGAGCACCGAGCCGCCGGACTCCCGCAGCATCGGGGCGACAGCGCGAAGAAGGTTCACCAGACCGCCCGGGTCGGCGTCCTCGGGCACCTCGCCGACGAGGACGGGCTGGACGCCACGGTCTTCGCTGTCGCAGATCATGACGGCGAGGCAGCCGCCGGCGCGGTCGGCGTCACCGATGATGAGGTCGATGACGTCACCGGCGACGACAGGGTCGGTGAGCGGGATCTCGTTGGCACGGTCCGGAAGGTCTTCGAAGGTCATGCCCGTCATGCTGGTGCGGACCGGGGCGGCCCCGCTCGAGTTGTCCCCAGCCTCTCGGGCTGTGCGTCGGCGGGGGCGGTCAGATCCCGAGCCTGGCGGCCACCTGGTCGCCGCCGATCTCGCGGATGAACTCCGGGTCGCCGACGACGACGAGCTGGTCGGTGGCCCGCGACATGCCGACGTAGAGCATCTCGCGCGCCCGTTCGGTGTTCTTGGCGTTGACGCACAGCACGACCGCTCGACGCTCCAGGCCCTTGCAGCCGAGAACGTGTCCGTAGAAGACGTCGTCGTTGTCCCAGAAGGACTTCCAGTACCCGACGTGACCGCGGGCGTCCTGGCGCTCCACCTGGGCGGGGTGGCGCGACCCCATCGTCAGCAGGGCCACGTGCTCCGGCTCCCAGCCCTTCTCGAGCAGGAGGTCGACCTGGTCGTCAGCGGTTCCGAGGGCCTCCTCGCGCGGGCACGCCACGAACGTCACCTCTGCGCCGTCGCCACCACGCAGCTGCATCCGCATCGGCGCGAGCGGTCCGAAGGCCCGGGCGATCTGCTGGGTGTTGCGCAGGTTGTGGTCGAGGACCAGGGGCACGAGGGGCACCGGCGGCTGGCCGAAGCGCGCGAAGATGCGCTGGTTCTCGTCGGAATAGACGTAGAGGCCGTCCTCGTCCTCGTCGCGCAGCGCCTTCATGAGCGGGAACCACCAGTGGTCGGCGAAGTCCTGCGCCTCGTCGACGATGACGGCGTCGAACTTCCTGCCCTCGGGCAGTGAGGTCGCGATCTCCGTCATCCGGCTCGCGAGGTCGCGCTCCCAGAACTCGGCGTCGTTGCGGTCGTGGGCCGCCGTGTCGATCCCCCACTCGTTGGCGAGGTCCTCGAAGGAGCCGACGAAGGCCGGCCGGTGCCGGCGCGGCACGCCCTCGAGCTGGCGCTTGAAGTACTGCGACAGCCCGATGGAGTAGCAGACGAGGGCCACGCGCTGCGGGTGCCGGTCGCCCTGGCCACGCGTCAGGTCCTTGGCCTGGGTCAGCGCGAGGATCGTCTTGCCGCTGCCGGCCCCACCGCGGATCTCCATGCGCTTGATGAGGCGGGTGGCCTGCAGGAGCGTGGCCTGCTCCTGGGTGAGCCGGTCCGCGACCGCCTCGCGGTCGTCGGCATCCGCTGTGATGTCAGGTGCGGGAAAGCTTCTGCCCGTGAGGATCTCGACAATGAGGTCGACATCGTCCTGGGTCGGCACGCGCTGCTCGTTCTCCTGTCGAGCCGCGACGTCCCGGACGCGCTCGGTGAGGCGGTCGAGGTCTCTACTGCCGCTGATCATCCAGCGTGGACACTCCGTGGTGGCGAAGTCGTCGGCGACGTCAGTGAACGGCACGACAACCGCATGACCGAAGCGCACCCTGCTGCGATGGTTCTTCCAGCGGGGGTCGGCCTCGATGAACTCGCGCAAGGCGTACTTGCCGTCGCGGCACTGCTCGACGGGGCGCACACGGCTCCTCCGGGTGCCGCCACCCGACCACCACCGCCCCTGCGCGTCGACCGACACGCTGCCACCCTTCACCTCGACGACGACGACACCGAGGCCGGGCATGAGCACGACGATGTCGAGCTCGTGGTCCTTGCGCTGCGACGTGAGCCTCAGGTTGGGCAGCAGCACCGTGCCGTCCGCCACCGTGCCACTGAGTCGCTCCCAGACGAGACGCTCCGACTCGTGCGCGAACCGCGCGCCCTCCCCCTGTGCCATGGCCGCAGGCTAGCCATCGATGCCAACAGGATGCTGCACCCGGGACGTCTGCCCGGCGGCGCGTCGACCGGGAAATGCAGCCAACCAGTCTGCGTGGAGGGCACATCCACCAAACCGCTCCCGGCCGGGGAGCGCGAGCGTACGCTCGAAAGTCGTGTGGATTTCCTGCTCCGCATGCATGAACGACCCGAGCGAGGCCCGCGCGACACGTCGGTGCAGTTACCCCACTCGGAGGTGCTCATGCGAAAGATCATCGCCACCGGCGGAGCCGCAGCAATCGCTGCCGCCCTGCTGAGTCTGCCAGGAGCCGCGAACGCCGCCTCTTCTGACACCCGCCAGGTCCCTTCGACCGGCTCGACATCCATCCGATCCCTCGCCAGCGGCGCGGACGGGCTGCAACAGCCCGAGCTCCGGGCCGGTCCTGACGACGAAGGTCCTGCCGTCCCGTCCACCCGACCCGACCCGAACTTCAAGCGCGGGATCTTTCCCAAGCACCCGCTCGATGCCCCCGTCGTGGCATCCAGTGCGGTCGCGGCCACCAACCCGGCCGTCCAGGCCAGCATCCAAGGCCTCAACCACCGCGACCAGCGGCTCGCGAACGGCGGCAACCAGTTCTCGCTCGAGCCGCCCGACCAGGCCCTCTGCGTCGGCAACGGCTTCACCGTCGAGGCGGTCAACAGCGTGCTCCGGGTCTACAACTCGAACGCCGTGCCGGTGACCGGCGTCCAGGACCTCAACACGTTCTTCCGCTACCCGGCGGCCATCAACAGGACGACCGGCGTCGTCGGCCCCAACGTCATCGACCCGGTCTGCCACTTCGACCCCGACTTCAACCGGTTCGTCGTGGCCATCACGACCCTCGACGTCGACGCGAACGGTGACTTCAACGGCAAGAACACGATCGACGTGGCCGTCTCGAACACCGGGGACCCGACGGGAGCCTGGACCGTCTACTCCGTCCCGGCGCAGAACGACGGGACCGACGGGACGCCGAACCACCACTGCACCACCGACGGCACCACGCCTGGACCGTGCTTCCAGGACTACCCGCACATCGGGGGCGACGCCAACGGCATCTACATCACGACCAACGAGTACGACCTCTTCGGACCGAACTTCAACGCCGCCCAGGTCTTCGCGTTCTCCAAGAGGCAGCTCTCCGAGCACCCGGCGTCCCTCGGCGTGACCCTGGTCCAGAACCTCGACCTCGCGGGCACACCCGGCTTCACGGTCTGGCCGGCCACGTCACCGGCGAACCAGTACGCCACCGACGCCAACGGCACCGAGTTCATGCTCAGCTCGGTCGCCGGTGACGGCTCCGAGACGGGCAACCCGACGGGCACCGCCAGGCGGATCGGGCTCTGGGCGCTGACGAACACGGCGTCGCTCGACGCGGCCACGCCCAACCTCGGTGTGACGAGCCGCACCGTCACGAGCCAGACGTACGTCTTCCCACCGAAGGTGCAGCAGAAGCCCGGGAACATCCCGCTCGGCGAGTGCATCAACGACACGACGCTCGGGACCCCCTTCGGGCCCGGCTGCTGGCAGTTCTTCTTCGACCCGAACCAGGAGCCCGCCCACAACGAGGTCATCTCGAGTCCCGACGCCAACGACACCCGCATGCAGCAGACCTGGTTCACCAACGGTGCGCTGTGGGGTGCCCTCGACACCGCGGTGCGCGTCAACGGCCAGCTGCGCGCCGGCATCGCCTGGTTCTCGCTGCAGCCGACGATCAACGGCGCCGGCAAGGTCGGCGGGAGCATCAAGAAGCAGGGCTACCTCGCCCTGGCCGACAGCGACCTGACCTACCCGGCGATCACCATGCTGCCCAGCGGGCAGGGCGCCATGGCCTTCACCGTCGCCGGACCGAGCCACTACCCGAGTGCGGGGTACGTCCCGATCTCGTCCACGGGCACGGTCGGACCGATTCACATCGTCGGCCAGGGCCTCGGCCCCGCAGACGGGTTCACCAGCTACAAGGCGTTCGTCGGCACGCCGATCCGCACTCGCTGGGGCGACTACGGCGCCGCCGTCACCGACGGCCGGTCGATCTGGATGGCGTCCGAGTACATCGCCCAGACCTGCACCTTCCAGCAGTACGTCGCAGCGCCCTTCGGCAGCTGCGGCGGCACGCGGACGTCCCTGGGCAACTGGTCGACGCGTCTGACGAAGATCACGCCGTAGTGGCGGCCTGACACCCGCCCACACACGTATGCCGCCCAGCCTTGCGAATCCGGCTGGGCGGCGTACGTGCTCGGTGACGGAGGCAGTCAGGCGACGCGGGTCTTCGGTGCGTTCTCGGCCGTGCGGGCGGGGTCGCGCTCGACGATGTCGCCGAGGGCGTCGTCGATGCGCGCCATGAGCTCGGGCTCGAGCGTCACTCCGGCGGCCTTGACGTTCTCAGCCACCTGCTCGGGTCGCGACGCGCCGACGAGGGCGGCCGCGACGTTCTGGTTCTGCAGCACCCACGCGACCGCCAGCTGGGCCATCGAGAGCCCGGCCTCGTCGGCGACCGGCTTCAGCTTCTGCACGCGGGTCAGGACGTCGTCGTTCATGAACCGCTTGATCATGTCCGCGCCCCCCTTCTCGTCGGCGGCGCGCGAACCGGCCGGCGGCTGCTGGCCCGGCTGGTACTTGCCGGTGAGCACGCCCTGCGCGATGGGGCTCCAGACGATCTGGCTGACGCCGAGCTCCTCGCACGTCGGCACGACCTCGCCCTCGATGACCCGCCACAGCATGGAGTACTGCGGCTGGCTCGAGATCAGCTGCACGCCAAGGTCTTTGGCGAGCGCATGCCCGGCGCGGATCTGGTCGGCGGTCCACTCGCTGACGCCGATGTAGAGGGCCTTGCCCTGGCGGACGACGTCGGCGAACGCCTGCATCGTCTCCTCGAGCGGCGTCTCGGTGTCGTAGCGGTGGGCCTGGTAGAGGTCGACGTAGTCGGTCTGCAGGCGCTGAAGCGAGCCGTTGATCGACTCCATGATGTGCTTGCGCGACAGGCCGGTGTCGTTCTTGCCGCCCGGGCCGGTGGGCCAGTAGACCTTCGTGAAGATCTCGAGGCTCTCGCGCCGCTCGCCCTTGAGGGCGTCGCCGAGGACGCTCTCCGCCTTGGTGTTCGCGTAGACGTCCGCGGTGTCGAAGGTGCTGATGCCGGCGTCGAGCGCGGCACGCACGCACTGCGTCGCGACGTCGTTCTCGACCTGCGAGCCGTGGGTGAGCCAGTTGCCGTAGGTGATCTCGGAGATCTTGAGGCCGCTGTTGCCGAGGTAACGGAAGTTCATGCTGCCCACCGTATGCCCGGGCCTCGACGCGCCCGGCCCCGCATCCTGGCCCGGTGCCGACGGCACGCGCGTGGGTAGGGGACCGTCATGGCACGACACTCAGAGACGCCACTCCCGCTGCCGACCCGCATCGCCGTCGCCCTGGAGGACGACGCGCGGCTCGACCGCGCCGCGGCACTGGCCGCCCGGGTCACGGCACCGCTCGGCCGCGGAGCCGCGGCGTCCGTGCTGAGCGGCCGCTGGTTCGGTCACGCGCTGCACCCCGCGCTCACGGACCTCCCCATCGGGCTCTTCACCGCGGCCGGCGTGCTCGACGCGCTCGGCGGCGTACGGTCGCGGGATGCCGCCCAGCGGCTCCTCGGGCTCGGGCTGCTCGCCGCAGCGCCGACGGCCGCGTCGGGCTGGACGGAGTGGCACGCGGCGGGCCAGCGGGACCGACGCGTCGGAGTCGTCCACGCGGCCCTCAACGCCGCGTCGCTCGCCGCCTACACGGGCTCGTGGCTGACGCGTCGGCGAGGTCAGCACACATCGGGCGTCGCGCTCGCGCTCGTGGGCTCGGGCCTCGCCGGTGCGGCTGCCTACCTCGGTGGACACCTGGCGGGCGCCCGCGGCGTCGCGACCCGCCACCCCGCCCTGACAAGGAGGAACGAGCAGATGACCGACCCACGCCCCGCACCCGAGCCGACGACGGCTCACGACGTCCTCGAGGCGGTCACCGCCCAGCACGGCGAGATCACCCGCCTCATCGCGGCGGTGCACGCCACCGACCCCACCGGCAGGCCCGACGCGCTCCACCGGCTGCTCGCCTACCTGGCCGGGCACGAGGCCGTCGAGGAGGTCCTGCTCCACCCCCGTGCCGGGACGACGGCGGACCCTGACGTCGGCGCCGAACGGATCGCGGAGGAGGAGGGTGTCGGTCAGCAGATCCGGCGGCTCGAGGACACCGGCACGGACTCCCCCGTGTTCCTGACCCAGTTCGGCCTCATCGAGGAGGCCATCACCCAGCACGCGCGGGCCGAGGAGGAGCGGGAGCTCCCCGTCCTGCTCCAGGACCTCGGCCCGACGGACGCCGCGCTCGTGGTGCAGGCGCTGCGACAGCAGGCGTCCGCAGCGGAGCGTCGGACGGGGTCGTTCTCGGACATGCTCGAGACGGCCACCCACGACGTCCGTGGCCTGGCCGCCCGGGCCTGACAGATCGCTGCCGCGGTCCGGAATCTTCATCTGGGCTCGAACGTTGCTCAGGTGACGATTCCGGGCATGAACGTGCAGGAACCGGACCGCAGTCTGAGGAGAGGTGGAACGTGAGGCGCAGGAAGTACGAGGAGTTCGAGGCCGACAACGGCATGATGCTGCACTACGCGCGCCACGAGAACGGTGGCGGCTACGTGGAGCGCCACGCGACCGTCGACCCCGCCGCCTACGTCGGCGACACCACGTACGTCGACCGCGGAGCGACGATCGGCCCGCGCGCCCACATCCACAGCGGCGCCTGGATCGACGCCGGTGCCACCGTGCACGCCGACGCCGTCATCGGCTCGGGCGTCCACGTCGGACGCGGCGCCGTCATCGGACGAGGGGCACGCATCGGTGCCCGGTCGAAGGTCGGCGCGAGCGCCCACGTGTGGGACGGCGTCCGCATCGACGTCGACGAGACGATCCCCGCGGGGGCGGTCGTCCGACGCTCGAGCACCGGCCGTCACGCCGCCTGACGCCCCTCAGGCGGGCTCGACCACGTGCTTGACGGCCGCGGCGACGGCGGGCGCGACAGTGGCGTCGAAGACGCTCGGGATGATGAAGCTCGCGTTGAGCTCGCCGGGCTCGACCGTGTCGGCGATGGCGCGGGCGGCTGCCACCATCATCGCGTCGCTGATGTCGGACACCCCCGCGTCGAGCAGCCCCCGGAAGAACCCGGGGAAGACGAGGACGTTGTTGATCTGGTTGGGGTGGTCCGAGCGACCCGTCGCCACGACCGCCGCGTGCTCGCTCGCAGCGATGGGGTCGACCTCGGGCACCGGGTTCGCGAGCGCGAAGACGATCGCGTCGCCGGCCATGGTCGCGATGTCCTCGCCGGTCAGCAGGTCGGGCGCCGAGACACCGATGAACACGTCGGCCCCGGCGAGGACCTCGGTGAGGCTGCCGCTGACCCCTCGAGGGTTGGTGTGCTCGGCGATCCACTGGCGGAACGGCTCCATGGCCTCGGTGCCTGCATGGACCACGCCGGTTCGGCCGCAGGCGACGATGTCGCGGGCTCCTTGGGTCAGCAGCAGCCGGATGATGGCGTGACCGGCCGCCCCGACCCCCGAGACGACGATGCGTACGTCCTCGATGGGCTTGCCGACGACGCGGAGCGCGTTGGTCAGGGCTGCGAGCACGACGATCGCCGTGCCGTGCTGGTCGTCGTGGAACACCGGGATGTCGAGCAGGTCGCGCAGGCGCGCCTCGATCTCGAAGCACCGCGGCGCCGAGATGTCCTCGAGGTTGACCCCTCCGTAGACGGGGGCGATGGCGCGCACGATCTCGACGATGGCGTCGGAGTCCTGGGTGTCGAGGCACACCGGCCATGCGTCGACACCGCCGAACTGCTTGAAGAGCGCCGCCTTGCCCTCCATGACCGGTAGCGCCGCGAGCGGCCCGATGTTGCCGAGGCCGAGGACCGCCGAGCCGTCGGTGACGACGGCCACCGTGTTGCGCTTGATGGTCAGGCGGCGAGCGTCCTCCGGGTGCTCGGCGATGGCGCGACAGATCCGGGCGACGCCCGGGGTGTAGGCGCGGGACAGGTCGTCACGGTGCTTGAGGGGCACCTTGGGGTTGACCTCGATCTTCCCGCCGAGGTGGAGCAGGAACGTCTGGTCGCTGACCTTGTGGACGACCGCGCCCGGGATGGACGCGATGGCGTCGGTGATGAGGTGACCGTGGGCCTCGTCCCTCGTGTCGCACGTGACGTCGACGACGAGACGGTCGGTGCGGCTCTCGGCGACGTCGAGGGCGGTGAGCGCCCCGCCCGTCGAGGAGACGGCCGTGGTCAGGGCCGCGGTCGCGTTCGCCGAGGCCGGGACCTCGACCCGGACCGTGATCGAGTACCCAGGGCTCGGGATGGCCATGACAGTCCTCTCGCTGAGCGACGGTGGCGACGAGCCCATCCTCCACCCGGACCGGCGCCCGTCGCCGGGCGGAAGGTCACCCGCGACGGGCGAGGTGCGTCGTGGAGATCGGCTCGTACGTTCGGGCGCGTATCGGCCGAGGACGACCGAGTCCTACCGATGACAACTTCGTCCGCGCAGAGACGGCGCGGATGTCCCACGAGATACGGCTGGCCTCCGGCGGGTCAACGTCTTCCGGCACAACCGTCGACCGGCGCCGATCGACGAGCAGACGGATCTGGCAACGGTAGGTGCCCACAGGATGCTCGATCTGCCTGGCAGCATCCATCGAAGAGTGGATTGCCTCGGCCGCCTTGCCCGGCAACGATCGATCCCGCGCTCGCTGCGACACGGCAGCCCCAGCCGGGTGGCTGGCAGCGCGACCCCCACTTCATCGGTTTGAGAACAGGCGCGCCCGGCTCGGAGCGAGCCCTCGGCCGGACTGCGCGAAAGGAGACGGCTGAGGTGTCCGTGACCATCTGCGTCCGGCCCCGGCCGACGAACCCATGATGACAAGCACCGGTGCCCCTGAGAGCACCCCCGTCCCGAGCAGCCTTCGCGTGACCGTGCGGGACGGGTTGACCGGCGTGAACCGCGTCATCGGGCTCGTCCGTCACCGAGGCAGCGCGCCCCAGTCGATCACGGCACGTCTGACCGACGAGCACGACACCTGGCAGGTCGAACACGCCTTCATCGCCACCCGGGAGATGACGGCGTTGCTGGTCCGGCAGCTGGAGCGGCTCCCGTGCGTCCTGTCCGTCGAGCACTGAACCACAGGCGCCACCGAACCCGCGAGGCGAGCGGTGGGCGGCGCGGGCAAGCCGCGGCTTCCTCAGCCGACCGGGACGCGATCGCCCGTGGTCTGGCTCCACCGAAAGGTTGATGCCGGCCGATGGGCGGCGGCGCCGGCGCTCCGTAGCGTCGAAGACGTTGCTGACACGTCGATGAGAGGTCTCGAAAATGCTTCCCCTGCTTTACCGTTCGGCCGCCGCCTGGACCGCTGTCGGTCTCACCGGTGGGCTCTTCTACCGCGAGTTCACCAAGCTCAACGATGTCGCAGGCGGCACCCAGCTGGCTCTGGTGCACACGCACACGCTCGCGCTCGGCACCGTCGTCTCGCTCGTGCTGCTGGCACTGGCTGGCATCTGGAGCAGGCTTGCGACGACTCGCCCGTTCCGAGCCGGCTTCTGGGTGTGGCAGGCGGGCCTGGTCCTGACGACCGGGGGCATGCTCGTCAAGGGCGTCCTGCAGGTCCTGGGCAACGACGCCGCCGACAGTGCGGTGCTGGCGGGGGTCTCTGGCCTCGGTCACATGACGCTTACCGGCGCGTTCGTGCTGCTGTTCGTCGGGATCGGGCGCGTGGTGCGCCAGGTCGAGTCTGAGCGCCGGCTCCAGCAGGTGCTCACGGCGGGCACCGGGACGGCGGCCGCGACGGCCCGCGCAGAGGCCTGAACGATGCAGGATGTGTCACCGCCTGCGAGCGAGCAGCCGAGGAAGTGGCTCGCGCTGGGGGTGCTGGCCGCTGGCCTGTCGATGATCGTTCTCGACGGCACCATCGTCGGCGTGGCCCTGCCGCGCATCATCGGCGACCTGCACCTGGACCTCACTGACGCACAGTGGGTTTCGAGCCTGTACGCGATGGTGTTCGCAGCGCTGCTGCTGGTGTTCGGCCGGCTGGCCGACCAGCTCGGTCGCCGCACCGTGTTCGCCGTCGGTGTGGTCGTGTTCGTCGTCGCGAGCATCATCGCGGGGCAGGCCGGCTCCGGTTCAGCGCTCATCGCCTCGCGGGCCCTGCAAGGCATCGGCGGCGCCATGATCCTGCCCGCGACCCTGTCGACGGTGAACGCGACGTTCCGGGGCAAGGACCGCGCCCGCGCGTTCGGTATCTGGGGAGCCGTGATGGCCGGGATGGCTGCGGTCGGCCCGCTGCTGGGCGGCTGGCTCGTGACGAGCTTCGACTGGCGCTGGATCTTCTACGTCAATGTGCCCCTGGGGGTGCTGATCCTCATCGGCACGGCCCTGACCGTTCCGCAGACGAAGGGTGCCCGCTCCGGCCGAGGTCTCGACGTCGGCGGCCTGCTCACCAGCGGCCCGGGCCTGGCCCTGGTCGTCTTCGGCCTCATCGAGGGGACTCCCCTGGGATGGTGGAGGCCGACCTCTGACTTCACCCTGGCCGGTCTGACGTGGCCGGTGACCGCCCCTGTCAGCGCCGTGGCGCCGGCGATCGCAACCGGGGTCGGGCTGCTGGTCCTGTTCGCCGTGTGGGAGCGGCGCCGCTCCAGCGCGGGCCGTGACGCGCTGCTCGACCTGCGCCTGTTCACGGTGCCCACGTTCTCCTGGGGCAACGTCACCGCGTTCGCCGTCGCAGCGGGCGAGTTCGCCCTCGTCTTCGTGCTGCCGCTCTACCTGGTCAACGTGCTCGGCCTGACCGTCCTGGCCACCGGCGTCGTCGTGGCCGCGATGGCGCTGGGGGCGTTCGCGTCCGGGGCGCAGGCACGCCGCCTGGCCACGCGCCTTCGCGCACCGGTGATCGTGGTGCTCGGCCTGGCGCTCGAGCTGGCTGGCGTCCTGGTCACCGCATTTCTGGTCGGGCCGGACACGTCACCGTGGGCGCTGGCCGCCACCCTCGTCGTCTACGGTGTCGGGCTCGGCCTGGCCTCGGCGCAGCTGACCAGCACCGTGCTGGGCGACGTGCCGACCGATCAGTCAGGGTCGGCGTCCGCGGCACAGAGCACGGCACGCCAGCTCGGTTCGGCCCTGGGCACCGCCATCGCCGGTTCCACGCTCGCAGCCGACCTGTCAACGGTCCTGCCCGACCGGCTGGCGCGCATCCCCCAGCTGCCGGACCAGCTCGCGCAGCAGCTGGCAGCCTCCAGCGCCGACAGCGCCGGAGGAGTCATCCCGCTGCTGCGGGCCGAGGGCACCCACGGCCGTCTCGGCGGCATCGGGCCGCTGGTCACCGACGCGCTGTCGGCCGGCTTCGCCGACGCCACCCGCCTTGCCCTCGTCAGCGCCACGGTCCTGTTGGGCCTTGGCGTGCTCGGCGCCGTCCGGGTGGCACGCGTCGCGCGAGCAGACTCGGCGGGCGGGCCGGCACCGACCATCGAGCCCACCGAGCCGCGCGAGCCCACGGCGGCCGCCCAGCCCGTGCCTTCGGCGGCCCGCTGACGCCGGGTCCAACGGCTTGGCGTGGCTACATCCACTCATCCCCACCGCAGCGTCGTGCTGCGCCTTCGTTGAAGGAGCACCGTGTCCACTGACCGGACAACCAGCCGTCGTCGAGCGTGGATCACGCTCGTGCTCGGCCTGGTCACCGTGCTGGCCGTCATCGGCGGCCTGAAGACCACCGACACCGCCTCGCGCTCTGAGCCAGCGCCCGCGAACAGTGAGTCAGCACGCGCGGCCCGGGTCCTGGCGACCCTGCCCGGGCACGAGGTCCAGCCCGTCCTGCTGGTCGCCACCCGCCAGGACGGCCACCCGATCACCAGCACCGACCTGCACGCTCTCAACGAGCTCGGACGGCAGCTGCCGACAGCACCGGGTCAACCCGCCGCGAGCGCGACCCGCTCCGCCGACCAGCTCGCCGCCACGGTCCAGGTCCCGATCGTGACCGCAGCGTCCAACACGGACAACGCCACCACCATCGCCACCCTGCGCGAGCGCATCGCCGACGCGCGCCCGGACGGGTTGCAGGTCCTCGTCACCGGCGGGCCAGCGTTCGGCGCCGACATCGCCTCCGCCTTCGACGGCGCGAACGTGACCCTGCTGCTGGTCACCGTCGGCATCGTCGCCCTGCTGCTGCTGCTCACCTACCGCTCCCCCATCCTGTGGCTCATCCCGCTGGCAGTCGTCGCCCTCGCCGACCAGGCGGCAGCCACTGTGACGGCCCGGCTCGGTGCAGCGCTCGACCTGCAGTTCGACACCGGCATCGTCAGCGTCCTCGTCTTCGGGGCCGGCACCAACTACGCGCTGCTGCTCATCTCCCGCTACCGCGAGCAGCTGCACACCGACCCTGACCACCTCACCGCGTTGGCTGCCGCTCGGCGACGCATCACCCCGGCCGTGCTCGCGAGCAACGTCACAGTGGTGCTGGCCCTGGCCAGTCTCGCCTTCGCCTCCACCCCGGGCATCCGCGGCCTCGGCGTGGCCGCAGCCGTCGGCCTACTCATCACCCTCGTCTGCGTGCTCGTCCTGCTGCCCGCGGCCCTGGCCGTCACGGGGCGTCGCGTCTTCTGGCCGTTCGCACCTGAGGCGGGCAGCAGCCGCGACGTCCGCTCCGGCATCTTCGGACGGGTCGCGACTCGCGTCGTACGCCGGCCCGCGCTCATCGCGGCGGCGGCCGTGGCCCTGCTCGCGGTCCTAGGCACCGCGCTGTTCGGCACCAGCCTCGGCCTGAGCCAGACCGAGCGTTTCCGAGGCTCGGCGGAGTCCGCCACCGGGCTGCAGGTGCTCGCCCAGCACTACCCGGCTGGAGCGGCACAGCCCACCGTCGTGATCACGGACGGTCAGCATGCCGAGGCCGTGTCCCGTGCCGCGGCCACCGTCCCGGGCGTCCACGTCCCCGGTGCACCATCGGCTGCCGGCGACAGGGGAAGCACTGCCGCCGCCGCAGGCGCCGAACCCGTCGTGGTCACCGTCATCAGCGACGCCACGCCGGGCACCGCCGAAGCGCGGCAGGGCGTCGAAGCCGTCCGCGCAGCCGTCCACCAGGTCCCGGGCGCGGCCGCGCTTGTCGGCGGACCGGGCGCGACCGACGTCGACGCGCGCGCCGGCAACGAGGCCGACCTGCGGCTCATCGTGCCACTCGTCTTCGTGCTCACAGGGCTGGTCCTGCTGGTGCTGCTGC
Organism: Intrasporangium sp. Soil_C_50; assembly: GCF_057656595.1. NCBI lineage: Bacteria > Bacillati > Actinomycetota > Actinomycetes > Micrococcales > Intrasporangiaceae > Intrasporangium > Intrasporangium sp. Soil_C_50. The sequence goes on from NZ_JBDGKB010000017.1 coordinate 13,660, forward strand.
GCTCGTTCGTCGCGCCCCTGATACTCCTGCCGGTCAACGCCTTGAGCGCCCTGGGCGCGATCGGTGCCGGCTCCTGGGTGGGCACGCACCTGCTGGGCTGGCCGGCGCTCGACCTGCAGGTGCCGCTCATCGCGTTCCTGTTCCTTGTCGCGCTCGGCGTCGACTACACCATCTTCCTGGCTCACCGCGCCCGTGACGAGGCGGTCGAGCACGGCACGAAGGACGGCATGGTGCGCGCGGTCGGGGCGACCGGCACGGTCATCACCAGCGCCGGAGTCGTCTTGGCCGCCGTCTTCGCCGCATTGGGCGTGCTGCCCCTGGTGACCTTGGGCCAGCTCGGGCTGATCGTCGGACTCGGGGTCCTGCTCGACACGCTCGTCGTGCGCACAGTGCTCGTGCCGGCGCTGGCCGGGCTCGTGAACGACCGCCTGTGGTGGCCCGCGCGCCCGAGCCGCGCGACGCGGCCGACCCGCTCGAGTCACGCGGTCACCGGCGAGGAACTCGCGAGCGCCGAGGCTGTCCCCGTGAATCGGCCGGTGCCGTAGGTTCGGGATGTGGACTCGGCCCTGCGGTTCCTGACCGGCTTCCAGCACCTGCTCCTGGTGGCCCTGACCGGCATTGGACTGGTCAGGGCCGTCACGCTCGGGGCATCGCCGGCCTCCGCCGTGGCGCTCACCGTCGCGTTCCTGGGCTGGTACGTCCTCGGCGTCATCTCTTCCCGGCGCCGGAGGGTGCATGCCGGAGCCGGACCCGGCGCACCCCCCTCGCAGGAGACCATGCGCACCGGCAGCGTCATCGGTACGACACCGGGCGCCGGATCAGCCGTACTTGTCTGGCTGCTCGGGCTGACGGCGCTGTGGCTCGTCCTGGTCGCCCTCTCTGCGGAGTTCGTCTGGGTCGCATTCAGCCTCTGGCTGCTGGCCGGGCACTTTCTCCCGTGGCGCTGGTCGGTGCCGTACGCGCTCGTCGTGCTGGCCGTGGTGGTGGTCGCGCCGTGGCACGCGCTGGGCGTGCTCACGGTCGCGGGGGTCATCGGGCCGGCGATCGGCGCGTTGTTCGCCCTCATCGTCTCCCGGGGACAGGTGCAGCTCGTCCGGTACGGCGTCGAACGCGAACGCCTCATCGCTTCCCTGGTCGAGGCGCAGGCCGAGGCCGAGTCGCTGCATGCCCAGCTGGCCGCCACAGAACGTGAGGCCGGCGCCCTCGGCGAGAGGGCGCGTCTGTCGCGTGACATCCACGACACTCTGGCGCAGGGTTTCTCCTCGATCGTGCTGCTGGCTCGCTCCGCCGAGGACGTGACCGACCGGACGCGCCTCCATGAGCTCCTGCGTCACATCCAGTCCACGGCATCCGAGAACCTTGATGAGGCACGACGGGTCGTCGCCTCGCTGGCGCCACGCCAGCTCGATGGGGCGACCCTGCCGACCAGCCTTCGGCGACTGCTGGACTCGTTCACCGACCAGACCGGCATCCCCACCGACCTGCGTCTTGACGGGCAGCTTGACGCACTGCCCACGGCCCTGGAGGTCGCCCTGGTCCGTACGTTGCAAGGGGCGTTGGCCAATGTGCGCAGGCACGCCCACGCCACCCGCGTCGTCGTGTCCTTGTCGGAGACAACGGACTCCGTGCGCCTCGACGTCGTCGACGACGGGATCGGCTTCGACCCCAAAGCGGTCATCTCGGGGCCGCACGCGCCGGAGGCCGGGGGCTACGGGCTGTCGTCCACGCGGGCACGGCTTCGCGAGCTCGGCGGCGGTCTCGACGTGGAGGCCGCGCCTGGTCAGGGCACCGCGTTGACCGCGCACGTGCCGTTGCACGCGGGAGTGGGTCGATGACGCCCGTCCGCGTCCTCATTGTCGACGACCACCCGGTGGTGCGGGCTGGTCTGCGCATGTTGCTGGCAGCCCGGCCCGAGGTCGAGGTCGTCGCCGAAGCCGGGGACGGCCAGACGGCGCTGTCCGCTGCGGCGCAGCACCGCCCGGACGTCGTGCTGTGCGACCTGCGACTCGGTGACGGCATGGACGGGGTCGCGATCACCCGAGCCGTCCTCTCCTTCACGCCACCTGCTCCCGCGGTACTCATCCTGACGACCTACGACCACGACACCGACATCGTGCGCGCCGTCGAGGCCGGAGCATCGGGTTACCTCCTCAAGGACGTCGCCACCGACGAGCTCGTCGCTGCCATCGAGGCCGCGGCGGGGGGGCAGACCGTCCTGAGCCCGTCGATGACCGAGCGCATGATCGCAACCCTGCGCACCCGCAAGGCGGGGTTGAGCGCGCGCGAGCTCGAGGTCATGCGGCTCGTCGCTGAGGGGCTGTCGAACCGGCAGGTGGCCAAGGTCCTGTTCGTCAGCGAGGCGACGGTCAAGACGCACCTGAACCACGCGTACACCAAGCTCGGTGTGGACAGCCGCACTGCTGCAATCGCGGCCGCCCGCAGCGCCGGGCTCCTCGACCGGACCTAGCGCCTCGAGGCGCCCCAAGATGGCGCGCCCTGCGGCGTGTGGCTGGCCACTTGTTGTCATCGGTCGAACGATGTCCGTTCGCCGGCCAACATGACATTTCGCCGCTACGCCGACGATTCGGTGGGCTCGCCAAAGGCTCCGGCGTCGCGGAGATCCTGGGCCGTGTGCACCGCAACGGACGTCAGCGGTGCCGCCAGAATGGCACCGAACACGCCGAAGAGAAGCGTTCCGGCGCTGACCACGATGAGTACGACCAACGGATGTAGCCGAAGCTGTGACCCGAATGCCTTGGGCTCCAACAGGTTCTGCAACGTGTTCTGGGCGAGAAGCACGATGGCCAGGGTGACGATCGCGAGTGGTAGGCCGCCCGCGCCGTAGGCAATCACGACCGCGAACGCCCCACTCGCGAACGCACCGATGTAGGGCACGTAGCTGCCGAAGAAGGTCACGAGGGCGATCGTGCCGGCCAGAGGGACCCTGAACAGGAGCATGCCGACACCGATGACGGCCGCGTTGGCGACACCGATGAGGGTGAGGCCGCGCGCGTAGGCGCGAAACGCCTGAATCGCGCTGCCGACCATGCGTGCGCCCAAGGGCTCGGGCAGGCCGACGTGGCGACCGGTCCACCCGACGATGCCGGACCAGTCCGTCAACAGGAACAGCAGGATGAAGACGCCCATGACCGCGCCGACGAGGAGCCCGACCGCCGACCCGAGGGCGCCGGTGAGGACTCCGCCGAGCAGGACACGTGTCGTCGCGCCGACCAAGGTGCCCAGGTGCTCGCTGTCTGGCACCGCGGGCTCGGCGCTTTGAGCCTGCCTGGCCGCCGCCGTCGCCTGGGCCGTGATCTCGTCGGCCTGGTCGATGATGCCCTTGACGACGACCACGACGACCGCAAGGACGATGGCCAGACCGAGCAGAAGGACGAGCGCGGCGCTCAGCCAACGGCTGACGTGCCAGCGGACCAGTCGCTCCACCAGGGGCACGATGATCGCGGCGATGATGGCCGCCGCCACGAGCGGGATGAGCAGGCTGCTGATCACGCCGAGCAGCAAAACCGTCACGGCTGCCAGCGCGATCATCCCGAGGACCATCCAGGATCCACGGCCGAGCGCTTCCAGCCACGAGGGCACTCGCAAGGTCACGATCGTCTGACGCGCCGACTCGACCGCCTCGCTTCCGGACGGCGTGTGGAACCCGCTCGCGGGTGCGCGCTCAGGATCGCTGGGCGAGTCGCTGTTGCGTCCGTTGGTCGACTTGGTCACGTGGGCAGGCTGTCCCTTCGACAAGGTCCGGCGTCATCGGGAACGGTCAGGGTGGCGTCGAGGTGGACGACGACGGTGTCGAGGTGACGGCCGAGGTGACGGTCGCGGTGATCGTCGTGGTCTCGGTGACGGTCGGGGTCTGCGCGGCCCTGTCGATGGCCTTCTCGAACGCGGCGACGGTCGCAGCGTCGACCGCACCGCTCGCGGGGACGCCGAGTTCGGTCTGGAACTTCTTCAGGGCGTCGGTGAGCGCCGGGGACCAGTGCCCGTCCACCGGGCCGTCCCAGTAGCCGGCGAGCTTCAACGTCTGTTGGAGCGCCGCCGTCGAGGCCACCTCGGCCTGTGCCGTCACCCCTCCCTTGGCCGCCAGGTCGGTCTGGAGGGCCGCCTCGGTGGCCTTGTCCATCGTTCCGGTCACCGGCAGGCCGTGAGCCTTCTGGAGAGCCTCGACGGCGGCCACGGTGGACGGGCCGTAGACCCCGTCGGCCGTGCCGTTGTAGTAGCCGGCCTTCGCGAGGTCCGCCTGCAACGCCTTCGTGTAGTCGTGCACCGCCTTCGCGGTCTTCTGCTGCTGCTCGTCGGTCAGGCAGCCGGCCTCCGAGAACAGCTGGATCCACGCCATCTCGAGGGCCACCGCTGCGCTGTTGAACTGCTTCGAGGCCTGCACCAGGGGGGTGCCGTCGGAGATTCCGGCCTGCGCCGTCTCGAGGTCGGCCTCCGCCTGCTGGACCCGCGCCACGGTCTCACTGGACGCGGCTACGGTCGTCGACGTGGTGGCGGAAGGCGTCACCGCGGATGGAGTCGCGGTGCCTCCGGTCGCCGCGGCCTGGGCCGCGGCCAGGGTGGCCTGCGCGGCTGCCAGCTCCTGCTCGGCGTGCGCCACGGCCCGGTGAGCTTCGACCGCGGCCTCACCTGCAGACGCGGCGTCCTGCCCCGGCCGTTTCAGGTCGCCTCCTCCGGTCTTGACGTCCCCGACCGTCACCGCCGTCTGGTTGAGGATGTCGCCGTACCGGTCCAGGGCCGTGATGTAGCTCGCGCTCGCCGAGCAGAACGCCGTGCTCGCCTTGGCGGCCGCGGCGTTCGCCTCGTCGAGGGCCTTCTGGGCCGAGTCCACCTTCGCCTGTGCGGCGCTCACGGCCGTGTCGGCACCACTGCTGCTGCAACCCACGAGCACGCAGGTAGCCGCCACGATCACGACGGCCCGCGCGCTGTTCCGTCGAAAGCGACGGCTCAGGGCATGCCCGGCCACCTGACGATTTCCCGAGTACGCCGGCGCCATGACGATCCTCCCGATCGACGACATCTGCCCACGATCGGAACCTACTGAAGGGCAGGGGCGGTCGCCTCCCTCCATGCGAGCGATACCTGGCCGAGTGGCCGTCGCCGGGGACGCCAACGTTTCACCCCCCTCGAGTGATCTCCCGCACAGGTTGCGGTTCCTAGCCTCGAGTGAACGGCAGCCCCGGGCCTCGTCGGGGGGAGGGCGACACCACGTCGCCTGGGCAGGCCCCTGCCGGGGCGCTGAAGTCTTGTCGCCGGCGTCGGATAGGGGTCGAGCGTGGACAACGATGACAGGCACGACGGAGGGACAGTTGCCTTCGACGTGCTACGCCGCCTCGCGGAGGTGCTGCTGGCCAACAGCGGTGAAGGAGTGGTGCTCGTCGAGGGCGAGCTGCGCCGCGCCGCCGCCCTCGGCTCCAGCTTGGAGCTGCTGGCGCTGCCCGAGCAGCTGGTGCTCTCGGGGGCGCCGGGCTCCGCGGGTGACACGTACCGCGGGATGGTCGTGGTGCACGCGACGCCGGGCATCAATCGCCTGGATCGGGTCAGCGCCGCCCACGAGGTCGTCGACTCCCTCGAGCGAGGGCTGCCGGCCGCGGCCGCGCTGGCGCGGCTCGAGACCATCGCCGTCGCTGCACCGCCACTGGGCCGCTGGGCCCGCGTTCTCGGTGTGGCACTCTTCGCCGGCGGCTTCGCTCCGAGCGTCGTGGCGACGACCTCGGAGGTCGCGGCCGCGGTGGCACTGGGGCTGCTCATGGGCGTGATGCTCGTCGCGGCCGAAGGGCGTGCCGTCGACGCGCTGCTGCCGGCGATCTCCGCGGCCGTCCTGACCGGCGTCGCCTTCGCGATCCGGCCGGGCATCGTCGACCTCGCCGGGCCGGTGCTCGTCGTGCTACCGGCGTTGTTCGTCGTGCTGCCCGGTGACACGCTCTCCGCGGGTGCCGGCGAGCTGCTCGCAGGCCGGATCACCTCAGGCACCGGACGAGTTGTGTGGTCGTTCTTCATCCTCGCCCAGATGGTGGTCGGGATCGTCGGCGCCGCCGAGGTCGCCGGGGCGGGTGCGGCTGCCCTGACCGAGCAGAGCGTCCCCGCCGAGCTGCCCTTCCTCGTCGTGCTCCTGGCATGGATCCCGTTCACCGCTGGCCTGGCCCTCGTGTTCCGTGCGCGCGCCTCCGACCTCGGCTGGGTCCTGGGCGGCGTCCTCGGCACGTTCCTCCTGCAGCAGGCGGTCACGAAGCTGGTCGGCGACGTCACGGGCACGCTCGTGGCCGGTGCGGCCCTCGGTGCGTACGCGACCTGGGCCTCGCGCAGTCGTTGGCGCCCGCCGCGTCTCGTCGTCGTGCTCGGCGGCTTCTTCGTCCTGACCGTGGGCGGTCTGGGCCTGCGCGGGGCCGCCGCGCTCGTCGGTGGTCACCCGATCACGGGAGTGCGGCACCTCGTCGACTTCGCCCTGCAGATGCCGACGGTGGCCCTGGGCATCGGCTTCGGCTTCCTCGTCGTGGGGCGACGCTGGCTGCCGGACCCCCAAACGTCACGGAGCGGCCCGAGGCCGCCGGGCTGAGGACGGTGACCGGGACCTCGATCTCATACGTGGGGGGTGAGCACCCGCTAGCCACACCAGCCGTACCATCGTTGCGCGCGAAACGGGGGCTGCTGCGAAACGGAGGCTGCTCATGGCTGCAGGTGACATCGAAGCACCGGCCCCATTCACCTCCGAGGACTACCGAGCCCGAGCGCGAAGAGTCGTGGCCGCGGCGTCGGAGCACGGCCTGGCCGGTGTCCTGGTGACACCCGGTCCTGACCTGGTCTGGCTGACGGGCTACCGCCCTACAGCGATCACCGAGCGCGTGACGATGCTGGTGCTGCGCCCGGACCGGGACCCGACCCTCGTGGTGCCGGCCCTCGAACGGCACGATGCCGAGCAGGCGGAGGGCGTCACGGGGATGGAGGTGATCGCGTGGTCGGACGCCACCGACCCGTACCAGGCGGTCGCGCCGCTGCTTCGGCCGGACGGCGCCTACGGGATCTCCGACTCCGCGTGGGCACTCCACCTGCTCGGTCTCCAGGAGCGCATGCCTGGGACGACCTACCGCTCCCTGACGAACGCGCTGCCACTGATGCGGGCGGTCAAGGGTCCGGACGAGCTGGCGCGCCTCGCCGCAGCGGCTGCTGCGGCCGACGCGACCTACCGGGGAATCCTCGGGGCCCCCTTTGCCGGGCGCAAGGAGACCGACGTGGCCGCCGACCTCGCGGACCTGTTGCGCCGTTTCGGCCACGAGCAGGTCGACTTCACCGTGGTCGGGTCAGGCCCCAACGGCGCCGACCCGCACCACGAGGCCGGAGACCGTGTCATCCGGGACGGCGATGCGGTCGTGCTCGACTTCGGAGGCCTCAGGTACGGCTACGGCTCGGACACCACCCGGACGGTCTGCGTCGGTGAGCCCACCCCGGAGATCCGGGACGTGCACGAGGTCGTGCGCCGCGCGCAGCAGGCCGGGGTCGACGCGGTGCGGCCGGGGGCCACCTGTCAGGACGTCGACCGTGCCGCGAGGGCCGTCATCACGGAGGCCGGGTACGGCGAGGCGTTCATCCACCGGACCGGCCACGGCATCGGCGTCACGACGCACGAGCCGCCCTACATCGTCGAGGGAGAGGAGCAGCCCCTCGTACCCGGCATGTGCTTCTCCGTCGAGCCCGGCATCTACCTCCCCGGGCGCTTCGGTGTGCGCATCGAGGACATCGTGACGGTGACGGACTCCGGCGTCGCTCGCCTCAACGACACCGACCACGGGCTCGGGATCGTCACGTGAGCCACCTGTCGGGACCGATCATTCCCGGCGAGTGATGCCGTCTCGGGCGTGCGGTACCAACCTGATGCAGTCGAGAGAGACAGCCCTGCATGAGGTGGTGGTCAGCATGGTCGCTGTGGGACCTGGCCCGACGAGCCCGAGGTGGTCGCGATGAGCACGGTGGAGGGGGCCAGCGGTCAGGCGGTGCCCGTCGACAGAGCGAAGACCCGAACAGCCGCCGCACCCTACATCTCGTGGATCGCGCTGGCGATGATGACGACCAGCTCGGTGGCCAGCCTGCGCGCGGCACCGACCATGGCCGTGTACGGGCTGGCGTGCGTCTTCCTCTACGTCGTGCCGGCCATCGTGTTCCTGATCCCCACGTCGCTGGTCTCGGCCGAGCTCGCCTCCGGCTGGGAAGGCGGCGTCTACAACTGGGTGGCCCGAGGCATCTCCAAACCGATGGGGTTCCTGGCGGTCTGGTGCCAGTTCGCGATGACGATCTTCTACTACCCCAGCCTGCTCGGCTTCGTCGCGAGCACGTTGGCGTACGTCATCAACCCGGCGCTGGCCTCCAACGGCGTCTGGACGGCACTGGTGATCGTCGTCGTGTACTGGACCGGCGTCTGGGTCTCCTCCCGTGGCACCAAGGGAGTGGCAGGCCTGGCCAGTGCGGGTCTCGTCATCGGCACCCTGATCCCCGGGGCCATCCTCGTCACCCTGGGGGCCGTGTTCCTCGGCCAGGGCCACCCGTCGGCCGCTCCCATGGACGCAGCCCACTTCTTCCCGGTCTGGGCCGGGCTCTCGAGCCTGGTCCTCATCGTCAACAACTTCCTGTCCTACTCCGGCATGGAGATGAACGCGGTGCACGTGGGCAGCCTGAAGAACCCGGGCAAGGAGTTCCCGAAGTCGATGTTCCTGGCGATGGGGCTGGTCCTGGTGATCTTCATCCTGCCGGCCCTGGCCATCGCCTGGATCGTTCCGGCCGAAGAGCTGTCGCTCACCGCCGGGGTGATGCAGGCCTTCGACGCCGTCCTGGCCAACTTCGGCGCCCAGTGGCTCACCCCGATCTTCGGGATCATGCTGGTGTCCGCATCACTCGGTGGCATGCTCACCTGGCTCGCGGGGCCGTCCAAGGGGCTGCTGCTCATCTCGCGTCAGGAGGGCTACCTGCCCCCGGTGCTGCAGAAGCTCAACAAGAACGGCGTGCAGCAGAACATCCTGGTCGCCCAGGGCATCGTGACGACCGTCATCGGCCTCGGCTACGCCCTGATCCCCAACGTCTCGAGCGCCTACTGGATCTTCTCCGTCATCACCACGCAGGTCTACCTCATCATGTACCTGCTGATGTTCGTCGCCGCAGTTCGATTGCGCCGCAACGACCCTGACCACGTCCGTGGCTACCGCGCCCCGATCCTCGGTGCCCTCTGCGGCGTCGGCTTCGCGGCCTCGCTGGCTGCCCTGCTCATCGGGTTCATCCCCCCCTCGCAGTTCGAGTCCGGCAGCCCGGCCCTGTACCTCCTCATCGTCGCCGGCGGAGCGCTGGGCCTCGGCCTGCTGGTGCCGTTCCTCTTCTACCGGTCACGCAAGCCGTCCTGGAAGCAACCAGAGGCGTCGGAGGTGAGCCAGTCATGACCGTCACGGAAACCTCCTCGGACAAGGAGACCCGGACCACGTACATCGTCATGGGGGCCGTGGTGCTGGTGCTCGCGGTGATCGCGTTGTTCACCTTCCACTCCGGGAAGACCTCCCAGGAGGCGCAGCAGAAGGCCGTCCAGCTCACCGCCGCCCTCACCGCCGCCGGCGCCCGCGCACCGAGCCAGGAAACGCTCGTGCGACTCTTCGGCAACGACGGCGGCTCCGTGTGTGACGACCCCAACGGGGCCCTTCGCCGGGGAGTCCTGGCGCAGCAGCTCATGAACGGCGCCGCCGGACCCGGCATGCGCCCGGTCATCGCGGACCGACGCGTCGTGGGCGCCCAGCTGCTCATCATGAAGGTCTACTGCCCTGGCGACGTGCCGACCTTCCAGGAGTTCGTCAACAGCCTGAACCTCGGCGACACCGTGAAGAGCTGATGACGCGTGGACCTACGTGACCGGGTGACCGGGCTGATGGGACGCGCGCGAACGGACCTCGCCGAGCTGGTGGCGATCCCGTCGGTCGCCGATCCGCGGCAGTACCCGCCGGAAGCGTGCGCGCGTGCCGCCCAGTGGGTCGTGGATGCCTTCATCGAGGAAGGTTTCCGTGACGCCCACCTGGAGGAGACGGCAGACGGCAGCCAGGCGGTCGTCGGCTCACGCCCGTGCGCGGACCAGTCCGCCCCGACCGTCCTGCTCTACGCCCACTACGACGTCCAGCCACCGCTCGACGAGGACGCCTGGCGCACTCCGCCGTTCGCGCTCACCGAGGTCGACGGACGCTGGTACGGGCGCGGAGCGGCGGACTGCAAGGGCAACATCGTCATGCACCTCACCGCCCTACGGGCCCTCGGTGACGAGGTGCCGGTCAACCTCAAGCTCGTGGTCGAGGGTTCGGAGGAGCAGGGCACCGGCGGCCTCGAGGACTTCGTGCCCAAGCACGCGGAACTGCTCCGAGCCGACACCATCCTCGTGTGCGACACGGGAAACGCGGCCGTCGGCGTCCCAGCCGCAACCGTGAGCCTCCGCGGCATGGTCAACGTCGTGGTCAGCGTCGACGCGCTGTCCTCGGAGGTGCATTCCGGAATGTTCGGCGGAGCCGCCCCGGACGCACTCGCGGCTCTGGTCGCCATGCTGGCCACGCTGCGCGACACGACAGGCGACACCACCGTGGCAGGGCTGGACCACGGCCGGGCCTGGCCGGGCCAGCCCTACCCGCCCGAGCAGTTCCGCACCGACGCAGGCCTGGTCGAGGGTGCGGCCCTGCTGGGGAGCGGAACCGTCTCCGACATGCTCTGGGCACGTCCGGCCCTCACCATCTTGGGCATCGACTGCCCGCCGGTGCTCGGCTCCGCCGCGGCCATCTCGCCGCACGCGCGGGCGCGGCTCAACCTGCGGATTCCTCCCGGGACCGAGCCGGCCACCGCCGAGAAGGCCCTCCGTGAGCACCTACTCGGAGCAGCGCCGTGGGGTGTACAGGTCAGCGTCGAGACGGAAGCAACCGGGTCGCCGTTCCAGGCGCGTACCGATGGCCCCGCCTACCGCGCCATGGGCGCAGCAATGGAAGAGGCGTTCGGACGACCCATGGTCCATCTGGGCCAGGGCGGCTCGATCCCCCTCTGCAACGTGTTCGCCGAGACCTACCCCGACGCCGAGCTGATCCTCATGGGCGTCGAAGAGCCGCAGGCCCTGATACACGCGCCCAACGAGAGCGTGAACCCCCGGGAGATCGCTGACCTGGCTCTCGCAGAGGCCCTGTTCCTCCGACGCTTCGGCGCCGGCTGACGCAGGAGCGGGCTGCTGCGTCAGCCGCTGTCTGGTCTGGCTGTCTGGGCCGGCATCGGCCCGGTGAGTCCGGCTAGATCCCCCTCCAGGTCGAGGTCGTCCGTCCGATCCGCTCGGAGATTCCCGAGCCGACAAGGACACCGACCGCGATGGCGACGATCGACAGGAGGGCGTTGAGGAAGTCGCCGAGGCCGGCCGCCTGGTCGGCGCCGACGATCTGCGCGACGCCGGCCAGCCCGAGCGCCCCGGGCACCAGCAGCCAGAACGTCGGCAGGAAGGTGACCGGGACCGGTGGCCCGCTTCGACGGCTCTGGATCCCATAGCACACCGGCAAGACCACCGCCGCCGCCAGGAAGCTGGCACCCAGGGAGCCCATCAGGCGGCCCGAGAGCGCCTGCACCCCGTAGGCGGTGTACAGGACGACCAGCAACCACCCGAGAGTGCGTCGGGGCGCTGACGAGGCGATGTACTGACCCAGCCCGAAGATGAGCACCCCGAGCCACGGAGCCCACGCACCCAGGGCCGACCCGCCCGGTGGGGATGACTGTGGCCGCCCGGCGAGCTGGACCCCCACGGCGATCCCGAAGCTCAGCAGCAGGAGCCGTTCCAGGCCATAGACCAGTCGCGCCGACCCCGCGAGCATGTCGCCGGTCGACAGTTCGACCGTCGCCATCGTCAGCGCCGCCCCCGGCAGGAAGGTGACGAGGGCAGGAATGACGATGTGCAGCGCCTCGACGTCGAGGGCGGGCGCCAGCCATGCGAACACGACCCACGTCACGGCCACGGCGGCGACGACCGGCAGCACCAGCGTCAGGATGGGCTCGCGATCGGCCCACCAGCGAAGCAGCCCCACGAGGAAGCCCAACGCCAGGAACGCCGGCAGCATACCGGCCGTGGGGTTGAGCATGAGCCCCAGACCGACGGTGAGGACTCCCCCGCCCAGCACGGCGACGACGGCGCCGAACCTCGGCGCGGCCGTCAACAGTTCCTGTAGGCGCGCCATCGCCGCCTCGGCGCTCACCTGCCCATAGCGAATGTCGTCGATGAGCCGGTACAGCGCATCCACCTGGTCCAGACGCAGGGGGCTGCTGTCTCCGGTCTCGAAGTCCACACTGCTCGAGGTCCCCAGATCGATGCGCACGAGGACCCCCGTCGGCACCACGAAGAAGGTCACCCCCGTCGCGCCGTACACGTCGGCGACCCGCCCCAGGATCAGGGCGACACGGTCCGCAGGCTCTCCCGCGCGGGACATGGCGACTCCCAGATGCCGCAGCAGGTCGAGCACGGCCTCGGGTGGCGGGGCAGGAACTGCCTCGGGCTCAGGCACCGGAGCGGCGGCCAGAGGTGCCATCCGGCGCGCGGCCATCTCCGCGATGCGTGCCCAGGCACGCTGCCTGAACGTGACCTCGCGGCGCGGCATACCAGAAGACTGCCCTACTGGCGTTGCCGGCTTTCCGTCAGGAGCCACGGCTCCACACTGCCACCAGCATGCGCCGCTCTGATCGCCCGCAGCGGATGAGGGGCCGCCCAGCAGGGCGCCATGCCCGTGAGCCGAGCCGATGTCAGCGATCTCCCTGCGTGGGACGCGGATGACACACGGCGATAGCCCCCTGCAGGGGTACGCGGGCGCCCTCGCACACGGCGAGTCCATCGAGCGCCTTGTCGTCGCGGCCGAGAAGCACGCGGTCGAGCAGGCCTGGCAGGCGGGCGTCCGTGGTTTGGGGTGACGCGCTTGACGGAAGGACACTGGCCGCAGGCGTATTCAGGCCGGGCGCGCCGGTCAGGCAGCTCTCTTCCGCACGCCCGGTGATGCCGCCGGATCGGGTGAAACTGGTCCGCTGGGAGTGATCCCGGCCGGTCCGCGCATCCGTAGTGTGAGGCCCACCGGCGAGGGTCAGGGGGCAGCGTGTCTGCGGTCATGAGCGACCTGTTCGAGCGGGAGCCCGAGCAGTGGGGTCTCCGCGGGGACCCGTGGGTCTGGGCTGCGATGCGCACGCGGCTGGCATCCACGTCCGTCCCACCGGGCACGAGCGCCGTGCAGCGTCTGCTTCTCGACACCTTCGCCGAGGTCGTCGGTGTCGACCTGTCGGTCGACCCACTTCCTGAGAACCTGCAGCTCGTCCACCGTGACGAGCCCACCCGCGGCGCGATGGCGAGCGGATTCGTCGACGCGTTGAGGTGGCAGCGTCGGCTCATCCCGCTGCTGGTGAGCCGCGCCGGGACGGGCAGGGCCGCAGGCTACGGCGCGGCGGACGGCGAGTCAGGTACTGCCGACCCGGTCCGCGAGCAGCACGCCGGCCTGTTCGAGGACGCGTGGCGAGAGCTGGCCGCGCAGTGCCACGACACCGTTGCTCCGGATGCGACCTACCAGGCGTGGCTCGCGCACTTCACGATGGCTAACCTCAGCCCGAGACACGTGGTGCTCGAGGTGGATCTGGACCCACGGCACCTGCTGCCCGCCGCTGCGGCGCCCTACCGGTCTGTCGGCAAGCTCACGATCGACATGCTGACGCTGCGCCGACCGCTCGTGCGCGTGCCCCGCCGGGATGCTCCGCACCCACCGGGCCCGCTCGAGGGACCGGGCAACCCGCGGTCCGACCTCGTTCAGCTGGCGGACGCCTCCGTGATCACCGAGCTCAACGTCGCAGCCACGCAGCCGTCGGGGCTCAGCTACAGCGCGGTGGTCAGGGACGTCCAGAAGCTGTCGGTCATCTTGAACGCGGCCGAGGGCGCCCACCCCGACCAGCGGTTGCCGGCGGCCTACGTGGGTGTCTTCATCAACGTCACCAAGCCGGCGTTCAGTCTCGACCTGCTGCGCCGCAGGCTCCACGAGGCGGACCTGCGTCCCGATGTGCAGCTGGCGGCGTTCGATGTGCGCACCCATGAAGTGTCGTTCGAACCGGTCGGGTGACCACCTCGCCTGGTCAGGGCCAAGTGATGCCCAGCCGGGAGGACCATCACGCCGCCTGCGGATCGTGCACCTGAAACCGGAAGGCCGTGAAGCATCTGACGTCGGTACCCCAGTCGGGACGCAGACGCACCATCCAGCACCACGGCAACGGGGGTTCCCGCGTCGTGGCCTGCCACCGGGAGGGAACGCGCGGGCGGCGTCTGAGCCCTTCCGCCAATCGCGCATGACGGCCCGGTGCTCGCCGGCAACATGCTCGGTGCCGGGAAGGGACAGCCGCAGCGGGGACGCCCGGGTCATCGCGGCCCGTCAGGGAGAGACGGCGGAACCGGTTGAGGCCGCCATCGCCACGGCCAGCCCGACCAGATCCATCAGCGTGCGTGCAGTCGTGTCGGAGCAGACGCCGCCGAGCGCACTGCGATGAATCACCGGTGCGTGAGTCCGCACCATCAGTAGAGCTCGAGCTCGGCCGCACGGCGGACCGCGGCCCGCCGGCTGCTGACGCCCAGCTTCTGATAGATGTGTGCGATGTGTGTCTTGGCCGTGTGCAGCGAGATGTACTCCGCCTCGGCGATCTCGGCGTTGGTGAGGTTGGTGGCGAGGTAGCGCAGAATGACCCGCTCACGCTCCGTCAGCGGCTCATGCCGCCCGGTGACGTCCCGGCGCTGCACTGCGGCCATCCGTCCGAGCACCTGCGTCACCGCTCCCGGGTGCGCGGTGCCGTGGCTCAGGTGGGACTTCAGCAGGCTCGGCAGGGGCTCGCCAGCACAGAGGAAGGGCCCGTACAGCTCGTCCGGCTCGGCCGCGGCCAGGGCCAGCTCGAGCGAGGCGTGTGCGCCGGGGCGGTCCAGCTGCCCGAGCGCCTCGGCCTCGAGGCAGCGGGAGAGGACCTCGACATGCACGAGCCGACTCCTCGTCGTCGTCTGGTCCAGCAGGGAGAGCGCGTCGGCCGGGAGCTCCGCCTGCAGCAGCACCTTCGCCCGCTGGACCGTAGCCAGCGGATACTCCGGTCCGGAGGGGGGCTTCGCGGCCAGGGCCACCGCCTCAGGGGTGCTGCCCTCAGCCATGAGGATCAGCCCGTCGAGCGCGGCGAGCATGGAGTGCCAGGCCGGCGCGCTGCACCCCGACTCCGACAGGGTCCGGATCTGCGCCGTTGCCGCTCGTGCGCCCTGGAGGTCTCCCAGCAACAGGCAGGTCGTCGTCAGGTAGCTGAGCGTGAAGCCCTGCAGCTCCCAGTCGAAGGGCAGCATCATCGTCAGAGCCCGCTCGAGCTGGGTCCGTGACTCGTGGAGGTTGTCCCGCCAGTAGTCGAGCCAGCCGAGGTAGGCGACCGCCGGAGCCAGCGTGGCCAGCCCCACCCAGCCGCGGTCATCGGCCCGGGCGAGCACGTCCTCAGCGAGGTCGCGCACCTCGCCAAGGCGTCCTTCGGCGATCGCGGGCAGGCACGACTCGGCGAGCGCGGTCAGCTCCAGGGCCAGCAGACCGGTGTCGTGCGCGGTCGCGGCAGAGGACCGCAGCATCTCGAGGGTGACCTCGGGCTCGGACTGCACACGCCTGGCCTCCCCCATCCCGACGAACATCTGCACCGAGGCCAGGACCGCCGGGTCCGGACGGCGCCGCCTCAGGTCGAACCCCTGCAGCAGAGCCGCTCCCGGCTCGACGGCCGCGCTCAAACCCGATCGATAGCCGGTATGGAACAGCTTGACGACTGCCATACGGTCCTCGAACTCCGCCTTCGCGTCGGCCGGAAGCAGGACGGCAGCGGCTCCGGCGGCCTGGATCTGCGCCTTGGCCTCGTCGATCTTCCCGCGCTGCACGAGGATCAGGGCACGGGCCAGATGAGCGTCGCCGGAGTAGGCCGAAACCTGGGGGACGTGCTCGACAGCGTCGAGCACCGCGTCGACCCGTCCCTCGAGGAACAGCTCGAGCCAGCGGTCGGCGAAGATCTGCGAGGCTCGGTCACCGTCCCCGGCCGCGACAGCGTGTCTGATCGCCGTGCGGGCATCAACGGCACTCCACCAGTCCGCGGCCGCCGTGTGCTGCCGGGTGGCCCGATCGGGGTAGTCGGCGACCAGGCGCCGGTGGACGTGAGCGGCGAAGAGCGGGTGCCAGTAGTACCAGGCCTCCTCCCCGTTGCTGACACCGCGGGACAGGAACAGGCCGTCGGCGACGCACAGCTCCAGCAGCGCCTCTGCGTTGTGCGTCCCCCGGACGCTGTCGACCAGTGAGGGGCACACGTGCTCGTCCAGGGTGGCGTCGAGGACGAAGTCGCGCAGGTCGTCCGACAGCGACGCGAGCACCTCCGTCGCGAGGTACTCCGCCAGCGCCTGGTCACGCCGCAGCTGCGTCGGCACCTGCTGGCGCAGGCCGTACTGGCGCGAGGCGAGGAGCGCCATGCGCACCCCCGCTGCCCAGCCACCGGTGGCACGGTGGATGTCCTTGACTGTCTCTTCGTCGAGGTCCAGATCGGCGGCCCGCACCGCCTCGGCCGTCTCCGCCGGACTGAACGCCAGCTGCTCGTGGGACAGGAAGGACAGCCGGTCATCCAGGCGCAGCCGCTGCAACCGCAGCGGTGGCACGACGCGCGCGGCCACGGCGATGCGCATGTTTGCCGGCGCCCACTTCAAGAGGTGGTCGATCACCTGGATCGAGCCCTTGGAACCGGTCAGCTCCTGCAGATCGTCCAGCACGAGCGTCAACGGCAGCGCCGCGTCGAAGAGCACCTCCAGCAGCGAGTCGACCAGCGCAAGGGGCTCGGCCCGCAGCGCGGAGACCCGCAGCGGCTCCAGGTCGGTGCCCAGCTCCTCGAGCCCCGAGAGGCACACTGAAGTCACGAGGTCCGCGACGAGCCGCACCGGCGCCCGGTCGGAGTCATCGACGCCCAACCAGATGGCCGCACCCTTGACCTGCTGGCGCCGGGAGGCCTCCGCGAGCAGCGTCGACTTGCCGTAACCCGCCATGCCCGCGAGCACGACCACCGGCCGCTCGTCGATCAGGGGCGCCAGACGAGCCCGCTCGATCGTGTGGGCAGAAGGCGACGGGATCGCCATACGCGCATGACGTGGTCCGACCATCTCATCCCCTTGTGGATGGGCGCACGCAGAGGGGTCCGCGGAGGGGTATCTGCAGCCTACCCCTCGGACTGGGAACCTTCGCCGATATCGGACTACTCGGATGAATGGCCCTCGTTGAGAGGCCTCGTCCCCGCCGGACGTAAGCCCCAGGCGCGCCCCAAGCCTGTGGCGAGCACCGGCGGCCGCGACCACGGACCGGTCCGCCGACAGGTGCGTGTAGCGGCGCTGGATCCGGCCGTGTCCGTGGACCAGTATCCCGGACACGGAGCGCACGGCTGTCCCGTGGTAGAGGATTTACGGCGGGCCTCAGGCCCCGGCCGATAGTGCCCTGCGGGCTCAAGGACAGGCCCCGACACAGCCCAGAATCTCGGGTCCCTGCAGGAGCGTCAGCCCGGGCGTCTGGCAGAGCACCCCCTGAGCCTTGAGCTGGACGGGAGGACGGGACGGGCCTGCCTGATCCATCATCATCGTGGCCCCCCAGCAGCCCCACATCCCTTATCAGGGTGAGCGGGACCCTCGAGCGCTCCGCAGCTGCCGGCACCACCCGCGGACCAACGAGCCCGCCCTCCGAGCGCCCACGAAGGCCCCCAGCCCAGGGGGAGCTGGGGGCCTTCCGCCGGGTTTAGGGGTACCCGGCGACGCGCGTTGTTGCGCAGGAAGAGCGTAGGTCGCGGAGAGTGACGACTTCTTCGCCGAACCGGGCAGATCCTTGTCGAATGCGGACACCTCGACCTGGGGGCACGTGATGGAGCCGCTGATCCGGGCTGCAACGCTCGACGGGTACCTCGAACTCGCCACGGCCCTGGGCGTCGACGCTCCGGCGCTGGTGGCTCAGGTGGGCCTGGAGCTCGCGGAGCTGCGGGCTCCGGACACCTGGCTCCCCGCCCGGGCGGCCGCGCGACTGCTCGACCTGTCGGCCACCCTCTCGGCGCGCCCCGACTTCGCGGTGTTGCTGGGCGACGGGCGGCGCCTGGCCACCCTCGGCCCGATCAGCGTGGCGGTCCGTGAGGAGCCCGACCTTCGCCACGTGCTGCAGGTGCTGGTCCGTCACGAGGTGACCTACAACGAGGCCCTGCGCCTGCGCCTGGACGAGAGCGACGGCACGGCCACCATCCGGCTCTGGCTCGAGCTGGGCGCGCCGGCACCCCTGGGCCAGGCCACCGCGCTCGGGGTCACCGCGGTCAACGGGGTCATCCGCGAGTGCCTCGACGACTCGTGGCGCCCGCTCGGCGCCTACTTCGCGTTCCCCGCTCCCGCTGACCTCGGGCAGTACCCCGACGCGTTCGGGCCTGGCCTCCGGTTCGACCAGCCGTATTCGGGACTCGTCCTGCGCTCGCGCGACCTCGGCTCGGCGAACCGGCTGTCCGACCCGCTGCTGCGCCCGTACGCGCAGCAGTTCCTCGAGGCCGCCGTCGCCAGGAGAGGGCCGAGCACCACCGCCCGTGTGACCGAGCTGGTCGAGCTGCTGCTACCAGCAGGGCGGTGCTCGCTCACCGCGGTCGCCAGCGCCCTACGCCTCGATCCGCGCACACTGCGGCGACACCTCGCTCGGGAAGGGACGTCCTTCAGGGCCGTCGTGGACCAGACCCGGGCCGCCCTGGCCCAACGCCACCTCGGCAGTGGCACCCAGTCGATGACCCAGATCTCACAGCTGCTCGGATTCGACACCCCGGGCGCCTTCAGCCGATGGTTCACGAGGCGCTTCGGCATGACGGCCCGGGACTGGCGGAAGCTGGCCAGGACGTAGTACAGAAGCGTCAGGGAGAGTCCGGCTCCTGCGTGGGCTGACGGTTGGTGGAGTACCGGAACCCACCCCCAACGACGTGCGGCCCGGCCCCTCATGGAGGGACCGGGCCGACTCAGGTGCCGCTCACGAAATGTCATCTGACCGATCGGGTGACAATTCTGACCAGCTGAATGCCACTCGTGGTCGAGCCATTCGTGTCAATTCCTGACCGATGACATCAGCTGCAGCCGCTGGTGCTGCCGCAACCCTCGCAGACGTAGCAGGAGCCGGCGGGACGCATCTTCGTGCCGCAGGTCATGCAGATCGGCGCGTCGGCGGTGATGCCGCCGAACTTCTCGAGCAGCTCGGCCGAGCTGTGCACGTCACCGGAGGCCTCGCGGGCCGACGCGGCACCGGCGCCGAACTTGACCTCGACCTCACCGGCCTTCTCCGCCTTGGGTTCGGGCTTCGGCTCCTTCTTGGCGACCGGCGTCGACTGCTGGAGCGTCTCGAGCTCCTCGGCCAGCTCGTCCTCGTCCTCGTCGTCACTGGCCTCGATCGCCTCGTACGAGCCGGTCTCGACCTGGCGCGCGCGCTCCTCGGCGGTGTGGATGCCCATGAACGAGCGGGTGTCGAAGTCGAGGTAGTCCAGGGCGAGCCGTCGGAAGACGTAGTCCATGAGGGACTGGGCCATCCGCACGTCCGGATCGTCGGTCATGCCGGCCGGCTCGAAGCGCAGGTTCGTGAACTTCTCCACGTAGGTCTCGAGCGGCACGCCGTACTGCAGGCCGACGGACACGGCGATCGAGAACGCGTCCATCACGCCGGCGAGCGTCGAGCCCTGCTTGCCGAACTTGAGGAAGATCTCGCCGAGCTCACCGTTCTCGTACGTGCCGGCGGTGAGGTAGCCCTCGGCGCCACCGACGGCGAACGACGTCGTCTGCGACGTGCGGCGCTTGGGCAGGCGACGACGCACCGGGCGGTACTCGATGATCTTCTCGACCTTGGCCGGGGCGGCCTCGGCCGGCACGTCCTTGGCCTTCTCCTTGTCCTTGGCGGTGGACCCACCGTCGGACAGCGGCTGGCCGACCTTGCAGTTGTCGCGGTAGACCGCGAGCGCCTTGATGCCGAGCTTCCAGCCCTGCATGTAGACGTCCTCGATCTCCTCGACCGTCGCCGTCTCGGGCAGGTTGACCGTCTTGGAGATGGCGCCGGACAGGAACGGCTGCGCCGCCGCCATCATGCGCACGTGGCCCATCGGGGAGATCGCGCGCTGACCCATCGCGGTGTCGAAGACCTCGTAGTGCTCCGGCTTGAGGCCGGGGGCGTCGACGACGTGGCCCTTGTCGGCGATGTACTCGACGATGGCCTCGATCGACTCCTGCTGGTAGCCGAGCTTCTTCAGGGCCCGCGGGATCGTCAGGTTGACGATCTGCATCGAGCCGCCGCCGACGAGCTTCTTGAACTTGACGAGCGAGAAGTCCGGCTCGATGCCGGTGGTGTCGCAGTCCATCATGAAGCCGATGGTGCCGGTGGGGGCGAGCACCGACGCCTGTGCGTTGCGGTAACCGTGCTTCTCGCCGAGCTTGATGACGTCGTCCCAGGCCTTCGTGGCGACCTTGTGGATGCCGGAGTCCATGGCGTCGAGGGTCTTGATGTCGTCGTTGGCCGCCTGGTGCTTGCGCATGACGCGCTTGTGCGCGTCGGCGTTGCGGGCGTAGCCGGCGTAGGCGCCGACGACCGAGGCCATCTCGGCGGAGCGCTTGTAGGCGGCGCCGGTGAGCAGCGAGGTGATCGACGCGGCGAGCGCGCGGCCACCCTCGGAGTCGTAGCCGTGGCCGGTGGCCATGAGCAGCGCGCCGAGGTTGGCGTAGCCGATGCCGAGCTGGCGGTAGTTGCGCGTCGTCTCGCCGATCGGGTCGGTCGGGAAGTCCGCGAAGCAGATCGAGATGTCCATCGCCGTGATGACGAGCTCGACGACCTTCTGGAAGGTGACGGCGTCGAAGGTGTCGTCGTCCTTGAGGAACTTCAGCAGGTTGAGCGAGGCGAGGTTGCACGAGCTGTTGTCGAGCGACATGTACTCCGAGCAGGGGTTGGACGCGGTGATGCGACCGGTCTCGGGGTTGGTGTGCCAGGCGTTGATCGTGTCGTCGTACTGGATGCCCGGGTCGGCGCACTCCCACGCGGCCTTGGCGATCTTGGCGAAGAGGTCGCGGGCGTCGACGGTGTCGATGACCGAGCCGTCGGAACGCGAGCGCAGGCCGAAGTCGGTGCCGTTCTCGACGGCCTTCATGAACTCGTCGTTGACGCGGACCGAGTTGTTCGCGTTCTGGTACTGGACCGAGACGATGTCCTTGCCGCCGAGGTCCATGTCGAACCCCGCGTCGCGCAGGGCGCGGATCTTGTCCTCCTCGCGCGCCTTCGTCTCGACGAACTCCTCGATGTCCGGGTGGTCGACGTCGAGGACGACCATCTTGGCGGCCCGACGCGTCGCGCCGCCCGACTTGATGGTGCCCGCGGAGGCGTCGGCGCCGCGCATGAAGGAGACCGGGCCGGAGGCCGTGCCACCGGAGGAGAGCAGCTCCTTGGAGGAGCGGATGCGGGAGAGGTTGAGGCCGGCGCCGGAGCCGCCCTGGAAGATCTTCCCCTCCTCCTTGTACCAGTTGAGGATGGAGTCCATCGAGTCGTCGACCGCGAGGATGAAGCAGGCCGAGACCTGCTGCGGCGACTTCGTGCCGACGTTGAACCACACCGGCGAGTTGAACGAGAAGACCTGGTGCAGCAGCGCCCACGTCAGCTCGTGCTCGAAGACCTCGGCGTCGTCGGCGCTGGAGAAGTAGCCGTTGCTCTTGCCGGCGGCGACGTACGTCAGCACGACGCGGTCGATGAGCTGCTTGAGCGACACCTCGCGAGCGGGCGTGCCGACCGCGCCGCGGAAGTACTTGGTGGTGACGATGGTGCTCGCGTTGATCGACCAGAAGTCGGGGAACTCGACCCCGCGCTGCTCGAAGATCGTCTCGCCCGTCTTCCAGTTCTGCTGGACGACGTCGCGCTTCTCCCACGTCACCTCGTCGTACGGGTGGACGCCGGGCGTGGTGTAGATGCGCTCGATCTTGACGCCCTTGGCGCCTGCCTTCGAGCGAGATGTGCGGTTACCGATCTCCGTCATTTCCTGCGGCCTCCCTGACCGTGTGCGGGCCCGCCCCGGGCCCGAGTGCTCGTCGTGTCGTTCGGTGTCAGTGTCTCGCCGGGGTCTGACAGTCCCCTTGTGGGTGTGGGCGATTCGTGTGGAGGGTGGTTACCGCTGCGCGCCGAGCTCGGGGTGGGCGTCTGGGCCCGTCCCGAGCGCGTCACGTTCGGCTCGAAGGAGCGTGATGGCCCCTTCGAAGTCCTCGAGGCTCTCCCAGGCCTGGTAGACGCTGGCGAACCTGAGGAAGGCGACCTCGTCGAGCTCGCGGAGCGGCTCGAGGACGGCCATGCCGACCTCGTGCGCCTCGATCTCGGCGTTTCCCTGCGAACGGATGGCTTCCTCGACCTTCTGGGCGAGCAGCGCGAGGTCGTCCTCGGTGACCGGTCGGCCCTGGCAGGCCTTGCGGACGCCGGAGAGGACCTTGACCCTGCTGAACGGCTCGGTGACGCCGGACCGCTTGATCACGTTGAGGCTCGAGGTCTCGAGCGTCGTGAAGCGGCGGTTGCACTCGGGGCACTGGCGGCGGCGGCGGATGGCCGCGCCGTCGTCGGTGGTGCGTGAGTCGATGACCCGCGAGTCGGTGTGCCGACAGAAGGGACAGTGCACGACGGGTCACCTCCCTCTCCGTAAGCCCAGTCGTAGGAACGCTCGTGGTCGTCCCCGTATGCCGTCCACGAGCCTCTCCGAGGCCCGGGTCGGTGTTCGTGGGACCGGCCGGGGCTGGGGATGGTTCTGTGGATGAGCTGGGGACGACCTGTCCATAACCCCAATCTGGTTGGGGACTACATGTGGACGTCTTACATCCGTGTAACTACTAGATGTAGGGGTAACTGTAGGCAGGTCGTGACGTGCGTCGCAAGCACTTCGGAAAAACCCGGCGTGGCGCGTCGCTGACCTGCACAAACGCCACAAGAGTCCCATCCGTCCCGGCGTGTCGCCAGACGGGCGACCCCAAGATGTTGGGGTCGACCACCGTAGCGACTCCCCCATGTGGCGCCATCTGGGGGCGACGGCTCAGCGCACCTCGGACAACCGCGGACGCGTCGCGAACTACACGCACAGGCCCGCCATGCCGACGCCGCACGCCGCCGCCGCCGTCAGCAGCGACGTCGCAGCGGCCAGCAGGCCGAAGGCCGGGATCGCGAGCGGGACGAGCACGAGGTCACCGAACCCGGACAGCGACGACACGCGTCCGAGGTGGCTCGTGGCGACCGTGCGCTGGTAGGCGCCGGACAGCCAGACCGACGCGGCGCCCGCGGTCAGTCCGATGCCGAGCATCGCGGCGAGCAGGACCGGCCGGGCGTCCATGCCGGCGCCGACGATCAGTACGCCCTGCGCGACGAGGACGCGGAACCCGGCACGGGCCGGACGGACCGGTCGGACCCGGATCCCGACGAGGCTGCCGATGATCGCCCCCGTGGCGAAGGCCGCCTCGGCGTACCCGAGCCACGACGGCCCCCACCCGGACCCGGTGACGCGTAGGGCGACGCCGAGGGCGATGACCGGGGAGACGAAGACGTTGAGCGCGGCGAGACCGAGCACGAGCAGCCGGGCCCGGTCGTCACGACGCAGGTAGGCGACGCCGTCGCGGACGCTGGCCAGCCACGGCATCCCCGCCGACCGCGGCAGGGCGAACCTCGGACGGACGACGAGGCCGAGCGTCGCCGCGATCCCGAGGAAGGTCACCGCGTCGAGGACCATGGCGCCGGCCGGGCCGGACCAGGCGACGACCGCACCACCGGCCGGCGCACCGAGCAGCCGCGCCGTCCGGTTGCCGATCTGGTTCCAGCCGCTGACGGTGGCCAGGTCCTTGCTCGTGACGAGCTGGCGCGCCATCGTCGCGCCGGACGGCATCGTGAGGCCGGTGACGGCGCCGAACGTGACGCCGAGCGCCACGAGGAAGCCGGCACCCCTGACGCCGGCCGTCCAGGCGAACGCACCGGCGAGCAGCACGACGCCCTGGGCCACCCGCCCGACGACCAGCGCCCGACGCGTGTCGTACCGGTCGGCGAGCACGCCGCCCACGACGACCAGGGCGGCCTGCGGGATCGTCTCGGCGCCCAGCACGACCCCGGCCATCGCGGGTGACAGCGTGTGTGCGGCCGTCCACGCCAGGGCGACCGTCCACAGTGCGTCGCCGAACCACGAAAGGAACATCGCGGCGACCCAGGCGCGCACCATCCGGTCGCGTCGCAGCGGCGGTGGCGGAGCCCCGACGGGGGCCGGGGCCGTCACCGTGCTCATGGTTTCACCGGCGCGCTGGGGAAGACGCGGGTGCCGACGCGCACCGGGTACCTCTCGACCTCCGGGTGGGCTCGGGCGTCCGCCCGGCACTGCTCGCTCCAGGCGAGCACCACCTCGGTGAGGCGCGTCCCCAGGTCGCGCATCTGCTCGAGAGTCGCCTGCTCGAGGGTGTCGGTGGCCGTCGCGGCACGCCGCAGCTCCTCCGGCGCGTCCTGCGAGGTCGCGAGCCACTGCTGGACGGCGCGGACGTGGTGGCGGAAGTTCTCGGCCTCCGCCGTCGCGGCGATGCGTCGTGCCACCGTGCCCGGGACGAAGTCGGACGCGTCCCACGACAACTGGCGGGAGCGGCTGCGCCACCAGCTCTCCCGGGTGTCGCGAGCGAGCTCAGGGGCAGGCTCGACGAAGCCGTGCCGGTGCAGGACCCCGACGTGGTGGCTCACCGACCCGACGGCCAGACGGGTGCGGCGGGCGAGCTGCCCCACGGTGGCCGGGCCCTCGACGGAGAGCAGCTCGCAGATCCATCGACGCGTCGGGTGGTGGAAGGCGGACAGCACCTCGAGGAGGGCGTCTCCGGACTCGCCGCCGAGGACGTCGGCGTCGGTCGGGGTCGTGGTCTCGTGGCGCTCGGCCGCGGTTCGTCGGGGCATGGGCCCACCATCGTGCTCGTCGGCCAGACATACAAGCACTCTTGTATAACTCGCCCAGTTCGTTGCGGTCAGACGTCGTCCGGGCGACACGCCCACCCGCGGCGTGCGCGAGGGAGGGGGCATGTCGGAAGATCAAGGCGTGACAAAGCGGACACTCGACGAGGCGCCCACGGCCGCGCTCCCCTCCGACGAGCCGGCGCACCTGCGCGACGCCGTCCTCGGTCGCTACGGGGTGCTCGAGAGCGGGCCCAGCCGCGATCTGCAGGCCCTCGTCGACATGGCGGCGCAGATCTGTGCCGTTCCCAACGCGGCGATCAACCTCATCACCTCGACCCGACAGCACCAGGTGGCGACCTTCGGCTTCGAGGCCTCGATCTGCCTGCGCGAGGACTCGATGTGCGCGGTCGTCCTCGACCGTCCAGAACCGGTTGTCGTGCGCAACGCCGCGACGGACGAGCGATTCCGCGACAACCCGTTCGTGACCGGCATCCTCGGCGACGTCCGCTTCTACGCGTCCGCTCCGCTGACGACGCCGGGCGCCGTCATCATCGGCCGACTGTGCGTCTTCGACGTCGAGCCGCGAACGCTGGCCCCCGAGCAGGAGCACGCGCTGACCGTGCTCGCGGACCGGATCGTCGATGTGCTCGAGCTGAGGCTTCGCAGCCGCGAGCTGGAGGAGTCGCTGTCGGACCTCACCGCAGCCCGCGACGAGCTGCGCCGCTCGAACGACCTGCTGTCGGTCTTCGCCGGGCAGGTCAGCCACGACCTGCGCAGCCCCCTGTCGGCCATCATGGCGAGCGCGGAGATGCTCGGGCAGCGCGAGTCCGTCGTCGAGGACCCGCTGGCCACCCGCCTGGTCGGCACGACGTTCCGCGCCTCGACGCGGATGGCAGGTCTCATCGAGGAGATCCTGACGCACGCGCGGGTCGGGGCCCGCCTCGAGCGGACCGAGACCGACCTCGACGCCGTGCTCTCAGACGTCCTGACCGATCTCGGTCCGAGCATCGAGCACGCGAACGCGACCGTCATGGCCGAGCCGCTGCCGACCCTGTGGGCCGACGGTGCCCAGCTGTACTCGGTGCTGCTGAACCTCGTGTCGAACGCCCTGAAGTACACCCGTCCGGACCTCGAGCCGGTCGTCACCGTGACGGCGCGACCGCACGACGACCGATGGCGGATCACGGTGCAGGACAACGGGGTCGGCATCGACGAGGCCAACCGCGAGAGCATCTTCCGGCTCTTCACCCGGGTGTCCACCGATGTCGAGGGCAGCGGGATCGGGCTTGCCACGTGCAAGCGCATCGTCGAGGTGCACGGGGGCTCGATCGGCGTGGACCCGGCCCCCGAGGGCGGGTCTCGCTTCTGGTTCGAGCTGCCCGCGGGCGCTCCTGACGTCGACGAAGCCTGACGCTCCCCACCGGGTCCACCTCCCAGGGACGGCCACCTCACAGGGACGGCATCGTGATGCACGACCGTTCGACCGATGTCTGCCGGACCACGAGGTCGCGCCGCCCGACGGCGACCGCCACGAGGTTGTCGGCACTCACGGTGCCTGCCCGCAGGTACTGGGTGTGCCCCACCGACGTCCGCGACGGGTCGTCCGCGCCGGAGCCGATGCCGCGCCAGAGGTTGCACGACGCGGTCGGGTCCTTCAGCGCGGTGGTCGACAGCGAGACGGCGCCTCTGACGGTGTCGGGGTGGCGGCCGAAAAGCGGCCACCCGGGATGGGCGACGAGATCGTGGCCGCCCTCGAGGACGTTGAGCGACCCGGCCTTGAGGCCGGTGCGCTCGATCCGGTCGAAGGGCACGCCCGGCGACCCGAACACAGCTACGTCGTCGATCGGGCTGTCCTGCAGCAGAGCGTTGCCCGCCAGGACCGACCCGTACGAGTGCGCCCACACCGTCTGGTGCACGGGCTCGTCGCGCGCCGCCGCCACGCCGGTGACGAAGGCGGCGAGCTCGTCGGCGTTGTCGCGGGCGATCCTCGGGTTGAGGACGCTGCGGTCGATGGTCGTGACGATCTCGTGGGGCTGCGGGGCTTCGTACCCCATCCACGTCACGATCGCGGTGTCGGCACCTCCTCCCTCGCGGAGAGCCTGCTGACGCAACGGCGCGAACCAGTCGTCGTACCGCGCGAGGTCGTCGCGGGGCTTCGTCGACAACCCACCGACGTAGGTCACCACGTGCTCAGCAGTCTCGACATCGCCTTGCGCGACGACGACCTTGACCTCGCGACCCCTGGCGTCGAGGAACAGGAGGCGTCGCAGGACGCCGTCCTGACGCCCGAGCACGGTGCGCACGGCGCGCAGGTCCTCTACCCGGCGTCGCGCCGACGCCACGACGTCGACCCCGAGCAGGTTCGCGGGCTGCTCACGCTCGGCGGCCAGGGCGGCAGACGCCGCCCGCTCGGCCTCGGCGAGGAGAGCCAGGTTGGCCTCGTGGCGCGCCGCGGCCGGGATGCCGTCGCGCGGTCCGACCCACTGGGGGTGGTCGCGGATCACGGACCGGCGCTCCGCGTCGGTGAGACATCGCCACCACGCCGCGGACGCGTAGGCGCCACTGGCGTCGTGGAGCACCACCGGCGGCGGGGTCACGGGAAGGACTCCCCCGGCGGCGAGGACCGGCGCTGCCGCCGAACCACCGTGCGCCGCAGCGAGCAGGTCGGCGGCCAGGCGGGCATCGACGTCGGTCGCGAGACGGACGGCCTGCCGCAGGTAGGTGTGCACCTCCTCGCGCAGCAGCACGTCGCGGCGGGCCCGATGGGCCTCGAGCACCGGGTCGAGGCCGGCGGCGCGAACCGGTAGGAAGAGGGTGCCCTCATGGTCGACCCACGCGCCGTCATCGGCCGCACGCCGGTCGGCCCGCGAGAGCAGGTCCTGCGCGGCACGTACGCGGGTAGCGGCCTGGCTCAGGCTGATCGACGCCGCGGCGAGGCACGCGCCGAGCCGGCCGAGGCCGGCAACGAGAGCAGCCGCCCTCGTGGCCGCCGCCGCCGAGGCGGGACCGGACCAACCCCGGGTGCGCCGACGCAAGAGCCTGATGACGACCGCCTCGACGTCGAGCCGGCACCTCTCGAGTCGCCTCGCCGCGGCCAGGAGCACCTCAGGTCTGCTCGACCGGATCCGGCCGACGTCGAGCGTCATCACGGGACACCGCCGTCGGACTCGGCGGAGAAGGTGGCCGCAGCCGTCCGTTCGACGCCCTCGTACAGGGTGGACGCCGCCTCCAGCGCGGAACCCAGACCGAGCAGCTCGAGCCGAGCGTCACGGAACCGGTCTCGCCACGCCTCGACGAGACGCGGGGTCGACGCCGCGGCCTCCCCGCCGGGTAGCCCCGAGGCGACCGCCGCCACCGCGGCATCGGCACGGATCGACGCGAGCCGCGCGAGCGCGGCCCCCATCTCGGCCGCTGCGTCACCGACTGTTGCCGGGTCCACCTCGTAGCGCATGCCCACTCCTTCCTGAGAACTTCACCGTAGGAAGGGCTTTCGGATCGTGGGCTCCTCCGTCCACAGGCGTCGCCCTGGGCCGGCCGTCGGCACCCGGTCGTCCACAGGGCGAGCCAACAGGCCTGTACAGCAGGACGCCGCACCCCGGAGTGGGGGTGCGGCGTCCGGGCGGACCGGCGGGGTCGAAGCGCCGGGCACGCCAGCCGCTGGAGGTGGAGCCAACGCGGCCGTCGGAGATCCGCGCGACACGAACGCGCGCGGAGCGGAGGTCAGGGAGCCGGGACGACGAGACGCTGGCCCGCGTGGATCATCGACGTGGAGAGGGAGTTGGCCAGCTGGAGCTCGGCGACCCCTTCCGAGACCGGCAGGTCGGGCAGCTCGCGGGCGGCGATTCCCGACAGCGTCTGGCCCGACTGGACGGTGATGGACCGCGGCGCGTCGGCGGCCGAGGCGAGCTGGCCGGCGAGGCCCAGGCCCAGCGCGACGAGCACCCCGGCGACGAGGAGGGTGACGACGAACCGCCCGAACCGCGTCAGGCGCAGCGGCGCCTGCTCGGCGCGGGCGGCACGGACGGCGTCAGGGCCGGTGGGAACGAGAACGAGCTGCGGCCTCGAGCGCGGAACGGAGTCCCCCGACTCCAGCTCACGCTGCTGACGAACGGCCTCGAGTGCGACAACGCTCATGCTGACCTCCCCTTCCTGCTGCCTTGCGAACATGTGTTCGATCGAACGTCTGTACGATTTGTAGCACGTATGTTCGAGGAAGTCGAGACACGCATCGAACACGCGTTTGGCAACTGTGTTCGAAACCCGTACGCTTTCCTCACACCACCAACCACACCAGTCACCACTGACACTGGGTCCGCAGCGGCCCGGATCACGGGCTCTGGACGGGCGACGAAGGGGACACCATGGGCGTGACCGAGCTTCCCGACCGCGACAAGGGCGACGGCCTGACGATGCGGCAGCGACGCGTGCTCGAGGTGATCCGCAACTCCGTCGACAGGCGTGGCTACCCGCCGAGCATGCGCGAGATCGGCGAGGCCGTGGGTCTCGCGAGCCCCTCCAGCGTCAGCCACCAGCTCGCGGCACTCGAGCGCAAGGGCTACCTGCGGCGCGACCCCAACCGTCCGCGCGCCCTGGAGGTCGTCTCGCCCGACGGCGCCGACGAGCCGACGCGCCGCGGTCGTGCCGCCGGCTCCCAGCAGCACGATGTCGAGACCGAGGCGGGTGACGCGCGCCCGGAGGCCTCGTACGTGCCCGTCCTCGGCAAGATCGCCGCGGGCGTCCCGATCACGGCCGAGGAGGTCGTCGAGGACGTCTTCCCGCTCCCCCGGCAGGTCGTCGGCGAGGGCCAGCTGTTCCTGCTCAAGGTCCAGGGCGACTCCATGGTCGAGGCCGCGATCTGCGATGGCGACTGGGTCGTCGTGCGGCAGCAGCCGAATGCCGAGAACGGCGACATCGTGGCTGCGATGCTCGACAACGAGGCCACCGTCAAGACCTTCAAGCGCAAGGACGGCCACGTCTGGCTGCTGCCGCACAACGCCGCCTACGACCCGATCGACGGCGACGCCGCGACGATCCTCGGCAAGGTCACCGCGGTGCTGCGCCGCGTCTGACGCCCACTCCCTGCTCTGACGCCTCGCCTCCCGACGCGCCGCGGACGTTCCGCGGCGCGTCGCGACGTATCCGGCGGCCGGGTTCGCCACTCTGAGAGACACACTCGCCTCAGGAGGACGCCATGCCCGACCGTCCGGACCGCGACGTCGTCTTCACCTACCGCTACCTGCGCGGCGGCATGGTGGCGATGCTGCTCATGCTGCTGCTGTCCGTCATCCTCCAGTGGTGGTGGGGCACGAACGGGACGTGCTGGCTCGGCTCGATCAGCGCGTACTACTTCACGCCGTCCCGCACGGTCTTCGTCGGCAGCCTCTTCGCGCTCGGCGCGGCGCTCGTCGTCTACAAGGGGCACTCGCCGGCCGAGGACGTGCTGCTCAACTTCTCCGGGTTCATGGCCTTCGTGGTCGCCATGGTGCCGACGGTCCCCGATGGGCGTTGCAGCACGGCCGGGTCGACGAACCCGTTCGCGCTGTCGACGGCGGCGATCTCCGACGCGGTCAACAACAACGTGTGGTCGCTCATCGCCGTCGGGTTCGTCGCGCTGGTCGTGACGGTGTGGCTGCGGCGCGACGAGCTGGCCGACCCCGCTCAGCGTCCACCGGTCCGGACGATGCTCCTGACCGTCGCCTGTAGCGCCGTCATCGTCTTCGAGCTCGTGCTCTTCCTCGCCCTGCCCGACCGATTCATCGCACTGAGCCACGGCCTGGCGGCCGCGACGATGGTCGCTGGGGTCATCGCCGTCATGGTGCTGAGCGCCTTCCGCGTCGAGGACCGGCACGCCTCCACCGATGAGGCGCTGACGTACAAGCGCTGGTACCTCGCCATCGCCGGCACGCTCGCCGTGCTGCTGACCATCACGGTCTTGGCGCACCTGACGCTGCACGGGTTCGACCACGTGATCCTCATCGGCGAAGTCATCATTATCGTGCTGTTCTGCACCTACTGGATCGTGCAGACCAAGGAGCTCTGGGACCTGCGCGACACCGCCGAGGTCGAGGCCCGCAAGGTCGACGCCGTCGCCGAGTGACCGACTCCGGGTGCGTCAGTTGCGGACGAGGACGCCTCGGGCCTCCTTGACGGTGATCGCGGTGCCGGGCTGCGGGACGGTCACCGTGTCGGGGATGGCGATCCAGGACCCGCCGTTGATCCGGAAGTCGGCGCCGAACGTCACGTCGACGCGCGAGGTGTAGGTGCCCGGCTTTCGGTAGGTGTGGATGATGTCGCCGTCGGGGTACACGCCGCCCGGCGAGGTGGTCGGGCCCTCGCTCGTGCCGTCGCCGAAGCGGTAGACGTAGCTGACGAGCTTGGGCCGGATCTCGACGCGGTAGCCGAACATCGTGGTCGGGTCGACGAGGTCGATCTCGCCCGGCTCGAAACCGGCACTGGCCCAGTCAACCTTGTAGAAGGTCTTGAGGTTGACGAGCGTCGTATTCCCCTTCGGCTGCGTCGAGATCGCACCCTTCGCCCACGCCGTCTTGTGAAACGCGTCCACGATCATAGAGATTGTTGGGGCCGGTTTAATGCCCGGAACGGCCTCGGGAAGACACGTAGTCCCCTCTAGGAACCATCCATTCGGCTCTGCCGCCTCTGCGGTCGGCGAAGGATCATGTTCCTCAGGCTGCCCAGATTTGTCGACCCACCGGCGAAGAACGTCAGTTAGGGGACCCCGCCCCTCGCTGGGCGGATTGTCAGCGCACGCCTCAACGGCAACCGCATAACATTCGCTGCTGGCATCGCGGCCACCCAAATCGCACGAGGCGATTCGCGTGCGATAAATCCAACGTGATTGTGCCTGGACGACCGCCTCCTGATACTCAGCCGTCCACGCGCGCAGAGTCTTCACTCGGATGGTCGCGGCGTCCTTTCCGGCACCCCCCTTGAAGTCTGCCAGCGCCGTCGCGCTACTCGCCGCCAAGACGACAAACGACAAGACGAGAGCAGCAGGGATGCGATGCCCCGTCACGAGACGGTGCCGAAGGACGAAAGTTGCCAACCGGACTTAGTCCACTTGAGCGCCGCCAACATCTTTAGTTCAGCATGCTCATCGGTCTTGACGACTCGCCCCATCGAGTCCACAACGTCGCGTCGTTCTTGCGTGACGTTCGCCGTGAATCGGACCAGGTCGCCCGTCGCAGAGAGAGACTTTAGTGACTCTAAAGTCACCGGAGAGCCGTCGTAGTGATGCTTGAGGCGCTTCAGCTCGGCTGCGTCCGAGCGCCATGAAGCGCAGGCCTCGGACGAGGGCAGGCACAATCCATCGAGTCTCTTGGGCTCCGCCCTCGTCCACGCCCCGTTGAGGCTGTGGATGAAGAACCGAAGAAACGCTTCGGCGCCGGCTTTGTCCTTGGTCTTGGCGGCGTCGGGGAGGCCGGCCGGGAAGGCGGGCCCCGCGCTCGTCGTGGCCGTCTTGGGCGGCGCCGACGTCGTCGTGCTCGTCGTCGTTGACAGCACCGCGGCGCTCGTCTGCGGCGGTGCCGGGTCTCCCCCGGTGCACCCCGCGAGCGCGGTCACGGCCAGCGTCAGCCCGGCGGCGGCGCACGTCATCCTCTGGTGTCTCAGCACGACCCTGGTCCCCTGTTCGGCGAATCTGTGCCCTGCCCACCGGGCGCAAACGGGCGAAAACGTCATCGAACGCTCCCACAGATCCTGCCCCAACCGCATCTCGGGCGCCCGCGGCCGTCCACAGGCACGTCAGGACACCGGCGTCGCGTCCCCCACCGCCGCGAGCCACCAGGCCGCGGCGTCGCCGTACTCGGCCAGCTCGGCCGGCGTCATCGTCGCCGTCACCCGCAGCCACGACTCGACGCGTCCGAGCCGGCCCAGCCGCTGAGCCGCAGGCAACGCGGCCCGCAGCGCCGCGGTCGGCGCGACGTCGCTCCACACCTCGAGCCCGGCATCGGCGACGCGGCGTAGGCGCGGGTCCTCCGCCGATGCCTCGAGACGGTGGGCCAGCACGTTCAGCGGCACGAACATCGCGGTGAGCGGGTGCGCGAGGACGGCGTCGCCGAAGTCGAAGAACCTCATGCCCGACGCCGTCGCGAACACGTTGTTCGCGTGCAGGTCGTTGTGCACGAGCGCGAGCGGCAGCCCGAGCGCGTCGAGCCCCTCGCCCCACTCGGCCACACGCGGAGCCAGCGACAGGACGCGTAGCGACGCCTCGCCGTCGAGGCGTCGCGGGTCGGCCTCGGGCAGCGCGGAGAGCTGCGAGGCACGCGCGACGACGTAGTCGGCGGCGTCTAGCGGGTGCAGCGGCGTCAGGCCGGCCGCGACCAGCTCCGGCTCGCACCCGGCGAGCTCGCGCTGCAGGTGCATCGCCTCCGCGATGACCCGGCACCACGTGTCGGTGTCGTGCGGGTCGACGGACGCTCCGAGCACCTCGCCCTGGTCGGGCACGAGGTGCAGCCCGCGGGCCGTGTCCACCGCCGCCACGGGCACGACCCGGTCGGGAGCGCGCCGCGAGAGCACCTCGAGAAGGGCCGCCTCGAAGGCCTGGTGCGGGCAGTTCTCCTTGGCCCAGAAGACGCTTCCGCCGGTCGTCGTGGCCCGCCACACCGTCGACCAGGGCCGCTGGTGCACCGGTTCGAGGTCGGCGAGCCCACCGGCCTCGAGCCCACCCAAGGCGTCGGCGACCCATTCGCGCAGCTCCGCGGCGAACGCGTCCGACGTCCAGCGGACCGACGGCCCGTCCCCGGCGGCCGGCAGTGCCGCCCACCAGCGCTCGCCCGACGCGTCAGCAACGCCCGAGGCGCCGGGCGCGCCTTCCGAGCCGGCCACCTCAGTGGCCCAGGGCCGAGCGCAGGCGCGGGAGCGCCTCGCTGAGCGGGGCGTGCAGGCGGATCGTCGCCTCGGCGTCGCCCCGGGTCGCCGACCGGGTCACGATCGCGACGGGCACCCCGC
This sequence comes from Intrasporangium sp. Soil_C_50, assembly GCF_057656595.1. Classification (NCBI taxonomy): domain Bacteria; kingdom Bacillati; phylum Actinomycetota; class Actinomycetes; order Micrococcales; family Intrasporangiaceae; genus Intrasporangium; species Intrasporangium sp. Soil_C_50. The sequence continues at coordinate 47,634 of NZ_JBDGKB010000017.1, forward strand.
GCTGGTGCGCGCGCCGGACGAACCGGTACCCGCTCATGACCGCGAGCGACGAGCCCAGCACGAGCACCGCCCCGGCGGCCTCGACGAGCGCGAAACACCTCTCCACCAACGGTTTCGGCACCGACTCGCCGAAGAAGACGACATCCGGCTTGACGGTGTCGTGGTCGCAGACGAGGCAGCGCGGGGCGTGGAAGGAGGCGACCAGCTCGTCGGCGAGGACGATGTCGCCGTCGGGCCGCACCTGCTCGCCCCACTGCGACCCCACAGCAGCCGCGGCCGCCGAGAAGCGGTCCATGAAGCCCGGGTTCGCCTCGGTCATCCGCTCGTGCAGGCCGAGGCGCGAGGTCACCTCACCGCACGTCAGGCACACGGCGCGGTCGAGCGAGCCGTGCAGCTCGACGACGTCGCGCGCCCCGGCGGCCTGGTGCAGGCCGTCGACGTTCTGGGTGATGACCGGCCCGACATAGCCGGCGTGCTGCAGCTCGGCGACGACGCGGTGGCCCTCGTTCGGCGACGCGGCGTTGAACCGCTGCCAGCCGATGTAGCTGCGAGCCCAGTACCGGCGCCGCGCGTCGCTCGAACCGGCGAACTCCCCGTACGTCATCGGCTCGACGCGTCGCGTGCCGTCGGGACCGCGGTAGTCGGGGATGCCGCTGTCGGTCGACAGGCCGGCCCCGCTGAGCACGACGACGTCGCCGGCGCTGACCAGGTCGACGAGGTCGTCGAAGGTGCCGAGGTCGCTCACCTCGAGCGGCAGGCGCCGCGAGGTGGCCAGACGCGTCAGCACCCCGCCGTCGCGAGAGGGCTCGGAATCCTGGGACGACCCCTGGGGCACATGCACCGGGCCAGCGTACGCGGGGGCTCCGCCGTCCCATGCCCACCGTGCTGTCGATCGGTACTTTCCATAATCGTCGGTTATGATACGCGCATGATCGATGCTGCGGGACTGCGGGTCATGAAGGCCATCGCCGACGAGGGGAGCTTCACGAGCGCCGCCAACGCGCTCGGTTTCACCCAGCCGGCCATCTCGCAGATGGTGCGTCGCCTCGAGCAGCGCACCGGCACCGTCCTCGTGGAGCGCTACGGCCGCCAGGTCCGTCTCACCGAGGCCGGGCAGGTGCTGGCCCGTCACGCGGTCGGTGTCCTCGCCGCGCTCGACGCCGCCGAGGAGGAGATCACGGCCATCGCCGGCCTGCGGGCCGGACGCGTCCGCCTCCAGGCCTTCCCCAGCTCGTCGGCGACCCTCGTGCCCAAGACGCTCGCCATCCTCAAGGCCAAGCACCCCGACATCACCGTGACCTTCAGCGAGGCCGAGCCGCCCGAGTCGCTCGCCGCCCTGCGCAACGGCGACTGCGACGTCGCCGTGGCCTTCGCCTACGAGGGCGCCGACCTCGGCGAGCTCGAGGAGGACCTCTCCCTCCTCGTGACCCGCCGTCTCATGGACGACGAGGTGCGTCTCGTCGTGCCCGGCGGCCACGCCCACGCGGGCGATGCGTCCGCCACGCTCACCGACTTCTCCGGCGACGACTGGATCGCCGGCTGCCCCCGCTGCCGCGGGCACCTGCTCTCCCTCGCCGACCACGCCGGGTTCCGCCCGAACGTCGCCTTCGAGACCGAGGACTACGTCGCCCAGCTCGGCCTCGTCACCGCCGGCCTCGGCGTCGCCCTCGTGCCCGACCTCATCCTCAACGCCGCCAAGCACGACGAGGTCGCGACACTGCCGCTCTCCCCGGCCTCGCGCCGACAGATCCTCGCCGTCACGACGCCCGACCTCCAGCGAGTGCCCGCCGTCGCTGCTGCCCTCGACGCCCTGTGCGAGGCCGCCGGCGCCGACCCCAACCTCTCGACCGCCGAGCTCGTGGGTGCGGCCCGCAGCTGACGCGTCGCGCGGCCCACGCCTGACGCGTCGCGCGGCCCACGCCTGACGCGTCGCGCCACGGGCGGCGTCGTCGCCCCGCGCGGGAGCCGGAACGTCGGCACAATGGCGTCATGACCCGGGTCGCGCTCGCCGCCACCGGACCCGCCGCGCTCCGCGCCGGGCTCGAGGTGGCTGCGGACGGTGGCACCGCGGTCGACGCCGCCCTGGCGGCCGCGCTCGCGGCGATGAGCACCGAGCCCGGCATCGTCAGCCTCATGGGGGGCGCGTACGTCAACGTGTGGCCGGCCGGCGAGGACCCGGTCGTCGTCGACGGGAACGTCGAGATGCCCGGGCGGGGCCTCGACGCCTCCGCCTTCGGCCGCGGCATCCGCACCATCCGGACCGACTACGGCGGTGGCGTGTCGATGGGGGCGGGTCACGGCTCGGTGGCCAACTCCGGCGCCGTACCCGCGATCGAGATGGCGAGCGAGCGCTGGGGCGTCCTGCCGTGGCGTCGCCTCATCGAGCCGTCGATCCGGTCGTGCCGCGAGGGCTACCGCATCGGGGCATCGGCCGCCCTCTACCTCGGGCTCGTCCGAGACACCCTTTTCGGAGAGGACGCCGAGGCCCACGCCCTCGTCACCGGCGCCGACGGCGGGGCGCTCCAGCCCGGCGAGACCTCAACCAACCCCGACCTCGCCGAGATCCTGGAGCTGCTTGCTGCGCAAGGGGGTTCGCTGCTGTCGACCGGCGCGGTCGGGCGCGTCCTCGCCGAGGAGATGGCGGCCCACGGCGGACTCATCACCGAGGCCGACCTCATCGCCTACACGGCCGTCGCCCGTTGCCCGACGATGCGACGCGTCGGCGACTGGAGCGTGGCCCTCAACCCGCCTCCGTCGGTGGGCGGTCCGATGCTCGCCGTCATGCTCGGCGAGCTCGCCCACCACGAGGCGTGGACGTGGACCGAGGTCATCGAGATCCAGCGCCGCGTGCTCGCCTACCGGATCAGGGTCCACGACCACTCCGAGGACCTCGACGCCGACGGCCACGCCCTCCTCGCCGCCGTCGAACGGCACGGGCTGGCGGGCCTGCCGACGTCCGCCTCCACCGCCCACGTCTCGGCCGTCGACGAGTACGGGAACGCCTGTGCCGTCACGATGTCCGCCGGCTACGGCGCCGGCATGGTCGTGCCCGGCACCGGCATCCTGCTCAACAACGCCCTGGGCGAACCCGAGCTCAACCGGCTGGGTGTGCACGCCGTGGCACCGGGCACGAGACTCGCCTCGAACATGGCGCCGACGACGGCGCGCGGGGCGACCGGCGGCGCCCTCGCCGTCGGCTCCCCCGGCGCCGACCGCATCACCACGGCCCTGATGCAGGTGCTGGGCCAGACGCTGCTGCACCACGAGCCGCTCCAGTCGGCCATCGACGAGCCGCGTCTGCACGTCCGCTTCACCGACGACGGCACCCCCCGCGTCGAGCACGAGCCGTCCGCGGCCATCGCCGCCGCGGTCCGTGAGTCCGGCCTGCCCTCGCACGCCTACCCGGGTCTGCACATGTACTTCGGCGGTGTGGGCGCGGCCCTGCTCGGGCCCGACGGGCTCGTCGCCGCCGGCGATGCGCGACGGGAGGCCGCCGTCGGGGTATCCCCTTGAGGCGGCTCCCATCCGGACGGGCACCGGCACCGAACCGCACCCGACACCGGCGAACCGTGACCGGACGACCGCCGACGGCGGCGCACCGGACCGCCCTTGACGAGAGGCCGACCCGATGACGACGACCGACGACCGCCCCGCCGTGAGCGAGCCGACCTCCGAGGCGACACCCGGCCCGGCGGCCGGCCCGGTGGCCGGACCCGGAGGTGTCGCCGCACGCCTCGCCGAGGTCGTGGCCCCGCTCTTCGGCGGCACCCTGCCGGTGCGGCTGCGCGCCTGGGACGGCAGCCTCGCCGGCCCCACCGACGCGCCCACCGTCGTGCTGCGCGACCCGGCCGCCCTGCGCCGGCTGGTGCGCCACCCCGGCGAGCTCGGGCTCGCACAGGCGTACGTCACCGGCGAGCTCGACGTCGAGGGCGACCTGCTCGACGGCTTCCGACGCGTCTGGGCCCGCGCGCGCGAGCTCGGCGCCGGCACCGTCAGCGCCGCGACGCTCGCCACCGTGACGCCACGCGCCATCCGCACGGCGCTCGACCTCGGCGTCGTGGGTCTGCCCCCGGAGCCGCCGGCGTCGCAGGCGCGGCTGCGCGGCCGGCTGCACACCAAGGCACGCGACCGCAGCGCCATCGAGCACCACTACAACCTGAGCAACGAGTTCTACTCCCTGATCCTCGACCCGCACATGGCCTACTCCTGCGGCTACTGGACCAGCGCGGACGCGGGCTACACGGTCGAGGACGCCCAGCGCGACAAGCTCGACCTCGTCTGCCGCAAGCTCGGCATCGAGCCCGGGGGCCGCCACCTCGACATCGGCTGCGGCTGGGGCTCCCTGTCGCTGCATGCCGCCGAGCACTACGGCGCCCACGTCGTCGGCGTGACGATCTCCAGCGAGCAGAAGGCGTTCATCGACGAGCGGATCCGGGAGCGCGGCCTCACCGACCGGGTCGAGATCCGCCTCCAGGACTACCGCGAGGTGCCCGACGCGCCCTTCGACACCGTGTCCTCGATCGAGATGGGCGAGCACGTCGGCAAGGAGAACTACCCGGCGTTCACGGCGCAGATCCACCGGCTGCTCCGGCCCGGCGGCCGCGCCCTCATCCAGCAGATGTCGCGCACCACCCGACCCGGCGGTGGTCCCTTCATCGAGGCCTTCATCGCCCCCGACATGCACATGCGCCCGGTCGGCGAGACCGTCGACCTCATCGAGCGGGCCGGTCTCGAGGTCCGTGACGTCCACGCGCTGCGCGAGCACTACGTGCGGACCGTCAACGCCTGGTACGACACGTTCGAGGCCAACTGGGACCGCGTCGTCGAGATGGTCGGCGAGGAGGTCGGACGCGTGTGGCGGCTCTACCTCGTCGGCGGGGCCCTCGCCTTCGAGGAGGGCCGCATGGGCGTCGACCAGATCCTCGCGGTTAGGCCGACGGCCGACGGCCGCAGCGGCCTCCCGCCGGTGCGGACATGGTGACGATGCTCGGGCTCACGGCCCTGGCGGTCGTCGTCGTCCTCGGCATCACCTTCGCCGTGGCGCTGCGCGTCGGCAAGCAGGCCGTCATCGACGTGACGTGGGGCCTCGGATTCGTCGCCATCGCCCTGACGGCCTTCCTCGCGACCAGCGGCCAGGGCGACGGCCTGCGCCGGTGGCTCGCCCTGGTGCTCACGGCGGTCTGGGGCCTGCGCCTCGCCGCGCACATCTTCAGCCGGTCGCGGGGCAAGGGCGAGGACCCGCGCTACGAGGCGATGATGAAACGAGCCGACGGCAACCCGAACACGTACGCGTTGCTGCACATCTACCTGCCGCAGGGCGTCATCATGTGGTTCGTCTCCCTGCCCGTGCAGGCCGCCATGGTCGTCGAGGGCGGGCTCGGCTGGGTGCTGTGGCTCGGGGTCCTCGTCTGGGCGGTCGGGTTCTTCTTCGAGTCGGTGGGCGACCTCCAGCTGACGCGCTTCCGGTCCGACCCCGCGAACCGTGGCACGGTCCTCGACACCGGCCTGTGGCGCTACACCCGCCACCCCAACTACTTCGGCGATGCGTGCGTGTGGACCGGCCTCTTCCTCGTCGCCGCGAGCGCGTGGCCCGGAGTGCTGACCGTCCTCTCCCCCGCGGCCATGGTGTGGAACCTCTACGCCGGGACGGGAAAGAAGCTGCTGGAGAAGGACATCGGCGAGCGCCGTCCGCAGTACGCCGAGTACGTCCGGCGCACGAGCGGGTTCTTCCCGTGGCCGCCGAAGAAGGAGGCGGCGGGGTGACGGGCGACCGGCAGGATGGAGCCGTGCACCCGGATCTCGCCGCCACCCTCGACCTGAGCCCCCACCCCGAGGGCGGCTGGTACCGGCAGACGTGGGCCTCCCCCGAGGTGGTGACGCTCGCCGACGGCCGGGTGCGCCCGGCGGCGACGCTCATCCTCTTCCTCCTGCCGGCGGGTGAGTCGTCGGCCTGGCACCGGGTGGCCTCGGACGAGGTCTGGCTCGCCCACACCGGTCGGGTGGCCCTCGAGCTCGGCGGCACCGGGCCGGGCCCCGAGGCCGTGGGCTCCGTCGTCGTCGGCACCGACGTGGGGGCGGGCGAGGCGGCGCAGGCCGTCGTGCCGGCCGGAGCCTGGCAGCGGACGCGTCCGGGCCCCGAGGACGCGCTCGTCAGCTGCCTCGTGTCCCCCGGCTTCGACTTCGCCGACTTCGAGCTCGCCGAAACGGGAGACGACGTTGGAGACCATGCGGGCTGATCCGCTCACCGGTGGACCGCCCGGACCTCCCCGGCGCCGTCGGTGACGACGGCGACGTCACCCTCGAGGTCGGTGCGGTGGACCTCGAAGCCGCGGGCGTCGAGGGCCCGGAGCGTCGCCGGCGCCGGGTGGCCGTAGTCGTTGCCCGCGCCGACGCTGATGAGCGCGATCCGCCCGGCCACGGCATCGAGGAGCCGGTCGTCGCGGTTCGAGGACCCGTGGTGGGCCACCTTGAGGACGTCGACCCGGCCCCACCGGCCGGGGTCGAGAGCGGCCTCGTGGACGACGGCCGCCGCAGCCTCGCGCTCGACGTCGCCCGCGAAGAGCACCGTCACACCCCGGACGTGCAGGGTGAGCACGACCGACGCGTTGTTCGGCACCGACCCGGCGTCGATGCGGCGCGCCGGCCACCACACCTCAGCGGACACCGGACCTGCCACGAAGCGGTCCCCTGCCCGGAGCGTGCCCAGCCGCGCTCCGGCGCCCCGGGCGAGCCGGCCGACGCGGTCTGCCTCGTCGGCGGGATCGGCGACCCACGAGGTACGCACCTCGGCGACCGGGCGGTCCAGCACGCCGGCGAACCCGTCGACGTGGTCGGCGTGGAAGTGGGTCAGCACGACGAGGTCGACGGCGCGAACCCCCAGACGGTCGAGGCAGCTGCGCATGAGGTCGGGGTCGGGCCCGGCGTCGACGACGACCGCGTGCCCGCCGCCGGCGTCGACGACGAGACCGTCGCCCTGGCCGACGTCGCAGGCGACGACGACCCAGCCCGGGGGCGGCCACGACAGCACGCTGGTCGGGGTGGCGCCGCCGGCCACGACCACGACGACGGCCACCGCCGCGAGCGGACGGTGGCGGCCGCGGTGCCAGGCCCACGGCCCGACGACGACCAGCGCGACGGACAGGACGGCGAGCAGCACCGCCGCCGGCCCGGAGTCGCTCCAGGGCACCGACCCACCGGGCAGCCCCTCGCACCAGCGGGCCACGGCCGCGATGCCCTGCGCCGGGACCGCTGCGACCCAGGCGAGTACGGCCGCTGCCGGGACCCACATGGTGGCGAGGACGGCGACGACGATGCCGACGATCGTCGTGGGAGCGACGAGAGGGGCGGCGAGGAGGTTGGCGAGGACACCGACGACGGAGACGCTGCCCTGCAGGGGCGCCACGAGCGGTGCGCACACGACCTGGGCGGCAACGGGCACGGCGACGACGGGACCGAACGGCGCCAGGCGCCCTGGCAGCGCGGCCGCGATGCGTTCACCCCACGGCCGAGCGAGCACGAGCAGCCCGAGGGTGGCCACGGCGGACAGGGCGAACCCGAACGAGCGCGAGAGCCACGGGTCCCACACCAGCAGGGCACCCACGGCGCCGGCGAGCGCCGGGACGCCGGCCCGTCGCCGGGACGTGGACAGCGCCAGCAGACCGACGCAGCCCATGACTGCGGCGCGCACGACACTCGGCTCCGGCCGCGCCAGCGCCACGAAGCCGGAGAGCATCACGAGCGCGACGAGCGGGCGCCGGCGTCGTGGCAGGCGCACCACGCCGCAGAGCGCCAGACCCGCCGCGAGCACCAGGGTGACGTTGGTGCCCGACACCGCGGACAGGTGGCTCAGGCCGGTGGCCTGCATGGCGTCGGTCAGCTCGGACGGCGTGCGCGACGTGTCACCGACGACGAGGGCCGGCACGAGGCCACGCGCGTCGGGCCACACCGCGTCCGTCGCCTCGCGGAACAGCTCCCGAACCTGGTCGGTGGCCTCGACGAGGGCGCCGGGGCCGTCCCGGACCCGAGGCTCGCCGGTGACCGACGCGACCGCGACGACGTCGTCGCCGGGTTGGGCCGGGGACAGCGGGCCGACGACGACGAGCTCGTCACGCCAGCCGACGCCGGCCCACGCGGCGCCGCGGCCGATGAGCAGGACGGGCGTCGACACCGCGGTGGTGCGACCCCGGCCGGTGACCTGCTCGGCGTCGAGCCGCACCACCCAGAGGGGCGGGCCGGCGCGCTCGGGCGCGGAGAGATCGGGACCGATCGGCCGGGGATCGGCGGCCGCCCGACCGACGAGCGTCACGACCGCCTGCTCGTCGGCCAGCTCTCCCACCGGACCCGCCGACCGGACCGCCCGGTGCCCGGCGGCGGCGCACAGCAGGAGCGCGAGCACGGCGAGCGTCGCGGCGGCGAGACGCGCAGCGGGCGCGACCTGCCTCCGCCGTCCGGGCTTCGGCCCCCGGACGGCGACGAGCAGCCCGACGGCACCGACGAGCGTCGAGAGTGCCACGACGACCACCACGTCCTCCGGAGCGGTCAGCCCCCAGAAGGCGACGACCGGCCAGGCGACGACGACGGGCACGAGGAGGCGGACGTCGAGCAGCCCGGCCGTCCGGGGACCGCGGTGGCGCGCCGCGGCCCCGCGCGAACCGGCGCCGTTCACAGCGTCACCTTGGGTCGCAGCTGCGCCATGAGCTTGTCGCCGATCCCGCTCACCTCGCCGAGCTCGTCGACGGAGGTGAAGCGGCCGTGCTCGGTGCGCCAGTCGAGGATGCGCTGCGCGAGCACCGGGCCGACGCCGGGCAGCGTGTCGAGCCCTGCGACGTCGGCGGTGTTGAGGCTCACGAGAGCGCCTGCGGCACCTGCTCCCCCACCGGCGGCCGCACCGGACGAGCCGGACGGGCCGGACGGGCCGACGCCTACGGCGGGCACCACCTCACCGGGCTTCGGCACGTGCACCTGTTCGCCGTCGACGACGAGCCGAGCGAGGTTGAGGGCCGAGAGGTCGGCGCCGCGGCGGGCTCCTCCTGCGGCCTCGATCGCGTCGGCCACGCGGGACCCGGCACGCAGCCGCACCAGCCCGGGGCGGTTGACCTGTCCGACGACGTGCACGACCAACGAGGGCGCGGGCGAAGCCGCGGAAGGAGGGGGCGTCGCGGTTCCAGCCGCAGTGGGCGGCGAGGTGCCGGTGGCCGCGACGACGGACACCCCGCGCCCCGGAGGGTCCACCTGTCCGGCGGCCGACCGCTCCGCCCACAGCACGCGCACGACGAAGGCGCACCCGACAGCGACGACGAGCGCCAGCAGCGACACGACGGCGGTCGTCGACACGCTGCGCCGGCCCGACCGCACGTCGTCGGGCACCGTGAGCAGCCCCGGTCGGCGTGCTCGGCGCAGGTCGGCGTCGAGGCGACGCGTCTGCTCGTCGGCTTCAGAGCCCTCCGCCCCGTCCGACCCCTCCGCCACACCGAGCAGGTCGCCGACGCCGCCCAGCCCCACCCGCTCGAGCCCGTCACGGACCCGGCTGCGGCCCCCGTCGTCGGCGCGCTCAGCGGGGCGCTCCGGCTCACCCGGCGGCTCGGGCACCCAGCCCGCCGTGGTGCGTCCGTCGGCGAGGATCGCGGCCACGCGACGCAGGTCGGTGGGGCGGCGCGGTCGTCGAGGCATGCCCGCACGCTAGGTAGCGCGAGCCACCGGCGTCCCGCCCTCGAGCGCGGGCTGGGGACGACGCACCACTCCGGCGAGGGGATGTGGACGGACCGCGGACGGGCCGGTGACCCACGTACCGAGACACCGGGCGCGCCGATTCCCGCGGCGGCGGCGGCGTGGTCCAGACTGCTCCAATGGCCCGGCACATCATGACCCTGACCTGCGAGGACCGACCCGGCATCGTCGCGGCCGTCTCCGCGGCGCTGCTCGCCGTCGACGCGAACATCGTCGAGAACCAGCAGTTCTCCGACGAGGACACCAACCTCTTCTTCATGCGCACGGTCTTCGACGCCGACGCCTCCGACGTCGAGCGCGTCCTCGACACCATCCGCGAGAGCCCGGCCGTCGTGTCCCAGCACCTCGCGGTCCGCCCCGAGGACGAGCGCTGCCGCACCGTCATCCTCGTCAGCAAGTTCGACCACTGCCTCCTCGACCTGCTGCACCGGTGGAAGTCCGGAGACCTGCCCATCGACATCGTCGGCGTCGTGTCCAACCACGAGGACTGCCGTGGGCTCGTCGAGTACTTCGGGCTGCCCTTCACCGTCATACCGGTCACCCCCGACACCAAGGCCGACGCCGAGGCCGAGCTGCTGCGCATCGTCGACACGAACGACGTCGGTCTCGTCGTCCTGGCCCGCTACATGCAGATCCTCAGCGACGCCCTGTGCCGCGCGCTCGAGGGCCGAGCCATCAACATCCACCACTCGTTCCTGCCCGGCTTCAAGGGGGCCAAGCCCTACCACCAGGCCCACGACCGCGGCGTCAAGCTCATCGGCGCCTCGGCGCACTACGTCACGGCCGACCTCGACGAGGGCCCGATCATCGAGCAGGACGTCGTCCGCGTGACGCACGCGGAGTCGCCCCAACGGCTCGTCGCGATCGGCCGCGACGTCGAGCGGCGCGTCCTGTCGCGGGCGGTTCGCGACCACGCGGAGTCGCGTGTCTTCCTCTCGGGACGCCGCACCATCGTCTTCTGACGCACCGCCGGACGCCGTCGCGTCCACCCACAGCGTCCTGACAGCCGGTCCATGCCGACCTTTGAGTCGGCGCTCCTACCGTCACGCCGAAAACACCTCTCAGACGGATGGATCGGACGGTGTGCGGTGGCCAGGTCTCGCCATGACGGCAGTCCTCGAGCGTGGTACCGGAGCAGAGCGGTCGTGCTGCTCGCAGCGGTCCTCCTCATCGCCGGCGGCGGCGGCGCCTGGGCGCTGACGCACCGCGCGGGCGACCCGACGGCGACGCGTACCCGCACCGTCACGGCGTCCCTGACGACGCTGCAGCAGACCGTCACTGCCTCGGGCACCATCGAGCCGGCGCAGCAGGCCGACCTCGCCTTCGGCAGCGCCGGCACGGTGACGACCCTCTCGGCCACCGTCGGGCAGAAGGTGACGACGGGCGAGCGCCTCGCCACGATCGACGACACGACGCTGCGCAGCCAGGTCGACCTCGCGTCGGCGCAGGTGACGCAGGCGCAGACGCAGGTCGACGACAGCGCCACCGGGACGGCCGCGCAGCTGGCCTCGGCCCGCGCGCAGCTCGCGTCGGCGCAGGCCCGGCTGACGCAGGCGCAGGACGCGCTGTCCGGGGCGACATTGACCGCGCCGTTCGACGGCGTCGTGGCCGCGGTCGACGTGCAGGTGGGTGCGCGCGTCGGCGGATCCGGTTCCGGCAGTGGCAGTTCGGGCGGCTCGGGCGGATCGGGTGGGTCGGGTGCCGCGGGTGGCTCGGGCACATCCGCCTCATCCGGGGGCACCGGGACGACCGTCCTGACCGTCATCTCCACCTCGTCGTGGCTCGTGACGACCTCGGTGACCAATGCCGACCTGCCGAACGTCAAGGCGGGTCTGCAGGCCCAGGTGACGCCGACCGGTGCCACTCAGCCCCTGTTCGGCACCGTGAGGTCGGTCGGCATCATCGCCTCATCGGGCTCGAGCGGCGCGGCCGAGTTCCCCGTCACGATCGCCCTCACCGGGCACCCGACCGGCGTCTACGCCGGCACGACCGCGTCAGTGTCGATCGTCGTACGCCAGCTGCAGGACGTGCTCGTCGTCCCGACGCTGGCGGTGCGCACCGAGAACGGGTCGACGGTCGTCTCCCTCGTGCGCGGCGGCGCCACGGTGACGACGCCGGTGACGGTCGGGCAGGTGTTCGGTGCCCAGACCCAGGTGACCAAGGGCCTGGCCGACGGCGACCAGGTCGTCATCGACCTCAGCACCCTCCAGCGAGGGACCACCGGCGGCAGCACGAGCCCGACCGGGACGGGCGGACGCGGCGGGTTCGGTGGACTCGGGGGCGGCGGGTTCGGTGGTGGCGGCTTCGGCGGCGGCGGTGGTGGCGGCGGCGGCCAGGGCCGCGGAGCCGGGCAGGGCGGCTGACGTCATGACCTCCCCCATCCCCGTTCTCCCCGTCCCCGTCCTCCCGGCCGTCCCGATCCTCGACCTCGCCGACGTCCGAAAGACCTACTCCACCGGCAGCGTCGCCGTGGACGCGCTGCGCGGGGTGACGCTGTCCGTCGACGCCGGTGAGTACGTGGCGGTCATGGGCCCCTCCGGCTCGGGCAAGTCGACGCTCATGCACATCCTCGGCTGCCTCGACGTGCCGACGACAGGCACCTACCACCTCGCCGGCGAGGACGTCAGCACGATGGGTGAGCGGCAGCTCGCGGACGTGCGCAACCGGCGGATCGGCTTCGTGTTCCAGCAGTTCAACCTCCTGCCCACGCTGAGCGCGTGGCGCAACGTCGAGCTGCCGCTGACGTACGCCGGAGTGGCCCGGGAGGAGCGGCGGCGACGTGCCGTCGAGGCGCTGACCCGCGTCGGGCTGGCCGACCGCGTGGAGCACCGCCCCGGCGAGCTGAGCGGCGGGCAGCAGCAGAGGGTCTCGGTGGCCCGGGCCCTCGTCACCGACCCCGACCTCATCCTCGCCGACGAGCCCACAGGCAACCTCGACTCGACATCGACGAACGAGGTCCTCGCCCTCTTCCAGGCGCTGCACGCGCAGGGCCGCACCATCGTGCTCATCACCCACGAGTCCGACGTCGCGGCCCGCGCCGCCCGCATCGTGCACGTGTTCGACGGCCGTGTCGTCGCGGACGGTTCGGCGTCCGACGCGACCGGCACCCTCCCCCTCGGAGGCGCGCGATGACGTGGGTCGAGACCGCCCGCACCGCGTTCGACGCGATCCGCACCCGGAGGATGCGTTCGGCCCTCACCGTCCTCGGCATGCTCATCGGCATCGCCGCGGTCATCCTCACGGTCGGCCTCGGCCAGGGCGCGCAGGCCCAGGTGGCCAGCCAGATCAACGCGCTCGGCTCGAACCTGCTCATCGTCACCCCCGGCAGCGCCACCCAGACCGGTGGGCTCCGCGGCGGCCGGGGCACCGCCACGACGCTGACCGCCGCTGACGCGGCCGTGCTGGCCGACCGCTCCGTGGCTCCCGACGTCGCCTCCGTGGCGCCGGTGTCGACCTCGACCCAGAGCGTCCTCGCCGACGGCACGAACTGGACGACGAGCGTCGTCGGCACCACCCCGTCGTGGCTCGGGGTCCGGGCCCGGTCGGTGCAGATGGGCCGCTTCTTCACCCAGCCCGAGCTCGACGCCGCCGGCCGGGTGGCCGTCGTCGGCGCAACCACAGCCGAGCAGCTCTGGGGCGCAAGGTCGCCCGTCGGACAGACCATGAGCATCGGCGGTCTGCAGCTGACGGTCATCGGCGTGCTCAACACGGCCGGGTCGACCGTCGGGGGCGACCAGGACGACCAGGTGGTCGTGCCGGCCACGACGTACGCGCAGGCCTTCGGCAGCGGCAGCCCGGCCGTGTCGACGATCTACGTCGAGGCCACCGGACAGGACGCACTGTCGGCCGCCTACCAGGAGACACAGAACGCCCTCCTCACCTCGCACGGCGTCACGGCCGACACCGCCGACGTCACCGTGAACAGCCAGGCCTCGCTCGTGCAGACCGCGACGACGACCGCTCACGTGCTCACCGTCCTGCTCGGCGGGATCGCCGCGATCTCGCTGCTCGTCGGCGGCATCGGCGTCATGAACATCATGCTCGTGTCGGTCACCGAGCGGATCCGCGAGATCGGCCTGCGCAAGGCGCTCGGTGCCACACCGCGCGCCATCCTGCGCCAGTTCCTCGTCGAGGCGAGCCTGCTCGGCCTCGTCGGTGGCGTCCTCGGTCTCGGTCTCGGGCTCGTCGGTGCCGCGGTGCTGCCGCACGCGATCGGCCAGCCCGTCGCGGTGTCCGTCGAGGCGGCGGCCGCCGCGCTGCTCGTCTCCCTCGTCATCGGCGTCGCCGCCGGGGTGTACCCGGCCAACCGCGCGGCCCGCCTCGCCCCCATCGACGCGCTCCGCAGCGAGTGACGTCCCGTCCGAAACGAGTGATCCCGTGACCGACATCCAGCCTCTCCCCCGTCGACGCGTCGCCGTGCCGGCGCTAGTCCTGGCGGCAGCCCTCGGCCTCGGGGCGTGCGGGCCCGGTGCCACGGCCGCTTCGCAGTCAGGAGGCGGGACGTCAGCGGCCCCCACCGGACGCACCGGCGCCTTCGGCGGAGGCAGCGGCGGCGGACCCGGTTCGGGCCGTGGGTTCCCCGGCGTCGCGGGCCTCGTGGCCGACGTCACCGGCAGCACGGCCCAGGTGCAGAGCGCGACGGCGCAGACCTCGGTGAGCTGGACCCGCACGACCCGGTTCACGAGCCTGACGCCGGCGACCGCGTCCGCCGTGCACGTCGGCGACTGCGTCACCGCCCGACCCGCGTTCTCCGGCCGGCCCACGGGCACTGCGTCCGGAACACCGACGCCCACGGCGACCACCGCCGGCGCGACGACCACCGTTGCCGCCGCCACGGTCGAGCTCTTCCCGGCGACCTCGGGAAAGTGCGTGCCCACCGGCCTGGGTGGCGCCGGAGTCGGCCCGGGCGGCTTCGGCGGCGGCCGCGGAGCCGCGTCGCGGACCACCACCGCGACCGGTGCACCGGGAGGCCAGAACGGCTTCCGCGGTGGCGCCCGGGGCACCGTCGGGACGGTCTCCGCCGTCACGACCGGCGCGTTCACGGTGCGCCCCGTCGTCCTGCGCGGACCGAACGGGCCGGCCGGTACGCCCCTCGCGCCGGTGACGGTCACCTGGGACGCGTCGACGACGTTCACGACGCTGCAGGCGGCCGCCGCGAGCGCCGTCAAGGTGGGCCTCTGCGTCACGGCCCTCGGCAAGGCCGACTCGACCGGTGCGGTGACGGCGACGTCGCTGCAGGTCAGCCGGCCGGTCGGCGGGTCGTGCACGACGGGCCGCGGCTTCGGCGGGCGGGGCGGCTTCGGGGCCGGCACCGGCACGGGCGCACCTGCTGCCGGAGGGGTGGGGACCACCAGTGGCTGAGCGAGGAACCACCCGGCGCTGGACGGTCGTCGTCGTCGCGGCCGCCGTCGTCCTCGTGCTCGCCGGGGGCTACGCCGTCGCCGTGACCCGCGGCACCGACCCGACCGGCACCTACCGCACCGCGACGGTCGGACGCGGCGCCGTGCAGCAGGTGCTGACGCTGACCGGAACCGTCAGCCGGCTCGACGAGGTGACGGCGACGTTCCCCACCTCGGGCACGGTGCGCACCGTGCCGGTCCACGTCGGCCAGCGCGTCACCGAGGGCCAGACCCTCGCGACGTTGGACCCGACCGACCTTCGGGCCGCCCTCCTCGCCGCCGACGCCCAGCTCGCGCAGGCACAGGCCTCCCTCGACACGGACGAGACCGCGGCATCGACGACGAGCACCTCGACGTCCACCGCCTCGAGCGGCACCGCGAGCACCGGTGGTTCCGGCGGCTCGTCCACGGGCGCCAGCGCGTCCGCGGCGGCCAGCGGCTCTGGCTCGGCCTCGGGTTCACGAACCGCGTCGTCCGCCTCGGGCGCCGGGTCCGGTTCGTCGTCCGGCTCGACGCGTGCCACGGGGTCCGGCGGAGCCGGCGGCACTGGCGGCAGCGGTGGAAGCGGTGGGACCGGCCGGGCGGGCGGCGGACAGGGTTCGACGGCACGCCGATCGTCTTCCGGCTCCTCGACCAGCGCGCCGCTCGACACGACGACCTTCGTGCACGCCGTGCAGCGGGCCCAGACGGCCCTCGCCGCGCAGCAGACCGCCTGCGCCCCCGTTCTCGGCACCACAGGTTCCCCCGCCCCGACCGCACGTGCTGGTGGCCGCCCGAGCCGGTCGACGACGCGGACGGCGCGCCTGGCCTCGGTCACCTCCACCGGCACCCCGACCCCAGGGGCCACGACCCAGCCTCCTGCGCCGGACCCGACCGGCACTGGGACGGGCACGTCCACCGCTCCCCCGACGACCACGTCCACGCCGACCACGTCCACGCCGACGACCACTTCGACGACGCCCACCGGCCCGACGACAGCCCCGGCGGGTCCCACCTCGGGCCAGCTGGCCACGTGTGCGGCTGCCCTGCAGGCCACGGCGGCGGCCCAGGGAGCTGCTGCCTCGCAGCTCACCACCCTCGCCGCCCAGGTGGCGCGGGTCGTGCAGCAGATCGCGCGGGCCGCCGCGGCAGCCGGCAGCGGCTCGACCGGCGCCACGGGCGCGGGCGGCTCCACCGGTTCGAGCAGCTCGTCCGGTCAGGGCAGCTCGTCGAGCGGCTCGCGGTCCTCCGGCGCCAGCAGTTCGACGGGTACTTCATCACGCACCGGCAGCGCTGGTGGCTCGAGCGGCGCAACGAGCCGCGGTACCGGCGGCACCGGGGGGACCAGCGGCTCGGGCGCCGGGACGCAGAGCACGGCGAGCCGGATCGCGTCGGACCGGGTCGCGGTGCTCCAGGCGCAGGCATCGGTCGAGCAGGCGCAGGTCGATCTCGACGGGGCCACGCTCAAGGCTCCCGTCACCGGCGTCGTGGCCCAGGTCGACCTGACCGCAGGGAGCCCGGCGTCGACGTCGACCGGCATCGTCGTCGTCGGCGACGGCGCGGCCCAGGTGTCCGTCGCCGTCCCGCTCACCAGCGTCCACCTCGTCACCGCCGGGCTTGCTGCCACCGTCACGCCGGCGGGCGGGACCGCCGGGGTCGCGGGCAGCGTCACCTCCGTCGGGCTCCTGCCGACCAGCGGCTCGGGTTCCGCCGCCGGCACCACAGCCGGCGGCGCCTCCACCGCGGGAGGCGCTGCATCGTCCGCGTCATCCGCCTCGGCGTCCCCGAGCTACCCGGCCCAGGTGCTCGTGGCCCACCCGCCGGCCGCCCTCGCCGCGGGCTCCACGGCGACGGTCTCGCTCGTCGTGGCCTCGGCCCCCGACACGGTGCGGCTGCCGGTGTCGGCCATCGCGGGCCGGGACGGCGGCAGCGCCACGGTCCAGGTGCTCGGCGCGGGTACCCCGACCACCCGGCGCGTCGTGCTCGGGGCGGTCGGGGGCGGCTGGGCGCAGGTGCTGACGGGCCTCAGCGGCGGCGAGCAGGTCGTCGTCGCAGACCTGTCCGCGGCCCTTCCGACGACGACGACCGGGCTGCGCGGCCTCGGAAAGGGTGGCTTCGGCGGCGGTGGGTTCGGCGGCGCGGGTGCCGGCCGTGGAGCAGGGGGCACGGGCGGCACCGTCGGCACCGGGGGCGCCGCGACGACCGGCCGCACCGCGGGCCGAACCGGCTGACCGGTGGCGAGCCGGAGCGGTCAGCCCTGCTCCCGGTCCCGCTCGCCGCTTTGCTCCTCCTGCTGCGCCTGCTCCTCGGACTCCTCGGACTCCTCGGACTCCTCGGGCTCCTCGGGCTCCTCGGGCTCCTCGGCTTCGTCGGACTCTTCGGCTTCCTCGAGGTGCTCGAGGTGCACGACCCGGCGTTGGCGCCACCAGCCGACGACGTTGTTCTGGTGGCGCCACAGCACGAGCAGCCCGATCGCCGTGAGCCACCACCCGGTCCACGCGTCGCCGGGCGCGTGCCCGGTCCACACCAGCACCGCGACGACGAGCATCGACACGGCCCCGAAGATCGACCCGGCCGCGACCCAGCGGGTCAGCGCCACGGCCACGACGAAGACCACGACGACGACGAGCGCCACCCACGGGTGAACGCCGAGCACCGCCCCGAGCGTCGTCGCGACACCCTTGCCGCCGCGTCCGCGCAGGAACGGCGACCAGATGTGCCCGAGCACTGCGGCGATGCCGACGGCGTACGCGGCGTGGGCCCCGAGGAAATGACCGGCCACGAGCGTCGGCACCAGGCCCTTGAGCACGTCGAGGACCCCGACCAGCACGCCCCACTTGCGCCCGAGCACGCGTCCGGCGTTCGTGGCGCCGGGGTTGCCCGAGCCCGACGTCGAGAGGTCCTTGCCGAGCAGCCGCGCGACGCCGGTCGCGGGGTTGAGCGAGCCGATGAGGAAGGCCGCAAGGACCAGGACGGCCCAGGCGAGCACGGAGCCGACGGTCACGGCCGGGTGCCCTCCCCCGCCTCCGAGAGCGGCTCCCCCGGTCGTGGTGCGACGGCGATGGCGACGGTCCCGGGACCGACGTGGGCCCCGACGACCGCCCCGAGCTCGACGACGAGCACGTTGGGCGAGCCCGGCACCTGCGAGCGCAGGTGCTCGGCGATCTGGTCGGCGCGTTCGGCGGCGTCGAGGTGGTGCACGGCGAGGTCGACGGCGAGGCCACCGGAACGGACGTGCTCGAGCACCATCGCCTCGATCCGGGCGACGGCACGCGCCGACGTGCGCACCTTCTCGACGGGCACGATGCGCCCACCCCGCACCGCGAGGATCGGCTTGATGGCGAGGGCGGAGCCGAGCAGCGCCGACGCGGCGCCGATCCGTCCTCCGCGACGCAGGTGCTCGAGCGTGTCGACGTAGAAGAGGACGCCGGACGGCGTCAGACGCTCCCGCACCGCGGAGGCCACCTCGGACGCACCGTCGCCGGCCCGCGCGCGCTCGGCGCCCGTCACGACGGCGAAGCCCATGGCCATGCCGATCGTCTCGCTGTCGACCACCTCGACCGGCACGGGTGCCTCGGCCGCGGCGATCCGGGCGGCCTCGAGGGTGCCTGACATCTGCGAGGACAGGTGCACCGACACGATGCCCTCGGCGCCCTCGGCGGCCAGGCGCTCGTAGGTGTCGGCGAAGACCTGGGGCGTCGGGCGCGACGTCGTGACGATCGTGTACTCGCGCAGCGCGGCCGCGACCTCCTGGGAGGTGATGTCCTGGCCCTCGACGTGGTCGCGCCCGCCGACGACGACGTGCAGGGGCACGACCTCGATGCCGTGCCGCTCGACGTCGGCGGCCGGCAGGTAAGCCGTCGAGTCGGTGACGATGCGGGTGGTCACGCGCCGCTCCTTCCGCCGGGTCGAGGTGGCGCCAGGTGGTCTCAACGTACCGGCACCGGACGCGTCCGTCGGGGACGCGTCCGGTGCCGTGGGTCGGGCGCTGCGCCCGGAGGCGTCAGGCGGGGACGACGTTGACGAGCTTGGGCGCGCGCACGATGACGGTGCGCACGCCGTTCTCGGTGGCCGCCTGGACCTTCGGGCGGGCCAGGACGAGCTCGCGCAGCGCGTCCTCGGTGATGTCGGGGCTCACCTCGACGCGGTCGCGCACCTTGCCCTTGATCTGCACGACGCAGGTGACCTGCTCCTGCACGATCTTGCTCGGGTCGCTCTCGGGGAACGCCGCGAAGGCGACGCCGCCGGAGTGACCGAGCCGGGCCCACATCTCCTCGGCGATGTGCGGCGCGATCGGCGACACCATGAGCACAAGCGCCTCGACGACCTCCCGCGGCGCCACGTCGAGCTTGGTCACGGCGTTGTTGAGCTCGATGAGCTTGGCGATCGCGGTGTTGAAGCGCAGGCCCTCGAAGTCCTCGCGGACGCCGGCGATGGTCTGGTGCAGCTGGGTCGTCAACGCCTTGTCGGGCTCGGCGTCTCCGACGCGCACCTCACCGGTGGCCTCGTCGACGACGTTGCGCCACAGTCGCTGCAGGAAGCGCTGGCTGCCGACGACCGCGCGGATCTCCCACGGCTTGGACAGCTCGAGCGGACCCATCGACATCTCGTAGACGCGGAAGGTGTCGGCGCCGTACGCGTCGTACATCTCGTCCGGGCTCACCGAGTTCTTCAGCGACTTTCCGATCTTGCCGTACTCGCGGTTGACCGGCTGGCCCTCCCACGTGAACGTCGGGTCCTCGCCGTGTCCGCCCGGGTGCTCCTCCACCTCGGAGGCGGTGACGTACTGGCCGCGGGCGTCGGTGTAGGCGTAGGCCTGGATGTACCCCTGCGAGAAGTACTTGCGGAACGGCTCCTCGCTGCGCACGTGGCCGAGGTCGAAGAGCACCTTGTGCCAGAACCGCGCGTAGAGCAGGTGCAGCACCGCGTGCTCGACGCCGCCGACGTAGAGGTCGACGCCGCCCGGGTCGCGGGTGCCGGCGGGCGCGCCCTCGACGGTCTCGTCGTGGCGGGCCAGCCAGTAGGCCTCGTTCTCGGGGTCGACGAACGCGTCGTGGTTGGCCGGGTCGAGATAGCGCAGGTAGTACCAGCACGAGCCGGCCCAGTTCGGCATGGTGTTCGTCTCGCGGCGGAACGCGCGGGTGCCGCGGCCGTCACCGAGGTCGACCTCGACCTCGACCCACTCCGGAACGCGCGACAGCGGCGGCTCGGGGCTGCTCGTCGCGTCGTCGGGGTCGAAGGTCTTCGGCGAGTAGTCGGGCACGTCGGGCAGCGTCAGCGGCAGCTCGGCGTCCGGCACCGGGTAGGCGACCCCGTCCGCGTCGTACATGATCGGGAACGGCTCGCCCCAGTAGCGCTGGCGGCTGAAGAGCCAGTCGCGGATGCGGTAGTTGACGGTGCCGCGGCCGATGCCCTCCTGGTCGAGGAAGGCGATGATGCGCTCCTTGGCCTCGGCGACGTGCAGGCCGTCGAGGGAGATGCGCTCGGTGCTCGAGTTGATCGCGACGCCGTCGCCCAGGAACGGCTCGTCGTCGGGGTGGCCCTCGGGCGGCTGCACGGTGCGCACGATCGGAATGCCGAACTTCGCGGCGAACTCCCAGTCGCGGGTGTCCTGCCCCGGCACCGCCATGATCGCGCCGGTGCCGTAGCCCATCAGCACGTAGTCCGCGACGAACACCGGGATCGACTGTCCCGTCAGCGGGTTCGTGGCCCACGAGCCGGTGAACACGCCGGTCTTGTCGCGACCCTCGGTCTGCCGCTCGACCTCGCCCTTGCGCGACGCGGCGAGGCGGTAGGCGCCCACCGCGGCGGCCGGGGTGCCGGACGCGTCGGCGTCGTCACCGCGCCAGCCGTCCTTGGTGCCCTCGGGCCAGTCTCCCTGCGGCACCAGCGAGTCCACGAGCGGGTGCTCGGGCGCGACGACCATGAAGGTGGCGCCGAAGATCGTGTCGGGACGCGTCGTGAAGACCTCGATGCCGGCCTGCTCGCCCGTCGTCGTGACGACGGGGAAGGTGACACGGGCGCCCTGCGAGCGGCCGATCCAGTTGCGCTGCAGGCGCTTGACGTTCTCGGGCCAGTCGACGCCGTCGAGGTCGTCGGCGAGCCGGTCGGCGTAGGAGGTGATGCGCATCATCCACTGCGAGAGGTTGCGCTTGAACACCGGGAAGTTGCCACGCTCGGAGCGGCCCTCGTTCGTGACCTCCTCGTTCGACAGCACCGTGCCGAGTCCGGGGCACCAGTTGACCGGCGCCTCGGACTGGTAGGCCAGTCGGAAGCCCTCCAGGACCTTGGCCTTCTCGGTGCCGGTCAGCTCGGCCCAGACCCGTCCGTCGGGCGTCGGGACGGTGCGCTCACCGGACTCGAGCTGCTCGACGAGCTCGCTGATCGGCCGCGCCCGACCCAGGCCGCCGTCCTCGCGCACCGCGTCGGAGTCGTACCAGGCGTCCCAGATCTGCAGGAAGATCCACTGGGTCCACTTGTAGTAGTCCTCGTCGATCGTCGCGAAGGTGCGCCGGTTGTCGAAGCCCAGCCCGAGGCGGCGCAGCTGGCGCTTCATGTTCGTCATGTTCTCCTCGGTGGTCTTCCGAGGGTGCTGCCCGGTCTGGACCGCGTACTGCTCGGCGGGCAGGCCGAACGCGTCGTAGCCGAGCGCGTGCAGCACGTTGCGGCCCTGCATGCGGTGGTAGCGGCTGTAGACGTCCGTCGCGATGTAGCCGAGCGGGTGGCCGACGTGCAGGCCGACGCCGCTCGGGTACGGGAACATGTCGAGGACGATGAGCTTGCGCCCGAGCGCGGCCACCTTGTCCGGCTCGGCCCACGGCCCCGCGGGGTTCGGGGCCGCGAAGGTGCCCTCCTCCTCCCAGCGGTCCTGCCACGCGACCTCGATGTCGCGGGCCATGGCCGCGGTGTAGCGGTGCGGCGTGTCGTCGGTCTGCGGGCGCTCGGACGTCTGGTTCTCGCTGGCCTGGCTCATGTCTTCTCTCTCGTCGCTGGTCGCCGGGGCAAAAGAAAACCCCTCGCACAGGAGGGGGAGCCGCGCTGATGTCGGGTGACCCCGACGTTGCTCAACGCGGCTGCGGAAGGAGGAGCAGACCAGCCATGTTCGCAAGGTTAGCGCAGCACGCCCCACCGCCGCCGACCCGCATGATCCCGGACACCCGCGCGCCCCCTCCCATCGAGTGAGCACTCGACCCCACGAGCCCCATGCCGACCCACTCCCCCTTCCGTCGAGTGAGCACTCGACCCCACCCGTCCCACACCGCCCGTCCCCTCCGTCGAGTGAGCACTCAGCCTCACGAGCCCCTTCGGCGGTCCGACGTATCACGTTCGGCGCGTCGCGCCTCGACGACCATGGAGCGCTGGATCGCCTCCTCGATCACGTGGCTCGCGAAGAAGCGAGACCCGACGGCCGAGAGCGTGAGAGCGCTGCGCGGAACGCCGAGACGCGATGCGAACCGCAGGACCGTCTGGACCCTTGCCGCTTCGGTCGCCAGGTCCGCCTTCCACATCTCCTCGACCGGCCATCCTTCGTCTGCGAAACCACGCGCTCGTACGTCGTCCCGGCCGCGCTGATCTGCCGAGGAGTGAAAGGCCTCGCCCTGGTACTCGCCCACCAGCTGCTGGACGGTGCCGTCGGGTGCCCGGACTCTCCAGAGCAGGTCGGCGAAGCCGAGGATGCGGTCGGGATCATCGGCCGAGCGGACCGGCTCGTTCAGCTTCGGTTCCGGCAGCCCCGCCCTGACGAACATGAGTCTGGCGATCGTCTCCCGCGGGGAGGCCGCACCCACCCTGACGAGCTGCAGTGCCTCGACAAGTGTTCGCTTGCCCCGTGGCCGGACCCGCGCGTCGATGGCCCGTCGCAGCGGGGCGACGCTGCACATCATCGTGGCGCACGCATCCCCGGCCACGACCGCATCATCGAGGCCCAGCGGCTTCCCGCGACCGATCAGCTCACCCAGGTCGGCGAACGTGTCGGCGAGGCCCGTGACCGGGAGGCCCCGGATCGTCGTCACCTCCCGGGGGTGCAGCGCCCGGTGGCCACTCACCCCCGGCACCCGCGCCTGCGTCGCGGGCAGTGGACGCACCACATGCGTCCGCGAGTCCAACAGTGCCGAGGCGGGCAGCGGTATCCCGTGCAGCTGCGCCGCGGTGACGTGCGACAGCACCGAGCCCGGCGGGACGCAATCGAGGACGAGGCGCCCGTGTTCCACAACCGCCGAGTACTCCTCGTCCGGCAGCAGCTTCATGTACGGGACGTGGGCGACGCCGATGGCGGCGAACGATGAGGGCACCGCCCAACGCTGCGGCGTGCCGCGTTGCGCGGGAAAGGCGTCGGTTTCCGGGTGTGGACAGCGACGGACGTCCGTTCAGGGGTGTGGACGGCGCGTCACCGATGGGGCTGGCGGGGTTTCGTGCTCACTCGATAACGGGGGTGGACCCGCGACGGCGTGGAACGGGTGGGACGGGTGGGGCTGAGTGCTCACTCGATGGGGAAGTGGCCTTGCGTCGTCAGGTCGTCAGGTCGTCAGGTCGTCAGGTCGTCAGGTCGTCAGGTCGTCGCGTCAGCGGAAGAGGCCGACGACGATGAGGGTCTGGGCCACGTGGTAGGTGACGATGACGACGATCGGGGCCCACCGACGCTCGTGGACGAACCGGTCGTGGCCGAGCACCGTGTCGCTGACGACGAAGGTGAAGCAGCCGAGGATCACGAGCCAGTCACCCTTCCACGCGGCGACGAGCAGCAGGCTGATCAGGGCGAGCTGGTAGATGAAGACCGGTCCGCGCTGCTCCCCCGCGCCCCTGACTATGTCGCGGCCGAAGAAGACGAAGAGCAGCACGGCGACCGGAACGGCACCGAGGAGCCACCACGGGAAGCCCGGCTGCCTCGGGGTCTCGAGGATGGCCCAGATGTAGGCGACGTGGGCAGCGAAGAAGGCGCCGACCCCGACGAGGAACCGGGTCTCGGTCGCGGTCAGCAGGGCGACGTCGCCGACGAGGCTGAAGCCGAGCGCGACGAGCACCGGCAGCAGCGTCGGTGACCCGGGTGCCGCGCCCTCCCAGCTCAGCGACCAGGCGAGGCCGCCGAGGAGCAGCACGACGAGGGGCTTGGTCAACCGCTCGAGCACGTACTCACCCCGCAGCACGGCACCCCAGTTGATGAGCGCCGTGACGCCGAGGGCCACCGAGAGGACCCAGAGGTGGGTGGTCACGGTGCCAAGACTCCCAGCCGGGCCGCGTGGGCGGGCTCCGACACGCAGGATCGCCACCGTCGCCCGCCCACCGGGCACGTGTCGAGGGCCTCATGGTTCTCTGTCAGACTCGTCCAATGCCCATGCGCAAGTTCCAGCACACGGTCACCCCGGACGACACGGCCGCCACGGTCGGCAGCGGTGACCTCGAGGTCCTCGCGACCCCGCGTCTCGCCACGTGGTGCGAGAACGCCGCCTTCCAGGTCTGCCAGCAGAGCATCGACGCCGACCACACCACCGTGGGCACGAAGATCGTCATCGAGCACGTCAAGGGCAGCGCCGTCGGCACCGACATCACCATCCTGTGTGCCGAGCCGATCAACGACGGCCGCCGGCTCGTGTGCCACGTCAGCGCCAAGGACGCCGACGGCGAGGAGATCGCCTTCGGCGAGGTGCACCGGGCGGTCGTCGACCCGGACCGCTTCATGGCCAAGTGCCAGCGCATCCTCTGACGCGCAGCCGCCTCCCAGCCGTGGTTGCCACGATCGACGCGTGACGCCCGGCCTCATCGGTGCGCTCCTCGCAGCGCTCGCCTACGGCGCCGCCACGGTCCTTCAGGCCCTCGGCGTGCGCCGTCTCTCGGCGACCCCGCCGGGCACCCCGCTGCTCCGACGCGTCCGGGCCGTGTGGCCCTACGGGCTCGGGCTCGTGCTCGACGGGCTCGGCTTCCTCGCCTCGGTGGCCGCGCTGCGCACGCTGCCGCTCTTCCTCGTGGAGTCCGCCGTGGCGTCGTCGGTCGCGGTGACGGCCGTGCTGTCGGTGGCCGTCCTCGGCCTGCGGCTCGGCGCAGGTGAGGTGGTCGCGCTCGTGGCGGTGTGCCTCGGCCTGACCGGCCTCGCCGTCTCCGCCGCTCCGGGTCCGGCCGTGCAGCCCGGGCCCGGCGCGACGTGGTGGCTGCTCGCCGCTGCCGCGCTGGTGGCGGGTCTCGTCGTGGTCGGCGCCATCGACCACGACCGCCGACGGGGCGCGCTGCTGCTCAGCGTCGCCGCCGGCCTCGGCTTCGGCGGGGTCGGCGTCGCGGCGCGGCTGCTGGAGGTCCCCGACCCGCTCTGGGGTCTGCTCACCGACGGCCTCGCGTGGATCCTCGCAGCGCACGCCGCCCTGGCGACCGTCGCCTACGCGCTGGCCCTGGCGCGCGGCCGCGTCACGACCGTGGCGGCCCTGACGTTCGCGACCGAGACCGTGGTGCCCGCGCTCGTGGGGCTGCTCGCCCTGGGCGACCGGGTGGTCTCCGGGCGCGACCCGATGGCGGCCGCCGCCTTCGTCGCGACGCTCGCCGGATGCATTGCCCTCGCCGGCCGGGCAGAGCCGGCTGAGGGGGCCGGGCCCGAGCAGGCTGCCGCCCTGGACGAGGACCTCGTCGTCAGCGGCGACGCAGCCGCTCCACCTCGGCGTCCACCTGGGCCTCCGTCGGCTCTTCCTTGACGTACACCTCGTAGGCGTTGGCGACGAGCCCGACGCCCCATCCGGCGATCGGGAAGATCGGCCAGAAGAAGCCGCTCGTCGTCATCGCCCAGATGATGACGAACATGCCGTTGACGAGGCAGAAGATGAGCAGGTGGACGCGGAAGTCCGCCTTCTTGCGCAGCCGCTGGAGCGCTCTGGTGCGCAGGTCGGGTTCCTCGCCCGTGCGGTCGTCCGGCACGACGCGGTCCCTCGTGGGGTCGACGTCGGGTCGCGGTTCGATCGGGGTGCCGTGCACGGTCATCGTTCTCACCGTTTCCTCCGCGGGCCGCCGGGCGGACCTCGCACCGGCTCCCACAGTTCCACCGTAGGTCGCCGCGCAGGCGCCGGAGGCCCCTCGTGGCGGGCCTCACCAGGCCTGATGCGTCACAGGACGCGTCACAGCACGTAGGCGTCGCCGTCGCGCGAGAGACCGAGCGAGCCGTAGTACGGCTCGACCATCCCCGGCGGCGGCAGGAAGCGCCGGTACCCGCGCCGGCGCAGCAGCCCGTCCGGGCCGAGGATGAACTCCCCCGGGGAGAGGTCGCGGTGCCGCGGGGTCACCCAGTCGAGGAGCAGCTGCGCCGTCCGGTTGCCGGCGTCGTGGCCGATGACGACGCCGACGGTCTCGTCGCCCTTGAGGACGAGGAAGCAGGGGTCGCCGGAGAACGGGTCGTAGACGAAGTCCGGGTTGAACCGGCGGATGTCGGCCTCGTAGACACGGAGGACGTGGCGCAGGTACGTGTCGTCGCCGGCGACCTCGAGCACCTCGTACGCGGCAGCGTCGTGCCGCTCCCGCGCCATCCGCGCGAGCTGCCAGATGTTGATCGCGGCGAGCACGACGTTGAGCCCCACCATCGGCCACACGTGGTTGGCGGTGTTGTAGCCGATGAGGATGACGCAGCCGACGAGGTTGATGATCCGGAGCCGTCGCAGCTGTGTCTGCAGGAGCGACCAGACGAGCACGGCCGAACCGATCCAGCCGATCGCCTCGAGCCACCAGGAACCCATGGGCCGACCCTAGTGCCGACCGAGCGGTCCGGGGCCCCGCCGACCGGAATCGGCGGGGCCCCGGAGCGAGTCTGCAGCGGACGCGTCAGGCGTCGGGGGCGACGAACTCGGGCAGCTTGGCCTCGAACTGCGCGTCGAGCGTCAGCGAGGGCAGCACGTGTCCCTGCTTCTGGGCGCTGTCGGCGACCGAGAAGCCCCACGTCGAGGCCCGCAGGCGCTGGTTCGGCGTGCCGTGGTGGCCCTCGCTGGTGAAGCTGCAGTCACCGACCTGGTAGAAGGACTGCTCGGCCTGGAGCACGCGGGCCGCGTTGAGGGCCAGGCCGCGCTTGTGCGTGACGAAGTACGTGCCGAACGCGTCGGCCATCAGCTCGGTGCGGCGGGTGGCCTCGGGACCGGTGAGGGGCGAGGCGAACAGGCCCTTGTCGTACTGCACGTGGTGGGCGTACTCGTGGCCGAGGACGGCGCGCGGGCCGACGTCGCCGACGCCGATGGCCTGCAGAGCAGCGAGGATGCCGTCGCCGAAGACGAGCTTGTCGGGGATCGCCGCGACGACCGGGTCGGTCTCGCCCTCGGCGCTGAATGCGAAGGCGTTGAGGGTGAACAGCGGGTTGTCGCCGTCCTGCAGGCCGGGGTCGCCGGCGACGACCTGGCGGATGAGCGAGGCGAGGCCCGCCGCGTAGGTCGGGTCCCCGTAGAGGAAGGCGAGCGTGCGGGTCATCCGGGCCTCGTCGCGCATGACGTCGCCGTGCATCGCCATGAGCTGGATGCCGGATCCGTCGGTGTCCCAGAAGGACTGGGCCGCCCGGAAGGAGTGGGTCAGCTCGTTGCGGTAGTCGCGCTGGAGGGCGTACCGGGTATCGCCCGAGGAGCCGAAGAGGATCGCGTCGTAGGTCGGCAGGTCGAGGGCGCCGGTCGTGGCGAGGAAGAAGAGGTTGGAGTAGTCGATGTTCGCGAGGAGCCCGTCGACGTAGGCGTCGAGCCGCGTCGGGGCGCACTGGTACTGCGTCGGGTCGATGGCACGCTCGAGGGCCTCGCGCGGGGCCGAGGCCTCGACGCCCAGGCGAGCCGCGGCGGCCTGCCGGCGGGCCTGCCAGTCGGCCGGCATGAACGCCCTGGCGCGGGCGAGGAGTGCCGCGGCGCGCGGGTCGTCCGTGGCACCGGTGGCGAGGTCGTAGGTGTGTCCGTTCGGGGCGACGTACGCCGTCGGTGACGACGTGGTGGCGGTCGAGGGCGCTCCGGCTGACGTCGGCGCGGCCGACGCGGCACCGGCGCCGGCCGCGAGACCGGCGCCGCCGAGTGAGAGCGAGAGCGTCGCGACGAGCGCGACCGACCAGGGTGAGGGCTTGGGCAAGGTGAGGGCTCCTTGGTCAGCGTCCGCGACCCGCTGCCGGGGACGTCGAGCCCATCATCGGCTCCGGACGCGCCGCTCCCCCGTGGGACGCGCCGGAGTGCCGACGACCTTGAGTCCGATGACGGCCGCGACGACCCCGGCCAGCAGCACGACCTTGGCCACCGAGAAGGCCTCGCCGCCGAACAGCATCGCCCACGTCACCGTGAGGGCGGCGCCGACGCCGGTCCACACCGCGTACGCGGTCCCGATGGGGATGGAGCGGGCCGCGCGGGCCAGGCCCACCATGCTCAGCGCGCCGGCGACGAGGAAGACGGCGGCCGGGAGCGGGCGCGAGAGCCCATCGGACGCAGCCAGGGCCGAGGCCCAGACGGCCTCGAGGACGGCGCTGAGCAGGAGCACGACCCACGGCATCACGCCACCGCCTTGAGCCCGGCGATGCAGCCGACGAGCACGACGAGCAGCACGGCGCGTGCTGCGCCGAGCCGCTCGGTGCCACGGGCGACCGCGAGCGCGATCGTGCCGACGGCGCCGATGCCGACCCACACGGCGTAGGCGGTTCCCGCGGGCAGGCCGGTCATGGCCCACGCGAGGCCGACCATGCTCAGCACGAGCGAGACGGCGAACAGCGTTGTGGCGCGCGGACGCCGGAACCCGTCGGACGCGGCGAGCGCGGTGGCCCAGACGGCCTCGAGGGCCCCGGAGACGACGAGGACGAGCCAGTACATGGCGATTCCGATCCGGCCGTCTTGTCGCTGTGCGGGTACGGCTCCCTCGTCCGCAGCGCGGTCTCGCGCGCTCGCCTCATGGTAGGTGACCCATGCACCCGACCCAAGTCGGGCGTCGCGACGCCTGGAACCGCTCGTGAACCGTGTATCAGGAGGGTGTCGCCGCACTACCGTGAGATGTCGGTTCGGTTCGACCACCCGGGACCAGCCATGAGCGGTGACTACCTCGACTTCGACATCGCACTGACCCGCGAGGGCCAGGGATACGCAGCGCACGTGCTCGACTCCCCTGCGGGGCAGGCGTCCACGCCCTTCACGCTGCCCTTCGGCGCCGCCGACCTGGCCCGCTTCATGGTGGCGGTGGGCCCGCCCCGGGTCACCTCGCGGCGGCTCGTGCCGGCCGAGTCCCGGGTCGTCGACGTGCGCGAGTACGGGCGCCGACTCGCCGACGCGCTGCTCGCCGGGGACGTCGGACGCGCCTTCCGCGACAGCCTCGCCGCCGCGACGGCACAGGGCCGTGACCTGCGGCTGCGGCTGCGGCTGGACGCCGTGCCCGACCTCGACCCCGTCCCGTGGGAGTACCTGTACGACAAGGGACTCGAGCGTTTCGTCGCGCTGTCCCAGGAGACGCCCGTGGTGCGCCTGCTCGACGCTCTCGACCGTCCGCCCGTCGTCATGGTCGAGCCTCCGCTGCGGGTGCTCGTCATGGTGAGCAGCCCCTCGGACCTCGAGCCGCTGGCGGTCGACCGCGAGAAGCAGCTGCTGCGCGCGACGACCGGGGACCTCGTCGCGGCAGGCCTGCTCGAGGTGGTCGTCGTCGAGGAGGCCACGCTCATCTCGCTGCAGCGGGCGCTGCTCGACGACTACCACGTCTTCCACTTCATCGGCCACGGCGGCTTCGACGACCAGGCACAGGAGGGCGTGCTCGCCCTGGAGCACCCCGACGGCACGGCGCACCTCGTCAGCGGGGCCCGGCTCGGCACGCTGCTGCACGACGCGCGGACCCTCCAGCTCGCCGTCCTCAACGCGTGCGAGGGCGCCCGGACGTCGGGGCGCGACGCGTTCTCCGGGGTCGGGCAGGCGCTCGTGCGCCAGGGGCTGCCGGCGGTCGTCGCGATGCAGACCGAGATCTCCGACCGGGCGGCGCTCGTCTTCAGCCACGAGTTCTACTGGTTCCTCACCCGCGGCCTCGGTATCGACGCCGCGATGTGCGAGGTGCGCAAGGCGATGGCTGTGTCGGACGAGGCGGCCGAGTGGGGCACGGCGGTGCTGCTCCGCTCGGGCTCGGAACAGCCGTTCGCGTTCGTCGGGCCCTCCTCTGCCGCAGGGCGACCCGCCGGGTCGGAGACGTCGGGCACCGACCCGCAGGCCCGAGAGGCCCGCCTCGCCTCGCTCTACACCGCAGCCCAGGGCGCCATCGCCGCCGCCGACACGACGACGGCGCTGCCGATGCTCGAGCAGATCGCCGCCGAGCGGCCCGACTACGCCGACGTCACCGAGCTCATCGAACGGGTCCGGCCCGACGCCGGGCCCGCGGTCACGGACGTGCCGCGGAACCCGGTCTCGGTGGTCGGCGTCAACCCGCGTCCGCAGACGTTCCCGTGGGCGCGCGAGCAGCAGCCCGAACCCGAGCACCCCGAGCCTGAGCACCCCGAGCCCGTGCAGCCCCAGCCCGACCCGCCGAGGCCCGTCCGGCCCGAACCCGAACGGCGGCAACGGGATCGGGGCAAGGGGATCGGCCGATGGGTGCGGCTGGCCCTCCTGGCCGTCGTCGTCGTCCTCGGGCTCGTCGCCTGGCGGACGCTGCCCTCGCTGCTGCAGAAGGCCGACCCGCTCGTCGCGGCGGCGTGCGGCACCAGCTCGGTCGATCCGGGCGCCACCGACTTCACGATCGGTTGCGCTCCCGTCGCGCCGGTCGTCGACGGCTCGTTCGACGACTGGCGCTCGGTGACGACCCGCGTCATCGACACCCCGGTGCCGGACTTCGCACGAGTTCCGGTCAACGGGCTGTCGGCGACGTGGCAGGCCCTGTGGGACAAGGACGCCCTGTTCCTGCACGCCGTCGTCACCGACCCGACGCACACCGCCGTCGTTGCCGGGCAGCCGAGCCAGTGGTGGCGCGGCGACGCCGTGTCGTTCGAGGTGGGGCCCGACCCGCGTGCCCTGTCCCCTTCCGCTTCCCTGCGCAAGGGCAAGGACTTCCACGTCGTGCTCGGACTCCTCGACGACGGCGACCGCGGGGCGGCGGCGGCGGTCAACGTCGTCGGCACCAGCTCGAAGGGTCAGATCGTCTTTCCCACCGGGTCGCGACGTCCGAAGATCGCGGTCGTCGCCCGCCCGACCGACAGCGGCTACGAGCTCGAGGCGCGGGTGCCGTGGTCGGAGATCGGCCGGTCCGTGCCTCCGTCGCGCGGCGAGGTCCTCGGGTTCAACGTCAACATCAGCGACGCGCGCGGCTCGGGCGCCGACTGGGCGCTGCGCACCATGCTGAGCAGCAACCCGAGCCGCTCGGGCGCCAACCAGAACCACCCCGGCACGTGGCAGACCCTCGCCCTCGGCGACTCGGGGTGACCGTGTCCGGCCGCCTGCATGCCCTCCTCGTCGGGGTCGACGCCTACCCGCCGCCGGTGCCGGCGCTGCAGGGCTGCGTCAACGACGTCACGGTCTTCGCCGAGGTCCTGCGACGCCGCGTCGGCGACGACGCCCTCAACCTGCTGCTCGTCACCGACGCCGAGGCGACCCGCGAGCGCGTCACGGCCGCCTTCGCCGAACACCTGGGGCGGGCCGGCCCCGACGACACGGCCCTGTTCTACTTCAGCGGCCACGGGTCCCAGCAGGACACGCCCCCGGAGCTGTGGGCGGTCGAGCCCGACCACCGCAACGAGACGATCGTCTGCGTCGACAGCCGCTCGGAGGGTGGGTGGGACCTCGCCGACAAGGAGGTGGCCACGCTCGCCGCCGGGGTGGCCGCGTCCGGGTGCCACCTGCTCGTCGTCCTCGACTGCTGCCACTCCGGAGGCGGGACGCGCGACGTCGACGAGGTGGTGCGCCTGGCACCAGAGGACCGCCGAGTGCGCCCGGCGAGCTCGTTCCTGCCCGGGGTCGTCGCCCAGGCCGGCGGCACCGACGCGACGCGTGACGTCCCGCGGTGGGCGACGCCGGCCGCCCGGCACGTCCTCCTCGCCGCGTGCCGGTCCTCGGAGAAGGCACGCGAGGTCACGGTCCTCGGGCGCCAGCGCGGCGTGATGTCCGCGGCGCTCGAGGCGACGCTGCTCGCCTCGGACGGCCGGCCCTCCTACCGCGACGTGCTGCGCGCCATCACTGCCGAGGTGCTCGGACGCGTCGAGGAGCAGCACCCGCAGCTGGAGAGCACCGACGCCTCCGACCTCGACCGGCCCTTCCTCGGCGGTGCGCTCCCTTCGACGCCGCGGCCGCTGACACTGAGCCGCCTGCCCGACGGGTGGTCGATCGACTCCGGGGCGGTCCACGGCGTGCCCGAGCCGATCGGCGACGACACGACCGAGCTCGCGGTGTACCCACTGACCGGCGAGACGTCGGGGGCGCCCCTCGCGGTGGCGACAGTCACGCGGGTACTCCCGGACCGCAGCCTCGTCACGCTCACCCCGGAGCTCGACCGGTCGTTCGTCTACCGCGCCGTCGTCACGTCGATCCCCCTGCGCCCGTTGACCGTTCGCGTCACTGGTGATGACGCGGGCACCGCCGCCCTGCGGCGCGCCGCCGAGGAGGCCGACCACACGCTCGTCGACCTCGTCGACGCCGGCGAGCCAGGGGCGGACTCCCCCGGGCTCGTCGTCGAGTCCACGCCGGGCGGGTTCGTCATCACTCGCCCCGGAGTGCCGCGTCCGCTCGTGCCCGTCGTCGCAGGTGCGGGCCGCGAGGAGCGCACCGTCGTGGCGCTCGAGCACGTCGCCCGGTGGCTGCGCCTGTCCACCCTGACCAACCCGGCCACCCGGCTGCCCGCCGACGCCGTCCGCATCGAGGTGAGCACCCCGGACGCCGCGGTCACCGCCCCCACGGGCGCCGGCGGAACGCTCGGCGTGGCCTACACCGGGCAGGGCCCGCCGCGGTTCACCGTGACGGTGACGAACACGACCGACGGCCCGCTCTGGGCAGCGCTGCTCGACCTCACCGAGACCTACGGCATCTTCACCGACGCCTTCCCGGCCGGATCGGTCGCCCTCGGCCCCGGCGAGTCGACGGCCGTCGACCTCATGGGCCAGGTGTCCGACGCGCTGTGGGAGGCCGGGACCGTGTCGGTCACCGACGTGCTCATGCTCGTCACGAGCACGCTCGAGTTCGACCCGCGCACCCTCGAGCAGGACGAGCTGGACGTCACGGCGCCGCCCGCCCCCGCCGGGCCGGTGCGCGGGGTCGACACATCGTTCGCGGTCGGCGCCAGCGAGCCCGCGACCTCGCTCGACGGGGTGCTGCGCAGCGTCCGGACACGCCGGGCCACCCCGGTCGCCCGGGCCGGGTCGGTGGCCGACTGGCGCACCGCCACCGTCCGCGTCGTCACGACGCGGCCGCGCACCTGAGCGAGGCGGCCCGGGGCGCGGGCCTCAGTCCTCGGGCTCCCACTCGACGAGCCCGTCGAGGGGCCGGCGGTCTCCGTCGATGTCGAGCACGTCGACGGGCAGGCGTCCGTACATGAGCAGGACGAGCTCGCTCGCCGTGGCCGAGCCCGTGACGTCCGGCTCCCCGGCTCCGTCGGCCCCGGCGAGACGCTCGACCCGGGCTCCCTCGGCCGACAGACCCAGGCGCCACGCAGCGCCCTCGGTGGCCCGGTAGACGACCGTCGCCGGCTCGTACGGCCACGGGCTCGTCGTCGCGACGCACGTCGAGAGGAACTCCTCGACCCCGTCGAGGGCCACCTGCTGGGGCAGGGGCTGCGGCGCGTCGACGGCCAGCTGGGCGTCCCACGTGTGCACGGCGACCTCCTGAAGCTGGTGCCGGGCCACGGCGCCGCTGGTCTGCGGCGACTGCGACGAGCCCCACCACGTCCAGCACGGCCGGTCCGGCCCGGCTTCGGCGAGGGCGTCGAGAAGCTGCCGCGTCGAGGTCGCGAGCCAGGCGTCCAGGTCCGCGCGGTCGCGGGGTGCGGTGGCCTCCTCGGGGTCGGGGACCACGCGTCCGGTGGCCGCGGCTCCCAGGGCGACCGTGGCGGCCCACGACCGGCGGCCCGCCCCGATGTGCTGCGCCAGGTCGTGGAGCGTCCAGCCGGGGCAGGATGGCACCGGGGCTTCGAGGTCCGGGGCGGACGTCACGACGGCACGGAAGGCGGTCGCTCGCTCGTCGATGAGGCGAATCAGGTCGGGCAGCTCGAGGGTGGGGTGCACGAGCGGATGTCTAGCTGTGATGCCCAGCCAGGTTGTCCAACCGGGTGATGGGTGCGACCTTCCCGATCGCTGAGTGGGGCCGGTGGTGGTTG
>NZ_JBDGKB010000018.1:0-76900 GCF_057656595.1 Intrasporangium sp. Soil_C_50
ACACCCAGAACTGCCGCCACACCTCACGACCGGCCGGGGGCCGACCCTGCCGCACCACCGAATCCACCATTGACAACACCCTTCACACGGGCGTTGCGACGACCACTTGAATCCGCCCGGGGACGAAGTGCTCTTTCGACCGTCTAGGCCGCGGCGTGGAGGAACCGGCGCAGCGCGGCGACGATGACGTCCGGGGCGTCGGTGTGCACCCAGTGCCCGGCGCCCTTGATCGTGAACAGCCGCGTCCGCGGGAACAGGCGACGCATGTGCTCGCCGTCCTCGCGCTTGACGTAGCGCGACTCCCCGCCCGCGACCCACAGCACCGGCCCCTCGTAGGCCGGCAACGCGTCGACGTCGGCGGGCCAGCCGGCGATCTGCGACCCCGCGCCGAGGTCGGCGTCGGCCGCGACGAGGTCGAGGTTGACCTGCCAGCGCCACGCGTCGCCGTGGCGTCGCAGGTTCTGCAGGAGGAACGCCTTGACGCCGGGGTCCGGCTCCTCGAACCGCGCCTCCGCGTCGGCGCGGTTGGCGAGCGCGTCGAGGGGCAGGTGCTGCATCTCGCGGATGTAGCCGGCGAACCGCTCGAGCGAGCCGTAGCCCTTCGGCGCGATGTCGACCACGACGAGGCGCTCGACGAGCTCGGGGTGGCGCAGCGCGAGGACCATCGCCGTCTTGCCGCCGAGCGAGTGCCCGACGACGGCCCACGTCTCGCCCGGTGCGGCGGTGCGCAGGGTCGCGGCGACGGCGTCCGCGTACCCCTCGAGGGAGAACGCGTCCGACCACGGTGAGCGCCCGTGGTCGGGCAGGTCGACGAGCAGGCAGCGGGCGTCGGCCCCGTGGGCGCCGCTCACGGCCTTGGCGATCTGGTTCCAGTTGCGGCCCTGGCCGAAGAGGCCGTGCAGGAAGGCGATCCGCGGCCCGGCCGTGCCGACCGACAGCGTGTTGAGCGGCGCGTGCGCCGGGGCCGTCGAGGTCATGGGGCCGAGCCTACGCGCGGCCTGCGGGGGTCCGCGCGCACCCGCCCGTGTCCCCCGACGCCCGCCTCACCGCCGACGCGTCGGGCCGTGAGACCCGCTCCGGGATTCGTCGCGCTCGACCTCACGCCGTCGTGGCGGCGGGGTGAGGAAGCCGTTACGGCCGCGTCACACGCGTCCGGACCCGGCGCAACACGGCCTTCCTAGCGTGGGCGTCACGCTCTCGCAGCGACCCCCACCCGCCTCACGAGGAGGAATCCGTGAGCTCGACCACCGGCACCACCGAGTCGACCGGCACCGTCGCCGCCCCCGCACCGTCCGCGCCCACCGCGGCCGCCGCGGCCCTTGCCTCCCCCGCGTCCCCCGTGTCCCCGAGTCGCCTGCGGGCGCTCACCACCCCGAAGCGGCGGGTCATCACCGGCTGGGACCCCGAGGACACCGTCGCCTGGGAGGCCGGCAACAAGGGCGTCGCGCGGCGCAACCTCGTGTGGTCGGTCCTCACCGAGCACATCGGCTTCTCGATCTGGTCGATCTGGTCGGTCATGGTCCTGTTCATGCCCCAGGCCGTCTACGGCTTCACTGCGGCCGACAAGTTCTACCTCGTCGCCGTGCCGACCCTCGTCGGGGCGGTGCTGCGGGTGCCGTACACGATGGCCACGGCCCTCTTCGGGGGCCGCAACTGGGCCGTCTTCAGCGGCATCGCCCTGCTCGTGCCGACCGGCCTGACCTGGTGGCTGATGGTCAACCCCGGCCACTCGCTGACGACGTTCCTGCTCGTCGCGGGCCTCGCCGGCCTCGGCGGCGGCAACTTCGCGTCGTCGATGACGAACATCAACGCCTTCTACCCGCAGCGGATGAAGGGCTGGGCCCTGGGGCTCAACGCCGGCGGCGGCAACATCGGCGTGCCGGCCGTGCAGCTCGTCGGGCTGCTCGTCATCGCGACGCTCGGCAACCGTCGGCCCGAGGTCGTGTGCGCCGTCTACCTCGTGCTGCTCGCCGTGGCCGGCACCGGCGCCGCGCTGTTCATGGACAACCTCGACCACCAGACCGCGAACGGCCGGGCCATGCGCGACCTCGTGGGCCACGCCGACTCGTGGGTCATCTCGCTGCTCTACATCGGCACGTTCGGCTCGTTCATCGGCTTCGGGTTCGCCTTCGGGCAGGTGCTCAACGCGACGTTCCTCGCCGGCCTGACCGGCGGCGCCACCCCGACGGCGGCGCAGACCGCGACCGCGAGCCTGCACGCGGCCCAGATCGCGTTCGTCGGGCCGCTCCTCGGCTCGGTGAGCCGGGTGTGGGGCGGACGCCTCGCCGACCGGCGCGGCGGCGGCCCGGTCACCTTCGTGGCGTTCGTGCTCATGGCAGGAGCGGGCCTCGTCGTGACGCTCGCGGCCCGCGCCGACGACGTGACACCGGGAGCGGCGACCGCCCTCCAGCTGACCGGGATCATCGGCGGGTTCATCGCCCTGTTCGTCCTGTCGGGCGTCGGCAACGGCTCGGTGTACAAGATGATCCCGTCGATCTTCGAGCGGAAGTCGCTGGCGCTCGTGGGTAGCGCGGTCGAGCGGGCCGCGTGGTCGCGGTCGATGTCAGGGGCCCTCATCGGCATCGCCGGTGCGATCGGTGCTCTGGGTGGCGTGCTCATCAACCTCGGGCTCCGGGCCTCGTACGTCGGCCCGGCGCACTCGGCCACCTCGGCGTTCGTCGTCTTCACGGTGTTCTACGTCGTGGCCGCCGTCGTGACGAAGGTCCGCTACCGCCGATGACCGACCTCGCGACCCCCACCGCCCGAGCGTCCTCCGGCCTCTCCGCCTCCACGACGTGTCGGACCGACACGCACTGCGCCTACTGCGGGCTCCAGTGCGCGATGACCCTCTCGGGGACCTCGGCGGATGACCTGACGGTGGCGCCGCGGCGCTTCCCGACGAACCGGGGAGGCCTGTGCCAGAAGGGCTGGACCAGTGCCGAGCTGCTGCGGACACCGTCGCGGCTCACGGTCCCGCTCGTGCGGCGGGGTGGGGAGCTCGTCGAGACCACGTGGGACGACGCGCTCGACACCGTGGCGCTCGGCATCGCCGCCGCCCAGGACGCGTACGGCCCCGATGCCGTCGCCCTCTTCGGGGGCGGTGGCCTCACGAACGAGAAGGCCTACCAGCTGGGGCGGTTCGCCCGCGTCGGGCTCGGCACCTCACAGGTCGACTACAACGGACGCTGGTGCATGAGTTCCGCGGCGGCGGCCGGCATCCGCTGCTTCGGCCTCGACCGGGGGCTGCCCTTCCCGGTCACCGACATCGGCTCGGCCCACGCCGTGCTCCTGCTCGGCGCCAACCCGGCCGAGACGATGCCGCCGTTCCTCACCCACCTCGTGCGCGCCGCCGACCACGGCGGCCTCATGGTGGCCGACCCGCGCCTCACGCCGACGGCCGCCAAAGCGCTCGAGGGCGGGGGCCTGCACCTGCAGCTGCGCCCCGGCACGGACGCGGCGCTGGCTCTCGGGATGGTCCACCTGGCCGTCACGGAGGGGTACGCCGACCGCGACTACATCGCCTCCAGGACAACGGGTTTCGACGACCTCTGGACCGTGGCGGCGCAGTGGCTGCCCGAGCGGGCCGAGCGGGTCACGGGCGTCGCCGCGTCGTCGATGCAGGCCGCCGTCCGGGCGCTCGCCCGGGCCCGCGACACCGAGCGCGGCGCATACGTCCTCAGCGCCCGCGGCGGCGAGCAGCACGCGACCGGCACCGACACGGTCACCACGTTCATCGCGCTCTCACTCGTGCTCGGCCTGCCCGGCAACCCCGGTACCGGGTTCGGCACGATCACCGGCCAGGGCAACGGCCAGGGCGGCCGCGAGCACGGGCAGAAGGCCGACCAGCTGCCGGGCTACCGCAAGATCGACGACCCCGCAGCACGGGCCCACGTCGCGACGGTCTGGGGCGTCGACCCGGACAGCCTGCCCGGGCCGGGCCGCAGCGCCTTCGAGCTGCTCGACGCGCTCGGCGCCGACGGCGGCCCCCGCGCCCTCCTCGTGCACGGCTCCAACCCCGTCGTGTCGGCGCCCGACGCGACGCGGGTCACCGAGCGGCTGCGCTCGCTCGACCTGCTCGTCGTCTGCGACTTCGTCCTGTCCGAGACCGCCGCCGTCGCCGACGTCGTGCTCCCCGTGCTCCAGTGGGCCGAGGAGGAGGGCACGCTGACCAACCTCGAGGGGCGGGTCCTGCGGCGCCGCAAGGCGATCGAGCCGCCGGCCGGGTCCCGCAGCGAGCTGTGGGTGTGGTCCGAGCTGGCCCGCCGTCTCGATGCACCGGTGCCGTTCTCGACCGACCCGCGCGAGGTGTTCGAGGAGCTGCGGCGCGCGTCTGCAGGCGGCGTCGCCGACTACTCGGCCGTGACGTGGGAGCGGCTCGACGCCGGCGAGTCCTTGCACTGGCCGTGCCCCACCGACCGCCCGCAAGGCACACCGCGACTCTTCCTCGACCGGTTCGCGACCCCGGACGGACTGGCCCGGCTCGTGCCCGTCGAGGCGGGCGCCCCGAGCGAGACGGACGACGCGGAGTACCCGCTCGTGGCGACGACGGGCCGCCTGCTGCAGCACTACCAGTCAGGCGCCCAGACCCGCGTCGTGCCCGAGCTGGCTGGGGCCGCCGGTGAGATGTTCGTCCAGGTGCACCCCGACACCGCTGCGGCACAAGGACTCTCGGATGGAGACACTGCCGACGTCGTGAGCCGACGGGGTCGCACCCGCGCCGTCGTCCGTGTCGACGAGGACATGCGTCCAGACGTCGTGTTCCTGCCGTTCCACTGGGGTGGGACAACCCGCGGCGGCGACGCACGCGCGAACGTCCTGACCAACCCCGCCCTCGACCCCACGAGCCGCATGCCCGAGTTCAAGGCGTGCGCCGTCCGACTGGAGGCCGCACGATGAGCGCGACCGCAAGCCCGAACCCCAGCCCCCGCTCCTTCGCCCCGCGGCGTCCCCACGTCCTCGTCGTCGGCAACGGCATGGCCGGCGCCCGGTTCGCCGAGGAGCTGCGCCGCCGCGACGCCGGTGTCGCGATCACGGTGGTCGGCGAGGAGCCGCACGAGGCGTACAACCGCGTGCTCCTGTCGACCGTCGTCGCGGGCGCGATCGCCTCGCGCGAGACGCGGCTCAAGCCCACCGGGTGGTGGGCGACGCACGACGTCACCATCCGCACGGGCGTGCGCGTCACCGCCCTCGACGTCACGGCTCGCACGGCCACCCTGGCGGCCACCCTGACAGAGGCGGCCGACGCCGAGCCCGAGATCGTCCCGTGGGACGAGCTGGTCCTCGCCACCGGCAGCGACGCGTTCGTCCCACCGATCACGGGTGCCGCCGACGATCCGTCGGTCGTCGCCTTCCGCACCCTCGACGACGCCGAGCGGCTCGTTGCAGCAGCGGAGTCCGCGCAGCACGCGGTCGTCGTCGGTGGCGGCCTGCTCGGGTTGGAGGCCGCGCGTGGGCTGCTCGGCCGGGGCGTGCACGTCACCGTCGTCCACCCCGCCGGGCACCCGATGGACCGGCAGCTCGACGCCGACGGCGGGTCCGTTCTCGCCCGCGTCGTGCAGGGGCTCGGGGCGCGGCTCGCCCTAGGGCGCCAGGTGGCCGAGCGTCGGGCCGCCTCGGGCGAGGCCCCCGGCGCCGTGGTCCTCGACGACGGCACCGAGCTGGCCGCCGACCTCGTCGTCGTCGCGGCCGGGGTGCGTCCCCGCGTCGACCTCGCCCGCGCGGCGGGCCTCGACGTCGGTCGCGGCGTCGTCGTCGACGACCGGCTCCACGCGTCGCACCCCCACGTCCACGCCATCGGCGAGTGCGCCGAGCACCGCGGCGAGGTGCCCGGGCTCGTCCAGCCCGGCTGGGACCAGGCGCGCGTGCTCGCCGAGGTCCTGAGCGGCACCGACCCCGACGCCACCTACACCGGCACGAGCGTCGTGACCCGGCTCAAGGCTCCCGACGTCGACCTCACGAGCATGGGTCGCATCGACGTCGGCGTCCACGACGCCGGCCACGAGGTGCTCGCCTTCACCGACCCGGTCCGCGGCCGCTACGCCAAGCTCGTGCTGCGCGCCGACCGGCTCGTCGGGGCCATCCTCCTCGGCGTCGGCGACGCCGCCGGGCCGCTGACCCAGCTCTACGACACCGGTGCGGCCGCGCCCCGCGACCGCCTCGCCCTCATGCTCGGTCGGGCCGTGACACGGGCCGGCGGCGCCGAGAACGTCAGCCTCGCCGAGATGCCCGGGGCCGCCGTCATCTGCCGGTGCAACACCGTCACGAAGGGCGCCATCGTCGAGGCGTTCCGGGCCGGGGCCGACACGGTCCCCGCCGTCGCGGAGGCCACCCGCGCGACCACCGGCTGCGGGTCGTGCGCGAGCGCCGTCGACGGCCTGTGCACCTGGCTGCGCTCGGCCGAGCCCGCGTCCCCCGCAGCCGGACCCGAGCCCGGCACCCAACCCGACGCCCGACCCGAGACCCTGCCCGAGCCCCTCGAAGAAGGAGCCGCCTGATGTCCGAGAACACCACCGCCCCCCGCGCCTCGCGCACCGCCGTCGTCGTCGGCCACGGCATGGTCGGCCACCGGTTCGTCGAGGCGCTCCGTTCGCGCGACGCCGACGGCACCTGGCGCATCGTCGTCCTGTCCGAGGAGGCGGAGGCCGCCTACGACCGTGTCGGCCTGTCGGCCTACGTCGGCGCCTGGGACCGCAGCGCCCTGGCCCTCGCGGGAAACACCTACGACGGCGACGACCTCGTCGACCTGCGCCTCGGCATCCGCGCCGAGCACGTCGACCGCGCGGCCCGGACCGTCACGACGAGCGCCGGCGACATGATCGCCTACGACGCGCTCGTCGTCGCCACCGGCTCCTACCCCTTCGTGCCGCTGGTCCCCGGCCACGACGCCGAGGGATGCTTCGTCTACCGCACCCTCGACGACCTCGACGCCGTCCGGGCCCGGGCCGAGGCCGCGATCGAGCGGGCCCGCGCCGAGGGCCGCGAAGCCGGCGGCCTCGTCGTCGGCGGTGGCCTGCTCGGCCTCGAGGCCGCCAACGCCCTGCGCCTGCTCGGGCTGACCCCGCACGTCGTGGAGTTCGCGCCACGGCTCATGCCGCTACAGGTCGACGACGGCGGCGGCGCCGTGCTCGCGGGGCTCGTCGGCCGGCTCGGCGTGCACGTGCACACGGGGGTCGGCACGAACGCGATCGAGGCCCAGGACGACGGGCGCCTCGCGGTCGAGCTGTCCGACGGCACGGCGCTGCTCACCGACCTCGTCGTCTTCTCGGCCGGCGTCCGCCCGGCAGACGCGCTCGGCCGCGCGGCAGGCCTCGAGATCGGCGAGCGCGGCGGCGTCGTCACCGACACGTCGTGCCGCACGAGCGACGAGAACGTCTGGGCCGTGGGCGAGGTGGCCGCCGTCGAGGGCCGCTGCTACGGCCTCGTCGCGCCGGGCTACACCATGGCCGAGGTCGTCGCCGACCGCCTCCTCGGTGGGGAGGCCACGTTCCCCGGCGCCGACCTGTCCACGAAGCTCAAGCTGCTCGGCGTCGACGTCGCCTCGTTCGGCGACGCCATGGGCGCCACCCCCGGTGCTCTCGAGATCGTGCACACCGACGCGACGAAGGGCACCTACGCCAAGGTCGTCGTGTCCGACGACGCCCGGACGCTGCTCGGCGGCATCCTCGTCGGCGACGCCACCGCCTACACGACGCTCAAGGCCTACGTCGGCCGCGAGGTGCCGGGCGACCCGGCGGCGCTCATCTCGCCGGCCGGTGCCGAGCTGGGCGCCGACGCGCTCCCCGACGACGCGGTCATCTGCTCGTGCAACAACGTCACGAAGGGATCGATCTGCGGCGCCATCGCCGACGGTGCGTGCGACCTCGCGACGATCAAGGGCTGCACGAACGCCGGAACCACCTGCGGCGGCTGCCTGCCCACGGTCAAGAAGCTGCTCGTCGACTCCGGCGTCGAGCTGTCGACGGCCCTGTGCGAGCACTTCGACCAGAGCCGCGCCGAGCTGTTCGAGATCGTCTCCGCCACGGGCATCCGCACCTTCTCGGCGCTCATCGCCCGCTGCGGCCGCGGCACGGGTTGCGAGATCTGCAAGCCGACCGTCGCCTCGATCCTCGCCTCGACGAGCAGCGACCACGTGCTCGACGGCGAGCAGGCGGCCCTGCAGGACAGCAACGACCACTTCCTCGCCAACATCCAGAAGAACGGCACGTACTCGGTCGTACCGCGCATGCCGGGCGGCGAGGTCACCGCCGAGCAGCTCATCGAGATCGGCTCCATCGCCAGGGACTTCGACCTCTACGTCAAGATGACCGGCGGCCAGCGCATCGACCTCTTCGGTGCCCGCGTCGAGCAGCTGCCGCTCATCTGGCGCCGGCTCGTCGACGCCGGCATGGAGTCGGGGCACGCCTACGGCAAGTCGCTGCGCACCGTGAAGTCGTGCGTCGGCTCGACGTGGTGTCGGTACGGCGTCCAGGACTCCGTCGGTATGGCCGTCGACCTCGAGCTGCGCTACCGCGGGCTCCGCTCGCCGCACAAGCTCAAGCTCGGCGTCTCGGGATGCGCGCGCGAGTGCGCGGAGGCGCGGGGCAAGGACGTCGGGGTCATCGCCACCGACAAGGGCTG
This sequence comes from Intrasporangium sp. Soil_C_50, assembly GCF_057656595.1. Classification (NCBI taxonomy): domain Bacteria; kingdom Bacillati; phylum Actinomycetota; class Actinomycetes; order Micrococcales; family Intrasporangiaceae; genus Intrasporangium; species Intrasporangium sp. Soil_C_50. The sequence continues at coordinate 8,617 of NZ_JBDGKB010000018.1, forward strand.
GAACCTCTACGTCTGCGGCAACGGCGGCCAGACCCCGAAGCACGCCCGGCTGCTCGCGAGCGACCTCGACACCGAGACACTCGTGCGGTACATCGACCGCTTCCTCATGTTCTACGTCCGCACCGCCGACCGGCTGCAGCGGACCGCGCCGTGGCTCGAGGCGCTCGAGGGGGGCCTCGACCACCTGCGCGCCGTCGTCTGCGACGACTCGCTCGGCGTCGCGGCCGACCTGGAGGCGGCGATGGCCCGGCACGTCGAGGGCTACCGCGACGAGTGGGCGGCTGTGCTCGAGGACCCCGACAAGCTGTCGCGGTTCGTCTCCTTCGTCAACGCCCCGGAGGCGGCCGACGCGACGATCGCTTTCGACGACAGCGGGGCCCGCAAGGTCCCGGTCCCGCTCGGCCTCCCAGCCGTGCGACGCGCCTGACACTCCCCCACCGACCTTCGCTCTCCCGGAGAGGAACCCACGATGAGCACCCTCGCCACCACAGTCCTCCAGACATCCCAGACGATCGAGCTTCCGGGCGCCCTGAGCACCACCGACGCGCCGCCGCGCCCACCGCGTCTCGTCGTCCGCCCCGGCGTCCTGCCCAGGCCGGGTGTGCGCGTCTGGGTCCGCGCCTGTCGCGTCGAAACCCTCGTGCCGGGGCGCGGCGTGGCCGTCCTGCTGCCCGGCGGCGAGCAGGCGGCACTGTTCCTCCTAGCGACCGGCATGGTCTACGCGGTGGGCAACGTCGACCCGTACGCGGGAGCGGCCGTCATGTCACGCGGACTGACCGGCGACCGCGCCGGCGAGCCGACCGTGGCCTCGCCGCTGCTCAAGCAGGTCTTCTCGCTGCGCACCGGCGAGGCCCTCGACGACCCGGCGACGCGGCTGGCGACCTACGCCGTCCGCGTCGCCCACGGCGTCGCCCTCCTCGGCGTCCCCACCCCCTTCATCGAGTGAGCACCCAGCCCCAGGCGTCGCACCCGCCACGTGACACCTGAGGCTGGAGTGACGCAGTGCTCACTCGACGGGAGGGACGGGACGGCACGTCCAGCGGCGGGTCCCCCTTGATCGAGTGAGCACTCAGCCCCAGGCGTCACACCCGGTCACGTGACGCCTGGGGCCCGTGGGACGCAGTGCTCACTCGATGGGAGGGACGGGACGCAATGGGGCGGGACGGGGCGGGGCGGACGACGGGGGTGATGCCGTGTCGCGTGGTGTCGGTCAGCGGGTCCCGGCAGGGAGGGCGGCGCGGACGGCGTCCTCGAGGGACGTCGTCGGGCGGCCGATGAGCCGCTCGAGGTCGCCCGTGTCGGTGAAGAGCGCCCCGGCCGAGATGCCGCGGTCGCTGTCAGCGAGCGCGTGCGCGTATCCCTGGGGCAGACCTGCCGCGACGAGCGCGGCGGCGTAGTCCTCGACCGGCAGGTCGCGGTACACGACCTCGGTGCCGCTGACCCTGGCCACGGTCGCGGCCAGCTGCGTGAGCGTGAAGGCCGTGCCGCCGAGCTCGTAGGCGCGACCCGCGTGCCCGTCCTCGGCGAGCACCGCTGCAGCCGCCTCGGCGTAGTCGGCGCGGGTGGCGGCGCTGACCCGGCCGTCCCCGGCGGACCCGAGTACGGCGCCGTGCTCGAGGTAGGTGAGCAGCTGGGCGGTGTAGTTCTCGAGGTACCAGGAGTTCCGGAGGAACACGTGCGGCAGGCCCGACGCCTCGATCATCTCCTCGGTCGCGCGGTGCTCCGCGGCGAGGGCGAGCTCGGAGGTGTCGGCACGGGTGATGCTCGTGTAGGCCACGAGCCCGACACCGGCCCGGACAGCAGCGTCGACGACATTGCGGTGCTGCGGGATTCGCGAGCCGACCTCACTGCCCGAGACGAACAGGAGCCGGTCGACCCCGGCGAACGCCGCGTCGAGCGACGCCGGGTCGTCGTAGTCGGCGCGGCGCACCTCGACACCACGGTCGGCGAGCTCGGCGACGGCCTCGGGCTTGCGGGCGGTGGCGACGACGTCGGAGGGAGCGACGCCGCGGCTCAGGAGGGCGTCGACGACGAGGCGGCCGAGATGTCCGCTGGCAGCGGTGACGAGGATGGTCATGGGAGGTCCTTTCGAGGATTCGGGGCGGCGCGACGCGGCGCCGGACTCCCCCTTCAACGAGCCCTCCCCAGCCATACTTCCCAATAGTTAGTACCCACTTTGAAGTAAGGTACTGACATGAGAGTGAGTCAGACGCTCCACCACCACTTCCCCGACGGCGTGTTCGCCTCGGACTGCCCCTCCCGCATCGTGCTCGACCACGTGACGAGCAAGTGGGGCACCCTCGTGCTCCTCGCCCTGGCCGAGGGCGAGCCGCTGCGGTGGAGCGAGCTGCGCCGCCGGGCCGAGGGCGTCAGCGAGAAGATGCTCGCCCAGACCCTCCGGATGCTCGAGGCCGACGGTCTCGTCCACCGCGACGCGCGCCCGGTCGTGCCGCCGCACGTCGAGTACTCCCTCACCGTCGAGGGCGTCGACCTCGCCGCCCGGCTCGTGCCCCTCATGGACTGGATCGCCGACCACGCCGGCGACATCGTGGCCCGCACCACCCCCGCCGAGGCCTCCGCCTGACCGACGCCTCCGCCTGACCGACGCCCCCAGCGCGCCGACGCCGAGCCCTGGGTCCACCTGCCCACTCGACCGTCGAGTGGGCACCTGGAGCGGGCGCGTCGTGCGGCGACGCCTCAGACGTTGAGGCGGTAGCCGCGGCGGACGACGGTCTGCACGAGGTTCCGGTCGGGCAGCGCGGCCCGCAAACGGCTGACCGCCATGTCGAGCGCATGCTCGTTCTCGGCGTCGGGCAGCTCGTCGAGGAGTCGCTCGCGCGTGCACACGGCGCCGGGGTCGGCCATGAGGGCGGCGAGCATGGCCCGCGGACCTCGCGGCAGGGTCACCGTCTCGCCGTTGAACGACACGGTGCGACCGTGCACGACGAGGAGGCCGAGCGCGGTCTGCACCTGCTCGACACCGGTGAGCGTCAGGTGCTCGACGACGGTGCGGATCAGCGCGCCCATCCGGAACCGCTCCGGCACGATCGGCGTGATGCCGAGGTCGTGCAGGGGCGCAGCCGTCACCGGACCCACCGCCGCGGCCGTGACGCCGGCGCGCATGGCGTCGACGAGAACCCCGTCCATGCCGAGCTGCGCTGCGGCAGAGACGAGCCCATCGACCGCCGGTGCCGATGTGAACGTCACGACATCGACCTCCCGGGCCGCGACGGCCTGGATGAGCCGACCGAGACGGCTCTCGTCGGTGGGCCGCACCCAGCGGTACGGAGCGACCGTGAGCACGGTGGCGCCGGCCGCCCTCAGGCGCTCGAGCTGCTCGACGTCCTCGTGCCCGTGCAGCTGCACCGCCACGCGTCGGCCCTCGACCCCGGCCTCGAGCGCTAGCGTCACCGTCGAGGCAGTGCGCTCGTCCTCGGCGATGCCCTCGTCATCGTGCCCCGCGGCCCGAACCGCGCCGCGCGCCTTGGGTCCGCGCACGATGATCCGCGCGGCGTCGAGCACGGCACCCAGCTGCTCGCCCAGCCCGGCGGCGTCCGCTCCCTCGATCCAGCGCCGGAAGCCATACGCCGTCGTGACGATGACGACGTCGGGTCGACCGTCGATGACTGCGCGGGTGTCGGCCACGAGGATGTCGTCCTCGTCGATGGGGGCGATGCGCACGGCGGGTGCGTGGAGCACCTCGGCTCCACGCCTGCGGAAGGCGTCGACGAGGTCCTCGGACCGGCGGTCGGACGTCACCGCGATCCGGAACCCCTCGAGCACCGGCCCGGTGGCCTCGTGGCGCGCGGCGTCCGGGTCCGGACCGGACAGCTGGTCCGACCACGGCGTCGCCGGATGGACGCGTCGGGACCCGGTCATGCGGGCACCCCCGCGAGCGGGCGCGCGGCACCGTCGTTCACGCTCTCCCCCACGCGTCGGGCCCAGACCTCCGCCTGCGCGACGACCGCGCCGATGACGACCACTGCGGGAGAGGTGATCCCGGCCCGAGCAGCACGTTCGGGCAGGGTCGCGAGCGTGCCGCCGAAGCTGCGCTGGCTCGGGCTGAGGCCACGTTCGACGACGGCAGCTGGAGTGTCGGGGTCGAGCCCGGCGCGGGTCAGGGCATCCGTGATCGGCACGAGGTTGTGCACGCCCATGAGCACCACGAGCGACCCACCGACGGCGACGAGCCCTCGCGCCCGGGCGTCGTCGAGCGGCACGTGGCCCGAGAGCACGGTGACGACGTGGCTGACGCCGCGGTGGGTCACCGGGATGCCTGCGGCCCCGGGCACCCCGATGGCCGAGGTGACCCCCGGCAGCACCGAGACCGGCACCCCCGCGGCGACGCACGCCGCGACCTCCTCGCCGCCGCGACCGAAGACGTAGGGGTCGCCACCCTTGAGACGCACCACGGTGAGACCTGCGCTGGCACGTTCGACGAGGAGGCGCTCGATCTCGGCCTGGGGCACGGCGTGGTGGCCGGGGCGCTTGCCGACGTCGACGACCTCGGCACCGGGTGCGAGGGCGGCGAGGTCGCCGATCTCGACGAGCCGGTCGGCCAGGACGACGTCGGCGTCCGCGAGCGCCCGCACAGCACCCAGGGTGAGCAGCTCGACACCGCCCGGTCCTGCGCCGACGAGCACGGCGCGGCCCCGCTCCCGAGCCGGCACCGGCTCGTCGACGACGAGGCAGGTGCGGCGCAGCACAGCGCGCGCCTGCTCCCACGCCGTCGCCGGCCCGACGAGCACGCCGAGGCGCGCCCCCACACAGGCGGCGGGGGTCACTGCAGCGGCGTCGTCGAGCACGACGACGTCGGCCCCGGCCCGTGTGAGCCGCCGGACGGCCGCGGCGGTCAGGCCGTCGGGTCCGGCGACCACCACCCGCACCCCGGTGAGGTCGGTGTCGATGAGCACGCGGTCTCCTCCGTCGCCGTCGGTCTGCCGGGCACCACGGTAGGAACGGCGTGTTTCACCCGCGTTTCACCCGTGCGACGTCGCGGTAAGACACGGCTCACCCGTCTCGCCCGCCGTCGTGCGCGGCCGGGCGCCGCGCGGTCGTGGCAGGGTGGCGCCATGACGACGCCTGCCGAGCCGCCGGTCCTCGTCGCCGCGTCCCACGGCACGGCCTCAGCCGCGGGGCAGGCGGCCGTGGCCGCCCTCGTCGACGCCGTGGCCTCGCGGCGACCCGACCTCATCGTCCGCGCTGCCTTCGTCGACGTCCAGCAGCCCGACCCGCCGGCTGTGCTGGCGACGCTGCCGACGGGACGCCGCGCGCGCCTCGTGCCGCTGCTCCTGTCGGCCGGCTACCACGTCTTCGTCGACCTGACCGAGGCCGCCGCGGCCGCGCCTGGCGCCGACGTCGCACCGGCCCTCGGCCCCGACGTGCGCCTCGCAGCCCTCCTCGCCCGTCGCCTCGACGCGGCCGGACTCCGCGACGACGACGTCGTCGTGCTGGGCGCCGCCGGCTCGTCGGAGGCCTCGGCGGTCCGGGACTGCGAGGCGGTCGCGGCGCAGCTCGCCGAGATCATCGGTCGCGAGGTAACGGTGGGCTACCTGTCTGCGGCCGAGCCGCGTCTCGCGGATGCCGTTGCGGCACAGCAGGTCCCGGACCGACGCGTCGTGGTGGCCACCTACCTGCTCGCGCCGGGCTTCTTCGCCGACCTCGCCGGACGCTCGGGCGCCGAGGTCGTCACGCCGCCCCTGCTGCTGGCCGACGAGCCACCGGCCACCGACCTCGTCGACATCGTCCTCGAGCGCTTCGAGGCAGCAGCGCGCGACACCGGCGGCAGCGACCCACTCGACTGACCCGGGCGGTCCGGCAGGACGCCTCGGGTCAGCGGATCGGCAGGCCGAGCTGGTGCGCGGCGAGGGCCGGCACGAACGCGGGCGTCAACGGCCCCCATCCGGCGGGCGCGAACGACTCCCCGGCGGCGCCGTGCACCGGGCCGGCCTCGTGCCACCCGGCACCCACGACGTGGCCCCAACCCATCCCGGCGCCCGGGTGAGGAGCCTGCCACTGCGCCCCGCCGACGAGCGGTCGACCGCCGTCCGGGCCCCAGACGGGCGGCAGCCAGGGCGCGAGCACGCTGTGCCAGCCGGCCTCGGCCGCGAACGACCCGTGTCCGATCGCGTGTCCAGCGGCGTGACCCAGGCCGTGCCCATGGGCACCCGATCCATGGCCCCCGCCCGACCCGTGCGAGCCGTGCGGCCCGTGGCCACCCGAGCCCGACCCGCCGTGGCCGGCGCTCGAGCGCTGCTGGGCGTCGGCGTTGTGCTCGAGGCGCCGGGAGAGGTCGCCGAAGTAGCTGCTGATCCGCGTCAGGTCGTCCTCGACCCGGCGCCACCGCTCGAGGACGTGCCCGAGGTCGGGCCCAGCCCAGGCGCGACGCACCACCGAGACGGCGTGCCGGCTACGAGCCAGCACCTGGTCGACGTCTCGCCCGAAGGCGGCCATCCGGTCTGCCGAGTCGCGGAGGGCATCGACGTCCGCACCCTTGCTGTACACAGTTCTCCCCTTCACCCCTGACGAACGCGAGGCCATCCTCACAGGACGGCAGTCCACGAGGCAACGGGGAGCACTCCCCGCCGCTCGATGGCATGTCCGTGCGCTTGACGTGCGGCCGTGCGGACCAGTCGGCACGGTCCGACGCGAGGCGCACCGCCGGAGCCGTCGGTCGAGCGCAGTGGTCGGGTGCGCGACGATGGTGCCGACGGCACGAGCTCGACGACCCGCCTCACCCCCGCTCCCGACCTCCCGAAGGCCATGCAGCCCCGCTCCTACCGCACCCTCGCCGGTGCCGCCCGCGCCGAGATCGACGTGCGACGGTCACGGTTCCTCTGCGACGTCGAGCCGGTCACCGGCGAGCAGGACGCGCGCGCCGTCGTCGAGCGGGTCCGTGCCGCGAGCCGGGACGCCGGTCACCACTGCACGGCGTTCGTCCTCGGACCCGACGCGTCCACCGTGCGCACCAACGACGACGGCGAGCCCTCGGGCACCGCGGGCGCCCCGATGCTCGAGGTGCTGCGTGGAGCCGGGCTCACCGACGTCGTGGCGGTCGTGACGCGCTGGTTCGGTGGCACGCTCCTCGGCACCGGCGGGCTCATCCGCGCCTACGGCGACGCGGTGGGCGCCGCCCTCGCGGAGGCGCGCCTCGTGACGATGTCCCGTCGCACGGCGACGACGGTCGAGGTCGGCCACGCCGACGGGCCGCGCGTCGAGAACGCCCTCCGGGCCATCCCGGACGTCACGGTCACCGGCGTCGACTACCTCGCCGAGGGCGTCCGGCTGCACGTGGCCGTCGACCCCGCGGCGCTCGACGCCTTCCGCGGCACCGTCGCGGCGCTGACGTCGGGCGCCGGACGCGTCACGCCCGGGGCGGACCTGTGGGTGCCGGTCGGCCCGGGCGACTGAGCCCGCCCGGCCGCGTCAGCCGCGCAGGTGGGCCACCATCGACCAGGACGGGTCGTGCGTCTCGGTGACGCCGACGCTGCCCTGCGTCCAGCGTCGCGAGGCCGCACGCACCCGGTCCGCGGCGTCGCTGCTCCCGTCGACGAAGACGTGCAGCACCCGGGTGCCGGCGCTCGACTGGTGCGCGACGACCCGGCCCCGGCCGGCGAGGTCGAGGGTGAGCGCGTCCTCGAAGTGACGCAGCTCCTCGAGCGCGCCGGGCGTCGGCAGCCCGTCCTCGGTGGCGAGGTACTCGAGGAAGACGCCGACGTGCGTGTCGAGCTCGGGCGCGATGGCTGCCGCGAGCGGCACCTGGGCCATGGCCAGGATCGGCCCGTCGGCGCCCTGCCCCTGGAACACCACCTGGTGCGGCTCGCCGTCCGCCGAGGTGTGCTCGGCCTTGAGGTCGGCCACGAGGTTGCGCACCCACCGCAGCGGGAAGGCGTCCATCGGCGCGAGCTGCGGCCGGGCGACCTCCCCGATCCAGCACTCGACGTCGGACTCGCCGATGGCCGAGTCGAGGGCGAGGTAGGCGATGGTGGCGCGGGCGGCGTCGTCGAGGTGCGCGAAGGACGGGTGGTGCACGGCGACCGACAGCCGCAGACCCTCGCGGCGGGCGCTGACGACGATGTCGCGGAAGGCGACCGTCGACCCCTCGGTCTCGAGCTCGACGGCGTCGACGTCCTGGACGGGCTGACGCGTGTCGGCATAGCCCCACGTCGCCGTCGGGGTCGGCGCCGACCGCAGCCAGCGGCGCGCCGTGGCCCGGAGGTCGGGGTCACCCTCCGGTGACACGACGAGCAGGTGCGCGCTGCGGCCGCCGGCCGACAGCTCCCACGTCAGGCCGTCGGCGATCGCGGCCACGCGCCGGCTCAGCTCGTCGGCGACGCGGACCGGCTCCCGGTCGGCGAGCGCGGCCGCGGTGAGGTCGGCGCCGGACTCCTGCCACCAGGACCAGAACGCCGCAACCGGGTCGGCGGGGGCCTCCTCGTCGCGCGAGCGCCGGAACAGCCTCATGGCCGCTCATCCTGCACCATCAGGCTGGGAGCGTGCGCCGTGCGGCACGATGGGGCCATGGCATCCCAGGCACTGCACCTCGGCTCCACCGACGCGGCCAACGCGCTGCTCGCCCACGACCCCCTCGCACTGCTGCTCGGCATGCAGCTGGACCAGCAGATCCCGATGGAGAAGGCGTTCACCTCCCCGAGCGTGCTCGCCGAGCGGATGGGCGTGCCGGCCGGCGGCCACCTCGACGCCGCCGCCATCGCGGCGCTCCCGCCCGAGACGCTCCTCGAGTACTTCCGGACGCCACCGGCGCTGCACCGTTTCCCCGGCTCGATGGCCACGCGCACCCAGCAGCTGTGCCAGGCACTCGTCGACGACTGGGACGGTGACGCGGCGAACGTCTGGGCCGGCGTCGACTCGGGCCGCGAGCTGGTGCGCCGCATCGGCAGCCTGCCCGGCTTCGGCGACCAGAAGGCGCGCATCTTCGCGGCGCTGCTCGCCAAGCAGTTCGGCGTGCAGCCCGAGGGCTGGCAGGAGGCCACCGGCGACTACGGCCAGCCCGGCCACCGGTCCATCGCCGACGTCGTCGACGACGCGTCGCGCGTCAAGGTCCGTGAGTTCAAGAAGGCAAAGAAGGCCGAGGCCAAGCAGCAGGCCTGAGCCGCAAGAACATCCACGCCAGACGCGTCGGGCCCCCTTCCAGCGGAAGGGGGCCCGACGCGTCGGTGCTGAGTCCGGCTCAGGGCAAGGCGGGTCAGTCGACGAGGAAGGCGAGCAGGTCCGCACGCGTCAGGACGCCGACCGGCTTGCCGTCGTCGACGACGAGCACCGCGTCGGCCGTCTCGAGCTCCTTGCGGGCCGCGGACACCGGAGAGCCGGCGCCGATGAGCGGCAGGCCGGGCTCGATGTGCTTCTCGACGGCGTCGGCCAGGTGCGCGCGACCGGTGAAGAGCGCGTCGAGCAGGGCCCGCTCGCTCACCGAACCGGCGACCTCGCCCGACATGACCGGCGGCTCGGCCTTGACGACGGGCATCTGGGAGACGCCGTACTCCTGCAGGATCGCGACGGCGTCGCGGATCGTCTCGTTCGGGTGCGTGTGCACGAGGGCCGGCATGTCGCCGGACTTCGTGTGCAGCACGTCGCCGACGGTCTGCTCGGTGTGCTCGTCGGTGAGGAAGCCGTAGGAGTGCATCCACTCGTCGTTGAAGATCTTGCTCATGTAGCCGCGGCCGGAGTCGGGCAGCAGCACGACGACGACGGCCTCCTCGGGCAGGTCACGGGCGGCGCGCAGGGCGGCGACGACCGCCATGCCGCACGAGCCACCGACGAGCAGGCCCTCCTCGCGGGCCAGGCGACGCGTCATCTCGAACGACTCGGCGTCGGTGACGGCGATGACCTCGTCGACGACCGACGGGTCGTAGGCACCCGGCCAGAAGTCCTCGCCGACACCCTCGACGAGGTACGGGCGGCCGGTGCCACCGGAGTAGACCGAGCCCTCGGGGTCGGCCGCGATGATGCGGACCGCACCGTCGCTGACCTCCTTGAGGTACTTGCCGGTGCCGCTGATCGTTCCGCCCGTGCCGGCCCCGGCGACGAAGTGCGTGACCCGGCCGTCGGTGTCGCGCCAGATCTCCGGACCGGTGGTCAGGTAGTGGCTGTTCGGGCCTTCCGGGTTGTAGTACTGGTTCGGCTTCCACGCACCGTCGATCTCGCGGACGAGACGGTCGCTCACCGAGTAGTAGGAGTCGGGGTGGTCCGGCTCGACGGCGGTCGGGCACACGACGACCTCGGCGCCGTAGGCCTTGAGCACGTCACGCTTGTCCTGGCTCACCTTGTCGGGGCAGACGAAGACGCACTTGTAGCCGCGGCGCTGCGCCACGAGCGCGAGCCCGACGCCCGTGTTGCCGCTGGTCGGCTCGACGATGGTGCCACCCGGCTTCAGGAGGCCGTCGCGCTCGGCGGCCTCGACCATGCGCAGCGCGATGCGGTCCTTGACCGACCCACCCGGGTTGAAGTACTCGACCTTCGCCAGGACCGTGCACCTCACCCCCGCGTCGGCGGTGACGGAGCCCAGCTTGACCAGGGGGGTGTTGCCGACGAGGTCGGCCACGTTCTCTGCGTACTTCACGCGCCCATCCTAGGTGCGTCGTCCCAGCCCGCGAGACGGACGCCCGGGCGGCGGACGCCGTCGACGCGGCGGGGGCGCGGTGGGTATGACCGCGTCGAGAGCCGCGATGACGCCCAGGCTGCCTCGCGCGAACCGGGCACGACGCGTCGGTGCCGAGCGTTACCGTGAAGAACCCGGCGAGCACGTCAGGGGACGAACGAGCACCGGCGAGACGCAGGACCGACGGAGGGGGTGGCCGATGGGACGTGCACGACGCGCGCGACGGATCGCCCAGCAGGCCGCGTACGGCGGCGGCGTCGGGGTCGCCGGCCTCGGGCTGCTCAGCCTCCTCGGCTACGGCGTCATCAAGGCCGAGGCCGCCATGGCCCGGCGCCTCGTCGGCCAGCCCTTCGAGGGCGCGCCTGAGGACGACGGACGCTACGGCTTCGGCCCCGGCGAGCCGATCCGGCTCGTCGTCCTCGGCGACTCCACCGGCGCCGGCATGGGCGCCGCGCACCCGCACCAGACGATCGGCGCCATCATCGCCAATGGCGTCGCCGCCTTCAGCGGCCGACCGGTGCGCCTGACGAACGTCGCCGTCGTCGGCGCGGAGTCCCCCGACCTCGACGCGCAGGTCGAACGGGCCCTCGAGGAGGTCCCGACCCCCGACGTCGCCCTCGTGCTCATCGGCGCCAACGACGTCACCCACCGCATCGACACCTCCGTCGCGGTGCGCCACCTCGAGATGGCGGTCCGCTGCCTGCGCGAGGCCGGCTCGGAGGTCGTCGTCGGCACGTGCCCCGACCTCGGCGCCATCGAGCCGGTACCCCAGCCGCTGCGCCTGCTGGCCCGACGCTGGTCGCGCGACCTCGCCGCGGCCCAGACCGTCGCGGTGGTCGAGGCCGGCGGTCGAGCCGTGTCGGTCGGCGACATGCTGAGCGAGGCCTTCAGCGCCGACCCGAAGATCATGTTCAGCGAGGACCGCTTCCACCCCAGCCCGGCCGGGTACGCCCGGGTCGCCGCTGCCCTGCTGCCCACGGTCAGCGCGGCCCTCGACCTCTTCGGTGAGCGCAGCGCCCCGCCCGAGCCGAACCTGCGCCGCGGCGAGGGCGTCGGTCCGGTCGCGATCGCCGCCACCCGGGCCGTGGCGCAGCCCGGCACCGAGGTCGCCCCGGCCGAGGTGGCCGGCCAGGCGCGCGGCAGGCAGGGCCGCTGGGCGGTGCTGCTGCACCGGATGCGCCCCGCCGCACCCGTCGGGTCGTTCCCCGGCGTCGACCGCGGGCCCCGGTCCGCGGCCGACCGGGCGGACGCGTCCGTCAGCCACGACGCGTCGCCCGGCGGTGACGTGTCCCGTGGCCTCGACGCGTCGGTCAGGATGACGCCGGAGGCGTCGGTCGTCGGCGCGTCCGACCGCGGCCACCACCACGGAGAGCACGACGAGGGGCCACCCGCGGTGCAGGTGACCCCTCGGTCCTGACGCCGGCGCCGGTGGCGCCGGCGGGCTGCGTCAGCCGTGTCAGCCGTGTCAGCCGATGCTCATGATCTGGTTGGCCGGCGGGGCCTTGATGCCGAGGTCCTCGCCCCACCTGGAGAAGTCGAGCTGACCCGGGCTCTTGGTCGAGCCGGTGAAGCGGACGACCTGCTGCTTGTCCTTGGACACGTAGAGGGCGCCCTCGGACTTGCCCTTCTTGTCGGTGAGGACCCAGCACTCGGTGCCGTTGACCGTCTCCTCCGTCACTGTCGGGGACAGCTGGCTCGGCGTCACGGCGCCGAAGGCCTTCTCGAGGAAGCTCTTGAGGCTGAGGCTCTCGGTCATCGACGAGGCGGACGCCGGCGCCTTGATGAACTTGTTGCCGGCCTTCTGCACCGACGCCGGAGCGCCCTGCTTCTTCCAGAACGTCGCGTCGGCCTGGATGTAGACGCCGTCCGGCAGCGTGATGAGGCGCGCCTTGCCGCTGTCCTGCATCGCGATGGTGATGTCGGACGTCTTGCCGTCGCTCGTGCCCTTGAAGTCGATGGAGATCTTCTTGCCGGTCTGCTCGACGTCACCGACGAAGGCGGCCGAGGTCGCGGCGAGTGCGTTGGCCTTGGCCTTCTCGAGCACGTCGGCAGGCTTGGGCGCGGCCGAGTCGGACGTCGCCGGGGCGGACGTCGCAGACGAGCCGGCGGTCGAGGAGCCCGTGGACCCGGTGGTCGGCGTGTCCGACTTCGAGCACGCGGCGGCACCGAGGCTGATCGCGAGGGCGCCGGCGAGGGCGACGGCGCGGGTCGTCATGGTCTTCATGGGTGGGAGGCCCCCTGGCCTGGTCGGGTCGTCGCCCGGCAGCGGCCGGGCGACCGGCGGCCGGCGGTGGCCGCAAACCCGCACACCCTAGCCCGAACCGCCTGCTTCGACGTACCCGGACGAGGTCCGGGACGGACGGCGGCGAGGAGACGCAGGTCATGACGCCGAGGGTGTCCGTGCCCGCGCGGACGTCCTACCATCGAGGGACTGAGCAAGCGCTTAGTCGACCCGTGCGCCGTCGCCGGGGCCGCCGACGAAGTCCAGGAGTTCCCCCGTGCCCGAAGCCGTCATCGTCTCGACCGCCCGTTCGCCGTTCGGCCGGGCCTTCAAGGGCTCGCTCAAGGAGGTGCGTCCGGACGACCTCGCCGCGAGCGTCATCCAGGCGGCGCTCGACAAGGTGCCCGCCCTCGACAAGACGCTCGTCGAGGACATCTACCTCGGCTGCGCCGAGCCGTCGGGCAAGCACGGCTCCAACATGGCCAAGGTCGTCGCCACCCTCCTCGGCCTCGACGGCACGCCCGCGGCCACGATCAACCGCTTCTGCGCCTCCTCCGCGCAGACGACGCGGATGGCCTTCCACGCCATCAAGGCCGGCGAGGGCGACATCTTCGTCTCGGCGGGCGTCGAGTGCGTGTCGCAGTACACCGACTGGGCCGGCGCGGGCGGCGCGAAGGCCGACGCGCAGAACCCGCTCTTCGCCGAGGCGCAGGAGCGCACGAAGCGGATCGCCGGGACGAACGAGACGTGGACCGACCCCCGCGCCGACGGCAACCTGCCCGACATCTACATCTCGATGGGCCAGACCGCCGAGAACGTCGCGACGGCCTACGGCATCTCCCGCGAGCGCCAGGACGAGTGGGGCGTCACGAGCCAGAACCGCGCCGAGGCCGCCATCGGCCGTGGCTTCTTCGACTGGGAGATCACGCCCGTCACGACCCCCGACGGCACGGTCGTCACCAAGGACGACGGCCCTCGGGCCGGTGTCACCCTCGAGGCCGTGCAGGGCCTGAACCCCGTGTTCCGCGAGCAGGGCACCGTCACGGCCGGCAACTGCTGCCCGCTCAACGACGGCGCCGCCGCGCTCGTCGTCATGAGCGACACCAAGGCCAGGGAGCTCGGCCTGACGCCGCTGGCCCGCGTCGTCTCGACGGCCGCCACCGGGCTGTCGCCGGAGATCATGGGCCTCGGCCCGGTCGAGGCCACCAACCTCGCCCTCAAGCGGGCGGGCCTGTCTATCGGCGACATCGACCTCTACGAGATCAACGAGGCCTTCGCCGCCCAGGTGATCGGCTCGGCCGACCAGATCGGCATGGACTACGACAAGCTCAACGTCAACGGCGGCGCCATCGCGATCGGTCACCCGTTCGGTGCGACCGGCGCCCGCATCACCGGCACGCTCATCAACGCCCTGCGGGAGCGCGACGAGCAGTTCGGTCTCGAGACGATGTGCGTCGGTGGCGGCCAGGGCATGGCCGTCATCTTCGAGCGCCTCAGCTGACGCCACTCACTCTGATCGAAAGAGCACTCCGTACGGGTACGGAGTGCTCTTTCGATGGCCCGGGCACGTGACGGAGCGCTCTTTCGATTGTCGGGGGAGGGCGCCCGACGTCAGAGGGCGCGGCGGAGGGTGGCAAGACGCTCGGACAGGTCGGCTCCGACGCCGGCAGCGGACGCGTCCCACACCATGACGGCCAGCTGGTCCATGACGACGGCCGGGCCGAGGTCGGGCACCGGCACGGACGCCCGTCCCCGCGACGCAGCAGCGCGGTCGGCGAGGTCCTGGACGAGGTCGCGGACCAGCCCCGCACGCGAAAGAGCGTGGCCGAGCGGCAGCTGCTGCCACCGCTCGGCCACGCGCCGGAGCTCGTCCGACACCTCCTGCGGGGTCGGCGAACCCACGCGCGAAGGTGCCACCCGCGTCAGTCGCGCAGGCGCGCGAAGAGGCGGACGAACTCGATGTAGAGCCAGACGAGCGTCACGATGAGGCCGTGGGCCAGCAGCCACGAGTACTTCTTCGGGGCGCCCACCTGGACGGCGTGGTCGATCGAGTCGAAGTCGATGGCCAGCGAGTAGGACGCGAGGCCGACACCCACGACCGACAGCACCAGGCCGAGGCCACCGCTGCCGCCGAAGCCCCAGCCGCTGATGACGCCCGTCATGAGCAGGACGACCTGCAGCAGCGAGAAGATGCCGTAGCCGACGATCGCGAAGAAGAACATCCGCCGCGTCTTGGCGTTGACCTTGACGAAGCCGGTCGCGTAGCCGATGTACATCGCGACGAAGACGCAGAGGGTGGCGAGCACGGCCATCTGCACGACGCCGTCGTACTTCGGGATCGAGGCGATGTACTGGCTGAAGGCGCCGAGGAAGGCGCCCTGCAGCACGGCGTAGACCATGAGCAGCGGCACCGACACCTTCTTCATGAAGGCGATGGCGAAGCCGAGGATCAGCGTGCCGAACATGCCGCCGAGCCAGAACGGCAGCGTCATGTCGGTGTTGGCCTCGGTCCAGAACCACGACACGAGGGCGACGCCGACCGTGACGACGAACAGGGTGAGGCTCTTGACGATGACGTCGTCGACCGTGACGCGACCGGTGTCGGCGGGACCGGCGCTCTGGCGTGCGTACAGCTCGTCGAGCTGCTGGGCCGTCATGGCGTCCTGCGCGGCGTAGCCGGTGGTCGCAGCCTGCGTGGCCTGCTGGCCCTGACCGAACTGGCCCTGCTGCCCCTGCTGCGGCGTGCCGAAGCCGGCGTATCGCTCCTTCTCGATCTGCTTGTTGAGCCGGTCGAAGACCGGGTTTCCACCTGCCATGTGAGTGTGCTCCTTGGGCACTGGTGCCACCGGTCGGTGGCGACTGTCACCAGACTAAGCGTCCGGGACCACCCCACGGGTTCCCGGACGGGCGGCGGCGTGCCCCGCAACCCGTTCGTGACGCGACGGCATACTGGGGCCGCCGGCCCGGCCGGCGCGCCCCCGTGGCCCAATCGGCAGAGGCAGGCGACTTAAAATCGCCAACGGTGAGGGTTCGAGTCCCTCCGGGGGTACTGCTCCGACGCCGACACTGTCGACGGCGGGGCCACGGTTCGGTCACGCTTGTGTCCACCGACGCGGTGCCTCCCGACGCCGGGGGCGGTGTCCTCCTACACTGGGGGCATCGGGTCCCAGGGGACGGTTCGCCGTGTCCCCGTGCGACCCATGCACCGCGCCACGGGGGCTGCGGCGTACCTTCACAGGAGGACGAGTGCTGGACGAGCGGGTCGCGAGCTCGGGGGCCCCGTCCTCCCCTGCCCAGCGGCTGACCGGTGCCCGGGCCACCGTGGCCCGCCCCGGCGCCACCCAGCTGCTCGAGTTCGCCGACCGCCTGCGCGACGCCCTGCTGCGCAGCTGGCTCGACCCGATGGTCCGACGCGGCATGCTCGGCATGGCGCTCGTGGCCGCCGGATCGGTGTCGCCGGCGTTCCTGCCGAGCGGTGTCTTCACGCCCGGCCAGTCCCCGGTCATCAGGACGTTGCACCTGCAGTGGCTCGACAGCGGGCTCGGACGCGTCATCACCACGGTGCTCATGGCCGTCGGCATGGCGATGCTCGTCGACGCCTGGCTGCGGATGCGCCCGGTGCACGGGCGGCGGCCCCCGTCGCTGGCCTGGCTGCTCTGGAGCCTGCCGATCCTGCTCGCCCCGCCGCTGTTCAGCCGCGACGCCTACAGCTACGCCGCGCAGGGCGAGATCGTCTCCCGCGGCCTGGACCCCTACGTCCTGACGCCGTTCTCGATCCCCGGGCCCTTCTCCGACCAGGTCGACCCGATGTGGGCGCAGACGCCGGCCCCCTACGGCCCGCTCGCGCTCCAGGTGCAGCACCTCGTCGTCGCCGCGGCACCCGACAACGCCTACGCGTCCGCCGTGCTCATGCGGGTGCCGACGCTCGCCGCCGTGGCACTGCTCGCCTACGCCCTCCCCCGGCTGGCGGAGCGCTACGGCTCGAGCGGCCGGCACGCGCTGTGGCTCGGCGTGCTCAACCCGCTCGTCATCATGCACTTCATCGGGGGTGCCCACGGCGACGCCGTCATGGTGGCCCTCGTCGTGCTCGCCCTGCTGCTGGCCAGCCGGGGCCAGCTCGTCGTCGCGGCCGCCACCGTGGCCGCCGCGGCCGCCTACAAGCAGACCGCGGTGCTCGCGCTCGTCGGTGTCGTCGGGATGGCCGTCCAGGCCGGCGACCTCGCCCCCGGGGTCCGGCACAAGCTGCTCGCGCTGCTGCGGCACGGGCTCGCGCTCGGGGCGGTGTTCGCCGCGACGTTCTGGGCGATCACGGCCTTCTCGGGTCTCGGCTTCGGCTGGGTGCCCAACCTGTCGGTGCCGGCGTCGCTGCGCTCGCTGCTCGCCCCGTCGACGTTCGTCGGCAGCACGGTCGAGTGGCTGATGCGCGTGGGCGGGATGCCGGCCGACTGGGTCGAGGTGCCGGTGCCGGTGGCCCAGACGATCGGGCTCGGTGTCGGGCTCGTCGCGATGACGTGGGTCGGCTGGCGCCTCGCCGTGCGCAACCCCGTGCTCGCGACCGCCGGGGTGCTGCTGATCCTCTGCGCGTCCGGTCCCGTCATCCACCCGTGGTACCTGCTCTGGGGCGGCGTCGTGCTGGCGGCCACCCGCCTGTCCGAGCGGTGGGTGCGCGGCATCGTCGTCGTGACGCTCTTCTTCGTCACCTACGGCGTCGTCGACGCCACCGTGTCCAACGGCACGTGGGCCCTCGGGGTCTCCGCCGCGCTGTGGATGATCGCGCGTCTGCGCACGCACCGCCGGCGGGCGCTGGAGCAGGAACCGGTCCCGGTGGCGGTCGCGCCCTGACGCGTCGCTGGCCGCGTCAGCCGCGACGCGCGGCGCTGAGGGCGATGCCGTCGAGGATGTCGTGCTCGGAGGTCACGACGTCGGGGATGCCCGACCTGTCGACGAGGCGCTCGACGACGCGTCGCCACACGAGGGCCCCGGCGCCGATGACGTCGACGCGGCCGGGGTGCAGGTACGGCAGGGCTGCCCGCTCGGCGCGGGTCATGCCGAGGAGGTCGTCGCAGGCTGCGAGCACCGCCTCGACCGGGTGGCGGGACAGATGGATCCGGGTCGCGTCGTAGGCGGGCAGGCGCAGCACGTGGGCCGTGATCGTCGTGACGCTGCCGGCCAGGCCGACGAGGGCCCGGATGCCCTCGAGCGGCACGGTCGACTCGGCGAGGTCGAGGGCGGCGTCGATGTCGCGGGTCGCCGCGGCGACCTCCTCGTCGGTCGGCGGGTCGCTCGCGAGGTGGCGCTCGGTCATCCGCACGCAGCCGATGTCGACCGACCGGGCGGCCTCGACGTGGTCGGTGCCGCGGACGAGCTCGGTGGAGCCGCCGCCGAGGTCGACGACGAGGTAGGGGCCGGCGATGCCGCGCGCCGTGAGGCCGCCCGTGGCGCCGGAGAACGACAGCGCGGCCTCCTCGTCGCCCGAGACGACCTCCGGTGACACGGCCACGCCGACGTGCTCGCGGAAGGCCTCGTGGACGCCCTCGATGAACTCGCCGGCGTTGCGGGCGTCGCGCGAGGCGGACGTGGCCACGAACCGGAGGCGCTCGGCGCCGAGCTCGTGGCACTGGGCGGCGTACTCGCGGGTGACCCGCAGGGTGCGCTCCATCGACTCGGGGGCGATGACGCCGGTGCGGTCGACGCCGTGGCCGAGGCGCACGATCTCCATCCGGCGCAGGACGTCCTCGAGGGCACCGCCGGCCGGGTCGACGTCGGCGACGAGGAGGCGGATCGAGTTGGTGCCGCAGTCGACGGCGCCGACCCGGACCCGGCCCTCAGCCATCGGAGCCCTCCCTCGCCACGGTCTCCTGCTCCGGGTCGCCCGACGCGCGCGCGGCGTCCTCGGCGGCGTGCACCGCCGCGCACGAGGTCGGTGACCACCAGTCGCCGAGCGCCTCGAGGGCCTCGTCGCCGAGCGGGTTGACCCCGGGACCCGCCGCGAGCGAGTGCGCGACGAGGACGTGGAGGCACTTGACGCGCGTCGGCATGCCGCCGGCGGAGATGCCGTCGATCTCGGGCACATCGCCGAGCTCGCCGCGCCGGGCGAGGTAGTGCTCGTGGGCCGCGGCGTACGCGGCCGCGAGCTCGGCGTCCGCACCGAGGCGGGCCGTCATCTCCCTCATGAGGCCGCCGGTCTCGAGCGTGCTGACCGCGCCGGTGAGGCGCGGGCACGTGGCGTAGTACGTCGTCGGGAACGGCGTGCCGTCCGGCAGCCGCGGCTCGGTGCGCAGCACGTCGGGCTCGCCGCACGGGCAGCGGTGTGCCACCTCGGCGACGCCGCGCGGGCGGCGGCCGAGCTGGCGCTCGACGGCGTCGAGGTCGGCGGGGTCGGCGGCGCGCTGGGAGGCGTCGGGCTGGCGCGGGGTCTGGCTCACGGGTGCGGGTGCTCCGGTCGAGGGCGGGTGGCCGCACGAGGATCCCACACGGGCCTCACCGGCCGCGAGCGAGCCCGGCGGTGGGCCGGTCGGCGATCTGGACCGACTGCCAGACCTTGCCGTACCAGGGTGATGCGTCGTTGGCCATCGGCGCGGCGACGACCGGCTTGGCGGCGGCCGCGGCGCTCGTGTCGGCGCCACTCGGGTCGATGACGGTGTAGGCCCGGTCGCCGACACGGACGAACTTGAGCCGCTCGCGGGCCTGCAGCTCGATGTAGGCGGGGTCCTTCCACAGCGCGGCTTCGCGCTGGAGGTCCTGGACGTCCTGACGCTGCTGCTGCACCTGTGCCTGCTTCGCGGCGGTGTCGCCGCGCTGCTGGATGAGCGAGCGCAGCGTGGGCACGATCGTCACGGCGAGCATGACGAGGATGCCGAGCAGGATGGCGCCCCGGACCCAGGCCGTCGACGCGGACGGCGCCACGGGCGCGGCGGTCCGGGCCCGCGCGGCGCGCGCCGGACGCTCCTTGCCCTGGCCGGGCCGGCTGGGGCGGGCCGAGCCTCGCGAGGTGCCGGGACGGGTGCCCGCCGACGCGGCTCGTGAGCCCGTCGAGCGCGCTCCGGTGCCCGTCGACCGGGTGCCCGTCGACCGGGTGCCCGACCCGGACGGTCGCGGGCTGGAGGCGCGCGAGGAGGAAGACCGCGCACCGCCACCACCGGGGCGGCCCGACGCCGAGGACGACGACGAGCGGCCCGGGCGGGGCGGCGTGCGGTCGGCCACGGGACTCAGCCCTCGCTGCCGAAGCGGGCGGCGTCGAAGCGCGGGAACGCACTGGTGCCGGCGTAGACCGCGGCGTCGTCGAGCTCCTCCTCGATGCGCAGCAGCTGGTTGTACTTCGCGACGCGCTCGGAGCGGGCCGGGGCGCCGGTCTTGATCTGGCCGCAGTTCGTCGCGACGGCGAGGTCGGCGATCGTGACGTCCTCGGTCTCGCCGGAGCGGTGGCTCATCATGCAGCGGTAGCCGTTGGTCTGCGCGAGCGTCACGGCGTCGAGGGTCTCGGTCAGCGTGCCGATCTGGTTGACCTTGACGAGCAGCGCGTTGGCCGTGCCCGACCCGATGCCACGGGCCAGGCGCTCGGGGTTGGTGACGAAGAGGTCGTCCCCGACGATCTGCACCTTGGAGCCGAGCAGGTCGGTCATGGACTTCCAGCCGTCCCAGTCGTCCTCGTTGAGCGGGTCCTCGATGGACACGAGCGGGTAGGCCTCGACGAGCTCGGCGTAGTAGGCGACCATCTCGTCGGCCGACTTGCTCGCACCCTCGAACGCGTAGGAGCCGTCCTCGAAGAACTCGGACGCCGCCACGTCGAGCGCGAGGGCGATGTCGCGGCCCGGCTCGTAGCCCGCCGCCCGGATGGCGTCGAGGATGAGGTCGAGGGCGGCGCGGTTGGACTCGAGGTTCGGGGCGAACCCGCCCTCGTCGCCCAGGCCGGTGGCGAGGCCGCGGTCGTGCAGGACCTTCTTCAGGGCGTGGTAGACCTCGGCTCCCCAGCGCAGGGCCTCGCGGAAGCTCGGCGCGCCGATCGGGGCGATCATGAACTCCTGGATGTCGACGTTGGAGTCGGCGTGCGACCCACCGTTGAGGATGTTCATCATCGGCACGGGCAGGACGTGCGCGTTGGGGCCGCCGACGTAGCGGAACAGCGGCAGGCCGGCCGACTCGGCGGCGGCATGGGCGACGGCGAGCGAGACGCCGAGGATGGCGTTGGCGCCGAGGGTCTCCTTGTTGGCCGAGCCGTCCAGCGCGAGCATCTCGGCGTCGATGAGCCGCTGCTCGCTCGCGTCGAAGCCGACGAGGCGCGGGTTGATCTCCTCGATGACGGCATCGACAGCCTGCTCGACGCCCTTGCCGAGGTAGCGGCCCTTGTCGCCGTCACGGCGCTCGGACGCCTCGAAGGCGCCGGTGGAGGCGCCCGAAGGGACGGCTGCGCGGGCGAACGTGCCGTCGTCGAGACGGATCTCGACCTCCACGGTGGGGTTGCCGCGCGAGTCCAGGATCTCCCGGGCTCCGATCTCCTCAATGGTGGCCACTGACTCTCCTGTGGTGGTGCTCGGGACGGGTGCGGCCGGTGCCCGGCCACTGTCGCCACCGAGCGTAGCCCGTGCGGACCGAGGGCCGTCGGACCGACCCGGCATGCGGTCACGGTCGGATCGGGAGGGGGTCGCTCGAGCCGGTGTCCGGTTTGGACGGTTCTGTCCCAGGCAATCGCAAGATCACCGCAGGAACGCCGCTGGTTTTACCAATTCCTTACCAGCGCTTGACCAATCTTCGACATACTCAGGACATCCATCCGGGGGGGTGGGAGTACCGAGGTGCGTGACGCCGAGGGGGCGTCCAGGGGGTGGGGTGTTCTATGGCTGTACCCATGCGCGAAGTCGGGGCCTATGCCGTCGACGTGAGCGCTCGTCCGACAGCACAACCGCTGTCGAACCGATCACGCGGAGTGCGACTGCTCCAGCTCGTCATGGCCAGCGGTGACCTCGTGGTCATCGTCGCGGCGACGGCGCTGGCGGCGATGAGCCGCGACCGGCTGCCGATCTTCGTCGTCACGAACGACGTCCAGGCCATCGCCCAGGCGGCCGGCCCGTGGATCGTCGTCGGCTGGATGCTCTGCCTGGCCTTCGTGGGCAGCTACGCACGCAGCAACCTCGGGGTGGGCACCACCGAGTACGCGAAGGTCCTCGTGGCGGCCGGCTTCGTGGCCGGCGGCATCGGCATCGTCAGCTACCTGACCCAGCTGAACCTGTCCCGCGGCTTCTTCGTGATGCTGTTCGTCATCGGCGTCCCGGTGCAGCTGACCTGGCGCTGGAGCGCGCGGCGCCTCGCCCGTCAGGCGCACAGCCGCGGACACCTGCTCACCCGCGTGGTCCTCGCGGGCTCGCCCTCGCACGTCGACGACGTCGCGTCCGTCCTCCGCCGCGAGAGCTGGCTCGGCTACGAGATCGTCGGCGCGCTGGTCCCCTCGTCGAACCCGGTCCGCGAGACCCCGGGTGGCGTGTCCGTGGTCGGGACCACCACCCGCGTCGCACGGTCCGCCCTCGATGCCAAGGCCGACCTCATCGTCTTCACCGAGGGTGCCTTTCCCGCCCCGATCGACTTCCGTCGCATTGCCTGGGAGCTGGAGGGTCACGACGTGCAGCTCGCCGTCGTGCCCAGCCTCAGCGACATCTCCTCCGGACGGATGTCCATGCGCCCGGTCGGTGGACTCCCTCTCGTGCACGTCGAGCCGCCGCAGAGCCTCGGCGCCGCCCGGTGGTCCAAGCGGGCCTTCGACTTCGTCGGCGGCACGCTGCTGCTGGTGCTCGCCGCGCCGGTCATGCTCGTGTTCGCCATCGCCACCAAGCTGCAGGACGGCGGTCCGGTCCTGTTCCGCCAGACCCGCGTCGGCCGCGACGGCGAGCTCTTCGAGTGCCTGAAGTTCCGCAGCATGGTCGTCGACGCCGAGGCCCGCCTCGCCGGCGTCACGCACCTGAACCAGAACGCCGACGGCGTCCTCTTCAAGGCCCAGCACGACCCCCGCATCACCCGGGTCGGCGCCTTCATGCGGCGCTACTCGATCGACGAGCTGCCCCAGCTCATCAACGTCGTCAACGGCGACATGAGCCTCGTCGGCCCTCGGCCCGCGCTGCCGGCCGAGGTGCGTCGCTACGCCCCCGACGTGCAGCGTCGCCTCCACGTGCGCCCCGGCGTCACCGGCCTGTGGCAGGTCTCCGGCCGCAGCGACCTGTCGTGGGACGACACGGTGCGCCTCGACCTCTACTACGTCGACAACTGGTCCGTCGTCCAGGACCTCTCGATCCTCACCAGGACCGTGCTCGCCGTGCTCCGTTCGCGGGGCGCCTACTGACGGCACACCGGCTCCCGCCGGTCGCGTCCTGACCGCGTCCGGCGGGGCTCTCCCGCGGTGCATCCCTGACCGCCGTGGGGTGGGGACGGGGCCACGCCGCTCATCCGGGTGGCGTGGCCCCGGGACACCCGGGGACGCGTCGGTCAGGATGCGTCGGTCAGCACGCGTCGGTCAGGACGCGTCGGGGCCGTCGGCGCTCGCCTCGGCGAGGCGGCGCAGCGTCTCCCGCAGCGCGCCCTCGGCGTCGACGCCCGCCGCGCGGGCCTCGCGCACGAGCGCGAGCAGGCGCGGGCCGACGTCCTCGCCCGTGGCGGCGGCGTCGACGAGGTCGCCGCGGCCGGCCTTCTCGAGCCGGCCGACGTACTTCTCGGCCCGGGCCAGCGCCGGCAGGGAGGTCGGCACACCCTCGACGGGGTGGGTGCGGTGCTGCTTCTCCCCCGCCTTGATCTGGTCCCAGTTGGCCGCGACGGCGTCGGGGGTGTCGGCCTCGACGTCGGCGAAGACGTGCGGGTGGCGGCGCACCAGCTTGTCGACGAGCTCGCCGGCGACGTCGTCGATGCCGAAGGGCTCGGTCGGGTGCTCCTCGGCGACGCGCGCCTGGAAGGCCACCTGGAGCAGGAGGTCGCCGAGCTCCTCGCGCACGTGCCCCGGGTCGCCCGACTCGATGGCCTCGATGGCCTCGTGGGCCTCCTCGAGCAGGTAGGGCACGAGCGTCTGCGGGGTCTGCTCGGCGTCCCACGGGCAGCCCCCGGGCGAACGGAGCCGGTCCATGACGGCGACGACGTCGAGCAGCCGCGAGCCCGGGACGTCGAAGGAGGCGATGAGCAGCTCGACGTCGGGAGCCTCCTGCAGGCGGCTCACCTCGACGGCGACGGCGTCGCTGAGGCCCGGGTCGCCGTCGGCGGAGCCGACCCACACGACGTCACCCCGGTCGGTCGCCGCGACGAGTGCGCGTGCCAGGTCGGGGGCGGCGAGGACGCCCGCGTCGTCACCGTCGCCGGACACCTCGAGCGTGGGCAGGCCCACCTCGACGCCGGCGTCGACGATCGCGGCGACCTGCGGCTCGTCGGGCAGGCCCCACACCGTGTTGGCGCCCTCGAGCGTGGCCCAGGCCTCGCGCGTCAGCAGCCCCGGCGCGATGCGCGGCGTCGAGACGAGCAGGACCAGACGGCCGGTCAGGGCGCGGTCGTCTCGGCCGGGGCCGGGTTGCTGCCCGACGCGGGCGCGTTCGTCTGCGGCTTGATCCAGTCGGGGTCGGCCGTGCCGAACGTGAAGTACACCGGCGCCTGGTCGACCTTCTTGACCGTCCCGAACCTCGGGTTGAGCGAGATGTCGGCGTTCTGGAGGGCCTTGCGGTAGGCGGCGACCTCGGCGGGCGTCATCGTTTGGGAGTTGACGAGCGCGGCCGCGGCGACGAAGTCCTTCGTCGTCTGGGTCGGGTTGGGGATCGTCGCGAGGACCGCGGCGTAGGTCTGGTCGGGTTTCCAGCCGCCCGAGACCTGCATCGCCTCGTCGAGGAGCGGGGCGGCGATGAGGCCCATGACGATGGCGTCCTCGCTGAAGTCGAGCTTGGCCGCCTGCAGCTGGTCGTGGGAGGCCTGCACGTCGGCCTCGGAGATGACGTGACCGTTGACGACGGCCGCGGCCTGCTGTCGCGTCGCGAAGCCGCACCCACCGAGGAGCGAGACGGCGCTCGCGCCCGCGACGAGTGCCGCGGCGACGCGCCGACCCGTGATGGTGGGCCGTGCTGGCAGAGACTTCACTGGGTTTCCTCCTCGGGCGGATGCGTCAGTCATCTTACGGGGCACCCGTACGCGTGCCGGCACCGGCGCTCACCGCGGCGTGACCGGCGGCGATGTCGTCGAGCAGGACGGCGGTGACGAGCTGGCGCGCCCACGTCAGGACCTCGACGTCGCGCAGTGGCTTGCCGCCGACGCGGGCCGTCATCGGGGCCGGCACGAGGATCGTGCCGAGGGCCTCCTTGACGATGGTGCCGGGGTAGAGGCGCATGAGCCGAAGCTGTTGGCTCTCTCGCAGATCGGTGACCGGGCCGAACCGCACGGTGCGGCCCTGGACGCCGATGTCGCCGATGCGGGCCTGCCGTGCCACGACCCGCAGCCGGGCGACCTCGAGGAGGTTCTCGACCGGCTTGGGCGGGGCGCCGTAGCGGTCGCGCAGCTCGGCCTCGATCTCGTCGACGGCCTCGAAGGTCTCGACGGTCGCGAGCTTGCGGTAGGCCTCGAGGCGCAGCCGCTCCCCCGGCACGTAGTCGTGCGGCAGGTGGGCGTCGACCGGCAGCTCGATCTTGATCTCGGCGGGCACGTCGGTGGTCTCGCCCTTGAAGTCGGCGACGGCCTCGCCGATGAGCCGCACGTAGAGGTCGAAACCGACGCCCTCGATGTGGCCGGACTGCTCGCCGCCCAGGAGGTTGCCGGCACCGCGGATCTCGAGGTCCTTCATCGCGACCTGCATGCCGGCGCCGAGGTCGGTGTGGCTGGCGATGGTGCGCAGCCGGTCGTGGGCGGTCTCGGTGAGCGGCTTCTCGGGCGGGTAGAGGAAGTAGGCGTACGCCCGCTCCCGGCCTCGCCCGACGCGTCCGCGCAGCTGGTGCAGCTGGCTCAGGCCGAAGGCATCGGCCCGCTCGACGATGAGGGTGTTGGCGTTGCTGATGTCGAGGCCGGTCTCGACGATCGTCGTGCAGACGAGGACGTCGAAACGCTTCTGCCAGAAGTCCTCGACGACCTGCTCGAGGCGGTGCTCGCCCATCTGGCCGTGCGCCGTGGCGATGCGCGCCTCGGGCACGAGCTCGCGCAGCCGGCTCGCGGCCCTCTCGATAGTGCTGACCTTGTTGTGGACGAAGAAGACCTGGCCCTCGCGGAGCAGCTCGCGGCGCAGGGCCGCGGTGATCTGCTTCTCGTCGTAGGCGCCGACGAAGGTCAGCACCGGATGGCGCTCCTCGGGCGGCGTTGCGAGAGTGGACATCTCGCGGATGCCGGTGACCGCCATCTCGAGGGTGCGCGGGATC
The DNA here is from genome assembly GCF_057656595.1 of Intrasporangium sp. Soil_C_50. NCBI lineage: Bacteria > Bacillati > Actinomycetota > Actinomycetes > Micrococcales > Intrasporangiaceae > Intrasporangium > Intrasporangium sp. Soil_C_50. Next base: position 34,808 of record NZ_JBDGKB010000018.1, read on the forward strand.
GGGGTGGCCGACATCGACAGCACGTCGACGGCGGTGCGCATCGTCTTGAGCAGCTCCTTGTGCTCGACGCCGAAGCGCTGCTCCTCGTCGACGATGACGAGCCCGAGGTCCTTGAACCGGATCTCCTTGGACAGCAGACGGTGCGTACCGATGACGAGGTCGATGCTGCCGTCGGCGAGGCCGTCGACGACCTCGCGCGCCTCCTTGTCGGTCTGGAACCGCGACAGCGCCTTGACGACGACCGGGAACTGCGCGTACCGGTCGGAGAAGGTCTGGAGGTGCTGGCTGACGAGGAGGGTCGTCGGCACGAGGACGGCCGCCTGCTTGCCGTCCTGGATCGCCTTGAACGCCGCGCGGACCGCGATCTCGGTCTTGCCGTAGCCGACGTCGCCGCAGATGAGCCGGTCCATCGGGACCTGCTTCTCCATGTCGGCCTTGACCTCGTCGATGCTGCTGAGCTGGTCGGGGGTCTCGACGTAGGCGAAGGCCTCCTCGAGCTCGCGCTGCCACGGGGTGTCGGGCCCGAACGCGTGGCCCCTCGTGGCCTGCCGCGCGCTGTAGAGCCGGATGAGGTCGGCGGCGATCTGCTTGACGTACCGCTTGGCCCGCGACTTGGTCTTGGTCCAGTCCGAGCCGCCCATCTTGTTGAGGGTGGGCTGCTCGCCGCCGACGTACTTCGTCACCTGGTCGAGCTGGTCGGTGGGCACGTAGAGGCGGTCGCCGGGCTGGCCGCGCTTGCTCGCGGCGTACTCGATGACGAGGTACTCGCGGGTGGCACCGGCGACGGTGCGCTGCATCATCTCGACGAAGCGGCCGACGCCGTGCTGCTCGTGCACGACGTGGTCGCCGGGGCGCAGCTGGAGCGGGTCGACCTGGTTGCGCCGGCGCGAGGGCATCCGGCGCATGTCCTTGGTCGAGGTCGAGCCGGCCTGCCCGGTGAGGTCGGTCTCGGTGACGACCTCGAGGCGGGCGCCCTCGTGGACGAAGCCGCGCCCGAGCGGCATGCACGTGACGGTGACGAGGCCGGCCTCGAGCGGGTCGGCCGAGCCGGCGTCGAGGGAGCGGTCGAGCGAGCGCACCGGCACCTCGTGCTCGCGCAGCACCTCCCCGACGCGCTTGGCCAGGCCGGGGCCCTCGGTGACGACCGCGACGACCCAGCCCTCGCGGGTCCGCTCGCGCAGGTGCGCGACGGCCCGCTCGGTGTCGCCGCGGAAGGCCTCGGCGTCGGTGGTGCGCACCGCGAGGCGCTCGTCGACGTCGTCGTCCTCGATGACGAGCTCGTCGTCGGCGGCGAACGGGGTGAGGGTCCACCACGGACGCTCGTGGGCGGTGGCGTGCGCCCGCACCTGGGCGAGGGTCCAGTAGGACGCGCTGCCGAGCAGCGACTGGAGGTCGACGGGCACGTCGTTGCCGGCGGCGGCGTTGGCCCAGCTCGCCTCGAGGAACTCCTCGCTCGTGGCGACGAGGTCGTGGGCGCGGCGGCGGATGCGCTCGGGGTCGGCGAGCAGGACGGTCGAGGCCTGCGGCAGGACGTCGAGCACCGACTCCATGCCGTCGACGAGCGCCGGGGCGAGGGACTCCATGCCCTCGACGGCGATGCCCTCGGCGAGCTTGGCGAGCATGTCGGCGACGCCGGGCAGCTGGTCGGCCAGGACCCGGGCGCGCTCGCGGACAGCATCGGTGAGGAGCAGCTCGCGGCAGGGCGGCGCCCAGAGGCCGTGCTCGGCCACCTCGAGCGAGCGCTGGTCGGCGACCTTGAACCAGCGCACCTCCTCGACGATGTCGCCCCAGAACTCGACGCGGACCGGGTGCTCCTCGGTGGGCGGAAAGACGTCGAGGATGCCGCCGCGCACAGCGAACTCGCCCCGTCGCTCCACGAGGTCGGTGCGGGTGTAGGCCGCCGCGACGAGGGCGTCGACGACGTCCTCGAGCGGGCGCTCGTCGCCGCTCCTCAGGGCGACCGGCTCGAGCTCGCCGAGGCCGCGCGTGATCGGCTGCAGCACCGCGCGGACCGGGGCGACGACGACCGACAGCGGGCCGTACGTCGCGTCGGAGAGGTCGGGGTGGGAGATGCGACGCAGCACGGCCAGGCGCCGACCGACGGTGTCGCTACGCGGCGAGAGCCGCTCGTGCGGGAGGGTCTCCCACGACGGGAAGACGGCGACGCGGTCGGCCGGCAGGAACGAGCCGAGCGCCGACGCGAGGTCCTCGGCCTCGCGCGTCGTCGCCGTGACGACGACGACCGGGGCCGCGCCGGGACCGCCGTGCACGGCGTCGGCCCGCACGGCGAGGGCGGAGACGAGGAACGGGCGGGTGCCGTCGCTCGCGGACACGTCGACGAGGCGGGCCCGGCCCACCTGCTCGGTCACGTGACGGACGTCGGGCAGCGCCGTGAAGGCGGAGAGAAGAGGGTGCGGCATCAGGCCGACAGTCTATTGGCGCCGGCCCGGTCCTCCGACGACGCGTCACCCGGGGAGTTCGGTGAAAGCCGCGCCCCGGGCGTCGTGCCGGTGGAGCATGAGTCGATGGCGGTGACACGGAGGACGGCTGCGTGAGCCCGGTGGCGGGTGAGGGGCCGCGTACGGGCACGGGCCGGCCGGGGCGGGGCGGTGGCTTCGCGAGGTGGCTGGCGATCGCCTCCTGCCTGCTGTTCGTCGTTGTGACCGTCCTGGTCCTCAGCCGTGCGACGCAGGCCGTCGACGAGTCGGTCTTTCACCGGCTGCGGCCGGGGGACGCGTGGAACGAGCCCCAGGACCGCTGGAGCCCGTGGATGAGCCGCCTGCGCCCCGAGCGTATGTACCTGGTCCTGGGCGCCACGGCGCTCGCGGCGTCGCTGTGGCGACGGTCCTGGTGGCCTGCAGTGCTGGCCCTCGTGCTGGCCGTGGTGTCGGGAGTCCTCGCCCTGGGCGCGAAGGCAGCGGTGCACCGATCGGACCCGCACGGGTTCGTCACCGAGAGCGGTGGCGCGTTTCCGTCGGGTCACACCCTGGCCCTCGTCGTCTGCCTGGGCGGGTGCCTGCTCGTCCTCTCGCCGCGCGTGCGCTGGTGGATGTGGGCCCCCGTGGTGGCGGCAGGCGCACTCCTCACGACCAGCCTCCTCGTGTCGGGTGCGCACTGGGCCACCGACGTCCTCGGTGGCGCGCTGGCCGGGGTCGCCCTCCTTGCCGTCGGCAGCCGAACGGACCTGCGCCGCAAGGCCCACCGTCAGCGGCCCGTCACGGATCGCGACGCCCAGCGCGGCGTGGGCGCCGTCCACGATCCCTGACCCGGGGCCGACCCGGGACCGATGGCACGGCAAGGAACTCGAGCAGTCGAGGAGCGACGACGTCGGCGTCGTAGTCCCGGAGGAACCTCACCCGAGCCGCCTCGCCCGCCCGAGCCCGCTCCGCCGGGTCCTCAAGCAGGCCGACGAGGATGCGGGCCGCTGCTGCCGGGTCGTCGAGCGGCCAGAACCGCCCCTCCCCGGGATCGTCGAACAGCTCGGCGACACCACCCGCCGTGGCGGCGACGACGGGAAGGCCCGCGGCCATCGCCTCGATGATCGCGAGAGGGAGGGACTCGGAGTAGGACGCGTGGACGTACACCGCGTAGCAGGAGAGCCGGAGCTGGACGTCGCTCTGGAACCCATGCAGGCGCACCCGGTCGCCCAGCCCGAGCTCCCGAGCGAGGTCGTGCAGGCGGGCGCGCTCGACCCCCTCGCCGAAGATGTCGAGGGAGTAGACGTGCCCGGCCTGCCGGGCCGCGGCCAGGACGTGCAGGAGGAAGCGGTGGTTCTTGACCGACTCCAGGTTGCCGACCGTGACCAGGTCGCCAACCCTCGCCCCGGCGGGGTCGGCCGGTGGCACCTGGACGAAGTTGTGCAGGACGGCCGTCGGCACGTGATCCACCTCCGGAAGCCACTCGCGGACGGCGTCCCTGCCCCAGGCGGAGACGAACACCAGCCCGTCGACGCGTTGGAGGACGTCGCGCTCGGTGGCGCGGATCGACCGGTGGACGCGTCCGCCACGTCGGATCTGGTCCTTGTCGGCCCACTCGTCGGCCTGGGAGATCCGGAAGTGCACGGCCAGTACGACGCGCTGGTGCGGTCCCGACCGGGCCGCGAGCGCCGCCCGCGCCGAGACCGGGCACTGGGCGTACACCGTGCAGGGGCCCTCGGCGGCGAGGCGCCGGCGCAGGACGCGACGGAGCACGAGCTCGTGCGACGTGCGGTACCACCACACGTTGGCCGGGCCCCAGACCCGCTCGAGGACCACGCGGGCGCCGAAGAGCGGCACCAGTGCCACGCCGCGAAGGAGCGAGCCGTCCGGCCCCTGGGCCCAGCTGTGCGGCGTCAGCAGCTCGGCCGGCTCACCCCGGCGTTCCAGGTAGCGACGCAGCTGGCGCACGTGGGTGTGGACGCCGGTGATCCCTTGCTCGCGGGCGATGGTGGCGATGAGCAGCGGTGCGTGCTCCGGGTCGGCCCGGCGGGGCTGCTCCGGGGCGGTGGGGTCGGTGACGTCCGCGCTCACCCGACCCTCACCCCGAGGTCCGGCGGCCACCGGCGTCTGTCAGGGAGCCGTGCCGGAGCCGCGGCCACTCCCGCTCGGCCCGGGCCAGCGCCTCGGGCGTGCCGATGTCGATGAAGTACGCGTCCCCGATGCTCAGCGCGTGCGCTCGCCCGACGAGCAGCGGCAGGAGGTCACCCCCGAGGTCGCGTGGCAGTGGCTCGGCCACGAGGTCGAGCACGTCAGGGCTGAACGCGTAGAGACCGGCGTTGGCGAGGTCGCCCCTCGGCTGCTGCGGTTTCTCCTCGAAGGACGCGACGACGCCGTCGCGCACCTCGACGACACCGCACCGCGTGGGGTCGGGGGCGCGGAACAGGGCCAGTGTCGCGAGCGCTGACCTGGAGCGATGCGCCTCCACGAGCAGGCGGAGGTCGAAGTCCGTGAGGTTGTCCGCGTTGACGGCCAGGAACACGTCCTCCCCGGCGACGAACTCCCGGTTATGCAGCAACGTCCCGGCGCTGCCGAGGAGCGCGGGCTCGAAGACGGTCCGGACGGCGACCGGCTGGGGCCGCCGCGCCAGGTGCCGGTCCACCTGCTCGGGGAGGTGGTGCAGGTTGACGAGCACCTCCGTGACCCCGGCTGCGGCCAGCGCCTCCATCCAGAGGTCGAGCAACGGGGTCCCGTCGATGCTCACCAGGCACTTCGGCACGGTGTCGGTGAGCGGCCTCAGTCGGGTGCCCAGGCCGGCGGCGAGCAGGAACGCCTTCATGCCTCCACCCGCCCACGGGCCCGACGCACGACGCCGAGCCGGCGCATCTTCGCATCGGCGTCGGCCAGGACGTCATCCAGGCCCGGCATGCCCTGGAGCCAGGCGGCGTACTCGGCCACCGAGTCGGCGGGGGTGCGCCGCGGCCGCCACCCCAGGCCTTGCAGCGCGGAGATGTCCGAGTGGATGTGCCGGGTGTCGCCGAAGCGGTACTCCCCCGAGGCGTGCGCCGGCTCGTCGGATCCGTAGTAGGCCCGCACGACCTCGGCGAACTGCTCCGTCGTGTAGCCGACGCCGCCGCCCACGTTGAACACCCGACCCACCGCCCGCTCGTCGGTGAGGACGAGCACGTTGGCGGCGACGACGTCGTGGATGTTCACGTAGTCGCGGATCATCAGGCCGTCTTCGTAGAGCGTCGGGGCGCTGCCGAGGAGGTAGTGGAGGCAGAAGATGCGACAGGCCCCCGAGTACGCGTTGTAGATGGACTGCCGGGGCCCCTGCACGATGCTGTAGCGCAGCGCCACCGTCGGTATGTCGTAGCGACGGCCGAGGTTGACCGCGACCATCTCCTCGCCGTACTTCGACATCCCGTACGCGTTCTGCGGGTTGGAGACCCGCTCGGGCGTGCGCTGCATCTCCAGCGGTCGTCCGCACTCGGGGCAGGTGTGGTCCCACTCCTGCCGCTCGAGGGCCGTCTCCGGGCGCATGTCGGGGGTCTGGTCACCGTGTTCGGCGCACCGGTAGAGCCCCTCGCCCATCGCCGACTGCGACGAGGCGACGACGATCCGCTGGAGGCCGAGCCCCTCGGCCACCGCGATCTCGTAGATGAGGGCGGTGGAGACGACGTTGACCGACGAGAAGCGGGCGAAGTCGGTGAGGTAGTCCTGGTAGGCGGCGAAGTGGTAGACGGCGTCGGCATCGCGCAGCAGGCCGGCGAGAAGGTCGCGGTTGCGCACGTCGCCGACCCACAGGCGGACGCCGGGCGTGACGTGGTTGGGCACGCCGTCGCGGTGCACCGGCGCAGTCAGGGCGTCGAGGACGGTCACCTCGTGCCCCAGCTCGACCAGCCGGTCGCACGTGTGGGAGCCGATGAAACCGGCTCCGCCCGTGACGAGGATCCTCATCGCTGCCCCCTCCGTTTCGCGTGCACCTCGCGGTACACCTCGAGCGTCCGCTTCGCCGTGTGCCGCCACGTGAACTCCCCGGCGCGCTGGAGGCCCCGAGGACGCAGGGCCTCCCCCTCCGCCAGGGCCGTCAGGATCGCCGACGCGATGGAGTCCGGGTCGTCGGGGTCGGCGAGCACGGCAGCCCCGCCGGCGGTCTCGGGCATCGCGGTGCGGTTCGACGTCACCACTGGGCAGCCGCACGCCATCGCCTCGAGGAGCGGCAGCCCGAACGTCTCGTTGTGCGACGGGTAGGCGAAGACGTCTGCCGCACGGTAGAAGTCGACCGTCTCCTCGAGCGTCACGCCGCCGACCCAGGTGATGTCGTCGCCGACACCGAGCGAGGCGGCGAGCGAGCGCAGCCGTGCGACGTAGGTGGTGTCGCGTCCCGGACCGACCACGACGAGGCCACGCCCCTCGAGGTGGGGACGCGCTGCCGCGAACGCGCGGATCAGGCCGTCGCAGTTCTTGTACGGCCACAGGGACGAGACGAAGAGGACGAACGGCCGGTCGATGCCGTGCCGCTGCCTGAGGCGGTCGGCGGCCTCGACGGGGTCGCCCGGCCGGAACACCTCGTGGTCGACGGCCTCCGGGATCATCCGCAGCTTGCCCGGGTCGACGTCCAGGTACCTCAGCACCTCGGCCCTCAGGCTCTCAGAGTTGAGGATGATCGCGTCGGCCACCTTGACGGTGTGCGGGTAGCCGACCGAACGGTAGAGCCGGACGGCGGGGTTCAGGGCGTCGGGCGTCGTGAACGCGTGCATCGTCTTGATGTGTGCGACGACGCCGGGGGCCGGTCGGACCAGCGGGGCGATGAGCGTGCTGAACACGTCGACGCCACCGAGCGGCAACCGCACCGGCGCATACAGCTGCTCGCTCAGCGTGCGCAGGTTCCGGCGCTCGTTCGACCACGGGAAGGTGAGGTAGCGGACGCCGCGTCCGTACCCCTGGTGCAGCCCCTTGGACCGGCGCCCGACGACCAGAGCGAGCTCCTCGCCCTCGGCGAGCATCCCGCCCATCTCGCGGATGACGCGGGTCCAGAACCAATGGGCCCCGGACGGGTTGTCCGGGTCGTCGGTCAGCAGGTTGATGGCGACGCGCATGTGCTCAGAACACTGTGGCCGCAACGTCGTTCGCCGACATCCTCGACTGGCGGACGTACTGGGCGAGCAGGTGCATGCAGGCCTGGTGCGAGTCCTCGATGACCCCGTAGTTGAGCGAGTCGACGTGGATCGAGACCGTCGCCAGGTCCCGCGCAGGACCACCCGTGAAGCCCGTCAACGCGACGGTCTCCACGCCGTGGGCGGCGCACCACTCGAGCGCCCGCACGATGTTGGGCGAACGACCCGACGACGACACCGCGACGAGCACGTCACCGGGACGGGCCTGCGACTGCAGCTGGAAGTCGAAGACGTTCTCGTAGCCGTTGTCGTTGGCGATGGCGCTGAGGATCTCCATGTTGGCGCTGAGGCTGTGGACCCTCGTCAGCAGGTCGGTGCCGACGCGCACGCCCTTGACGTGGTCGCACTGGAAGTGGTTGGCGATGGACGCCGATCCCCCGTTGCCGCAGGAGAAGACCGTGGCACCCCGGTCGTAGGCGGCGTCGAGCAGACACGCGGCCGCACGCACCTGCGCCGGGTCGACCGACGCCATGGCGTGGGACAGCTCGTCGACGTAGGCGCTCGCGAAGGCTCCGGCGTCGGCGAACCGGCTCTCCGGGAACGTCGGCCGCGCCGGGGACGCCGCCGACGAGGCGCCCGAGCGCGCGTGGTCGACCAGGATGTGCTCGACCGCCGACGCCAAGTCGGTCACGACGGTCACGTCCCCCGATGCTGCGGTGTCGCCGTCCGGGTCGATGAGGAAGGATCTGGCCCCGACGGCCCGCGCCAGTCCGACGTCGCTCTCCCGGTCGCCGACGACCCACGACGCCGTCAGGTCGAGGTCGAGCGCCGTGGCCGCGGCCAGCGCCATCCCGGGGGCGGGCTTGCGGTCCTGGCTGACCCGGGCGAACGACGCGACGATCCCGTCGGGGTGGTACGGGCAGAAGAACCAGGCATCCACGTGGGCCCCGAGGTGGGCCATCTCCGCAGACATGTGCTTGTGCACGAGGTCGACGTCGGCCAGCTCGTACATCCCGCGCGCCACGCCCGCCTGGTTCGACACCACCGCGACCGGGATCCCCGCTGCGTTGAGGCGCGCGATCGCCTCGATGGCGCCCTCGACGAAATGGACGTCCTCGACGGCTCCGACGTACCCGTGGTCGACGTTGATGGTGCCGTCACGATCGAGCAGCACCCCCCTGCGGCCCATCACCGACCACCCGCCCCGGACCACACCCGACCGGGCCCGAGAGCGCGCCGTGCTCGCTCGAGCAGGTCTGCGCACCCCATGTGACGACACCTCATTCTGGTCCCCTCCCACCATCGTCGGTCCCATCCACTCCCCAGTGGCGGAGACCTGAACGTCTCCCTCGGACCGACACCTACATGCTAGATACGGCGCGGCCTGCGCGTCGGTGTTCCCGTGAAGTCGCCCGATGCGGAGACGGCATCCCCACGCATCGATGAGTTCGATGAACTACTTTGGTGTGCTTCGGTTTTCGTGCCCTGCCCGGTGATCGGCCGCCACGCAGGCCGGCGGGGCTCGCTCACGAGCAGCGAAGCCGCGACGACGAGGTCGAGCAGGTACGGCGAGGCGTCGCCGAGACCCGTCTCGGTGATCGAGGCGACGATGCAGTAGAGGATGAGGAAGAGTGCCAGCGCCCGACGAGGACCACGGACGCGCGTGATCGCCATGAGCAGCAGCAGGAGAAGCATGCTGGTCTGGATCACAATGCCCAGCCACCCCAGGTCCACGAAGGTCGCCACCCAGCCGCTGTCGACGGGCAGCCCCTCGAACGACTTGTTGGACAGTCCGTTGCCGAAGATCTCCCGCACCAGGGGACGGCCCGTCTGGCTCACCGCGTCCCACACCTTCGTGCGCCCCGTCAGCTGGGCGGCGTCCTCCGCGGACTGGCCGCGGGAGAGCCAGCCGATGGCCGGGCCCGCGAAGAGGGCTCCCGCAGCGAGCCCGGCCACGAGCGTCCACACCGCGGTCCGACGCACCCGGGCGTGGCCGAGGAAGAGGCTGCCGGCGGCCACGACCAGACCGATCAGCAGTCCCAGCAAGGCTGTCCGCGTATGGGTGCCCAGGATGACTGCGGCTGCGACGAGGATGAGCACCGCGGCATGACGGCCGGTGATGACGCGGCACATCCAGAGGATCACCGACGTGCCGAGCAGCACGGCACCGTAGTGCGCCACCTGTGTCGGCGGCATGGGCCAGAGCGCCCCGCCGAGCCGGCCGTTGGCGCTGAACGCCGTACCGGGCGCCATCGCCAGTCCCACGACGACCGAACCGACGATGGCGCCGAGACACACGCGGTGGCACCGGAGCAGTACGAGGTCCGAACGTCCCCACCACGGCGTCAGCAGCCACAGGCAGGTCACGAAACCGATGAGGCGGACTGCCCGGTAGGTCGAGCCGACGAAGAACTCGCTGTGCAGGCTCACGGCGAGCGCCGCGACCGCCAAGGTCGACAGCAGCACCAGGAGCAGCGTGGGGCGGACCACGAGCCGCGGATTGGCCAGCAGGGCGAACAGGAGTGCCAGGACCAGCGAGCCCTGCGCCATCGCCTGCCCCACGGAGTAGGGAATCGGCAGGATGGTGGCGCTGCCCCCGGGCGTCAGGACGTTGAAGAACAGTGCCGCCCATGCCAGCAGCACCAGCCTCGGCAGACGAGCGGCGCTGGTGTGCAGCTCGCCCCGCGCACCGGTGCCACCCGCGAGCCAGTGCGGACCCGGAGCCGCGATCCTCACGGTCGGCTCACCGCCTCGACGCCGTCCTCGGCCGGGCGCACCCTCCCGAGGCTCTCGTCGGTCGCGTCACACCCGACCATCATCGCGAAGGGCAGCGCGAGACCGGCTTCGCGGACCAGGTCGCCCGTTGTGCTGAGCAGCTCGGCGGTCGAGGTTCCGGCCGACACGAGCGGGACCACCTGGTCCACCCAGGTGCCGATGTGGTCCACGTCGATGCCCGGGTCGACCTCGAGCAGGACGAGCACGGTGTGCGCCGAGTCCCAGGCGGCCTGCCACGAGGCTCCCTGCACGTCGACCAGGCCGGCCGAGGCGCCTTCACGCGGTCCGGTCGCGAGCTCCGGGATGTCGTCGGGCCGCAGCACGACCGACGTGCCTTCCCGCGGAGCGCCTCCCTCCACCGACGCGCGCCTGCCGCCGGCCCGTCCGCGCGGTCGGCCGGACAGCACCCCGTCCTTGCTGAGGTCGACGACCAGGACGGCGCTGCCCCGGTCGCGCAGACGGGCGGCAGCGGCACCCACGACGTCGGCGGCTGCCAGGACGTTGCCGATCGCCGCGAGGGCGACACCGGTACAAGGGCCTGACGCCGGCGCGGCACCGACCAGCGTCTCGGCCCGCGTCGACGTCATGGCCAGCAGCCGCGAGCCGTTGGGCTCGCCGGCCACGGCCCCCGCCCGTCGACCGTTGGGGCCGGACGCGTCCGATGCCGCGACCGGGACGGGTGAGGTCGGCGCCGGGAGACCGAGCCCGGGTCCGAGGGCCGACTGCAGCCCGTGGGCGAGGGTGCCGAGGTCGTTGCCCCGCCACGTCCCGCGGGCCCGGAACGCTCGACCCAGCGGGCCGCGCCCGCGGCGTCTCGGCCCCGTTGATCGCACGCTGAAGCGCACGGGCGACCCGAGGGCGACCCCGACGTCCTGCCGCCTACGGAGCCGCTCCGTGACGAGGGCCCGGAAGATGACGAACGCCACCCCCAATGCCGCGCCCACCGTCATGCCGGACCCGACGGCCAGCACCAGCGCACGCTTCGTCGACGACGCGTCCGCGTGCACGGGGTCGATGACGTGCGTCGACTCGATGGCCGCGTCGGTGTCCAGCGTCGCGCTGTCGCTCGCCGCCTGCCAGTCGGCGATCTGCTTGTTGAGGTCGGTGCGTCGGGACAGCGCGTCGAACGCGCCGTTCTGGGCGGCGGCCCCCTGGGCGGTCAGCTGCTCGAACTGCCTCGTCAGCGCCGCGACCTCACGCTGCGCCGCCGCGACGCGGGAGGCGTACTGCGCACGCATGCCGCTGGTCAGGGACCTCAGCTGGGTGGTCCGGAAGTCGAGGTACGCCCGCACCAGCGCGTCCGCCCGGGCCGACGCGGAGGCGTCGTCCGGCCCCACCACGGCGATGGCGAGGACCTCGTTGGTGACCGCCTCGGCGCTGACCGCAGCGCGGAAGGCCTCGGGCGTCAGTCCGACACCGAGCGCCCGGACGGCCCGCTGCGACACTTCGCGGGTGTTCAGCAGGCTCACGTCCATCGCGATGCCCTGGGGCCCGTCCATGCTCGCCGGGTGCGCCATGAGGAGGGTGACCTTCGCCGTGCTGCCAGGAGGCGCAAGCACGATCGCGACGAGGCCGAGCACGGCACCCAGGGCGGTGAGCCCGACCCAGATCCGCCAGCCGCGCCGCAACGCGGTGCGCAGGTAGTTCCAGGTGCTGAGCACGGGCCGCGGCGCCTCCGTCAGCTCGACCTCGCGCTCCTCACCGATCGTCCAGGAGAGGTCGATCATCCCTGCCTCCGGCGGGGAGCCGACCCCGGCGGGTCGTCGTCGTGGTCGGCGGGTCCGGTCATGAGCGAGGGCAGCGGAGCCAGCAGCGCTCGCTGGGTGGGCAGGAGGCGCCCGGTGGTGCGGTCGAGCGGGTCGGGGTTCGCGACGACGATCCCCCGAAGAGGCACACCCGCGTCATCGGCGGCCAGAGCGACCCTGGCGAGGTCCTCGCCGGTCGCTCCGCCGGAGGACACCGCGAGCAGGGCGACGGCGTGCTCGCCCGGCCCGAGCTGGATCCCGGGCTGCTGGCGGCTCACGGTGAGGGTCTGCACCACGAGGTCCCCCCTCGCCGGTGCGTCAGAGCCACTGTCCACGAAGAGGCCGGACCTCAGCTCGTCCTCGCTGCCGACACGCGAGCACGCCGCCCGGAGCGAGCTCGTGGACTCCTGCGTCTTCGACCCGACGACCAGCTGGGTGCGGACGCCGGTCGCCGCTGCGAACGAGGCGAGCTGGGCTGCGAACGTCAGCGCGGCCTGATCGCCGGCGAGGGTGAGGACGACGAGACGCTGCGCGCCCTTGGCAGCACCGGGCAGCGGCCCGGAAGGTCCGGACGCTCCCGAGGCGCCGGTGACACCGGTGGCGCCCGAGGCGAAGCGCCGCAGCACCTGGCGAAGCGCCCAGGCCTCCGTGCTCTCGGGGTCGTAGCCGCGCAGGAGGCTGACCCATCCCGCCACGGAGCGGGGCGGCCGGCTCGCGAGCGATGCGACGACAGGCACCCCGATGCTGTCCGCGATCTGGTCCCGCGAGCGCAACGCCTTCTCCCTGCGTCCGCGCAGGATCATCAGCGCCGCCATCGCGAGGAAGGCCGCGGCGGCGCCGGCGCCGACGAACGTGGCACCCCGGGCGATGGGCGACAGGGTCCGGGCCGGGGTCGCGGCTCCGACCAGACGGGGGCCCGCCGCCGGAGCGGTGTCGGTCGTGGTCTGGGTCGCCAGCTGCCGGTCGATGGCGTCGATCTGGAGCACGAGGTCGGCCTGGCGCGCGGTGAGCTGGGCGAGCGCCACGGCATCGGTCTTTCCTCCGGGCGAGGAGGCACCCTCGGCGCGCAGACGGGTCGTCGTCCGGGCCAGCTGCTCCTGCACGGCGGCGAGGCTCTCGGCCAGCGTGGACCTGCGCTTGCCGATCGAGGCGCGCTCGTCCTTGGCCGGAGGGGTGGCGATCTCCTGGAGGTAGTCGACGTCGGCTTTGGCCACCGCGGTCGCGAGCTGCTCGGCCTCCGCCGCCGTGGCCCCCCGTGCCGTGACCGTGAGGACGTCGTCGGTGGGCGTCTCGACCGTGACCAGGTCCGCGACGTCCGACGCGGAGGGGCGGCCGCGCACCATCTGCCCCGCCCGTGCGAGCACCGTGTCGCTGGAGGCGATCTCGGCCTGGGTCTCGATCGCGTGGGCGGTCGCCTGAGCCGCGGCGCTCGCCGACGTCGCCGGGAACAGCACCAGGGTGGTGCTGCTGTAGACCGGAGGAAGCGTCTGGAACGCTGCTCCGCCCGCCAGCCCCCCGAGGGCGGACGCGGCGACGAGCAGGCCGGTGTGCCGTCGCAGGATGGCCCACACCGACCGGAGGTCGACGATCTGCTCGCTCACTGCCTTCCCCCCGGAAGCTCGAGAACCTGCGTCAAAGTTATCTCCGGGACCCCGGGCACCACCGCGGTTTGCGGTTTCGCGGCTGGCTGCAGGGAGGACGGCTGCAGCCGCAGGGTCGTGCAGAGGGTGAGGATGCCGGTCCACTCGGCGACGCCGACGAGCGTCGTGCTGGGTTCGCGCTCTCCGAACCGCGGCGAGTACCAGCCGCGCACCGGGTCGGTCTCACCGCGGTGCGCGGTCCAGCGCAGCTGGGACGGGAGCGCGACGGTGGCCTCACACGGGCCGTGGTCCCCGGCCCACGACAGGTGGGCCGAGCACCCGTCGAGCGTCGCAGACACCACCGGACCGAGGTGCCAGAACAGCCGCGCGGTGTGCCGCGACGATCCGACGAGGGTGTCGACGACCTGCAGCTCGCCGGTGTCGGGGTCGAGGGTCACCCGTCGCGTGTGCCGGAATGCCGGATCCAGACGCGCGTAGCCGGTGTGGTGCGCTGCCCACGACGGTCGAGCCGGGCCACCGGATCGTTGCGTGTCCCGGCCGGACACGCCCGCACGCCCGTGGACCGGCTCGTCCACGGCGTCGGTGTGCGTGCGCCAGAGGAACGGGCCGCCCTCGACGGACTGGCTCGTCCCGTCGATCTCGATGGTGTTGTGCGCCCGCGTCGACCGGAAGTAGCTCCGCCACTCGGGTTCGCCGTGGTAGCAGTAGGTTCCGGGATCGGCGAAGAGGTCGACCGAGCCGTGCCGCACCTCCAGCGAGAGGGCGTCGGCGTGCGCGTGGGCGGCGATCGACAGGAACCCGTGCGGACCGCCGTCGCACCGGCACCACAGCGCGGGCTCCCCCGGCACCGGCTGCGTCCGCAGGATCCGGATGCCGGCGTCCGCGAAGGCGGAGGGCGCCTTCGGAGGCCGGTCCGGCAGCGAGGTCGGGCTGGTCATCGCTGCGACGAGGTGGCCGGTGACCCCGGCGCCGACCTCCGGCCACCACCCGAGCGACCCGAATACGCTGGCGCCGCAGTCGAGCAGGGTCCGCCACGGGTCGGCGTCCGGCGCCTCGAGCACCAGCCCGCGTCCCTCGTCACCGTCTCCCTGTCGGGGGGCTCGTCCGGCGTCGTCGAGGAGGGCCGCCGCGGCGTCGAGCGAGGCGACGAGCAGGCGACGCGTCGGCTCCGGCAACGGGTGGCCGGCGCGGTCGCCCTCTGCGAGCGCGACGAGGCCGAGCTCGGTGACGAACCGGTGGTAGTCGGTCGCCAGCTCACGGTTGACCCCGCTGGCGAAGGTGTTGCGCCTGAGCGCCGTCACCAGCTCGCGGGCGGACTGCTCGCGCCACCGCTCGCTCGGCGCGTACCAGGGAAAGGCGCACGAGGCCGCGAACCGGCCGCAGGCCTCGGCGACGACGTGGTTGTTGGCGGAGGACCCTCGGCTGCGAAAGGCTGCGAGGTACTCCTGGTGCCAGGCGATCTGGCGTAGGGCCAGCTCGTTGTCGTCGAACAGGTCTGCGACGCCTGCCCACCCGTCGAGGAGCCGACGCACCCAGACCCAGCTGACCAGCCTCACGCCGAGCTCGATGCCGCTGGTCCAGTGCACGCCCGAGAGGAACGGGTTGGCGCGCCACCAGGAACGCAGCTGCGCGGCCACCACTGCGGCGTAACGCTCGTCGCCCGTCAGCCACCAGGCCGTTGCGAGAACGGTGAGGTGGTGGTGCCGTGAGAGCTCCCACACCGCCTTGACGTTGCCGGTGGACCGCTCGTCGCGGTGGTCGATCGCGAAGGCGAGCTGGGCCTGCGGGGCGCGGCGGCCGGTGACGGGGTCGAGGAACCAGTCAGGGTCGACGATGTCGGGGCGGCGTCGACCCAGGACCGTCCAGTCGCCGGCGAGCAGCCGGTCGGCGGCCGCGACCACGGCTTCCCTCGCCTCCCGGGGGACCGCCTCGGCGAGGCTGTCGGGGAGGACGGAGACGAACCGGCGCTCCGGCAGGAGCTTCGGCACCGGACCGTCCAGGTCCGAGAGGTCATGGGGCGCCACCTGGCGGCGGCTCCACACCAGATGGCGGGCGTGGTCGCCCACGCGGGAGGCGATCTCGCTCGGCGGCATGCCCCGCAGCCGGTGGACGTACCACTCCAGAGGTCGGCTCACAGGACGACCGGCCCCTTCAGAGCCAGGCTCCTGTCGACGGCGATCGTCACCCGGGTCGTCGCGGCGAGGGAGTCGAGGTCGATGGGCATCGGGCCTCCGGTGCGAACGGCGTCCACGAAGGCGCCCAGCTCGGCGCGCTGCCCCTTGTCCTGCCCCGTCACGGATCGCTTCACGCTCCGGCCGGAACGGCCCCACACGGTGGCCCGGGTGAAGTTGTCCAGCCGGGCGTTGCGTCCGCTCCCGGTGACGTCCAGGGTCTCCTTGGGGAAGCGGCTGTCGCCGTCGGTGTTGTAGGCGATCGTCGCGAGGGACCCGTCGTCGTAGCGCAGCAGGGCCTCGAGATTGAGGCCGTTGGAGGTCTGGTGGGCCACGACCTCGACGGGCGAACGGCCGATCCAGGCGCTGACGGTGTCGATGAAGTGGCCGCCCTCGCCGAGGAACCGCGACCCTTCGAGCCGTTCGTCGAGGTACCAGCTCGAGGGGTCGAGACGACCCGCGTTGACGAGGTAGCGGACACTCATCGGCCCCCTGGGCGCGCCGAACCGGCGTCGCAGGTCGCAGAACAGCGGGGCGAAGCGGCGGTTGAAGCCGACCATCACGCGGTCGTTGCCGGTCCTGGCCACCGTGTCGAGCACGCGGTCGACCTCGGGCTCCGTGAGCGCGAGGGGCTTCTCGACGAAGACCGCCTTCCCGGCCTCCAGGGCCCGGCACACGAAGGAGGCGTGGGAGTGGTGACGCGTCACGACGAACACGGCGTCGACGGCGGGATCGTCGAGGACCGCGTCGGCGTCGGTCGCCACGTCGCGGAACCCGAACTTGCGCTGGGCGTTGACGGCCGACAGCGAGCGCGTGGTCGCGACCCTCGCGAGGGTGACTCCGGGGTCCTTGGCGAGGTGCGGCAGCAGCATCGAGGTGGCGTAGCTGCCGGCACCGATGAAGCCGAGCCGCACCTGAGGGAGCGAGCCGGTCCCGTCGGTCGGGGGGCGAACCGTGACCCGGGACACGGCCCTGACGGGCAGGTCCGGTGTCGCCGTGTGGGAGTGCCCGTTCGACGAGCCGTTGCCCGCCTCGGGGCGCGGGTACTCGAAGAGGAAGCCGATGCCGCGGAGCGAGCCGTCCCGCAGGCCGGTGTAGACGTGCGTCGCCTCGCCGATCGGGTGGACGCCGGACACCAGCGGGCCGACGTCGACCGCACCCTGCGCTACGAGGTCGAGGAAGCAGCCGAGGTTGCGCCGTTCGGTCCACCTCACGTAGGCGGGCGGGTAGTCGACGCCGTCCAGCTCGTAACGGTCGTCGTAGCGCCCGGGACCGTAGGACCGCGAGAAGCGGACATCGATCTCCTTCTCGTAGAAGGCGTTCCAGGGCAGGTCGAGCCGCGTCTTGCCGATGTCGACCACGCGGCCCCGGTCCCTCGCAAGACGGACTGCGAGCTCGACCGGTCCGTTGGTGTCGCCTCCGGCGGCCAGATAGACCTGGTCGGCACCGAGGCCGTTCGTGGTGGTCTGCAGCACCTGCTCGACGTAGTCCGCGCCCTCGGGGTCCGGGCCCGCGCAGGCCAAGGCACCGGCCTGCTCGGCGAGACGACAGCGCTCCGGCACCGTGTCGATGCCCACCACGCGCACGCCGGCGGCCAGCAGGAGCCGCACCACGAGCTGCCCGACGAGGCCGAGGCCGATGACGCACGCGGTCTCCCCCAGCTGCGGCTCGCCACGACGCACGCCCTGCATCGCGATCGCGCCGACCGTCGCGAAGGCTGCGTGCTCGCCGCGAACGCCCTGCGGCACCGGCACGCACAGGTTGGTCGGCACCCAGTTCAGCTCCGCGTGGAGGGCGAACTCGTTGCCTGCCGCGGCGACGACGTCGCCGACGGCGAACTCCTCTGCCCCGGCGCCCACCTCGACGACGACGCCGCAGAGCGAGTAGCCGAGCGGCGTGTAGCTGTCGAGGGTCGAGGTCACCTTCTTGTACGTGGCGACCGGGCCCTGCTGGGCGACGGAGTCGAGCACCTTCCTGACCTGGTCGGGACGGGCTCGAGCCTTGCCGACCAGCGACAGGCGCGCCTCGGTCACCTTCATCAGCTCGGTCCCCGTCGAGATGAGGGAGTAGAGGGTGCGCACGAGCACCCCACCCGGCTTGCAGGCAGGAACCGGCGCGTCGAGCACGACGAGCTCACCGGACCGGTAGTTCTGGGCAACCTGCTTCATCTCATTCCCCCACGAAGTCGTCTGGTGCTGCGGTCATTCGGCGTCTACCCCGGCAGCTCGGGCGTTGCGGTACCACAGCTCGAGCGTCAGCAGCTGCCACACCTGCTTGGCCTCGTCGCGACGCCCCGCGCGCTGGTCCTCGACGAGCCGGCGCAGCGGGTCACGGCGGAGGAACCCCGACTCGACCAGCTCTCCCCCGACCAGAACGTCGTCGACGAGCTCACGCAGGTCCTTGGCCACCCAGGCCCGGAGCGGCGCACCGAAGCTGGCCTTCGGCCGGTCGACGATCTCCGGAGGAAGCCACTCCCGGGCGACGTCTCGCAGGGCCGCCTTCTGCACGCGCCCGCGGATCCGGTCCGAGGCCGGCAGCGAGAACGCCGCGGCGAAGACGACGGGATCCACGAAGGGCACGCGCACCTCTGTCGAGGCGGCCATGCTCGCCCGGTCGGTGTAGGTGAGGTTGAGCCCGGCCATGAAGAGCCGGGAGTCGGCCAGGCACATCCGGCCCACCACGTCGGTCAGCTCGTTGTCGTCGTAGACGGCGCGGTGCTGCTCGAGGACGTCGGCCACGTCGCCCGCGAGACCCGGGTCGAGCAGGCCCGCGAGCTCGTCCCCGTCGTAGAGGGTGTAGCTGCGCCGGAACGCCTCCTGCTCGGGCAGCCCGGCGAAGGTCACGAACCGCTGCGCCCACCGCACCGTTCGCAGCCCGCGGCCTGCCACGGAGACCGGCAGCGCCTCCACCGCGGGAGACACGAGACGGGAGCGCAGCAGGTCCGGCAGCCGTCGGTAGCGAGCCGCCAGGAGCATCGCGTAGTGCTTGCGGTAGCCCCCGAACAGCTCGTCCGCGCCCATCCCCGACAGGAGCACCTTGACCCCCTGTCTGCGTGCCGCCTCGCACATGAGGACGGTGTTGATCGCGGCCGGGTCGCCGATCGGCTCGTCGAGCACGTCGACCATGCGCGGAAGCATCTGCGCCACGTCGGGGTGCAGCTCGATCTCGTGCAGCCGCATCCCGAGCCGCCGGGCCAGCAGGCGGGCGTAGGGAGCGTCGTCCGGCATGGCCTCGAGCCGCTGGTCCTCGGGTCGGACGGCGATGGTGTAGGCCTCGATCGACGGGTCCCGCCGGTGGGCCAGGGCTGCGATCAGGCTGGAGTCGAGACCGCCGCTGAGGAAGCACGCGACGGGCACGTCGGAGACCAGATGCGCCTCCACCGACTCGGTGAGCACCTGCCGCAGGTCGGCCCGAGGTCCGCTCGCCGCCCGGGCCGCCTCGTCGCGTGCACTCCAGTAGGTACCTGAAGCGACCGTGCCGTTCCGGTCGTAGCTCAGCCACGAGCCGGGAGGCAGCTTGCGCACCTCCCGCAGCGCGTCGTACTCCTGGGGCAGCCAGTAGTAGAGGGCGGAGGCGACCATCGCCGCGGGGTTGACGGACAGCTCGGCACCGACGGCCGTCATGATCGCCTTGAGCTCCGAGGCGAAGAGCACACCTTCGCCCCTGCTCATGACGTAGAGCGGTTTGATCCCGAGCGGATCACGCGCCAGCGCAAGGGTTCCCAGGTGCTCGTCGTGGATCGCGAACGCGAACATGCCCCGAAGCCGCGGCAGGGACGCCGGGCCCCAGGCCCGCCACGCCTCGAGGACCACCTCGGTGTCGGACCGCGTGACGAAACGGACACCGCGGCCCTGCAGCTCGCGACGCAGGTCCTCGTGGTTGTAGATCTCGCCGTTGTAGGCCAGCGTCAGGCCATCCTTGGTGAACGGCTGGTCCGCGGCCTCGGAGAGGTCGATGATCGAGAGCCGCCGGTGTCCCAGCACGACGGCCGTGTCGGGGGTGACGAGCTCCAGCACGCCACCCGCATCCGGCCCCCGGTGACCCAGACGCTCGATCATCGTCGTGACGACGGCCTTCCCGTCGGGCTGCTGGAAGGCGCCGGCGATGCCACACACGTCAGCCTCCCGTGGCCGAGGGACGCGCGACGGCCTCTGGTCGCACGGAGCCACCCACGACGGCCGGCTCCACGCGCGTCCGCCCGACCAGCGCGTCGAAGACGGCCCGATAGCCGACCTGCTGGTGCGACCACGCGAGGTGCTCCTCGACGCGGCGGCGGCCCATCTGTCCCATCCGTGCCCGCGCTCCCGGGTCGTCGAGCAGCTCGACGACCGTGCGGGCGAAGTCCTCCACCGAGTTCGGCGTCGCGTAGCGGGCGGCGCCTCCCGCCGACACCTTCGTCTCCCGGAGGTCGAACGCCACGACCGGGAGCTCGAAGGCCATGTACTCCATCGTCTTGTTCATCGTGCTGACGTCGTTCAACGGGTTGAGCGGGTCGGGACACAGGCCGAGGTCGGCCGTGGACAGGACCTCGGCCATGACCTCGTCGGAGACGCGACCGGGCATGTCGACGTACTCGGTCAGACCGAGCCGGTCGCGTTCGGCCAGCAGGCTCGGACGCATGTCGCCCGAGCCCATGAGGCAGAAGGTGACGTCGCGTCGACCCAGGCCGTTGACGACGACGTCGGCGGCACGAAGGGCGATGTCGACGCCGTCCTGCGGCCCCATGACGCCGAGGTAGGCGACGAGGTGTCGACGTCCACGACGCAGCTCGGGGCGCGGCTCCCGTCGCTTGAGTCGCTCAGGGTCGGGCCCGGTGCGCACGACGGTGACCTCGTCCGAGGACTTGCCTCCGCGGGTGCGCGCGACCTCCGCGTAGGAGGCGTTCGTCGACGTGACACGGTCGGCGGCCCGGAACGTCTGCCGCTCGAGGAAGAGCAGACCACGGTGGAGCAGGCCCGGCCCGTCCGGGAACCGCGACCGGAACAGCTCCGGGCACAGGTCGTGATGGTCGAAGACGAACCGGGTGCCGTCGCGCAGCCTGAGCCACCGGGTCAGGGGCCAGAAGATGTCCGGCGGGTTGCAGGCCTGCACGACGTCGAAGCGGCCGGTCCTCCGCTCCCGGAGCGCCAGACGCGCCGTCGCCTGGAAGGAGTAGCCGTACTCGAGGAGGTAGCTGAGGGACGACCCGCCGGGCGCGTAGGCCGGGTAGG
Source organism: Intrasporangium sp. Soil_C_50 (assembly GCF_057656595.1). Lineage (NCBI taxonomy): Bacteria > Bacillati > Actinomycetota > Actinomycetes > Micrococcales > Intrasporangiaceae > Intrasporangium > Intrasporangium sp. Soil_C_50. The sequence continues at coordinate 55,844 of NZ_JBDGKB010000018.1, forward strand.
CGACGATGCGGACGCCGTCCACCACCTGCTCGGCCACCGTGCCCTCCCCCGTGGGACAGACGACCGTGACGTCGTAGCCGGCCCGGGTCAGCGTCTGGCACTCGAGCCACACCCGCCGGTCGAACGGCACGGGCAGGTTCTGCACGATGACGAGGACGCGAGGACGGCGCAGCGCCTCCGGCGGACGGGTCGTCACCAGCTGACTCCCTCGTACCCGGGCAGGTGCTCGACCCGGTCGCCGAGCCGGCCGCTCATGTCGAGGACGACCTGGGGCGCGTGCTCCAGCAGAGCCGTCAGCGTGCCGGGGTCGGTCGAGGTCACGATGGCGATGTCTGCCGTGCTGAGCGCATCGTCGGGCGACGCCGCGAGCAACCGGTTGACGTGGGTCAGCCGGCTCTGCAGGTGTCGCAGGTTGGCTCCCACGAGCAGGTCGGGATTGACGATCGGGTCGTAGATCCGCACCTCGAGGCCCTTGCCGACGAAACGCTCCGCGAGCTCCAGGCTCGGGCTCTCGCGGACGTCGTCGGTGTCCGACTTGAAGCTGAGCCCGAGCAGACACACGTGGGTGAGGCCCGTCGCAAGCACCCGGTCGACGACGTGCCGGATCACGAGCTCGTTGCTCACGGTGGTCGCGCTGATCATCGGGATATCCACCGCTGCAAGGCGGGCGAGGTCCTGCAGGGCGCGCAGGTCCTTGGGCAGGCAGGACCCCCCGAACGCGAAGCCGGGCCGCAGGTAGGCGGCCGACAGGTTGAGCTTGTCGTCCTCGCAGAAGATCTGCATGACCTGCCGCGAGTCCACCCCGAACTCGTGGAAGAGGCGACCGACCTCGTTGGCGAAGGTGATCTTCACCGCGTGGAACGCGTTGCACGCGTACTTGAGGGCCTCCGCCGTGGGCACGTCGACGTGGTGGATCTCTCGGCCCAGGAAGGCGAACAGCTCGGTGAGCTCGCCTCGCGTACGGTCGTCCTCGGTGCCCACCACGACGAAGGGCGGGTCGTAGAAGTCGGCGACCCCCGAGCCCTCCCGGAGGAACTCCGGGCACATCGCCGTCCCGACGGCCCAGCCGGCGGGCAGCCGCTCCGGCTCGAACAGGGGCGCCACCACCGAGTGTCCCGTTCCGGGGGGCACCGTCGAGCGGACCACGACGCTGTGGTGCCCCGACGCGGGTGGGCGGGCCGACGCCATCGCGTCGCGAAGGTCGGCCAGGGCACGCGTCAGGAAGGCCAGGTCGGTACCTCCCCGCGCGGTGGACGGGGTTCCGACGCACACGAGAGTGACGTCGGCTCCGTCCAGCACCGCTGCGATGTCGGTGGCGGCCTGGAGCCGACCGCTCGCGACGCCGTCGGCGACGAGGTCGCCGATGCCGGGCTCGACCACGGGACTCAGTCCGTGGCGGATGCCCTCGACCTTCGACTCGTCCACGTCGATCCCGACGACGTCGTGCCCCTTCGAGGCAAGTCCAGCGGCAGTGATGGTCCCGACGTAGCCGAGTCCGAGCACAATGATTCGCATTGGCGCCAGCCCTCCATCCGGCTTGAAAAGCGACCCCCCCAGGTCGTGGTCCTAGTGTTAGTCGGGAATGGCGCCGAAGGTGCGGAAATGGCCGAGTAACTGGTGGCGGAAAGCGCCCTGACGTCGACGCACCGGAATACTTCGTCGTCATTGTCATTTCATATGAAGACGAATCCCTTATGCATGACTGGAGCGGCTCCGCGGCATTTCGAGCGAGTCGCGCAGAATGCCCGGATCACGAGGCGAGCTGCGGGGCCGTGCGCACCACGTGCTCGTACAGGCGACTTGCCTCTGCCGCCTTCGCCGGCCACACGTGACCGGCCGCCCACCGCACTCCGGCGGCGCTGCGCTCGTCCCAGTTGCTGCCGGTCAGGACCGTCCGCAGGGCGTCGGCCAGACGCCCGGGCAGCTCGTCCGGCACCGGCGGCAAGGGCACCTTGACCGCTGCCGGGCCGACGTCGAGGTCCCCGATCCCGTGGTGGTCCAGCGCGACCGCGGGCAGCCCCCGACCCAGCGACTCGAGGAACTGCGAGCCCGAGGAGTCGCGCAGCGAGGTGAACAGAAACACGCCGGCCGTGTCGTAGAGGCCCTTGATCTCCGACCACGGGACGCGCCCCGGCAGGCTCACCTCCTCGCCCAGCCCCCGCTCCTGCACCGCGGCCCGGACCCGGTCGAGCAGCGGCCCGTCGCCCGCCATCACCAGCCGGGCGGGGACGGACCGACGTAGCTCCTCGAAGGCCTGGAGCGCAAGCAGCGGCGCCTTGCGCGGCATCATCCTGCCGACCCACAGGACGGTGGGAGTGCCGTCCGGTCGGGACCTCGGCATGCCGAGCCAGTCGGTGGGCAGCCCTTCGGCCAGCATGTACCTGACGTCGGCCGCGCCGAGGCGAATGCAGGCATCCGCGGTCGCGGAGTTGGTCACCAGCGTGAGCGCCGCGTTGCGGATCGTGCTGCGGCTACGCCGATTGACCGCGAGGAGAGGGCCGGTCAGGGCGGTCCTCAGCAGCTCGGAGGACCAGGCCCCGGCGAAGTAGCCGCGGTAGTCGCCGGGCGCCGTCTGTCCGCCACCGATGGGGCCATACACGAGGGGGGTCGGCAGCTGCCACAGCCTGCTGCCGAGGTGCAACGAGCCCCAGGAGACGTGGTGGATCACGTCGTACCGCTGCGGCCTGGCCTCGAGGTAGCGGAGAGCGGCGTCCTGCCAACGCAGGTAGTGCTGGGTGTTGCCCACCGTCGAGGACAGCCGGAGCAGGGCGGGCTGCGGCGTCCCCACGTGGAGGAACTCGATGCCCGGGTGGGCCGCCGCCTCCATGAGGTGGCTCGGCTGCGTCAGGACCGTCACGTCGTGCCCGCAGTCCGCGAGCGCACGGGCCCAGTGCCAGCCGTTGCCGAGCTCGCTGCCCTGGTCGGGCAGGCACTGGTACGACGACAGGAGGATCTTCATCGGGCGCCACCTCGTCACGGGTCCGAGCGTGAGGAAGGGCGACGGACCGCTCACCTCGCCACCCACGGGGGCGCCCCCGACCCGGCCTCCGTCAAGGCCGGTCCACCCCACGATGCGGCCAGCGTAGCGGCCGGAGAAACCGGCAGGAGGCAAAAAGCCGGCCCTCTCCGAGCGACCATTGCGGACATTCTCTGCTTATCTCGAACAACACCACCGCGAACCGTCGATGACCTAACGTTGGAGTCGCCGCAGCGTCGGTTTCGGGTGCGGCCCTCTTCGACCGCGAAGAGGCGCGAAACGGCCACTCGAGCCGGCCGCAATTCGAGAGTGCGACGAGAGCCGGAGAGTCCGAGGTCATGAGCGACAGCCAACGGGATGCACCCGCACCGGGCGGCGAAGTCGCGTCGGGCGTCCTGTGGATGGCCGCCCAGAAGTGGGTGGCCCGGCTCACCGGCTTCGTCACCCTGGTGGTGCTGACGCGCGCCGTCTCACCCCAGGGCTTCGGGGTGGTCGCCGCCGCCATGGCCGTCATCCCCATGGTCTACCTGCTCGCGGACATGGGCTTCTCCACCTACCTGATGCAGGCGGACGCGGTCGACCCACGCAGCCTGAGCACCGCGTTCTGGTCGTCGATGGCCGCCGGGGCGGTGCTCTCCCTCGGGCTGCTGGCGGGGGCACCCCTGGTCGCCGCGATGTTCCGGACTCCCGAGCTCACCCCGGTCCTGCGGATGCTCGTGCTGGCCATCGTGCCCACCGTGCTGGGCGCGGTTCCCCTGGCGCTCCTCAAGCGCGCGATGGCGTTCCGCGTCGTCGCGATCCAGGCTGCGGTGGCGGCAATGCTGGCCCAGGTTGTCGCCATCGCCATGGCGCTGCTGGGCGCGGGCGTCTGGGCGCTGGTGACCCAGGTGGTCGTCACGCAGTGGGTGATCGCCCTGATGTCGTGGCGAAGCACCCGATGGGTTCCCTCGATGACGCTCTCCCCCAGCCTGTTCCGGCAGATGTCGGTGTTCGGCCTCCGGGTGTCGAGCGCGGACCTGGCGGCCACGGGGCGGATGTGGGCCGAGAGCTGGATCATCACCGTCAGCCTCGGGCCTACGGCCCTGGGCCTGCTCAACGTCGGGCAGCGCCTGGTGGGCGTCGCCCTCGACCTCAGTGCCGCGCCCCTCATCCCCGTCTCGACCGTCGTCTTCGCTCGGTTGCGCGAGTCCGCCGACGTACTGCGGGTGAAGTACCTCAAGGCACTGGGCGTCGCCTATGCCGTGGTCTCACCCTTGATGATCCTCATCGTCGTCACCGCACCGCTGTCGGTGCCCCTGCTCTTCGGAGAGCAGTGGACGGCGAGCATCCAGCCGACGCAGGCGCTGGCGGTCGCCGGCATCATCACGTTGGGGGCCATGCTCGACCAGGGCCTGTTCTACGGGCTCGGCCGGCCGGGAACCTGGCTCGGCTACGCCCTCCTCGTCGACGGTGCCACCGTGGGAACCACCGCCGTCGCGGTGCACTGGGGTCCGACGGGCGTCGCGGTCGGTTTCGTCGGGGTCGCCGCGCTCGCCACGGTCGGTCGCTGGCTCCTCGTGGCCAAGCAGCTTGACCTGTCCCCGCGGGCCGTCGCACGTCCCTTCCTCGTCCTCGCGCTTCCTGCGACGGCCACCATGCTGCTCGGCGTACTGATGCTCAGGGCCGTGTCAGGCGTCGCCGCGCCACTGCCGGCCCTGGCGATCGCCGGCGCAGCCACCGTCGTCACCTACCTCGTGCTCCTGCGCGTGATGGCGGCCGCGGTCATCGGTGACGCGCTGGGGGTCATGCCCGTGCCGGCGAGGTACGCCGAGAGGCTGGAGCGGCTGCTGCGGATGGCTCCGGCGAGCACCCGCTGAACGTCAACCTGCCAGGCCGTCCAGCGCCTCGCGGAGCGTTGCGGCAACGCGCCTCTGCTGCTCTGCCGTGATGCCGGGGAACAGGGGCAGCGACAGGATCCGTCCCGCGGCGGCCTCACTCACCGGAAGGCTTCCGGGCCCGTGTCCGAACGGCGCCATGGCCGGCGTCAGGTGCAGCGGCACCGGGTAGTGCACACCCGCGCCCACGCCACGGTCGCGCAGGACCTGCAGCACGGCGTCCCGGTGCGGGACGCGCACGACGTAGAGGTGCCAGACGTGCTCGTTGCCCGCGAGGGTGCTCGGCAGCCGCACGCCCGGGACGTCGGACAGGAGGCTGTCGTACACGGCGGCCGCCTGACGGCGTTCGGCGTTCCACGCGTGCAGCCATCGCAGCTTGGCCCGGAGCACCACGGCCTGCAGCGTGTCGAGGCGGGAGTTGAAGCCCACGCGCGTGTGCTCGTACTTCACCATGCTGCCGTGGGCGCCCATGAGCCGCACACGCTCGGCCAGCTCGTCGTCGTCGGTCGTGACGGCCCCCGCGTCACCGTAGGCGCCGAGGTTCTTGCCGGGGTAGAAGCTCGTGCCGGCTGCGCGGCCGTAGGTGCCCGCGTACTTCCCGTGACGGGTCGCGCCCTGCGCCTGCGCGGCGTCCTCGACGACGGCGACGTGCCGGTCGGCCAGGCCCGACGGGAGCTGCTCGAAGGGCGCGACCTGCCCGAAGAGGTCCACGGGGACGACGGCCCGCGTCCGGTCCGTGAGCGCCGCCTCCACGACAGCGGGATCCATCAGCAGGGCGTCGTCGTCCACGTCGACGAACACGGGCCGCGCCCCGAGCCGCACGACGGCCTCGGCCGTCGCGATGAAGGAGTTGGCCGGGACGAGGACCTCATCGCCCACCGAGACGCCGACGGCGCGCAGCGCCATCTCCAGGGCGTCCGTGCCGTTGGCGACGCCGACGCACGCGCGCGCGCCGACGAAGTGTGCGTACTCCTGCTCGAAGGCGGCCACCGCCTTGCCGCCGACGTAGTCCCCCGTGTCGAGGACCTCCTCGAACCCGGCTGTCACCTCTTCGGCGATGCGTGCGTGCTGCAGCGACAGGTCGACGAGCGGAATGGTCTGCATCAAGGGCCTCCTCGACAGGTCATGCGATCTGCGCCAGACCCGCGGCCCGCCGGATGGCCCCGACCACGACCGCCTGCTCGCGCTCCTGCATCGCGTGGAAGAGCGGCAGGATCAGAGTGTTGTCGGTGAGGCGCTCGGTCGTCGGCAGCGTGGCGTGAGAGTGACCGGCGTACGCAGGCTGTCGATGCGCGGCCATGATGCCGGCCCGTGCGGAGACGCCGTCGGCGGCCAGGACGGCGAGCAGCTCGTTGCGCGTCAATGGGTAGTCCTCGTCGAGCTCGACCCAGAAGGACTGGAAGTTCGTCTCGCCCCACGCGGGGTCCCCCACCGGCCGCACGCCGGGGACGTCGGCGAGCATCGACGCGTAAAGGGACGCGAGCGCGCGCCGCCGGCGCACCATGGCGTCCAGCTTGTCGAGCTGCACCAACCCCACCGCCGCCTGGATGTCGGTCATCCGGTAGTTGAACCCGACCTCGAGGTAGCTCTCGATGAATGGCTGGCTGCTGGCGTGGCGTGCGGCCGCACTCATGTTCATGCCGTGCTCGCGCAGGCGTCGGGCCCGTTCGGCGATCGAGGCTTCGGTCGTCGTGAGCATGCCGCCCTCGCCGGTCGTGAGGAGCTTGCGCGGGTGGAACGACCACGCCGCCAGGTGCGCTCCCGCACCCACCGGCGCGTCGTGGTAGCGGGACCCCGCCGCGCACGCGGCGTCCTCCACGAGTGCGATGCCGCGGTCGTCGCAGAGGCGGCGCAGCGGCTCCACGTCGGCCGGCATGCCGCCCTGGTGCACGACGATGACGGCCTTCGTCCGCTTCGTCAGCACGGGCTCGACGGTCCGGACGCTGAGGTTGCCGTCCTCGTGCTCGACGTCGGCGAACACGGGACGCGCCCCGACGTACACGGCGCAGTTCGCCGTGGCAACGAACGAGAAGGACGGCACGACGACCTCGTCGCCGGCTCCGACCCCCAGCAGGTGCAGCGCCAGGTGCAGCGCCGTGGTGCACGACGACACGGCGACGCCGTGCGCGGCACCCACGCGGGCGGCGAAGCGTGTCTCGAACTCGGCCACGCGCGGCCCCTGCGCGACCCAGCCCGAACGGATCGCGTCGGCGGCCGCGCGCGCCTCCTCCTCGCCGAGCCACGGCCTCATGACCGGGATCATGCGCGCCCGCGCTCCGCCCGCCACCAGTGGGCCAGCTGCCGAAGGCCGTCCTCCAGCCCGACGGTCGGCTCCCAGCCGATGCGCCGCTGCGCCGCCTCGATGGAGGCCAGCCGGCGGGTGACGCCGTTGACGGCGCGCTCGGGGCCGAACTCGACGTGGAGGTCTGCGCCCATGGCGTCGAGCAGACCCTGGGCCAGGCCGGAGAGGCTCGTCTCGACCCCCGTGCCGATGTTGAGGACCACGTCGGTGACGTCGGACTCGGCGGCCAGCAGGTTGGCCCTGGCGATGTCGGTGGTGAAGACGAAGTCCATCGTCTGCCGGCCGTCCCCGAGAATGACCGGCGGCTCACCGGCCTCGATCCGCTCCATCCAGCGGATGAGCACCTCGGTGTAGAGACCGTGGATGTCCATGCGCGGGCCGTAGACGTTGAAGTACCGCAGGGCCACGTAGTCGAGCCCGTACATCGCGTGGAAGCTCCGGAGCATCCCCTCGTTGAAGACCTTGGCCGCCCCGTAGAAGGTGTCGTTGGCCCACGGCGCCGCCGCCTCGGTGGTGGGGAACTCCGACGCGAGTCCGTACACCGACGCCGAGGACGCGGCCACCACCTTGCGCACCTTGGCCTCGACTGCGGCCTCCAGCACGTTGAACGTCCCGTCGGCGAGCACCTCCAGGGCCAGTCGCGGTTCCTGCGCGCACTGGGTGATGCGGATCGCGGCCTGGTGGAACAGGACGTCGACGCCCTCGGACACGTCGCGCACCGTCGCCCTGTCACGGATGTCGCCCTCGACGACCTCGACCCGTCCCGAGGCCAGGCCCTGCGCCAGGTTGTCCTTGCGGCCCCGGACGAAGTTGTCGAGCACGCGGACCTCCGCGGCGCCGGCGTCGACGAGCTGGTCGACGATCGTGGAGCCGATCGTGCCCGCGCCGCCGGTCACCAGGCAGACGCTCCCCCTGATCATGCAACTCCTCCCACGTCGACGAACGCGCCGTCGAGCAGGAAGCTCCGTTCGGCGGCCTCCAGGATGCGCATGACGCGAAGACCGGCCGATCCGTCTGTCGCCGGGGGCCGGCCCTCGGTGACGGACGCGGCGAACTCGGCCACCATCGACCGCAGTGCCTCCTGCTCGCGCAGGGCCGGGGCCACCATGTCGCCGGTCCGGTAGGAGATCCGGACCTGCTTGCGATCGTCGGCCCCGAGATCCTCGAACCCGGTCCTCTCGACGCCCCGGTCGTAGACGCACAGCCGTTGGCTCGGGTTGAGGTCGTCCCAGACGACGGTCCGGTGCGAACCACCGATGACCATCGTGCGGATCTTCACCGGACTGAGCCAGTTGACGTGCACGTGCGCGAGGGCGCCGGTCGAGAGCCTGAGCGTCAGGTAGGCGACGCAGGCGAGGCCGTGCCCGATGGGGTCCGATCCGAGGGCAGCCACTGCGACCACCGAAACTCCCGGTGGCAGAAGGTAGTCCAGGATGGAGATGTCGTGCGGCGCCAGGTCCCAGAGGACGTTGACGTCGGGCTGCACCAGGCCGAGGTTGATCCGCACCGAGTCGACGAACTGCACGTCGCCCACCTCGCCGCTGTGCACGAGCCGCTGCAGCTCCTGCACGGCGGGCGTGTAGCAGTACGTGTGGTCGCACATGAGCACGAGGCCGCGGTCCGCGGCGGCCTGCACGAGCTTCTCCGCGTCGGCGAGCGCCGACGTGAGGGGCTTCTCGACGAGCACGTGCTTGCCGGCGTCGAGGGCCGCCATCGCGAGCGGGAAGTGGGTGGCGGCCGGTGTGGCGATGGCGACCGCGTGGACGTCCGGGTCGCTGAGGACGTCGTCGTAGGAGTTCGTGGTCTTGACGGTCGAGTAGGGCCCGAGGACGCGACGCGCCCGATCCTCGTCGAGGTCGCAGAGCCAGCGCAGATGCAGCGACGGCGTAGCCATCGCGTTCCGAACCAGGTTCGGCCCCCAGTACCCTGCCCCCACGACCGCCATCCCCATGGCTGTGGTCATGTCAAGCAGGCTAGCTCCGGATCCTTCGGTGTCAGGCGGGTTCATGAAAACGCCCGTCAGCTCCAGATGTCGTGGTGCACGTTGAAGATGACCCGCGAGCCGTGGGGGTCGATCTTGATGGGCAGCTCGCGCATGTGGGCGAGGGCCTCGCGGACGGAGCGCTGCCGCTCGAGCGGACAGACGACGAGCAGGAAGCCGCCTCCCCCGGCGCCGGTCACCTTGGCACCCGTGGCGCCGGCCCCCACGGCCGCGTCGACGGCCTGCTCGATCTCGCTCGTCGAGACACCGCTCGCGAGCTCGCGCTTGGCGGCCCAGCTCTTGTTGAGCGCGATCCCCAGGGCCTCGATGTCGCCCTCGCGCAGCCCGTCCGCGGCCTGGCCCGCGAGCTCGCGCAGCTGCGCGAGCTGGGGGAGCTTGTTGGAGATGTTGGCCCGCTGCTCCCCCAGGATGTCGTTCGCCTGGCGCGTCGTGCCCGTGTAGAAGAGCATCAGCTCGTCCTGGACCCTGCGTCGACGGTCGGCGGAGAGCGCGAGCTGGTTGACGGTCACCCGGTCGCCGGGGCCGAACTCGAGGTCGCAGATGCCGCCGTACGCCGCCGCGTACTGGTCCTGCTTGCCGATGGGCTTGCGGCAGCGGTCGATCTCGATCGCGCAGGCACGGTCGGCCAGCTCGTCCGCCGTGAGCTGGCGCCCCTGGTAGGTGAAGAGCGCGTGGAGCAGCCCCACCGTCACGGCCGAGGAGGATCCCAGCCCGGAGCCCGCCGATGGGATGTCGGCCAGCGTGGTGATCTCCACGCCGCCGCGAACTCCGGTCATGTGCAAGGCCTCCCGGACCAGCTCGTGCTGGAGGTCCTCGACCCGCGACACGATCTCCTTCGTCGAGTAGTTGACGTAGATGTCGTCGTCGAACCGTTGCTTCACCACGACGAAGACGTACTTGTCGATGGCGGCGTTGAGCACCCGACCGCCGTGCTCTCGGTAGTAGTCCGGTAGGTCGGTCCCGCCCCCGACGAGGCCTACCCGTAGCGGTGTCTGCGTGATGATCATGACCTGGACCGGCCCTTCCCTGTCGTCGGGTGCGGACGTCGAGCGCCCGCAGCCCCTCGCGTCCGCGTCGGTGCCACCGCAGTCACGCCCCGCGGTACTTCCACGACTGCCGGCGAAGCCACCACCGCGCCTTCTGGTTGACGAGGAACTGCAGCTCCACGGGTCCCAGGGGGCGCCCGGCGGTGATGGCGCGGTACACGGCCGCCTGTTCGGCAGCCGGCCAGCACTCGACCGCAAAGGACAGGAGCGCGTCGACGTCCTCCTCCTCCGGTCCGCCGCCGCCCATGAGCCGGCGAGCGATCTCGGTCCGTCGCAGCCATCCACGGTCGTAGACCCGCCCGGCCGCCCAGAGCGCCTCGTGGCCGAGCTGGCGGTGCACCAGGGCAGAGAGCTCGTCCGGGGACTCGAGGACCTCGCCATGACGACGCAGCAGCAGCTCGAAGACGAACCTGCGCTGGTCCAGGTCCGTCGCCATGCTGACGGACTTCCTCATGTTCTCGGTGTGCAGACGGTAGTAGGCCTGGTCCACTCCTTTGAGGAAGCCCACGCCGCTGACGGTGGCCAGGCGCATGAAGAGGTCCATGTCAGCCGTCTTGGGCAGGTCCGGGTCGAAGCCGCCCACGCGCCTCCGGGTGCACGTGCGCATGACGACCTCGGGTGACGTGATGTTGTTCTCCGCCTGCTCGAACCGGTGTCGGAGCCAGTCCTGCCCTGACCACACCGACCAGCCACGGACCCTCGTCCGGGCACGCGGCAGTGGCGCCCCGTCGGCGACCCAGAGGGGCCGGCCGTAGACGAAGCCCACCTGAGGGTGGGCATCCAGCAGGTCCCTGGCTCGGCCCAGGGCTCCGGGGGTCGCGCGGTCGTCGGCCGACAGCAGCATGCAGTAGTCCCCGTCGGCCCACTCGAGCCCTTCGTTGAAGGTCGCGATGTTCCCCCGGTTGGAGTCGTGCACCGCGACCTCGACCTCGGGTCGGCGCGAGGCGATCTCCTTCGCCACTGCTGCGCTGTCGTCCGGCGAGGCGTCGTCGATGATGAGGACCCGCACGTCGACGCCCGGCTGGTCGTCGAGGACACTGCGCACAGCCTCCTCCAGGAAGTGCCCGTACCGGTAGCAGGGGATGAACACGCTCACCGTGCTCATCGCTGCTTCACCGCCCCACGTGACAGCGCCGTCATGCCGCCCACCCCCAGGTCGCCCTGATCGCCGGGGCCGCGACGCCCATCCACGTCGAGTGTGGACGGTTCCCCACGTCGCGCCCGGCCAGTGACCTCGATTGAACACGACTTCCGGAGGCCTGTCGGGGTTTCCGCCAAGGCCGGCGCGACGATCCCGCGACGTCACCGGCCCGGCTCCGAGCGTTCGAGGATTCGGCGGACAGTCCCCGGAGTCGATGGCCAGAATGATCGCGGAGAGACGAGGTGGACGAGGATGACAGCTGCCGAGGCAGCCCGCGAGCTGCGGCGTGCGGCGACCGTGCCGGGCATGGACCCTGGGCGACTGGTCCGCCTCGCCCGGCGGTCCGTCGCCGACATGCGGATCGACCTGGACGGCGCCGTCGTCGTGACGGAGGCCGCGACCGGCGCCTACGTCGTCACGCCGGTCATTGCCGCTCTGGCCGGGGCCGAGCACGTCTACGCCTTCACGCGGCCCACGCGATACGGCTCGGTGGACGAGGTGGTCCGGCAGACCCGTGAGCTCGCCGCCGAGGCGGGGGTCCTCGATCGCATCGAGATACGCTCCGACCGGCCGGCGTCCGTGGTCACGCACGCCGACGTGGTGACGAACAGCGGCCACCTGAGGCCGATCGACCGGGAACTGGTGCGCCTGATGCCGTCGAGCGCGGTCATCCCCCTGATGTTCGAGGCCTGGGAGATCCAGGCGGGGCGCTTCGACCTGGCACTCGATGAGGCCTTGGACCGAGGCATCCGGGTTGCCGGCACGAACGAGCGCCATCCCCTGGTCGACGTCTTCTCCTACCTCGGCACGATGGCGACGAAGCTGCTCTTCGACGCCGGCACCTCCGTGCGCCACACCCGGGTCCTCGTGGCCTGCGACAACCCGTTCACGGCGTACCTCGAAGCCGGCCTGTCGGCCGCCGGGGCCACGGTCCGCTCGACCACCTCGCTCCTCACCGTCGACGAGGAGTTCGATCCTGACTTCGTCCTGGTCTCACGTACGCCGACGGGGTCGTCGGTCCTGGACGCAGCGGAGGTCGAGAGAGTCGCAACCGCGTGGCCGGGGGCCGTGGTGGTTCAGTTCTGGGGGGACCTCGACCGAGACCGCCTGGACGCGGCGGGAGTGCGCTACTGGCCACCGGCCGGCCCCGCCGCCGGGCACATGGCGATCCTCCCGGACCAGCCGGGTCCTGAGGCGGTCGTTCGGCTGCAGGCAGGAGGCCTCAAGGTCGCCGCCGTGCTGCTGACGCCACCCGCCGACCGCACGCCGTTCGACCTGGAGTTCCTCGATGAGCTCTAGCCCTGCTGCGCCCCGGGTCCTGCTGGTCGGCTTCGGGCCCACGGCCCTGGCAGCTCTTGACAGCCTCGTGTCGCGCTACGAGGTGACCGGGCTCGTGCGAGACCAGGACGACGACGTCGCGGCGCATGCAGCGCGCTCCGGCGTTCCCGTGTTCCCGGTCGCGGCCCCTTCGGATCTTGCCGCCCTCGTCGCGTCCCAGCGTCCCGACTGCGTCGTCGTCTCGTCCTACAACCGGGTCCTCTCCGCCGATGTCCTTGCCGTGTGCCCCTTCGTGAACGTTCACTACTCACCTCTGCCGCGGTACCGAGGACGGGCCAACGTGAACTGGGCGATCATCAACCACGAGCGGCAGGCCGCCGTGACCGTGCACTCGATCGCGCCTGGACTCGACGCCGGCGGCGTGCTGGCGCAGGTGTGCGTGCCCATCGAGCCGCGCGACACCGTGGGCACCCTCTACGACCGTCTCAACGACGTCCAGGCGGACATCCTGCCGGCAGCGGTGGACCGCCGGCTCTCCGGCGACCTCGGGGACCCGCAGAACGAGTCGCAGGCGACGTACGGCTGCACCCGCTTGCCTGCCGACGGGGAGATCGACTGGTCGGCGTCGACGCGCGACGTGGACGCGTTGGTCCGGGCACTGGGGCCGCCCTACCCCGAGGCATTCACGTTCCTCGGCCTGGAGCGGGTCTCGGTCCTCGAGGCGGAGCCCTCCCCGACGGGCAAGGTCTTCGCCGGACGCGTCCCGGGTCGCGTCGTGGAGTGGTCGAGGACCGATGGCTGGAGCGACGTCCTGACCGGGGACGGCGTCCTTCGCATCAGGACGGTCAGCGCACGCGGTGAGACACGCCCTGCCGCCGCCGTGCTGAACAGCACGCGCCAGACGCTCGGGCTTCGAACGGGTGACCTGCTGGACGAGATCGCGACGCTGCGCACCCGCGTCGCCGACCTCGCGTCGGGAGTCACACCCCAGTGACGCCGACCGTGGGAGCGCTGTGACGGCCCATCCGGTGGCGCCTCCTGCTCACGTCGCGGACGGCATCCGGATGCGTCCGGGCAGACCGGACCACCAGTCCAGCTCGGCTCGGACAGCGGCGGACAGCACCCCGTCCACACGCGGCGCGACCCCGGAGAGGAGGAGCTGCGCAACCGCTTGGATCTCCGCCTCGTCGTGCCCAGCCCGCTCCATGCCGAACCGGTTGACGCCATGGACTCGTGCCGGCACCCCGTAGACGGTGGCGAAGGGCGGGACGTCGCGGACCACAGGTGTTCCCATGCCGACCATCGCCAGACCGCCCACGACCCGACGTTGGTGGACGCTGACGTTCAGCCCGAGGTTCGCCCGGGCACGAACCGTCACGTGGCCGCCCAGACTGACGCCGGCCGAGAGGGTGACGCCGTCACCGACGTGCACGTCGTGCGCCACGTACGCGCGGCTGAAGATCTGGCATCCGGCGCCGATCGTCGTGGGCCGGACGCTCCCGTGGTGGACGACCACGTGGTCGCGCAGGACGCTGTGGCTGCCGATGCTCACCTCGTGGTGGTCCAGATCCCCGTCCCAGGCGTCGTTCTGGCGCACCGACGCGATCTCGGGAGCCCCTCCCACGTGGGCGCCGGGTCCGATGCGCACGTGGTCGCCGATGCGTGTCGGCCCCACCAGCACCGCGAACGGCCCGACCGAGACGCCGACGCCGAGCTCGACGCCCGGTCCGACGAACGCGGATGTCGACACCCGCGTCGACGCGTCGGAGGACATGGACGTCAGTCCAGGAGCCCGCGAGGGTCGGACCCGGCGTCACGGACCACCTCCGCGACCCGTCCCTGGTCGTCCTCGGTCAGCGCGTGGAACATCGGTAGCCGGACCGACTGCCGCGCGACCCGCTCCGACACCGGCAGGCTCACCGGTTCGAGGTCATTGAACGCGGGTTCCTCGTGGGCACAAGCGATTCCGCGCCATGCGCTGATTCCGTGGCGCTCGAAGACCCTGAGCAGGTCGTCCCTCGATACGGGGAAGTCGTCCGGCAGCATCACCCAGAACGCCTGGTGGTTCGCCCGTCCGCAGTCGGGATCGGTCGCCATGACTAGTCCCGGGACGTCTGCGAGGAGCTCCTGGTAGCGCCGCGCGAGGTCCCGGCGTCGTTCGACCATGGACTGGAGCTTGGAGGCCTGCACGATCCCGATCGCGGCCTGGATCTCGGTGAGGCTGTAGTTGTAACCGGTCTCGACGCAGTGCTCTGCCCCCCGGCGATGCTCCGAGTGGTGCTCGCGGGCGACACCGCTCATGCCGTGCCGCCGCAGACGTCGCAGCCGCTCGGCGAGCGCGGGGTCCGTGGTGGCGACCATCCCGCCCTCACCGGTCACGAGGATCGAGCCCCGGCGGAAGGAGAAGGCGGCGAAGTCGCTCCCCGCGCCGACCGGTCGTCCGCCCCGGACGCTCCCGAGGGCGCACGCAGCGTCCTCCACCAGGGCGATCCCGCGCCCGCTGACGAGTGAGCGGATCGGCTCCAGCTCTGCCGGCGTGCCGTACTGGTCGACCACGATGACGGCTACCGTCGCGGGGGTCAGTGCGGCCTCGACCGTCCCGGCCGTGAGGTTGTGGTGGCGGGGGTCGACGTCGGCGAACACCGGCCTCGCTCCGACGTGCCGGACCGCGTGGGCCGTCGCGACGGACGCCAGGGACGGGACGACGACGTCGTCACCCGGCCCGACGCCGTGCGCGACGAGGCCGAGGTGCAGGGCTGCCGGGCCGCTCGACACGGCGACTGCGCAGGGCGACTGCACCAGGGCTGCGACCGTCTCCTCGAACTCCGCGACTCGGGCACCGTGTTCCGTCAGGCCGGACTGCACTGCCGCAGCGGCCGCAACGACCTCGCGCTCGTCGAACCACGGCCTGGCCATGGCGATCTCGCGTCCCTGCCACACCGGACGACGGACTGATCCTGTCGTGGTCATGCACACCCCTCCGGTCCCACCACCAGGGGCACCGGCCCTCCTCCGGCCGACGCGCCGCCACCGCCCGACGACGGGCCTGACGCCCAACAGACTGACACGAGCCGGCGGCGCCGACGGCGCTATTGCCGATTCCGGGGGCGCCGCCTCAGCGCGGCGAGTGGAAGCGCTGCTGGGCGTCGAGCAGGCCGATCTCGATGAGGGCCTCGGCGGCATCGGCACCCTCGTCGACGAGGAAGGGCACCACCTCGGTGCGCTCAACCTTCGAGAAGTCCTTGAGGACGAAGTCAGCCGGGTCCTGACGGCCCGGGGGTCGGCCGATGCCGAGCCGGACGCGGAGGTAGTCGCGCGTCCCGAGCGAGCGCGAGATCGAGCGGAGGCCGTTGTGGCCGCCCTCTCCCCCGCCGAGCTTGAGCCGCACGAGACCCGCCTCGATGTCGAGCTCGTCGTGCAGGACGACCAGCCGCTCGGGCGGCACGCCGTAGTACTTGGACAAGCCGGCGACCGGGGAGCCCGACTCGTTCATGTACGTCGTCGGCACGGCGAGCACGACCTTGGGGCCACCGACGCGCAGCCGCGCCTCGGCGACGGCGGCGCGGCCGGCCTTGTGCGACTTGAGGACCGCGCGGCCGCCGACGGCCCGTAGGGCGAGCTCGTCGAGCGCCATTGCCCCGACGTTGTGCCGGTTGCCGGCGTAGGCAGGGCCGGGGTTTCCGAGCCCGACGACGAGCCAGGTGTCCATGAGGTCTTCGATCCTGTCGGTCTGTGCTGCGGGTGGGTGCGTACAAGGCCCCGTGGGCTCGGTGACCCCGGACGCACACACGGGCCCCGCCGAGCGATGGCTCGGACGAGGCCCGTGGACGCGGGTGGAGAGAGGCTCAGGCCTCGTCGCCCTCGGCCTTCGCCTCGGCGCCCTCGGCGGACTCGCCCTCGGCGGCCTCGCCCTCGGCGGGCTCCTCGTGCTCCTCGCGCTCGATGCCGGCCTCGGCCTCGGCCTCGGCGAGCTCGGCCTCGAGGGCCTCGGCGGACACGGCCTGCGTGACATTGACGACGAGCGCCTCGGCGTCGGTGACGAGCTCGGCGCCCGAGGGCAGCTCGACGGCGCCGGCGAGCACCTGGGTGCCGGCCTCGAGGCCCTCGACCGAGACGGTGACGTTCTCGGGGATGTCGGTCGCGGCCACGAGCAGCTGCAGCGTGGTGTGGTCGAGCGTGACGACGGTCTCGGGGGCGGCCTCGCCCTCGAGGTGGACGGGGACGTCGACGGTGACCTTCTCGCCGCGGCGGACGACGACGAGGTCGACGTGCTCGATGACCGGCTTGATCGGGTCGCGCTGGACGTCCTTGGCGAGCGCGAGCTGCTCGTCGCCCTCGACGACGATCGTCAGCAGGGCGTTGACGTGCTTGAGCGCGAGCATGGTGTCGTGGCCCGGCAGGGAGATGTGGACCGGCTCGGTGCCGTGGCCGTAGATGACGGCGGGAATGTTGCCGGAGCGGCGGATCTTGCGGGCAGCGCCCTTGCCGAACTCCGTGCGCTTGCTGGCGACGAGCTTGGTGATGTCGGAGGACACGGGGACTCCTGTTTTCTCGGGGGTCGTGGGACGAGCGATGATGTGGCGGCCTCGACGCGGGACGACGCGCGGTGGTTCGGTGGTGACGGAGCAGAGGGTCGGTGAGGTACGCACGCAGAGGCGAACCCGACCGAGGAGAGCTCCACGTCAGGCCACCGCGTCGATCACGGACCTCGGCACGTCCTGCTCTCGCAGCCGTGCACCGTCCCTCGCCGAGGCAACTTCTCGATCTTAGTGGACAGTGCGCCCCGCACGAAATCTGTCGCACCGGTCCCCCATCCCCCGCACGAGCCGGCCACCGTCGACGCGCGTGTCGTCCCGAGCGACCCGGGCTCCGGAGCGGCACGGCGGACATAACGGATACGCGGTCGACGCGGGCTGGACGCGTTCTACGCTCGAACCGGCGCAGCGACCGACGAGGTGGGGGCCCGGGCCGCGCACCATGCGCCGACAAGGGTGGGCTGGCGCGCGCTGCGCCGGAGGGTGAAGGCGGTAGCAATGCTCTCATCGGGTCGGATCGACCGGTCGCTTCTGCTCATGCGGGGAGCGGGGCAGCATGCCCGACACCGCCTGCGCCGCACCGCCGCGCTCGTCATCGCCTGCCTCGTCGGCGCGCTCGCCGCCATCGTCACTGTGCCGGCCGGCCCGGCCGCCGGCGCCGGCCCGTGCGGCCCGCCGGTGGTCAATGTCATCGCGTGCGAGAACACCCAGCCGGGTACCGCGCCGAGCACGTGGCAGGTCAGTGGCGCCGGCGACTCGACGATCCAGGGGTTCGCCACGTCGATGAGCGTCAATGTCGGCGAGACCGTGACGTTCAAGGTGAGCACCCCGGCCCGCGCCTACCACATCGACATCTACCGGATGGGCTACTACCAGGGCAACGGCGCCCGTCTGGTGGCACCCAACGTGCTCCCGTCGGCGATGCTTCCCCAGACGCAGCCGTCCTGCCTCACGCAGGCCACCACGGGTCTCGTCGACTGCGGCAACTGGGCGGCGTCGGGCTCGTGGACGGTACCGTCCACCGCCGTGTCGGGCGTCTACCTGGCCCGGCTGGTCCGCAACGACACGAACGGTGCGAGCCTCATCCCGTTCGTCGTGCGCAACGACGCGAGCCACTCGGACCTGCTGGTCCAGACGTCCGACCAGACGTGGCAGGCCTACAACACCTACGGGGGCAACAGCCTCTACACGTGTGCCGCCAACTGCCCGCCGGGTAGCCCGGACGTGTACAAGGGCGCATCGATGGTCTCGTACAACCGGCCCTGGCACACGGCGCTGGACGACCAAGGCCGCAGCTGGCTGATGTACTCCGAGTACCCGATGATCCGCTTCCTCGAGGCCAACGGCTACGACCTCGCCTACAGCAGCGGCGTCGACACGGGGACGGCAGCGGGTGGGGCCCTGCTGCGCAACCACAAGGTGTTCCTGTCCGTGGGGCACGACGAGTACTGGTCGGGCACCCAGCGCGCCAACGTCGAGGCGGCCCGCGACGCCGGGGTCAACCTCGCCTTCTTCAGCGGCAACGAGGTGTTCTGGAAGACGCGCTTCCAGAACAGCATCGACGGCACGAACTCGGCCAACCGCACCCTCGTCTGCTACAAGGAGACGCACTACAACGCCCCCACCGACCCGCAGGACCCGCCGACGTGGACCGGCACGTGGCAGGACCCGCGGTTCAGCCCTCCCGCCGACGGCGGCAACCCACAGAACGCGTTGACGGGTCAGCTGTTCCTCGTCAACTCCGGTACGACCGACATCAAGGTTCCGTCGCAGTACTCGAAGCTCCGGCTCTGGCGCAACACCGCGGTGGCGAGGCTCGGCAACGGCCAGACCGCCACCCTCGGTGCCGGCAACGGGACCCTGGGCTACGAGTGGGACATGGACCCCGACAACGGCTTCCGCCCGGCCGGCCTGTTCCGGCTGTCGTCCACCACGTCGACGAGCGCCGAGATCTTCACCGACTACGGAGGCACGACGCAGTCGGCCCAGACCGCGACCCACAACCTGACGATGTACCGCGCCGCGAGCGGCGCCCTCGTCTTCGGCGCTGGCACCGTGCAGTGGTCCTGGGGCCTGGGCGACCCCGGGTCGACACCTGACGTCGACATGCAGCAGGCGACCGTCAACCTCTTCGCGGACATGGGGGCCCAGCCGTACGCCGTGATCAGCGGCTTGTCCACGGCCACGGCCTCCACCGACACGACCGCCCCGACGTCGACGATCACCAGCCCGACGAGTGGTTCGAACCTGGGCGACGGCGGACGGATCACGATCTCCGGCACGGCCGCCGACACCGGCGGGGTCGTCGCGGGAGTCGAGGTCTCGACCGACAAGGGCGTCACGTGGCACCCCGCGACGGGGACGACGAGCTGGAGCTACAGCTGGGTGGCGCACGGCAGCCCGAGCACGACGATCAGGAGCCGGGCGGTCGACGACAGCGGCAACCTCGAGACGCCTTCGGCGGGTGTGCCGGTCACCGTGGGCTGCACGTGCTCGATCTGGGGCGTCGCGGCCACGCCAGGCGTGAGCGACTCAGGGAGCGCGACGGCGACCGAGGTCGGCATCAAGTTCCGGTCCGAGGCCTCGGGCTTCGTCTCCGGCATCCGCTTCTACAAGTCCACGGCCAACACCGGAACCCACGTCGGGAACCTGTGGAGCTCGACTGGCACCAAGCTGGCCACTGCGACCTTCACCAACGAGACCGCCTCGGGGTGGCAGCAGGTGACCTTCGCCAGCCCGGTCGCAATCAACGCCAACGTCACCTACGTCGCGTCGTACTACGCGCCCCGAGGACACACGGCGGCGGACCAGTACTACCTCTATCCCCCGCCCTCGCCCGGCCCCTACGCCAGCGGATGGGTGGACAGCCCGCCACTGCACGCCTTGCGCAACGTCAACGGGACGACCAACGGGGTCTTCCTGAACGCTGCCAGCAGCGCCTTCCCGACGCAGACCGATGAGGCGACCAACTACTGGGTGGACGTGCTGTTCAACACGAACACGGGCCCGGGCACCGCCCCGGCCGCTCCGACGAGCGTCACCGCGACGCCGGGCAACGCGTCGGCGCAGGTGAGCTGGGCAGTGCCGCCGGACGGCGGGAGCCCGATCACCAGCTACACCGTCACCCCGTACGTCGGCACGACGGCGCAGACCACCGTCAGGGTCACCGGCAACCCGCCGGACTCGACCGTCGCGGTCACCGGTCTGACCAACGGCACGACGTACACCTTCAAGGTCTCGGCCACGAACGCGATCGGCACCGGACCCGACTCCGCGGCCTCCAGCCCCGTGACCCCGCAGGCGGTCTCGTGCACGCCGTGCACGATCTGGCCCGCCTCGACGGTACCGAGCACCACGGACCAGGGCGACACGAACCCGACCGAGCTCGGAACGAAGTTCACCTCCGACGTCAACGGCCAGATCAGCGGCATCCGGTTCTACAAGGGCGCCGCAAACACCGGCACCCACGTAGGCAACCTGTGGACCTCGACAGGCACCAAGCTGGCATCGGCGACCTTCACCAACGAGACCGCGACCGGCTGGCAGCAAGTCACCTTCGCCGCGCCCGTGTCCGTCACGGCGGGGACGGTCTACGTCGCCTCGTTCTTCGCGCCGAGCGGCCACTACGCCGCCGACTCGTTCTACTTCAGCGCGGGCGTCGACAGCCCACCCCTGCACGCCTTGAAGGACGGCGTCAGCGGCGGCAACGGCGTCTACCGCTACGGCACCTCGAGCGGCTTCCCGAACCTGACGTACCAGTCCGAGGGCTACTACGTCGACGTCGTCTTCTCCACGACGAGCGGAGCGCCGGCCGCGCCCGCGGCGCCCACCGGCGTCACCGCCACCGCCGGGGACAAGCAGGCCACCGTGTCCTGGACCGCCCCGGCCAACGGCGGCAGCGC
>NZ_JBDGKB010000019.1:0-68875 GCF_057656595.1 Intrasporangium sp. Soil_C_50
CCCAGGGCTGGACCAGGATCCTCTGGCGCTGCTGGCACGACCACGTGCCCTACGACCCCGACCTACACGGACGCTTGACGGTCCTCCAACAACAGGCCGCTTGACATAGGGCTCTCAGACCTCGGGCCGCTCCCGCGCGGGCTCGCCGACCACCCGGCGCACGACGTCGGGTGCCGAGCCGTCGACCCACGCCTCCAGGCGGGTGTGCAGCCACGGTACGAGCGCCCACGTCGCGAACCACACGACGAGCACGCCCACGGCGACGCCGGTGACGACGTCGTGCCAGTAGTGCGCGCCCGTGACGACGCGCGAGACCCCGACCGCGAGCGCGACCGGGGCGGCGAAGCGCCACCACGTCGGGGCGAGGACGACGACGGCCGTCGCCAGGGACGCGGCGATGACCGCGTGGTTGCTCGGCCACGAGTAGTCGCCCGGCGGCGGGCAGGCCGCGAGCGGGTGCACGGCGAGGGTGCGGCACGGCCGCTCCTCACCGACGACGGACTTGACGACCTCGCTCAGCACGTAGGCGCCGACCGTCGTGACCCCCGCGGCGACGGCCAGGGCCACGTGCTCGAGGCCGCGGGACCGGGCGCGCCAGGCGAGGTAGCCCGCCGCGCCGAGCAGCACGAGGATGCCGAGCTCGCCGACGACCTCGAAGAGCGCCCCGAGCGGGCCGGGCAGCGCGGTGCCGAACGCCGCGGTCCCCCGGTAGAGCGGCTCGCGCGCCACGGTGAGCAGCAGCACGAGCACGAGGCACCCGCCGACGGCGGGCAGCACGCCGGAGCCGGCGATGCGGCGTCGGACGTCGGAGGTGCTGCTCGTGCGAAAAGACATGGGCACGACCGTAGGCCACGTTCCTGACAGCCGCCTGCCACCCCCCGGACAGGCTTCGGTCAGCCGGCGTCCACCCGGGACGGCTAGAGACGCCCGCGGATCGGGGTGCGCTCGACCGGGTCGCCCTCCTCGGGCATGACCATCTCGGCGCGGACGCCGAGCAGGCGCACCTCGCGGTCGGGGTCGAGGCGTCCGGCGAGCTCGACGGCCGCCGCGACCACGGCGTCGACGTCGGTGGTCGGGGCCGGCAGCTTGCGGGCCTTCGTCGAGGTGAAGAAGGGGGCGTAGCGCACCTTGAGGGTGACCCGGAATACGGGGCGCCCCTCCTTGACGGTGTCCTCGAAGACCTGCGCGGCGAGGACCCGCACCGCCTCCTCCACCTGCGCCGGGGTCGTGAGGTTCTCCTGGTAGGTGGTCTCGCGGCTGTGGCCGCGCGCGACCCACGGTGTGTCGTCGACGACGGCGGACCCGAGCCCGCGACCGAGCTGGTGGTACCAGACGCCCATCCTCGGGCCGAGCTCACCGACGAGGACGGCCTCGTCGGCGTCGGCGAGCTGGCGCACGGTGGTGATGCCGTGCGCGGCGAGCCGCTTGGACACCTTGGACCCGATGCCCCAGAGGTCGACGGTCGGCCGCTCACCCATGACCTCGAACCAGTTGTCGCGGGTCAGGCGGAACACGCCGCGCGGCTTGCCGAACCCGGTGGCGATCTTGGCCCGCACCTTGTTGTCGCCGATGCCGACGGAGGAGTGCAGCTCGGTGGCCTCGAGCACCGCCGCCCGGACGCGGGCCGCGAAGGCCTCCGGGTCGTCGGTGTCGACGCCGAGGAACGCCTCGTCCCAGCCGAGCACCTCGACCACGACGCCGAGCGATCGGAGCGCCTCCATGACCCGACCCGACACCTCGGTGTAGGCCTCGGCGTCGACGGGCAGGATGACGGCGTCCGGCACCTTGCGCGCCGCGAGCCGCAACGGCATCCCCGACCCGACGCCGAACGCGCGCGCCTCGTAGCTGGCCGTCGACACGACCGCCCGCTCGGTGGGGTCGCCGCGTCCGCCGACGATGACGGGCCGGCCTGCGAGCTCGGGGTGGCGCAGCACCTCGACGGCCGCGATGAACTGGTCGAGGTCGACGTGGAGCACCCAGCTGGTCGCCCGGGTGGTTCCGTCGGTGGTGCCGTCGGTGGTCCCGTCGGTCATGTCGCCATTGTGCCCGCGACCACCGACGGGTCAGGAGTCGCCGATGCGCTTGCCGCGCTTAAAGGTGTAGGTCTCGTGCGTCTCGACGTCCGCCCGCTCCGGCACTCCCGCAGCGGGATCGGGGTCGGGGTCGACCCTCGACGGGTCGAGGACCGGGTCCCCGGAGAGGTCCTCGACGGGCGGGGCCGCGGCGTCCTGGGCCTGCGCCGCGACGACGACGCCGTGGTAGAGCATGAGCGCGGCCAGCGCCGTGACGAGCCAGGCCGACACCGCGAGACCGAGGCTCGTGTGGGCACCGCCGAGGTCGGACCGAAGGACGTGGAGGACGGCCGCGACCGCGCCCACGAGGGCGGCGCCGACGAGCCACAGGGCAGCCGAGCGCCGCGTCGTTGTGCTCACGAGGTCACTCTCGCACAGCACCGAACGTGCGGGAGGCGGGTCCGGCGCGACGTGCCGGGCGTCGGTTCAGCGGCTCGCCCGCGCAGCCTTCGCCGCGCTCTTGGCTGCAGCCTTCGCAGCGGTCTTGGTCGCCTTGGCCTGGGCCCTGGCGTCGGCGGCCGCCTGCTTCGCCGCGTTCTTCGCCGCGTCCTTCGCCGCGTTCTTCGCCGCGTTCCTCACCGCGTTCTTCACCGCACCCGGTGCCGCCGACGGAGTCGTCGTGGCGGGCTTGAGCGTCTTCGCCGGCTTGGGCGCCTTGACGGGCTTGAGCGTCTTCGCGGGCTCGAGCGGCGTGGCGGGAAGACGCGTGCCGGTGACGGCGGCGAGGCTGTCGAGCCCGGGTCTGGGGGCGAACGCGTCGGCGGGCAGGAGCGGCGCCGCGGACGCCCGCACGACCTCGGCCGTGCGGGCGGTCGCGTTCGACCGTGGCGCGGGAGGCGTGGACGTGGTGTCGTGGTGCGGGCTCGGCACCAGCGTGCCGGTCACCGAAGGGACGGCACTGAGCTCGGTGCTCGTCCGATGCGGGGCGACGGGCGCCACCGACGCGGGGCCGGAGGCCGAGGCCGTCGGCGTGGCCGCGTGCCCGGACGCGATCGGTGAGGAGACCGGTACGGGCACGCCGCGCTGGACGGCGTCCTCGCGACGGGCCGCGGCGTCGACCGAGCCGACGATCAGCGCAGCAACCGCCACGACGAGCAGGAGGCTGCCGCCGCGCAGTCCGCCGACGTGGTTGAGCGTCAGGCGCCCGAGGATGATCGCGGCGGAGGTGGCGAGCAGGGTCGAGACGCCGAGGACGACGAGGCCCCCGGTCGGGCCACCGATGAGCGTGCCGAGCACGACGAGGGCGGCCATGAGCGTGAAGCCGAGGCCGGAGCCATCGGGCAGGCGCCGACCTCGCGGGCGGGCCAGCAGGTCGACGGTGTCGCGCCGTGCGAGCGCCGGGCGCGACGGGAGCGTGAACGCGGCGTCGTCGGCCTCGACGAACGGGCGCGTCTCGTCGTCGCCCGTGAGGTCGACGTCACTGCGGTCGACGTCACTGGGGTCGACGTCGGCGGGGTCGACGTCGGCGAGGGGCGAGGGGCGGGCGCCCCGGGACTCGGGCAGTGCTGCGGCCCAGAGGTGCCAGCCGCGCGGCGGCACGGGCCACTCGGGGTCGGGGAGGATTCGCTCACCGGTCCCCGCGCCCACCGGCACGAGGGCGCGGTCGAGCGAGAGATCGAGCGCCATGCGGTGCATCGTCGTCGTCCTGGACATGTCCGGACCCCCTCCACCCCTCACGATCGGGACCCTCGACCCGACCCTCGTGGACCGTCCCACCGGTCCGTCAGGCCTGAGCGTACGGGGAAAGTCACGAAATGTCCCGCAAAAGGTAAAAGAATGGTCAAGTGCGACGGGTCACGCCCCGCCAACGTCATGGACGGGGTAGAGGCGACCGGTGAGCCACGCCGCGGTCTGGTCGGCGAAATGGGGGTCGCCCTCGACCCCGGAGGCCCCGATCGGCACGACCCAGCGACTCGCCGAACGGTCCGCGAGGTCCCACACGTACCGCGCGACGGGTCCGCCGTAGGCCCGGTCGGTGACGCCGGGCGCGCTGGCCGCCGCCAGGACGCAGCCCTTGTCGCCCGGCACCGGGGCGGGCGACACCGCCGGCGCCCCGCCGACGCCGTCGAGCGCGTGGAGCGGGTCGAGGCGGTGGCGGTCGCCCCACACGGCGTCGGGCCCGACCGACTCGGCGACGCGCTGGAGCGCGACCCGGACGCCGACCGAGACGTCGATGCCGAGCGCGCCCGCGCCCTCGACGAGCGTGTGCCAGCCGGCCCCGAGCTGGCCGAACGGGTTGGTCCAGGCCGCGAAGATCCTCGAGTGGCCGAGGGGTTCGCGGACCGCAGCGAGCTGCGGCTGCTCGGCGAACCACCGGACGAGGGCCGTGCGCCAGGCCGCGAAGAGCATCGCCTCGTGGCTGTCGACATCGCTGTGTCCGTCCCAGGCCAGGAGGGCCTCGCGCACCTCGCTGGCGTGGCCGTCGACGACGGCCGCCTCGACGAGCGGACGCATCGGCTCGGCCTGGCCGTTGAGGGTGTCGACGTGGATCGCCGCGAAGTCCTCGACGGTGAGGTCGGTGCGGTCACCGACGAGGGCGCGGATCCGCTCGGCCCGGAACGGGGTCGCGTAGTCGACGCCGAGCCCACCCCCGCTCGCGCGGTCGTTGGCGCTGACCATGACGTCGTCGACGTCGGTCACCGGGGGCGTCCGGTAGCCACGCCACACGTGGCGGGGGTCCCACGCCGGCAGGGGCAGCTCGAGGGCCGCGCGGTCGCGGTCGGGCACGCGCCCGGCGACGACGTGCCGGACGCGTCCGGAGGTGTCGGCGACGAGTCCGCTGTTGACCGGCTCGACCCAGTGCGCGAAGGCCGCCTCGACGTCGTCGACGGTGCGGGCGCGCAGCAGCGGCAGCAGCGCCGAGAAGCCGAGGTCCCCCTCGACGGAGGTCGGGGTGCGCAGGCTGTACGCGGTCGGGTGCGCGCGTCTGGGCACCGACGCCGCCGACGCGTCCGACGCGTCCGACGTGTCCGACGCGTCGGCGACGGCCCGGTCGAGCTCGGCCTCGAGCCCGGTGACGACCGGGCCGCGACGCGTCACGACGACGGGCACGACGGCGTCGTCACCGCCGCGCACCCGCACGACCTCGCTCGAGGCGTCGGCCGGCTCCCAGCCGTCGACGCCTCGCGCCTCGAGGAGCAGCCCGCCCGATGCGTCACGACCCGTGACGCGCAGCGACTCGGTCGTGAGGTCCTGGTAGTCGGCCATGGCGTTGGTGATGCCCCACGCCACGGTCCCCGTGTGCGCGAAGTGCTGGACCCCGGGCACGCCCGGGAAGGTGAACCCGACGACGTCGAGCTCCGGGCAGGCCAGGCCCACCTGCTGGTAGCAGCCGGGCAGCTCGATGGTGCGGTGCGGGTCGCCCGCGATGAGGGGCAGGCCGGCTGCCGTGCGGTGCCCGGCCACGACCCACGCGTTGCTGCCGGAACGGTCCGAGCCCTCGGTGCGCAGCAGCGGCACGACGTGCGGTCCGAGCCGGTCCGCGACGTGGGCGTTGAACAGCTTGGAGGGAAAGGTGCCGAAGAGCAGGTGGATGGCCCAGAAGATCCCGAGCGGGGTCCACGGCTGCCACGGGCGTGGTGCCGCGGCGTACGCCTCCAAGCCGAGCGCGCGGACCTCGGACGCCTTCGAGAGCCCTTCTGCCAGTGACGAGTTGACGCCATCGACGTAGGCGGCGAGCCATTCCTGGGTCTCGGGGTCGAGCGTCTCGAAGCAGCGGCGGACGGTGTGCTCGAGGCGCACCTGGCGCGCAAACCGGTCCCAGTCCAGTCCGTCGACCCCGACGTGCTCGGCGGTGCGCCCCTCCATCCGCCACCGGTGGTGCTCGATCTGCCAGGACCGGTCGAGGGCGGTGACCTGCCCCTGGAGCCGGGCCAGCGCGATGACGTCGTCGGCCCACAGGTGCGGCACCCCGAGCGGGTCACGACGGACGCCTGCCGTCACCTCGCGCCCTTGAGGCGGCCCCACGCGTGCCAGCGGTCGACCGCGACGTGCGCCGTGACCCGCGGCCGGTCGCGCACCCGGTACGGCTTGCCGGTGTAGTGCCGCGCGATGCGGTCGATGTCGTGCAGGTCGGTGTCGTCGAGGAGCTCGACGACGTGGCCCTGGAGGCTCACGTGGGTGATCCAGTCGTCGGGGTCGATCGCGCTGAGGGCGACCCGCGGCTCCCGGCGCAGGTGTGCCAGACGCGTGCGGCCGGCGTCGAGGTTGACGACGACGCGGCCCTCCTCGAAGAGGTACCACGTGGGCACCGACACGGGCTGGCCGTCGCGGCGCACCGTGCTCATCGTGGCGTGGTTCGGACGGGCGAGGAAGGCGGCGACCTCGCCGGGCAGGGGCGGACGGCTCACGGCGTGTCAGACCTGCCCGCCGTGGGACAGGTGGGCCTCGACCTGGCGGAAGAACGCGTCGGCGAGGCGCATGTACTGCTGGAGCGTCAGCCGGACGGGGTCGCCCGGAGCGAGGCGCAGCACGGTGCGTGCGGGATCGAGCGACGACCGCGGGTCGTCGACGAACGTGCCACCGTCCTCCATCAGCGACCGGACGATGGCCCGCACCTCGTCGACGGCACCTCCGCGGCCGAGGAGGGCGCGGGACCGCTCGCCGAAGTAGCCCTCGAGGACGATGAGCATGTTGTTGAAGTACTCGTACTCCAGCGACGCGAGCGCCCCCTCCAGCAGCTCGACGTCGGCGTCGCCGTGGTCGCGCGCTGCCTGGGCGACCTCGCGGAACATTGCCGCCTGGGTCTCCGAGCGCGACCGGCACGCGTCGACGTAGTCCTGCTCGCTGTCGTCGTAGTCGCGCATGCCAGCCATGGGTTCAGCGTAGCCACGACGTCGCGGCGCGGGGCGATACCTTGGGCGCATGGCGGATCGGCGGGAGCGCAACGTGCTCGGCGGCGACCTCGAACCCTGCGGCACCGACCCGCTCACCGGTTTCTACCGCGACGGCTGGTGCACGACCGGACCCGAGGACCGCGGCAGCCACACGATCTGCGTCATCGCGACCCGCGAGTTCCTCGACCACCAGCGCGCCGTCGGCAACGACCTCGTGACGCCGCGCCCGGAGTGGCGTTTCCCCGGCCTGACGCCCGGCGACCGGTGGTGCGTCGTCGCCGCGCGCTGGCTGCAGGCCCAGCAGGACGGAGTCGCAGCCCCGGTGTTCCTCGCCGCGACGCACGAACGCGCGCTCGAGGTCGTGCCCCTCCAGCTGCTGCAGGACTACGCCGCCGACATCCCCGACGACCCGAGCTCGCTGCTGTGAACGCGCCGACGCCGTTCACTGCCGATGAGATCCGCGCCGGTTGCCCCGACGGCCGCACCATCACGCTCCTCGTCGAGCCGGCCGGCGGCGAACCGTTCCGGCGGGTCAACCGCTACCGCGACGGCGACGCCGAGGGCGTCACGGTCGACCGCTGGACGCTCGGGCCCGACGGGGAGCGGGCCGGCGAGATCGAGGCCACGCGCTCGACATGGCTCGAGCTGCAGGCGCACGCATCCTTCCCCTCCGACGTCACGACCGTGACGCGCGAGACGGTGTCAGTCCCCCTCGGTGAGGTCGAGGCGCTGCGCTACCGCGTCGGTGCGGGCACCGCCGCCGCCACGTTCTGGTTCGCCCCGGCGCACCCGGGCATGCCGGTCCGGTACGAGTCCCCCTCCGCTGCGGGCGGTGTCGACCGCACGACCGTCGTGTCGGACACCGTGACGTGACGGCCGGCCGCCCGCCCGTGCCCGTGCCTGAGCTCGTGCCCGACTGCTCCCGCTGCTTCGGGCTCTGCTGCGTGGCCCTGCCGCTGACCCGCTCGGCCGACTTCCCCGTCGACAAGCCCGCCGGGGAGCCGTGCCGCAACCTCCTGCCCGACGACCGGTGCGGCATCCACGACCGGCTGCGCGAGACGGGCTGGAAGGGGTGCACGGTCTTCGACTGCTTCGGCGCCGGTCAGCAGGTGTCGCAGGTGACCTTCGGTGGGGTGTCGTGGCGGGAGGAGCCGGACACGGCGGCCTCGATGTTCGCCGTGCTGCCGGTGCTGCGCCAGGTGCACGAGGTGCTGGCACTGCTCGCCGAGGCGTCGGGGCTCCTGTCCACCGGGCCGGGGCACGGGCGCGAGGCCGCCGGCCTGCGGGTGGAGGTGGACGCACTCGTGGCGGAGGCGGCGGCGCTGAGTGCCGGCGACGCGTCGACGTTGCTCGCGCTCGACCTCGACGCCCTGCGACGCCGCGTCGGCCCGGTGCTCGGACGCGTCAGCGCGCTCGTGCGCGCCTCGACGCGCGGACGTGGCGCCCCGGACCGACGCGAACGGCCCGGTGCCGACCTCGTCGGCGCCGACCTGCGCGGCGCGGACCTGCGCGGCGCGGACCTGCGCGGCGCCCTGCTCATCGCGGCCGACCTGCGCGGGGCGGACCTGCGCCGAGCGGACCTGCTGGGTGCCGACCTGCGCGACGCCGACCTCCGTGGCGCCGACCTCGAGGGCGTGCTCTACCTGACCCGTCCGCAGCGCGCCGCGGCCCGCACCTGAGCCCGGCCTCAGGATCCGATTCGGTCGTTCGGCCCCGAAACGCACCCTGACGTGACGACAATCATCGGGCCGGGCACCGCTGCCCGGCGAGCTACGCCCGGCGACCGAGGGAGGCGACCGTGCACCCAGCCCGCGCAGCGGCTGTCGCCGTGCTCGGCCCCGCACTCGCCGTGGGCCTGTCCGTCAGCGTGTCGGCGTGCTCGTCGGGCAACCCGTCGGTCGAGCTCAGCCAGGCGCCGCAGGGTGCCGGGGTCAGGGACACGGTGAGCGTCACGGTGACCGACACCCAGACCGTCACGCAGACCGCCACGATCCCGGTGACCTCGACCGTCACGGTGCGGGCGACCCCGACCGTGACCGTGACGCTGCTGCCAGCTCCCGCGCTGACGAGCAGCGCGCTCTTCAGCCGTGCGACGGCCCTGACCGGGTACGCCGCACTGCTGTCGGACATCCGCACGCTCGACGGGATCCCGTTGAGCGGGAACGCGGCCGCCGTCCGCCTCGACACGATGACCCGTCACTTCGCCGCTCTCGGCGCGGGCGGTTCCCCGCCCGGCCTCGACGCTCCGACGTACTATGCGCGGCTGTCCTCGCTCCGGCTCTTCACCGACGCCGCCACGCGCGAGGCGGAGGCCGGGTCGCCGCAGGCAGCAGCCCGATATGCCGTCATCCGTCAGGAGACGGGCACCTTCCTCGCCCTCGTCAACGGGGCCCTGTCGACGAGGTTCACGCTCCCGGTGCCGACGCCAGCGCCGACAACGAGTCGGTGAACCCGCCCCACGCCGTGGCCGAGTCCTCGTCGTCGGTGTGCGGCTCGGCGAACCAGGCGACGTAGAGCGCGACCTCGGTGAGGTCCCAGCGCAGCGCCTGGAACCGCAGCTCGTCCGGGTCGACGACGCGGCCGGTGCGGTCGGCGTACGTCGCCAGCACGGCGTCGGCGCGTGGGCCCGACGCCTCGCCCGCGACGTGGAGCAGGTCGCGCGCGGGCGGCGCGAGCAGTAGCGTGTCCCAGTCGACGAGGCGCAGGCCGTCCGGCCCATCGAGGACGTTGCGCCAGTGCGGCTCACCGTGGGTGACCACCCAGCCGCTCCGGGACGCGTGCACCTCGGCGGCGAGGGCGTCGTAGTCGTCGAGGGCTGCGCGGACAGCGGCAGCGTTGTCGCGCAACGCGGTTCGTGCACGGATTGCGTACGGGCCGCCAGGCGTCAGGTCGGCAGCGTCGGCCGCATGCGCGCGTGGAAGCGCGACATCGAGGCGCTCACGCCCGGGCAGCAGGAGGTCGTCGGTGGCGGCTGCCACGGCCAGCGGCGTGGCCTCGTGGAGCCGGGCCAGTGCGTCGACGACGGTGCCCAGCTGTGCAGCCGTCTGCGCCGAGGGCTCGGGCAGCCGGGAGGCGTCGAGCCATGGCGTCACGGAGAGCCACCGGTGTCGCGCCGCCTCGACTGCGACGGCGCCGTCGCACGCGGCACGTGGCCCGACGACGAACGGCAGCCCATTCGCCTCGAGGTCTGCCGCGGCCCGGAATGCGGCGAGCAGGGTCAGGCCTCGCTGGGCCGCGCCGATGCCCGTGCCGATGCCCGTGCCGAGATCGTGCAGGGTGACGAACCAGCGCGCGCCCTCCGAGTCGGTGACCGACCAGTGGTGGGCGCCGAATCCGACCGGGGCGTAGGCGATCTCGCGGGTGTCGATCCCCACATGGCCCGCAACGTGATCACGACGGTGCTCTCGGACACGTCGGTCGGCGGCGTCATCACGGCCCCGACGCTAGCGATCACCGCGCCCCTCCGCCACGGAACGTCCACCCGGCCGCCCGGCATTCGGGCCGACCCGTTTCCCCGTCCGGCCGGGCCTGCCCGTCAGTCTCGCGGCGGCGCTGCGCGCGTCGGGGTGAGGTCGACGAGGTGCAGGTGCAGGGTGCCGCCGGTCGGGGCGGGATAGGTACGCCCGAGACGGGGCCGTGGTCGGCGGGGCCGGGTCGACGCGCCGACGGGTCGGTCTGGCGACGGCTTTGGTGATCTGGCCGGTGGTCCGATGGGCCAGCCCTGCCGGGTCACGAACCGGAGCCCGTCTTCTCTGGTGGGGTCGCCGGTGATGGTGTAATCGCCGCGGTGGTGGCTGTCGTGGTGGAAGGTGCACAGGCACAGCAGGTTGTCCAGGTCGGTCAGCCCGCCCTCGCGCCAGTGGACGCGGTGGTGGACCTCGAGGTAGTCGGCCGAGGTGACCGGGCAGCCGGGGAACCGGCAGCCGCGGTCCCGATCGAGGACGAGGACCCGGGTGCGGTGCGGCACGACGCGGTGGGTGCGCCCGACGTTGACCGGGTGCCCGTCGGTCTCCCAGACCGGGACCAGGGTGCCGTCGCAGGTCAGGCCGTCGACGACGTGCCGGGGCAGGCGCGGGCTGCCGGTGAGCCACCCGCCGTTGGTGTCGAGGTGGACCTGAACCCGGTACCGGGCCCGCCGCGCCGACCCGCCACGCCCAGAACCGCCGCTGCCGGAGCCCGTACCGGAGGCGGGCGTGGTGCCCGCGAGGTCGAGGG
This sequence comes from Intrasporangium sp. Soil_C_50, assembly GCF_057656595.1. Taxonomy (NCBI): domain Bacteria; kingdom Bacillati; phylum Actinomycetota; class Actinomycetes; order Micrococcales; family Intrasporangiaceae; genus Intrasporangium; species Intrasporangium sp. Soil_C_50. The sequence goes on from NZ_JBDGKB010000019.1 coordinate 11,123, forward strand.
AGCGGGTCGCGAGCAGCACGAGGGCATCGGCCCAGGTGATGCGGCGCGGGCCGGGTGTGGTGGCGGGGTCGGTGTACGGGTCCTGCCGGTGCTGGTCGTCGTCGCCCTCGGACGTGTGGGTGGTGTCGGTGACGGTGTGGAACAGGTGGTCCTTCGCCTCGGCCAACGCGGCCCTCACGAGCTCACCCACCTCGGCGGGCGCGTCGTACCGCAGCCGGAACCGGCCGTCCGCGTCGACGCCCATGCTCAGCGACGCCGGCTCGACCGGCTCCGGCGGGCGCGCCGGCGTCGCCTCTTCGTCGCCGTCGTCGCTGCCGCCGGTCACCTCGGCGGTCACCTCGGCGGTCACCTCGGCGGTCACCTCGGCGGGTAGCAGCCGGCCCTCCTCGTCGAAGGTCCGCGGCTCGAGGGTGAAGTCGTACCGGGCCACCGAGCGCTGCAGCTGCGGCACCGTCGCGTGCTGGGCGAACTCGGCCACCGTGGCATCGAACACGGCCGGCGCGTGCCGGGCCACGACGGCGGCCTGGTCCAGGCTGATCCGCCCGTCCCGCAACGCCGCCGCCGTCTGCGGCAGCTCCTCGGCCCGGCGGGCCGTCAGCACCACCGCCGCCGCGTGCCCCCGCGACAAACCCGCGCGGACCACGAGCCAGTGCTCCGGCGACCGGATCCCGGCCGCCTGCCACGACCCCTCAGAAAGTGCCACCGCCACCGCATCCACAAGTCGGCCGTGGGCGTCGTGCAGGTCGGCAGCCAGGGACGCGACGAGGTCCCAGTCCTGCTCGATCACTGCCTGCGACATGCCCCTATCGTACAGGTGTTCGAACAGTAGGGAAAGGCCTGCCCACAGCCAATTCGGTTCAGCCACAGATCATTTCGTCCCGTAAGCCTGCACCCGAGACTTCAGTGGCGGGGCCGGGGCGGCTCGGCGTGCACCCGCCGGCTCAACCGCGAGTGCGACCGCGGAGCGGGCACCCGCGACCACACGGCGCGCTGCAGTGCGAGCGTCCCCCACCCGGCCAGGGCCATCCCGACGAGGTTGACGACGAGCTGCAGGCCGCTGCCACGCACCTCGGTCCACGCCCCGAAGGCGAGGCCGAGCCCGACGTTGCCCGCGGCCGGGATCGTCGTGACCGAGATGAAGACGCCGCTGAGGCCGCCGACCTTGGCCGAGGTCAGCGACAGCACGCCCGCCGCGGCGGCGAGCAGCGCGACGATGAACGACCACTTGTCGGGCGTGTAGATGAACCCGGTGGCCGGTCGCGATCCGGTGATGTCGTCGAGGGTCACCCAGCCGAGGGCTCGGCCGACCAGCCCGGCCAGGCACGTCACGAGGATCGCCACCCCGAACCCGACGACGAGCGCCCGCGCCGCGACCGCGAAGAGCAGGGCGCGCCGCCGCACCAGGGCGACACCGAGCGCCGCGATGGCCCCGAACTCGGGCCCGAGCACCATGGCGCCGATGACGAGGATCTGCGAGTCGAGGACGATGGCGATCCCGGCGATGAGCGTCGCGAGCGACATGAACGACAGGAACGTCCAGTTCAGCTCGCTGTCCTCGTAGGAGCGCTGCGCGACCTCGGCCCAGACGACGGCGTCGGCGCTGCTGCCGGGCGTCTCCTCGTCGGCCTCGAAGCCGGCCCGCGACACCCACGTGCCCACGGGTTCGAGCTGGAGCGTCCCCTCCTCGTGGACGCCGAGGGCGCGCAGGCGCTCGACGAGGTCGTTGGCCCCCTCGCGCGCGACGTCGGCGTGCACGACGTCGCCCGACGGACGCAGGGCGGCCCCGCGGTGCACGACGAGCGTGCTCACGGCCGTCGAGTCGGTGAGCATGGCCGTCACGTCGTCGGTCAGGGCGCCCGGCACCGTCACCGTGAGTCTCAGCATGGCCGACAGTCTGCCGGGCGGTTGACACCGGGGCGCGCCGCCGACGACAGTGACATCTGAACATCCGGTCAGATGAGAGGACCACCGTGTCGACCGTCACCGGCCTGGACGCCTGCACCAGCCCGTGCGTGCACCCCGAGAAGGTCGCGCTCGCCTCCGAGCACGCCCCGGACGCCGACGAGCTGGCCCGCGTCACCAGCGTCTTCAAGCTGCTCGGCGACCCGACGCGCGCCCGCCTCCTCTATGCCCTCCTCGAGGCCGGCGAGCTCTGCGTCTGCGACCTCGCCGCGGCCACCGCCACCGCGGAGACGACCATCTCGCAGGCGCTGCGCCTGCTCCGCGCGTCGGGCGTCGTCGCCGGCCGGCGCGAGGGCCGCAACGTCTTCTACCGCCTCTCCGACGCGCACGTACGCCTCCTGCTCGACGTCACCCGCGAGCACGCCCTCCACGACGGCGGGTCCCGATGAGCCACAGCCACTCCCACGGCGCCGGGAGCATCGCAGGGGCGCACGGCCACGCGGGCGGACGCCACCGCTGGCGCCTCGCCGTCGCCTTCGCCCTCGTCGGCGCCTTCTTCGTCGTCGAGCTCGTCGCGGCCCTCGTGTCCGGGTCGCTCGCGCTGCTCTCCGACGCGGGGCACATGGCCGCCGACGTCGTGACGCTCGGGGCCGCTCTCGTCGCGACGCGCATCGCCACCCGGGCCGACACCACCGGACGCCGCACCTTCGGCTCGTACCGGGCCGAGGTGTTCGCGTCGGGCCTGGCCGTGCTCCTCATGCTCGGGGTGTCGGTCTACATCGTCGTCGAGGCGGTCGGGCGCATCGGCGCGTCGCCCGAGATCGCGTCGGGCACCATGCTCGTCGTCGGCCTCCTCGGCCTCGTCGTCAACGTCGTCGCGCTGCTCATGCTCCGCGGTGGCGCGGGCGAGAGCCTCAACGTCAAGGGCGCCTACCTCGAGGTCGTCGCCGACGCCGTCGGGTCGATCGGCGTCGTCGCCGCGGCCCTGCTCGTGCGCGCCACCGGGAGCGCCTGGTGGGACACCGGCATCGCGCTCGCCATCGCCGTCTTCGTCGCGGTCCGCGCCGTCGGCCTCGGCCGCGAGGTCGTCGCCGTGCTCGGGCAGCACGCCCCCGCCGGCATCGAGCCGGACGACCTCGCCGACGCGCTCGCCGGAGTCCCCGGTGTCGTCGAGGTGCACGACCTCCACGTGTGGACCCTGACCTCGGGCATGGACGTCGCCACCGCCCACCTCGTCACCGCGGCAACCGAACCGCCCGACCGCGTGCTGGCCGCCGCTGGGCTCGTGCTGCGCGAGCGGTTCCACATCGCGCACGCCACCCTCCAGGTCGAGAGCACCGACCGATCCGCGTGCACCGGAGCCGACTGGTGAGCGCCCCACAGCCGCAGCTGTTCACGCTCCTGACGCCGTCGCGCCGGGCGGTGCTCGGCCGCCGCGCCCGCCTGCTGGCGGCGGCGTCGGTCGCCTACAACGTCGTCGAGGCCGTCGTCGCCGTGGCGGCGGGGCGCATCGCCGACTCGACCGCCCTCATCGGGTTCGGGCTCGACTCCGTCGTCGAGGTCATGAGCGGCCTCGTCATCCTCTGGCAGTTCAGCCACCGGGTCCCCGAGGAGCGCGAGCACCTCGCCCGACGCGTCATCGCCGTGTCGTTCCTCGCCCTCTCCGCGTACGTCACGGTCGAGTCGGTGCGCGCGCTCGTCACCCGCGACGAGCCGGACGCGTCGGTCGTCGGCATCGTCCTCGCGGCCCTGTCGCTCGCGGTCATGCCGGTGCTCTCGCGGTGGCAGCGGCGCACCGGGCGCGAGCTCGGCTCCGGCGCGGTCGTCGCCGACGGCACCCAGACTCTGCTCTGCACCTACCTGTCGGCGGTGCTGCTCGTCGGCCTGCTGGCCAACGCCCTGCTCGGGTGGTGGTGGCTCGACGCCGTCGCGGCGCTCGCCATCGCCGGCGTCGCCGTGCGCGAGGGGCTCGAGAACTGGCGCGGCGACCCCTGCTGCTGAGCCTCCGGTCGGCGCCATGGTGCGGACCCGCTTGACGGCGGACCGCCCGGGGTCCATCGTGAGCCACCGTGACGGTCCAGACCGAGGCCCCTGCCCTCCGCCGCTCCCGGCTCGCCGCCGGTGCCGCCTTCTTCGTGCAGGGCCTGCTCTTCATCTCCCTGACCACCCGCCTGCCGATGATCCAGGAGCGTTGGGACCTCGACGAGCTGGCCGTCAGCGGCCTGCTGCTCATGGTCGTGCTGCTCGCCGGCGTCGGGTCGGTGCTCGCCGAGGTCGTCGCGAAGCGGTCGTCCAGCGCCGTCGTCGTGCGGGTCGGGTTCGTCCTGGCGACCGTCGGGTTCGCGGTGCTGCTCGTCGCGCCGGCCTTCGGGGTGTTCGTCGCCGGCCTGGCCGTCTACGGCCTCGCGCTCGGCCTCGTCGACGCGTCGTTCAACATGCAGGCGGTCACCGTCGAGCACCTCTACGGCCGCCCGATCCTGCCCTCGTTCCACGGGTTCTGGACCGCGGGCGGCGTCGTCGGCACGCTCATCACGCTCGCGACCGCGTCGGTCGACCTCGGCCCGAAGCTGCTGCCGCTGCTCGCCTTCCCGCTCGCGGTGCTGGCCGCGCCGTTCGTCCGCCGCGACCGGCTCGCCGACTCCGCCGAGCCGCTCGACGTGCCGTGGCGACGCATCCTGCTGCTCGGCGTCGCGATGGTCCTCTTCTACATGGTCGACACCGCCGCCACGACGTGGGGACCGGTCTACCTCGGCGGCACCCTCGACGCCCCGACGAGCCTCACCGCCCTCGCGACGCTGCCCTACCTCCTCGCGACGCTCCTCGCCCGGGCCGTCGGCGACGGGCTCGTCGACCGGCACGGGGCCGTGTGGATGCTGCGGATCAGCGGCGTCGTCGCCTCGTTCGCGCTCGCGGTCATCGTCTTCGCGCCGACGTGGTGGGTCGCGGTCGTCGGGTTCGCCGTCCTCGGCGGTGCCGTCGCGACGATCGCCCCGCTCAGCTTCTCGGCGGCCGGGGCCATCGCCGGCGGCGAGGGCTTGAGCGGTGAGAAGCGCATCGACAAGGTCGACCAGGTCATCGCCCGCTTCAACCAGTTCAACTACGTGGGTGCGCTGCTCGGCGCCGTCCTCACCGGGGCCGTCGGCTCCGACAACCTCCGCATCGGGTTCGCCGTGCCGATGGTGCTGATCCTCGGGATCATCCCGCTCGCAGCGCAGTTCGCCATCGTGCGTCGACGCGCTACGGGCGTCGTCGACGGCGCCTGAGCACCGCGGCGAGCACCGCCACCCCAGGCCCGACGCGGTCGGCGGGCACCGCCCCGACGCCCAGCACGAGCCCGTGGCGGGCCGGCTGCTCGCGGTGGCGCGTCGACAGCGGCTCGACGAACACGCCTGACGCGAGCGCCTCCCCGGCCACGGCGACGTCGTCGAGCCCGAGGTCGCGCAGCAGGGCGCAGACGTGCAGGCCGGCCGCGGACGGCACGACGTCGAGGTGCTCGTCGAGCCCGGCGAGCGCGTCGAGGAGCCGCTCGCGCCGCTCGCGGTAGACCTTCGTGGCCCGCCGCACGTGCGCCCCGTGGTGGCCCTCGGCGAGGAAGTCGGCGAGCGCCTCGTGGGTGACGGCGTCACCGGACCACGCCGTGACCCGACGCGCCTCGCGCAGCGCGCCCGACAGCGACGGCGGCGCCACCGCGTACCCGACCCGCAGCGCCGGCAGCAGCGACTTCGAGAACGAGCCGACGTAGACCACCCGCCCCTCGCGGTCGAGGCTCTGCAGCGGCTCGAGCGGGCGGTCGGCGAACCGGAACTCGCTGTCGTAGTCGTCCTCGACGACCACGGCGTCATGTCGGGAGGCCCACTGCAGCAGGGCGATCCGGCGCGCCAGCGACATCGCGGCGCCGGTGGGGTGCTGGTGCGACGGCGTGACGTAGACCAGGCGCGCCGCGTCGGGCAACGCGTCGACGACGAGCCCCTCGGCGTCGACGGGCACGCCCCGGACGCGGGCCCGGTGGGTCTCGAGGAGGCGCCCGGCGGCGGTGTAGCCGGGGTCCTCGACCGCGACGACCTCGCCGGGCTCGACGAGCACCCGCGCGACGAGGTCGAGCGCCTGCTGGGCGCCCGCCGTCACGACGACGTCCTCCGGCCGGGCCGACACGGAGCGGGCCAGGCCGGCGTGCCGGGCCACCTGCTCCTCGAGCCGCGACGGCCCGGTGTCGCCGTAGGTCACGGTCGACAGGCGTCCGCGGCGCAGGGCGCCCGACACGAGCCGTCGCCATGTCGCGAGCGGGAACAGGTCGGGGTCCGGCACACCGACCGAGAAGTCGACGGCGACCGTGCCGGGCAGCTGCGGCGGCTCGCCCGGCACCCGCCACGGCCCGCGCGGCGCGAGCGCACCCCCGGCCCGGACCACCCGTCCCGGGGCCGCCGGCGGCACGCAGCCGGGCGCGACGAACGTGCCGGCGCCGCGTCGGGCCTCGAGCAGCTCTTCGGCGAGCAGCCGGTCGTACGCGGCCGTGACCGTGCCGCGCGCGACGTCGAGCGTGCCCGCGAGGTCGCGGGAGGCCGGCAGCCGGTCGCCGCCCGCGAGCCGGCCCTCGAGGATGGCGTCGCGCAGCTGGGCGTAGATCTGGGCGGTGAGGTCACCGGCGCCGGTCAGGGTGACGTGCAGGTCCACGTGGTCAGAGTAGGCCGAGCGAGCCTCGATTGGCCCAAACGGTTCGGCTTGGAATGGACCTTCTGACCGGGCCACCGTGGCTGCAGTCTGGGCCCATGACCTCGACCGCCGCCCGCGAGCCCGCTCTCCCCGCGCTCCCGGGGCTCCCCGCTCCGGCCACCGGGGCCGCTCCCGCCCCGGTGGGCGGCGGCCTGACGGTCCCGCAGGGCACGGCGCTGTCGGTCGGCGCCGTGCTCGGCACCGGCGTCATCACGCTGCCGGCCCTCGCCGCCGGGATCGCCGGGCCCGCCTCGCTCGTCGCGTGGGCCGCTCTCGTCGTCCTGTCCGTGCCGCTCGCGAGCACCTTCGCAGCGCTCGGTGCCCGGCACCCCGACGGCGGTGGCGTGTCGACCTACGTGCGCCGTGCCTTCGGCGACCGGGCTGCCGGCGCCGTCGGCTGGTGCTTCTTCCTCGCCATCCCGGTCGGCGCGCCCCCGGCGTCGATGATGGCGGGCGGGTACGTCGCCGACGTCGTCGGCGGCGGGCGCACGACGACGCTCGTCGTGGCGGCGGCGCTCATCCTCGGCACCGGCCTCATGAACGCCGCCGGCCTGCGCTTCTCCGGACGCGTCCAGCTCGGCCTCGCCACGATGCTCGCCCTCCTCATGACGGCGACGATGGCCGTGGCCCTGCCGCACGGGCACACCGGGTCGCTGACGCCGTTCGCACCGCACGGCTGGGGCGCCGTCGGGTCGGCCGCGGCCGTCCTCGTGTGGGGCTTCGCCGGCTGGGAGGCAGTCGCCTCGCTCGCGGGCGACTACCGCAACCCGCGGCGCGACGTGCCCCGCGCCACCGGCATCGCCGTCGCCGTCGTCGGGGTGCTCTACATCGGCCTCGCGGCGACGAGCGTCCTCGTGCTCGGCCCGGCCGCTGGCGCGAGCGCCGCCCCGTTGTCCGACCTCATGGCGATCGCCCTCGGCGAGCAGGCCCGGGTCGTCACCGCCGTCGTCGCGGTCCTGCTCACCGTCGGGGCGATGAACGCCTACTTCGCCGGCGGGTCGCGGCTCGGGGCGTCGCTGGCCCGCGAGGGCGCCCTCCCGGTCTGGCTCGCGAAGGGGTCCGGCCCCGGCGAGGTGCCGCGCCGCAGCATCGCCGTCATCGCCGGCGCCTCGGCGACGGCGCTGACGCTGACGGCCGTGCTCGACCTCGGCATGGCGCCGCTCATGCTGCTCGCCACCGGCTGCTTCACGCTCGTCTACGTGTTCGGCACGGCGTCGGCGCTGCGCCTGCTCGAGCGGGGGAGCGCCGGCTGGTGGTGCGCGGCCGTCGCGTTCGCCTCGGTCGTCGCGCTGCTCGTCGTCAACGGGCTGCACGCGCTGTGGGCGCTCGGGGTCGTCGGACTGTCGCTGGCCTACCAGGCGCGTCGCAGGCGTCGGGTGGCCTGACCACCCCTCGTCCTCGACTGGCGCCGGCACCCGGACCGGCCCCTAGACTCCTCCGCCGTGACGACCCCAACCGCGCAGCGGTTCAACCGGTGGTTCTTCGACGCGGACCCGCAGCCCGACCCGGGCGGCTACTACGAGCGCGAGGCCCAGGCCACCGCTCAGCACCACGTGCAGCCCTGGTGGCGCGTCATGTGCCTGACCGGCGTCGACTACTTCTCGACGCTGGGCTACCAGCCCGGCATCGCGGCGCTGGCCGCCGGCGCGCTGTCGCCGATCGCGACGCTCGTGCTCGTCCTCATCACCCTCTTCGCAGCGCTGCCGATGTACCGGCGCGTCGCCGTCGAGAGCCCGCACGGCGACGGCAGCCTGTCGATGCTCGAGCGGCTCCTGTCGTACTGGCCGAGCAAGATCCTCGTGCTGGCCCTCATCGGCTTCGTCGCCACCGGGTTCGTCATCACCATCACCCTGTCGGCGGCCGACGCGAGCGCCCACCTCATCGAGAACCCGTACCTGCGTTCCACGCTGAGCGGGCACCAGGTCGGCGTCACCCTGACGCTGCTCGTGCTGCTCGCCGCGATCTTCCTCAAGGGGTTCAAGGAAGCCATCGGCCTGGCCGTCGTGCTCGTCGTGGCCTACCTCGGCCTCAGCCTCGTCGTCGTCGTGCGCGGGTTCATCGCCATCGGCGACCACCCGACGGCCTTCGGCGACTGGATCGACGCGATGACCTCGGCCCACTCGGTGCCGTTCGGGATCATCGGCGCGGCCCTGCTCGTCTTCCCGGCGCTCGCGCTGGGCCTGTCCGGGTTCGAGACCGGCGTCGTCGTCATGCCGCTCGTCAAGGGCGACCCCGACGACACCCCGGCCAACCCGGAGGGTCGGATCCGCAACGCCAAGAAGCTGCTGACGACCGCGGCCCTCGTCATGAGCGTCATGCTCATCGGGTCCTCGCTCGTCACGACGCTGCTCATCCCGCACGCGGCCTTCGAGCCGGGCGGCCCGGCCAACGGCCGCGCCCTCGCCTACCTGGCCCACGACCTGCTCGGCGAGGGTTTCGGCACCGTCTACGACGCATCGACGATCGGCATCCTCTGGTTCGCCGGCGCGTCGGCCATGGCGGGCCTGCTCAACATCGTCCCGCGCTACCTGCCGCGCTACGGCATGGCGCCGGACTGGGCCCGCTCGACGCGTCCGCTGGTGCTCGTCCTGTCGTTCATCGCCGCCGTCGTCACGCTCGCCTTCAAGGCCAACGTCGACGAGCAGGCCGGCGCGTACGCCACCGGCGTCCTCGCGCTCATGACGTCGGCCGCCGTGGCGGTGTTCCTCACCGAGCTGCGTCGCCGGCACCGCGGCACGGCCGTCTTCTTCGGCGTCGTCAGCGCGATCTTCCTCTACACGATCACCATCACCGTCGTGGAGCGGCCGGAGGGCCTGCTCATCGCGCTGCTGTTCATCGCGCTCATCGTCGTCATCAGCGTGTGGTCGAGGATCGTCCGCTCCACCGAGCTGCGCGTGCAGCGCGTCGTCTACGACGAGAGCGCCAGGGCGATCCTCGACGACGCAGCCCTCGGGCCGCAGCCGCTGCGCTTCATCGCGAACAAGATCGACGCCGGTGACCGCGACGAGTACCGCGCCAAGTCGCTCGAGGTGCGGATGCACAACCACCTCAACGCCCGTCAGGGCGCGATCTTCCTCGAGGTCGAGATCAGCGACGCGAGCGACTTCGCGACGACGGTGCACGTCGGCTCCGCGGTGGTCGGCGGCCACTACATCCTGCGCGCGACCGGCCCGTCGGTGCCGAACGTCCTGGCCGCGGTGCTCCTCGACGTCCGGGACCGGGTCAGCAAGCCGCCGCACATCTACTTCGAGTGGAGCGAGAAGGCGCCGGGCCTGAACGTGCTGCGCTTCCTGCTCGCCGGCGAGGGCGACATCCCGCCGCTGACGCACGAGATCATCCGGCGCGCCGAGCCCGACGCGACGCGTCGCCCGCAGGTGCACGTCGGCGGCTGAACCCTGACGCCGCGGCGGACGCGAGGCGTAGGCCCCCCGACGGACGCGTCAGCTGCGGTTGGCCCACGCGTCGGGCGTCGTGCGGAAAACGCGTGAGGGCTCCTCGTACCACTTCGTCATCTCGCCGAGGTCGTCGAGGCCGAGCCGGCGGCAGACCGCCTGGGAGCGGTCGTTGGTCAGGTGGGTGATGGCGTAGACGTCGGGCAGACCGGCGTCGAAACCGTGCTGGATCACAGCCGCGGCGGCCTCGGTGGCGTAGCCGTGGCCCCACGAGTCGGGGTGCAGGTGCCAGCCGACCTCGACCTCGCCGTCCTCGGCGTCCGGCAGCGTCAGCAGCAGGACCGAGCCGGCCACGACGCCGGTCTCACGCACCTCCACGGCCCAGAACCCGAGCGGCGGGTTCTCACTTCGGACGCCGTAGCGGTCGATGCGCTGGTGCGCCTCGTCGAGGTCCTTCATGAGCACCGGCTCGCCGTCGCCGAGCCACTGCACCACCTCGATCCGGCTGAGGATGTCGAGGAGGCGGTCGGCCTCGTCGTGCGACCACGGCCGGATGACGAGGCGAGGGGTCTCGAGGTGCATGGCGCCACGATCACACCAGCCACCCCTGGCGTCCACGGATTTGTCGGGCGCCCTCTCAGGACGGCCGCAGGAAGGGCACGACATCTGGGACGTCCTGCTCGCCCCCTCTGCGTTGCTCCACGACACGAGCCGGCCGACGGGCCCATCGCCCGACCACGCGTCCGCACCGACGCTGGCTCACCTGGCGGAGCAATGCAGAGGCTCCCAATAGACGCCGCCTCCCAGACACCCCTCCCCCACTCCCTCTGCGTTGCTCCACGACACGAGCCAGCCCGACGGGCCCACCGACCGACCACACGTCAGCACCGACGCTGGCTCACCTGGCGGAGCAATGCAGAGCGTGTGATCAGCGACCCCGGCGAGTCGCCGCCGTCCACACCCCCGGCCGCCACCCGCGTGACGTCCACAGACGGCCCGGTGCGGCTGGTGACAGGCGCCCCACCACCCCACTGTCGTGGGATGAGCTCGAGCACGCCGCGACCCGTCGACCTCGGCGCTGAGGCGTTCGGCGACGCGCTGCGTCACGTGCGCCGCGTCCACCGGGTGAGCCAGCGCAGGCTCGCCGCCTGGCTCGGCGTGCCGCGGGCCCGCATCGGGCGGATCGAGGCCGGTGACCTGTCGATCAGCCTGCACGAGGCCATCGGCCTGTTCCGGGTCCTCGGCTTCAGGATCGTCCCCTCCCACGACTTCCCGTGCCGCCCGCGAGCGGTGCCCGAGGAGTACCGGGTCGGCGCCGAGAGCCCCAACCGGTGCACGGAGTGGTTCCTCGACGGGGCCATCACCTATCGCGACGACGCCGACCGGGCCTTCCCGGCGCACGGGGTCATCGACCCACGCGGGGTTCCCGACCACTGGGGGATGCGCTACGGCTGGGGGAACACCGACGGCCGGATGCCGTGGATCCATGACCGACGCGGCCCGCGCGCTCCGGAGGTCCCCTGGGGCCGGACAGGGCAGGATGGCGGCATGTCAGCGACGACCCCGCCCACGGCAGGCGGGCCAGACGGTTCCGACGCGCCTCCCGCGGCCCCGCTTTCCCTGCCCTCCTCGACGCCGCAGATCCGCGCGGCCGTCGAAGAGTACGCGGCGCGGCGGCCGGCCCTCGAGATCGCCACGCACCGGTTCATCGACCTCGTGCGCGACCTGCTCGACGACGCCGGCATCAACTACCTGACGGTCAGCGGCCGCACGAAGTCCGTCGAGTCGTTCGCCGCCAAGGCCGAGCGCCGACGCGACGGCGTGCTGGCGCACCCCGACCCCCTCGAGGACATCACCGACGTCGTCGGCGTCCGCGTCATCACCTACGTGCCCGACGACGTCACCGCCGTGGCCGAGCTGCTCGCCGAGGAGCTGGCGGTCCTCGACGACCGCGACCTCGGCAAGGAGACGGCCCGCTCCGGCCGGTTCGGCTACGCCAGCCGCCACTTGCTCGTCGGCATCGACGCGAGCCGCAGCGTGCCCCGCGCCTACGAGTCGCTGGGCCGGCAGAACGCGTCGGTACAGGTGCGCACCGTGCTCCAGCACGCGTGGGCCGAGTTCGAGCACGACATCCGCTACAAGGGCAGCGTCCCGGAGGAGCACGCGAGCGACCTCGACCGGCGCTTCACCCTGGCCGCCGGTCTCATCGAGCTCGCCGACCGCGAGTTCTCCGCGATCCGCGGGCGCCTGCAGAAGGTGCTGCCGGCGCGTCCGGCCGACACCGGAGAGCGCCCGGCACCCGGCATCGCGGCCCAGGACCTCGCCAAGTTCCTCGCGCACCGGTACACCGACGCCGGCTGGTCCCGCGCCGACCACTACACCTGGATCTCCGGCCTGCTGCTCGAGCTCGGTGTCTCGACGGTGGACGGGCTCTCCGAGGTGCTCGGGCCCGACGACGGCGCCGACCTCACCGAGCGGATGGGCTACAAGTACCCGCCGGGCGCGGTCCGGCGACTCGACGACGCCCTCCTGCGGAGGTTCGGCGAGGCCTATCTCGCCCTCGACGGCAACGCGCACCGCCGCGACTCCCTCGCCGCGCGCCTCGACAAGCTGCGCGCCTGAGCCGCCGGGAGCTTCTGCGGGAGTCGTGTCGATTCCGGAGACTGTTTCGTCCCCTTATGTGACGATACTCATCGCACGTCGGCTGAACGTCTGCCTGCGAGCAGCGTCCGAAGCCGCCGAGGAGAACCGCAGTCATGCCCAAGCGCATCATCCCCGCCCTGCTCGCCGCCGCAGCAGTCGCCGCGTCGACCCTCATCGCCTCCTCGGCCGCGCCGGCCGGCGCCGCGGCAGCCTACTCGCCGTTCACCGGCACCCCGATTCGGTGGATCATCGCCCACCGTGGCGCCCCGGCCCTCTACCCCGAGGAGGGCTCCCGAGGCTATGACCGCTGCCGCGCCAGCGGGTTCCCCCTGGAGGCCGACGCCCGCCAGCTCAAGGACGGCACCTGGGTCCTGCTGCACGACGCCACCGTCAACCGCACCATGTACGGCGCGACGGGACCGGTCGACGAGCTCACTCTCAGCCAGTGGCGCGCCGCTCGGCTGCGGGCCGCACCGTCCGGGCTCTACCCGACGGACCCGCCGGTGACCCTGGCCGACTTCCTCGCCCGCTACGGCGGCACCGCGCCCATCCTCCTCGAGCACAAGGCCGGGTCGACGGCCGGCTTCGTCAGCCAGGTCAAGAGTCGGGGCCTGCAGAAGAGCGTCATGGCACAGACGTTCGACTGGACCACCGCCAAGGAGTTCCAGTCCGCCGGCCTCATCCCGATGTACCTGATGGGCGCGACCCTGCCCATCGCCCCGGCCGCGATCAAGGCAGCCGGCATCCGTTACGTCGGCGTCTCCAAGGACATGGGACCGGCCAACGTGAAGGCGCTCCGGGCGGCCGGGCTGATCGTCGTCTCCTACACGGTCAACACCAAGAGCAACTTCAGCTACGAGGTCAACCAGGGCGTCAACGGCTCGTTCTCGGACAACCCGTGGGCGCTGCGCTGACCCGGCCGGTCAGAGATTCGTCCGGCGTCGTGTCGATTCCGCGGAGGCGAGTTCGTCAGGATGATGTGACGAGAGGCGTCACGCACCCACGAACGAGGAGCCGACCATGACCGACACGTACGCCTACATCATCCACGAGGGCGACTGGAACTCCGACGCCTTCCTCGCCGGCGCCCCCGGTGCGAGCGCCCCCGCCGGCAAGGACCCGTCCGCGCCCGGCAGCACGCCCGGGATGGGCGGCACCGCCGTCGCCACCGCCGAGGCACCGGCCGACCTCGAGTCCTCCTTCCCCGAGCACCAGGCCTTCCAGGAGGCCGTCGCCCGGATGGGGGCCCGCATCGTCGGCGGCGCCGCGCTGCAGAACGCCCGCCACGGCGGCACCGTCAAGCCCGGCACCGGTGACCGGAAGGTCGAGGACGCCGTCTACACCGACGGGCCGTTCACCGACACCGCCGAGGTCATCACCGGGTTCTACCTCGTCGAGACCGATGACGAGGACACCGCGCGTCGGATCGCGGCGCTCGTCCCCTCGGGCGGGCACGTCGAGTGGCGCAAGGTCTTCCCGACGGGGATGTGAGTGCCCCTCGCGCCGGGTGAGTTCGAGGAGGCGTGGCCGCGCATCGTGCGCGTCCTCGCCTCCTTCACCGGCAGCCTCGACGACGCGGAGGAGTACGCCGCCGAGGCCGTAGCGCGCGCCGCGGACCACGAGCGTCGCACCGGCACGCCCATCGACTCGTGGGCGGCCTGGTGCACGACCGTGGCCAAGCGGGCCTGGCTCGACGACACGCGTCGCCGCGCCACGCTCGACCGGCTCGCCCCGCAGCTCGCCCGGCCCGAGGCGGACCCCACCGCCATGGATCCCGACGACCTGGCCCGCGAGGGCCTCGACGACCGCCTCGCGCTGCTCTACGTCGCCTGCGACGAGGCGCTCTCCCCGGCGTCGCGGATGGTCCTCGCGCTCCGCGTCGTCTGCGGCCTCACGGTCCCGGAGATCGCCGGCCACCTCGGGGTGCAGGACGCCGCGGCCGCGGCCCGGCTCACCCGCGCGAAGAAGGCGCTGACGGAGGCCCGCGGCACCTTTCACGTGCCCGAGGCCGTCGAGCGAGACCGGCGCCTGCCGGTCGTCCTCGCCTGCGTGTCCGGGATGTTCACCGTCGCCCACCGCACCGTGCTCGACCCGGCAGACGCCCTCGCCGACACGGGCCGCCAGGCCCTCTCCATCGCCGACGCGCTCGTCGCCGAGCACCCGGACGACCCCGAGGTGCGCGGGCTGCGGGCCGTCATCCGGCTCGGCCTCGCGCGTCGGCCCGGCCGTCTCGACGCCGACGGCACCGGGCTGGCCCTCGACGAGGTGGACCGCCGCCGGTGGGACCACGCCCTCGTCGCCGCCGGACTCGACGACGCGACGGCTGCCACGACCGGCGACGGCCGCTTCGCGATCGAAGCTGCCATCGCCGGGCTGCACACCGCCGCCCCGACGTTCGCGGCGACCGACTGGCCGCGCATCGTCCAGCTCTACGGCGCGCTCGAGGAGCGGTGGCCCTCCCCCGCGGTCCGCGTCGCCCGCCTCGCCGCGACCGCGCACGCCCACCTCGCCGGACGCGTCCAAACAGCGACGCTCACGCATGTCCCAACGCTCGCCGACGTCGAGCGCGAGCTGACCCTGCTCGCCGACGCCGCGCCCGGTTACGCGAGCCGCGACGCCGCCCTCGCCCTCGCGGACCTCGAGTGGCGCACCGGTCGGCGGGCGTCCGCGGCGGCCCGCTACCGCGAGCTCGCCGAGGTGCTGCCCGCCGAGCCGCTTCGACGCTTCTGCCTGCGGCGGGCGGCCTCGGCCGCTGGCGTCACTCCCCCGTGACGCCGTCGAGCGACTCGCGGATGAGGTCGGCGTGGCCGTTGTGCCGCGCGTACTCCTCGATCATGTGCAGCAGGATCCAACGGAGGCTGAACTGGCGGCCCTCCTTGCGCGAGGACACCACCGACAGCCGGTCCAGGCCGCCCGCGGCGAGCGCCTCGTCGATGTGCCGGCGAGCGGTCGCGACCGCCTCGTCCATGAGCCGGTGCAGCTCCTCCGGGCTGTCGTCCTTCGCCGAGGTCAGCTCCCAGTCGGGGTCGGCGTCCCAGTCGGCGGAGTCCCACGGCTCGCCCATCGGCCGCCCGTGCAGCACCCGGCCGAACCAGCTGGCCTCGTTGAGCGCGACGTGCTTGAGCAGGGCGCCGAGGGTCAGGGTCGAGGGCGGGTGCGGCGTCGCGAGCTGCTCGGCGGTGAGGCCGGCGGTCTTCCAGCGCAGCGTGTCGCGGTGGTAGTCGAGGAAGGCGACGAGCGTCGTGGCCTCGTCGGCGGCGAGCGGCGGGTCGGTGCGGGTGGGATCGGTCGCGTCGGTCATGGCGCCCGACGCTAGTGTCCGGCCCGCGGAAAACGCATGTCGATATCTGGGGCGTAGGAGCACACTGGACCGGTGCCCAGCTCGAGCCAGTGGATCGCCTTCCTCGTCGCCTCGCTCCTGTTCATCCAGGTGCCGGGCCCGAGCCTGCTGTTCACCATCGGCCGCGCCCTGACCGTCGGCCGACGCGAGGCGCTGCTGTCGGTCGTCGGCAACGCCCTCGGCGTCACGACGCAGGTGCTGCTCGTGTCGGTCGGCCTCGGCGCCGTCGTCGCGGCGAGCACCACGGCCTACACGGTCGTCAAGGTCGCCGGCGCCGGCTACGTCATCTGGCTCGGCATCCAGGCCATCCGCCACCGCGCGGAAGCCCGCGAGGCACTCGAGGCCCAGGTCGCGGCCAAGCGCGGCCACGCCCTGCGCATCGGCTTCGTCGTCGGGGTCACCAACCCGAAGACGATCCTCTTCTTCCTCGCCTTCCTGCCCCAGTTCACGAACACGCCCGCCGGGCACGTGGGCCTGCAGATGGCCGTCCTCGGCGTCGTCTTCGGGGCGATGGCCGTCTGCTCGGACAGCGCCTGGGCGCTGGCCGCGTCGAAGGCCCGCGACTGGTTCGCCCGCAAGCCGGCCCGGCTCGACCGCCTCGGCGCGGCCGGCGGCACGATGATGGTCGGCCTCGGACTCACGCTCCTGGCACGCGAGTGAACGCCGCCATCGGGCCCGTCGGCGCCGAACATGTGATTTCGCTGGGAGCCCCCCGACTGGCCGCCGAGCGGCCCACGGCCGTGCTTGAGTAGGAGGGTGGCAACCGGTCAGGTCACCTCCCTGACGCGTCCGCCCGGCACGAGCGAGCGGCTGCGCGACCACGAGCGTGCCGTCGAGGCCGCCCGCCGGTCCTTCGCGGCCATCCCGCCGGGTGCCCGGGTGCGCCTGGCCAAGCGCACCTCGAACCTCTTCCGGTCCCGCACGCCAACGGACGCCCCCGGCCTCGACCTGTCGGGCCTCACCGGCGTCGTCGACGTCGACCCGGAGGCCTGCACGGCACGCGTCGGTGGCCTGACGACGTACGAGCAGCTCGTCGACGAGCTGCTTCCGCACGGCTTCGTGCCGCTCGTCGTGCCGCAGCTGAGGACCATCACCATCGGCGGGGCCGTCGCCGGTCTCGGCATCGAGGCGGCCTCGTTCCGCAACGGCCTGCCGCACGAGTCGGTCGTCGAGATGCGGGTGCTCACCGGGGCGGGCGAGGTCGTCACCGCCACCCCCGACGGCGAGCACGCCGAGCTGTTCCGCGCCTTCCCGAACTCCTACGGGTCGCTCGGGTACGTGCTCGACCTCGTCATCGAGCTCGAGCCGGCGCACCCGTGGGTGCTGCTGCGGCACGTCCGGTTCGACGGCGTCGCGGCCCTCGTCGAGGCGGTCGGTGCCGTCATGGCGGACGCCGCGTGGTCGGGCGAGCGGGTCGACTTCGTCGACGGCGTCGTGTTCGGCCCGCGCGAGACGTACCTGACGCTCGGGCGCTGGTCCGACGACCTGCCTCACGGGACGCGTCCGAGCGACTACACCGGCGAGCATGTCTTCTACCGCTCGATCCAGCACCGGCGCACCGACGCGCTCTCGGCCCACGACTACCTCTGGCGCTGGGACACCGACTGGTTCTGGTGCAGCCGCGCCTTCGGGGCGCAGGTCCCGGCCGTGCGGCGGCTCTGGCCCAAGCACCTGCTGCGCAGCGACGTGTACTGGAAGATCGTCGCCCTCGAGAACCGGTACCACCCGATGGCCCGGCTCGACCGGCTCCGCGGCCTGCCGCCCCGCGAGCGCGTCGTGCAGGACGTCGAGATCCCCCTCGACCGCACGGCCGAGTTCGTCGAGTGGTTCCTGCGCGAGGTCCGCATCGAGCCGGTCTGGCTCTGCCCGATCCAGCTGCGCGACAGGGGACCCCACGCATCGGCCTCGGCACGGGGTGCCGGTGCCGAGACGCCCTGGCCGCTCTACCCCATGCGTCGGGGCGAGCCGTACGTCAACGTCGGGTTCTGGTCGTCCGTCCCGATCGAGTCGGGCGACGCCGACGGCGACGTCAACCGCCGCATCGAGGACGAGGTGACGCGCCTCGGCGGGCACAAGTCGCTCTATTCCGACGCGTACTACGACGAGGAGGCGTTCGCGCGCCTCTACGGCGGCGCGCCCTACACCGCCGCCAAGCACAGGTACGACCCCGCGGGTCGGCTCCCGACCCTCTACGAGAAGGCGGTGCGAGCAGGATGACGACGCTGACGGTGGGCGAGGCGTTCGACCGGGTCTACGGGCCGGACGCGCCGGTGCGGTTGGTCGCGTGGGACGGGTCGACCGGGGGCAGCCCGGACGGTCTCGTCGTGCGCCTCACCGGCCCGGAGGCCCTGAACCATCTCGTGACGGCACCCGGCGACCTGGGCCTGGCCCGGGCCTACCTGCTGGGCGAGCTCGTCATCGACGACATCGACGAGGGCGACCCCTATGCGGTGCTCCGGATGCTGGGCGTCGGCCTGCATCCCAAGCGCCCGGGCGCGCGAGACCTGCTCGAGGTGGCGCGCCTCGTCGGGTCGAACGGCGTGCACGTGCCGCCGATCCCGCGGGAGGAGACGCCCGGGCAGCTGCGGCGCCTGGCCCACGGCCTGCGCCACGGCCGCACCCGCGACGCCGAGGCGATCAGCCACCACTACGACGTGTCGAACGACTTCTACGAGCTCGTCCTCGGGCCCTCGATGACGTACACGTGCGCCTGCTACCCCACCGAGACCGCCTCCCTCGAGGAGGCGCAGGCCTACAAGTACGACCTCGTGGCGCAGAAGCTCGGGCTGCGACCGGGCATGCGTCTGCTCGACGTCGGCTGCGGCTGGGGCGGGATGGTGCGCCACGCGGTCAAGCACTACGGCGTCACGGCCCTCGGGGTGACCCTCTCCCGCGAGCAGGCGACGTGGGCCCAGCGCGCCATCACGGCCGAGGGGCTCGACGGGCGCGCAGAGGTGCGCCACGGCGACTACCGCGACGTCACCGAGCGCGGCTTCGACGCCATCAGCTCGATCGGCCTGACCGAGCACATCGGGGTGCGCAACTACCCGTCCTACTTCCGCTTCCTGCGCGAGCGGCTGCGCGACGAGGGCCGGCTGCTCAACCACTGCATCACCCGGGCCGACAACCGCCACGCGGGCCTGCCGCAGCGCGGCTTCATCAACAAGTACGTCTTCCCCGACGGCGAGCTGACCGGGTCGGGCGACATCGTGCGCGTCATGGAGGACGAGGGTTTCGAGGTGCGCCACCACGAGAACCTCCGCGAGCACTACGCCCGCACGTGCGGGGCCTGGAACGCCAACCTCTCCAAGAACTGGGACCGCTGCGTCGAGCTCGCCGGCCTCGGTACGGCGCGCGTCTGGGGCCTCTACCTCGCCGGCTCGCGGATCTCCTTCGAGCAGGGTGACATCCAGCTGCACCAGGTGCTCGCGTCGCGCACGAGCAGCGACGGCGCGTCGGGGTTCACACTGCGGCCTCGCTTCGAGCCCAGCGACCTTGAGCGGCCCGTGGGCTGACGCGAGCCCGTCGCCGGCCGTCGCCGCGCGCCCGACGCCTCAGAGGTCGCCATGGGACCTCAGGCGAGCGAGAGGAACAGACGCTGCATCATGTCGACGTCCATCTCGTTGTTGTCGGGGTCGGCGAGGCACTGGCGCAGGCCGAGGGCGATGACGGCGAACCCGGCCCGGTCGAGGGCCTTGGACACCGCGGCGAGCTGGGTGACGATGTCCTGGCAGTCGCGGCCGTCCTCGATCATGCGGACGATGCCGCCGATCTGGCCCTGCGCACGGTTGAGCCGCTTGACGACGGCCTTCATCTCGTCGGGGTCGAGCTCCATCGACGGGCCTCCTGGTCTGGTCGGGACCCCCCGATGATACCCCTCGGCGTATCGGACGGGCGGTTCAGTCCGAACCGCCGAGGTCGACGTCGTAGGCCTCGTGGAGCATGTCGTCGCCCTTGCTCCGGTGCCGCACCAGCCGCGTGACGAGCCGGGCGACCTCCTCGCGGAAGACCGGCAGGTCGGCCATGGTGCCGCCGTGCTCGAGGACCGCGAGGTAGCCGCGGATCGAGTCGCGCAGGTCGACGTGCTCGGCCCGGAGCCGGCCTGCGGTGCCGGACAGGCGCGGCGCCGCGTGGGCCGCCCGCTCGTAGACGCCGCCGCTGCTCTCGGTCAGGCTGACATGGTCCTCGAAGTCGTGGGACAGCTCGGCGAGGGCGGCCCGGACCCGTTCGCGCCACATCCCGCCGCGGGCGAGCGGCGAGTCGAGGGCCGAACCGACGGCCGACACCGACTCGCGCAGCTCGGCCCGGTGGGCCCGGACGCGTTCCAGGTGGGTGGCGAGCCCGTCGCCTGCAACCGGGGCGGCCAACGGGCTCGCCGAGGTCACGGCACCGCGGCCGGGCGCGTGCTGCTCGAAACCGGTCTGTACGTCCATGGCGACCCCTCCATGCGCATCCATGGTCCACCCGCGATGCGAAGATCGTCCAGCCCCCAGTCTGTCAACCGTGGTTGACGACCACGCGCCGGGCGGCCTACCCTCGTCAACACAGGTTGACATCGAAGGGGTGGACGGATGGAGGTGGACGACGTGGTGCGCACCGCGATCGCGACCGGGGACGACGACCCTCGCGTGGCCCTCGCCGCGGCGCGCGAGCTGCGCCGGGCGGCCGACCGCACCGAGGCCACGGTCGTGCGGCGGGCCCGGATCGGCGGGATGGCCTGGACCGAGATCGCGGACGCGCTCGGCGTCAGCCGGCAGGCCGTCCACAAGAAGTACGGCCGCCGCTGAGGCACGCGCCGCGGGACCACCGTCCACAGCAGAGGCTCCAGAGGGACACCATCTCCTCGACGTCCTTGGTCGCCGCCGCCTCTGCGTTGCTCCACCAGGCGGGCCAGCTCGGCGTCCCTTGGTGTCGGCACGGCCGGTGGCTCACCTGACGGAGCAATGCTGAGCGCTTAAGCAACGGCCGCGCCACCGACTGCTGGGTCCTTGTCGCCGGTCGCGGGCGAGGAGCGCCCGGCCGCCGGCCGCGCGCCGGCCGCGCGCCGGGCACGTGACGGACGGCCGCGCACAGGGACGTCGTGCGGGTGCCGACCGGTCAGCCGGCGAGGACGACGACGAGCGTGCGGGGGCCGTGCACACCCTCGACGCGGCTCAGCTCGATGTCGCTCGTGGCCGAGGGTCCGCTGACGAACGTGAGCGGACGTGTCGGGTCGAGGCGCGCCAGCGCCTCGGGCACGGTCTGCACGACGTCGGCGACGCGCAGCACGCAGACGTGGACGTCAGGCACGAGCGTCAGGGCGCGGCGACCGCACGGGGGCGAGCCGTCGAGCACCACGGTGCCGGTCTCCGACACGGCGAGGACCGACGCGGTGACGACCGCGGCGACGGCGTCGAGGCCGCGCGCGGCCATGGCGCCGTCGTCGGGCCGGGACGCCAGTCCCTCCACCCACGCGGCCGGCAGCCCGGGCGCGTGCAGGAGCGAAGGCGCTTCGTCATAGCCGTCGTCGATCCCCTTGCGGGACAATGCATCCGACACCGCGGAGGCCACGGCATCACGGACCGAGCCGTCGTCGGCATCACATCGCACGACGGTGGCCCGGTAGTCCTCGAGGCGGTCGACGAGCTGCTCGACGAGCGCCTCCGAGCCGACCTCGTGCTCGCCGACGCGCCGGTACCCGCGCGGCACGTCGGGCACCTCCGGCGTCGGGCCCAGGGCGTCGCGGACGCGTGCGAGCACCTCGTCGCGGGCGCTCACGAGCCGGCCCCCTCTCCACGCGTGCGGGCCCACCAGTCGCGGAACGTCTCGGCCGGCAGGTCGGGAAGGTCGCGCGAGGCGGTCCACCCGGAGAACGGCGGCGGCAGGGGAACCACCGGCTTGCCGCCCCGGATCCCCTTGCGCGCCCTGGTCGCTGCGCGCCCGGCCCGAGCGAAACGGCCGGCGTCGGCCATGACCCAGGCCACGGCGCGCATCGAGGCGGCCTCGGCCGTGGGCACGCGGTGGGTGTCGGCATGCGCCTCGACGTGCTCGGCCCGCAACCGGACGAGCTGGTCCGGGATCGGGATCTTGACCGGGCAGACGTCGTAGCAGGCCCCGCACAGCGACGACGCGTAGGGCAGGGAGTCGTTGGGGTGCGCGTCGCCGGTGCCGCCGTCGAGACCGGTCAGCTGCGGCGACAGGATCGCCCCGATCGGGCCCGGGTACACCGACCCGTACGCGTGGCCGCCGACCCGCTCGTACACCGGGCACACGTTGAGGCAGGCCGAGCAGCGGATGCAGTGCAGCGCCGACCGGCCCTGCTCGTCGGCGAGCACCCGGGTGCGGCCGTTGTCGAGGAGGACGAGGTGGAACTCCTGCGGACCGTCGGCGGGCGTCACGCCGGTCCACGTCGACGTGTACGGGTTCATCCGCTCACCGGTCGAGCTGCGCGGCAGCAGCTGGAGGAACACCTCGAGGTCCTGCCACGTCGGAACGAGCTTCTCGATGCCCATGACGGTGATGAGGGTGTCAGGCAGCGTCAGGCACATGCGGCCGTTGCCCTCCGACTCGACCACGGCGAGCGAACCGGTTTGCGCCACGGCGAAGTTCGCGCCCGACACCGCGACGCGTGCCCGCAGGAACACCTCGCGCAGGTGTGCTCGGGCCGCGGCTGCGAGCACGGCCGGCTCGTCGGTGAGCGACGCGTCGACGCCGGGCATCTCGCGCACGAAGATGTCGCGGATCTCGGCCCGGCCGCGGTGGATGGCCGGCACGAGGATGTGCGAGGGCTTGTCGTGGCCGAGCTGCACGATCAGCTCGGCGAGGTCGGTCTCGTGCGCGGCGATGCCGGCGGCCTCGAGCGCCTCGTTGAGCCCGATCTCCTGGGTCGCCATCGACTTGACCTTGACGACCTCGTCGGCCCCGGTGGCGCGCACCAGGCCGGTGACGATCGCGTTGGCCTCGGCGGCGTCGCGGGCCCAGTGCACGTGGCCGCCGCGGGCGGTGACGTTGGCCTCGAGCTGCTCGAGCAGCTCGGGCAGCCGGGCCATCGTCGCGGCCTTGAGCGCGGCACCGGCGTCGCGCAGCGCCTCCCAGTCGGGCACCTCCTCCACGACGGACGCGCGCTTGGCGCGGATGGTCGCGGTGGCGTGCCCGAGGTTGCGGCGCAGCTGGGTGTCGGCGAGCGCCGTGCGCGCCGCGGTCGGGAAGGACGTGTCGCCGGCGAGGTTGCCGTGCCCTGCGGGTGGGCGCAGGCCCGGCATCCCGAGGTGGGTCGTCATGCGCCCACCTCCCACGGCGCGTCCTGGGTGCTCGCGAGCACCTGCGCGAGGTGGACTGGCCGCACGCCGGTGCGCAGCCGCGCGAGGCCGCCGCCGATGTGCATGAGGCACGACGCGTCGCCGGCGGTCAGCACCTCGGCGCGGGTCTGGCGCACCGCCGCCATCTTGTCGGCGAGCATCGCCGTGGACGTGTCGGCGTTCTTGACGGCGAAGGTGCCGCCGAAGCCGCAGCACGAGTCGGCCGCGGGGAGCTCGACGAGGTCGATGCCGCGGACCGCGCGCAGCAGCTGCAGCGGCCGGTCGCCCACGCGCAGCATCCGGAGCGAGTGGCACGTCGGGTGGTAGGTGACCCGGTGCGGGTAGGAGGCGCCGACGTCGGTGACGCCGAGCACGTCGACGAGCAGCTCGGACAGCTCGAAGGTGCGAGCGGCCACCGCCTCGGCCCGCTCGGCGAGCGCGTCGTCGCCCGCGCGTCGGGCGACATCAGCGTGCTGGTGGCGCACCGACCCGACGCACGACCCCGACGGAGCCACGACGGCCTCGACGCCGCCGGCCAGCGCGTGCTCGAACACCTCGACGTGGTGACGCACGAGCCCCACGGCATCGCGCTGGTAGCCGGTGTTCGTGTGCATCTGGCCGCAGCAGGTCTGGTCGGAGGGGAAGACCACCTCGTGACCGAGTCGCTCGAGCAGCGCGGTCGTCGCGCGTGGCACGTCCGGGAACAGGACGTCGCCGAGGCAGGTCGCGAACAGTCCGATGCGCACGCGTGGCTCCTCGTCCTCAGGTCCGGGTCAGCACGACGACCGTATCGAGGGCCTCACGGTGCCCGTCGTCGGTGTCCACGGGCCGTACCCGGATGCCCGAGTGCTGCACCGCCACCGGCAGGCCGTCGACGAGGTCGAGCACCTCGTCGGGGTCGTGGAGCACCTCACGTGAGCTCGGGCCGCCCCAGCCCTCGGTGAGGTTGCGCCCCGCGTGGCACACGACGACCACGTGCCCGCCCGGGCGGACCGCCTCCACGCCCGCGCGGAAGGCCGCCTGCATCTGCTCCCGGGGCAGCTGGAGGTAGGAGAAGAGCGCGAGGTCGAACGAGGCGGGGTCGCCCGGCGCGGCCGTCGTGGCGTCGGCGACGAGCGGCGTCAGGCGCGACGTGTCGTCGCCCAGCAGCGCGGCGGCGCGGGCCCGCATCCGGTCGACGGCGACCGCCGAGTAGTCGGTGGCGACGACGCTCCAGCCCTGCTGCACCATCCACAGGGCGTTGCGGCCCTCGCCGGCCGCGACGTCGAGCGCGGTGCCCGGCGTCAGCGCGCCGACGATCTCGGCGACGAACCGGTTCGGCTCGGCCGACCACACGAGCTCGCTCGCGGCGTACCGCTCGTCCCAGGCGTTGGCGTCCACGGCATCCTCCTCGCTCAGGCCGGCCCGGCGGTGGGCCGGCGGACGTCGTGGGTGGCGCGGGCGTCGCCGGCCGCGTCGACACCCTCGACGAAGGGGGCGACCTCGGCGAGGAAGCGCTCGGGCACCTCGAGCTGCGGGGTGTGCCCGACGCCCTCGAGCCAGGCGGTCGACCAGGCCGGGTTGCGGGTGGCGGTGCGCTGCGCGGCGGCGAACGGCACCAGCCGGTCGCGGTCGCCGTGCACGAGCAGGACCGGCCGGTCGATGCCGGAGACGAGCGCGTCGTAGCGGCGCGGCCGGCGCAGCACCGCGAGCAGCGAGCGCGCCGCGCCGAGGAACTCGGTGTCCTTGGCGGGCAGGGTGCCGCGCCACCGCGACAGGGTGACGCCGGCGTCGATGACCGCCCCGTCGGCGCGCGACGCGTCGGCGAAGCACAGCTGCACCGTGCCGAGCACGCGCTGGCGGTCGGTGTACCGGCTCTGCAGCCGCGACAGGAACAGCTCGCCGACGCGGGGCACCGCGTAGAGCGCGAACGTCACGGCGACCTGCCGGTCCTGGCGCTGGCGCGGCGCCGGCAGGGCCGGGTCGACGAGCACGAGGCCCGCCACGCGCTCCGGCGAACGGTCGGCGAGCAGCAGCGAGATCATGCCGCCCATCGAGTTGCCGACGAGCACCGCCGGCGCTCCGACGACCTCGTCGAGGAACCGCCCGAGCACGCCGGCGTTGGCCTGGACGCTCGTCGAGCGACCCCCGGACGGGGTCAGCCCGAAGCCCGGCAGGTCGAGGGCGACGACGCGCCGACCGGCCGCGAGCGCCGGCCCGACGTGCACCCAGTTGAGGTGCGAGCCGCCGAGGCCGTGGACGAGCACGACGGGCGTGCCGGCCGCGTCGGCGCCCCCGGGGCCCTCGGGCGGGTCGAACTCGACCCAGTGCACCGGCCCGTCGAGGTCGGTGACGTGGCTGCGGGCGCCCCACGGCGCCGCGAGGTCGAACGGGGCGTCGCCCGGGATCGCGCTCACCCCAGCAATCTACGACTCCCGGAGGCCCGGGAGGCCAGGTGGGCCGACTCCGTGACGTTGTCGCTCGACGCCGCCGCCCGCTCCCACTCGGCAGCGGCGTCCGCGAGGCGCCCCAGGTGTCCGAGCAGGTCGGCGCGCACGGCGTGGAAGGAGGTGTACCCATCGAGGGCGAGCGGCTCGACGAGCGCCAGCCCGGCCGCCGGCCCGTCGACCTCGGCCACGGCGACGGCCCGGTTGAGCCGCACGACGTCGGTCGGCACGACGACGAGCAGCTGGTCGTAGAGGGCCAGGACCTGACGCCAGTCGGTGTCGGCCGCGCTCGCCGCGTCGGTGTGCACGGCGTTGACCGCCGCCTGCAGCTGGTAGGGGCCGGGCGCACCGCGTCGCAGGCAGGCCCGGACGATCGCGTGGCCCTCGGCGATCGCCGCGTGGTCCCAGCGGGTGCGGTCCTGGTCGGCGAGGCGCACGAGCTTGCCGGACGCGTCGGTGCGGGCCGGGCGTCGGGCCTCGGTGAGGAGCATGAGCGCGAGCAGGCCCGCCGCCTCGGGCTCGTCGGGCATCAGCTCGATGAGGACGCGCCCGAGCCGGATCGCCTCGGCCGCGAGGTCGGGCCGGCCGAGATCGTCGCCGGCGCTCGCCGTGTGACCCTCGGTGAAGACGAGGTAGATGACGGCGAGCACCGAGGCGAGCCGGTCGGGCAGGTCGGCGTCGCGGGGCACCCGGTACGGGATGCCGGTGTCGCGAATCTTCTTCTTGGCACGGACGATCCGCTGCGCCATCGTCGCCTCGGGCACGAGGAAGGCGTGGGCGATCTCGGGGGTGCTGAGGCCGCCGAGGAGCCGCAACGTCAGGGCGACGCGGGCCTCGGGGGCCAGCGCGGGGTGGCAGCACGTGAAGACGAGCCGTAGGCGGTCGTCGCGCACGGGGCCCTCCTTCCAGTGGTCGTGCAGGGTGTCGTCGGATGCCGTGAGCAGGGCCGACTCGGCATGCTTGCCGTCGCGCGCGGCCTCGCGCCGGAGCCGGTCGACGGCCCGGTTGCGGGCGGTCGTGATGATCCAGCCGGCCGGGCTCGGCGGCAGGCCGTCGCGGGGCCACCGCTCGACGGCGACGGTGAAGGCGTCCTGGACCGCGTCCTCGGCGAGGTCGATGTCGCCGAGGACGCGGATGAGGACGGCCACCGCCCGCCCGTGCTCCTGGCGGAACACCCGGGCGATGTCGTCGGTCGTGACCGACATGCGTGGCTGGGTGCTCAGCCGGCCTCGGGCCGCTGGCCCGGGTCGTCCATGTCGACGAAGGGGCGGATCTCGACGGCGAGACCGGTGGCCTTCGCGGTGCGCTGCGCCCAGCCGAGTGCGACGTCGTAGTCGGGCGCGCGGACGATGGTGAGGCCGCCGAGGTGCTCCTTCGCCTCGAGGAAGGGGCCGTCGGTGAGCACGGCCTCGCCGGAGCCGCTCGTGCGGATCGTCGTGGCCGCCGACAGGTCGCCGAGGCCGCCGGCGAAGACCCAGCCGCCGGCCGCCCGGATGTCGGCGTTGATCGTCTCGAGCTCGGCCATGATCGGGCCGAGGACCTCCGGGGGCGGCGTCGGCCCGTCCGGGGAGTAGAGGGTGATGAGGTAGGTCCTCATCGGGGTACCTGTCGCAGTCGTCGTGCCGGTGGTCGAACCGGTGGAAGCCGTGGTCGTCATCGTCGTGCCTCTCGGTCGTGAGGTGCGGAGCGGGACGGTTCGCCTGCTCTCACCCTCTACACGAACGGTCGGAGGCGCAATCGACAGTGGGACGACACGTCTTCGGCCCGTCTTTCGGCACGCCGGTCAGGAGGCGGAACGCGGGCGCTGCTCGACGAGGCCGACGAGGTTGCCCTCGGGGTCGGTGACGAACGCCATCCACTCGTCGGTGCCGGCCGGACCGAGCGTGTCGTCGTCGTGGCCGAAGATGACGTGCGGCTCGGACTCGACGGAGACCCCGGCGCCGCGCAGCCGCTCCACCGTGGCCTCGATGTCGTCGACGCGGTGGTAGAGCAGCGCGCTCGGCGCACCGCGGTCGAGCAGGAGCCGGACGCCGCCGCGGTCGAAGAAGACGAGACCCGGCGGCTCGAACGAAGCCACCGGCCGCGTGCCGAGCAGGTCGGCGTAGAACGCGGTGGCACGGGCGAGGTCGTCGGCGTGCAGGGCGACCTGGACGAGTGGGCTGCCGGCGTCGATGGCCATGGGCCGACGCTAGACCTCCTCACCGTCGAGTGGGCACTTTGTCACGGTCGAGTGGGCACTCTGCCCGTGACAACGTGCCCACTCGACGGGTGTCGTGGGTCGGTGACCCGGCCCGTTGACCCCGGCGTCAGTCCTTGCTGCTGCTGCTGAAGGCGGCGTCGAAGGCCGCGTCGGGGCGCTCGAAGTTGAGGTCGCGGACGTACTCGAGCGCACCGGGCGCTCCGACGAGTCGGTCCATGCCGGCGTCCTCCCACTCGATGCTGATCGGGCCGTCGTAGCCGATCGCGTTGAGGGTGCGGAAGCAATCCTCCCACGGCACGTCACCGTGCCCGGTGGAGACGAAGTCCCAGCCGCGGCGCGGGTCGCCCCAGGGCAGGTGCGAGCCGAGACGACCGTTGCGGCCGTTGCCGATCCGCTTGCGGGTGTCCTTGCAGTCGACGTGGTAGATCCGGTCCTTGAAGTCCCAGATGAAGGCTGCCGGGTCGAGGTCCTGCCACACCATGTGGCTCGGGTCCCAGTTGAGGCCGAAGGCCTCGCGGTGCCCGATGGCCTCGAGCGTCGCCACGGTGCTCCAGTAGTCGTAGGCCATCTCGCTCGGGTGCACCTCGTGCGCGAACCTCACACCGACCTCGTCGAAGACGTCGAGGATCGGGTTCCAGCGCCGGGCGAAGTCGGCGTACCCCTCCTGGATGACGGCGTCGGACACCGGCGGGAACATCGCGACGTACTTCCACACGGCAGAGCCGGTGAACCCGATGACCGTGTCGACGCCGAGCCTCGCGGCGGCCCGCGCGGTGTTGGCCATCCGCTCGGCGGCCCGCTGCCGGACACCCTCGGGGTCGCCGTCGCCCCACACGGCCGCAGGCAGGATGTCCTGGTGCCGGTGGTCGATGGGGTCGTCGCAGACGGCCTGACCGACGAGGTGGTTGGAGATCGCCCACACCTTGAGGTCGTGCTTGGCGAGGATCTCGAGGCGCGACTCGACGTAGCCGTCCTCGGTCAGGGCGCGGTCGACCTCGAAGTGGTCGCCCCAGCAGGCGATCTCGAGGCCGTCGTAGCCCCACTCCCCTGCGAGGCGGCACACCTCCTCGAAGGGCAGGTCGGCCCACTGGCCGGTGAAGAGGGTGATCGGTCGCACCATCATCGCTCCTTCTCGTCGTGCACCCTGGCAGGGGTCGCTAGCATCATCGTTCACGTCCTTCTTCGACAGAGACGGGCCAGCCGGCCCCCGGAAGCACGCGTCGCTGCATCGACGCGGAGCTGCTCCGGGGGCCGGCGTCCGACGCCATCAGCCGCGGAGGGCAGCCATGTTGTCGTAGCTGACCTTGGCGAACTCGAGCGACTGGCCCGGGTTGGCCGCGCCTCCGGGAGCGGTGTCCTGCTCCCACATCGGGTTGTGCCAGCCCTTGGAGCCGACCCGGCGCAGGAACGTCGAGTAGTCGATGTCGCCCTGGCCGAACGGGGCCATGACGTAGCCGGCGCTCTGCGTCGGGTCGTACTTGCCGTCCTTGGCGTGGAAGAGCGGGAAGCGCTTCGTCTGGGCCTCGACGACGGCGGCCGGGTCGAACACCGAGGTCACCGTCGAGCCGTCGGGCGCCGTGTAGCTCCGGTGCTTGAACTGCGCGACGTGCGCCCAGTAGATGTCCATCTCGAGGAAGACGTACTTCGGGTCGGTGTTGGCCAGGAAGTACTCGAGGCGCCGGACGCCGGACGAGCGCGTCGGGCGGCCGAGGGCGTCGAGCGGCCCGCTGTCGAGCAGGAAGCTGTAGGCGATGTCGTGGTTGTGCGTGTAGAGCTTGAGCCCGTGCTTCTTCAGGGCCCGCTCTCCGAGGGTGTTCCAGCGGGCGGCCGCGGCGTCCCAGTCGGCGACGACGCCGCTGCTCGTCGGGTCGTTGCCGGTGCCGATGTGCGTCATGCCGAGGATGTTGGCGGTCTCGCACATCGCGTCGAAGCTCGCGAGCGTGGCGTCGGTGATGGTCGCCGGGACGGTGCCGTGGTTGCCCTCGGCCTCGATCCCGTTGTCGTCGAGCCACGTTCGCAGCAGCTTGGCACCGTCGGGGTTGTTGACGTTGCCACCGGGGGCGTTCACGTGCTGGCTGTAGCCGGCGAACTCGATCTGGGTGTAGCCGATGCGGCCCAGCTCCTCGATGACGGCCTTGAAGCCGGACGCGTACGGCGAGGTGGCGGGGTCGCGCGAGATGGCGTCGCGGACGGTGTAGAGGATGATGCCGCGCTTGGACTGCGGGATGAGGACTCCGTTGGCGTTGCCGGTGGGCGCTGCGTGGGCGGTGCCGACCGAGGCCGCCGTCAGGGCCGCCGCGGCGGCCATTCCCGTGGAGGCCGCCATGAACTGGCGGCGGTTGAGCCCGAGGCCCTGGGCGAGCTTCAGCGGCTTGACGTCGTTGTCGTGCATGTGAGGGTGCTCCTTCGGGGTGTGACAGAGACGGTGGTGCGGGGGCTGCGACCGGGACTCCTTTCAGGACGGTGAAGCGCGATGACCCCCGTGAGTCAGGTGAGGACGGGAGACGCCGTGCGGGCCCCGACGATCGGGGTCCAGGACCCCTCCCGCTCCGCACTCGTCTCGACGGCCGACAGGATCCGCTGCACCTGGAGCCCGTCGGTGAACGAGGGCCGCGGGTCGGCGCCCGCGGCGACGGCGGTGAGGAAGTCCACCGCCTGGTGGGTGAAGCCGTGCTCGTAGCCGAGCACGTGGCCGGGCGGCCACCAGGCGGCCACCCACGGGTGGTCGGCCTCGGTGACGAGCACCCGGGTGAAGCCCGCGTCACGCGTCGGGGCGTCGTTGTCGAAGACGTGCAGCACGTTCATGTCCTCGAAGTCGAACGCGATCGACCCGCGGGTTCCGTTGATCTCCAAGCGGATCGCGTTCTTGCGCCCCGTGGCGAACCGGGTCGCCTCGAACGTGGCGAGCGCTCCCCCCGACATCCGCGACACGAAGACCGCAGCGTCGTCGACGGTGACCGGTCCCATCGTGACGCTCCCGTTGGAGCCGGCCGCGCCTGAGATGCCGCTCGTGCCGACGGCCGACGCGTCCGACACCGGCCGCTCGCGCACGAAGGTCTCGGTCAGCGCCGACACCCCCGTCAGCGTCTCTCCCGTGACGTGCTGGGCGAGGTCGACGATGTGGGCGCCGATGTCACCGAGCGCCCCGGACCCGGCGCGGTCCTTCTGGAGGCGCCACGTCAGCGGCGACTCGGGGTCGGTGAGCCAGTCCTGCAGGTAGACGCCACGCACGTGCAGCACCCGCCCGATGCGTCCCTCGGCGACGAGCTGGCGCCCGTACGCGACGGCCGGGACGCGTCGGTAGGTGAACCCGACCATGGAGCGCACGCCCCGGGCCCGGGCCGCCTCGGCGGCCGCGGCCATGGCCTCCGCCTCCTCGACGCTGTTGGCGAGCGGCTTCTCGCAGAGGACGTGCTTGCCCGCCTCGAGCGCGGCGAGCGCGATCTCGGCGTGCGTGTCGCCGGGCGTGCAGATGTCGATGACGTGGATGTCGTCGCGCTCGAGCAGCCGCCGCCAGTCGGTCTCGACGTCGGCCCAGCCGAACCGGTCGGCCGTGTCGCGCGCGGCCGAGGCGTTGCGGCCGGCCACGGCGACGAGGCGCGGCTCGACCGGGACGTCGAAGTAGCTGCGGGCGTTGCGCCAGGCCTGCGAGTGGGCGCGGCCCATGAAGGCGTAGCCGATCATCCCCACCCCGAGGGCGGGCTTTGGTGCGGTCGTCATGACGTCCTCAATCTCCGACGAAAGATGTGTCGGTGGTGGTGCGCTGCCGGGGCGGCCGGGTGAGAGCCGGGGACGGGCGCCCGCGCCGCACTCGGTGGGTACGGCGCGGGCCCCGGCCGGTCAGGACTCGAAACCGAGCGGCAGGTACTGGTCGACGTTCTCCTTGGTGACGACCGGCGCGTTGAGGACGACGCGGGTGGGCACCTCGACCTGGACGAGGTCGCTCAGACCCTTGTTCTGGGCGATGAGACGCGCGAGCTTGATGCCGTCGGCGGCCTGGGTCGGCGGGTAGATGACCGTGGCCTCCATCTTGCCCTCCTTGATCCACCGCATCGCGTTGGCCGAGCCGGCACCGCCGATGAAGGCCATCTCGTGGCGGTTGGCCTGGTCGAAGGCCGCCATGACGCCGACACCCTGGTCGTCGTCGTGGTTCCAGAGGATGTCGATCTTCGGCGCGGCCTGGATCAGGTTGGTGGCCTGGCGGTTTCCGGACTCGACGGTGAACTCGGCAGCGACCCGGTTGTCGACCGTCTGGTTGCAGGCCTTGAGGGCGTCGGCGAAGCCCTTGCTGCGGTCCTGCGTCAGCGGCAGGGCGTCGATGCCGGCGATCTCGGCGATGACCGGGTTGGACAGGTTCTTGTCCTTGACGAGCTTGCAGGCGTACGTGCCGGCCGAGACACCCATGCCGTAGTTGTCGCCGAGGACCGTCGCACGGGCGGCGAACGGGCTGGAGAACTCACGGTCGACGTTGATGACCGGGATGCCGGCTTGCATCGCCTTGGTGGCGATCTCGGTGAGGGCGGCGCCGTCGGTCGGCAGCAGCACGATGGCGTCGACCTTGTCGTTGATGAAGGTCTCGATCTGGGCGATCTGGGCGCTGGCGTCGTTGGTGCCCTCGGCGGCCTTGAGCTCGACGTCGCTGTACTTCTTCGCCTCGGCGAGCGCCGAGCTGTTGACGGCCGCGAGCCAGCCGTGGTCGGCCGCGGGGCCGGAGAAGCCGATGACGACCTTCTTGCCCGGGGCATCGTTGTCGCTCGCGGCGTTGCCACCGGCCTGCTGGGTCGAGGCCGCCGCCGTCGTGGCCGGGTCGTTGCTCGTGCAGCCGGCGGCGACGAGGGCGGCGCTCATGGCGATCGCCGCGGCGGCGACGCGCTTGGTGGTGCGAGGTGATGCGGACACGCTGACTCCTATGTGAGCAGTGTTGAAGGTGTGAGTTGCCGTGCGACCCGGTGGCCCCGGGGGTTGTGGTGCTGGGTTCCCCTGCGGTGCGGTGCGATCCGCCCGGCCGGCGAGACCGGGCGGGATCCGTCGACGTGGCTGGCGCTAGGTCGACCTGGTGCGGGAGACCCGCTGCTGGAGCAGGACGGCGGCGATGATGATGGCCCCCTTGGCCACCGCCTGCGTGGAGGTGTCGACGTTGTTCAGGGTGAACACGTTGCCCAGCGTCGTGAAGATGAGGACGCCGAGGATGGTGCCGACGATGGTGCCGCGGCCGCCGGACAGGAGCGTGCCGCCGATGACGACGGCCGCGATGGCGTCCAGCTCGTAGAGCTGGCCGTGGGTCGAGGTGCCCGTGGTGGTGCGGGCCATGAGCATGACTGCCGCGATGCCGCACGCGACCCCGAGCAGGATGTAGAGGTACATCGTGTGGCGCTGGACGCGGATGCCGGCGAGGCGGGCGGCCTCGGCGTTGCCGCCGATGGCCAGGGTGCGGCGTCCGAAGGTCGTGCGGTTGAGCAGGATCCAGCCGATGACGGAGACGACGGCGAACATGATGACGAGGACCGGCACGCCGAGGACGCTGCCGCCGAAGAACTCGACGAACCCGCGCTCGCGCACGATCTGGGTCCGCCGCTTGGCGATGAGCTCGGCGAGCCCGCGCGCGGCGGCCAGCATGGCGAGGGTGACGATGAAGGGCGCTATCCGCCCGTAGGCCACGAGCACGCCGTTGACGAGACCGCACCCGGCTCCGACGGCGAGGGCTGCGAAGACCATGATGATCCAGTGGGTGTTCGCCGCCATGGTCTGGGTGGCGACGGTGGTGGCCCACACCGACGACAGAGCCACGATCGCACCCACCGACAGGTCGATGCCGCCGCCGGAGATGACGAAGGTCATGCCGACGCTGACGACGCCGATGACCGAGCCGAGCCGCAGGATCGTCAGCGCGTTCTCGGGGCTGGCGAACCGGTCGCCGGCGGTGACGACGCCGACGACGACGAGCAGCAGGAGGGCGAGGACGAGCCCCGCGTTGCGACCGGCAGGCCCGGAGAGCAGGCCGGCCAGGCCCCCACCCGACCGCGACGGCGCGCCGCCGACAGCGGGGCCCCCCTTCGGCTCCTCCGGGCCCGCCTCGGACCCGGGCGCCCCCGGCGTCTGGTCGGCCTTCGTGACGTCGGCGCTCATGCCGCGTCTCCCTTCAGGATGATGTCGAGGACGGCGTGCTCGTCGAGCTCGGCGGCCGGTCCCTCGTGGCGGACGGTGCGGTCGGCGAGGACCAGCACCCGGTTGGACAGCCCGAGCACCTCGGGGATCTCGCTGCTGACGACGACGACGGCGACGCCCTGCTCGGTGAGGCGCCGCACGAGCGCGTAGATCTCGGAGCGGGCGCCGACGTCGACGCCGCGGGTCGGCTCGTCGAGGAGTAGGACGCGGCAGCCGCGGAGCAGCCACCGGGCGAGGACGACCTTCTGCTGGTTGCCGCCCGACAGCGTGCGCGACTCACGGTGGACGCCGCGCGGCCGGACGTCGAGGGACTCCATGAGCTCCTCGGCCGCGGCCACCTCGGCGTCGCCGTCGAGCAGGCCGGCCCGGGAGAACCGCGCGAGCGTGGCGAGGCTGATGTTCGAGGCGAGGCTCGCCCCGAGGACGAGTGCCTGGCTCTTGCGCTCCTCGGGGCACAGGCCGATGCCGGCGGCGACGGCGGCGGACACCGAGCCGGCCCGAACCGCCTTGCCGTCCACGAGGACCCGGCCGCTCGTGGCGCGGCGCGCGCCGAAGATCGTCTCGACGATCTCGGACCGGCCGGAGCCGACGAGGCCCGCGAGGCCCACGACCTCGCCGGGCCGGACCTCGAAGGTCACGTCGGCGAACTCGCCCGCGCGGGAGAGCCCCTCGACGCGGAGCACGGGCTCGGCGTCGGCGACCGGCGGCTTGTCGGGGAAGACGTACTCGATGGAGCGGCCGGTCATGAGCCGGATCAGCTCCTGGGTCCCGGTGTCCTCGGCGTCGAGACCGGTGGCGACGGTGCGGCCGTCCTTGAGGACCGTGACCCGGTCGCCGATCTCGCGGATCTCCTCGAGGCGGTGGGAGATGTAGACGACGGCGACGCCCTGGGCGGTGACCTCGC
Source organism: Intrasporangium sp. Soil_C_50 (assembly GCF_057656595.1). Lineage (NCBI taxonomy): Bacteria > Bacillati > Actinomycetota > Actinomycetes > Micrococcales > Intrasporangiaceae > Intrasporangium > Intrasporangium sp. Soil_C_50. The sequence continues at coordinate 46,082 of NZ_JBDGKB010000019.1, forward strand.
GGATGACCGCGAAGAGCTGCTCGACCTCGCCCGCGTCGAGCACGGCGGACGGCTCGTCCATGATGATGAGGCGCGCGTCGCGCGACAGGGCGCGGGCCATGCTGACGATCTGGCACGACGCGGCCGAGAGGGTGCCGACCTCGGTCGAGGGCGAGATCTCGCGGTGGCCGAGGCGGGCGAGCAGCTCGGCGGCGCCGCGGCGGGCGGCGGCGCGCTGCGAGAACCCGAAGCGGGTCGGCTCGTGCCCGAGGTAGATGTTCTCGGCGACGGTGAGGCCCTCGACGAGGTCGAGCTCCTGGTACATCGTCGCGACGCCGAGGTCCATGGCCGCCTGGGGGTGGTGCAGCGTCACGGTCTCGCCGTCCCACTCGATGGTGCCCTCGTCGGGCTCGTGGACACCGGCGAGCACCTTGATGAGCGTGCTCTTGCCGGCGCCGTTCTGGCCGAGGAGGCAGTGCACCTCACCGGGCCGCACGTCGAGGTCGACGCCACCGAGGGCCACGACCCCGGGGAAGCGCTTGACCACGCCGGTCATCCGCAGCAGCGGGGCGTCGGCTCCATCTCGCCGTCGAGATTCCATGGGTCACACCGTGGACCACTTTTGTCGGACCGTCAAGCAAAAGTTTTGCGAGGGTGACACGAAAGCCGGATGGATGGCGTGTGAAAGCTGCGTGTGCTTGACTTCAACAGTGCGTCATCCGGAGTCGTCGTCGCCCCCCGTCCTCGCCGCCAGCGGCGCGGGCGAGCTGCTGCAGCTGCTGCGCGACGAGACGCCCCGCACGCGCGCCGAGCTGGCCAAGCTGACCGGCCTGGCCCGGTCCACGGTCGGCGCCCGCGTCGACGCGCTGCTCGCCACCGGCCTGCTCGCCCCGAGCGGCGAGGCCGCGAGCACCGGGGGGCGACCTCCGGCGCGCTTCGCGTTCAACCCCGAGGCGCGCGTCGTCATCGGCGCCGACATCGGCGCGACGCACGGACGCGTGGCGCTGACCGACCTGAGCGGCAGGCCGATCCGCGAGATCGGCGAGGAGCTCGACATCACCGACGGGCCCGAGGTCGTCCTCGACTGGCTCGTCGCCACGACCCGCCGCCTCCTCGACGACACCGGGCGCGACGCGTCCGACCTCGTCGGCATCGGCATCGGCCTGCCCGGCCCCGTCGAGCACTCGACCGGCCGACCGATGCGCCCACCGATCATGCCCGGGTGGGACGGCTACGACGTGCCGTCCCGCGTGCGCCGGTCCTTCGACGTGCCCGTCCTCGTCGACAACGACGTCAACATCATGGCCCTCGGCGAGCACGCCACGGCCCACCCCGACGTCGAGCACCTCCTCTTCGTCAAGGTCGCCACCGGCATCGGTGCCGGCATCATCAGCGGCGGCCGCCTGCACCGCGGGGCCGTCGGCGCGGCCGGCGACCTCGGGCACGTCGCGGCGCCGCACGCCCCCGAGGTGCTGTGCTCGTGCGGCAACCTGGGGTGCCTCGAGGCCGTGGCCAGCGGACCGGCGATCTCCAAGTCGCTCAGGGAGATCGGCATCTCCGCCGAGAGCAACGCCGACATCGTCGCGCTGGTCCGTGGCGGCAACGTGCCCACCGCGCACGCCGTCCGCCAGGCCGGGCGCACCATCGGCGAGGTGCTCGCCACGTGCGTCAGCCTCCTCAACCCCGAGGTCATCGTCATCGGCGGGTCGCTCGTGCAGGCGGGTGAGAGCCTCATCGCCGGCGTCCGCGAGGTCGTCTACGGGCGGTCGCTGCCGCTCGCCACGGGCGGGCTGCAGATCGTCGTCGCCTCCACGGGAGTCCAGGCCGCCGTCATCGGCGCCGCGACGATGGTCATCCAGCACGTCCTCACCGCCGACCGCGTCGACCTCGCCATCGCGCGCCGGTCCGCGGCCGCGGCCGCCGCGTCAGCCGGCTGACCCCCACAATGGGGGCCATGACCGATCACCGGCCCGTCGACACCTGGCTCACCGACATGGACGGCGTCCTCGTGCACGAGGAGGACGCGATCCCCGGCGCCGCCGAGTTCATCGCCGCGCTCGAGGCGTCGGGCAAGCAGTTCCTCGTCCTGACGAACAACTCGATCTTCACCCCGCGTGACCTCGCGGCTCGCCTGCGGCTCAGCGGGATCGAGGTGCCGGAGCGCGCGATCTGGACCTCCGCCCTGGCCACGGCGCAGTTCCTGGCCGACCAGCGCGGCGGCGGCAGCGCGTACGTCGTCGGCGAGGCCGGGCTGCTCACCGCGATGCACGACGTCGGCTTCGTCATGACCGACCGCGACCCCGACTACGTCGTGCTAGGCGAGACGCGCACCTACTCCTTCGAGGCCATCACGCGCGCGATCCGCCTCATCGACAACGGTGCCCGCTTCATCGCCACCAACCCCGACCCGAGCGGGCCGAGCGCGCAGGGCAAGCTGCCCGCCACCGGTTCGGTCGCCGCCCTCATCTCCACCGCCACCGGCCGCCAGCCGTACTACGTCGGCAAGCCGAACCCGCTCATGATGCGCAGCGCGCTCAACCGCATCGAGGCCCACAGCGAGACCACGGTCATGGTCGGCGACCGCATGGACACCGACATCATCAGCGGCCTCGAGGCCGGCCTGCGCACCGTGCTCGTGCTCACCGGCTCGACGCAGCAGCACCAGATCGAGCGCTTCCCCTACCGCCCCAGCCGCGTCGTCGACTCGGTGGCCGACCTCGTCCCGCTCGTCGGGCACGAGGAGGGCTGACCCCGCTCCACCGATCGGCCCGCCTGTGTGCGGCGCGGCCGCTCCGGGTAGGTTCCTCTGGTCGACGGGAGGACTGTCAGCAGTGAGCCACGCGCAAGAGGTCGTGAAGGGGCGCTACCGCCTGCTCGACCGCATCGGGTCCGGCGGCATGGGCCAGGTGTGGCTCGCCTGGGACGAGCGTCTCAACCGCGCCGTCGCCCTGAAGCGGCTGCACGCCCCCGTCGGTCTGCCCGACGCCGACGTGCAGGTGGCCCACGAGCGGGCCATGCGCGAGGCGCGGATCACGGCCAGCCTGCACCACCCCAACGCCGTGCCGGTCTACGACGTCGTCGACCACGAGGGGTCGCCCTGCCTCGTCATGCAGTACCTGCCCTCCCGCAGCCTGCACGAGATCCTCGCCGCCGACGGCCCGCTCGACCCGCGCGAGGCGGCCCGCATCGGGGCCGGGATCGCCGGCGCCCTGGCGGCCGCGCACGCCGCCGGCATCGTGCACCGTGACGTCAAGCCCGGCAACATCCTCATCACCACCACCGGGACGCCGCTGCTCACCGACTTCGGGATCTCCCGTGCACGCGGCGACGCCTCGCTCACCGCGACCGGACTGCTGACCGGCACGCCGGCCTACCTCGCACCCGAGGTGGCCCGCGGCGGCGCCTCGACGCCGGCCGCCGACGTCTTCGCCCTGGGCGCGACGCTCTACGCCGCCGTCGAGGGCACGCCGCCCTTCGGCGTCAGCGACAACCCGATGGCCCTGCTGCACCAGGTGGCCTCGGGCCGCATCGAGCCTCCGCGCCGCGCCGGCCCCCTCGAGGACGTGCTCGTGCGCCTGCTCGCCGCCGATCCAGACGCGCGGCCGTCCACGGCGGAGGCCGCCGACGCGCTGGCCGCAGTCGCGAACGGCACGCACGGCGCGAGGGAGACCGCGGTCCTGCCCCCTGCCGGCGCGGGCGCGATGAACAGCGCCGACGCTGCGGACGCACCCGACCCTGCGGACGCGCCTGGCGCGTCCGACCTTCCCGCGCGCGAGGACGGCCGGTCGGGCCACACGGCCGTCCTGCCCGTCGCGCCCCGGCCGGGGAACGGCCCGTCGCGCCTCGACACGTCGCCCGATGCGTCACGCGAGGTGTCGCCCGAGCCCACGGACGAGCGGCGTGGCCGACGACCGGCCCTGCTGCTGCTCGTGGCCGCCGGGCTCGTGGCAGCCCTCGTCGTCGCCGTCGTGATGCTCACCCGCGAGACGCCCTCGGGAGTCGGCGCACCCGACGCACGCGCGTCGTCCCCGGCGTCCTCACCGTCGGTGTCGCCCTCGACGCCGACCCGGACCTCGTCACCGCCGACGTCGACCGCGCCGAGCCCCACCGCGTCCGCGAGCACGTCCGGCCCCGCCCCGACGCGTCCACCCGCGAGCACGGCGGCGCCCGGGCCGCCGACCGCCTCCCGGTTGGCGGCGGCGGTCCGGGACTACTACTCCGCGCTGCCCGCCGACACCGCCGCCGGCTGGGCGCTGCTGACGCCGCGCTACCGCACGACGACCTCCGGGAACCGCGCGACCTACGACCGCTTCTGGGACGCGATCGACCGGGTCCGCGTCAGCGCCGTCGACGCGTCGGCCCCGTCCTCGGCCGTGGCCACGCTGCGCTACGACTACAAGGACGGGCGCACGTACGTCGAGCGCACCGCCTTCACGCTGGTGCAGGAGGGCGGTCGACTCAAGATCGACCGCACTTCCGTGCTCAGCAGCCGGCAGCTGTGAACGTCGCTGGACGTCACACCGGCCGCCCCGTCGATGATCAGGGCAGGTAGTACGTCGGGTTCGGCACCTTGACGGCGTGGTCGGCGTGGCCGCCCTTGAGGTCACTGAACTGGTCGCCGAGGTTGGCGACGACGTCGTAGCCGAGGTCGTCCTCGACGTGCGCCCGGGTCGCCGACTTGTACTCGATGGTCGTGCACGTCGGGTAGGCGACGCACTTGCCCTGCATGTACGACGGCGGCTGCTCGCCCGACTTCCACTTCGTGAAGTAGAGCGCGTCGGTGAACTGCGGGTAGCCCTGCTCGTGGAGGTTGGCGAGGGTCGCCGCCTTCTGGCCGGTGTTGCGACCGGTCAGGCCGACGATCGCGCAGCCGGCGTCGGAGGCCGCCGCGACGAGCGCAGGCATGCCCGGCGTCGCCGGGAACAGCTTGTTCTGCACCCAGTAGTCCTGGCGGGTCGGGTTGAAGACGAACTTCATGTCCGCGACCTCCATGTCGTAGGTCCACAGCGTCGTGTCGTCGGCATCGAGCACGACGGCCGGCTTGGTGCCGCGGGCCGCGCCCTGCTTGCACGCGGCGACGAGCCGCTGCTGCTGGCGCGCCTCGAGGGCCTTGAGCTCGCTGATGTACGGCGACGAGGTCTTGTTCGCGATGCCGGTGCCGGGGTCGCCGTAGTAGGTGTAGATCGTCTTCTTGACCGAGTCGATGTTGGGGATCCCCTCGCCGCTCTCGGTGAGGCCGCTCGAGCCGTCGGGCTTCATCGTGAAGTGCGTGCGCGGTGCGAGCTTCGGCTCGTTCATCCCGGCGAGGTCGGGCGAGGGCAGGTAGTACGTCGGGTTCGGCAGCTTGACCCAGCGGTCGGCGGAGCCGCCCTGCAGGTCGCTCCACTGGTCACCGAGGTTGAGGACGATGTCGTAGCCGAGGTCCTTCTCGATGTGGCGACGCGTGTTGGCCTTGTACTCGACGGTCGTGCAGGCGGCCATGTTGACGCACTTGCCGGCCATGTAGGCCGGGACCGGGTCGCTCGAGCGCCACTTCGTGAAGTACCGGTCGGCGGTGAAGCCGTGGTACCCGACGTCGGCGAGGTTCTGCAGCGTCGCGTCCTTCTGGCCGTTGTTGCGCCCGGTGAGCCCGAAGATCGTGAAGCCCATCGCCTCGGCCTTGTTGACGAACGAGACCATCGACGGCGTGGCCGGGAAGAGGCGGTTCTGCACCCAGTAGTCCTGGCGCCCCGGGTTGAAGACGAACTTCATGTCCGCGACCTCCATGTCGTAGGTCCACAACGTCGTGTCGTCGGCGTCGAGGACGATGGCCGGCTTGTGGCCGGCCCGCACGGACTTCGCGTAGGCGTGGGCGAGGTCGGCGTCGAGGCGCGAGGTGATGCGGCCGAGCTCGCTGATGTACGGCGAGGACGTCTTGTTCGCGATGCCGGTGCCGGGGTCGCCGTAGTACGCGTAGATCGTCTTCTTGACCGAGTCGATGTTGGGGATGGCCTCGCCGCCGACCTTCGCGCCGCTCGAGCCGTCGGGCGCCATGACGAACTGGGTGCGGGGGGTCAGCGTGCGGTCGGGCTGACCGGTGTGCGCCGGGCTGCCGTCGTGTGCGACGGAGGGGGCGGCGGAGCCGACGACAAGTGCTCCGACGACGGAGCCGACGGCTCCGACGACGAGCCCGACGCGTCGACCGGGAAGGGTGCTGGGACGCCTCATACGGGATCACCTCTGGGGGCGGGAGTTCACGGACGCTCGAAGGTATCCCCACGGGAGCACGCATGGGCCGTTGCGACCTCTATCGGGTGAATCCCAGCCGACACCCAGACTTCTCGCGAGCAGCGCGCGGTTCAGCCGCGGCCGAGCAGGCGCGACCACCACGACCGGGCCGGCTGCCTGGCAGCCTCGGCGGCCGCCTCACGCTCCTCGCGGGCGGCACGCAGCTGCTCCTCGCGCTCGTCGCGCAGCACCCGCCAGGCGGCAACCATCTCGTCGACGTCGAGCGTCCGGGCCAGCAACGGCGGCAGGTTGCCGACGGCCGGGCGGAGCCGATCGGCGAGGACGCGCTTGTTGAAGTCCTCGACGATCTCGCGCACCTGCGCCTCGGTGCGGACGTCGGCGAGGGCCTGCGGGTAGCCGGCCGCCTCCTTGCGCAGGGCCAGCGCACCGGGCAGGGCCCCGCCGAGGTCGAGGTTCTCGCGCTGCGCGAACCGCTTGACCCACCAGTCGGGGTCGCCGGAGTCGCGCAGGTCGAGCGGCTTGCCGGCGCCGGGCAGGTTGTCGAAGTCGCCCCGCTCCTGGGCCTCGCGGATCTGCCGCTCGACGGCGCTCTCCCAGTACGGCTGACCGGACATGTCCTCACGGTAACCCGAGCAGCGGCCCCGATTCCTCGTCGGACGCGTCGGACGGGTCGACCGCCACGGGGTCGACCTCGCCCCTCGCGCCGTCGTGGAGTTCGCGCCAGATGTCGAGGTGGCCGGCGTGCCGCGCGTACTCCTGGACGAGGTGCAGCAGGACCCACTGAAGCTGTGGCGCGGACTCGGCGTCGGTGAAGCGCCCACCGACGGCGGCACGGTCGGTCAGCTGGTGCGCCTCGGCGACGCGTCGGGTGTCGGCGCCTGCCCGTCGGACCCGGGTGGCCAGCCCCTCCACCTCGAGCGGCGGGGACACCCAGCCCGCACCGGCTTCGGTTCCCGCGGCATCGCGCCAGGGGTCGGGAAGGTCGACCGCCTCGAAACCCCAGACCATCCAACGACGCTCGACATTGGCGAGGTGGTTGAGCAGGCCCGCCGCTGTCCACCCGGAGGGGACGAGGCTGTCCTGCAACGTGTCGGTACCGAGGCCCTCGAGCCTGCCGATGACGACGTCGCGGTAGAAGTCGAGATAGTCGAGGAGCAGGCCGCGCAGGTCGGGCGTACTCGCGGGTTCGGGGAACCGGGTCCTGGCCATCCCCCATCCTCACCGACGCAGGCCCGCGCAACAGTGGGTTCCGCGAGGTCGAGCCTTCTCGGGAGCCTCTGTTTGGTCGAAACGGACTGTGGTCCAAGCGAATTGGGTGTGGACAAGCCTTTCCCTGTTGTTCGAACACCTGTACGATAAGGGCATGTCGCAGGCAGTGATCGAGCAGGACTGGGACCTCGTCGCGTCCCTGGCTGCCGACCTGCACGACGCGCACGGACGGCTGGTCGACGCCGTCGCGGTGGCACTTTCTGAGGGGTCGTGGCAGGCGGCCGGGATCCGCTCGCCGGAGCACTGGCTCGTGGTCCGCGCGGGTTTGTCACGGGGGCACGCCGCGGCGGTGGTGCTGACGGCCCGCCGGGCCGGTGAGCTGCCGCAGACGGCGGCGGCGCTGCGGGAGGGGCGGATCAGCCTGGACCAGGCCGCCGTCGTGGCCCGGCACGCCCCGGCGGCGTTCGATGCGACGGTGGCGGCGTTCGCCCAGTACGCGACGGTGCCGCAGCTGCAGCGCTCGGTGGCGCGGTACGACTTCACCCTCGAGCCGCGGACCTTCGACGAGGAGGGCCGGCTGCTACCCGCCGAGGTGACCGCCGAGGTGACCGCCGACGTGACCGCCGACGTGACCGGCGGCGAGGACGGCGACGAAGAGGCGACGCCGGCGCGCCCGCCGGCACCGGTCGAGCCGGCGTCGCTGAGCATGGGCGTCGACGCGGACGGGCGGTTCCGGCTGCGGTACGACGCGCCCGCCGAGGTGGGTGAGCTCGTCCGCGCGGCGTTGGCCGAGGCGAAGGACCACCTGTTCCACACCGTCACCGACACCACCCACACGTCCGAGGGCGACGACGACCAGCACCGGCAGGACCCGTACGCCGACCCCGCCACCACACCCGGCCCGCGCCGCATCACCTGGGCCGACGCCCTCGTGCTGCTCGCGACCCGCTCCCTCGACCTCGCGGGCACCACGCCCGCCTCAGGTACGGGCTCCGGCAGCGGCGGTTCAGGGCGTGGCGGGTCGGCGCGGCGGGCCCGGTACCGGGTCCAGGTCCACCTCGACACCAACGGCGGCTGGCTCACCGGCAGCCCGCGCCTGCCCCGGCACGTCGTCGACGGCCTGACCTGCGACGGCACCCTGGTCCCCGTGTGGGAGACCGAGGGACACCCGGTCAACGTCGGGCGCACCCACCGCGTCGTCCCGCACCGCACCCGCATCCTCGTCCTCGACCGGGACCGCGGCTGCCGCTTCCCCGGCTGCCCGGTCACCTCCGCCGACTACCTCGAGGTCCACCACCGCGTGCACTGGCGCGAGGGCGGGCTGACCGACCTGGACAACCTGCTGTGCCTGTGCACCTTCCACCACGACAGCCACCACCGCGGCGAGTACACCATCACCGGCGACCCCACCAGAGATGCCGGGCTCCGGTTCCAAACCCGACAAGGCTGGCCCATCGGACCACAATCGCAACACCCCGAGCCACCATTCGTCCCCGCGGCTGCGGACCGCGACCACCCCGAGCCCGAGCATTCGAACGAACCACCGCTCCCTATGTCGCTCTCCGCCGTCCCCGCCGCGGGCACCGACCGGCACGCCCCAGACACCCGTCCCGGACCACGTCCGCGGCCGACACCCCGCCTCGGGCGCACCTATCCCGCCCCGACCGGCGGCACCCTGCGCCTGCACCTCGTCGACCTCCACCCCTGCGGGGCGTCGCCGCCTCCAGGCTGATGGGTGGGTTCGATCGACTATCCGGCCTGCAGCTCGCGGAGCACCGGAAGCTCGAGGTCGGCCGGCGCGACGCACGCGTTGGTGCAGGCCACGGCGGGCTCGCCGTCCGGACGGTCGATGCGCCACGCGGTCCCGCCGTGGACGGGCTCGGCGGTCACCGTGACGACACCGCCGCACCCTTTCGTCGGGCAGGGGATGCTGATGGTCTCCATGCCCGCCAGCGTCTCGCGAACACCGTCTGACCGTGACCGGTTCGCCCCGATGTCAGGATCCGTTCCGCAGCGTCATCGGCACCAAGGCGGGCTGCGGGCTGTCACCATGCGGGACATGACAGGGGTTCGGCAGCGGGTTCGGATGGTGCTGGTGGCGGCGTTGGTCGTGGTCGCCGCGGGGGTGGGCGGCATCTGGGCCTACCGGTCATCGCAGCCGCAGCCTCCCCAGCGGCCGCTGCCGATCGCCGGCGCGTCCCTCCACGACGCGGCGACCGCCTACCTCGATGCCGCGGTCCGGCAGGACTGCGGCTTCACCCGTGCCATGACGGTGCGCGAGGAGCTCTTCGCCTGGTGCACGTCCCCGACGATGACCTCCTACGGCGACCTCGGGGGTCCGACGGTCCTCACCGCCGAGCAGGCGGGCGGTGAGGAGGAGCAGTGCGTGCCGTTCCGGATGACGAGCACCGAGAGCCGTGACGGGTCGATGCAGGCCGGCGACCAGCCGTGGAGCCTCTGCTTCGTCAGCCCCCCGGCCGGGTGGCGCGTCGCGAACCAGGGCCACGGCTGACGCGTCGGGACCGGAGGTCAGAGCTCCTTGCGGAAGTGGACGTCGTCGGAGTCGGCGGTCGGCACGCCCTCCCAGCGGAAGATCTCGCGGTAGCCCTGCTTCTCGTAGAACCCGGGCGCCTGGAAGGTGAACGACGTGACGAACACGTGCGTGCACCCGCGCGCCCGTGCCTCGGTCTCGAAGTCGGCGAGCAGCCGCTCCCCCAGCCCCTGGCCGCGCGCGTCGTCGCGCACCCACGTCATGCCGATGCCGGCGGCGACGCCCCACGTCCAGCCGCTGACGCCGGCGGCGAGCTCGCCCGACGCGTCGAGCAGGCGCACCGTCAGCTCGCGGGCGGCAGGCGTGCCGACGGTCGCGGCCGCGTTGACGACGTCGAGCTCGTCGGAGAGGCGCTGGTCGAGCGCGGCGTCGGCCTCACCGACCTCCGAGCGGAAGGCGGCTGCGGAAGCGGGCGGAGCGGCGTGAGGTTCGGTCACGTCGGCCGATCCTGCCACGGGTCACAGCCGGGCGAGGACCTCGTCGAGCATCGCCTCGGTCAGCTTGCCGGTGAAGGTGTTCTGCTGGCTGACGTGGTAGCTGCCGACGAGGCGCACCGGACGCCCCGACGCGGTGACGAGCGTCGCCTCGGCGCCGTGGCCGAAGCGCGGCTTGGGGCGCGGCACCGCCCAGCCGCGGCGTCGGGCGGCGCCGATCGCGGCGTCCCACCCGATCGAGCCCAGCGCGAGGAGTGACTCGACGTACGGCTCGGCCAGCTCGAGGTCACGGTCGAGCCACGGCGCGCAGGTCGCCTTCTCCTGCGTCGTCGGCTTGTTCTCGGGCGGGGCGCAGCGCACCGTGGCGACGATGCGCAGGCCGGTCAGCTCGAGCCCGTCGCCCGCGGCCACCGACGTCGGCTGGCTGGCGAAGCCGGCGCGGTGCAGCGCGGCGTAGAGCCAGTCGCCCGACCGGTCACCGGTGAACATGCGCCCGGTCCGGTTGGTACCGTTGGCCGCCGGGGCCAGGCCCACGACGAGCACCCGCGCCTCCGGGTCGCCGAACGACGGACCCGGCCGACCCCAGTACGGCTGGTCGGCGAACGACGCGCGTCGCCCGGTGCGGGCCACCGACTCGCGCCACCGCACGAGGCGCGGGCACGCCCGGCAGACGCTGACCCGGGCGTCGAGGTCGGGCACCGACGCCGCGGAGCGCGCGAGCCGCACCACCTGCGCCGGGGTGCGCGCCACCGGCGTCGATGCGTCGGCGGGGTCGCCGGGCCATCCGGTGCCCGGCGGGACCGGGGACGGGAAGCGCTGCCCGGTGACGGGGTGCGGGTCGGACGCGTCGGGCACCTGCACGCCCGACGCGTCGGGCCCCGGTGCGCTGTCCATGCCCCCACGCTAGGTGGCCGTGAGACGGTTCGGGGTGTGGCGGCGGGTGAACCGCGAGCCGGGCGGCGACGTCCTCGCCTACGAGAGCACGCACGAACGCAAGGAGGTGAGGGTCGCATGCCGCTCGACGACGACGCCGTCGCGGAGATCTACCGGGAGCACGGCCCGATGCTCCGGCGCGTCGTGTGGCGGGCGACGAACGACGCCAACCGCGTCGACGACATCGTCCAGGAGGTCATCCTCCGCGTCTGGCGACAGGCCCCGGAGGCCGAGAACCTCCGCGCGTACCTCATCACGACGGCCCGCCACCTCATCGTCGACCAGCACCGCGCCGCGACCCGACGCCCCCAGCAGGCGCAGCTCGTCGACGTCCCCGGCGACGACGCCGCCCTCGACCGGGCGCTCGACCAGGTGCTCGTCGAGGAGGCGCTCGGCCGCCTCCAGGCAGCCCATCGCGACATCGTCCGGTACCTGTACTACGAACGACTCTCGGTGGCCGAGACCGCCATCCGCGCCGGGGTGCCCGAGGGCACCGTCAAGTCGCGGGCCTACTACGCCGTGCGCAACCTGCGCGTGATCCTCGACGAGATGGGAGTGACCCGATGAACGCCGGCCCGGACGACGTGCACGTGCTCCTCGGTGCGTACGTGCTCGGTGGCCTGGCCGACGACGACCACCGCGCCTTCACCGAGCACCTGCGCGCGTGCCGCGACTGCCAGGCCGAGCTCGGCCAGGTGTCGGGCCTGCCGCGGCTGCTCGACCTCGCCGGGCCCGACGGCGGCCCGCACCTCACCGAGGCCGCCGACGCTCCCTCCGCGTCGCTGCCCCCGTCCGACGACGGACGCGTCACCGACCTCCTCGCCGAGGTGGCCCGGCGTCGCCGGCGGCGCCGCACGTGGTTCTCGGCCGTCGCCGCGGCCGCCGCCGTCATGCTCTTCGCGGGCGGCGTGCTGCTCGGCCCGCGCCTGTTCGTCTCGACGCCACCGACGACGCACTACACGGTCGCGGCCGCACCGGGGTCGGCCGTCAAGGTCGACGTCGCCCTCGTGACCCGCGGGTGGGGCACTCAGGTCGACATCGACTGCGAGGACATGCCGAAGACCGGCGCGCTGCTCCTCTACGTCATCGACGGCAGGGGCAGGGCGACGACGGCCGCGTCGTGGCGCGCGACGGCGTCGGGCTACTCGAAGGTCACCGGCGCGACCGCGCTGAGCCCTGATCAGATCCGCGCCATCGAGGTGCGCACCGACACGGGCAAGGTCGTCGCCTCGGCCCGCACCTGAGGACTCGCGCGTGACCACGAGACGCGTGCGAGACTGAGCCATGGCTGACGACGTCCCCATCCAGAGCCGCATCAAGTCGCTCATCGACGAGGAGCACGCGCTGCGCGACTCGCTCGGCAAGGGCGAGATCAGCGTCGACGACGAGCACGCCAGGCTGCGCAGCGTCGAGGTCGAGCTCGACCAGTGCTGGGACCTGCTGCGCCAGCGCCGTGCCCGGCGCGAGGCCGGCCAGGACCCCGAGGGCGCACAGGTGCGCTCGGAGCGCACCGTTGAGGGCTACACCGGCTGAGCCGGACCCAAGGCTCGGAGGCCGGCGCCGCTCAGGCGCCGAGGCCGTGACCGAAGGCGAAGAGCGGGTCGTCGTAGCCCGGCACGTCCTCGCCGTGCCGGCGCACCTGCTCCATCGAGCGGGGCAGGTCGAAGGGCAGCCGGCCCTGCGGCGTCTCGACGCCGGTCAGGGCGTCGACGAGCGCGTCGTCGCTCGTGCCGTAGCTGCCGACGACCGTCGTCGCGATCGGCAGCAGCGGCGTCAGCACCGCCGGACGGTCGAGGACGACGTCGAGGACGAGCGGACACGCCGCGGCGACCCGGCCGAGGCGGTGCACGAGGCCGGGCGGGAAGTCGAGCGAGCCCTGGTGGAACCACGACTCGAGGAACAGGTCCGAGCGCGGGTCGAACGGCGCCGTGACGCGCACGACGGCGACGTCGGCGTCCTCGGGCCGGTCGACGACGGTGCCGAGGCGTGCCGCCGCCTCGGGTGAGACGTTCTCGACGTACACGTTGAGGCCCTCGCGGAGCGGCAGGGTCGCGTCGGCGCACGTGACGCTCGAACCGGCCGCACGCGCCCCCGCGGGGGCGCCGTTCTGCAGCAGCGTGACCGAGCGGGCCTGGACCGCGCGGCCGAGGTCACGGAAGTCCTGCCGCCCGACGGTCGCGGCGGCCGCGTCCTCGTCGACGTACGGGTCGTCGAAGAGGCCGAGGAGGAACTTCACCGCGAGGATCCGGCGGGCGGACGCGTCGATGCGCTCCTCGGTGACCCGGCCCTCCTTGACGAGGTCGATGAGGACCTCGACGCACTCCTCGCCGCCGAACTGGTCGGCGCCGGCCTCGAGGATGAGCTCCATCCGGCCGTGCGGGTCGAGGTGCTCGACGCCCCACGCGCGGGCCGGCAGCACCTGGTCGCCGACGTGGTTGTCGTTGACGAGCTCCCAGTCGGTGACGACGACGCCGTCGTAGCCGAGCTTCTCGCGCAGCAGCCCGGTGACGACCTGCTTGTTGTAGCCGAAACCGATCGGCTCGATCTCCTCGCCGTCGATCTCGAGCTCGATCGGCATGCCGTAGTAGGGCATGATCCCGGCCGTGCCGGCCTCGATGATCGGCGGGAACGGCTTGAGGTGGTCGGCGAACCGCCCACCGGGATAGACCTGCTCGCGGCCGTAGGGGAAGTGCGCGTCCTCACCGTCCTTCTGCGGGCCGCCTCCCGGGAAGTGCTTGCTCGTGCAGGCGACGCTCGCCGATCCGAGCGAGTCCCCTTGGAAACCCTTGAGGTAGGCGACGCCGAGCTCGGTGACGAGGTCGGGGTCCTGGCCGAACGTGCCGGCCTGACGGGCCCATCGCGGCTCGGTGGCGAGGTCGAGCGTCGGGTGCAGCGCGGCGCGGATGCCGACGGCCACGTACTCCTGGCGGGCGACGTCGGCGAAGGTGCGCACGAGGTCCGCGTCGCGCAGGGCCGCGAGACCGAGCGGCTCCGGCCACTGCGAGAACGCGCCGGCCGAGAACGACACCCCGACGTTCTCGATGAACGCGTGGCGGGGGTCGGTCGAGATCGTGACCGGGATGCCGTGCGGCGTCTGCTCCGCGAGAGCCTGCAGGGCGTTGCTCCAGCGCGCAGCCATGCGCGGGTCGTCGAGGGCGTGGACGTTGAAGTGGCTCAGGTGCTTGTTCAGCACGACCTCGGAGGTCGGCGACTTGCTGATGTTGCCGGGCGTCTCGAGCACGGACCCGTCGGTGCCGGCCTCGATGACGGTCTGGAACATCAGACCGACCTTCTCCTCGAGCGAGAGGCGACCGAGGAGGTCCTCGACGCGCTCGCCGACCGGCAGCCGTGGGTCCTCGTAGGGGTCCATCCAGCCGTTGCCGTTGAGGTCACGGTAGGTGACCCCGTCGTCGGTCGTGCTCGTCTCGGGTCGCACCGGTCAAGCCTTTCATGCAGTGGTGAGGGCTCCGTGGCCGCCCGCGGAGAGGGGGCAAGGCGGGCGGGCGGCCACGGAGGGGGCGTCGGGGCCTGGTGGGCTGTTCCCGACGCGTCAGGGGTGATCCAGGGGGTGGGCGGTTCTGCGGCTCAGGCGATCCCGGCGCCGAACTCCTCGACGCCGATGACCGGGCGGAGGCGCTTCTCGACGGCCGGCGTCGAGAAGCCGCGTCGGATGACGCCATTGCCGAGCACGTTGCCGGCGACGCCCATGACCATCGCCTGGTCGAGCGAGAGGTAGCGGCGCGCCACGGTGCCCGACCGCACGGCGACGGCGTCGAAGAACCCGCCGCGGCCGTAGGAGTCGAAGTCGGCCCGCAGGTTCGCCAGGTTGGTGAACGCCTCGTCCGGCTCGTGCATCATCGCGAGGAAGCCGGCGTGCGGCGTCACGACCCCGTCGCCGTACGTCGGGTTCGGGTTCGTCGCCGCGCGACACGTACCGAAGCCCGGGTCGTAGTTCGTCCGCTCCTTGTCGGAGAAGTAGCCGTCGGGGTTGAGGCCGAGGGCGTCGACGCCGTACTCGCGGTACCCGGCGAACGGGTCGCTCGACGGGCTGAAACCCCAGTACCCGTAGCCGGCGTCGTCGAGGCCGTGCTCGCGCTGGGCGCGCACGTGCAGCGGGTGGTTGCGGCCCCAGCTGTTCGGCGCCCAGTCCGCCTCCGGCACGAAGACGTCGGGCATGAGCTCCTCGAACATGCTGCCGCCCCAGCCGGGCACGATGTGCATCCCGCGGTAGGTGTAGGCGCCCTCGTAGACGTCGATGCCGTAGTAGGTGCGGTTCTCACCCACCGGCTGCATCTCGTGCCAGCTCCAGTCGCAGGTGGCCGGGAACGTGCGCCACATCGCGAAGTACTGCTTGGGCGGGATCTGGCCGGTGATGATGCCGAGGTAGCTCGTGATGCGCGTCTCCGACACGGTGGTGTCGTAGTGGTGCGTCGTGAGCCAGACGGGGTCGCCGCCGATGTGGGTGCCCCGGTAGGTGCCTCCGGGGCGGCCGTCCTCGTACGGGTAGAAGCCGCCGTGGATCAGGCCACCAGGGCGCACCTGGTGGGCCGGGTCGCTGTTGTCGTTGTAGAAGGAGTCCCAGCGCATCCGGTCGAAGATCCGCTTGGCCCAGGGGCGCGCGGCGGCGTCGGACTGCTGGACGACGAGCAGCGCGGCGCCGAGCCAGCCGTTGTCGACGCTCGAGCAGAACCGGTACACCGTGTCGCCCGAGCCCGGCCACGTGCGCAGCGCCTGCCCGGTGGCCTCGTCGTACCAGTTGAAGTACATGCCGCTCGGGGTGTGGTGCTCCATCCGCTCGACCGTCTTGAGTGTGCGGATGAGACGGGCCGACGCCTCGCCGCGACCGATGATGCCGAGCTCGAGTGCGGCGATCGTCGACCACAGGTAGCCGCCGATGTTCGTCGGGGACGTGTAGCCCGAGCGGTCCGTGGCCGCAAGGCTCTCCGGGATGTTGTCGGCCGGCAGGCCGGTCTTCGGGTCGGTCATCGCGACGAGGCTGCGCCACGTGTCGGCCGCCCACGTGCGCACGAGCGCGGCGTCGAGCGTCCGCGTCCGGGCGTTCAGCCCGTTCCGCAGGAAGGCCGGGGCCGAGCCGGTGCGCGTCGCGGCGCCCGCGGAGGCGGTGGGCGCGAGGGCGAAGGCCGCGAGGGAGGCGGCCCCGCCGACGAGGAGGCTGCGTCGGGTGGGGGTGAGGGAGGGTGAGGAAGACGTGGTGGGGGTGGGACGGTCGGACATGGGGTTGTTCTCCGTTCCTGGCGTGCGTGAGTGCTTACTTGAGGCCCGTCGTGGCGATGCCCTCGATGAAGCGCTTCTGGAAGACGAGGAAGACGACGAGGATCGGGAGGATGACGACGGTGGCGCCGGCGAGCAGCAGGCCGTAGTTCGTGCTGTTCTGGCCCGTCGAGTAGAGGGCCAGCGCCACGGGGAGGGTGTACTTGTCCTCGGTCTGGCCCACGACGAGCGGCCAGAGGAAGTTGTTCCAGCTGCCGAGGAACGTCAGGATGCCGAGCGTCGCGAGGGCGGGACCGCACAGCGGCATGATGATCCGCCAGAAGATCCGCAGCTCCCCGGCACCGTCGACGCGTCCGGCGTCGAGCAGGTCGCGCGGCAGCCCGAGGATGAACTGGCGCATGAGGAACACGCCGAACGGGCTGACGAGGAACGGCAGGAACAGGCCGGGCAGCGAGTTGATGAGACCGACGTTGGCGACGAGGACGAACAACGGCACGAACGTCACGACACCCGGGATCATCAGCGTCGCCATGACGGCGAGGAACAACGGACGCTTGCCCTTGAAGTCGAGCATCGCGAAGGCGTACCCGAGCATCGAGCAGAAGATGAGGTTGCCCGCCGTGACGACGACCGCGACGACGATCGAGTTGAAGAAGTACTGCCCGAAGTTCAGCTTGCTGAACAGCTGCGTGTAGTTGTCGAGGGACGCGCTGTGCGGCCACCACGTCGGCGGCACCTGGCGCAGCTCGCCCTCGCCCTTGAACGAGCCGAGGACCATCCACACGAACGGGGCGACGACGGCGACCAGGGCCACGACGAGCACGAGGTAGAGCCACCAGCGCCCACCCTGGCTCCCGCCGACCATGCCCGAGCGCGGTGCACGCGACGGCGGCGCGGTGACCACCTCCCGCGTCGGTCGGGGTGCGGTGTCGACGGCCATGTCAGGTCCTCTCTCGCAGCAGCCGGAACTGGATCGCGGTGACGATCGCGATGACGACGAAGATGAGGTAGCTCATCGCCGACGCGAGGCCGTAGTTGCCGAACCCGAACTGCTGGTAGGTGTAGTAGGACAGCGAGATCGTGCTGTTGAGGGGGCCGCCCTTGGTCATGACGAAGGGCTCCTCGAAGAACTGCAGGTAGCCGATCGCGGTCGTCACCATGACGAACAGCAGGGTCGGGCGCAGCAGCGGCAGGGTCACGTGGCGGAACCGCTTCCACGCGCCGGCGCCGTCGATGGCGGCCGCCTCGTGCAGCTCGGCGGGCACGGCCTGCAGGCCGGCGAGGAAGATGATCATCGCGGTGCCGAAGTTGCGCCACGACGCCATGAGGATGAGCGCCGGCATCGACCAGTTGGGGTCACCGAGCCAGTTCGGCCCGTCGATGCCGACCCAGCCGAGCGCTGTGTTGATGAGGCCGCCCGGGTCCTGCAGGAGGAAGCGCCACACGACGGCGACCGCGACGATCGAGGTGATGACCGGCAGGTAGAAGCCGAGGCGGAACACGGCGCGGAACCGGGTGATGCCCTTGTCGAGGGCGACCGCCGCGGCCAGGGCCACGACGAGCGTCAGCGGCATGCCGACGAGGACGAAGTAGGCGGTGTTGCCGGCCGCCTGGCGGAAGATCGGGTCGGCGAGCGCCTTGGCGTAGTTGCCGAACCCGACGACGTCGACGGCGAAGGGGGTGCGCAGGTCGCGGGCCCTGGTGTCGGTGAAGCTCATGAAGAGCGACTGGATCACCGGCCACGCCGTGAAGGCGAGGAACAGGACGCAGAAGGGGAGCGCCAGGATCCACGCGGCCCGCCCCTCCCGCCGGGCCGCCTTCGCGGTCCGGCGGGAGGCTGCGGTCTGGACGCTCATGGGATCAGGCGCCCGTGCCGATGGAGTCGGCCTGCTGCTGGGCGGTCTTCAGCCCGGTGGCCGGGTCCTCCCCGGTCTTGGTGATCTTCTCCATCTCCGTGTCGAGGCCCTTGACGGCCTGCTCCCACGTCGGGAACGACGGCGGGGCCTTGGCGGTCTCGAGCTGCTTGCCGAAGACGGCGAGCTTCTTGTCGGCGGCCAGCGCCGGGTCCTGCCAGGCGCTCTTGACCGAGGGCAGGTCGGTGGAGATCGAGTACCACTTGGCCTGGACCTTCGGGTCGGCGAGCCACTGGACGAACTTCCACGCGGTGTCGCGGTTCTTCGTGTTCTTGAAGACGACGAAGTTCGAGCCGCCGACGAACGAGGACGAGCCCGCCGAACCGGCGGGGATCGGCGCGACGTTGTACTTGTCCTTGAAGCCGGCGCCGCCGACCTTCTCGACGGCCGACATCTCCCACGGGCCGGAGATGAACATCGGGACCTTGCCGCTCGCGAAGTCGGGCTCGGTCGTCGGCGTGGCCGGGGCGGCCTTGTCGGAGATGCCGTCGGTGAAGAACGACTGGTAGTACTGCGTGGCCTTGAGCAGCTGCGGGCTGTCGAAGTTGTAGGCCTTGCCGCCGTCCTTGGTGAGGTCCGCGCCCTCGCCCCAGGCGAAGGGCATGACGGTCTGCCACGAGCCCTCGCCGCCGGCCTGCAGGCCGATGCCCCACTTGGCGCCGGCCTTGGTCTGCATGGCCTTGGCCATGTCGTGCAGGCCCTTCCAGTCGGTCGGGACGGTGTCGTAGCCGGCCTTCTTGGCCAGGTCGGTGCGGTAGTAGACGACGCGCGTCTCGACGTACCACGGGATGCCGAACGAGGTGCCGTTGACCTCGGTCGTCTTCTGGGCGCCGTCGAAGAAGGCCGACTTGTCGATCGAGCCGGGGGTCGGGTCGAGGGCGTTCATGCCGGCGAACTCGCCCATCCACGTCGTGCCGACCATGGCCACGTCGGGGGTCTTGTTCGCGGTGATCGCGGTCGTGAACTTGTCGTGCGCGGCGTCCCAGGGAATGCCGGTGACCTGGATCTTGACGCCCGGGTTGGCGGTCTCGAAGTCCTGGGTCAGCTTCGAGAGGTTGTCACCCTCGGCGCCCATGGCCCACACGGTGATGGTGCCGCTCGCCTTGCCGGTGCTCACGGCGGCTCCGGTCTGTCCAGCGGCGGGGCCACCGTTGTCCGAGCCTCGGCCGCAGGCGGTCACGGTCAGGGCGGCGGCGGTCATGCACGCGACGGTGATGGCGGTGGTGCGTCTCATCGGGTGTTCTCTCTTTCTCGGGGACGTGCAGCGTGGTTGCAGGGGGCGCGGTCGCACGTGGTGGAGGGCGGGTCGGGGTCAGATGCCGTGGAGGGTCGGACGTCGGTGGTCGGGGGTGGGAGGAGGTCGGTCGGTCCGCCCGCGAACGCGCGCTCAGCGCGTCGCGGCAGCGGGGCCGGGAGGACCTGAGGGGCCGGAGGCGGACGGGGGGCGCGGGCTCGTGCAACCGCACGAACCGCGGATGACCACCCGGGTCGGGAGCAGCCGGCGCTCTGACGGCGGCTCTCCCCCCTGGACCCTCTGGTGGAGACGTTCGGCCGCGAGCTCGCCGAGCTCGCGGACCGGTTGGCGCACGGTCGTCATACCCGGGCGCACGTATCGAGCCGTCATGACGTCGTCCCAGCCGACGACGGCGACGTCGCCGGGGACGTCGCGGCCGGCGTCCTGCAGGCGCGTCATGATCGAGAGGGCCAGCTCGTCGTTGGCGCAGACGAGGGCGTCGGCGTCGAGCTCGCCGGACAGGAGACGATCGGCGACGAGCTCGCCGTCGGCCTCGCGGAAGGGCACGCGGACCGGCTCGGCCGGCTCGAGCCCGAGGGCGTGGTGGGCGGCGACGAAGCCGGCGTGGCGCTCGGCGATGTCTGGGGCACCGGCGGGGTTGCCGACGAAGAGGAGGCGACGCCGACCGTGCCCGAGGACGTGGGTGGTCAGCTCGGCCGCGCTGTGGGCGTTCTCGGCCGCGACGCTCTCGATGCCCTCCTGGGGCTCGCCGGCGATGATGACGACGGGCTTCTTGCCGTGCAGGGCACGCGCCACCGCGGGCGGCATCGCGGCCGAGCCGAGCACGGCGAGGGCGTCGACGCGGGTGGCGAGGCGGCGGACGGCGCGGGCGGCGTCGGCCTTGCCCTCGGTGAGCAGGAGGGTGACGCTCTGGCCGAGCTCGGCGGCGCGGGTCTCGAACCCGAGGAGCAGCTCGGCGTAGTACGGGCCGGTGAGCTCGGGGAGCACGAGGCCGTACGCCTCGTGGTGGCGCACGGCGAGGCTGCGGGCGGCGCCGAGGGGCACGTAGTTGAGCGCGTCGACGGCGTCGAGGACCTTGCGGCGGGTCGTCTCGGAGACGACGTCTGCGCCCTGCAGGACGCGGGAGACGGTGGCGATGGAGACGCCGGCGCGGTCGGCGACCGAGTAGATCGTCGCTCCGGCGCCGAGGCCGGACGCGGGTGCCGACCCGAGCGCGGACGCGTCGGCGGTGGCCTGGGTGGCGCGGCGGGCGCGTCGGGCCTGCTCGGCTGCCATGGAAGGCCACCTCCGTCTCGTCGTCGAGTCCTGGTCGGTGATGCACTGCGTTGTAAGCGCTTACATCGCCAACCATCCTGCACACATCCCCCACATCGCGCAAGACCTGCTCCGACCGGCGACGAATCGACGAGCCCGTCGAGCAGCGCGTCGAGTGACCTTGGCGACCAGCGATCAGAGCGCGAGTTCGACTGTCCCTGAAAGGATCTGGCATTGGGCATGAGAGGGCCCGGTGGTGTCGGACGTCCGACACCACCGGGCTCGGCCGGCGCGCAGACGGGCGATCGCTCAGGCGGGCGCGGCGTCCTGGAGGATGCCGACGTGCCCGCCGTCGGACAGCGCGAGGACGGCCGTGCGACGCCCGCCACCCACCTCCGTCGGCTCCTGCACGACCGTCGCGCCCGCCGCCACGAGGGCGTCACGGGAGGCCGCGATGTCCGCGACGGTCCAGTACGGCAGCGGACCGGAGAGGCCCTTGCGGTGGCCGTTCGGGTCCAGGGCCACGTCGACTCCCGCCACGTTCCAGCCGACGTAGTAGGGCTGGTCGGTGTGCGGGTCGCCGAGGACGGTGGTGAACGCGGCCTTCGCGGCGTCGAGGTCGGTGACGGCGTAGACGATGGTCGTCATGGCGGGCAGGGTGGTCGTGCTGGTCGAGTCGGTCATCTCGGGGTGCTCCTTGTCGGTGTCACATCGGGCCCGGCTGGCCCGTCAGACCCATGACGGAGCAGAGACGAAGGATGTGACACGGCATGGAGACGAACCCCGGACCGACGCCCGACTGGCTGGCCGGACGCTTCGAGGAGCACCGCGGGCACCTGCGTGGCGTCGCCTACCGGGTGCTCGGCTCCCCGGTCGAGGCCGACGACGCCGTGCAGGAGGCCTGGCTGCGCCTGAGCCGCACCGACACGAGCGACGTCGCCAACCTCGGCGGCTGGCTCACGACCGTCGTCGCACGGATCAGCCTCGACATGCTGCGCTCACGGTCGGCCCGGCGTGAGCACCTGTGGGACGTCGCCGACGCCGAGACGCTGGGTGGGGGGCTGGGTGACGCGCCGGCCGCACCGGTGGGCGGGACGCGCCCGCCCGACCCCGCGGCGGAGGCCGAGCTCGCCGACTCGGTCGGCCTCGCCCTCCTCGTCGTGCTCGACACGCTTGCGCCCGCCGAACGGCTCGCCTTCGTGCTCCACGACCTCTTCGGGCTGCCCTTCGAGGAGATCGCCGAGGTCGTCGACCGCTCCCCCGCGGCCACGCGCCAGCTCGCGAGCCGGGCCCGGCGACGCGTCCGGGCGTCCGACGTCGACCTCGACGCCGAGCGCGTCGACGACCTTCCCGGGGCCGCAGCACCGGCGTCGAGGACGCGTCAGCGCGACGTGGTGGAGGCGTTCCTCGCGGCCTCGCGCGGCGGCGACTTCGCGCGACTGCTCGAGCTGCTCGACCCCGGTGTCGTCGTCCGGTCCGACGCGGCCGCCGCCCTCATGGGCTCGCCCGCCGAGGTGCGTGGGCCCGAGGCCGTCGCTGCGATGTTCGACGGACGCGCCCGCGGCGCCCGCCTCGCGACGCTCGACGGACGCGTCGGCGCGGTGTGGACGCTGCACGGGGTGCCGAAGGTCGTCTTCGCCTTCACCGTCGAGGACGGGCTCGTCGTCGGCATCGACCTGCTCGCCGACGAGGCCCGCCTCGACGCGCTCGCCATCGACTACCTCTGAGGCTCACTGGTGGACCGTGGGGTGTGACAAGGGCAGAGTTCTTGTCGCACTACCGGTGTCGTCGGGTTACTGCCGGGCT
>NZ_JBDGKB010000020.1:0-68692 GCF_057656595.1 Intrasporangium sp. Soil_C_50
GGGAGGTCTTCATCTGTCAGGAGGTCAGATCGTCTCGTCACACTGACTCGACCAACGTGACTGGGCATCACATCTAGCAGTCCCCAGCGGGACCCAACCAGTGAGTTTTCGTCCTGACGCCCAGCAGTGCGGCTCGACCGGGCGCTGAGGGGAGCCGTCGGCTCCGCTGCGCTCCGCCTCCTCCCGAGTCCCCCATACACATCCGGAAATGAGAGAGAGACCGGACGAAAAGCGTGTCCGGTCTCTCTCTCATTTGTGGAGCTGAGGGGACTCGAACCCCTGACCCCCTCCATGCCATGGAGGTGCGCTACCAGCTGCGCCACAGCCCCTTTCGGGTGTCGTCTCCGTGAGGCGACTGCGTAACCATAGCGGGTTCCGCGCCCCGATCCCAAATCCGGTGGCGGAGCGGCCGATCCGGGCAGACCGGGTCACGCAGGACACTCCGCGGAGCTGCCTTCAGACGCTCCAGGGACCGAGGTTCCAGCCGCTGATGCGCCACCGGGTGAGCGCCGAGAAGCTCTTGGAGACCTCGACGAGCTCGATCCAGTGGCAGTTGTCGAGGCCGCGGAAGACGGCGTCGGAGACGTCCTGGTCGAGGCCCACGAGGTCGCTCGCGGCGACCCGGGCCGACACCCCGTGCGCGACGACGACGGCCGTCTGGCCCTGCTCGAGCGCGTCGGCCACGTCGCGCAGGGCCGCGCCCGCTCGCACGGCGACGTCGGCGCGGGTCTCCCCCGTGACGCCGCGTGGGGCGTCCTCACCACGGTCGAGGGCCGCGACGACGTCGGGGAACTGCTCGCGCACGTCGTCGGCATGCATGCCCTGCCACTGCCCGACGTGCACCTCGCGCAGCCGCTCGTCGATGCGCACGGTCCGCCCGGTCAGCTCGGCGATGGCCTCGGCCGTCGACGCGGCCCGCTGGAGGTCGCTGGAGACGACGAGGGCCGGCTCGTAGGCGGCCAGGTGCGGAGCGGCGGCCCGCACCTGGGCGCGTCCCCGGTCCGAGAGCGGGGTGTCCTTGTGTCCCTGCCAGACGCGGGCGGCGTTGTCGACGGTCTCGGCGTGGCGGACCAGGACGATGCGCCGTGGCGTGGGCCGGTCGGCGCTCACGCCTCGTCCGACGCGGGCCTCGCCGGCGCGTCGACGTGCGTGAGGTCGATCTCGGGGCAGTCCTTCCAGAGGCGCTCGAGGGCGTAGTACTCGCGCTCCTCCTCGTGCTGCACGTGCACGATGATGTCGCCGAAGTCGATGAGGACCCAGCGGCCCTCACGCTCGCCCTCCCGTCGGATCGGCTTGCTGCCGAGCTCGCGGAGGCGGTCCTCCACCTCGTCGACGATGGCGCCCACCTGGCGCTCGGAGGCGGCCGAGGCGATGACGAAGACGTCGGTGAGCGGCATCTGCTCGCTGACGTCGATCGCGACGACCTTCTCGGCGATCTTCTCCTCCGCCGCGGCCGCGGCCGCCTTGGCGAGCTGGAGCGAACGGTCTGCTGCGGTCACTGGTCTCCTTGAGGTGCACCGGCCAGCTCGGGCTGCGCGGGCAGTCCCGAGTAGAGCCGGTACTTGTTGATGTACTGGACGACGCCGTCCGGGACGAGGTACCAGACCGGCTCGCCCCCGGCCACGCGTGCGCGGCAGTCGGTGGAGCTGATGGCCATGGCCGGCACCTCCTGGAGCGTCACGCGGTGCTCGGGCAGGCCCTTGTCGGACAGCTCGTGCCCGGGGCGCGTGACGCCGATGAAGTGGGCGAGGTCGAAGAGGAGCTCGGAGTCCTTCCACGACAGGATCTCGGCCAGCGCGTCGGCGCCGGTGATGAAGAACAGCTCGGCGTCCGGGCGCTCGGCCCTGATGTCTCGCAGGGTGTCGATCGTGTACGTCGGCCCGGGGCGGTCGATGTCGACCCGGCTCACGGTGAAGCGGGGGTTGCTGGCCGTCGCGATGACGGTCATGAGGTAGCGGTCCTCGGCGGGTGAGACGTCCTGGGCGGCCTTCTGCCAGGGCTGCCCGGTGGGGACGAAGACGACCTCGTCGAGGCCGAACAGCGACTGGACCTCGCTCGCGGCGACGAGGTGGCCGTGGTGGATCGGGTCGAACGTCCCACCCATGACGCCGAGGCGCATGCTCAGTGGTGCGGTCCGTTCGGGTCGACACCGGCACCCGGGGCGCCGTGCTGCCGGCGGCGGTTCTGGGCCACCTTGTAGGCGGTGTTGCGGAAGCTCCACGTGATCCCGAGGAGGACGAGGAACACCGAGAAGGCGATGAGGAAGTAGGCGATCACCGGCATGGGAAGCTCGCGGGTGGCCTCCTGGGTCTCGGCGGCCAGGGCGAGGACACGATCAGACATGGGGTCAGCCTATCGTCCGCGCCCGGCGCAGCCACGCGTGCCCGACCGAGCCGAACGGCTCGTCCCCGCGGGCAAGGGCCGCGAAGACGGCGTCGCGGGTGGCCTCGGCGAGCGCGACGACCTCGGGCGGGTAGCCGAGGCTGACCCGGTGCTCGTCGAACTCGTCCTCGTCATCGACGAAGAGGTGCCCCTCGCGAGTGAGCACGACGTCGAGGTCGAGGTCGACCATCGTCACCTCCCACTCCGGCCCCTCGGCCCCCCAGTGGTCGAGGGCGGGGTCGCGACGCTGCCAGCGCGGCGCCGTCGTCATGTCGACGTAGACGGAGATCTCCTTCTCGTCCGGGTAGAAGCCGGCGGCCCAGCCACCGTCGTGCGGGGCGAGCGACACCCAGTCGTGCTCCTCGAGGAAGTCCACACCCGGTCGGACGCAGCGGGTGCCCCGCGGCGCGTACCACCAGTGGCCGTGCGCGTCGGACCCGACGTAGACGCCCGTCCACTGCCAGTGCGGACGCTGCCCCCACTTCGTGAACCGTCCGGCCACGGGGGTGCCGGGGGCCAGGCCGCCCAGCGGCGGCTCGTCGGTGGGATGCCTCACCCGGGCACGCTAGCGCCGCCCGGTCGCGGCCGCGACAGGGCGAGCACACAGCACGGTGACAGGAGGCACCCATCGGCGGCCGTACCCTTGTGCGCATGGTTCCCGAGCTGTCCGTCGTCATCCCGATGTACAACGAGGAGGAGGTGCTCCCCCTCCTCGTGCAGCGGCTACGTCCGATCCTCGACGGGCTCGGCTCGCCGTACGAGGTCGTCGCGGTCGACGACGGCAGCAAGGACCTCACAGCGGCGCTCCTGCAGCGCTACCACCGCGAGTGGCCGCAGCTGCGCGTCGTCCGCCTGCGCGCGAACGCCGGACACCAGGCCGCGATCTCGGCGGGGCTCGTCAGCGCCCTCGGCGACTACGTCGTGACGATCGACGCCGACCTGCAGGACCCGCCCGAGATCATCCCCCAGATGCTCGCGGCTGCGAAGGACGACGGCGTCGACGTCGTCTACGGCGTGCGCAACGACCGCTCCACCGACACGTGGTTCAAGCGGGTCTCGGCCCAGTCGTTCTACCGGCTCATCCAGCTCATGTCGCCGACGAGCGCGCACGCCGATGCCGGCGACTACCGCCTCATGTCGCGGGCCACGGTCGACGCGATCAACAGCCTCCCGGAGCACAACCGCGTGCTGCGCTTCATCGTGCCGGCGCTGAACTTCCCGTCCGACACCGTCGAGTACAAGCGCGAGGAGCGCGCGGCGGGAGACTCGAAGTACCCGCTCATCAAGATGATCAAGCTCTCGCTCGACTCCCTCACGGGCTTCTCGACGGCGCCGCTGCGGGTGGCGACGTTCGCCGGGTTCGCAGGCGCGGTCCTCGCGGTGCTGCTCTTCCTCTACACGCTCGTCGCACGCGCCCAGGGCCACACCGTCGCCGGCTGGACCTCCACCGTCGCGATCGTCTCCGGCGTCGGCGCGGTGCAGCTGGTCTGCGTCGGCATCCTCGGCGAGTACATCGGGCGGATGTACGCGCACATGCAGGGCCGGCCGACGTACTTCATCGCCTACGACTCGATGACGGCTACCGCGGCCGGGCACGGCCCGACCGACACGCCCCTGCCGGCACAGCCCTCCGACGCCCACCTGGTGGCGCACCCGGCCGACGCGTCGGTCCACGTCACGGCGGACGCGTCGGACGCGTCCGTGCCGACCGGCGACGCGTCCGTGCCGGTCGCCGGTGACGCGTCGGGACCCGTCGCGCCCGCCGGCGACGGGCACCCCTCTGCGCAGGCAGGTCAGCTGCGCGGCTGAGCCCGCACGAGGAGGCTGACGCCCGGCAGCCCGCCGACCGGCAGGTACCGCTCGGCGGCGATGATGGCGCGCAGCCCGAGGTTGACCACGGGGTTGAGGTCCTCGAGGTCCGAGCCCGAGCTGGTGCGGCGCCGCATCGCGACGACGGGCCGCAGCAGCACGTTCCACGACCGCACGTCGGCGACCTCGAACCCGCCCCGGTCGAGCAGCTCGACCAGGCCCTCACGGGTGTAGCGGCGCACGTGGTCAACAGCGACGTCGTGGCTCGACCACAGGCGCGGGTCGGCCGGGACGGCGACGAGGTAGGTGCCGCCCCGGCGCAGGACGCGATGCACCTCGGCGACCGCGGCGTCGTCGTCCTCGATGTGCTCGAGGACGTCGAAGGCGATGACGAGGTCGAGCGAGTCGGAGGCCAGCGGCAGGTTCGTCGCGTCGCCGCGCAGCGTGGCCAGGCCGCGCTCGTGGGCGACCGCCGCGCCGTCGGCGCCGTACTCGAGCGCCACTGCGTCCCAGCCGTGCTCACGCAGGACGCGGGTGTTGCCACCTCCCGCGGCGCCGATGTCGATGGCGCGCCCGGGAGCGAGACCGGTGAGGGCACGGGCGAGCAGGTGACGCCGTTCCCGATACCACCAGTGCTCGTCCTCGAGCTGGGCGAGCTTGCGGACCTCGGTGCCTTCCATGACGGCACATCATGCCATCAGTGCCCGACCCCTCAACGAACGTGCCCGTCGCCCTCCACGACCCACTTGGTCGTCGTCAGCTCAGGCAGGGCCATCGGGCCGCGGGCGTGCAGCTTCTGGGTCGAGATGCCGATCTCGGCGCCGAAGCCGAACTCGCCGCCGTCGGTGAACCGGGTACTGGCGTTGACCATGACCGCGGCGGCGTCGACCTCGGCGGTGAACCGCCGTGCGGCGCCCCGGTCCTCGGTGACGATGGCCTCGGTGTGCCCGGTGCCGTACCGGCGGATCCGCTCCATGGCCTCGTCGAGGTCGTCGACGACGGCGACGCTCATCTCCAGGCCGTGCCACTCCGTGCCGAAGTCGGTCTCGGACGCGAGGTCGTAGGCTGCGCCGGCCGCCTCGGCGTACTCGGACACCTCGGGCCCGACGTGCAGGCGCACACCGGCACCGGCGAGGTCGGTCAGCGTCTTGGGCAGGAAGTCGGCGGCGACGTCGCGGTGCACGAGGAGCGACTCGGCGGCGTTGCAGACGCTCGGCCGGTGCGTCTTGGCGTTGAGGGTGATGGCGCGCGCCTTGTCGAGGTCGGCGGCGCGGTCGACGTACACGTGGCAGACGCCGACGCCGGTCTCGATGACGGGCACGGTGGACTCGGTGACGACGGTCTGGATGAGGTCGGCGCCGCCGCGCGGGATGACGAGGTCGACGCGCCCGCGCGCGGTCATGAGGGCCCGTGCGGCGTCGCGGCCGCCCTCCTCGAGGAGGTTGACGGCGTCGGCCGGCAGCCCCTGCGCCGCGAGGGAGCCGCGGAGCGCCTCGACGAGGGCGTGGTTGGTGCTCGCTGCGGCCGACCCGCCGCGGAGGATGACCGCGTTGCCGGACTTCAGGGCGAGCCCGGCGGCGTCGACGGTGACGTTGGGTCGGGCCTCGTAGATCATCCCGATGACGCCCATCGGCACCCGCACCTGGCGGATCTGCAGGCCGTTGGCGAGCGTCGAGCCGCGGACGACCTCGCCGACCGGGTCGGGCAGCGCCGCGACGTCCCGCAGCGCCTGGACGACCGCGGCGACGCGCTGCCCGTCGAGGCGCAGGCGGTCCTGCAGGCTCTCGGACATCCCGGCCAGGCGCCCCCGCTCGAGGTCCTCGGCGTTGGCCGCGACGATCGCCGCGGTGGCGGCGTCGACGGCGTCGGCGAGGGCGAGGAGGGCGGCGTCCTTCTCGGCCCGGGACATGAGGGCGAGGCGGCGGGAGGCGACGCGGGCGCCGTCGGCCACCCGGGCCACGTGCTCGACGACGGCGGGGTCGATCGTCCGTTCCATGGTCCAAGGGTAGGTCGGCGCCGCGTCGCTGCTCGCCGCGTTTCCGCGGGCTGGACCGCCGACCTTCGCCGAGCGCCCCGTCAGTCGAAGATGCCGCTGTAGGCGTTGAGGGCCGGCTGGCCGCCGAGGTGGGCGTAGAGGACCGTGGAGTCCTTCGGGATCTCCCCCGACGTGACGAGGTCGACGAGGCCCGCCATCGACTTCCCCTCGTAGACGGGGTCGATGATCATCCCCTCGAGCCGGCCGGACAGCCGGATCGCCTCGACGGTCGAGGCGACCGGGACGCCGTAGAGGTCGCCGGCCCAGCCCGGAAGGACCGTCACCTCGTCGTCGCGCAACTCGCGTTCGAGGCCGATGAGGGCGGCCGTGTGGCGGGCGATGCGACCGACCTGGTCGCGGGTCTTCTCGAGGGTGGCCGACGCGTCGATGCCGATGACGCGCCGCGGGCGTCCGCCGGCGTCCTCGAGGGCGGCGAATCCCGCGATCATCCCGGCGTGCGTCGAGCCGGTGACGGTGCACACGACGACGGTGTCGAAGAATACTCCGAGGGCCCGCTCCTGCTCGGCCACCTCGTACGCCCAGTTCGCGAACCCGAGGCCGCCGAGGCGGTGCTCGGACGCCCCGGCCGGGATCGCGTACGGGTGACCGCCTGCCGCCTCGACCTCGGCGATGGCCTCCTCCCACGACGGGCGGATGCCGATGTCGAAGCCGTGCGGGTCCAGACGCACGTCGGCGCCCATGATCCGCGAGAGCAGGATGTTGCCGACGCGCTCGTTGACCGGGTCGTCCCAGTCGACCCACCGCTCCTGCACGAGCCGGCAGCCGAGGCCGAGCTTGGCCGCGACCGCGGCGACCTGCCGGGTGTGGTTGCTCTGGTAGCCGCCGATCGAGACCAGCGTGTCGGCACCGCTCGCGAGCACGTCGGGGACGATGTACTCGAGCTTGCGGGTCTTGTTGCCGCCGAAGGCCAGGCCGCTGTTGACGTCCTCCCGCTTGGCCCAGACGTCGGCGCCGCCGAGGTGCGTCGTGAGGCGGTCGAGCCGGTGCACCGGGCTGGGGCCGAAGGTGAGCGGGTAGCGCTCGAAGTCGTGGATCGACACGATGGATCTCCTTGCAGCTCAGGCGTTCTCGGACTCGAGGGTCTCGATGAGGGGGCGGAGGGTCTCCCACGTCTCGTGGGCCACGTCTGCGGCTGCCGCGGTGTCGCCGGCCGCACACCGGTCGATGATCCGCTCGTGGAGGGCGACGGACGCGCGGCCCGAGAGTGAGCCGAAGCGGAGCCGCTCGAGGCGGCGCAGCACCGGCGTGAACTGGTCGAGGACGCTCTCGACGGCGGCGTTGGCGGCGGCGCGCACCGCGACGGCGTGGAAGGCGTCGTCGGCGGTCACGGCCGCGTCGGCGTCGCCCCGGCGCAGCGCGTCGGCGAAGCGGTCGTTGGCCTCCCGCATGGCCTCGAGGTCGGCGGGCCCGAGCTGGGGCACGCCCTGCTCGAGGGCGAGCCGGTGCATCGCGGCGACGACGGCCTGCGCGTCGCGGATGGCGCGGGCGTCGAGGGTGGCGACCGTCGTCGACCGCCCCGGGGCCGCGTGCACGAGCCCGGCCTGGCCGAGGCGCAGCAGCGCCTCACGCACGGGCGTGCGGCTCACCCCGAGCCACGCGGCGAGGTCCTGGTCGCGCAGGCGCTCCCCCGGCGTCAGCGTGCCGTCGACGATGGCGTCGCGCAGGCGCTGGTGCACGTCGTCGCGCAGCAGCGGTCGCGGCGCGAGGGACTCGCTCGGGATCGGCATGCAATATATTGCACATCGCAAGGTGATCCGTGTCAACGGCGACCGGTCCCACGTGGACACCGCACCCGGCCGGGCGCACCCGTCACTACAGTCGACCCGTGTCTCCCCGATCCGTCATCGCCACCGCCCGACGCCTCGTCGTCAAGGTCGGGTCGAGCTCGCTGACGGGTCCCGACGGCGGCATCGACCACGATCGGCTCGTCGCCCTGTCCGACGCCCTCGCCCGACGCCACGGCGACGGCACCCAGGTCGTGCTCGTCAGCTCCGGCGCCATCGCCGCCGGCATCCACCCGCTCCGGCTCGGCACGCGTCCGCGCGACCTCGCGACCCAGCAGGCCGCGGCGTCGGTGGGCCAGGGCGCCCTCCTCGCCGGCTACACCGCGGCGTTCGGCCGGCACGGCATCACCGTCGGGCAGGTGCTGCTCACCGCCGACGACGTGACGCGCCGGACCCACTACGCCAACGCGCGCCGCACCCTCGAACGTCTCCTCGACCTCGGCGTCCTGCCCATCGTCAACGAGAACGACACGGTGGCCACCTCGGAGATCCGCTTCGGCGACAACGACCGCCTCGCCGCCCTCGTCGCCCACCTCATCGATGCCGACGCCCTCGTCCTGCTGTCCGACGTCGACGCGCTCTACGACGGCCCGCCCACTCGTGCCGGCACCACCCGCATCCCGCTCGTCCGCGGTCCCGAGGACCTCGTCGGCGTCGAGATCGGCGGCAGCGGCTCGAAGGTCGGTACCGGCGGCATGACGACGAAGATCGAGGCGGCGCGCATCGCGACCGCCGCGGGGGTGGTCACGACCGTCACCGCGGCCGACCGCGTCGTGCAGGTGCTCTCCGGTGAGGACGTCGGCACCGTCTTCCTGCCGATCGGCGTGCGCGGCCGTTCGCGCCGTCTCTGGCTCGAGCACGCGACGACGGCGCGCGGACGGCTCGTCGTCGACGACGGCGCCGTCGCGGCCCTCGTGCACCGCAAGAAGTCGCTCCTGCCCGCCGGCATCGTCGCCGTGGAGGGCACCTTCCACGAGGGCGACCCCGTCGACGTCTGCGGGCCCGACGGGACGGCCGTGGCCCGCGGCCTCGTCAACTACGACTCCGTCGAGCTGCCCGCGCTCCTCGGCCGCTCGACGCGCGAGCTGGCCCGCGACCTCGGCCCCGAGTACGAGCGCGAGGTCATCCACCGCGACGACCTCGTCGTGCTCTAGACGAACTCCACAGGGACACGACGGAAGCGGCCACGCGTCCGGGTGGGCGCGTGACCGCTTCTGCGACAGTGCTGCTCGAGCTGCTCGAGCCGATCGGGTGCTCAGTGGTGTGTCGCGGTCTCCGCGCCGACACCGGTGAGCGAGCGGACCTCCATCTCCGCGTACTTCGCGGCGTTGAACTCCCGGCTCGTCACCGTCCCGATGTACCCGAGCAGGAAGCCGAGCGGGATCGAGATGATCCCCGGGTTGTCGAGCGGGAACCAGTGGAAGTCGACGCCCTGGAGCATCGAGGGGCTCTTGCCCGTCGCGGGGTCGACCGGCTTGCCCGACACGACCGGCGAGAACACGATGAGCGTGATCGCGCTGATGAGACCGCCGTAGATCGACCACAGGGCGCCCCGGGTGTTGAACCGCTTCCAGAACAGCGAGTAGAGGATCGTCGGCAGGTTCGCGCTCGCCGCGATGGCGAAGGCGAGGGCCACGAGGAAGGCGATGTTCTGGCCCAGCGCGAAGATGCCACCGACGATGGCGATCGCGCCGAGGACGAGCGCCGCCATGCGCGCGACCTTGACCTCCTCCTCCGGCGTCGCCTTCCCGTGCTTGACGACGGTGTTGTAGATGTCGTGCGACAGCGAGGCGCTCGCGGTGATGGTCAGGCCGGCGACGACCGCGAGGATCGTCGCGAAGGCCACCGCCGAGATGATGCCGAGGAGGATCTCGCCACCGAGGTGGAACGCGAGCAGCGGTGCTGCCGAGTTGACGGCTCCGGGCGCGGCCTTGATCTCCTTGGCCCCGACGAGCTCGGCGGCACCGAACCCGAGGACGAGCGTGAACAGGTAGAAGATGCCGATGAGCCAGATCGCCCAGACCACCGAACGACGCGCCTCGCGCGAGGTCGGCACCGTGTAGAACCGCATGAGCACGTGCGGCAGGCCGGCCGTTCCGAGCACGAGGGCCATGGCCAGGGAGATGAAGTCGATCGGGTTCTTGTACTGCAGGCCCGGCGCGAGCAGGTCGCGGGTCGTGCCGTCGGCGGCCTTGGGGGCCGATGCCGCGGCGTCACCGAGCAGCTGGCTGAGGTTGAAGCCGAACTGGCCGAGGACCCACAGCGTCATGATGCCGGCGCCGATGATGAGCAGCACGGCCTTGATGATCTGGACCCACGTCGTGCCCTTCATGCCGCCGTAGATGACGTAGAAGATCATGATGAGGCCGACGACGGCGATGACGACGCGCTGGCCGACCGCCCCCTCGACGCCGAGCAGCAGCGCGACGAGGCCACCGGCACCGGCCATCTGGGCCAGCAGGTAGAAGAACGACACGACGAGCGTCGAGATCGCCGCCGCGATGCGGACCGGGCGCTGGCGCAGCCGGAAGCTGAGCACGTCGGCCATCGTGTACTTGCCGACGTTGCGCAGCAGCTCGGCGACGAGCAGCAGCGCGACGAGCCAGGCGACGAGGAAGCCGATCGAGTAGAGGAAACCGTCGTAGCCGTTGAGGGCGATGGCTCCCGCGATGCCGAGGAAGCTGGCCGCCGACAGGTAGTCGCCGGCGATGGCGATGCCGTTCTGGCGCCCCGTGAAGGCCCGGCCACCGGCGTAGTACTCGGCGGCGCTGCGGTTGTTGCGCGAGGCGCGGATGACGATGGCGAGGGTGACGACGACGAACAGGGCGAAGATGCCGATGTTGATCGCCGGGTTGCCGACCGTGGTGGCGGCAGGGGCGAGGGTCGCGACGGCGCTCACTGGTGGTGCCCTCCCATCTTCTGGGCGAGGGCCTCCGCGGCCGGGTCGAACTCCCGGTCGGCCCAGCGCGCGTAGTACATCGTGATGACGAAGGTCGAGACGAACTGGAGGAGGCCGAGGATGAGGCCCCACGTGATGTTGCCGAAGACGCGCGTGGCCATGAAGTCCTTGGCGAACACGGCGAGGAGGACGTAGAGGAAGTACCACGCGAGGAACAGCGCGGTCAGGGGGAACACGAAGCGGCGGAACTTGGTTCGCAGCTCGGCGAACTCGGCCGACTCCTGCATGGCGACGTTCGGGTCGACGTTCGGGTCGTCGGCCACGCGCTCTGGAGCTTCTTTGCTCACGGGCCACCTCCTGTGGTGGGTGATCGGGCGAGTGCCAACGTAGGAGCGTGGGCACCCGCCCGGAATCCTCTGCGCGGCAGGTGTCGCCGAGCGGCAGAGGTCGTCGCCGTGCGCGGGCTCAACCGCGACGAGCGGTCGCGTTCGTGCGGTGAGCGGTCGAGCCGACCGGATGGAACGGCCCGCGGTCGAGATGCAGGTGCTCCGGGGCGTGCAGCCGGACCATGGTTCGGG
Source organism: Intrasporangium sp. Soil_C_50 (assembly GCF_057656595.1). Classification (NCBI taxonomy): domain Bacteria; kingdom Bacillati; phylum Actinomycetota; class Actinomycetes; order Micrococcales; family Intrasporangiaceae; genus Intrasporangium; species Intrasporangium sp. Soil_C_50. The sequence goes on from NZ_JBDGKB010000020.1 coordinate 11,509, forward strand.
CGATGTGCTCGGGCCGGCGCGAGCGCGTCGCGAGCGAGCCGAGCACCATCGTCGCGAAGGCCACCGGCACGGTGACGGCGGCCGGCTGGCTCATGAGGACGCCGAGGCGGCCGTCGGTCGCGATGCCGAAGGTCGTCGCGACGACCGAGGCCATCGACAGCCCTCCCCCGACGACGAGCCCGCAGATCGCACCCGGCGCGGTGAGCCCGCGCCACCAGATGCCGAGCACGAGCATCGGGCAGAACGTCGAGGCCGCGACGGCGAACGCCAGCTCGACCGCGTGCGCCACCGGCACGCCCGCCGAGACGACGGTGAGGAGGACGGCGAGGACGACGGCGAGCACGGTGGAGACGCGGAAGGAGGCGATGCCCTGCCGGTGCCCGGAGCCCCACCGCACGAGGTCCTGGCTCAGCACGCCGGCCACCGACACGACGAGGCCCGTCGAGGTCGACAGGAAGGCCGCGAAGGCGCCGGCGGCGAGCAGGGCCGTCAGCCCCTGGGCCGCGGCACCGTCGAGCAGCCGGCTCGGCAGCTCGAGCACGACGGAGTCGGAGCGACCGCTCGCCACGAGGTCTGCGGCGACGTGGCGGCCGAGCACCCCGTAGAGCACCGGCAGGAGGTAGAACCCGGACAGCAGTGTCAGGACGACGAGCGTCGTGCGGCGCGCGGCACGTCCGTCGCGGTTGGTGTAGAAGCGCACGACGACGTGCGGCAGCCCCATGGTGCCGAGGAAAGTCGCGAGCACGAGCGAGTACGTGAGGTAGAGGGCGTTCGGTCCACGCAGCGGCTCGACCCAGTCGGCGACGTCGAGGGCGGCGACGACGGTTGCGGGGTCGCGCCGCGCGAAGGCCCCGACGAGGAAGAAGAGCGGCGTCAGCAGCGCGACGAGCTTGAGCCAGTAGTGGAACGCCTGGACGAGCGTCACGCTGCGCATCCCACCGGGCAGGACGCTGAGGCACACGACGAACGCGACGGCGAACTGCCCGACCCACGACGGCGCACCGGTCAGGGTGCGCAGGGTCAGGCCGGCCCCCTGGAACTGCGGGATGAGGTAGAGCATGCCGATGCCGACGACGAGCAGGCTCGACAGGCGTCGGGCCGGCAGCGACTCGAGGCGCAGCTGGGCGAAGTCGGGCAGCGTGTACGCGCCCGACCGGCGCAGCGGCGCCGCGACGAAGACGAGCAGCAGCAGGTAGCCGGCGGTCCACCCCACCGGCAGCCAGAGCATGTCGACGCCGCGAGCGAGGATGAGCCCTGCCACACCCAGAAAGCTTGCGGCAGAGAGGTACTCGCCGCTGATGGCCGATGCGTTGAGGATCGGGCTGACGCCGCGCGAGGCAACGTAGAAGTCGCTCATCGTGCGCGAGAGGCGCAGCCCGAACGCGCCGACGGCCAGCGACGCGACCGACACGACGACCACGGCGACGACGCCGACGACGCTGTTCACGGCCGACCCTCAGCGCCCGTCGAGCAGGTCGCTGAAGCTCTCCTCATTGCGCTCGGCGAGGCGCACGAAGACCCTGCCGAGGCCGATGATCTCGGCGAAGGCGACGAGCGTGAGCAGGATCCACGGCAGGGGCACGCCGAGCACGTCGACGCGGCCGATCGCGGGCCAGGCGTGCAGGACGAGCGGCAGCGCTCCGAGGGTCGCGGCGAGCACCGCGGCCACGCCGAGCGCGAGCCGCAGCTGGCTGCGCATGAGGGAGGTGATGTACACCTCGCCGAGAGGCGTCTGCTCGTCGATCTCCGAGGCGATCGAGGTCGCGCGCGTCCGGGCGGCCGCCGTGCGCGGGCTCGTGACGCGCACCCGCGCCGGCGGTTCCGGCGCGGCTGGTCCGGATGCCGGTGGCGCCGCCGCGGCGACCGGACCAGCGTCGGGGCTGTCCTGCTGGGCGTCCGGGCTCACGTCCGCCCCCGCGGCTGGGCCCGGCCGGCGAGCAGGTCGCGCAGTGCGCGGGTGTGTCGCCGGCTCACGACGAGCTCGTGCCCGCCCGCGACGACGGTCGTGCGCCCGCCCTCGGTGCGCCACTCGCTGATGTGGGCGAGCGACACGAGGGAGGACCGGTGGATCCGAACGAACCCGGCCTCGCGCCACTGGTCGGCGAGCGTCGTCAACGGCACGCGCACGAGGTGGCTGCCCGACGCGGTGTGCAGCCGCGCGTAGTCGCCCTGCGCCTCGACGTAGAGCACCTCCGAACGCGGGACCAGGCGGCTCACCCCGGCCAGCTCGACGACGATGCTCTCATCCGGGGCCGGCGGTGCCGCCGCCCCACCCTCGACGCGTCGCACCACCTTGCGGACGGCCTGGTCGAGCCGGTCGTCGCGCACCGGCTTGAGCACGTAGTCGACGACGTTGAGCTCGAAGGCGTCGACGGCGTGCTGCTCGTGGGCCGTGACGAAGACGACCGGCGGCTGGGCCGTGAACCGGGACAGCACGCGCGCGAGGTCGAGGCCGCTCAGCCCCGGCATCTGCACGTCCATGAAGATCGCGTCGACGGTCTGCTCGTGGAGCACCCGCAGCGCCGCCTCCCCCGACTGCGCCGGCAGCACCTCGCCGACGCACTCGTGCCGGCCGAGCATCCAGACGAGCTCGTCGAGCGCCGGCGCCTCGTCGTCGACGGCCAGCACGCGCAGCGTCGTGGGGTTCATACGTGCACTCCGGGGCGGAACTTCGGCAGCCGGACGACGACCTTCGTCCCGGCGCCCTGGGCGGTCTCGACGACGAGACCGTACTCGTCGCCGTACGCGGCGCGCAGCCGCTCGTCGACGTTGGCCAGGCCCACCGAGTCGCTCGCCGGGTCGCCGGCGAGCACGCGTGCCACCCGATCGGGGTCCTCCCCGACGCCGTTGTCCTCGATCGTGACGACGCACTCCTGGTCGACGTCCTGGGCCAGGATGCTGATCTCCCCCGGCCCGGCGCGGCCTTCGATGCCGTGGCGCACGGCGTTCTCGACGAGGGGCTGCAGGCACAGGAACGGCACGACGACCGGCAGCACCTCGGGCGCGACGCGCAGCGTCACCGTGAGCCGGTCGCCGAAACGGGCCTTCTCGATGACGAGGTAGGCCTCGATCGAGCGCAGCTCCTCGGCGAGCGTCGTGAACTCGCCGTGCCGCCGGAAGGAGTACCGGGTGAACTCGGCGAGGTCGAGCAGCAGCTCGCGGGCCCGCTCGGGGTCGGTGCGCGTGAACGAGGCGATGGCGGTCAGCGAGTTGTAGACGAAGTGCGGGCTGATCTGGGCCCGCAGCGCCCGCACCTCGGCCTCCATGAGGCGGGTCCGTGACGCGTCGAGCTCGGCCAGCTCGAGCTGGCCCGACACCCATCGGGCCACCTCGTTGGTCGCACGGACCAGACCCGCCGAGGCCTGGTCGGTGAAGACCTGCAGCGTGCCGACGACCTTCTCGTCGACGTCGAGCGGCGCGACGACGGCCTGACGGACGATGCACGACGGCTCGCCGCACGCCACGTCGGGACCGCCGACGACGGTGGCCCGCCCGTGCTGCAGCGTGCCGGCCGCGATGACGACCGGCTGCTGGGCGTGGTGGGCGCGACCGCCCTCCCACGCGAGCAGCCGGGTCGTGTCGGTCATTGCCAGAGCCGGCGCACCGAGCAGTGAGCGCAGGTGCTTGAGCGAGCGCTCCGCCGCCTGCGGCGTCAGCCCGGCACGCAGCGGGGGCGAGGCGAGCAGGGCGGTGTGCAGCGTCCGGTAGGCGGCCCGGTCGGCCTGCGTGCCGAGGTGACCGCGACGAAGCAGTGCGCCCCAGGTGCTCATGCGCACACCCTAGAGGCCGCACCGCCCCCGTGAGCGTGGCTCAGGCGTCGTCGGTGTCCTCGTCGCGAAGGTGCCAGAGGCCCGAGCGGCGCTCGGCGTCGAGCTCCTCCTGCGTCGCGGCGCGCGCGGCGTAGCGGTCGCGCATCGCTTCGCGCTTCTCGTCGCGGGTCGGACGCGAGGTGTCCTCGAGGCGAAGGTCGGTGCCGCGCACGCCGAGCAGCTCGGCCCCGGACTGAAGCGTCGGCTCCCAGTCGAAGACGACGGCGTCGTCGGTGGCGCCGATGACGACGGTGTCCCCCGCGACGGCGCCCACCTTGTACAGCCGGTCCTCGACACCGAGGCGGGCGAGCCGGTCGGCGAGGTAGCCGACGGCCTCGTCGTTGCTGAAGTCGGTCTGGCGCACCCAGCGCACCGGGCGCTCGCCGGTGACCCGGTAGAACGGGCCGTCGGGTCCGTTCTCCTTGGCCACGGTGAAGCCCTGGTCGTCGACCGAGCGCGGGCGCAGCACGACCCGCTTGGGGACGGCGGCCTCGGCCTCGATCTCCTTGCGGGCCTGCTCGACGTGGCGCGCCATGGCGAAGCTCAGCTCGTTGAGACCCTGGTGGGCCACGGCCGAGACGATGAACACCTCGAGGCCGCGGGCCTCGAGGTCGGGCTTGACCATCTCGGCGAGCTCGCGCGCCTCGGGCACGTCGGCCTTGTTGAGCACGACGATGCGGGTGCGCTCGGCGATCGGGCGGCCGCCGAGGTCGGCATCGGGCACGTAGAGCGACAGCTCGTTCTCGATGACGTCGAGGTCGGTCATCGGGTCGCGGCCAGGCTCGAGCGTCGCGCAGTCGATGACGTGGACGAGCACCGAGCAGCGCTCGACGTGGCGCAGGAACTCCAGACCCAGGCCCTTGCCCTCGTGGGCGCCGGGGATGAGGCCCGGGACGTCGGCGACGGTGAACCGGCTCGAGCCTGCCGTGACGACACCGAGGTTGGGCACGAGCGTGGTGAACGGGTAGTCGGCGATCTTCGGACGCGCGGCCGAGAGCACCGACACCAGGGAGGACTTGCCCGCGCTCGGGAAGCCGATCAGGGCGACATCGGCGAGCGTCTTCAACTCGAGGACGACGTCGATCTCCTCCCCCGGCTCACCCAGCAGCGCGAAGCCCGGCGCCTTGCGCCGCACCGACGACAGCGCCTTGTTGCCGAGCCCGCCGCGCCCGCCCCGCGCGATGACGTGCTCGGTGCCCATCCCGACGAGGTCGGCGACGATCGCGCCCGACGCGTCCTTGACGACCGTGCCCTCCGGCACCGGCAGCACGAGGTCGTCGCCGTCGGCGCCGTTCTTCTCGTCCCCGGCGCCCGGGGCGCCGTTGCCGGCCTTGCGGTGCGGGTGGCGGTGGTAGTCGAGCAGCGTCGTGGACTGCGGGTCCACGCGCAGCACGACCGAGCCGCCGTGGCCACCGTTGCCGCCGTCCGGGCCGCCGAGCGGCTTGAACTTCTCACGGTGGACCGACGCGACGCCGTGCCCGCCGTTGCCGGCGGCCAGGTGCAGCACGACACGGTCGACGAAGGTCACTGCCATGGGAGGTCACTCTTCCAGTTCAGGGTGGGCCGACGGCATCCGCACGATCGGAGTGCCGGGTGGCCCGGGAAAGGCGGAAGGACGGGCCGCGCGGGCCCGCCCTTCCGGTACATCAGTGGTGATCGAGGCGATCACTCAGCGGCAGCGGTCTCCGGCTGCTCGATGTTGACGGTCTTGCGGCCGCGCTTGGTGCCGAACTTCACGGCGCCGGCGACGAGGGCGAACAGCGTGTCGTCGCCACCGCGACCGACACCCTCACCCGGGTGGAAGTGCGTGCCGCGCTGACGGACGAGAATCTCGCCCGCGTTGACCTGCTGGCCGCCGAAGCGCTTGACGCCGAGTCGCTGTGCGTTCGAGTCGCGACCGTTGCGGGTCGAGGACGCACCCTTCTTGTGTGCCATGTCGTTGCTCCTTGTGAGGTCTGTGTGTCGGCCGGGTCAGGCGTCGATCGCGGTGATCTTGACCTGGGTCAGCGGCTGGCGGTGGCCCTGACGCTTCCGGTAGCCCGTCTTGTTCTTGTACTTCATGATCGTGATCTTCGGGCCCTTGGCGGCCTTCACGACCTCGGCCTTGACCGACGCCTTCGACAGCTTGGCGGCATCCGACGTGACGGTCGTGCCGTCGACGAGGAGCAGCGGCGTGAGCTCGACGGCGTCGCCGGGCTGACCCGTCACCTTGTCGATGAGCAGGACATCGCCCACCGAGACCTTCTCCTGGCGACCGCCAGCGCGAACAATCGCGTACACAGTGAAACTCACTCTCTTCGTTCAGGGGTGATCGCCGCTTTCGGAACCGGCCCGTCAACACGGGCCCGGTGGGCGCACCAAGGATCAAGCGTACCGGCAGGAGCGTGCTGCTCCAAACCGAGGTCAGGCGCCCTCGCCACCGCCGTCAGCGGTCGCCTTGGGCGGGCCGGCGGGCGCCACGACACGGCCGCGGCGACGGCGTCCGCGCGCAGCGGGCGCCGGCTCCGGCGCCGGCTCCGGCGCCGGCTCCGGCGTCGGGTCGGACGCGGGCTCCGGCGTCGGCTCGGGCTGCTCGTCGACGGCACCGGGCACGTCGGACTCGAGCTCGACCGGGGTGGCCGCGTCCCCGTCCGCAGTCGCGTCGGCGTCCTTCTCGGCCATCGGGGCGTCGTCGCCGCCCCACGGGCCGGAGTCCTCCGGGAAGGCGTGCGGGTGACCATCGGCAGACAGTCCCGACGCAGCCGACTCGGCCGCCTGCCCGAGCTGCTCGAGCTGTTCGATCTGCTCGGCCGCGGTCGTCGCGCCCTTGATGGCAGCGGCGTGCGCGGCCGCGGCGATCTGGGCCGCGGTCGGCCCTGACGGCTTGTGGTCGGCGGCAGCGTCGTGGGCGGCCGGCGCCTGGCCGTTCGCGCCCTGCGACCCCTGGCCCGAGCCACCCTGGTTGCCCGAGCCTCCCTGACCGCCCTGGGTGCCCTGGGTGCCCTGGGTGCCCTGGGTGCCTTGGCCACCGGAGCCGCGGCCGCCGCGCCGGCGGCTGTCGCTCGCGGGCTCGTGCTGGTGGGCGCCCCTGTCGACGGGGTCGGTCGAGATGACGTAGCCGCGGCCGTTGCAGTGCTCGCAGGTGTGCGAGAAGACCTCGATGAGGCCCGACCCGACGCGCTTGCGGGTCATCTGCACGAGCCCGAGCGAGGTGACCTCGGCGACCTGGTGCTTGGTCCGGTCGCGGCCCAGGCACTCGAGCAGGCGCCGCACGACGAGGTCGCGGTTGCTCTCGAGGACCATGTCGATGAAGTCGATGACGATGATGCCGCCGATGTCGCGCAGCCGCAGCTGGCGCACGATCTCCTCGGCCGCCTCGAGGTTGTTCTTGGTGACCGTCTCCTCGAGGTTGCCGCCCGAGCCGACGAACTTGCCGGTGTTGACGTCGACGACGGTCATCGCCTCGGTGCGGTCGATGACGAGGGAGCCACCGGAGGGCAGCCACACCTTGCGGTCCATGGCCTTGGACAGCTGCTCGTCGACGCGGTGGTGGGTGAAGAGGTCCTCCTCCGAGGTCCACTTCGTGACGCGGTCGGCGAGGTCGGGGGCCACGGCCGTGATGTACGGGTGGATCTCCTGCCAGGCCTGCTCACCGGAGACGACGAGCTGCTTGAAGTCCTCGTTGAAGACGTCGCGGATGACACGGACGGTGAGGTCGGGCTCGCCGTGCAGGAGCATCGGGGCCGTGCCGCCGGTCGCGGAGCCGCTGCCGCCGTTCTTCTTCTTGCCCTTGCTCTTGCCGGCGCGCGGGGTGGAGCCCGCCTCGGCCTTGGCCTGGATGTCCTCCCACGTCGCGGTGAGGCGCTCGACGTCGGCGCGCAGCTCCTCCTCGCTCGCCCCCTCGGCGGCCGTGCGCACGATGACGCCCGCGGAGTCCGGCACGACCTCGCGCAGGATCTTCTTGAGGCGGGCGCGCTCGGTGTCGGGCAGCTTGCGGCTGATGCCGGTCATCGAGCTGTTCGGCACGTAGACGAGGTAACGGCCGGGCAGGCTGATCTGCGAGGTGAGTCGCGCGCCCTTGTGGCCGATCGGGTCCTTGGTCACCTGGACGAGGACGGTCTGGCCCGAGCCGAGCGCGTTCTCGATGCGCTTGGGCTGGCCGGACTCGAGGCCGGCGGCGTCCCAGTTGACCTCACCGGCGTAGAGCACGGCGTTGCGGCCCTTGCCGATGTCGACGAACGCCGCCTCCATCGAGGGCAGCACGTTCTGCACGCGGCCGAGGTAGATGTTGCCGGCCATCGAGACGTTGGTGGCCTGGTCGATGTAGTGCTCGACGAGCACGTCGTCCTCGAGCACGCCCATCTGGGTGCGGCCGTCCTTGTTGCGCACGACCATGACGCGGTCGACGGCCTCGCGACGGGCGAGGAACTCGGCCTCGGTGATGATCGTGCGGCGTCGACCGGCCTCGCGGCCCTCGCGGCGGCGCTGCTTCTTGGCCTCGAGGCGCGTCGAGCCCTTGACGGCCACCGGCTCGTCGCTACGCGGCTGGCGCACGCGCGTCGAGACGCCGGGGGTGTCCTCGGCGGCGTCGGTGCCCGACCCGGCACGGCGGCGGCGACGACGGCGCCGGCTCGAGCCGGTCTCCTCGTCACCCTCCGCGCCTTCGCCGTCGCCGGGCTCGTCGCCGGACGCGTCGGCCTCGCGGGCCTCCTGGGTGTCGCGGGTGGTGCGGCCTCGGGTGCGTCGGCCCCGGCCGCCCTCCGGCTCGCTCGACGCGTCCTCGTCGGACGCGTCGTCGGTGTCCTGGTCGGACTCGGCATCCGAGCCCCGGCCCCGGCGGCCCTTGCCGCCACGGCGACGGCGCGAGCGGCGCGGCGACGTGTCGTCGCCGGTCTCGCGGTCCTCCTGCTCCTCAGCGGAGCGCTCGGCCTCTTCCGCGGCAGCGGTGTCGGCGGTGTCGGACTCGTCGAGGTCGGCCTGCTCGTCAGCGGCGTCGTGCTCCTCCGGCTGCGGACGGCGGCTGCGCGACCGGCGCGTCGGGACGCTGCTCGTGTCGGGAGCCTGGAAGAGGACGCTGAAGCTCGGGACGACCGCGAGGGGGTCGACCTCCTCGGACTCCTCGTCGGCGTCCTCGGCATCCTCAGGCGCGTCGGCCTGCTCGTCGACGCTGGCGACTAGCTCCTCGAGCGCGGCGGCGGCACGGTCGCGCTTGGAGCTGCGGCGGCGTCGGCCGGGCGTCTCCTCGGCGGGGGCCTCGGCAGGCGTCGCGTCCGGTGCCTGCGTGGCGTCGGTCGCCTCCACGGCCGCGACCTCGGCCTTCGCGGTGGCTGCGGTGGGCTCGCTGGGCTCGGTGGGCTCGGTCGCCGCAGCCTTCTTGCGTCGCGTCCGCGTCGCCTTGGGTGCGTCGTCGGACACCGCGGCCTTGGTCGCGCGGCTCGTGCGCTTGCGCGGGGTGCGGGCCGGCGCTGCGTCGGCGGTCTCCGACGGCTCGGTGGCCTGGGCGGCTTCGGGAGCCGTGCCCTCGGCGGGGGGCTCGGTCACCTCGGGAGCCGGCGCGGGGGCGGCGGCCTTCTTGGTGACGCGACGCGAGGCCCGCTTGCGCGGGGCCGGCGCGCTCGGCGCGTCGGCGGTGTGACCGCCGTCGAAGAGGTTCGGGGCCGCGGTGGCCGCGGTGGCCTCGGTGCCTTCGGTCGATGCGGTGGTGTCGTTGGGTGCCATTTGGCAGCCTCCCGTCAGGAGCGGTGTGACCCACACCGCGGCCTGGGCCGTCGCCACCGCTCGAAACGCGGTTTGAGTCGTCCCGGCGTGACCCGTGACGGAAGTCGATGCGTTACACCCGGTCCCGGTTCGCGCTGGGCGCGGCCCCGGTCCCTCGTGCCGTCGACGCTCTCGTCGGCAGCCGGTTCGCCGTCATGGCCGGTTGGTCATGTCAGTGGGTCGGTCACCCTCGCGGTTGCGGTGTCGAGCGGTCCCTGCGCCAGACGCGTCACCAGTGGTGGACGCGGAGGCTGCAGGTCGGCGATCTCACGCAGCGCGGTCAGAATGTCGTCGGGGCGTACGGCAGGTGTGGTGTGTCGTACGACCATGCGCAGTATCGCACAGTCGGCCGGGATCGCGAGCGAGGCGGCCACGTCCGCCGCCGTGTCGGCCGGGTGCCCGGTGCGAGCCGAGACGATCGCCCCGCGCACGTCGAAGGTCCGTGGGCCCGACTTCGTCACGCGCGTCACCTCGGCGATCTCCCGCGCGAGGAGGGCCTCGACCGCGTCGGCGAGCACGTCGACAGGCAGCCCCTCGTAGACGAGGAGCCAGTCGCTGGCCTCGAGGCGGTCGGCCAGCGCGCCGGGGGCCGCCTCGACGACCTCGACGATGTCGATGCCGTCCGGCAGGGCCTCGTCGAGGGCGAGGCGCACCGACTCGGGGTCGACGCGGGAGGTGACGGCGATCTCGACGTACTCCGCCTCGGACGCCGTGCCCGTCGCCGCCGCGTTCGCGTAGCTGATCTTCGGGTGCGGGTGGAAGCCGGCCGAGAAGGCCATCGGCACGTCGGCGCGGCGCAGGGCCCGCTCCAGGGCTCGCTGGAAGTCGCGGCTCGAGGTGAAGCGGAGGCGTCCGCGCTTGGTGTAGCGGATGCGGAGCTTCTGGACGGCGGGGGCCGGGGGCGGACCCTCGGGGACGCGCTGACGAGCCTGACGAGCCATGCGCGGAAGGCTACCGGCGCCATCCGCCCGCCTCCGCACCTGCTGCCGCCGACGCCGCTGACGCGTCAGTCCCCGGACCCGAACCCGCGCCGCTCGTCGGCCAGGCGGCGGCGCTCCTGCGCCTCCTGCGCGTCGAGGCGGTCGGCCTCCTCGAGCGTCGGCGCGGTGCCGCCGAGGCTCGCCGGCAGGTAGCGCAGGTCGGCGCCACGCAGCGGCTCGTAGGCGGCACGGGCGACGTCGAGCAGCTCCTGCATGACGGCCTTGTAGCGGGCCGTCACCTCGTCGGGGTCGGCGTCGGGCGGCACCGGGATCGGCTCGCCGACGTTGATGAGGATCGGGACGTTGGTGCGGCCGAGGCGACGCGGCAGGCCCTTGGACCACACCCGCTGCGACCCCCAGATGACCGTCGGCAGGATCGGTACGCCGGCCTCGGCCGCCATCCGCGCCGCACCGTTCTTGAAGGCCTTGAGCTCGAAGGAGCGCGAGATCGTCGCCTCCGGGAAGACGCCGACGATCTCACCGGCGCGGAGCGCCTCGACGGCGGCCCCGTACGAAGCGGCACCGGCGGTGCGGTCGACGGGGATGTGGTGCATGCCCCGCATGAGTGGCCCGCTGACCGGATGGCTGAAGACGCCGTCCTTGGCCATGAACCGCACGAGCCGGTCCGAGCTGCGGGCCGCGAGTCCCGCGTAGGCGAAGTCGAAGTAGCCCGTGTGGTTGACCGTCATGACGGCACCACCGACCCGGGGCACGTTCTCGTCGCCGAGGATCGTGAAGTGCAGGCCCTGAAGGGCGAAGACGCCTCGGGCGAACCCGATGACCGACGAGTAGACCGGCTCCATGGGGACATGCTGCCCTGTCGCCCCCGGCTTGGGCACATCCGCCGGCTCACGTGAGCGGGCTCACGCGCCGCGCCCGGCCGCCGGGAAAGCCGGTCGAGGGCATCCCGCGCCGCATGGAAGGATTGGGCGCATGACTGACGCACCTGCACCCACGACCTCGCGGATCCCCGAGCGCCCGACGCTCGACGGCCTCGAGGAGAAGTGGATGCAGGTATGGAAGGACGAGCAGACCTACGCGTTCGACCGGACCCGTGCGCTGCAGCTACCGCGCGAGCAGGTCTTCGCCATCGACACGCCCCCGCCCACGGCGTCGGGCAGCCTCCACGTCGGGCACGTGTTCTCCTACACCCACACCGACTGCATGGCGCGCTACAAGCGGATGCAGGGCCTCGAGGTGTTCTACCCGATCGGGTGGGACGACAACGGCCTGCCCACCGAGCGCCGCGTGCAGAACTACTACGGCGTGCGCGGTGACGCGACCCTCCCCTACGTCGAGGGCTACGAGCCGCCGTTCAGCGAGGGCGTCGACGCCAAGGGCAAGGCGATCAAGGCGGCCGACCAGCAGCCGATCAGCCGCAAGAACTTCATCGAGCTGTGCGACGTCCTCACCGTCAAGGACGAGGTCACCTTCGAGTCGCTGTTCCGCCGCCTCGGCTTCTCGCTCGACTGGGACATCTCCTACCGCACCATCGACGAGCGCTCGCGCGCCGTGGCCCAGCAGGCGTTCCTGCGCAACCTCGCGCGCGGCGAGGCCTACCAGAGCGAGGCGCCCGGCCTCTGGGACGTGACGTTCCAGACCGCCGTGGCCCAGGCCGAGCTCGAGGCCCGCGACTACCCGGGCGCCTACCACCGCGTCGCCTTCCACCGCGACGGCGGCGAGCCGGTCTTCATCGAGACGACGCGTCCCGAGCTCATCCCGTCGGTCGTGGCCCTCATCGCCCACCCCGACGACGAGCGCTACCAGCCGCTCTTCGGCACGACGGTCACCTCGCCGCTCTTCGGCGTCGAGGTGCCGGTGGTCGCGCACCACGCGGCCGAGATGGACAAGGGTGCCGGCATCGCCATGTGCTGCACGTTCGGCGACCTCACCGACGTCATCTGGTGGCGCGAGCTGCGCCTGCCGATCCGCTCGCTCATCACCCGCAACGGACGCCTCCAGGCCGAGACGCCCGAGTGGCTCGCCGGTGGCCCTGGCGCGGCGCTCTACGCCGAGCACCTCGCGACGAAGACGACGTTCAGCGCGCGCGAGGCCGTCGTGGCCGCGCTGCGCGAGTCGGGCGACCTCGACGGCGAGCCGCAGAAGACCCAGCGCAAGGCGAACTTCTACGAGAAGGGCGACAAGCCGCTCGAGATCGTCACCTCCCGCCAGTGGTACATCCGCAACGGCGGTCGCGAGGCCGACCTGCGTGCGGCCCTGGTGGCCCGCGGCGACGAGGTCGACTTCCACCCGGCGTTCATGCGCTCGCGCTACAAGAACTGGGTCGAGGGCCTCAACGGCGACTGGCTGATCAGCCGCCAGCGGTTCTTCGGCGTGCCGTTCCCGGTCTGGTACCCGGTCACGGCCGAGGGCGAGACCGACCACGACCACCCGATCGTGGCGCCCGAGTCGGCGCTGCCCGTCGACCCGCAGATCGACGTGCCCGAGGGCTACGACGAGGCCCAGCGCGGCGTGCCGGGCGGCTTCGTCGCCGACCCCGACATCATGGACACGTGGGCGACGTCCTCGCTCTCACCGCAGATCGCGGCCGGCTGGCCGGTGCGCGGCGGCGAGGGCCCGGGCTCGGACGCCGAGCTGTTCGAGGCCATCTTCCCGATGGACATGCGCCCGCAGGCCCACGACATCATCCGCACCTGGCTCTTCGCCACGGTGACGCGCGCCCACTTCGAGCACGGCACGGTGCCGTGGCGCAACGCGGCGATCAGCGGCTGGATCCTCGACCCCGACCGCAAGAAGATGAGCAAGTCGAAGGGCAACGCCGAGACGCCCGAGGACGTCGTCATGGCCCACGGCGCCGACGCCGTGCGCTACTGGGCGGCGTCGGGGCGCCTCGGCACCGACGCGGCCTACGACACCGGCCAGATGAAGGTCGGCCGTCGCCTCGCGATCAAGGTGCTCAACGCGAGCAAGTTCGCCCTCGGCTTCGGTGACGTCTCCGGGGACCTGCGCACGGCCGTGACCAACCCCCTCGACCTGTCGATGCTCGCGGCGCTCGGTGACGTCGTCGACAAGGCGACGCACGGGTTCGAGGCCTGGGACTACACCCGCTCCCTCGAGGTCACCGAGACGTTCTTCTGGACGTTCTGCGACGACTACCTCGAGCTCGTCAAGGACCGCGCCTACGGCGGCCAGGGCGACGCCGAGGCGGCCTCCGCACGCGCGGCGCTGCGGCTCGCGCTCGACACGCTGCTGCGCCTGCTCGCACCGTTCATCCCCTACGCCACCGAGGAGGTGTGGTCCTGGTTCGGCAAGGGCTCGCTGCACCGCCAGACCTGGCCCACCCGTGAAGCGCTGCCCGCAGGTGGCGACGCCGCCGTGCTCGTGACCGTCGGCGAGGCCCTGGCGTCGGTCCGCAAGGTGAAGTCCGAGGCCAAGCTCGGGATGCGCGCCGAGATCCGCACCATGACGCTCGTCGGCCTGCCCGAGGAGCTCGAGCGGGTCCGCGCGGCCGAGGGCGACCTCCGGGCCAGCGGGCGCGTCACCGACCTCGCCTACGCCGAGGGCGACGGCATCGAGGTCCGCGACGCCGACCTCGTGCCCGTCGAGAAGGACCGCGCGCGGGCCTGACCATCCCGACCTGACGCGTGGGCGGTCCCCGGCCGGGGGCGCCCACCGTCGTCGTGGCACCCGTGGCGCCCCTGGCACGAGCAACGTGTCAGGACGGCAACGATCGGCGGAGTCACCCGGACGCGTCGACCCGCGCGGAATATCGTGACCGGCATGTCAAGACGGGGGACGGTCGCCGCTGCCGTGGCCGGGGTCGTCGTCGCCGTGGCGCTCGTCGTGGCCGCCACCGGCCCCTCGGTCCCGGTCCTGTCGCGCCCCGCCACCACCGTGTCGTTCTCGGCGGTGCCGACGACGACGATCCAGCCCTCGACGCCGCCGCCCTCGCCCGTCACGTCGTTCAAGGCCATCACCCCGAGCACGCCCTCCCCGCTCTGGGGCCTGCTCGTCCAGGTCGTGATCGCCCTCGTCGCCATCGGCGTGCTCGCGGTGCTCGCCCAGGTCGTCATCGCCGTGCTCCGGCGCCCGAAGCTGCTCCGGCACGACGAGCCGCTGTTCGAGGCTCCTGCCGTGCCGGAGGAGCTGCTCGCCGGGGCCCGGGCCGGCATCGACCTGCTGCTGACCGGCGAACCCCGCAACGCCATCGTCGCGGCCTGGCTGAGCCTGGAGACGGCCGCTGCCGCCACGGGCCTGCCGCGTGACCCGGCCGAGACGTCGACCGAGTACACCGCCCGCGTCATCGGCACGTGGGCGGTCGACCGCGACCGCCTCGGCGACCTCGCCACGCTCTACCGCGAGGCCCGCTTCTCGGTCCACGACCTCGGCGAGGCCCACCGCGACCGCGCCGTCGCCGACCTCGAGGTGCTGCTTGCCGACCTCGAGCGCCTCGCGGGGACCGGGACCGACCCCGCGCCGGAGGGAGCCGACGGTGGCCGCTGACCGTGGGCGTCGCGGACGCCACGCCGCGCCGCAGAGCGCGCCCTCGCATCACGTGGCCGGGCTGCGGGAGGTGCTCGCCCCGTGGCGACGACGCATCGCGGCGGTGCTGCTGACGTGGCTCGGGTTCGTCGCCGTCACCGCACTGCTCGGCCTGACGCCCGACGCGCCACGCCTGCTCACGCTCCTCGTGGCCGGCTTCGTCGTCGTCTGGCACGTCATCGACCACGTCGGCTCGCTCGGGCGCACCGTGTGGCCGCTCGTCGACGGCGACCTCGGCTCCGGTGGCCGCGGCAACGACTTCCGGGTCACCAACCTCGCCGCGCGCCTCGAGGCGGCCGACGTCGACGGCGAGGGGCGTGAGGCGCTCGTGCACGACCTGCACGTCCAGCTGCAGGACCTCATCCGCGAACGACTCTTCGTCCGCCACGGGCTCGTCGTCGAGGACGAGCCGCGGTGGTCCGAGGGCGTCACGCCGCCGGAGCTGTGGCAGCTCCTCGTCGCGCTGCCCCCGTCCGACCTCTACCGTCCGGCCACGCTGGACCCGATCCTCCGACGAATCGAGCAGTGGTAACCCATGACCGAGAGGGAGCCCGAGATGGACTCACAGCCGACGCCGACGACCACCGGAGCGACCACCAGAGCGACGACCGGAGCGACGACCCCGATGGAGCTGGCCCGCGTCAGCGAGCTCAGCGCCGCCATCCTCGACGAGGTCGACCGCGCCGTGGTCGGCAAGCGCGAGTCGCTGACGCTCGTGCTCGCGGGCATCCTCGCCGGTGGCCACGTGCTCATGGAGGACTTCCCCGGCCTCGGCAAGACGCTCGCGGCCCGCAGCTTCGCCCAGACGCTCGGCCTGGAGTTCAAGCGCGCCCAGTTCACGCCCGACCTGCTCCCGGGCGACATCACCGGCTCGTTCGTGTTCGACCAGCGCGAGAGGGAGTTCGTCTTCCGACCCGGCCCCCTCTTCACCGGGTTGCTGCTCGCCGACGAGATCAACCGCACGCCACCGAAGACCCAGGCCGCGCTCCTCGAGGCGATGCAGGAGAAGCAGGTGACGGTCGAGGGACGCACCTTCGGCCTCCCCCGGCCCTTCCACGTGCTCGCGACGGCCAACCCGGTCGAGTACGAAGGCACCTACCCGCTGCCCGAGGCCCAGCTGGACCGCTTCCTCATGCGGGTGTCGTTCGGCTACCCGAGCCTCGAGGAGGAATGGCAGGTGCTCGCGAGACGGATGGCACGCCAGCAGGAGGAGCAGCAGCTGCCCGCCGTCGTCGGTGCCGGCGAGCTGCTCGCGATGCAGGCCGCCGTCGAGGCGACGGTCGTCGAGGAGTCGGTGGGCCGGTACTGCGTCGCCGTCACGGCGGCGACGCGCACGCACGGCGACGTCCTCATGGGCGCCTCCCCTCGCGGCTCGCTCGGCCTGATGCTGTGCTCGCGCGCCTACGCGGTCATCAACGGGCGCGACTACGTGACGCCGGAGGACGTCAAGGCGGTCGCCGTCCCGGTGCTCGCCCACCGCGTCACCGTCAAGCCGGAGCTGTGGATGAGCAACGTGAGCGGGGCCGCGGTCGTCGGTGGGCTGCTGCGCACCGTCCCGACGCCCTCGGCCCGTGAGAGCGCCCTCCCCCACGACGCACACCGGCCGCAATGACCGGCGGCCGGACCGCCGGCACGGCGGGCGAGGTCGCCCACGAGCGCTCCCTCGGGTCGTGGGCGCCGACGGCGGCCCACCAGCGCGCCATCGTCCTCGCGTCGGCGTTCGCCGTCGTGGGTGTCCTGAGCCGGCATGCCGACCTGCTCGTCCTCGCGACGCCGTTCGCCGTCGCCGCGGTGTGGGGCCACCTGGCGCGCCCGCGCGGGGAGGTCGTTGCCTCGGCCCACCTCCAGGCGTCGACGCTGCGCGAGGGCGAGGCGACCAACGTCCTCGTCAGCACCGAACCGGCGCTGCACGACGCGCACGGTGTGGCGATGCTGGCCAGCGTGCCGTGGGTCGAGCGCAAGCCGTCGTCAGGCATCGTGCCGCTCGACGACGGCCGGGCCACCGTCGCGATCCGGTCGACACGGTGGGGGCGGCGACGCATCGGCACCGTCAGCGTCGTGCTGTCGAGCCCGTGGGCCGCCTTCCGGATCGGCCCGACCGACATCCCCGACCTCGAGATCGGCACCCTGCCGCTCCCCGCCCTCTTCGACGCGAGCGCCCCGACCCCGCACCCGCGCGGCGTCGTGGGGCTCAACCGCTCGAACCGACCCGGCTCCGGCAGCGAGTTCAACACCATCCGCCGCTTCCACCCCGGCGACCGGCTCCGTCGCATCCACTGGCCTGTCTCGATGCGCACCGGCACGCTCCACGTCACCTCGACCTACACCGACGAGGACGCGCACGTGTTCCTGCTCGTCGACGCCTTCAGCGACCTCGGTCCGCGCGAGGGCATCGACGGGCGCCCGACGAGCCTCGACGTCACGGTCCGGGCCGCCGGCGCCATGAGCGAGCACTTCCTGTCCGGCAACGACCGGTTGACCCTGCGGACCGTCGGGGCGGCCAAGGTGCCGACGCTCGGCGTCGGCTCGGGTGTCAACCACCTGCGTCGCGTCCTCGAGACGCTCGCCTCGATCTCGCCGGCCACCGAGCGGCGCGACACCGGCGAGGCAGCGATCCGCGGCGTCGACGCGAACGCCCTGTGCCTCGTGCTGTCACCCCTCGTCGACCCGACCATGGTGATGCTGGCGCACACCCTCGCCTCGAGGGGGATGACGGTCGTCGTCGTCGACACCTTCCCCGAGCACCTGACCGACCCGTCGACCAACCCCTACGTATCGCTCGCCTGGCGGATCCGGCTGCTGCAGAGGGAGGCCCAGGTTCAGGGGTTGCGGGGGCGCGGCGTGCCGGTCGTGGCCTGGCGCGGGCCGGGATCCCTCGACCAGGTGCTGCGCGACATCGCGCGTCGCGCCCGTGCACCACGGCTGGCGAGGCGGTGACGAGGTGACCAGCAGGAGGACGCGGCACTCGCGCTGGACGCTGCTTCTCGGCGGACCGGAGTGGTCCACGAGCCAGCTCGGCCTCGCCGTCACCCACGCCCTCGGCGCACTCGTCTACCTCGTGTGCCTGTCCCGCGCGTCGGGTGGCTTCGGCGGCCTCTACTGGGTGCTCGCGGCCGTCCCGCTGTTCACCCTTTCGTGGACCGGGTCGGCACTGCCGCTCGCCTACTGGGGGCTCATGCTCTTCGGCTGGTTCACCCTGACACCGGAGGGCTCGTTCTCGTGGTGGAGCCTGCCGGCCGCGGCCGGGGTCGCCGTCGGCCACGCCGCGGCGGCGCTCGGGGCGTCGGTCCCGCCTGCGACACAGCTGGCCGGGCGCGAGCTGCTCCGCTGGGCGCGTTCGACCGGGATCGCGGCGGCGGCAGCGCTGCCCGTGGGAGTGCTGGCAGGTCTGCTCGTCGGCCGCGGGAGCGTGGCCGGACCGGCCGCCCTCGTCATCGGTCTGGCCGGCCTCGCCGCGGCCGTCCTGCTCCTGCGCACCGAGCCGCCGGCCGAGCGCGACTGACCACCCCGAGCGCGTCGGCCAGGGCGCGTCGGTCAGGGCACGTCGTGGACGGCGGCCCAGGGCACGTCCCAGCCGGCGAGGCGCAGCCGACGCGTCACGAAAGCGTCGCGCGACAGCCCGACGACGCGTCCGATGGACGGCTCGTACACGTCGAGGCCGTCGCCGCCCGTGGGCGGCAGCACCAGCACGACATGCCGCGGGAGCCTGGGACTGCCGATGTAGAGGACGCCCGGACGGCCCGGCCGCACCGAGGCCACGAGGTCGTCGTACGCGCGGCCGAGCCGCTCGGTCGAGCCGAGCCGGAACCACGAGGTGTGCCACCGCGTCCCGGGGGCGCCGGCGCCGAAGCGCAGCTCGTTGCGGGCCCCCCACGGCGAGGTGCCGAGCGCGCGGGGCCACGGCAGCTGCGGCCGTCCTCCCCCACCGAACCAGCCGCCGGTGCGCCGGGCGACGACCTGCTCGTAGGCCGCGAACCGCGCGGTCTCCGTGCCCGTGTCCATCGCGGCGGCCGGATCGCGCGGGACACCGAGGCGGATCCACTGCGCGAAGGCCGGGTTGACGAG
This sequence comes from Intrasporangium sp. Soil_C_50, assembly GCF_057656595.1. Classification (NCBI taxonomy): domain Bacteria; kingdom Bacillati; phylum Actinomycetota; class Actinomycetes; order Micrococcales; family Intrasporangiaceae; genus Intrasporangium; species Intrasporangium sp. Soil_C_50. Next base: position 30,602 of record NZ_JBDGKB010000020.1, read on the forward strand.
CATCCGGGCCACCGTGAGCGAGGCCGACCCGCACGTCGTCGACGTCTGCTGCACCGGCACGGGGTCGCCGGCCTGCAGGCGGAACGGTAGGACCACGGCTCAGCCTCCCGTCAGGACGGGTCGGATCCGGTGACGATCCGCACCGGCGTCAGGCGGACTCCTTGCGCGGACGCTTGGCCCGCGGCTCGGCCTCCCGCCGGACGATCGTCGGGTTGACGTTGTCGAGGACGACCTCGCGGCTCACGACGACGCGGGCGATGCCGTCGTCGCTCGGCACGTCGAACATCACGGGGAGCAGGACCTCCTCCATGATGGCGCGCAGGCCGCGGGCACCGGTGCCGCGCAGCAGGGCCTGGTCGGCGACGGCCTCGAGGGCCTCCTCGCTGAACTCGAGCTCGACGCCGTCGATCTCGAACATCTTCTGGTACTGCTTGACGAGCGCGTTGCGCGGCGCCGTGAGGATGTTGACGAGGGCTTGGCGGTCGAGCGGCGCGAGAGTCGTCAGGACGGGCAGGCGTCCGATGAACTCGGGGATCAGGCCGAACTTGAGCAGGTCCTCGGGCATGACGTCCTGGAAGCTGTCGCCGAGGTCCTTGGGGCTGTGCAGGGCGGCCCCGAAGCCGAGGCCCTTGCGCCCGACGCGAGACTCGATGATCTTCTCGAGGCCGGCGAAGGCGCCGCCGACGATGAACAGGACGTTCGTCGTGTCGATCTGGATGAACTCCTGGTGCGGGTGCTTGCGCCCGCCCTGCGGGGGCACCGACGCCGTCGTGCCCTCGAGGATCTTCAGGAGCGCCTGCTGCACGCCCTCGCCGGAGACGTCGCGGGTGATCGACGGGTTCTCGCTCTTGCGGGCGATCTTGTCGACCTCGTCGATGTAGATGATGCCGGTCTCGGCCTTCTTGACGTCGTAGTCCGCGGCCTGGATGAGCTTGAGGAGGATGTTCTCGACGTCCTCGCCGACGTAGCCGGCCTCGGTCAGGGCCGTGGCGTCGGCGATGGCGAAGGGCACGTTGAGCATCTTCGCGAGCGTCTGGGCCAGGTACGTCTTGCCGGAGCCGGTCGGGCCGATGAGCAGGATGTTGCTCTTGGCGATGTCGACGTGCTCGTCGTCGCGCTTGGGGCCCTCACCGGCCTGGATGCGCTTGTAGTGGTTGTAGACCGCGACGGCGAGGGCCTTCTTCGCGGTGTCCTGGCCGACGACGTAGTTCTGCAGGAAGTCGAAGATCTCGCGTGGCTTGGGCAGGTGGTCGAGGCCCAGCTCGCTGTTCTCGGCGAGCTCCTCCTCGATGATCTCGTTGCAGAGGTCGATGCACTCGTCGCAGATGTACACCCCGGGCCCGGCGATGAGCTTCTTGACCTGCTTCTGGCTCTTTCCGCAGAACGAGCACTTGAGCAGGTCCCCGCCTTCTCCGATGCGTGCCACCGATTCGCTCCTGGTCGCTCGACCCCGGGTGCCGGATGCGCCCGAGCGTCCCCACTGCCCGCGGGGTCGCCTCTATTAGACGACGGCGGGGGGCGCCCTCGCTCGCGCAACGCCGTTTGTCCGCTGATGGCTGACAAACGACGCCGGTGTCAGTTGAACGGTGTTCCAGCCGAATCGACGCAGGTCAGCGGGTCGAGCGGCCCATCGCGACGCGTCGGGCACGGGCTTCGACGCGCGCCCGGCGCAGCCCGGCGACGGCCACCGCGAGCAGCGCGAGGGCCAGCGCGGCGCCCATCAGGGCGAACCCGACGCCAGCCGGACTCCACCCCGAGCCGAGGTCGATCGGCGCGTATCCGGGCAGCGCGGTGGCCGCCTCGCCGTCGGAGGGCGCGTGCCCCGGGCCGGCCGCGGCGAGGATCCCGCGTGCGAGGTCGGAGTCGAGGCCCGGCCCGGTACCGCTCAGCGCGCAGCCGTCGCCGACGAGCCTCCCGTCCTGGACGACCAGTGGCAGCACGTACACGCCCGGGGCCGGCATGGCGTCGCTGTCGGAGGCGACGTGGAGCACGCGAGGCGCCTGCCCCTTGTGGACCGTGGCCACCTCGACGGTCCACGACACCGGGTGCGGGCTGTACGAGGCGCCGGGGTCGTCGACCTCGGTGATCCGTCCCGCGACGACGACGTCGGCCCACCCGACCACCTCGCCCGCCACCGGCATGCCACAGGACGCCGCGGCCCCGGGGACGGGCGCGCCCACGCTCACGCCGAGCAGCGTCGCGGCCGCGAGCGCCACGACGGCAAGCGCGCGGAACCCGACCGTGCGGCGTCGCCGCCCCAGTGACACCCCTGTCATGGCCTGAGCGTGGCAGGTGCGCGGCTCTCCCATGCCCACCAGACTCCAGCCGTGGCCCGATCGTTGCGGGCCCGGTCGGTGCGCTGACCCCGCCTCGCTGCCCTGACAACGCAACAAGGGACCACATGGCGCCATGCCGCGCCGGACGCGATCGACCAGCCGCGACAAGCCGCCACCTGGCTTCGTGATGTGGCCGGCCACGGCCGCCGGCCGCGACAAGCGACCATGTGGCCACCTGACGAGGGGTGTGGATGAGGCGCTCGGCAGACGTCTCCCCTGCGGGAGCATCGGGCCATGTCCGGCGCACCTCCGCCACCTCGAGGGCCCTTCAAGGTCACGACCACCACCGACCCGGCGACCGGGCGACGCCACGTCGTCCCGCCCCCGGGCGTCAGCGCCTGGGACCTGCGCTCCGGTCGCTACCGCAGGCTGCTCCGGGGCGTCTACGTCGCGGCCCCGGTGCCGGTCACGCCGCTCGTCGCTGCGCGTGCCGGGCTCCTCGCCGCCGGCCCGGACGCCGTGGCCTCGCACCACACGGCCGCCCGGGTCTGGGGCGCCGTGGTCCCCGACGACGGCCTGGTCCACGTGACCGATCGCACCCGTCTGCGGGGTGCCGGTCTCAAGACGCACCGGCCCAAGCCGGGACAGCGGGGCACGACGGCCCGCGGGATCCGCGTGACGACGCCCGCCTCGACGTTCCTCGACCTCAGCGACGAGCTCGGACTCGTCGACCTCGTCGTCGCCGGCGACTCGCTCGTCAAGGCCGGCGTCGTCAACCCCGCGCAGCTGGTCGAGGCGGCGGCTGCCTACCGGGGCAAGGCCCGACGGCTGGCACGACGCGCCGCGACGCTCGTGCGCGGCGAGGTCGACTCGCCGATGGAGAGCCGCGTGCGGATGCTCATGGTGCTGGCCGGCCTTCCGGAGCCCGTGGTCAACCATCGCATCCGCTGGCCAGACGGCAGGGTCCGCTTCCGCTTCGACCTCTCGTTCCCGCACGCGCGGCTCGTCATCGAGTACGACGGCCGGCAGCACGCCGAGTCCGACGAGCAGTGGGACAGCGACGTCGACCGCCGCGAGTGGATGGACGGCGACAAGTGGCGCCTGGTCGTCGTGCGGTCGAAGGACGTCTACCGGACGCCGGCGCGCACCCTGAGCCGGGTCACCACGGCGATGCGCGACCAGGGCATGTGCGTGCCATGCCTGTCCGACGCGTGGCGGCTGCACTTCCCGAGCCTGCCGGAGGACGTCGCCATCCCCGCCTGAACGGCGCCACGTGGTCGCTTGTTGCGTTCACCGGAGCGGAACGGCCACAACAACGCGCCATGTGGCCCCGTGTTGCGCCGGCGGACGCCGGGCGGACGCGACAACGCGCCTCGTGGTCGCTTGTCGCGCTGGATGGGTTGGGACGCGTCAGGCGGAGGTGAGGTCGCGGACGATCGCGACGTACTGCTCCTCGGCGGCCTCCGGGGCGGTGCCCGACAGCTTCGCCCACGCGTCGTACTTGGCCCGGCCGACCGGGTTCATCATCCCGGGGCGCGAGCCGCTCACGTCGCCCTCGGTGACCTGCTTGAACAGTCCGTAGAGCTTCAGCTTGACGTCGTTGCCGGGGTCGGTCGTCAGGCCCTTGACCGCCTCGACCGCCTGCTCGAACTCCGCACTCGCCATGTCCGCTCCTCCGATCGGCGCACCACCCGGACGCCACCCATCCAAGCAGGTACCCGAAATCGAAAGAGCAGTCCGTCCCTTGGGCACCCCTGCGCGGGGCGCGGCGGCGGGACGGACTGCTCTTTCGATTCGGGTGTCAGACCTCCAGAGAGGCCTTGCGGGAGGCGAGCACCTCGTCGATGAGGCCGTACTCCTTGGCGTCGGCCGCCCCGAGGATCTTGTCGCGCTCGATGTCCTGGCGGACCTGGTCGGACGTGCGGCCGGTGTGGTGGGCCATGGTGTCCTCGAGCCAGGTGCGCATGCGCAGCACCTCGTTCGCCTGGATCTCGATGTCCGAGGCCTGGCCGTAGTCGCCGCCCGAGAGGGCCGGCTGGTGGATGAGGATGCGCGAGTTCGGCAGGGCGAACCGCTTGCCCGGCGCGCCGGCGCCGAGGAGCACGGCCGCGGCCGAGGCCGCCTGCCCGATGCAGAACGTCTGGATGTCGGGTCGGACGAACTGCATCGTGTCGTAGATCGCGGTCATCGCCGTGAACGAGCCACCGGGGCTGTTGATGTACATGAGGATGTCGCGGTCGGGGTCCAGCGACTCGAGAACGAGCAGCTGGGCGATGATGTCGTCGGCCGACGCGTCGTCGACCTGCACGCCGAGGAAGATGATGCGGTCCTCGAAGAGCTTGTTGTAGGGGTCGGAACGCTTCATCCCGTAGGACGTGCGCTCCTCGAACTGCGGCAGGATGTAGCGGCTCGAGGGCTGCGCCACGGCGAGACGGTTCGTGGGTTCGATCATCATGGTGTTCTCCAAAGTCCTTGCAGCCGTGGTCAGTTGGCGTCCGGCTTGGCGTCGGCCGAACCGACGCCGCGCCCCTCGACGGCCTGGTCGGAGCGGCTGAAGACGTGGTCGACGAAGCCGTACTCCTTGGCCTCCTCCGCGCTGAACCAGCGGTCGCGGTCGGAATCCTTCTCGATCTGGTCGACGGTCTGCCCCGTGTGCTCGGCGATGAGCTGCGCCATCTGCTTCTTGACGTAGAGCATCTGCTCGGCCTGGATCTTGATGTCCGTGGCCGTGCCGCCGATGCCGCCCGAGGGCTGGTGCATCATGACGCGCGCGTGCGGCGTGGCGTAGCGCTTGCCCTTCGTGCCGGCCGACAGGAGGAACTGGCCCATCGAGGCGGCCATGCCCATGGCGACGGTCGCGACGTCGTTGGGGATCCAGTTCATCGTGTCGAAGATGGCCATGCCGGCCGAGATCGAACCACCGGGGCTGTTGATGTAGAGCCAGATGTCCTTCTCGGGGTCCTCGGCCGACAGCAGCAGCAGCTGCGCGGCGATGGCGTTCGCGTTGTCGTCGCGCACGTCGGACCCGAGGAAGATGATCCGCTCCTTGAGCAGACGGTTGTAGATGTGGTCGTCGAGACCACCCGGCTGGCCGTTGCCGTTGGCGGAGATGTCCGAGTTCACCATGTCTCCATCGTCGAAGTTGTCCGGTCGCGGTGCCGCCCTCGGCCCCGGTCGTCGGGGTCTCGGTCCGGTCACCGGCCGGCTCGTCACTGACCCTAACGCGCGGCCCCCGGACCAGATTTCCCGATTCGGCTCCTGTTCGCCGTGAGCGCACAAACCTGAGCGCCCCCGGCGCAAGCCGGAGGCGCTCAGGTCGTCGACGCGTGTCGACGCGCGCCGACGCGTCACTCGTTCAGGCCGTTGTCCTGCCCGGACTCCCCCGCGGCGCTCGCCTGGTCGGCCCACTGCTCGGCCTGCTGGTCCGTCGCGTCCTGGGCAGCCCCGAGCGCACCCTCGCGCGGCTCGGCGCTCGGGGTGCTGCCGTCGGCGTTGCCGCGCTCCACGTCCTCGTGGGTCGCCGCGCCCGACGCGTCGGCCGGGCTGCCGTCGGAGGCACCACTCGTCGTGGCGGAGGTCGTCGCGGACGTGCCCTCGCCGCCGGATCCGTCGGGGCGCTCGCTGTTGATGTCGGTGTCGGTCAGGCCAGGTGCGAACTCGTCGTGGGTGCTCATGGTCGTCACGTACCCAGACTGTCCCGGCGTGCGCGGCCTCGACCCGGGCACGCAGAACGGCCGGCCCCGTACAGGACCGGCCGTTCGTCTACGAGGAAGGGGACGCGTCAGGCGTCGGCCTTCTCCTCGGTGGCCTCGGTGGCCTCGGTGGCCTCGGTGGCCTCGGTGGCCTCGGTGGCCTCGGTGGCCTCGGTGGCCTCGGCGACGGGCGCCTCGTCCTCGTCACCCTCGGAGCCCGGGACGGCCTCGTTGAGGTCGACCGTGTTGCCGGCGGTGTCCTTGACGGAGACCTTCTCGAGGACCGTGGCGAGCGCCTTGCGGCGCGCGACCTCGGAGACCATGGCGGGGATCTGACCGTCCTTGTCGATCTGCTGGGCGAAGGCATTGGGGTCCATGCCGTACTGCTGCGAGCTCATGACGAGGAACTCGATGAGCTCCTGCTGCTGGACCTGGACCTCCTCCTTCTCGGCGATCGCGTCGAGGAGCAGCTGGGTGCGCAGGCCCTTGCGGGTGCTCTCGTCGACCTCGGCGCGGTGCTCGTCGTCCTCGAGACGACCCTCACCCTCGAGGTGGCTGTGCACCTCGGCCTCGACGACACCCTCGGGCACCGGGACCTCGACCTTCTCGAGCAGCGCGTCGAGGAGCTGGTCGCGGGCGGCGACGCCCTGGGCGAACTTCGCGTCGATCTCGGCCTTCTGGGCGAGGTCGGCCTTGAGGTCGTCGAGCGTGTCGAACTCCGAGGCCAGCTGGGCGAACTCGTCGTCGAGCTCGGGCAGCTCGCGCTCCTTGACGGCCGTGACGGTGACGGTGCACTCGGCGTCCTGGCCCTCCTGGTCGCCACCGGCGAGCGGGGCGGTGAAGGTCTTGGTCTCGTCGGCGCTCATGCCGACGAGGGCCTCGTCGAGGCCGTCGAGCATGTTCTTGCTGCCGACCTCGTAGGAGACGCCCTTGACCGCGTCGATCTCCTCGCCGCCGATCTCGGCGGACAGGTCGATGGAGACGAAGTCGCCGTCCTGGACGGCGCGCTCGACGCCCTTGAGGGTGCCGAAGCGGGCCCGGAGGTCGTCGAGGCGCTTGGTGACCTCGTCGTCGGAGACGGTGGCCTCGTCGACGGTCAGCTCGATGTCCGAGAAGTCGGGCAGGTCGATCTCGGGGCGCTTGTCGACCTCGGCGGTGAAGCTGAAGTCCTCGCCGTCCTTGGCCGGCACCTTGAGGTCGGTGATCTCGGGCTGGCCGAGCGGGCGGACCTCGTTGGCCTCGAGGGCCTGGCCGTAGAAGGTCGGGAGGGCGTTGTTGACGGCCTCCTCGAGGACGGCCGCACGGCCGACGCGCTGCTCGATGATGCGCGCTGGGACCTTGCCCTTGCGGAAGCCGGGGACCTGGATGTGCTCGCCGATGTGCTGGATGGCCGCATCGAGGCTCGGCTTGAGCTCCTCGAACGGGACCTCGACGGTCATCTTGACCCGGGTCGGGCTGAGGGTCTCGAGGGCACTCTTCACTGCGGGGTACTCCATCTTGGGCGGTTGGGGGGTCGGCGCGTGTTTCGACGGTGGCGCCGACGCTGGACAGGGAACCGACGCACCATGCTATAGGCCGCACGACGGATGGCTAAATGCGCCGACGGCAGCCCTCCCGCGCTCGCCTATGCTCGGGGCCCATGAGCGAGTCGCCGGCCCCGTCGCCCAGCCCGTCGGACCCGACGAACCGGGTGCCGTCCAGCGCCCTCGGGACGCTGCGGACGGTCCAGATGGTCTCGGGCATGGTCGGCATCGGAGCGCTGATGTTCTCGGCGGTGCGCATCGCCGTCGACCCGGACGCCCCGATGCCGTCGTGGCCCGCCGTCGCGATCGTGCTCGTCGCGCTCGTCGGGTCGGCCGTGCTCGTGCGGCGGTTCGGCTACACCGTGCCGGCGCTCCCCCTGGGGCTGCCGCGCGAGAACGCCGAGGCGACGAGCCTGCGCTACTTCACCTCGACGACGATCCTGCGCACCGCGTTCGCCGAGGCGCCGGTGCTCGTGGCCTTCGCCGTGTCGTTCGTCTTCACGCCGCACACGTGGCTGACGCTGCTCATCGCCCTGCCGGGCGGGCTCGCGCTCTTCTGGCTGCACGCGTGGCCGTCGCCGCGCACGGCAGCTGCCGTCGAGGTGGGTCTCGAGGCCGGCGGTGCGGAGTCCTACCTGTCCGAGGCGCTCGGCTTCCGCGCCGACTGAGCCCGCCGAACGCGTCGTCACCGACGCGCCACTGCCGACGCGTCACGCGGTGACGGTGCCGCCGCTGCGCCAGTAGTAGCCCTCGGCCCGGTCGAGGAAGCCCTCCTCGACGAGGTAGCGGCGCAGGGCCGCGACGTCGGGGTGGTAGGCCCGGAGCGTGTTGTTGACCTCGGTCTCCTCGTAACGGCGACCGGGCTCGAACTGCTGGGCGAGCAGGTCGAGCACGACGAGTCGCTTGCGGATCTTCGTCGGGATGGCGGTCAACGAGCCGTCGGGTGCGAGGAAGGCACGCAGGACGGCGTCGCGGTCGCGGAGGGCGTCCTGGAGGTCGGGGCGGAACACGCGTCAACCGTAGGAGTCGCGCCCGGGGCGGTGCCACTGGCTTTCTGGAGCGGGCGACGAGAATCGAACTCGCGTAATCAGTTTGGAAGACTGAGGCTCTACCATTGAGCTACGCCCGCAGGAGCGCTGGTCGATGCCTGCGATCCGAGGCGCTAGCCTACTGGTTCGCGCCCCGTCCGCCGAATTCGACCCGTTGCCAGCGGGTTCGTCGCGTCCGCGGGCGCGAACGGGGCATGGCGCAGCTTGGTAGCGCGTCCGCTTTGGGAGCGGAAGGTCGCAGGTTCAAATCCTGTTGCCCCGACATCACGAAAGGCCCGGCTGAAGCGACTCCGTCGCGTTCAGCCGGGCCTTTCGCTCGTCGGGGCACGAGGATGCCGGGAGGCCGAACCGCCGCGGCGAGGAACGAGCCGCGGCGGAGAGGCCGGCGTCCTGTTGCCCCCGTCCTCATCGAGACTCGTGCTGGCAGGACCGAAGCCACCCGAGCCGGCCCTGAGCCCACAGCGGGCCTCGAGCAGGTGCGCAAGCACCGACCCGGCTCAGGCGGAAGCCAGCGGGAGCAGGTCGAGGCGCAGCTCGTTGATCGTGCGGCCGGCGCGCAGGCCCTTGGCCTCGAACCCGTCGCCGGGTCGCCACGCGGGGCGCTCGACGCGTCGGGCGGTGAAGCGCGGGTGGTTTGCGACCTCCTCGAGCACGTGCTCGGCGTAGAAGTCCTGGTCGGTGGCGACGAGGACGTGGCCACCGGGCCTGAGGACGCGGGCGAGCAGGTCGAGGTTGGTCGGGCTGACGAAGCGCCGCTTGGTGTGCTTCGTCTTGCGCCACGGGTCGGGAAAGAAGAGGTGGACGGCATCGAGGACGGCGTCACTGACGCGCTCCTCGAGGAAGACGACCGCGTCGCCGACCTCGACGCGGAGGTTGGGCACGCCGGCCGTCTCGGCGTCGGCGAGCATGCGGGCGATGCCGGGGGTGTGCACGTCCATCGCGAGCAGGTCGTGCTCGGGGTGCGTGGCGGCGTAGGCGATGGCGGCGTGCCCGTGGCCGCACCCGATCTCGAGGACGACGGGGGCGAGGCGTCCGAACGCGACGGTGGGGTCGAACGGGCCGGGTGGCAGTGCCCGCGCGGGGGCCAGCGTCTCCATCCGCTCGAGCGTCAGCGTCGACAGACGCCCACGGCGCACGAAGCTGCGCACGCGGGCCGGGCTGACGCCCTCGGGCAGGTCGGGCACGTCGTGCGCCTTGCGGCGCGCGGCGGGCACCGACGCGTCGGCCGCGTCGGCGGGGGTCTGGTCGTCGGGCTGCTCGTCCACGCGGGCATCGTAGTGAGGGCGCTGCCCCACGCCCGAACCCGCCGACCCGCGCGGACGGGGTGGCACCGCCCGCCGGACGCGTCAGGTGCGCCAGATGGTGACGACGGCGCGGTCGTCGCCCAGGCCCGCGGCGGCCTGGTCGCAGAGGCGCTGGGCCAGGCCCTCGAACCCGGTGCGGATGAACGACTCGGCCCGGCCGAGCATCCGGTCGATGCCGTCGACGAGCGCCTTGTCGCGAGCCTCGATGACACCGTCGCTGTAGAGGACGAGGGCGTCGCCCCGGCGCATCGTGCCGCTCTCGCGCGGGTAGCGCGCCTCCTCGATGACACCGAGGAGCGGGCCGCGTCCACCGGTCAGCATCCGCCAACGGCCCGAGCCGGCCGCGAACTGCGCGGCGGCGGGGTGACCGGCGTAGCCGATGGTGAAGTTGCCGCTCTCGAGGTCGACGGCGACGTGGACCGCGGTGGCGAAACCCTCGGCCCAGCGCAGCCGGAGCAGGTGGTTGTTCGCCGAGTGGAGGAACCCGTCCTCCTCCGTCTCACCGAGCAGGCCTCCCAAGGCCCCGGACAGCAGCAGCGAGCGGGTGCCGGCCTCGCGGCCCTTTCCGGACACGTCGACGAGCGCGACCTCGAGCGTGCGTCCGTCGGTGGACCGGCTCGCGACGACGAAGTCACCGGCGAAGCCGTCACCGTAGGCGGACTCGAGGGCCACCTCGGCCTGCCACGTCGGCGGCAGCTCGGGCAGCTCGCCCTGGGCCCGCAGCCGGTCGCGCATGTCGACGAGCATCGACTCGCCGCTGACCCCGACGACGCCGACCTGGGCGCGGGCGTGCGAGAGCCACAGCATGAGCAGCATCGTGGCGACGGTGACGATCTGGGATCCGGTCGGGGAGCCCTTGATCTCGCTCAGGTACACCCCGAGGATCGACATGGCCAGGAAGAGCCAGATGAAGACGACGAGGAGGAACCGCGGCTCGAGGAAGAGGCCCGCGGCGACGACGAGGAAGCAGTAGATGCTCCACGGCACGGCCAGCGGCCACTGGTAGATGGCCGCCGTTCCGATGATGCCCAGCGTCAGGAAGAGGCCGACGACGACCCAGGGCGCGCGCGACAGCCACGGGCCGAGATGGCTCAGGCGTCGGAGGGGTCCGGCAGCGTAGCCCGAACGGCGAGAGACGATGCTCTCGTTGGTCGCCACGTGCCTCCCTTGCTGGGCTGGAGGGGAGCCGGCCCGGGCGCCCAGTCAGGACGCGTCCGAGTCCGGCAGCGCCGGCAAGTCCCCCGTGTTCTCGTACGCGGAAACCATACCTAGACGACGGGCGTGGCGCTCCCCATCTGAGAAGTTCGTCCCGATGAAGGTGTCGACGATGGCAATGGCGTCCGGCACCGGTGTGAACCGCGCACCGATGGACACGACCTGCGCGTCGTTGTGCTCGCGGGCCAGGCTCGCGATCTCCGTCGAGTAGGCGAGCGCCGCCCGGATCCCACTCACCTTGTTCGCCGCGATCTGCTCGCCGTTGCCCGAGCCGCCGAGGACGACGCCGAGCGAGCCCGCCTCGGCGGCAACGGCCTCCGCGGCCCGCAGGACGAAGACCGGGTAGTCGTCCAGGGCGTCGAAGGAGAACGGGCCGTGGTCGACCACGTCGTGGCCGGCCTCGCGCAGGTGGGTCAGGAGGGCCTGGTGCAGGTCGAAGGCCGCGTGGTCGCCGCCGATGTGGATGCGCATGTCCGTCCTTGGGTGCGTCGGGGTCTGTCGGGGTGGGTGTGCCGGGGTGGGCGTGTCGGAACCGGTCAGTCGAGGATCGGGCCGAGCGTACGGGTGCGCTTCAGCTCGAAGAAGCCGGGCGTCGAGGCGACGAGCACGCAGCCGTCCCACAGGCGGAGCGCGTCCTCGCCCTTGGGGGCCGGCGTGACGACGGGCCCGAAGAAGGCGACGCCCGCGACCGAGATGATCGGGGTGCCGACCTCGGTGCCGACGAGGCTGATGCCGCGCTTGTGGCTGCGGTGCAGCGCGGCGTCGAACTTCTTGTGGTGGGCCTCCTTGGCGAGCGCCGCAGGCAGGCCGACCTCGTCGAGGGACTCGCGGATGACGGCGTCGAAGTCGCTCATCTTCCGCAGGTGGATGCGGGTGCCCATCGCGTCGTAGAGCGGCTTGATGACGCGGTCGCCGTGCGCCTCGGCGGCGGCGATGATGACGCGAACGGGGCCCCAGGCCTCGTCCATGCGCGCCCGGTAGGCGGCGTCGAGGTCGTGGCGGTGCTCGTTGAGGACGGCGAGGCTCATGACCGACCAGGTCACCCGGAGGTCGCGCAGGCGCTCGACCTCCATGAGCCAGCGCGACGTCATCCACGCCCACGGGCAGATCGGGTCGAACCACATCTCGACCGCCTGGTCCCCGCCGCCGTCGGCGTCCGGCCGGGTCGTCGAGGGGAGGGGTGCAGGGGTCGCCGCCGTCATGGTGGACATCCTCGCACCCGCCCGAGAACGCCTGCACCGGCCCTCGACGAGCCGTATCGCAGTGGCGGTGCGGGGGTGGTCCCGTGCGAGGATGTCCGGGCGACGAGGCCGTCCGACCGGTCCCGCCTGCGTCGCACGCCACGCACTTTCCGTCCCCAGGAGGTCCCTTCGTGCCCGGCAAGAACCTGACCCGCGAGGAGGCGGCGGCCCGGGCCGCGGTCCTGCGGGTCGACAGCTACGACGTCCGTCTCGACCTCACCACTGGCCCCGAGACGTTCCGCACGGTCACGACGGCACGGTTCGCCTGCTCCGAGCCCGGCACCGACACGTTCATCGACCTCATCGCGGACTCGGTCGAGCGCGTCACCCTCAACGGCGCCGACCTCGACGCGGCGGCCCTCTTCGCCGACTCGCGCGTCGCGCTGCCCGGCCTCGCCGCCGACAACGAGCTGACCATCGAGGCCACGGGCCGGTACACGAACACCGGTGAGGGCCTGCACCGGTTCGTCGACCCGGTCGACAACGAGGTGTACCTCTACACCCAGTTCGAGGTGCCCGACTCGCGCCGCATGTACGCGGTCTTCGAGCAGCCCGACCTCAAGGCCGCCTTCGCGTTCACCGTCACGGCGCCCGCGCACTGGAAGATCATCTCGAACTCCCCGACGCCGCAGCCCGAGCCGGCAGGTGTCGCCGACGGCGTCGAGAAGGCCACGTGGTCCTTCGCACCGACCCCGCGCATCTCCTCGTACATCACCGCGCTCATCGCCGGCCCGTACGACGAGGTCCGGGACGAGGTGCAGACCCGACGCGGCACCGTGCCCCTCGGCGTGTTCTGCCGCAAGTCGCTGACGCAGCACCTGGACGCCGACAACATCTTCGACTGCACGAAGAAGGGGTTCGCGTTCTTCGAGTCGGAGTTCGACCAGGCCTACCCGTTCGAGAAGTACGACCAGGTCTTCACGCCCGAGTACAACATGGGCGCGATGGAGAACGCCGGGGCGGTGACGTTCACCGAGGTCTACGTCTTCCGCTCCAAGGTGAGCGAGGCCAAGATCGAGCGCCGCGCCCTGACGATCCTGCACGAGCTGGCCCACATGTGGTTCGGCAACCTCGTGACGATGAAGTGGTGGGACGACCTCTGGCTCAACGAGTCGTTCGCCGAGTGGGCCTCGACGACGTGCCAGGCGGAGGCCACCGAGTGGAGCAGCGCCTGGACGACGTTCGGCACGGCCGAGAAGGCCTGGGCGTACACGCAGGACCAGCTCTCCTCGACCCACCCCATCGCTGCCGACATGCGCCACCTCGAGGACGTCGAGGTGAACTTCGACGGCATCACCTACGCCAAGGGCGCCTCCGTTCTCAAGCAGCTCGTCGCCTACGTCGGCCGCGAGCCGTTCGTCGCCGCGCTGCGCGAGTACTTCCGCAAGCACGCGTGGGGCAACACGACCCTCTCGGACCTCCTCGGCGAGCTCGAGACCGCGTCGGGTCGCGAGCTGACCGAGTGGAGCAAGCTGTGGCTCGAGACGGCCGGCGTCAACACGCTGCGCCCGTCGTTCGACGTCGACGCCGACGGCCGCTACACGCGCTTCGCCGTCGAGCAGACCGCCGCCGACGAGTACCCGACGCTGCGGCCGCACCGCCTCGGGATCGGCCTGTACTCGGTGCAGGGCGACGACCTCGTCCGCACGGCCTACCACGAGGTCGACGTCGCCGGTGAGCGCACGGACATCGCCGAGCTCGTCGGGGCCGCGCAGCCGGACCTGCTGCTGCTCAACGACGACGACCTCGCCTACGCCAAGATCCGCCTCGACGAGCGCTCGCTCGCCACGGCGCTGGCGCACCCGCGCGGCTTCCAGGACTCCCTCCCCCGCTCGCTCGTGCTCGGCGCGACGTGGGACATGACGCGCGACGCCGAGATGTCGGCGCGCGACTTCGTGCGCTTCGTCCTCGAGACCCTCCCGGGCGAGAGCGACTCGACGCTGCTGCGCGTCCTGCTCGGCCAGATCGTCCAGTCCGCGCGCCTCTACGTCGCGCCGGAGCACCGGGCCGACACCTCGGCGCTGCTCAGCAGCTCGCTGCGGGCCCTGGCCGAGTCGGCCGAGCCGGGCAGCGACGCGCAGTTCCAGCTCGTCGAGGGGTGGGCCAACACGACGGCCGACGCCTCCGACGCCGACCGCTTCCGGGCGCTGCTCGCCGGCGAGGAGTCGCTGTCGGGCCTGACGGTCGACACCGAGCTGCGCTGGACGTTCACCCGTGCCCTGGCCGCCCTCGGCGTCGTCACCGACGCCGAGCTCGAGGCCGAGCTGGACCGCGACCCGACGGCCACCGGCAAGGAGCGGCACGCCGAGGCACTGGCCTCGCGCCCGACCGCCGAGGCCAAGGCCGACGCGTGGGCCAAGGCCGTCGAGCAGAACGTCCTGTCCAACCAGATGGTCGAGGCCGTGTCCGCGGGCTTCCGTCGGAGCACCGACCTGTCGCTGCTCGAGCCGTACGTCGCGAAGTACCACGAGATGCTCGTCGACGCGTGGGCCGCGCGCAGCGTCGCCATCGGCGAGCGCGTCGTCGGCGGGTTCTACCCGTTCGCGATCGCCAACACCGAGCTGCTCGAGGCCTCGGACGCCTGGCTGAACGCCCACCCCGACGCCCAGGCCGGCCTCGTGCGCACCGTCGCCGAGAACCGCGACACGATCGCCCGCGCCCTGCGCGCGCAGGAGGCGGACCGCCGGGCCTGACGCGCCCGGCGCCCGAGCGCCCGAGCGCCCGTCCGGCCCCTCCCGGGGGCCGGTCGGGCGCTCTCCCGCTTCCCCCGCCCGGTCGCCCGGCCCCGCCGTCTGCGACCATCGAGACGACGCTCCGGCGTTGCCGCAGCATCCCTCCACCTGCCCCCGAAAGCACCGACCGAGAGCCTGTGACTGACGCACTCACGACCCTGACCCCGCCATCCACGGCGACACCACACCTGCCCGGAACGGAGGGAGCGTTGGAGCTCTCGATGCCCCAGCTCACCTGGTCGGAGGTCGGCGACTGGCTCGTCGGCACTCCCCTGCTCATCATCCTGACGATCGCCCTCGGGATCGTCGTGCGATGGCTCGTGCACCGCCTCATCAACCGGGTCGTCGCGACGGCCGCGTCCAAGCGGGCCGAGCGGCTCGCCGGCCTCCTCGGCAACAACCGACGCACCCCCAGCTCACTGGGTGCCGCGAACGTCCGCCACGTGCAGCGCACCCAGACGATGGGAGCCCTGCTCAAGAGCATCACGACGTTCGTCGTCTTCGGCCTGACGGGACTGACCGTGCTGTCTCTCGTCGGCATCCCGCTGGCGCCGCTGCTCACCTCGGCCGGTGTCGGCGGCGTCGCGCTCGCCTTCGGCGCCCAGAGCCTCGTCAAGGACTTCCTGTCCGGCGTCTTCATGATCATCGAGGACCAGTACGGCGTCGGCGACGTCGTCGACACGGGCGAGGCCGTCGGCACGGTGGAGAACGTGTCGCTGCGGATCACCCAGCTGCGCGATGCGCAGGGCATGACCTGGTACGTCCGCAACGGCGAGATCATCCGCATCGGCAACAAGACGCAGGGCTGGTCGACCGCCATGGTCGACATCCCCATCGCCTACGACCAGGACGTCGAGAAGGCCATCGGCGTCATCCGCGAGGTCGTCTCGGTCATGGACGACGACGAGCGGTGGCGGGACATCCTGCTCGAGGAGCCGAACGTCGTCGGCGTCGAGTCGATGTCGGCCGGCGTCATCACGATCCGGGTCCTGGCCAAGACCGTGGCCAACGAGCAGTTCGCCATCCAGCGCGAGATCCGCGAGCAGGTCAAGGGCGCCCTCGACCGCGCCGGCATCAAGAGCCCGTCACCGGCCCTGCCGCCCTACGGCGGCGGCAAGCCGCTCTGATCGGCTCGCGACCCACCTGAGAGACTGACGCGCGTGACGTACTACGAGGACTTCGGCGGCCACGAGACCTTCGCCAAGCTCGTCCACGAGTTCTACCGCGGCGTGGCGCAGGACGAGCCCCTGCGCGCCCTCTACCCCGAGGACGAGCTCGGCCCGGCCGAGGAGCGCCTGCGGATGTTCTTCGAGCAGTACTGGGGCGGCCCGACGACCTACTCGGAGCAGCGCGGTCACCCGCGCCTGCGCATGCGGCACATGCCCTTCACCGTCACGCCCGACATGCGCGACCGCTGGCTGCTGCACATGATGAACGCCGTCGACACCCTCGACCTCGCCCCCGAGCACGACGACCTGCTGCGCGACTACCTGACGCGTGCCGCGTACTCCCTCGTCAACGCCCCGGGCCCCGACGGCACGTTCTGACCCCCCGGCCCCCGACGGCACGTACGCTCGACTCACCGCACCTCCAGGAGGCTGACATGGTCGAGCTGAACCGCACTGCCGTCGGGGTCGCCACCGCCGGTGCCGCGGCGCTGGCCATCGGCTTCGGCGTCGCCGCCGTGGCGCGTGCCGACGCCCCGGGGGCCGCGTCGGGCACCGGTGCCATGGTTGCCCCCGCAGCGGCGACCCCCACGGGCACCGCAACCGGCCACGGCAACGGCAACGGCAACGGGAACGGCCACGCGTTCGGCAAGGGCAAGGATCACCGGCCGGGCGGTCCGGGGCTCGGCCGGGGCATGGGCCTCGGGCGCCTCGGTGGCGACCTGTCCGGTCTGGCCGCCCGGCTCGGCGTCACCGAGCAAGCCCTGCGCGACGCCATGAAGAGCGCCCGCGACGACCTGCGCGCCGCCCGGCCCAAGCCCACGACGCCTCCCACGGCGCCGCCGTCCACGACCCAGCGACAGGCAGCCCTGGACGCGTACACGGCAGCGCTGGCCAAGCGGCTCGGCATGGACGTCACGAAGGTGCGTGCCGCGGTCGCCGCCGGGCAGGCCGCCCGTCAGGCCGACCGGCAGAAGGCCTTCGACGACCGGCTCGCCCAAGCGGTCAAGGACGGGAAGCTGACCCGGGCCGAGGCGGACGCCGTCAAGAAGGCGGCTGCCGCGGGCGTCATCGACATGGACGACGGCCCGCACTGACCCGCCCGGCGGCCCTAGAGGGCGCGCAGGGCCGGGACGACGTGATTCTGCAGCAGCGGCGCGAGGTCCTCGGGCAGGTCGCCGGCGAGGTCGAGCCAGCGCTGCTCGGCGATCTCCGCGCGCGGCTCGGGCCGGTCGGCCGGGTCGAGAGGCGCCACGTACACCGTCGCGTCGACCCACGAGTCGGGCTCGTTGGCCGCGACGTCGTGGAACCGCCCGAGCGGCGTGCCGGTGCCGAGCGGCAGGACGAGCCCGACCTCCTCGCTGACCTCGCGCAGGGCGGCCTCGTACGGCGACTCGCCCGGGTCGATCTTGCCGCCCGGCAGCATGAACCGGCTCGAGCCGGCCTTGCGCACCGTGAGCAGGTGCCCGTCGCGCAGGAGGCAGAAGGCGGCGGTGACATAGGTCGTCATGGCCTCGACGCTAGCGGTGGGGTGCCCGCCTGCTCCCACGGCACCCGGTAGCCGGTCATCCAGGCGCCGGCGCGCTCGGTGGCGAGGTACCGGAACACGACACGCAGCGCGAAGTCGCGCAGGCCACGCCCGACGCGTCCGGGAACCTTCGCGCTGCTGCTGCGGGCCCCCGCGGCGACGATCCGCTCGACGCGTCGGCGCCGGGCCTGCTCGTACCCGTCGAGGGCGTCGTCCGGGTCCGCATGGTCGCGCAGGCTCGTGGCGAGGACGACGGCGTCCTCGAAAGCCATCGAGGCCCCCTGGCCCGAGCTCGGGGCCGGCGCGTGGACGGCGTCGCCGACGAGGATGACGCGTCCGCGGCGCCAGCCCGCGACATGGTGCAGGTCGTGGGTGTTGTCGGCCCACAGCTCGAGCCGGCCGGCGCGAACGAGCGCGGAGGCGGGCCCGGCGTCGGCGTCGAGGAGGTCGGCCAGGTGCGCGCGCCACTGCTCGGGCGTCGCCGTGGCGCGTTCCTCCGGGGTGATCGGCGGCCGGGGCTCGTTGACGAACCAGACGACCTCGCCTGCCGGTGTGGGGTGGGCGCCGAAGAAGCACCGGGCCCCGAAGACGAAGTACCAGGCCCGCTCGGGCAGCTCCTCTGCCAGGGACGAGGCGGATGCGGCGTCCGTGATGCCGCCGAAGTTCGTCAGGCCGACGTAGCGAGCGGCCGCAGCGTCGGGGTCGATGGCCCGGCGCACGACGGAGTGGACGCCGTCGGCGCCGACGAGCAGGTCCGCGGTGAGCGTGCTGCCGTCGGCGAGACGCACCTGCACGGCCCCGGCCGTGTCGACCACGTCCACCACCCGGGTGCCATGGCGCACCTCGATCCCTCGGGCTGCTGCCTCGTCGGCGAGGGCGAGCGCCAGGCGGGACCTCTTGAGGGTCAGGCCGACCCGGCCGTCGTCGAGCGGCACCCCGAGCGAGAGGGAGCCGAGGTGCCGGCCGGTGCTGCCGACGATCTCGTGGCCGTCCGTGGCGAAGCCGAGCGGCTCGACGACCTCCCGCAGGTGGAGCACGTCCACGGCGTGCAGGCCGTTCGGGGCGAGGGTGAGGTAGGAGCCCTTCTCGCCGTCACCGCGCGGCCAGGCCTCGAGGACGACGGGTTCGATGCCGACCCGGTGCAGGGCCAGGGCGGTGGCGGGGCCGGCGATGCCGCCTCCGACGACGAGTGCACGCATCTTGCTAACCTTTCTTACGAGGACCAAATGATTTGATTTTCGAAAGGTAGGTGCGGTGAGCCCGTCCCGTCAACCCGCCCGCGACGACCTCGTCGAGGCCCTCGGCTCGGCGATGCAGCAGTACCAGCGCTCGGTGCAGGCCTTCGACGACGCCGTCGGCCGGCTCCTCGACCTCGGACCGAGCGACCTGCGCTGCCTCGACTGGCTCGTCGACGGCCCGAAGACGGCCGGGCAGCTGAGCACGGCCACCGGCCTGCGCCCCGCCGCGACGACGGCCCTGGTCGACCGGCTGGCCAAGCGCGGGCTCGTGCGCCGACGCCGTTCGGAGGCCGACCGCCGGACCGTCCTCGTCGAGATGACGGAGCAGGGCAACGCGCTGACGTGGCAGGCCTACGGACCGCTCGTCGCCGCGGGCCGGCCGATGCTCGACGAGCTCTCCCCCGAGCAGCTCGCCTTCATGACCGACTACCTGCACCGCATCACCGCCCTGACCGACGACCAGCGCGAGCACCTGGGCCGGCGCGACTGACCCGGCCTCACGGGCCGTCAGTGCGAGCGTGAGCGCGGACGTCAGCGGTGCGGCGGCCCGGCGTCGACGCGTCGGCGCAGCTCGGCCACGCCGTCGGGCCCGGCCGGCACGTCCCACCAGCTCTCGACCCACCACGTGGCACCCGCGTCGGCCCACGCCGCAGGCTCGGCCGGCTCGAGCGTGGCGAAGTCACCCCACGAGTCGGCCTCGACGACGACGTCGTAGCCCTCCCACGCCAGCCCGAGCTCGGCCCGGAGCCGTCGGACCGGGTCGACGACGGCGGCGAAGGCCTCGACGGTCTTCGGCTCACCGTCGGGCGGGTGCACGGCTGGGATCAGGCCCTGCCAGCGCGCCGCCCGCTCCAGCGAGCGCTGCCGCCCACCGCCCGGCGCCGGGGCGCCGACGACCCACACCGGTGGGTGCGGCCGTTGGGGCGTCAGCGCCGGCTTCGGGAAGTCGTAGGGCACGGCGCGGTAGAACTCCCCCTCGTACGTGAGGTCGCCGCCGCGCGTCAGCCCGGAATACACGTCGAGGCACTCGTCGAGCTTGCGGGCCCGCACGCCGCGGCCCTCGTCGGCCTCGAAGGCCGTCCACCCCGGGTGCAGGGCGCCGAGCCCGACCGACAGGAACGCGCGGCCGCCGCTCAGCCGGTCGACGGTGCCGACATCGGTGGCGAGGTCCCACGGGCGGTAGCGCGAGGCGGGCGTCAGCAAGGTGCCGAGCCGGATGCGCTCGGTGGCCACGGCAGTGGCGCCGAGCAGGACCCACGCGTCGGTGCCGAAGAGCGCCTCCCACGTGAGGACGGCGTCCCAGCCGCGCTCCTCCCCGAGCCGCGCGAGCTCGACGAACTCGTGCTCGGTGGTGAACGGGACGACGAAGCCGTAGCGCATGGACCCTGCCTACCACCGGGTCCCGACACCGGGTCCCGACACCGGGTCCGGGCACCGGGCAGGCTCGGAATCAGGAGACGGCATGCAAGATCTTGCAATTCTTGCTTTGAGTTTCGGTCCTGATGCGGAACGATGGTGGCCCGTGACGCGATCAGCAACCCAGACCCTCACGACCGGCACCGCGGCGGACGTCCGCGAGGCGCCCAGCCCGATCCACGCCGCCGACCGCCCCGACGCGGCGTGGTGGCGCCAGGCCGTGATCTACCAGATCTACCCGCGCTCGTGGGCCGACGCCGACGGCGACGGCATCGGCGACCTGCCGGGCATCACCGCCCGCCTCGAGCACCTGAGCGCCCTCGGCGTCGACGCGATCTGGCTCTCGCCCTTCTACACCTCGCCGCAGGCCGACGCGGGCTACGACGTCGCCGACTACCGCGACGTCGACCCCATCTTCGGCACGCTCGCCGACGCCGACGCCATGATCGCGCGCGCCCACGAGCTCGGCCTCAAGGTCATCGTCGACATGGTGCCCAACCACTCCTCCGACGAGCACGTCTGGTTCCAGGCCGCCCTCGCGGCGGGCCCCGGCTCGGCCGAGCGCGAGCGCTACATGTTCCGCGAGGGACGCGGCGAGCACGGCGAGCTGCCCCCGAACAACTGGGAGTCCGTCTTCGGCGGCGCCGCGTGGACCCGCATCACGGAGGCCGACGGCCGCCCAGGCCAGTGGTACCTGCACCTCTTCGACCCCAAGCAGCCCGACTTCAACTGGGAGCACCCGCAGGTGCGTGCCGAGTTCGAGTCGATCCTACGCTTCTGGCTCGACCGCGGCGTCGACGGCTTCCGCGTCGACGTCGCGCACGGCCTCATCAAGGAGCAGGGGCTGCCCGACACCGAGGAGGAGCGCACCGTCATGCTCGGCCACGCCGAGCACGACGACGACGCCACGCCGGCGGTCGCCCAGCCCGAGGACGCCCCGCGCATCGACCACACCAAGCGCAGCCCGATGTGGGACCAGGACGGCGTCCACGAGGTCTACCGCGCCTGGCGCCGGATCCTCGAGTCCTACGGCACGCCCGACCGCATCCTCTGCGCCGAGGCGTGGGTCGAGCCGCAGGAGCGCGCCGTCAAGTACGTCCGCCCCGACGAGATGCACCAGGCCTTCAACTTCGACTTCCTCACGTCCTCGTGGGTGGCCGAGGACCTGCGTGCCGTGATCACGTCGTCGCTGCACGCCGCCGACTCGGTGGGTGCGCCCTCGACGTGGGTGCTGTCCAACCACGACGTCGTGCGGCACGCGTCGCGCCTCGGCTTCGCGCCCGGCACGCCGCGGATGAACGGCATCTCGGCGACCGACCCGCAGCCCGACCGTGCGCTCGGCCTGCGCCGAGCCCGCGCGGCGACGACCCTGATGCTCGCGCTGCCCGGCGGCGCCTACGTCTACCAGGGCGAGGAGCTCGGCCTGCCCGACTCCACCGACATGCCCGCAGCGTTCCGCCAGGACCCGACGTTCGCGCGGACCAACGGCGCCGAGACCGGCCGCGACGGTTGCCGCGTGCCGATCCCGTGGGTCGCGGGCGCCCCGAGCCTCGGCTTCGGTCCGTCCGACGCGACGTGGCTGCCGCAGCCGGCCGTCTACGACGAGTACGCCGTCGACCGCCAGACCGGCGTGCCCGGCTCGACGCTCGAGCTGTACCGGTCGCTTCTCGCCGCGCGTCGCCGCCTGTCGCTCGGCACCGGCTCGCTCACGTGGGTCGAGGGCTACGGCCCGGACGTCGTCGCGCTGACCAACGGCGCCGAGGACCGCGAGCGCGTCCTCGTCGTGGCGAACCTCGGCACCGAACCGGTCGAGCTGCCCGAGGGCGTCGACGTGCTCGTCACGTCGGGCCCGCTCGAGGGCGGCCTCGTGCCGACGGACACCACGGTCTGGGCCCTCTGGGCCTGAGCCACCCACCTCGCACGAGGGCGCTCCCGGCCACCGGGGGCGCCCTCGTCGCGTGACGGGCAGTCGGTGACGGGGGCCGCGGCGAGCGCCTAGTCTCGCGACATGACCGTGCCGGCACCGCGTCCCCGCCCCTACCTCGCCCGGACGCCGGTGGCCCTCGCACACCGCGGCGGCGCACTGTACCGGCCGAACATCGGCCTCGAGAACACGATGACGGCGTTCGGCAACGCCGTGGCCCTCGGCTACACCCACCTCGAGACCGACGTGCACCTGACGAGGGACGGCCGGCTCGTCGCCTTCCACGACACCCGCCTCGACCGGGTCACCGACCGGGCCGGGCTCATCCACGACCTCACGTGGGACGAGGTGCGCGCGGCCACGCTCGGCCAGGGCGAGCACGTGCCGCTGCTCACCGAGGTGCTCGACGCGTGGCCCGAGGTCAACCTCAACATCGACCTCAAGGCTGCGGGCACCGCTCCCGTCCTGTGGCAGATCGTCGAGGAGCGCGGCCTGCACGACCGGGTGTGCGTGGGGTCGTTCTCGCAGCGCAACATCGCGCAGTTCCGACGTCTGGCGCGCGGTCGCGTCACGACGGCCGCGGCACCGGTGGGGGCGGCCGTCACCCGCTACGGGCCGCGGTGGCTCGCCCGGTGGCTGCACTCCCCCGCCGAGGTGTTCCAGGTGCCGGCCTCGTTCCCGGTCCGCGGCCGCGTCGTCGAGGTGGTGACGCCCGGCTTCGTCGCCGCCGCCCACGCCGCGGGCAAGCAGGTGCACGTGTGGACCATCGACGACCCCGGGCAGATGCACCAGCTGCTCGACCTCGGCGTCGACGGCCTCGTCAGCGACCGCATCGACGTGCTCAAGCAGGTGCTCGTCCAGCGGGGTGGCTGGACGGGGCGCTGACGCGTCAGGGGCGGGTCAGGCGTCGGCGCGTGCCGACGCGTCCGGCGTGCCGACGCGTCAACGCACGAGGACGTGCCCGCGGGAGGTCGACAGACGCGTCCAGCGTCCGTTCGTCGACACCGACGCCTCCGCCCCCGGCGCCGTGAAGCCGAGGACGTGCGCCCCGAAGGCGAGGCCGGCCGCGACGGGCGGCACCGAGTCGGTCATGGCGCCCCACACCCGACGCCGCAGCGCCGTGACGGCGTGACCGCCGGCGCCGTCGGGCGTGCCCTGCGCGATCTGCGAGATCCCCTCGCGCGCAACGGCGTCGACGGTCTCCGACGCGAGCCGGCCGACCGGCTCCCAGCCGTCGCGTGGCGGGGTGAGGCCGCTCCACGACGCGCGGACCGTCGTCGGCGGGACGGCGAGGACGCTCGAGCCGTTCGAGGGGTCGTGACGGGCCCGGCGGTCGGCGAGCGAGGCGAACGACACGGTGGCGTCGACGTCCCCGTCCGTGCCCTCGGGGCGCACCGGCGCGACGCGCAGCCCGAGCACCGTGCCCTCGCCGAGCAGGCCGGTGCCCTCGAGCACGGCGACGGTGACGAGCACGACGCCGCCGACGACCTGGAGCCGCACCGCCCCGTCGGGGTTGGCCCGGCGGGCGCGGCCGAGGAAGGTGTCGAGGTCGGCGAGGGCACGGGGGTCGCCGAGGTCGACGTGCTGGGTCGAGGCGCTCATCTCCGCCACCTCACCGACGACGCCGGAACGGGGCCGGCCCGCCGCGGTGGGCCTGCAGGGCGGCGCGCTCCTCGGGCCGCATCCGGCGGGGTGAGGCGGAGGCGAAGTCGTAGAGCGCCAGCTCGGTCTCGGCCACGGCGTAGACGACCTCGGCACCACGGGTCTCGGTGCCTTCCGGGTCGATGCCCTCGGGGTCGGTGACGATGTAGGCGACGTCGAAGCCAGCGCCGCCCACGCGCGAGACCCACAGCCGGATCTCGACCGGTGCGTGCCGGAACCCGAGCGGCCGGCGGTACTCGATCTCGTGGCGCGCGACGAGCACGCCCTCGTCGAGGAGCGACTTGTCGCCGGCCCCGCTGGCGTCGAACCAGTCGCGGAACGCGATGACGCGGGCGTCCTCGAGCAGGCGGAGGAACTGGACGTTGTTGATGTGGGCGTAGGCGTCCATGTCGGACCAGCGCAGCGCGACGTGGGCGGCGTAGGGGGTGTGCGCGTCGGTCGTCCCATCGGTCATGCTGCCCATCCTCGCAGCCCGTCCACATCCCCCGCCCGGGCGCCCATGTCCGTCCACACGGCCGGTGGCCATGGTGGTCGCGTCGGCGCCGGCACGTAGGTTGGGGCGCATGTCCCGCATGTCCGCGACCCCTGCCGCCGAGCCCGCGACGACCCACCCGACCGGCATCTCCGACGCCCCGGTGGACGACGCGCTCCGGGCCCGGGCCACCGAAGCGCTGCGCCGGCTCGTGGGCCGCCCCGACGCCGACTTCCGCGACGGCCAGCTCGAAGCCATCGCCGAGCTCGTCGAGGGGCGCCGCAGGGTCCTCGTCGTCCAGCGCACCGGGTGGGGCAAGTCGGCGGTGTACTTCGTCGCCACCGCCCTGCGGCGCGCCGAGGGGGCCGGCCCCACCGTCATCGTCAGCCCGCTGCTGGCGCTGATGCGCGACCAGATCGGCGCCGCCCAGCGGGCCGGGATCCGGGCCGTCACCCTCAACTCGACGAACGCCGACGAGTGGGGCGAGGTGTCGGGGGCGCTGGCCCGCGGTGAGGTCGACGTGCTGCTCGTCAGCCCCGAACGGCTCAACAACCCGCGCTTCCGCGACGAGCAGCTGCCGCACCTCGCGCGCACGTGCGGCCTCCTCGTCGTCGACGAGGCACACTGCGTCAGCGACTGGGGCCACGACTTCCGGCCCGACTACCGCCGCATCCGCGACCTGCTCACGACCCTGCCCGAGCGCACCCCCGTGCTCGCCACGACGGCCACGGCCAACGCCCGCGTCGTCACCGACGTCGTCGAGCAGCTCGGCGCCGGCGGTCGCGACGTGCTGACGCTGCGCGGCCCGCTCGCCCGTGCCTCGCTGCGCCTCGGCGTCCTGCCGCTCGCCGCGCCCGAGCAGCGGCTGGCCTGGCTCATCGCCCACCTCGGCGAGCTGCCCGGCTCCGGCATCGTCTACGCACTCACCGTGGCCGCGGCCGAGGACGTCGCCGCCGCGCTGCGCGAGGCGGGCCACGAGGTCGCCGCGTACACCGGGCGCACCGAGCCGGCGGAGCGCATCCGGCTCGAGGAGGCGCTCCGCGACAACTCGGTCAAGGCGCTCGTGGCCACCTCGGCCCTGGGGATGGGGTTCGACAAGCCCGACCTCGGCTTCGTGCTGCACCTCGGTGCGCCGTCCTCCCCTGTCGCGTACTACCAGCAGGTCGGCCGTGCGGGGCGTGCCACCGACCGGGCCGACGTCCTGCTCATGCCCGGCCCCGAGGACAAGGACATCTGGCGCTACTTCGCCTCGGCGTCGATGCCCCGCCAGGACCAGGCCGACGCCGTGCTGCGCGCCCTGTCCGAGTCGGCCAAGCCGCTGTCCACCGTCGCCCTCGAGGCCGTCGTCGACGTGCGCCGCACCCGGCTCGAGCTGCTCCTCAAGGTGCTCGACGTCGACGGCGCCGTGCAGCGCGTCCCCGGGGGCTGGACCGCCACCGGCGAGCCGTGGGCCTACGACGAGGAGCGCTACGGCCGTGTCACCGAGGCCCGCGAGCGCGAGCAGCAGCTCATGGTCGACTACGAGCGCACCGACGGCTGCCGCATGGCGTTCCTGCAGACCTGCCTCGACGACGACACCGCGGAGCCGTGCGGGCGGTGCGACGGCTGCGTGGGCCCGTGGTTCGATGCCACGATCCCCGACGCCGCGGTCAACACCGCGCGGTCCCGGCTCGACCGCCCCGGCGTCGCCCTCGAACCGCGGGCCCAGTGGCCCTCCGGGATGGACCGCCTCGGCGTGCCGCTGCGCGGCCGGATCACCGCCGAGGTCGCGATGACCGAGGGCCGCGCCGTGGCGAGGCTCAGCGACCTCGGCTGGGGCCAGCGCCTGCGCGAGCTGCTCCGCGGCGAGGACCGCGAGCTGCCACCGGAGGTCCTGCGCGCCTGCGTCGACGTGCTCGCGAGCTGGGGCTGGAGCCAGCGCCCGGTCGCCGTCGTGTCGGTGCCCTCGCGGCGCCGGCCGCGGCTCGTCGAGTCGCTCGCCACCGGCGTCAGCGACCTGGGCCGTCTGCCCTACCTCGGCTCGCTCGACCTCGCGGAGGGCGGCCCGGTGGGCGACCCGGGTGGCAACAGCGCCTTCCGCCTCGCCAATGTGTGGGGCCGGCTCGTCGTCGGTCCTGACCTCGCGGGTCGCCTGGCCGGCGCGCCGGGCCCGGTGCTGCTCGTCGACGACGTCGCCGACTCCCGGTGGACCCTGACCGTGTGCGCCGGCCTGATCCGGGAGGCCGGGGCCCCGGGGGTCCTGCCGCTCGCGCTCGCCCTCGAGGCGTGACCTCGGCCCCAGGGCGGCCACGGCGCTGCCCCGGGCTGGGTAGGGTCGGCTCGTGACCGACGAGATCACCGTGCTGCCCCCCATCGAAGACCTCATCGACGTCCTGACCCTCAAGGACGTCGGGACCGCCCACATCGCCGTCACGGACGTCGCCGGGCGAGACGCCGCCGAGTCCATCGGTGCGACGTCGGCGCGCGTCTTCGAGGGCCGCAGCCAGAAGATGCCGCACGGGCGCGTCTTCGGCGGCCAGGTGCTGGCCCAGTGCGTCATGGCCGCCGGCACGACGGTCCGCGAGGTCGACGAGGACGGCCCCAGGCCGATCCACTCGCTGCACGGCTACTTCATGCGACCGGGCGACGACACGCTGCCGATCCGCTTCGCCGTCGAGGAGATGCGCGACGGCCGCTCGTTCTCGACACGGCGGGTGCACGCGGTCCAGAAGGGCGCCCCGATCATGTCGATGACGTGCTCCTTCCAGGAGCGCGCAGGCGGCCTCGACCATCAGGACCCGATGCCTCGGGTGGCCGGTCCCGACGGGCTCACCTCGCTCGCCGAGGCGTTCCGCGGCATCGACCATCCGGGGGCCCGCCACCTCGCCGAGGCACGCCCCATCGAGCTGCGGCCCGTCGAGAGCAACATGTTCCTCGACGCCGGGAGCGAGCAGGTTGCGACGAACCACGTGTGGATGCGCGCGATCGGCCGGCTGCCCGACGACCCGCTGCTGCACGCGGCCGTGCTCGCGTACTCGAGCGACTACTCGCTGCTCGAACCCGTGCTGCGCCGCCACGGCCTCGTGTGGACCGACCGCCGGCTGCGCGTCGCGAGCCTCGACCACTCGATGTGGTTCCACCGCGACGCCCGCGCCGACGACTGGCTGCTCTACGCCCAGGCCTCGCCCTCGGCGATCAGCGGCCGAGGCCTGGCGATCGGCCAGATCTACGCCCAGGACGGCGCCCTCGTCGCGACGACGGCCCAAGAGGGCATGGTCCGCGTCAAGGAGGACTGACGCCCAGCGGCAGCTGAGGGCGTGGGTCGGTCCGGTGGTTCAGTCCTCGAGCCGGAACCCGAGCTTGACCGTGACCTGCCAGTGGGCGACGGCACCGTCGGCGAGCTGGCCGCGGATGTCGGTCACCTCGAACCAGTCGAGGTTGCGCACCGTCGAGCTGGCCTTGGCCACGGCGTTGCCGACGGCGGCCTCGATGCCATCGGGGGACGATCCGACGACCTCGGAGATCGAGTACACGTGGTTGGCCATGGCTTCTCGATTCGCTCAGGGCACCCCGGGCTCTCCGAGCCGCCTCGCACCAACGTAGACCCGTCGGTGCCGTTCGGGTGCCCCGACGGGCTCGTCCGTCAGAGGGCCCGGACGACCGCGACGTCGTGCCCCTCGAGGCGCAGGCCGCCGGTGACCTTCTCCGGGTGCCGACCCCACGAGGCGAGCACCTCGTCGAGGTCCTCGGTGAGCGGCACGACCTGGGGCTGCTCGGCCAGGTTCGCGACGACGCGCAGGCCGCCGCGCGAGAGGACGAACCACGCGGCGTCCTCGTCGAAGCGCGCGCTCGAGGCGCGCAGGTCGCCCGAGGCGATGTCGGGCTCGGCGCGGCGCACCTCGACGAGACGCCGGTAGAAGGCGAGCATCTCGACATGCCCGGGAGCGTCGACCTCCGACCACTTCAGCACGCTCGCGTCGCGGGTGGCGGGGTCCTGCGGGTCGGGTACGTCGGCCTCCTCCCAGCCGTGCGCCGCGAACTCGCCCCGGCGACCGGTGCGCACCGCGTCTGCGAGCCACTCCTCCTCGAACGAGGTGAAGAACGCGAACGGCGTGCCGGCGCGCCACTCCTCCCCCATGAAGAGCATCGCCGTGAACGGCGAGAGGAGGTACAGGGCCGCCCCGATGGCCTGCTGTCCCGGCGTCACCGTCGCGCCGATGCGGTCGCCGACCGCGCGGTTGCCCACCTGGTCGTGGGTCTGCAGGTAGGCGACGAAGCGGTGACCCGAAGTCGTGGCGGGGTCGATCGGACGGCCCCACCGGGCTCCGCGGAAGGTGGACACGCGCCCGTCGTGCAGGAAGGCCTGCGTCAGCACCTTGGCGAGGACGGAGAGCCGTCCGCCGTCAGGCCAGGCCTCGGTGCCCCCGGCGAAGTCGGCGTAATACCCCTGCGTCTCACCGGTGAGCGTGACGTGCAGGGCGTGGTGCACGTCGTCGTCCCACTGCGCCGTCATGCCGCGCCCGCCGTCGGGGGTCGGCGTGACCATGACCGGGTCGTTGAGGTCGCTCTCGGCCACGAGGTCGAGACTGCGATCGAGCTGCTGTGCGAGAGAGGCGGTCTCGTCGGACAGCTGGGCCAGCACGTGGCGGTCGGAGGAGTCGCGCAGCTCGTGCACGGCGTCGAGGCGCAAGGCGTCGACGTGGAAGTCGCGGAACCAGCGCAGGGCGTTGTCGACGACCCACCGCCGCACCTCGGGTGAGCCGTCGCCGTCGAGGTTGACCGCCGGCCCCCACGGCGTCGTGTGGGCATCGGTGAAGTAGGGGCCGAACTCGGCCAGGTAGTTGCCGGTGGGCCCGAGGTGGTTGTAGACGACGTCGAGGCAGACCCCGAGCCCGCGCGCATGGCAGGCGTCGACGAACCGCTGCAAGGCGGCGGGACCGCCGTAGGCGTCCTGCACGGCGTAGGGCTGGACGCCGTCGTAGCCCCAGCCGTGTGTACCGCCGAAGGCGGCGACGGGCATGACCTCGACGACGTCGACGCCGAGCTCGACGAGGTGGTCGAGGTGGGCCTGCGCCCCGTCGAACGTGCCCTCCGGGGTGAAGGTCCCGACGTGCAGCTCGTACACGACGCCCCCGGCGACGCCCTGCCCGTCGCGGGGGCCGCGCCAGTCGGCGTCCCCCCACGCGTGCGCCGAGGCGTCGAAGGTGCGGCTCGGCCCGTGGACGCCGTGCGGCTGCCAGGCGCTGCGCGGGTCCGGACGCGGGTCGCCGCCATCCAGACTGACGGCGTAGTCGAGCGACGGCGCGTCGGAGAGTGCTCCGGTCGGCGACCACGACCACCACCCGCCGGCCCCACTCGACATCGGCACGCGCGCGACGGCGGCCGAGCCGTCGTCGGAGGAGGGTGCGACGACGAGCTCGGCGCTCGAGGCGTCGGGCGCCCAGACGCGGATCTCCCGGTGTGTCATGTCAGGCCTCACGGACGAGCAGTGCGACGGGCAGGCCCGCCTCGGGGAGGACCTGCGCCACCCGTACCCGCCCGCCGTCGGTCCGGCGCCCGGACAGCACGTCGCGCCAGTGCCCCTCGGGCAGGTCGACGGTCTCCTCGGCCCAGCCACCGGCGTCGACGAGCCGACCGGCAAGCCGGGTCACCAGCGTCAGGACCTGGGGACCCTCGGTCGTGCCGCGGGCGAAGCCGACGAGGTGCTCCGTCGACGCAGCGAGCGGCAGGTAGGTCGCCGCGGGACCGACGAAGGCATCGGGCCGGTCGCGCCGCGTGCGCAGGGCCGTGGTCGTGACGAGGAGCTTCTCGTCGGACAGGTCGGCCGGCGCCGCTCCCCCGTCGAGGCGCGCCAGACGCTCGGCGCGCTCGGCATAGTCGACGAGGCGCCGGTTGTCGGGGTCGACGAGCGAGAGGTCGACGAGGTCGGTGCCCTGGTACACGTCGGGCACGCCGGGCATCGTCAGCTGGACGAGCTTCTGCCCCAGCGTGTTCGCCCGGGTCTCGGTGGCCGTGTCGGCCAGCCATGCCTCGACGTGCTCGCGCACGGTGTCGGACGCGACGACACCCGAGACGAACCGCTCGACGGCGGCCTCGTACGCCTCGTTCGGCGCGGTCCACCGGGTGTGCAGCTTCGACTCACGGATCGCCTTGAGCGCGTAGGCGTTGAGGCGTTCGTCGGTGATCGGCCATGCCCCGACGAGGGTCTGCCACAGGAAGTACTCGGTCAGCGCGTCGAGCTCGTCGGCGCGGACGCCGTCGGCCAGGCCGCGGGCTTTGTTGACCCACGCGGCCCACGCGTCCGGACGCTCGGCGAGCACCGCCAGCCGGGCCCGGACGTCCTCGGCGCGCTTGGTGTCGTGGGTCGACAGCGTCGTCATCGCGGCGGGCCAGCGGTCCGCGAGCCCCGCTGCGAACCGGTGGAACTCGGCGGCCGCGACGCCGAACCGCTCGGGGTCTCCCCCGACCTCGTTGAGCCCGACGAGCCGCACGAACCGGTAGTAGGCGGTGTCCTCGATGGCCTTGGCCATGACCGGACCGCACGTCTGCTGGAACCGCACGAGGAACTCGTCGGCCGCTTCCGCGTCGACCCGCTCACCCTGCCCGAGCGCGAGGTCGATGATCCCCTCGACGGTCGGTGCGTCGAGGTCGGGCCCGTCGAGCGACTCGCGACCTCGCGCGATGGCGGCCTCGAGCGTCACGGCGTCCTGCCCCTCGGGCTCGGTGCCGGGGCGGCGGTACACGCGGTAGCGGTCCATCCCGACGAGCAACGTCTCGAGCGCGCGTCGGGCCTCGCCGGCGTCGAGGTCGGGTCGGGCGCGCCCCACCAGGCGCATCAGCCGCGACACCTCCGCGACGAGCATGACCTCGACGACCCAGCGCTTGGCGTCCACGACGATCGCGCCGAGGTCCTGCGCCTCGCCGAGCAGCTCCGCCGACAGGGCGGTGAGCGGTTCCTCGCCCGCAGGGTCGACGAAGAGACCGCCGACCCGCAGCAGTGCGTCGTAGCCGGTGGTGCCCGCGGTGCGCCACGACTCCGGCAGCTGCTCGTCGCCCTCGAGGATCTTCTCTACGACGACCCACGCGCCGCCGGTGGCGTCGGCGAGCCGGTCGAGGTAGCCCTCGGGGTCGGCCAGGCCGTCCGGGTGGTCGATGCGCAGGCCGTCGACAGCGCCGGATCGCAGGGCCGCGAGGAGCCGCTCGTGCGTCGCGTCGAAGACGTCAGGGTCCTCGACGCGCACGGCGATGAGCGAGGTGACGTCGAAGAAGCGGCGGTAGTTCAGCTCGGCGTCGCCGACCTGCCAGAAGGCGAGCCGGTAGTGCTGGGCGTCGAGGAGCTCGGCGATCGGGGCGGACGCGTCGGTGCCCGGTGCGAGCGGGAAGACGTGGTCGTAGTAGCGCACGACCGGCTCACCCTCGTGCTCGCCGACGGCGAGCTCGCCCGCGGCGAGGACGTCCTCGAGCGGGGACCCGAGCACCGGCAGGAGGATCCGCCCGCCCTGGGCGTTCCAGTCGACGTCGAACCAGCGGGCGTACCCGGACGAGCGCCCCTCCCGGAGCACTGACCACAGCGGCCGGTTGAGCGAGAGCGGCGTCGGCGTCGTCATGTGGTTGGGCACGACGTCGACGACGACCCCGAGGCCGGCCGAATGTGCTGCGGCACAGAGCCGCTCGAACGCCTCGTCGCCGCCGAGCCCGTCCGCGACGCGGGCGTGGTCGACGACGTCGTAGCCGTGCATCGAACCCGACGTCGCCTGCAGCACCGGCGACAGGTACAGGTGGGTGACCCCGAGCGTGGCGAGGTGCCCGACCTGTGTGACCGCGTCCTCGAGGGTGAAGCCCGGCTCGAGCTGGAACCGGTGCGTCGAGACCGGGATCGCGCGCGAGCGCTCGGCGGCGCTCACGCGGTGGCCCCCTCCGTCACGCCCGCGACGGGCGGCGACGCCGGCACCCGCGGGCACCGGAGCACGACGATGCTGTGGGCCTCGACCTGAACCTGCCACGTCGGGTCGAGCGGCGACTCCTCGACCGTGTCGCGCGCCGTGTCGATGACCGGGAGCCACTCGGTGCCGTACTCCGCGTCGGGCAGCGTGAACGAGAGCCCCTCGTAGTGGGCGTTGAAGAGCACGAGGAACGAGTCGTCGAGGATCTGCTGCCCACGTGGGTCGGGCTCGGGGATGGCCGAGCCGTTGAGGAAGACCATGAGCGACTTGGCCAGGCCGTTGCTCCAGGCCTGGTCGTCCATGTGCTCGGCGTTCGGCATGAGCCAGGCGATGTCGCCGAGGTCGCTCTCGCCGCCGTGGTCGGCGCTGCCGGCGAAGAACCGGCGCCGCCGGAACACCGGGTGGTCCCGCCGCAGCTTCACCAGCGACTGGGTGAAGGCGAGGAGCTGCTGGTCGTCCTCGTCGAGGGACCAGTGGATCCACGAGATGTCGTTGTCCTGGCAGTACCCGTTGTTGTTGCCGCCCTGGCTGCGGCCGAGCTCGTCGCCGTGCAGGAGCATCGGTACGCCCTGGCTCAGCATCAGCGTGGTGAGGAAGTTGCGCTGCTGGCGCAGCCGCAGGTCGCGCACCGTGGGGTCGTCGGACGGGCCCTCGACGCCGCAGTTCCACGAGCGGTTGTGGCTCTCGCCGTCGTTGTTGCCCTCGCCGTTGGCCTCGTTGTGCTTGTCGTTGTACGACACGAGGTCGCGCAGCGTGAAGCCGTCGTGGGCCGTGACGAAGTTGATCGACGCGATGGGCTTGCGCCCCGAGTGCTCGTAGAGGTCGCTGGATCCGGTGAAACGAGAGGCGAACTCGCCGAGCGCGCCACCCTCGCCGCGCCAGAAGTCGCGGACGGTGTCGCGGTACTGGCCGTTCCACTCGGTCCACAGCGGCGGGAACCCGCCCACCTGGTAGCCGCCCTCGCCGACGTCCCACGGCTCGGCGATGAGCTTGACCTGGCTGACGACCGGGTCCTGCTGGATGAGGTCGAAGAACGCCGACAGCTTGTCGACCTCGTGGAACTGGC
Organism: Intrasporangium sp. Soil_C_50; assembly: GCF_057656595.1. Lineage (NCBI taxonomy): Bacteria > Bacillati > Actinomycetota > Actinomycetes > Micrococcales > Intrasporangiaceae > Intrasporangium > Intrasporangium sp. Soil_C_50. The sequence goes on from NZ_JBDGKB010000020.1 coordinate 64,028, forward strand.
GGGCCAGTGTCGCGGCGAGGTCGAAGCGGAACCCGTCGACGTGCATCTCGGTGACCCAGTAGCGCAGCGAGTCCATGATGAGCTGCAGCACGTGCGGGCTGCGCATGAGCAGGCTGTTGCCGGTGCCGGTCGTGTCGTAGTAGTGCGACAGGTCGTCGCTGACGAGCCGGTAGTAGCTGTTGTTGTCGAGGCCCCGGAAGGCGAGCGTCGGGCCCATGTGGTTGCCCTCGGCGGTGTGGTTGTAGACGACGTCGAGGATGACCTCGATGTCGGCCTCGTGCAGCGCCTTGACCATCGCCTTGAACTCGAGCACCTGCTGTCCACGCTGGCCGCCGGCCGCGTACGCGTTGTGCGGGGCGAGGAACCCGATGGTGTTGTAGCCCCAGTAGTTCGACAGGCCGCGGTCGACGAGCGGGGCGTCCTGGACGAACTGGTGCACCGGCATCAGCTCGACGGCCGTGACGCCGAGCTCGGTCAGGTGCTTGATCGTGGCCGGATGGGCGATGGCCGCGTACGTGCCGCGGATCTCCTCGGGCACGTCGGGGTGCAGCATCGTCAGGCCCTTGACGTGCGCCTCGTAGATGACGGTCTCGTGGTACTCGTGCCTCGGCGGGCGGTCGTCGCCCCAGTCGAAGAACGGGTTGACGACGACGGAGTGCATCGTGTGGGCGACGCTGTCGTCGGTGTTGACCGTGGTCGACGTCGCGGCGTCGGGGTCACCGAAGGTGTAGGAGTAGAGCGACTGGTCGTTCTCGGCCTGTCCCTCGATCGCCTTGGCGTACGGGTCCAGCAGCAGCTTGCTCGGGTTGCAGCGGTGGCCGTGCTCGGGGTCGTACGGGCCGTGGACCCGGAAGCCGTAGCGCTGGCCGGGCTGCAGGTAGGGCACGTAGCCGTGCCAGACGAAACCGTCGACCTCGGGCAGGTCGAGGCGTGTCTCGGTGAGGTCGTCGGCGATGAGGCACAGCTCGACGCGCTCGGCGACCTCGGAGAACACCGCGAAGTTGACGCCCGCCCCGTCGTAGGTGCCCCCGAGGGGGTAGGGCTTGCCGGGCCAGATCTCCATGGGTCTTCTTCCGTCGTCGTGGACGCGGCCGTCGGCCACGCCGCCACCGCTGTGGCTCGGGCGGACGACGCCGGCCACCCCGGGCCCATCGTGGTGCCCGGCGGGGTGCCGCGCAACCACCGCTCCCCTGACGGTCGGGGGCCGACGCGCCGGGGCAGCGACGGCTACTGCGCGCGTCCCTGCTTCCAGTACCCGGTGAAGGCCACCTGGTGACGCGGCGAACGCGGCCGGGCTGTTGACCAGGACGTCGAGCCGGCCCGTAGCCGCCCGCACCGCGCGGGCGGCTGCTAGAGCGCGCCCCCGAGGGTCACGCCGCCGTCGATGGTCAGCGTCTGGCCGGTGATCCACGAGGCGTCGGAGGACAGGAGGAAGCTGACGGCACCCGCGACGTCCTCGGGCACGCCGAGCCGCTTCATCGGGTAGGCGCGGACGACCTTCTCCTCGCGGCCCTCGTAGAGCGCCTCGGCGAACTTCGTCTTGACGACCGCCGGCGCGACGGCGTTGACCCGCACGTCGGGGCCGAGCTCGTAGCCGAGCTCGGTGGTCAGGTGGATGAGCGCTGCCTTGGACACGCCGTACCAGCCGATGACCCCCGAGGCGCCCTGACCGGCGACCGACGCGAGGTTGACGACGGCCCCGGGGTGCGCGTCGTCGCCCAGGCCCGCGGCCACCGCCTTCCTGATCCACGAGAACGCGGCGACGACGTTGACGTCGAGCACCTTACGCGCGACGTCGAGCCCGCTGTCGAGCATCGGACCGTAGGCCGGGTTGATGCCGGTGTTGTTGACGAGCAGGTGCAGTCCGCCGAACGACTCGCGCGCCGCGGCGACCACCTCGTCCTGGTGTGCCTCGTCGGCCGCGTTGCCGGCGATGCCGAGCGCGTGCTCGGGGCCACCGAGCTGCTCGACGGCCTCGGCGAGGGCCTCCGGCTTGCGCGCGGTGATGACGACCTTCGCTCCCTCGGCGACGAGCCGCTCGGCGATGCCGAGGCCGATGCCCCGGCTGGCGCCCGTGACGATCGCGACGGCGCCCTCGTGGCGTCCGCCGCTGCCCGCGAACCCCATCAGAAGCCGAGGTCCCGGCCGATGAGCTCCTTCATGATCTCGTTGGAGCCGGCCCAGATCTTCGTGACGCGGGCGTCGCGCCAGGCGCGGGCCACGCGGTACTCGTTCATGAAGCCGTAGCCGCCGTGCAGCTGGACGCAGTGGTCGAGCACCTCGTTCTGCACCTGCGAGCTCCACCACTTCGCCTTCGCGGCGTCGACGGCGGAGAGCTTGCCCTCGGCGTGCGCGGCGACGCAGTCGTCGACGTAGGCCTCGGCGACCTCGATCTTCGTGACGAGCTCGGCCATGAGGAACTTGTTGTGCTGGAAGGCGCCGATCGACTGGCCGAAGGCCTTGCGGTCCTTGGCGTACTGGATCGTCTCCTCGAGGATCGCCTTGGCGTGAGCGACGTTGGACACGGCGGCGCCGACGCGCTCCTGCGGGAGGCGCTGCATCATCGCGATGAAGCCCATGCCCTCCTCACCGAGCCGGTTCTCGTCGGGAACGCGGACGTTCTCGAAGAACAGCTCGGCGGTGTCGGACTCGTCCATGCCGACCTTGTCGAGCTTGCGGCCGTTGACGAAGCCCTCCATGCCGCGTTCGACCATGAGCAGCGTGATGCCCTTGGCGCCCTTGGACGGGTCGGTGCGAGCCGCGACGATGACGAGGTCGGCCTGGTAGCCGTTGGTGATGAAGGTCTTGGAGCCGTTGAGGATCCAGGCGTCGCCGTCGCGGACGGCGGTGGTCTTGAGGGCCGCGAGGTCGGAGCCGCCGGAGGGCTCGGTCATCGCGATCGCGCAGATGAGCTCACCACTGGCCATGCCGGGCAGCCAGCGCTGCTTCTGCTCCTCGGTGCCGAGGTCGACGATGTACGGCGGGCACACGTCGGAGTGGATGCCGAAGCACGAGCTCGTCGCGGCGTTGAAGCGCGACATCTCCTCGGCCACGACGGCGTTGAAGCGGTAGTCGTCGACGCCCGCCCCACCGAACTCCTCGGGGATGTCGAGGCCGAAGAAGCCCTGCTTTCCGGCCTCGACCCAGATGTCGCGCGGGATCGACTTGCCCTCGATCATCTCCTCGGCGCGCGGGGCGAGCGTGCGGGCGACGAACTCGCGCGCCGACGCGCGCATCGCCTCGTGGTCCTCGTCGTAGATGTTGCGGGGCATCCGTCCTCCATCGGGCGTGCGGGCTGAGCGAGCGACGCGCCGTACCGGCAGGTAACTAAGCGCTTGCTTAGTCTCCCGCCGCTGCGGCATGCTGTCAACGTGCCGCAGCCCACCCCGAGCCCGACGTCGAGCCCGACCTCGAGCCCGACCTCACCCGTGACGACACCGGGTGCCGACGCGTCGACCGTCGACCGGCTCATGCACGCGGCCGCGCACGCCTTCGCCGACAAGGGCTTCCACGCCACGACGACCCGCGACATCGCGTCGGGCGCGGGCCTGTCCCCCGCCGGCGTCTACGTGCACTTCGGCTCCAAGGAGGAGCTGCTCTTCAACCTGAGCCGCAGCGGCCACGAGAGCGCGCTGCGGCTGCTGCGCGGCGCCATCGCCGACGGCCCGACGCCGACCGACCAGCTGGCCAACCTCATGGCGCGCTTCAGCGAGTGGCACGTCGAGCAGTACCAGGTGGCCCGAGTCGTCCAGTACGAGCACCACCACCTGACACCCGAGCACCACGCGGAGGTCCTCGCGCTGCGCAAGGAGATGGACGGGCTGGTGCGCGGCGTCCTCGAGCGCGGCGTCGCCGACGGCGCGTTCACGGTGGACGACAGCGCCGACACCGCGCTCGCGCTGCTGTCCATCGTCGTCGACGTCGCCCGCTGGTACTCCCCGACGATCCGCCGCTCCCCCGAGCAGATCGGCGCCACGAACGCCCTGCTCGCGCTCCGGCTCGTCGGCGCCTCGCACTGACGTCGGTCGCGTGGCCGACCACCCACGGCACCCAGGGCACAGCGTGCTACTCGTGCCCGTGCCACCGCTCGAGCCGTTCGTCGTCGAACGCCACCGGCACTACGACGAGTCCTACGTCTCCGCAGACCCGGCCTTCGTCCACGCCCACGTCACCGCGCTCGGCCCCTTCCTGCCGCAGGAAGAGATCACGGACGCCGTGGTTCGGACCATCGACGAGATCGCCTGCGCCACAGCTACGTTCGACTTCACCCTCGAACGCATTGCGACGTTCCCCAACGGAATCGTGCACCTGCTCCCGGAGCCCGCCGACGCGTTCCGCGCGCTGACCACCGCTCTGTCGCAGGCGTTCCCGCAGTGCCCGCCGTATGCAGGGGCGTTCCCAGACCCCGCCCCCCACCTGACCCTCGACGCACTGTCCGACGCCGTCAGCGAGAGCACGACGCGTCGCGCCGTGGCCCCCTGGGTCCCGGCCGCCTGCCGGGCCGAGCGGCTCGACCTGGCGTGGTACGAACCACACCGCTGTCGCGTCCTGCGCTCGTGGCGCCTCGGCGGTACGGCGGCCGCGCCTGCCTAGGTGTACCCGGTCATGACGTTGGTGACAGGCGGCTGATCGGTGGGAGCCCGTCGAGGGCGGTGTGGCGTCGTC
>NZ_JBDGKB010000021.1:0-59715 GCF_057656595.1 Intrasporangium sp. Soil_C_50
CCGGCCGCGGTGGTGCGGATCGTCGTCCCGTTCGAGGTCGCCACCGGCACCTCGAACGCGGCGTGCGAGCTGCCCGGGCACGGCTGGGTCACCGCCAAGCATGCCCGTCAGATCATGACCGCCCCCGGGTCGGTCTGGCAGCGCCTGGCCGTCGCCGTCGACACCGGCACCGCGCTGCAGCTGTCCACCGACCGCTACACCCCGACCCGCGCCATGGTCGAACACGTCCGAGCCCTCGACGGCATCTGCCGCGCCCCCGGCTGCCAGGTCCCCGCCGAACGCTGCGACCTCGACCACATCACCCCCTGGCCCGCCGGCCCCACCCGCGTCACGAACCTCCAGTCCCTGTCCCGCGGCTGCCACCACCCCAAGACCACCGGCGCCTGGACCGCCCACCGACCCGATGACGGCGAGGAGACCAGCCCCGAGAGTGTCATGGGCCGAGCCGTGCACTGGACCACCCTGGCCGGACGCGACTACATCACCTACCCCAAGAACTGGCGCGAAGCCCTCACCGACCCCGGAACCGGCCCACCCGAACCAGAACCCGACCCGCCACCCTTCTGACCGCGCCCGGTGGCCACTGACCGCGCCAAGGTCACAGCGACTCCGTCGTCGACCCACAGGCCACGTCCAGACTGCGCGCCTAGCCTGCGGCTGAGCGGCACGCGGCACCGTGCACTGCCGCCGTGGAGGGGAGGACGCCATGGCCGATCTGGGATGGCCCGAGATACTCATCATCGCCATCACCGCGATGGTCCTCTTCGGCTGGAAGCGCCTGCCGGACGCCTCGCGCAGCCTCGGCCGATCGATCCGCGTCTTCCGCTCGGAGATCGCCGGCATGCGCACGGACGGCGAAGGCACGCCGGGCCCGACCACCGTGGCTCCGTCCGACCTCGACGCCCCGGCGCCCGTCACGACGACCGAGGTCACAGGCACGCCGCAGCGACCGGAGTGACCGGGCGCGCCAGACTGCCCCGGTGACCGGAGCCTGGCGCAACACCACCCACGACTGGGCCGGGACGGTGGACAGTGACCACCTCGCCGACATCCGGGCGCGAGCCACCGAGCTCGCGCCGGAGGGCGCGACCCACCTGCTCCTCGAGGTGCTCGCCCACGCCGACGACGAGGCCGAGGGCGGCGGCGGCCAGGCTCGGCTCGTGGCCACACCTCGAGGTCGTCGTCGTGCACGAGGAGGTGCCGGCCCCCGGCTCGAGCGCCGTGGACGCCCCGGCTCGGGACCGCTCGTGACGGTTAGGGTGGGTCCGGGTCCGTCCGACTCCAAGGAGGTGCGATGACCAGCCCCGTCCCCCTCGACCTCGACTACCGCGCCGCGGCGTGGAAGCGCCTGGCCAGCAAGCAGTTCGACGTGCTCGTCATCGGTGGGGGCGTCACCGGCGCCGGCACCGCCCTCGACGCGGCGACGCGTGGCCTGTCCACGGCCCTCGTCGAGCAGCGCGACTTCGGCTCCGGCACGTCCTCCCGCTCCTCGAAGCTGTTCCACGGCGGCCTGCGCTACCTCGAGCAGATGAACTTCGACCTCGTCCGCGAGGCGCTCAAGGAGCGCGAGCTCATGCTGAGCCGCATCGCGCCGCACCTCGTCAAGCCGGTGTCCTTCCTCTACCCGCTGACGAACCGCGGCTGGGAGCGCCCGTACGTCACGGCCGGCCTGACGCTCTACGACTCGATGGGTGGCGCGCGCTCGGTGCCGCGTCACAAGCAGCTGACGCGGACCGGCGCCCTCAAGCTCGCCCCCGCCCTCAAGCGGGAGTCCCTCACCGGCGGCCTGCTCTACTACGACGCCCAGGCCGACGACGCCCGGCACACCCTGACGACGGTCCGTACCGCGGCCGCCTACGGCGCCACGGTCGTCTCGAGCGCCCGCGTCGTCGACCTCCTGCGCGCTGGTGAGCGTGTCGTCGGTGCCTTCGTCGAGGACGTCGAGACCGGCGAGCGCACCGAGGTCCGCGCGTCCGTCGTCATCAACTGCACCGGTGTCTGGACCGACGACATCCAGACGATGGCCGGCGGCCGCGGCCGCTTCCACGTGCGCGCGAGCAAGGGTGTGCACATCGTCGTCGCGCGCGACCGGATCAACTCCGAGACCGGCCTCATCCTGCGCACCGAGAAGTCGGTGCTCTTCGTCATCCCGTGGAACACCCACTGGATCATCGGCACCACCGACACCGCCTGGGACCTCGACCTGTCGCACCCGGCCGCCACCAAGGCCGACATCGACTACATCCTCGAGCACATCAACACCGTCCTGAAGGTGCCGCTGACCCACGAGGACATCCAGGGCGTCTACGCGGGTCTGCGCCCGCTGCTCTCCGGCGAGAGCGAGGACACGAGCCAGCTCTCGCGCGAGCACGCCGTGGCCCGCCCGCAGCCCGGCCTCATCTCCATCGCCGGCGGCAAGTACACGACCTACCGCGTCATGGCCGCCGACGCGGTCGACGCGGCAGCCGAGGACGTCGGCGGCGACGTGCCCGGCAGCGTCACCGAGTTCATCCCGCTGTCCGGCGCCGAGGGCTACGTGGCGCTCGTCAACCAGATCGACCGGCTGGCCCGCCACCAGGACCTCCCGGTCTGGCGCGTCACCCACCTGCTCGAGCGCTACGGCTCGCTCGTCCACGAGCTGTTCGACCTCGCCGAGGACGACCGCAGCCTGTACGAGCCGCTGCCCGGCGCCGAGGAGTACCTCAAGGTCGAGATGCTCTACGCCGCGACCCACGAGGCGGCCCTGCACCTCGACGACCTCCTCGCTCGTCGCACCCGCATCTCCATCGAGACCCCGAGCCGCGGCGTCGACTGCGCCCGCGCCGTGGCCGAGATCGTCGCCCCGGTGCTCGGGTGGGACGCCGAGCGCCTCGACGCCGAGGTGGCGGCCTACCTGGCGCGCGTCGAGGCCGAGCTCGAGTCGCAGAAGGAGCTCGTCGACTCCGAGGCCAACGAGGAGCGGCTCGCCGCCCCCGACGTGCGCCGCATCCCGGTGAGCCGGCCCCAGGAGGTTCCATGACAGACGCGTCGCCCGGTGGCGTCCTCGTCGTCGGCGGCACCGGCGTCGACACCATCGTGCGCGTGGCCGGGCTGCCCGTGCCCCTCGCCGACTCGCACGTCGTGCCGCCGATCGACATGCACGTCGGCCACACCGGCACCGGCGTCGCCCTCGGGCTGCAGCGGCTCGGTGTACCGACGCGGATCGTCGACGTCGTCGGCGACGACCACGAAGGCCGGCTCGTTCGCGATCGGCTTGCCGCAGCAGGCATCCCGTTCGACACCGTCGTCCACCCGAGCGGCACCCGCCGGGCCGTCAACCTCGTCGACCCGACCGGCCGCCGCTTGTCGCTCTACGACCCCCGGCACCCGTACGACCTCGTGCCGGACGCGTCGCTGTGGCTCGACGCCCTGGCCGCGCTCGACGCCGGCCCAGGCGCCCGGCACGTCCACGCGTCGATCATGCCGTGGACGGTGCGCGCGCTCGACGAGGCGACCCGCCGCGGCCTGAGCACCTCGACCGACCTGCACGACTGGGACGGCGACAACCCGCACCACCGCCCGTTCGCCGAGGCCGCGGAGGTCGTCTTCGTGTCGGGTTCAGCGCTCGGCGGGCGCGAGGACGACGTCGTGGCCGACGTGCTGGCCCGCGGACGTGCCCGCCTCGTCATCGTCATGGACGGCGCCCGCGGCAGCCGGGTCACCGTGCGCGACGGCGAGCGCTTCGCCATGCCTGCCCTCGACCTGCCCGGACGCACCGTCGTCGACTCGAACGGCGCCGGCGACGCGTACGTCTCGGGCTTCCTGCGCTCGTGGCTCTCGGGCGGGGCCGTGCGCGACGCCGCGCGCAACGGCGCCGTGGCCGGCGCGTGGGCGTGCGGGACGGCCGGCACCCACGCCGACCTCGTCGACGCCGCCGAGATGGACCGCCAGCTGGCCCGGCTCGACGCCTGAGCCGAGCCTGGGCTCAGCCCTGGCCGCCGCCGGCGTTGTCGCCGCCGGCGATGTTGACCATCCAGTCGACGCCGTACTTGTCGGTGAGCATGCCGAAGGTGTCGCCCCACATCTGCTTCTCGAGCGGCATCTGCACGGTGCCGCCGTCGGCGAGGCCGTCCCACCAGCCCTTGAGGTCGGACTCGTCGTCGCCACTCAGGCTGACCGTGATGCTCGAGCCGGTGCGGTACTCCATCTGCGGCGGGGTGTCGGCGGCCATGAGGGTGAAGCCGGACGGCGTCTCGAGCTGGGCGTGCATGATGCCGTCGGAGCCCTCCCCCTCTTGGCCGTACTCGCCGAACGTGCTGAGCGTCAGGTCACCCCCGAAGACCGACTTGTAGAACTCCATCGCCTCGCGTGCGTTGTCCTTGAACGAGATGTACGGGTTGAGCCGAGAGGTCATCGCATGCTCCTTCGCAGGTCGCTCCGGGTCGGAGCGGGACGTGCAACAGGCTAGGACCGGCCACCGACGAGCGGCACCCCCAACGGGTGGAGTCCGGTCGAACTCTCAGTACGAACGCCGCGAACGCCGCGCGCCCCCGTTCGAGCCGAGCGGGTTCTGCCGGCGCCCGTCGTCGGTGGGCCCGAGGCCGCCCTGGCAGGTCGGGCAGTAGAACATCGTGCGCTCCTGCGGCGGGACGCCGATCGGCGCCACCCGGACGGTCGTGCCGCAGCGCCGGCACGGACGCCCGCTGCGGGCGTGGACGTAGTGCGCCTCGTCGAGGCGCCGGCTGCCGGTGCTGGACTGAACGGCGTGGCGGCGGCCCTGGTCGATGAGCCGGTGGGCCCGGTCGACGACCCGCTCGACGGTCTCGCGCCCGAGATCGGCGGGCAGTGCCCACGGGTGGACCCGCTCGAGGAAGAGCGTCTCGGCACACCACATCGTGCCGACGCCGGCGAGGTTGCGCTGGTCGAGCAGCGCCGCGCCGATCGGCACCGGCGCGGCGAGGACGTGGCCGACCGCGCGGTCGCGGTCCCAGTCCGGGCCGAGGACGTCCGGGCCGAGGTGGCCGACGAGGTCGCCCTCGCGGTCGGTCGGCACGAGGTCGAGCATCCCGAGCCGAAGCCCCAGTGCCGTCCAGTCGGGCGCCGACACGAGGGCCCGCAGCTGCGGGTTGCGACGCCACCGGTCGGCGAGCGTCGGCGTCGCCTCGACGCGCCACTGGCCCTCCATCCGCAGGTGCGAGTGGAGCGTCACGCCGCCCTCGATGCGGTGCAGCACGTGCTTGCCGCGGCTCACGACCTCGAGCGTCGAGCGGCCCCGGAGGTCGGCCGTCGAGATCTCTGGCCAGCGCAGGTCGGCCTCGACGATGACGCGTCCGGCGAGCGCAGCGTGCAGCCGCTGCGCCGTGCGCCACACCGTGTCACCCTCCGGCACGTCCCACCTCCTGGGCCTTCACCTCGCGTTCACCGTCGGGGTGCCCGCCACGGCCAGCGTATTCAACCCGCGCCACTGCCTTCGCCGGGTGCGAGACCTGACCGTCGTCGTGTCCGCCCCCGGATCGTGCGCCTCCCGGGAGCGGTGCCTGCTGGCGCTCGCGGCGCAGACGATGCCGGCCGACCGGTTCGAGGTGGCCGTCGTGCTGCATTGCCCGGGCGAGGCGGCACGCGAGGCGCTGAAGCGCAGGCTCGAGGGACCGCTCCACCGAGGGGGTCGCCGCGGCCCGCGTCGAGCCCGGCCACGAGCCGGTGCCCGACGCGGGACCGACCACGGCTCCCTCCGCACCGTCGGGCTCGCCCGGGCCCGCGGCGGGTTCCTCGTGCCCACCGACTGGCTGCGCGACGTGCCGTGGGTGGACGATCTGGCAGGGCACGAGCACCGCGACCCTCAAGCAGTCCTCCCCCGGCTACTGGGAGAAGTACAGCTAGCCGCTCAGTGGCGCAGGCGCAGTCCGCGCGGGGTCATGTGGAACCCCGCGTTGGACAGCGCCTGCACGAGCGGGTGACCCGACCCGAGTACCGACGCGCCGTCGGCCTTCTCGACGGTGAGCCGGCCGAGCGCGCCCTCGCGCACCGCGAGTGCCAGGGCGTCAGCGGCCGGCTGGAGCCGGTCGGGGTCGTCGGACCAGCAGAGCATCGTCTTGCCGCCGCGCTCGACGTAGAGCACGAGCGCGCCGTCGACGAGGACGACGAGCGCCCCGGCCTTGCGGGCGGGCTGGTGGCCCTTGCGACGCGATGAGCCCTCCGCTGCCTCGTCGGTCGCGTCGGTGACGCCACGCTCGGGCCAGCCGATGGCGGCGCCGTAGGGGTTGGCGGGGTCGCTCGCGGCGAGGACGAGCGCCGGCACGGCCGGCGCGTCGGGGCGGCGTCCGCGTCCGGAGGCCGTCGGCGGCGGCGCCACCGGCACGGCCCACTCGTCGCCCACCCGCGCGTCGACGCGCCCTGACGCCGACGTGGCGCCCGACGCATCGGCGCCCGGCAGCCGGGTGAGCGAACGCAGGCGATCGACGGCGCCGGTGGAGGCGAACTGCGAGGCGCCGAGCCCTTCGACGAAGTAGCCGCGGCGCACCTTGCCGGCCTCCTCGGCGGCGGCGAGCACCCGGTACACGGCGGCGAACCCGCCGGGCACCTCCTCGCTGACGACCGACCCGCGGGTCAGCACGCCGTAGCGGTCGAGGAGCAGCTCGGCGGCCGTGACAGCACGGACCGTCGGGTCGGTCTCGGCGACGGGCAGCAGCGTCCAGCGGCCGACACCGGTCGGCGGCCCCGACCCTGCGGCACGACCGGCGTGCAGCGCCCGGCCGGCCGCAGCCGCCTCGGCGGCCTCGACCTGCGCGGGCGACGATGCGGCGAGCGCCCCACGGAGAGAGCCGAACCGGCCAAGCGACCCACGACGCGAGGTGTACCGGGCCGACCGGGGCGCCGACGTCGTGCGCTTGTGGGCGGTGCGGCCCCCGGACAGCAGGGCGCGCAACGGCGCGACGGTGTCGTTGGTGACGTGCCCGGACCACACGAGCGACCACAGCGCCTCGATGACGTCGGTGTCGTCGAGGTCGAGACGCTGGGCCAGCGGGCGGAAGAAGTAGGCGCCGCCGCCGTCGAGCGCGTCGAGGACGGCACGCTCGGCGTCGGTGAGCGCGCCGTCGGGGCCGGTGGTGTCGTCGGGCGGTGTGAGCGTCAGGTGCGCGGTGTCGGCGAGGTGCAGGCTGACCCAGCCGTCGTCGCCGGGCAGCGAACCGTGCCCGCGCCAGACCACCTCGCCCGAGCTCATCACCTCGTCGAGCAGCGCGGGGCGGTAGTCGGCGACCCGGGCCGGCAGCACGAGCGACTCGAGGGCGCTGGCCGGCAGCACGGCGCCGGTCAGCTGCTCGACCGCGCGCAGCAGACCTTCCCGGCCGCGCTGGCCGCCGCCGACGCCCTGCCACTGCGGCACGAAGCGGGCGAGGTCGGCCTGGTCGACCGGCTCGACCTCGTGGCGCAGCGCCGCGAGCGACCGGCGCCGCAGCAGGCGCAGCACCTCGGCGTCGCAGAACTCGGGGCCGTGGCCGCCGCCGTTCTCGGTGGGCAGCAGCTCTCCCTCGACGACGCGGCCTGCCGACACGAGCCGGCGCAGCGCGTCGTGGACGACGGCCGGGCCCAGGCCCCACCACGCCGCGACGGTCTGCACGGCGAACGGGCCGTGGGTGCGGGCGAACCGGGCCACGAGGTCGGCGAGCGGGTCGGGGACCGGTTCGAGGAACGCCTGCGGCACACCGACGGGCAGCGCGGTGCCGAGCGCGTCGCGCAGCCGGGCGGCGTCCTCGATGGCGGCCCAGCGGTCCTCGCCCGCGACGCGGACGGCGATGACGCGTCGGGCGGCCTCGAGCTCGGCGAGCGCTGACTCGACGGAGGCGGGCTCGAAGCCCTCGGCCGCCCGGGCCACGACGTCGCGCGTCGACAGCGGCCCGAGGACGCGGAGCAGGTCGGCGACGTCCTCGCCGTCGCGGGCTGCACGTTCGGGGGTGAGGCGCTGCAGCTCGGCCTCGGTGCGGGCCACCGCCTCGGGGTCGAGCAGGTCGCGCAGCGCGAGCGCCTCGCCCTGCCCGAGCAGCTCGGACAGCAGGGAGGGGTCGAGCGCGAGGGCGGCTGCCCGGCGCTCGGCGAGCGGGGAGTCGCCCTCGTAGAGGTACTGCGCGACGTAGCCGAAGACGAGCGACTTGGCGAAGGGGCTCGGCTGGCGCGACTCGACGTCGACGACGGTGACGGCGCGCGAACGGATGTCGCCCATGAGCCCGACGAGGCCGGGCACGTCGAAGACGTCCTGGACGCACTCGCGCACGGCCTCGAGGACGATCGGGAAGCTCGGGTACTGGCTGGCCACCTCGAGCAGCTGGGCCGCCCGCTGGCGCTGCTGCCACAACGGCTGGCGCCGGTCGGGGCGGCGGCGCGGGAGCAGCAGGGCGCGAGCGGCACACTCGCGGAAACGGGCTGCGAACAGGGCGGATCCGCCGATCTCCTGCGTGACGAGCTCGCTGACCTCCTCCGGCTCGAGGGTGACGATCTCGACGAGCTGCTGGCCCACCGCCGCGCCGTCGTCGAACTCGAGGTCGGGCAGGCGGAAGACGATGCCGTCGTCGCCGTGCATCGCCTGGACGTCGATGCCGAACCGCTCACGCATCCGGGCGGCGACGCACAGCGCCCACGGCGCGTGCACCTGCCCGCCGAACGGCGAGAGCACGGCCACGCGCCAGTCGCCGATCTCGTCGCGGAACCGCTCGACGACGATGGTGCGGTCGTCGGGGACGTGGCGCGTCGCCTCCTTCTGCTCGGTGAGGTAGCCGAGGAGGTTGTCGGCGGCCCACTCGTCGAGGCCCGCAGCCTGCACGCGGGCGCGCGCCCGCTCGGGCGAGAGGCCGACGATCTCGCGGATGAACGACCCGACGGCGCGGCCGAGCTCGACGGGCCGGCCCTGCTGCTCGCCCTTCCAGAACGGGAGCCGCCCGGCCTGGCCCGGCGCGGGCGTCACGAGGACGCGGTCGTGGGTGATGTCCTCGATGCGCCACGTCGAGGTGCCCAGGGTGAAGACGTCGCCGACGCGGGACTCGTAGACCATCTCCTCGTCGAGCTCGCCGACGCGTCGACCCGGGCCCTCGCCCGAGGCGAGGAAGACCGCGTAGAGGCCGCGGTCGGGGATGGTGCCGCCACTCGTGACCGCGAGGCGCTGGGCGCCGCGGCGACCGGTCAGGGTGTCGGTGACGCGGTCCCACACGATGCGCGGGCGCAGCTCGGCGAACTCGTCGCTCGGGTACTTGCCGGCGAGCATGTCGAGGGTGGCCTCGAGAACGGTGCGCGGCAGCCCGGCGAAGCTCGCGGTGCCACGGACGAGGGTCTCGAGGTCGCCGACGGTCCAGTCGTCCAGGGCACACATGGCGACGACGTGCTGGGCGAGGACGTCGACGGGGTTGGCCGGTACGCGCAGCGACTCGATGTCTCCCGAACGCATCCGCTCGACGACGACGGCGGTCTGCACGAGGTCGCCGCGGAACTTCGGGAAGAGCACGCCCTGGCTGACGGCACCGACCTGGTGGCCGGCGCGGCCGACGCGCTGCAGTCCGCTCGCCACCGACGGTGGGCTCTCGACCTGCACGACGAGGTCGACGGCGCCCATGTCGATGCCGAGCTCGAGGCTGCTCGTGGCGACGACGGCAGGCAGCCGGCCGGCCTTGAGGTCCTCCTCGATGGCGGCGCGGTGCTCCTTGCTCACCGACCCGTGGTGGGCGCGCGCGAGCACGGCCGGCGCCCCGCGCGAGGCCCCCGACTGCGCCATGACCTGGGCGGGCGGGTGCGACGCGGCGGCTGCGGCGTCGGCCGGTGACGGCAGCCCCTCCTGCTCGGCGAGGCGCTCCTCCCAGATCTCGTTGAGACGTGAGGTGAGGCGCTCGGCAAGGCGCCGGGAGTTGGCGAAGACGAGCGTCGAGCGGTGGTCGGCGATGAGGTCGACGATGCGCTCCTCGACGTGCGGCCAGATGCTCGCCTGCGGCGCGTTGCCCGCGGCCGGCCCGGAGAGGTCGGGCACGCCGGGCGTGATCTCGGCCGGCGCGCCGGACAGCTCGGCCATGTCGGGCACGGGCACGACGACGTCGAGGTCCCACTGCTTCGTCGAGACCGGCTGGACGATCTCGACCGGACGCCCGCCCGCGAGGTACCTCGCGACCTCCTCGACCGGGCGCACCGTCGCCGACAGCCCGACGCGCTGGGCCGGCTTCGGCAGGATGGCGTCGAGGCGCTCGAGGCTGAGCGCGAGGTGGGCGCCGCGCTTGGTGCCCGCGACGGCGTGGACCTCGTCGACGATGACGGTCTCGACACCCTTGAGCGCCTCGCGGACCGAGGAGGTGAGCATGAGGAAGAGCGACTCGGGCGTCGTGATGAGGATGTCGGTGGGCGTGCGGGCGAAGGCGCGACGCTCGTTGGCGGGGGTGTCGCCCGACCGGACGCTGACGCCGATGTCGGGCCCCGGCAGTCCGAGCCGCGTGGCCGCGTGGCCGATGCCGACGAGCGGGGCGCGCAGGTTGCGCTCGACGTCGACGGCGAGCGCCTTCATCGGCGAGACGTAGAGGACGCGGCACCGTTCGAGGCGCTCCTCGGGCACCGGCTCGCTCGCCATCCGGTCGATGGCCCAGAGGAACGCCGAGAGGGTCTTGCCCGAGCCGGTGGGGGCGACGACGACGCAGTGGTGGCCCGAGCTGATGGCGTCCCAGGCACCCGCCTGGGCGGTGGTGGGCGCGCTGAAGCTGCTCCGGAACCACTCCGCGGTGGCCGGGGAGAACCGGTCGAGCACGTCAGCCATCAGCGCCAACCCTGCCACGGGGTGGGGACAGCGGCCGGGGTCGACGGCCCGACGCGTCGGTCAGAACGGCGGCAGCTCGCCCTCACCCGGGGTGACGCGCAGGTCGGCCTCGTCGATCGCGACGTCGTCGATGCTCGCCTCACGCCGACGCATGTAGCCGAGGTCGTCGAACTCCCACAGCTCGTTGCCGTACGAGCGCCACCACTGGCCACCAGCGTCGCGCGACTCGTACTGGAAGCGCACGGCGATCCGGTTGCCCTCGAAGGCCCACAGGTTCTTGCGCAGCCGGTAGTCCAGCTCGCGGTCCCACTTGCGACGCAGGAACGCCACCACCTCGGCCCGGCCGACGACGTGCTCGCCGCGGTTGCGCCACTCGGTGTCCTCGCTGTACGCGCCGGCGACGCGTTCGGGGTCGCGGGTGTTCCACGCGTCCTCGGCGGCCTGCACCTTCCGGCGGGCCGTGTCCTCGGTGAACGGCGGCAGCGGGGGTCGGGGCTCCATGTCCTCAGCGTCGCACCTCGCGATGCGTCCCGTCGACGCGTCGGGTCCAGCCGCGGGCGTCGAGGTGCTCGAGCAGCGGGATGACGGTGCGGCGGGTCGAGACGAGGGCCACGCGCGCCTCGCTCGTCGTGAACGGCTGCGGCAGCCCGGCGAGCACGCGCATCGCCCGGGCGGGGGCGATGGGCAACAGGTACACGTCGTCGGGCACGCCCGGCAGCCGCACGAGCCGCCCCGCGCGCACCGCGGCGGCGAGCTCGCGTGGGCCGAGCGCGGACGCGTCGAGCTCCTTCTGCTCCGGCGCGGCGAAGGGCGCGTCGGCCAGGCGCGCCTCGATCACGCGTAACCCCTCCTCGGCACGCTCCCCCAGCACGGCGTCGCGCCCGGGCAGGCCGACGCGTCCGTCGTGCACGTCGAGCCCGACCGACGCAGCGAGGTCGGGCACGAGCGCCCGCTCCGGCGCGCCCGACGCGGACCGCGCGGCCTCGAGGGTCAGCGTCGGGTCGAGCGGGTCGGCGCCGGCGCGAGTGGTGACCGCGGCGTGCAGCCGCCGCCCCCAGTCCTGCCACGCCGCGTCGGCGACGAGCCACCTGCCGTGACGCGTCACGCCCTCGGCCGGCGGGCCGCCTTCGGGCACGTGAGCGCCGAGCGCCTCGGCATCCGCCCTGGTCATCGCTCCGCGTCGTGCCACCTCGGCGCCCAGGTCGGGTGCGCCACCCATAGCCGCGACGGCCTCGGCGCGGCGGGCGGCCGCGCCACGCCGGCTCAGGGCCGGCGGGTCGGCGTCGACGACGAGCGCGCCGACGACGCGTCGTGACCCGGGGTCGCGCAGCACGAGCCGGTCGCCGGCGGTGAGCGCGAGGGCCGCGGGCAGCGCCAGGCGCAGCGCGCCGGTGCCGAGCGGACGCGTCCGGACCTCGACGGCGAGCGAGCCGACGTGGAGCATGAGATGCGCTGGTACGCGGTCGAGCCCGTCGGCGTCGACCTGGACGTCGAGGGACGCCGTCGTGCGCCAGGCGTCGGGGGTCACGAGCGCGTCGCCCCGGCCCACCTCGTCGGCGGCGACACCGCGGACGTTGACGGCGACCCGGCTCACCGGGCCCACGGCGTCGGCCGGACGCTCCTGGCTCTGGAGTCCGCGCACGGTGACGCGGGCGTGCGTGCCGTCGGCGCGCTGCACGAGCAGCTCGTCACCGACGCGGACCGTGCCGGCGCCGAGCGTGCCGGTGACGACGGTGCCGGCGCCCCTGACGCTGAAGGACCGGTCCACCCAGAGGCGGACCCGGGCGTCGGCGTCCGGCACCGGCAGCGCCGCGACGAGCCGGTCGAGCGCCGCCCTGACGTCGTGGAGGCCCTCGCCCGTTCGGGCCGACACGGTGACCGCCTCGGCCCCCGCCAGCGACGTGCGAGCGAGCCGCGCCAGGGCGTCGGCGCGGGCGGGCTGCGGGTCGGCGAGGTCGGCCCGGGTCACGACGACGAGGCCGTGCCGCAGCCCGAGCGCGTCGACGGCAGCGAGGTGCTCGGCCGACTGACGCCGCCAGCCCTCGTCGGCGGCGACGACGAGGACGACCGCGGGCGCCGGCCCGAGGCCGGCGAGCATGTTGCCGACGAAGTGCTCGTGTCCTGGCACGTCGACGAAGGCGACCGAGGCGCCGGAGGGCAGCGTCGTCCACGCGTACCCGAGGTCGATGGTGAGGCCGCGGCGCCGCTCCTCCTCCCACCGGTCCGGCTCGATGCCGGTGAGGGCGCGCACGAGGGTCGACTTGCCGTGGTCGACATGACCAGCGGTGGCGACGACGTGCACGCCCTCACCGTACCCAGCGCGGCTGGGCGCGGGACCGCGTCGGTGTCAGTGCCGGGGAACGTGCTCCTCTCGGGGTGTCCTGGCGTCTGCTGCCACGGCGTCGTGCCGCGGCGGGCGGGTGACGAGCGGCAGGACCAGGGCCACGACGGTGATGATGCCGATGACGGTGAAGCCCAGCGTGTAGGCCTTGTCGCTGCCGATGAGCGAGGCGATGAGCAGCGGTCCGACGACGCCGCCGATGCTCCAGCCGATGAGCATGAGGCCGTAGATGGCGCCGACGTTGCGGACGCCGAAGAACTGCCCGGCGGTCGAGGGCATCGTGCCGAACGCCCCGCCGTAGCAGAGGTAGATGAGGGCGGCGAGGACCGCGAAGAGGGCCTTGTTCGTGGCGTGCGGGATGAGCAGGAGGCACACGGCCTGGACGCCGAGGATGCCCATGAAGGCCGGCATCTTGCCGACGAGGTCGGACAGCCAGCCCCAGAAGATGCGGCCCGCGCCGTTGAAGAGCCCGAGCACGCCGACGAGGGCGGCGGCGGCCGCGGCGGAGTAGCCCGCGACGTCGCTCGCCGTGCCGGCGGCCACCGCGATGAGCGAGATGCCAGCCGTGACGCTCATCGTCAGGATGCCGGTCAGCAGGTACCACTGGCGCGTGTGCAGGGCCTCGCTCTGGCTGAAGTCCCGAGCCGCTGGGTCGCCGCTCGTGACCTTCGGCGCGTCCTTCGCACTGGCACCCGTGACGTCCGGTACGACGTCGGGGTTGCGGAAGACCGACGTGCAGAGCAGGAGGATGACGAGGTAGCCGATGCCGAGCCAGAGGAACGCCTTCGTCGGCACGCTCGGCGTCTGGTCGATGAGCGCCTGGCCGACCGGCGCCGTGACGACCGCGCCGAACCCGAAGCCGGCCACGGCCAGTCCGGTGATGAGGCCCGGCTTGTCGGGGAACCACTTCTGCAGCATCGCGATCGGCACGATGTACACCATGCCGAGGCCGAAGCCACCGATGACGCCGTAGCCCAGCACGAGCAGCCAGAAGGCGTCCGGCGACTGTGCGAACGAGGCGAGGATGACGCCGACGGCGTAGATGATGCCGCCGGTCAGCGCGACGACGCGCGGGCCGCGGGCGTCCTGCAGCCGGCCGCCGACGTAGCTGCCGATGAAGATCATCCCGATGACGACGCTGAACGGCACGGCGGCCTTCGACTTCGACCAGCCGAACGCGGCGTCGCTCTGCATCGCCTTGGCGAAGACGCTCCACGCGTAGACGGATCCGATGGCCAGCTGCACGAGCACGGCGCACACGAGGATGACCCAGCGGTTGGCGCCGCCGGTCCTCGTCGCCGGATCTGTGACGGTCCTGCTCACGGCATTCCCCTTCCGGTCCTCCGGCGGCGCCCCTATGCGCCGCCGGCAGCGGCGTCTATCGCGCCGTCGTGATGGAGTCGTCGACGACGCCGGCGGCGCGCCGGCGCTCGAGACGCTCGCGTTGGTGCTCGACCGTGTACTTCGGGTCGATCGCGGAGGTCATACCCGCCTCGAAGACGCCGAAGCGCGTACACGCCGAACCCGCCATGAGGGCAAGCCCGCTCAGGGCCGCCCCGACGCGCGTGCGCCCCACGGTGACGGCTCCGACGGCCCCGGCGATGGTGAGCACCTTGCTGGCCCTGAGCAGCGTCGCGGCCTTGCCGGTGCGCAGCGGCTCGGACAGCGTCGGGCCGAGCTTCTCCTGCATCCGCTCGAAGGCGAGCGTCTCGACGAGTGCGCTGACGGCGGCGAGGCGTCGGGCCGGGCCGTTCTGCCGCGCCGGCACGGTGACCAGGGCCAGCCCCGACGCGGCGAGGTTGGCCGAGCTGACGAAGACGAACGGCAGCTCGCGGTAGGACTCGTGCCACGTCGGCGTCGCGGTGTCGGCGAGGAGCACGGCGGTGTACGCGGCGAGCGGCGGGGCGAAGAGCGCCGAGCCGACGGTCGCGGGGCCGTCAGCGACCTCGAGGAGGCGCGACACGCGAGCCAGCGCAGTGCCGGACCTGCCTGCGCCAGAACGACTTCCGATGAGCGCCTGACCGACCTCCGAGGCGAGCGCCAGGCCGGAGAAGCCGCCGAACGCGGTGAGGATCCACGACCCGACCGACATCGGCGAGGTCAGCTTGACGGTGCGCATCATGTTGAGGGCGCGGCTCGGCTTGCCGAGGTCCTTGGCGAGCGCCGCCCCGCCGAGCGCGGCAGCCCCGACGGCACCGACGCGTCCGGCCCGGCGCAGCGCCGGGTAGCCGAGCACCGCACCTCCCGCGGCGAGGAGCGCCGACCCGGCGGCGACCCCGCCGAGGAACAGGTAGGCGGGAATCTCCTTCTCCCACGGGGCGGGCTTGACGATGTGGCGGCCGTAGTAGCTGTCGAACCTCGCGTCCGGCACCATGAGCGACTCGTCGCGCCGCCGGCGTCCGCCGTTCTGCCCCGCGGTGCGGGCACCGTCGCGCCGACGCTCCTTCTCGGGCGGACGGTCGGCGTCGAACGGGTTGGTCGTCATCGCTTCCTCCCGACGAACGCGGCGGCGGCCATGCCGAGCATGGCGATCCCGGCGAGGCCGGCCTTGCGGAACATGTCGGGCAGGTCGGCCGTCGTGACGCGCGGGTCGGGCGGCAGGCCGTAGACCTCGGGCTCGTCGAGGAGCAGGAACACCGAGCCGGTGCCGCCGACGCCGTCGTTCTCGTCGGTGCCGTAGAGGCGCGCCTCGGTGTAGCCGCGCTCGTGCAGCTCGGCGACACGGGCGCGGGCAGTGGCTCGCATGTCGTCGAGGTCGCCGAACTTGATCGACGTCGTCGGGCAGGCCTTGGCGCACGCCGGCGTGTCGCCGGCGCCGAGCCGGTCGTAGCAGAGCGTGCACTTCTGGGCGATGCCGACGTTCTTGACCTCGCCGTTGCTCGACGCGTACGACGGCGGGTTGTCGTGGCGGCCGGACGTGTCGGTCGAGCCGCGCTCCGTGCCGGCGCCCTTGATGGTGATGCCGTGCGACTGGTGCCCCTTCTCGTGGCCCTCGTCGCCGCGCCGGCGCTCGATGACGCCGAACGGGCAGGCGGCGACGCAGTAGCCGCAGCCGTTGCAGATGTCGTCCTGCACGACCACGGTGCCGAACTCGGTGCGGAACAGCGACCCGGTGGGGCACACGTCGAGGCAGGCGGCGTGGGTGCAGTGCTTGCAGACGTCGGACGCCATGAGCCACCGCACGTCGGGCAGCTCGGGTTCGGCGACGGCCGTGGCCGCGGGCGCGGCCGTCGGCTCCTCGGCCGGTCGCACGGTCGGCATCCCGAGCTGCACCAGCCGGCGGCCGGACTCACGGGCCTGCTCGATGCGCTCGGTGCTCTGCTCGACGAACGCGACGTGGCGCCACGTGCTCGCGCCGAGCGCGCCGGTGTTGTCGTAGGACTGGTTGAGCAGGTCGAGGCCGTCCTCGGGGATGCCGTTCCACTCCTTGCACGCGACCTCGCAGGCCTTGCAGCCGATGCAGATCGAGGTGTCGGTGAAGAATCCCTTGCGCGGCTCGTGCCGGTCCCACGCGGCGTCGGCCGCGGGGTCGGTCGGTCCGGACAGCTGGTTGCGCCAGAAGCCCACGCCTCAGCCCTCCTTCTTCTTCATCTCGGGCGACGTGTCGGGGACGGACTCGGGGTGCCCGGTCCGCAGCTCGTTGCTCGTCATGACGGTCGAGCCGGCGCGCGACTGGTACTCGGCGACGAAGCGCAGCAGCGCCTCGCCCGTGGGGCGGCGGCCGGGCACGATGTCGCACGAGCCGGCCTTGCTCTCCTGGATCTGGACGTTGGGGTCGAGGGCGACGCCGAGCAGGTCGTTCGCGGCGTCACCGCTGACGACGGCCGCGCTGCCGACACCCCAGTGGTAGGGCAGGCCCACCTGGTGCACGGTGCGGCCCCGGATGACGAGCGGCGTCATGCGCTCGGTGACGAGCACGCGCGCCTCGATGGCGGTGCGGGCCGACACGATGGTGGCCCACCCGCCCGGCTCCAGCCCGCGCTCCTTCGCCAGCTCGGGAGAGACCTCGCAGAAGAACTCCGGCTGCAGCTCGGACAGGTAGGGCAGGAAGCGGCTCATGCCGCCGGCCGTGTGGTGCTCGGTGAGCCGGTAGGTCGTGAAGACGAACGGGTAGACGTCGGCGCCCGGGGCGTTCCCGGACGGGCTCCAGAGGTTGTCCTTTCGCGGGAAGACCTTGCGGGCCGGGTTGGACTGCTGCCGGTAGAGCGGGTTCTGGACCGGCGACTCCTGCGGCTCGTAGTGCGTCGGCAGCGGCCCGTCGAGCATGCCCTTCGGGGTGAAGAGCCAGCCCTTGCCGTCGGCCTGCATGATGAACGGGTCGTCGCCCGCGAGGCCGTCGGGGCCGCCGGTACCGGGCTCGGGCCGGAACGTCGGCGCCTTCGTCGGCGGGAAGTCGGGCACGTCGTGCCCGGTCCACTTCCCGGCGTCGGCGTCCCACCAGACGTACTTCTTGCGCTCGCTCCAGGGGTTGCCCTCGGGGTCGGCCGAGGCGCGGTTGTAGAGGATGCGGCGGTTGGCCGGCCAGGCCCAGCCCCAGTCGAGCGCGGTGAGGTCCTGCTCCTGGCCCGGGCGCCGGTTCGCGGCCTGGTTCCTGCCGTCGGCGTAGACACCGGTGTAGATCCAGCAGCCGCCGTCGGTCGAGCCGTCGGCCTTCATCTCCGTGTACGACGACAGGGGCTGTCCGGCCTTGTCGCCGGTCAGGTGGCGGCCGTTGACCTCGGCGAGCACGGACTCGGCGTCGATCTCCCCGTCGGTGTCGAGCGGGTAGTCCCACGTGAGGTCGAGCAGCGGCCGGTCGCGCGGGTCGGTGGAGTCGGCGAGGATCTCGCGGACGCGCTTTCCCAGCTCGAAGAAGAACTCGAGCTCGCTCTGGGCGTCGCCGGGCGGCGGGACCGCCTTGTGATGCCACTGGAGCATCCGCTGGGTCTGCGTGAACGAGCCCGACTTCTCGGTGTGCGCCGCCGCCGGCAGGAAGAAGACTTCCGTCTGGACGTCCTCGGTGCGCAGCTCACCCGTGGCGATCTCGGGGCCGTCCTTCCAGAAGGTCGCCGACTCGATCATCGCGAAGTCGCGCACGACGAGCCACTTGAGGTGGCTCATCGCCTGACGCTGCATCCGCCCGTGCGCCGAGCCGACGGCCGGGTTCTGCCCGAGGAGGAAGTAGCCCTCGACCTGGTCGTCGAGCATCGCCATCGTCGTCTGGTAGGTGCCGTGCGCCCCCGAGAGCCGCGGCAGGTAGTCGAAGCACCAGTCGTTCTCGGCCGTCGCGGCCTTGCCCCACCACGCCTTGAGCAGGCTGACGGCGTAGGTGTCGGCGTTGGCCCAGAAGCCCTTCTGCTCCTTGCTGCCGATGGCACCGACGTAGTCGTCCCACGTGTCGTGCAGGCCCGCCACGGGCATGGCGAGGTAGCCGGGGAGGATGTTGTAGAGCGTCGGGATGTCGGTGGAGCCCTGGATGCTCGCGTGGCCGCGCAGCGCCATGATGCCGCCGCCCGGTCGGCCCATGTTGCCGAGGAGCAGCTGGATGATCGCGGCGGTGCGGATGAACTGGGCGCCGAGCGTGTGCTGGGTCCAGCCGACGGCGTAGACGAACGCCGTCGTGCGGTCGCGGCCGCTGTTCTCGGTGACGGACCTCGCCAGGTAGGCGAAGTCGTCGACGCTGACGCCGCACGTGTCGGCGACCATCTCGGGCGTGTACCGGGAGTAGTGCCGCTTGAGGACCTGGAAGACGCAGCGGGGGTCCTGCAGCGACTCGTCGCGCAGCACCCGGGCGTGCTCGAGCGCCGGGCCGCCCGAGCCGTGCTCGTCACCGGCCGACCGCTCGGACGTGCTCTGCCCGTGCTCGTGCCCGGCCGCGGGGCCGCCGATGGTGCCGGGCGATCCGTCGCCCTCGCTGTCATCGTCGCCCGCGCCGTCCTCGGACGTCGCGTAGGCCCACGTGTCGGGGGCGTAGCTGCCCTTCTCGTCGTCGTAGCCGGAGAAGAGCCCGTCGAGGTCCTCGGTGTCCTGGAACTCCTCGCTGACGAGCGTCGCGGCGTTCGTGTACGCGACGACGTACTCCTTGAAGAACAGCTCGTTGCTCAGGATGTGGTTGATGAGCGCCCCGAGCAGCACGACGTCGCTGCCGGCCCGGATCGGGATGTGTTTGTCGGAGGTCGCCGACGTGCGGGTGAACCGCGGGTCGACGTGGATGACCCTCGCACCCTTGAGGCGCGCCTCGGTGACCCACTGGTAGGCGACGGGGTGGCACTCGGCCATGTTCGAGCCCTGGATGACGATGCAGTCCGAGTTGGACAGGTCCTGCACGTACTGCGTGGCGCCGCCGCGTCCGAACGAGGACCCCAGACTGGGGACCGTGGAGGAGTGTCAAATACGGGCTTGGTTCTCGATCTGGATGGCGCCCGCTGCGGTGAACAGCTTCTTGATGAGATAGTTCTCCTCGTTGTCGAGCGTCGCGCCGCCGAGCGAGGCGATGCCCATCGTCCGCCGCAGCGGACGGCCCTTCTCGTCGTGGTCCTGCCAGCCGGCGCGACGGCTCTCGACGAAGCGCTGCGCGATCATCTCGACGGCGGTCTGGCGCGCCATCGGCTCCCAGTCGGTGCCGCCCGGGCGCCGGTAGAGCACGTGACGCTGGCGCGTCGGGTTGTTGACGAGCTGCTCGCTCGCGGATCCCTTGGGGCACAGACGGCCCCGCGACACGGGCGAGTCTGGGTCGCCCTCGATCTGCACGACCTTCTCGTCCTTGACGTACACCTTCTGGCCACAGCCGACGGCGCAGTACGGGCAGACGCTCTGCACGACGCGGTCGGCGGTGGAGGTGCGCGGCGTCAGCGACCTGGTGCGCTCGGACGTCACGGCCGGGCCGCGTCCGAGGAAGTCACCCGAGCGGACCTGCCGGACCACGGGCCAGGACAGGAACGTCTTCTTCGCCTCCATGAGCGTCACCTTCCCCGGCGCGCAGGCACGCCGACCGAGCGTCACGTCGTTCGAGCACTCCATGCCCACGGGGCCCGGAGCTCTAACCACCCTAGGCACGCGAGTCGGAGAAAGGGGGGTACGGCCCGACCCGGGTGTCGGACCGTACCCCCGCGAGCGTGCCGGCGCGTCAGGACAGGTACGGCGTGCCGGTGCTCCACGTGAGGACGCCGGTCCACGCCGGACGCACGGGCGGGCTCGCGCCCTTGCGCACGTGGAAGGCGACGCGCAGCACCCTGCCGTCGCTGATGACCTCGGCCCCGCCGGGGCGGCAGAAGCGGTCGGTCGTCCAGACGCCCAGGCCGCCGACCCAGCGCGGGTTGCCGAGCGCGAAGAGGTCGTTGCCCGACCACACCTGCGTGGCGTAGTCGCAGTCCTTGTAGCCGTTGCGCGACACGAACAGGTGCACCTTGCCGCTGCCGATGGGGAGTCGATGGGGAGATCGCCCCGACCCTGCCCACTCCTAGACTCGGGAGGGATGGACTCCCCCGCACCCGAACCGCGCCGGCCGGCGCTGCGGCAGGCGACGGCGGGCCTGCTGCGCTGGGGGCCACACGGCGGTGCGCACCGGGTGGCCCTGCGCGCCGGCGTCTCGGTCTGCCTCCCGCTGCTCGTCCTCGTCCTCGCCGGGCGCGCCGAGTGGGCGCCGTACGCCGCGTTCGGCGCCTTCACCTCGCTCTACGGCCGGCGCCACGCCCGCTCCGAGCGCGCCGGCATGCAGGTCGTCGCCGGCGCGTTCCTCGTCCTCGCGGTGACGGCGGGTGCGCTCGTGTCGCTCGCCCCGGAGTCGCGCTGGCTCGTCGTGCCCCTCGGGGCCCTGCTGGCCGCGGCCGGCTCGCTGGCATCCGACGCGTACCGCTGGCACCCGCCGGGCCCGCTCTTCCTCGTCTTCGCCTTCACGGTGTGCGCGATGGTCCCGGCCACCCCGGCCACCGTCCTCGTCGCGGCCGCGGTGGCCACGGCGAGCGTCCTGTTCTCCCTGGTCGTGGCGCACGTGGGCGTGCTGCGCGAGCCGACCTCGTGGCGCCGTCCCGAGCTGCCGGCTCCACGGTTCCGCGACGCGCTCGCCGCACCGGGCGCCCGGGCGCACCTGCTGCGGTACCTGCTCGCGCTCGGCGTCGCGGGGGCCGTCGCCACCGGGCTGGGCTGGCAGCACCCCTACTGGGCCATGGTGGCCGCGGTGACGGTGCTGTCGGGGCCCGACCTCGCGGCGCGCCTGACGCGCGGGCTGCATCGCGTCGTCGGCACGGCGGTCGGCGTCGTCGTGGCCGCGCCGATCCTGCTGTGGTCGCCGCAGGGGGCGTGGGCGGTGCTCGTCATCGGCGTCCTGCAGGTGCTCACCGAGCTCGTCGTGGGCCGCAACTACGCGGTCGCCCTGCTCTTCATCACCCCGCTCGCGCTCATGATGGGCCAGCTCGCCCACCCCGTTGCGGCGGGTCCGCTGCTGCGCGACCGGCTGTTCGAGACGGTCCTCGGCGCCGTCGTCGGGGCGGTCGTCCTGGTCGCCGTCCCCGACCGGCTGCGTCGGGCATCCTCCGCGGGCGCGTGACGATTCGGCCGGCGCCCCGGGCCGGTGGCATGCTCGCGTGGTGACGACGAACCTCGAGAAGCGCATCCCCGCCGACGCGGACGCCGACGCGCTCTGCGACGCGTTCGCCGAGTGGGCCGCCGAGCAGGGGCTGACGCTGTACCCGCACCAGGAGGAGGCCTTCCTCGAGGTGCTCTCGGGCAGCAACGTCATCCTCGCGACGCCGACCGGGTCGGGCAAGTCGCTCGTCGCCGCGGCCGCCCACTTCACCGCCCTCGCCGAGGACCGCGTCTCCTTCTACACCGCCCCGATCAAGGCGCTCGTGTCGGAGAAGTTCTTCGCCCTGTGCGACCAGTTCGGCGCCGACAACGTCGGCATGATCACCGGCGACGCCACGGTCAACGGCGACGCCCCGATCATCTGCTGCACCGCCGAGGTGCTGGCCAACCTCGCCCTGCGCGAGGGCCCGTCGGCCGACATCGGCCTCGTCGTCATGGACGAGTTCCACTTCTACTCCGAGCCCGACCGCGGCTGGGCCTGGCAGGTGCCGATCCTCGAGCTGCCGCAGGCGCAGTTCGTCCTCATGTCGGCCACCCTCGGCGACGTCACGATGTTCCGCGACGACCTGACCCGCCGCACCGGACGGGCCACCGCCGTCATCGCCGGCACGGAGCGGCCCGTGCCGCTCGAGTTCTCCTACGCCACGACGCCGATCCACGAGACCATCGAGGAGCTGCTCGAGCAGGACCGGGCCCCGGTCTACGTCGTGCACTTCACCCAGGCCGCCGCGCTCGAGCGCGCCCAGAGCCTCGTCGCGCTCAAGGTGACGACCCGCGAGGAGCGCGACGCCATCGCCGAGCGGATCGGGGGCTTCCGGTTCGGCACCGGCTTCGGGCGCACCCTGTCGCGGCTCGTGCGCCACGGCATCGGCGTGCACCACGCCGGGATGCTGCCCAAGTACCGGCGCCTCGTCGAGCAGCTGGCCCAGGACGGCCTGCTCAAGGTCATCTGCGGCACCGACACCCTCGGCGTCGGCATCAACGTGCCGATCCGCACCGTGCTGCTCACCGGGCTGACGAAGTTCGACGGCACGAAGCAGCGCCTCCTCAAGGCGCGCGAGTTCCACCAGATCGTCGGACGCGCGGGGCGGGCCGGCTTCGACTCCCGCGGCTGGGTCGTGGCGCAGGCTCCCGAGCACGTCATCGAGAACCTCCGCGCCGTCGAGAAGGCCGGCGACGACCCGAAGAAGCAGAAGAGGATCCAGCGCAAGAAGGCGCCCGACGGTTTCGTCGGCTGGTCGGAGGAGACGTTCGAACGACTCATCACGAGCGAGCCGGAGCCGCTGCAGCCGCGCCTGCGCGTGTCGCACTCGATGCTCGTCAACCTCCTTGCGCGCGAGGGCAACCCGGTCGCGCACGCTGTCCGGCTGCTCTCCGACAACCACCACGAGGCCAAGGACCAGCGGCGCCTGCAGAAGCACGCCCTCGTGCTCGCCCGCGAGCTGCTCACCTCCGGCGTCGTCGAGCGGCTACCCGAAGCCGACGCATCCGGCCGCCGGCACGCCCTCACCATCGACCTCCAGCGCGACTTCGCGCTCAACCAGCCGCTCGCGCCCTTCGCCCTCGCCGTCATGGAGACGCTCGACCGCGAGTCCGACACCTACGCGCGCGACATCGTCAGCATCGTCGAGGCGATCCTCGAGGACCCCCGACAGGTGCTGTGGGCCCAGGAGTACAAAGCCCGCGGCGAGGCCGTCGCCGCGATGAAGCTCGACGGCATCGAGTACGAGGAGCGGATGGAGCGGCTCGAGGAGGTCTCCTGGCCCAAGCCGCTCGCCGACCTGCTCGAGGTGACCCTCGCTGCGTACAGGCAGAGCCACCCGTGGATCTCCGTCGACGCCCTGTCGCCGAAGTCGGTGGTCCGCGAGATGTACGAGCGCGGCATGACCTTCACCGAGTTCGTCTCGTACTACGGGCTTTCGCGGTCCGAGGGCCTGCTGCTGCGCTATCTCACCGACGCCTACCGCGCGCTGCGCCGCACGGTGCCCGAGCACTACCGCGACGACGAGCTCGACGACGTCGTCGAGTGGCTCGGCGAGCTCGTGCGCCAGACCGACTCGAGCCTGCTCGACGAGTGGGAGGACCTCGTGAACCCCTCCGACGACGCGACGCCCGGGCGTCCCGGTGAGGTCGCTCCCCCGGCCCGCCCGCTCACCGCCAATGAGCGCGCCTTCACCGTCATGCTCCGCAACGCGATGTTCCACCGCGTCGAGCTCGCGGCCCGCGACGCGTGGGAGCAGCTCGGCGAGCTCGAGTCCCGGGTGGCCGAGCTGACCGACCCGCCGCGCCAGGTCGTGATGGACGCCGACGCGTGGAACGAGGCGCTGGGTGCCTACTACGACGAGCACGACGCCATCGCCACCGACCAGGAGGCCCGCTCCCCCGCCCTGCTGCAGGTGGAGAAGGTGCCCGGCGAGTGGCGGTTGCGGCAGGTCGTCGTCGACCCGGACGGCGACCGTGACTGGGGCGTCACGGCCGTCGTCGACCTCACGGCGAGCGACGAGGTCGGCGCAGCCGTCCTCAGCGTGACCGGGTTCGAGCGCCTCGGCGGCTGAGCCCCAGCGGCGCGTCGTGCCTAGGGTGGGCGCATGACCGACAGCGCCGCCGACCTGTCCGCCGACCTGTCCGACGTCCCCGGCCTCGACGCGGTGCTGCGCCGCCTCGACGCCGACGCGGTCCGCGTCGACGCCCTGCCCGACGCCGACGGCGTCCTCGCGCGCCCGCACGACGGCGGCAACGGCACCGGCGTGCTCGTCCTTTCCGGTTCGAGCGGTCGCGTCGAGTCGCCGAGAGCGCGCCTGCTCGCGGCGGCCGGGGTCTCGGCGGCCTTGTCCTACCGGTGGTTCGGCGCCCCGGGAGCTCCGGACTCGATCTGGGAGTACCCGCTCGAGGCGTTCGGCCCGGCGGTCGAACGGCTGGCCGCCGACTGCGACCGCGTCGTGCTCCTGGGCACGTCGAAGACCGCCGAGGCCTTCCTCCTGCTCGCGACCGACGACCCGCGCGTCGACGCCGTCGTCGCGGTCGGCCCGAGCCACGTCGCGTGGGCCAACGTCGGCCCGGGTCCCGACGGCGAGCTGCGCCCGCAGCACGCGTCGTGGAGCCGCGGCGGTGAGCCGGTGCCGTTCGTGCCCTACGACGACGAGTTCGAGGTGGCGGGCGACCCGCCCGAGCTCGTCGGCATGTACCGCCAGAGTCTCCTCGCGGCGCCGGAGGCCGCAGCCGCCGCGACGATCCCGGTCCAGCGGTTCTTCGGCGACGTCCTGCTCGTGGCCGGCGGCGACGACCACCTGTGGCCGGCCCTCGACGCCGCCCGGGCCATCGAGGCACGCCGGTCCGAGGCCGGGCTGCCCACCACCGTGGTGTCGCACCCCGACGCCGGGCACCGCGTCGTCCTGCCGGGCGAGCCGGTCGCCACGGGCGGGACTTGGATGGCCCGGGGCGGCACCGAGGAGGCCGACCGTGCCCTCGGTCTGCTCGCCTGGCCCGAGCTGCTGCGCGTCCTCGGGGTGCACGAGGGTCATTCGTCCTGATCGACCGTGGGCGCGTCGCGCTGGGTATGTTCCGAGAAAGTCTCGGGATCCCTCGACCGACAGGATCGCTCCCATGGATACGACCGACGTCAAGACCGCCGCAGCACGGGCCGGAGACCACCCGGCGCTCGAGAACGCCGCGCGCGTCGGCTACGCCGTCAACGGCGTCCTCCACATCGTCATCGGCATCATCGCGCTCAAGCTCGCGTGGCTCTCCAGCGGTGGGCGCGCCGACCAGTCGGGTGCCCTGGGGGCCCTCGCCGACAACCCGCTCGGCGTCGTCGTGCTGTGGCTCGGCGTCCTCGGCTGGCTCGGCCTGGCCGTCTGGCAGGTCACCGAGGCGGTCGTCCGCGGCGAGGCGAGCGACCGGGCCAAGGCCGTCGCCAAGGCCGTCGTCTACCTCGTGCTGTCGGCGACGGCCTTCAAGTACGCCACGGGCGGCGGCGGCCAGAGCGGCAGCTCGCAGACACGCGACTTCACCGCGTCGCTCATGTCGAAGCCGGCCGGCCAGTGGCTGGTGGCCCTCGTCGGTCTCGTCGTCATCGGTGTCGGCGTCTACCACGTGTACAAGGGCTGGAAGAGGAAGTTCCTCCAGGACCTCGAGGAGCACCCTGGGCCCTGGCTGGAGAAGGCCGGCCGCTTCGGCTACATCGCCAAGGGTGTCGCCCTCGCCATCGTCGGCGTGCTCTTCGTCGTCGCCGCGGTCCGCCACAAGCCGAGCGAGGCCAGCGGCCTCGACGGGGCCCTCAAGAGCCTCCTCGGCGCCCCCGGCGGTCCGTTCCTGCTCACCCTCGTGGCGCTCGGGCTCATCGCCTTCGGCGTCTACTCGTTCGGCCGCGCCAAGCACGCCCGCGTCTGACCCTCCCCATCCCCGACGCGTCAGCCCACCACCCGACGCCAGACGGGCCGAGCGGCCGGATCGACCGGTGGAAACCTTCTCCTGAGGGGGTTTCGCCGGTTCGATCCGGCCGCTCGGCCCGTTGTGGGCGTCCGTGGCTCCCGGGCGTTCGGTCAGCGCGCTGCGGCCATCGAGCGGCTCTGCGTGTCCGAGCCCTTCAACGCCTCCCAGGCGTTCGCCGGACCGGCGTCGCGGCGCAGCCAGAACCAGGCCAGCAGGAAGCAGACGAGGCCGTTGACCATGCCGACGAGCACGTCGGTGAGGTGGTGCATGCCGCGGTAGAGGCGCGCGTACATGACGAGCAAGGGCACGATGAGGCACACGGTCGTGACCAGGCGGCGCAGCCACGGCGTCTCGATGCGCTGGGCCATCGCCGCGAAGGTCACGTAGAGCGCGGTCGAGGCCCCGACGTGGCCGCTCGGGTAGCTCGACGTCGGCGGTGCCGGGTCGAGGTGCGGGACGTCCGGGCGGTCACGGCCGGTGAGGGTCGTGGCCGCGACGAAGACGCTGGCCTGGGTCGCGATCGCGATGGCGGGCACCACGGCGAAGAACCACTGCTTCGTGCGCCACCACACGATGAGCGCGACGAGGATGCAGACGCCGATGACGTACTCGGTGTTGCCGATGTGCGACCACACCATGGTGATGGCATCCCACGTCTTCGTGCGGGTGTCCTGGATCGCGCGGTTGACCGACGTCTCGGACTGAAACCCGCCGAGCGGGCCGCCGATGATGAGGCCGATGCCGTAGATGACGGCGAAGAGGACGACCGCGGGGGCGAGGACGCGCAGACCGAGGTCGCGCATCGACTCCCCGAACGAGGGCTTCGAGCGGTCGAGCTCGTAACGGTGCAGGGCTGAGGAGTTCAACGGTTGCCTTTCGACTCGGGACCCGTCCCGCCCTCCGGCGGGGACGGGTCGTCCGGCTTGCGAGGGTTCCACCCGAGATAGCCGAGGTACGAGGCCCCGACGAGGCCCGTACCGAAGAGGAGCCCGCCGACGACGTCGGACGGGAAGTGCACGCCGAGGAATACCCGGTCGGCCATGGTGACAAGCACGGCGAGCGCCGCGACGGTGATGACGATGACGCGCGTCCGCGTCGACACCACCGGCCAGATCAGCAGCACCACCGCGGTCGCGATGGCCGCGGCGTTGGCCGCGTGCCCGGACGGGAAGCTGTAGCCGGGCGCGTGCGACACCGGGTCGCTGACCACCGGGCGCGCGCGACGCACGACCTCCTTGAGCACGAGCTGGAGGTTCCAGGCGACCATCATCGTCGCGAACGCCCAGATGGCACGGCTGCGCAGCCCGTGCCGGCGCCACACCCAGACGCACAGGGCGGTGGCCGCGATGTACGGCCACTTGGGCTGGGTCGCCTCCTGCCATACGACGAGGAACGTCTTGAACGCGGGGTTCGCGCGCGTCACGTCGGTGGCGGCGCGGATCGCGGCCTCGTCGACCTGGATGACCGGCAGGAACTTCTCGCGCGCCACGAAGGCGAGCGCGGTGATCGGCACGGCGAAGGCGAGCCCGAGGCCGATCGCCTTGCGCAACCGCCGCCAGCGCCCGGGCACGGGGGTGGCGTCCTCGCGCCGTTCCCGGGTCTCGGCGTCGCGGCGTGTCTGGCCCTCGCTGCGCGCTCGTGCGTCGGCGCCGGCTCGGCCGCGGACATCAGCCACTGCGGACCACCAGCGCTCCGGGCAGGACGCGGGCGGCGAGCGAGGTGCGCGGGCCGACGGGGTCACCGTCGACCTCGGCCTCGACGCGCTCGCGCACCCTGGCCTCGAGGACCGCGCCGCGGAGCCGGTCGAGGCGGTGGTGCCCCGCGCGGTGGCGGGTCACGATGTCGGAGACGACCGACGCCCAGCCGAAGACGCCGCGGGGTGCGATGACGACGGCATCGAGGACACCGTCGTCCATGCGGGCATCGGGCATGAGGTCGAGACCGCCCTGCAGCGTGCCGCAGTTGCCGACGACGACCATCCGCGCGTGCTTGCTCGTGTCGTTGCCCTGCCGGCCGACGACGCCGGTGTCGGCGAGGGCGCCGGAGTCCTGCGACGCGTGCGGGGAGCCACCGGTGGCGCGGACGTCGGCGTGGAAGCCGCGCCGGCCGAGGCTCTTGAGGCCGGACAGGATGTAGGCAGGCCAGCCGATGACGCCCTTGATCTTCTCGTTCGTGCCCGCCATGACCTCGCCGTCGAGGCCGAGCCCGCACATGACGAGGAAGACCTCCTCACCGTCCTCGACGCCCGAGGAGGTGCCGGGGCTGACCCGCTCGGACTCCCCCAGCCGCACGGCGCCGACGTCGACGCGTCGCTCGCCGCCGGACACCAGGGCCTGAGCGGCCTCCTCGAGGGTGTCGATGGGCAGGCCGAGGTTGCGGGCCAGCAGGTTGCCGGTGCCCGCGGGCAGCAGGCCGAGCGCGACG
Source organism: Intrasporangium sp. Soil_C_50 (assembly GCF_057656595.1). Classification (NCBI taxonomy): domain Bacteria; kingdom Bacillati; phylum Actinomycetota; class Actinomycetes; order Micrococcales; family Intrasporangiaceae; genus Intrasporangium; species Intrasporangium sp. Soil_C_50. The sequence continues at coordinate 28,515 of NZ_JBDGKB010000021.1, forward strand.
TCGGTGCCGACGAGGGCCGTGGCGACCGCGCGGACCGTGCCGTCGCCCCCCATCGACGCGACGACGTCGGCGCCACCCTCGACGGCCTCGCGGGCCTGCTTCTCGCCGGTCTCCTGCTCGGTGGTCTCGATCCACGTCGGCGTCTCCCAGCCGTGCCGTGAGGCGGCCTCGGCCACGACGCCGCGCGCGTGGTCGACGTCCTCGACCTTGACGGGGTTGTAGACGACCGTGAGCCGGCGACGGTTCGGGGACGGACTCGGGGACGGGGTCGGCGAGGGGTCGGCCATGGATCGGATCCTAGGTGTCGTGGCAGGGCCCGAGCACGGGTCCAGCGATGGGCGCGGACGGTGTCTCGGCGCGACACGACCGTTCTCCGGACGTCATACCCGCAGGGGCCGTGACAGTTGCGGGAGTAGCCTGCGAGCCGTGCCGACGATCCGCCGCCGCCTCCTCGTTGCGGCCCTCGTCGGGGCCGTCGCGGGTCTCGTGCCGCTCGGCCCCGCCGGTGGCCCACTCGTCCACGCCCTCGTCGGGTTCGTCGTCGGCGGCCTGACGTTCGCCGTGCCGCTCCTCGCGCACGTGCTCGGCCACGACGCGCCCGGCACGCGCGAGAAGGTCGCCGGACGCGACGGCGACGCCGCCTGGTACGACGTCGTCGTCATCGTCGTCGGCCTCGCCAGCCTCTTCGGCGTGGCCGTCCTGCTCATCGCCACCCAGGCCAAGGGCGTCGAGCTCGTCATGGACGGCGTCATCGGCGTGCTCGCGGTCGGCGTCGGGTGGCTCTGCGTCCACACCGTCTACGTGCTGCGCTACGCGCGCCTCTACTACGCGGTGTCCGACGAGGGTCGCCCGCCGATCGACTTCAACACCGACGAGGACCCGGCGTTCAGCGACTTCGCCTACTTCTCGTTCAACCTCGGGATGGCCTACCAGGTGTCCGACACGGCCGTCCGGTCCTCGCAGGTGCGCCGGGTGGTGCTCGGGCACACGCTGCTTGCCTACCTCTACGGCACGATCGTCATCGCCTCGACGATCAACCTCGTCGTCGGCATCGGCGGCAGCCAGCACTGAGGCGTCGGGCCGCGCCGACGCGCCGTCCCGGGAGCCTCACGCGATGCCGAGGCGCGCCTTCTCGTCGCGCACCCACATCGACACGAGCCCACCGAAGTGCGCCATGAAGGCGTCGACCTCGTGCGCCGGGTACGTCGTGACGACCGTGGAGCGCAGCAGCGAGTCGAAGGCGTCGGACTGCACCCACTCGAGGACCGCGGCGTCGAGGTGCGGCAGGTGCGTGTCGCACCACGCCCAGTACGCGTCCGTCTCGAAGTACTCGTCGGCGAGCCCGAGGTAGGCCGCGAGCTTCTGCTCGTCGGTCAGGTCGTCGCGGTCGGCGACGTCGAAGTAGCGGTGCATCTCGAGGTCGACGCGGCCGCGCCGCCCGGTGACGAGGCAGTACGCGGACCAGCGCACGAGCGCCTTGATGGCCCACGGGAAGTAGTAGTGCAGCGACGTGACGGCGACGTCGGGACAGGCGTTGGCGTAGTCGATCGGGTAGACGTCGTCGCCCTTGACGAGCATCTCGGCCGAGTTGAACTCCCAGCCGAACATCGCGTTGACGATGCGGCTGATCGCGGCCGCCTGCTGACCGGCCGACGGGGTGAGGAAGTCGTAGGACACCGCGTACCGGTTGTGCATCGGCTGCTCGGGACGGAAGTCCATGACCATCGTCTCGGGGCCGATCGACAGGGCCCGCGCGAAGTGGTCGTACTCGACGGTCGCCTGCAGGTGCATGAGCATCTCGCCGGACTCGTCGTAGGCCTTGACGAGGTCGGACTCGTCGTCGATGCGGGAGACGCCGCGCCAGCCACCGCCGTCGAAGGGCTTCATGTACATCGGGTAGCCGAGCTTGTTCGCGATCTTCTTGAGGTCGAACGGCCGGTTGTACTTGGCGCTCGTGTAGGCCCACCGGACGTTGTCGACGGGGTTCTTGTAGGGCACGAGCCAGGTCTCGGGCACCTTGAGCCCCAGGCGCATCAGCGCGCAGTAGGCGCTGTGCTTCTCCATCGACTGGAAGGTGAACGGGCTGTTGAGCAGGTACGTGCCGTCGATGAGCGCGGCCTTCTTGAGCCACTCGCGCGGGTGGTAGTACCAGTGCGCGAGGCGGTCGATGACGAGCTCGGTGCGCACCGGCTGGCGCAGGTCGAACGGCTCGATGGTGAGCCGCTCGGTGGTCAGCTCGTGGGTGACGCCGTCGTCCGTGGTGATCGGGCCGACGCGCTCGAGGAGCGCCTCGAACGCTGTGGGCCAGTCCTCCTCGGCTCCGAGCAGCAGTCCGATCAGGTGGTTGCGCGTCTGCGTCATCTGCCTGTCCCTCTCGTCGGGTCGGGTGCCACCGATCCTTGCAGCAGTGTCAACAGGAAGGGGTCGAACGCCGCCTCCCAGTAACGCCAGTCGTGCCGGCCGGGCACCTCGGCGAGCGTCACGTCGTGCCCGGTGCGCTCCAGCGTCGCGGCCATGAGCCGGTTGTTGGCGAGGTTGCCCTCCTGCGTGCCGCACGTCAGGACGAACGTGGCGTCGGTGCGCCGGCGCCGGGCTCGGCAGACCGACGCGACGAAGGCCGTGACCCGGGCCCAGTGCTCGAGGGCCTCCTCGCCGTCGAGCCGCTTGCGGAAGAACGAGCCGGACTGGAGGAACAGCGCACCGAAGGTGCCGGGGTGGCGCCACTCGGCCTGCAGCGAGGCGAGGCCGCCGAGGCTCGCGCCCATGAGGCTCGGACGCGTCGGCGTGGCCCACGTGCCCGTGACGCGCGGCAGCACGTGGCCGACGAGGGCGTCCGCCCACGCGGGGTTGGCCGCGTAACGCTCGTTGCGCGGGCCGGGCTCCAGCAGGGCGACGCGGTGCGGCGGGATGCGTCCGGCCGCGGTGGCGCGGCGCAGCACCGACAGCAGATGGGCTCGACGCGAGTACTCGGGGCCGTCGTGGGCCACGAGCAGTGGCAGCGGGTCGCCGCGGCGGGTTCCGGTCGGCGTGACGACGGCGAGGTCGACGTCACCGGCCGGGGTGCCGGTGACACTCACCCTCGTGCGCGCCATGCCCCGACCCTATGGGCGGGGCGCCGGCCTACGCCTTCTTGGCCTTGGGCGGCAGGGTGGCGATGTGGTCGCGGGCGCGCTCGAGCCAGGCCGACTTCTCCTCGTCGGGCATGGCTGCGGGCAGCGACCGCCAGCCCTTCATGGGCCGTTCCTCCGGGCCGAACGGGCCGGTGCCGGTCATCGCCTCGAGCTCGGCCAGCGCATCGGCGTCGGGCTTGACGCCGACGTCCTCGCCGAACAGGCCGGCGTACATGTTGCCGTTGACGAAGGCGCCGAGGCTGCCGAACATCGGCTTGACTTCGACGCCCGGACCCCCGGTCACGAGGCCGCGGAAGTGCGCCTTGGCCTCGTCCGTGTGCTTGGGCATCTTCACGCGTCCATCACACCACCGCTCGACGCGCGTCGGTGGCATGCACGGTCGCGAGGAAGACGGCCGCGACGAGCGCCGTGACACCGCAGATGGCCCACACCGTCATGTAGCCGGCCAGTGACGCGTGCCCGGTGGCCTCGGCGTCGACCGTGCCGGTGCTGGCCAGGGCGATGGCGAACGTGCTCGAGGCGAAGGCCCCACCGATGGTCTTCGTCGTGTTCGTCATGCCCGTCGTCAGCCCGGTGTGGGTCGGGGGCGCCTGTGCGGCAGCGGCCGTCGGCAGCCCGGCGACGAGCGCGCCCGACCCGAGACCGGCCACCACCATGTTCGTCATCGTCTGGGCCAGGGTGTCGTGGAACGGCAGGAAGAGCAGGTAGCCGACGGCGACGAACCCGGCGGCCACGACGAGCGCGACCCGGGTGCCGACCCTCCCGCCGAGGACGTGGAGCAGCAGCGCCCCGACGGCGAGGGAGAGCACGTACCCGCCGATGATGATCGACACCGTGCCGGCCGACGCGCCGAGGCCGTAGCCGGTGACGGCCGGGTCGGTGCGGGCGAACGTCGACAGCGGGATCTGCGCCCCGAGCACCGACACCCCGAAGAGGAAGGCCGTCGCCTGGACCGGCCACTGGCCGCGCGCCCGCAGCACCCGCAGGTCGACCAGGGGCCACGCGCAGGCGAGCTCGACCCGGGCGTAGGGCACGAGCGTGAGCAGCCCGAGCACCATGACGACCCACGGCAGCACCGACCCCGGGCCCTGCACGCGCATCAGGACGAGGCCGGCCATGACGAGGCCGAGGGCGAGCGTCAGCAGGCCGAACGCCCGCCAGTGCACGCGTCCCTCGCCCAACCCGGGCACGTCCTCGACGCCGAACCAGACCGCCACGATCGCCAGGGTCACGACGACGGCCGGGAGCGCGAGCAGGCCTGTCATGCCGAGGGACTCAGCGAGCGCACCGCTCGTGAGCGCGCCGGCGATGACGCCGAGCTCGAGCGCCGCGACGAGCACGCCGGCCGCACCGCGGACGCGGGGCTCCGCTCCCCCGGTGCGGCGGTGGATGATCGCGACCTCCATCGGCAGCCAGACGACGTAGAACCCCTGGATCGCCCACGCGACGAGGAACGTGCCGAAGGTCGGGGCGAACGCGACGCCCCACGACGCGACGGCTGTGACGACCGTCGAGCCGAGCAGGACCTTGCGGTGACCCACCAGGTCGCCGAGCCTCGCGAGGAGCGGCACGACGAGCGCCGACACGACGAGCTGGGCCGCCTCGAACCAGTTGACGTCGGCGTCGTGGATCGACAGGTGCCGGGCGATGTCGGTGAAGATCGGCGTGTAGTAGCCCTGGAGCACGCCGCTCGCGATCTCGACGCAGACGAGGAAGCCGACGACCTTGGCGATCGGGCTGTCGGCGAGGGCGCGGGCGGCGGCGTCGAGGGCCGGCCGCCCAGTGATGCGTTCGCTCATGGGAACGGGTTTCCTTCGCGCTCAGAGGTTCTCGAGGAGCCGGCGGTACCACTGGATGCCGTGGAGGAAGTCGTCGACGCCGATGCGCTCGTCGACGCCGTGGATCGAGCCACGCTGTTCGGTGCTCATCCGGAACGGCGTGAACCGGTACACGCGCGGCCACACGCGGTGGAAGTGGCGCGCGTCGGTCGCGGCGAGCATGACGTAGGGCACCGGCACGACGCCGGGGAAGGTGTCCGTGACGGTCGCCTCGAGGAGGCGGTAGGCGTCGTCGTCGGTGGGCGACACCGGGCTCGGGTCGTCGCCGCTGACGAGCACGACCTCGACGGACGGGTCGCGCACCACCGACCGGATGCGGGTCAGGGCGCTGTCGACGGTCTCGCCGACCATGACGCGCATGTTGACGTGGGCACGCGCCTCGGCGGCGATGACGTTGGCACCCGGGGAGCCGGACAGCTGCGTCACGGCCGTCGTCGTGCGGGCCATGGCGGCGGGCTCGTGGCCGAGCCGGGGCAGCACCCGGCCGAGCACGGGACGCAGCCGACGGGCCCGGGCGAAGACGCGGGCGTACGGACCCGACGCATGCGGCGCCAGGCGCTCGAGCATGTCGACGGTGGGGTCGGGCAGGCGGGCGGGGAACGGCCGTCGCTCGAGGCGCAGGACGGCGCGGGCGATCCGGGCCGTCGCGCCCATCCGCTTCGGGGCCGACGCATGACCGCCGTCGCCTCGCGCGACGAGCTCCACGTCGACGGTGCCCTTCTCGGTGGTGCCGATGACCGCGGTCGGCGCCGCCACGCCGGGCAGCGCACCCTGGACGACGGCGCCGCCCTCGTCGAGCACGAACCACGGGTCGACGCCGCGCTCGCGCAGCAGGCGGACCGCCTCCTTGGCGGCGCCACCCGACACCTCCTCGTTGCACCCGAAGGACAGCCACACGTCGCGGCCGGGCACGACGCCCTCGGCGAGCAGCTGCTCGACGGCGCTGCACACGGCCACGAGCGATCCCTTGCAGTCGAGCGCACCTCGGCCCCAGACCAACCCGCCGTCGACCTCTGCGGAGAACGGCGGGTGCGTCCACGCCGACTCGTCCCCCACCGGGACGACGTCGAGGTGGGCCATGAGGACCACGGGCGGCTCCGCCGTGCGGCCGCGCCAGCGCACGAGAAGCGCGTCCCCGGCGATCCGCTCGACCTCGCACGCCGCGTGCAGCCGCGGGAACCGCGTCGCGAGCTCCGCCAGCAGCGCGGCGAAGGCCGCCCGGTCCTCCTGCTCGGTGTACCAGCTCGAGACCGTCGGGATCCGGATGCAGGCCCGCAGCGCCTCGACGGCAGCGTCGTCCCGGTCCATGAGCCCGTTCATGTCCCGGAGCGTAGGCCCTCGAGCCGTGCTGTGTGATGGGCCGTGCTGTGATGAACCCATGACCGACTACGGGCACGAGCTGCAGTTCGGCCTCTTCCCGAGCCCGGACGCCGCCCGCGCCGACGCGACACTCGAGCTGGCCCTGCTGGCCGACGTCGTCGGGCTCGACCTCGTCACCGTGCAGGACCACCCGTACAACGGCGGCCACCTCGACACGTGGACCCTGCTGTCGGTCATCGCCGCGCGCACGAGCGCCGTCCGCGTCGCGCCGAACGTCGCCAACTTGCCCCTGCGCCCGCCGGTCGTCCTCGCGCGCTCGGTCGCCACCCTCGACCGGCTCAGCGGCGGACGCGTCGAGCTGGGCCTCGGCACCGGCGCGTTCTGGGACGCCGTCGTCGCGGCCGGTGGCGAGCGCCGCACGCCGCGGGAGGCCGTCGACGCGCTCGTCGAGGCCGTCGCCGTCATCCGCGGCGTCTGGGGGCATGATCCCGAGCACCCCGGCGCCCGGTCGGTCAGCGTCCAGGGTGAGCACTACCGCGTCAAGGGCCTGCATGCCGGGCCCGCCCCGGTGCACGACGTCGAGATCTGGCTCGGCGCCTACAGGCCCCGCATGCTCCGCATCACCGGCCGTCTCGCCGACGGGTGGCTGCCCAGCCTCGGCCACACGTCCCCCGACGACCTGCCGGCCATGAACGCCGTCATCGACGAGGCAGCCGACCGGGCCGGGCGCGGGCCGCAGGCGGTGCGCCGGATGTACAACGTCTTCGGCCGGTTCGGCCGTGGCAGCGGGCTCCTCCAGGGCACCGCCGGCGACTGGGCCGAGCAGCTGGCCGGCCTCACCCTCGAGCACGGCACGAGCACCTTCATCCTCGGCGCCGACGACCCCGACACGGTCCGCCGGTTCGCCCTGGAGGTGGCCCCAACGGTGCGCGAGCTCGTCGACGCCGAGCGCGCCCGACGCGCCTCCGGCACCCCCGCGCCCGAGCAGCCGTCACCGCCCGCGCCATCGCGCCCACTGCCCGACGCCCACCCGCTCGCCGTCCGGCCGACGCCCGACGACGGCACCCGCCTGTCCGCGTCGATGCCGTGGCGCGAGGACGACCGGCCCACGGCACCGGTGCCGGCGGCCGCCACGTACACGGCGCACGAGCAGGGTGTGCCGCAGCACCTCGTCGACATCCACGACCACCTGCGCCAGGAGCTCGCACAGGTCCGCAACCTCGTCGGCCAGGTCCGTCGGGGCGCGCTGTCGGTCGGCGCGGCGCGCTCGGTCGTCAGCACCATGGCGATGCGCCAGAACAACTGGACGCTCGGCACGTACTGCGAGACCTACTGCCGCCTCGTCACCGGCCACCACACGCTCGAGGACGTCAGCATCTTCACCCACCTGCGGCGTGCCCAGCCCGACCTCGCACCGGTCCTCGACCGGCTCGAGCAGGAGCACCACGTCATCGCGGACGTGCTCGAGCAGGTCGACGACGCGCTCGTCGCCCTCGTGGGCACCGACGCGTCCGGGCCGGGCGCGCCCGAGGCGCTCGACGAGGTCGAGCGCGCCCTGGACCTGCTCACCGACACGCTGCTGTCGCACCTGGCCTACGAGGAGCGCGAGCTGGTGCACCCGCTCGCCCGTCACGGGTTCGGCTGAGGCGCAGGGCGACTCAGGCCGAGCGGGCTGCCGCCCCGTGCTCGAGCGCCTCGACGACGGCGCCGCAGAAGTCGGGCAGGTCGTCGGGCTTGCGGCTCGTGATGAGGTTGCCGTCGATGACGAGCGACTCGTCGACCCAGTCGCCGCCGGCGTTGCGGATGTCGGTCTGCAGGCTCGGCCACGACGTCAGCCGCCGGCCCGAGAGAACATCTGCCTCGACGAGGGTCCACGGGGCATGGCAGATCGCCGCGACCGGCTTGCCCGACGCGACGAAGTCGCGCACGAAGGACACCGCGTCGGCGTCGGTGCGCAGCGCGTCCGGGTTGGCGACGCCGCCGGGCAGCACGAGCGCGTCGTAGTCGTCGACCGACGCGTCCGCGGCGGTGACGTCGACGTCCCTGGTGTCGGCCTTGTCGAGGTGGTTGAACATCTGGACCTGCCCGGAGTCGGGGCTGAGGAGCACGGCGTCGTGGCCGGCGTCGGTCACCGCCTTCCACGGCTCGGTCAGCTCGACCTGCTCGATGCCCTCGCTCGCGACGAGGAATGCGACCTTCTTGGACACGTGGCCCTCCTGGTGTCGTGGGGTGTCGTTCTCGCTGTCCCGCCCCCGTACCCAGCGATCGGTGGCACCTACCCCGCGCCGGGGTAGGTCCATGTCAGCCGTCGGGGGACGTCAGGGGATGACGAGAGGCGAGAGATGAAGCTGAGCCAGACCGGTGACCTGTGGTGGAAGAGCGCGGTCGTGTACTGCGCCGACGTGCAGACCTTCAACGACTCCGACGGTGACGGGCAGGGCGACCTGCGCGGCATGACCGACCGCATCGAGTACCTCGCCGACCTCGGCGTCACGTGCCTGTGGCTCATGCCGCTCTACCCGACGGCCGGGCGCGACGACGGCTACGACATCACCGACTTCTTCGGCGTCGACCCGAGCCTCGGCGACCACGGGGACTTCGTCGAGCTCGTGCGGACGGCGAACGCCGCCGGCATCCGCGTCATCGTCGACTTCGTCATGAACCACACGAGCGACCAGCACCCGTGGTTCAGGTCGGCGCGCCGCAGCACCGACGCGCCGTACCGCGACTACTACGTGTGGTCGAAGAAGAAGCCGCCGTCGACGAGGAAGGAGGTGGTCTTCCCCGACGCCGAGGACAGCATCTGGGAGCTCGACGAGCGCACCGGCGAGTGGTACCTGCACCACTTCTACCGCACGCAGCCGGATCTCAACGTCGCCAATCCTGCTGTGCAGGAGGAGATCTCGAAGACGCTCGGGTTCTGGCTCCAGCTCGGCGTCGACGGCTTCCGGGTCGACGCCGTCCCCTTCCTCTTCGCGCGCGACGGCGTGCCGGGGGTCGAGGACGACGACGCCTTCGACCCGGACCGCTACCTCGGCGACGTCCGGGCGTTCGTCCAGCGCCGGAGGGGCTCGGCCGTGCTGCTCGGCGAGGTCAACCTGCCCTACGAGCAGCAGGTCACCTTCTTCGGCGGCGCGGACGGCGACGGCCTGACGATGCAGTTCGACTTCAACGGCATGCAGCGGCTCTACCTCTCGCTCGCGCGTGGCGACGCCGGGCCGATCGCCGGCGCCCTGCGGGAGCGACCGGCGCTCGACGAGACGAGCCAGTGGGCCAACTTCGTGCGCAACCACGACGAGCTGACGCTCGACAAGCTGAGCAAGCCCGAGCGTCGCGAGGTGTTCGAGGCGTTCGGCCCCGAGCCGGACATGCAGCTCTACGACCGCGGGCTGCGACGCCGGCTGCCGCCGATGCTCGGCGGTGACCAGCGGCGCGTCCGGCTCGTGTACTCCCTGATGTTCTCGCTGCCCGGCACCCCGGTGCTCTTCTACGGCGAGGAGATCGGCATGGGCGAGAACCTCGACATCCCGGGGCGACTGTCGGTGCGCACGCCGATGCAGTGGTCGACCGAGCCGAACGGCGGGTTCTCGAGCGCCCCGACCCGCCGGCTCGCACGACCCCTGCCCGACGGCCTCTACGGGCCGGAGCACGTCAACGCCGTCGACCAGCGCAAGGACCCGGACTCGCTGTGGTCCTTCATGCGTCGGCTCATCCGGACCTACCGCCAGATGCCCCAGCTCGGCTGGTCGACCGTCGGAGTCCTCGACCACGACCAACCGGCGGTGCTCGCCCACGTCTGCCACCGCGACGACTGGCGGATGCTCGCCCTGCACAACCTCGGCCCCGACGCCCGCATCGTGACGCTCAGCGTCGACGCGCCGCCCGAGGACGGCGTCCTGCGCGACGTGCTCACCGACGATGCGGACATCCCGCTGCCTCCCGACGGTCGTGTCGAGCTCGCCGTCGAGGGCTACTCGGGCCGCTGGCTGCGCATCCTCGCCCCGGGCCAGGAGTGCTTCGTCTGACCTACGCTCGGCTCATGGCCCAGGACCTCGTGGTTCCGCTCGCGCCGGGAGTGTGGCGCATCCCCCTCGTGCGTGACCTCGTCAACGGGTTCGCCTTCCGCGACGACGACGGGCAGGTGACGCTCGTCGACATGGGGATCGCGAGGAGCGGGCCCAAGGTCGTCGCGGCGCTCGCGGCGATCGGCGCCGGGCCGTCCGACGTGACGCGGCTGCTGCTGACGCACGCCCACCCCGACCACGCGGGCGGCGCGGCCCACGTCGCCGAGGCCACGGGCCGCGCCTTCACGGTGCACCACGACGACGCCGCCTACGCGGCCCAGGGGTCCTCCCCACCCCGAGACCGCACCTTCCTGCTGGGCCGCCTCTTCGACCGCCTCTCCCGGCCCGGGAAGGACTTCACGCCGGTGCCGGTCGAGCACGAGATGACCGACGGCGAGGTGCTGCCGATCGCGGGCGGTGTCCGCGTCGTGCACACGCCGGGCCACTCACCGGGGCACGTGTCGCTGCTCCACGAGCCGACCGGCGTCCTCGTCACGGGCGACGCGATCTTCAACGTCCTGGGCCTGCGCTGGCCGATCAAGGCGTTCTGCACCGACTTCCGGATGACGCAGCAGACCGCCCATCGGCTCGCCGAGCTCGACTACGAGGTCGCGGCCTTCACCCACGGCGCGGAGCTGCGCCGGCGGCCGCGCGAGGCGATCCGCTCGTTCCTGCTCCGGCACCCCGCCGGCTGACCCCGCCCGACCGACGCGTCCCGGTCGTCCACAAGGTTGTACACAACTGTGGACAGACCCTGTACGGCCCGTCCGGAGCTCTGCGACAAACCTTGGACAACCCCGTGTCGCAACCCGATGCGCCGGGTACGACGCGCCCGTGACGAGCTTCGGATACACCCTCATGACCGAGCAGAGCGGCCCCAAGGACCTCGTCCGTTGGGCGGTCGGCGCCGAGGAGGCGGGCTTCGACTTCGAGGTGAGCAGCGACCACTACTCGCCCTGGCTGACCGAGCAGGGGCACGCCCCGTACGCGTGGTCGGTGCTCGGCGCGGTGGCCCACGCCACCGAGCGCGTCGGGCTCATGACGTACGTGACGTGTCCGACGATCCGCTACCACCCGGCCGTCGTCGCCCAGAAGGCGGCGACGCTCCAGCTGCTGGCCGACGGGCGCTTCACGCTCGGCCTCGGCAGCGGCGAGAGCCTCAACGAGCACGTCGTCGGCGAGGGTTGGCCGGGGGTGGTGACCCGCCAGGACATGCTCGCCGAGGCGGTCGGCATCATCCGCGAGCTGCACACCGGCGAGCTCGTCACCCACCACGGCGAGTACTTCGACGTCGACTCGGCGCGCATCTGGGACTGCCCCGAGGGCGGCGTGCCGATCGGCGTCGCCGTGAGCGGCGAGGAGTCGATCACGCGCCTGGCGCCGCACGCCGACCACCTCGTCGCCGTGCAGCCGGAGGCCGAGCTCGTGACGACGTGGAACGCCACCGACGGCGCACCGCGCATCGGCGAGGGCGGCCGGGCCGTCGGGCAGATCCCGATCTGCTGGGACCCCGACGAGAAGGTCGCCGTCGAGCGGGCCCATGCCCAGTTCCGCTGGTTCGGCGGCGGGTGGTCGGTCAACAGCGACCTGCCGACGCCGGCCGGCTTCCATGGCGCCAGCCAGTTCGTGCGACCCGCGGACGTCGCGGAGTCCATCCCCTGCGGGCCCGACCTCGACCGGATCGTCGAGGCGGTCAGTGCCTACTGGGAGGCCGGCTTCACCGACATCGCACTCGTCCAGGTCGGCGGCGACGCCCAGGAGGCGTTCCTGTCCGAGGCCGCGGCCCCGCTGCTGGAGAAGCTGCGCACCGCTGCCGGCTGAGGGCCTGACGCGTCAGGCAGCCGAGGCCCGCTCGGCGAGGATCCGCTCACGCCGCTTGGTGATGTCGGCGCACTCGAGGCAGACCTCCTCCGGCACGAGGCCGATGCGCATGAGGCCGGAGAAGAGGATGCAGCCGACGCAGATGCCGAAGGCCGACTCGAGCAGCGGGAAGACGACCATGATCGCGCCGATCGCGACGACGCCGACGAGCGCCCACGCGGCACCGGTGGCGAGCGAGACGACCCAGAGGGCGGTCGCGGCGAGCGTCATGACGGCACCGATGCTCGCCGCGAACCGCTTCGGCGTACCGGCGGTCGGCTGCTTCGGCGCCCGGACGGTGGGTCGGATCCACCGCTGGACGAGCTGCGCCACCGGACTGGCCTTCGGTCCGAGCGCGGCCCGCAGGGTGAAGTCGACGGCGAGGACGGCGTAGAGCCACCACTGCTGCGTCGCCAGGGCGACGATGCCGACCGCGAGGACGACGGCGGCGATGAGCCGCACCGTGACGTCGTCGACGACCGCGGGGAAGCGCGAGGAACTCATGGAAGCATTATGGACTCCATAAGGCTCACTTATGCAACCTCGGGTCAGTGGGCGGACACGCGCTCCCGGCCCGCCACCTTGCGCCGGGCCTCCTGACGGGCAGCCCGCCTCGCCGCCCGCCGAGCGAGGACGACGTGCTCGATGACGTGCAGCACGACGTCGAGGGAGGTCTTGGCGCCCATGAGCAGCGCCACCGCGGCGACGTCGTCCGCCGTGCGCCCGTGCGGACCACCGAGCAGGAAGAAGCCGCCGAGGACCGTCAGGTGGAGGGCGAGCATGCGCGGGTAGGGCGCGACCATGACCCACGCCGGGTTGGCCGTGGCCCGCTCGCGGCGTCCGAACCAGTTGAGCCCGACCGACAGGATGTGGCTGACCAGGATGACGCCGGCCGTCGCGACCCAGTCGAGGAGGCCGCCGCGCAGCCCGACGACGCCGACCATGACCGCGGTGAACGCCCCGTGAGCGAGCGTGAAGAGCCCGAAGCGCATCGCGAAGGACAGCGCGTGGGCCGGGTCGCCGCTGACCCACGACTTCGCGGCGAGCCGGCCCTCGAGGCGGCGCAGCTCGGGGCCGCGGGTCGGGTGCGCCCCCGACGGGTCGCGGCGCCCATGGGCCCGTGACCGCCACCTGTCGAGAGGTGGACCGCCCTCAGTCGGTCCGGAGGACGCGGAGCGCGAGGAACGCGCAGACCACGAAGAGCACGGCACCGATGCCGGCCACGACGTCGAGGCTCGTCGTGAAGGCGTCCTGCGCGGCCGTGACGAGGTCGCGCGCCGGGTCGGCCGGCAGCGTCGCCGCGGCCCGGACGGCCCCGGCGAGCGAGTCGAGCGCCGACGTCGTGGCGCCCGACGCGTGGTCGGCGGCGAACGGTGCGAGCTGCCCGCGGTAGACGAACGTCGCGAGTGAGCCGAGGCCGGCGACGCCGACAGCGATCCCGAACTCCGCGGACGTCTCGGACATCGAGGCCACCGATCCGGCGCGCTCCGGCGGCGCGGACTGCATCATGACGCCCATCGTCAGCGTCGAGGGCACCATGATCCCGAACGAGGTCAGGCACATCCCGAAGACGAGCAGGCCGAGCCCCGCCGCCGCGCCGACCTGGGTGTAGAGCACGAGGCCAGCCGCGCAGACGAGCAGCCCCGACGCCATGCTGCGGGCGGTGCCGAGGCGACCGGCGATGCGGGCCGAGGTCGACGAGCCGAGCAGCAGCGCGAGGTTGGCCGGGAGCATCCACAGGCCGGCGCCCAGCGGCGAGAGGCCGGCGACGAGCTGGAGCCACTGCGAGCCGAGGAACGAGACCCCGGCCATGACGACACCACCGACGAGCATGACGGCCAGGGCCACCGAGAAGGCGCGGCTGCGGAAGAGCGTGAGGTCGACGAGCGGGTTGGCGATCCGGCGCTGGCGGCGGACGAAGACGAGGCCCATCGCGAGGCCGACCGACACGGTCACCAGGGCGAGGGTCGTGTTGCCGCCGCGGGCGATCTCCTTGAAGCCGTAGATGACCGGCAGCGTCGTGGCGAGGGACAGGACCGAGCTGGCGACGTCGACCTTCGTGCCGGCGTGGCGCTCGGACTCCGGCAGGACGCGTCGACCGACGACGACGAGCACCACCATGAACGGCACGCCGAGCAGGAAGGCCGAGCCCCACCAGAAGTGCGCGAGCAGGACGCCGCCGACGAGCGGGCCCACGGCCATGCCGCCCATGAAGCACGAGTACCAGACGCCGATGGCCGCCATCATCGCCTTCTCGTCGGTGAAGACCGTGCGGATCAGGCCCATCGTCGAGGGCATCAGGGTGGCGCCGGCGATGCCGAGCACGGCCCGCCAGAAGATGAGCTGACCGGGGCTGCTGGCGTACGCGGCGGCCGCGCTGGCGACGCCGAACGCGACCGCACCGAACAGCAGCAGGCGTTTGCGGCCGATGCGGTCGCCGACGGCGCCCATGGTCACGAGGAAGCCGGCGAGGACGAAGCTGTAGATGTCGAGCATCCAGAGCTGCTGGGTCGTGCTCGCACCGAGGTCGGCGGACAGCTCGGGCAGCGCGAGGTAGAGCACGCTGACGTCGAGCGACAGGAGCAGTGCGGTCAGGGCGAGCACGCCGAGCGCGAGCCACTGGCGACGCGTCGGCGTGCTGGCGGAGGTGCTGGTCGAGGTGGCGGTCTGGGGCTCGGTGATCGTCGTCATGCCCTCTCGTCGATCACCGACCTCTCACTTCGACACGGCCTGCGGCCGCGGGGCCATCGGGGCCAGACCGCACGACGCGGCGAAGCCCTCCGACTCGATGCCGAGGGCGATGTTCGAGCGGGTCGTGAGGTTGGCGAACCCGATCACCGTGGTCAGCTCGACGAGCCCCGCCGGGCCGAGCTCGCGCAGCAGGTGCGCCACGAGCTCCTCCTCCGGCTCGGGCGGCGTCTGGCTCATCGCCTCCGCGTACTCCATGACCGAGCGCTCCAGCGGCGTGAACACCGCGGACTCGCGCCACCTGGGGATCTCGCGCGCCTTCTCGACGTCGAGGCCCTCGTGGTAGGCCATGAAGTAGTTGAAGTCGAGGCACCACGAGCAGCCGAGCATCGAGGCGACGGCCATGTGCGCGAAGGACTTGAGGCCCTCGTCGCACTCGTGCACCTTCTGGATCTTCTGGCCCAGGCTCATCGTCGCGCGCAGCAGCGGCTGGTGGTGCCACATGACCCCGAGCGACTCGGGCACGCTGCCGAACATCTTGCGGCTGAAGCGCTTGACGAGGGCGCCGTAGGGCCCGGTGATCTCCTTCGGCGGGATCCTGGTGGTCATCGTGTCCTCCTGTGGGTGATGGGAAACCGAGTGTCGACAGGTGGACACGCGCCGCGGGCGAGGTGTGACATCGGCCCG
Organism: Intrasporangium sp. Soil_C_50; assembly: GCF_057656595.1. Classification (NCBI taxonomy): domain Bacteria; kingdom Bacillati; phylum Actinomycetota; class Actinomycetes; order Micrococcales; family Intrasporangiaceae; genus Intrasporangium; species Intrasporangium sp. Soil_C_50. The sequence continues at coordinate 44,103 of NZ_JBDGKB010000021.1, forward strand.
CACGACCCCGCGTCGGTGCCACGGCCTACGCTCGGGGAATGGCCCTACACATCGGTGCGCACGTCGACCAGGAGGACCCGATCGCGGAGGCCAAGGCCCGCGGCGCCTCGCTCTCGCAGCTGTTCCTCGGCGACCCGCAGAGCTACAAGGGCCCGGTCGTCCGCTACGCCGGTGGTGCCGAGGCGCTCAAGGCCGACGCCGCGGCCGCGGGCATCGACCTCTGGGTCCACGCGCCGTACCCGATCAACGTGGCCAGCCTCAACAACCGCATCCGCATCCCCGGTCGCAAGCTGCTCCAGCAGCACTTGACCGCGGCCGCCGAGATCGGCGCCAAGGGCGTCATCGTCCACGGCGGGCACCTCGGGGTCGAGGAGGACGCCGCCAAGGGCTTCGACAACTGGCGCAAGTGCATCGACGGCCTCGACCTGCCGGTGCCGCTGCTCATCGAGAACACCGCGGGCGGCGACAACGCCATGGCCCGGCGGCTCGAGGCCATCGCCCGGCTCTGGGACGCCATCGGCCAGGCGTCGGGCAGCGAGAACGTCGGCTTCTGCCTCGACACCTGCCACGCCCACGCCGGCGGCAACGACCTCGGCAGCGTCGTCGACCAGGTGCGCGCCATCACCGGGCGCATCGACCTCGTCCACGCCAACGACTCCCGCGACGAGTTCGACTCCGGCGCCGACCGGCACACGAACTTCGGCTCCGGGCACATCGACGGCGACGCGCTCGCCGACGTCGTCCGGGCCGCGAAGGCCCCCGTCGTGTGCGAAACCCCCGGCGGCACCGACGCGCAGTCCGCCGACATCGCCTGGCTGCGAGGCCGGGTCGCCTGACTCCCGGGCCGCCCGGCGACGGCGTCAGGCGCGGTCGCCGGTCTGACCGTCGGTCTCGTCCGCGCCCTCGAGCACGGCGGCCATCCGGTCGGCGAGCAGCTCGGCGACGCGCAGCTGCTCGGCGCTCGGGCGCACGACCCGCGTCGCGGCCGTCACCCGGAAGTGCCCGAGAACGCGGTCGCCGCGCCGGACCGGCAGGGCGGTCCATGCCTCGGTCGGCAGCCCGACGCGCTGCACCGGGACCACGCGCCCGCCCGTCGTGACGCGTCCGTCGGGGCCGACGACCGCGTCGTTCCAGCGCGGGTGGGTGCCGACCCACTCGGTGCGGTCGGCGCCGAGCGCCTCGGTGATCGCGGCGCCGATGGCGGCGGCCCGCTCGTCGACGCCCGAGTCGGCCGGCGCGTCGAGCAGCTGGGCCAGGCCACGGATGTAGCCGTCGCGGCGCAGCGCCGCCGCCTGCTGTCGCCGCCCCCAGAGCGCCACCTCGGTCACCGCGAGCCCGACCACGACGAGGGCCACGGCCAGCTCGAGGTCCTCGCGGTGGTGGATCGAGAACGAGTAGTACGGCTCGGTGAGGAAGAAGTCGAAGCTGCCCGCCGCGGCGAGCGCCGCGAGGACTCCCGCGACCCGGTCGCCCGTCGCCGATGCCGCGACGACGGGCAGGACGAGGACCATCGCCGCGGTGCTCTGGTCCATCCCGGAGCGCACGAGCGCGAGGCCCGCGCCGACGGCGACGGGCAGCAGTACCGAGAGCAGGCGCACGAGCCCGCGACGGGCGGTGAACCGGTCGAGGACCGTGTCGCTGGCGTCAGTGGTCATGACTCCATGGTCGCGCCGCACCGCCGCCCGCGCGAGGCTCACCGCCGTCCCGACGCCGTCTTGACGCGTTCCTGACGCCACTGGGACACGCGGGAGTACAAAGGTGGGGACGACGGCACGAGCCCGAGGAGGACGATCGTGAGCGGCACCGGAACCACCGACGACCCGTGGGTCCTGCGCACCCCGCCGGGCACCGCCGAGTACACGATGCACCGCGACGACGCCGCCACCCCGGAACAGCTCGTCTGCAAGGTGGGATCGACGCGGCTGACCTATGACGCCCGCGTCGTCGAGGACCTCCACGCCTGGCTGCGCGAGCAGGGTGACTGGGTCCCCCTGGGCTCGGCGGACGAGCAGAAGCCGGCGAAGGACGGGACCGTGGAGGCGTGGGCACGGTCGGAGTCCAACCCCGTGGGTGGGTGGTACGGCCTGCGCAAGGGCTACCGCGGACGGGTCGGCATGTACCTGCCGCCGCTGCTGGAGGAGCTCGGCCTCGCCGAGGTGGAGCACCAGCCCCGCAACAACCGCATGCGCGCCCTCTGACGTCTCGCCACGGTCGAGCGATGCCGAGCACCTCCGATCCCGGCGACACGGCCGTCGTCGCCCTGAACGGGGCCGACGTGCTCGCCCGCACGTGGGAGCGGCAGGTCTCCGACGCGTCCCCCGACGCGCGTGCGGAGCCGCCCGTGCTCCTGCTCCACGCGACCGGTGAGTCCTCGCTCGACTGGGCCGTCGTCGCCGCGTGCCTGCGGGCCGACCGGACCGTCGTCGCCCTCGACGCCCGCGGCCACGCCGGCAGCAGCCGCCCCGGCTCCTACCGGCTCGAGGAGATGGCGGGCGACGCCCTCGCCGTGGCCGGCTGCCTCCCGGGGCTCGCCGAGGTCGACTCCTACGACGTCGTCGGCCACTCCATGGGCGGGCTCGTCGCCCTCCTCGTCGCGGCCACCGAGCCCCGACGCGTGCGTCGGCTCGTCCTCGAGGACGTGCCGCTGCCGCACCCGCGCACCCCCAACCCGCCGGCCCGGCCCGACACCGACCCCGGGTTCGACTGGGAGATGGTGCTGCAGGTGCGGGCGCAGATCGACGACCCCGACCCCGGCTGGGCCGACGTCGCGCGTACGGTGCGCGCACCGACGCTCGTGGTGTGGGGCGGTCCGGGCAGCCCGATGCCGGCCGAGCACGTCGCCGAGCTGGCCCGGACCCTGCCCGCCGGCCGCCTCGTCCGCGTCGACGCCGGCCACCTCGTCCACGCCACCGACCCCGACGGGTTCCTCGCCGCCGTCCGGCCCTTCCTCGACGCGCCCTGAGACGGCGGCCGGCCCGCCGACGGCTCGTGGCTGTCGGCGGGCCGGCCGGCCCGGCGTGCGGGGGCGGTCGCGTCAGCGCACCGGGACCGTCAGCGTCCCGAGCACGTCGGAGCGCCACGGCGCTGCCCACGGAGTTCCTCGAGGCCGCCGAGGTCGACGGCGCGGGCCTGTTCGGCACGTTCTTGCGTCGCCTCCGACGCTGCTCGGCTACATCCTGCTCGGCCGCTACTTCATCGGCGGCCTCATGAGCGGCTCGGTCAAGTAGGGGGCCAGGCCCAGCGGCACCGACGCGAACGGCGCGGCCCCCGCACGGGGACCGCGCCGTTCGCGCGTCAGTCCGTGGTGCGGCGCACGTAGGCGCGGATCGCGAGCGGCGCGACGACGGCCGTGATGAGCAGCGACCACCCGATCGACACGCCCACGGCGTGCTGCAACGGCCAGGCCGCACCCGGCGGGGTGCCCGGGACGTTGCCCCACAGCTCGCGCATCGCCTGGACGAGCGCGCTGATCGGGTTCCACTCGGCGATGGTGCGCAGCACCGTCGGCATCGCCGCGGTGGGCGCGAAGGCGTTGGACAGGAAGGTGATCGGGAACATCGTCGTGAACATCAGGCCGTTGACGGCCTCGGGCGACCGCATCGCCGATCCGACCAGGATGCCGATCCAGATCATCGAGAACCCGAAGAGCAGCAGCAGCGCGAAGGCGAGCACCGCCGGGCCGAAGCCGTCGCGGATGCGCCAGCCGATGACGAGCCCGGTCATCGACATGACGAAGACGCCGATGCTCGAGTGGATGATGCCGTAGACGCTGCGGCCGATGAGGACCGAACCGCGCGAGATCGGCAGCGACCGGAACCGGTCGATGATGCCCTTGTCGAGGTCCATGTTGAGGCCGTTGGCGACGATGAACGAGGAGAAGGCCATCGTCTGGGCCATGATCCCGGGCAGCAGCCACTCGCGGTAGGAGGTGCTGTCGGTCCGGATCGACCCGCCGAAGACGAAGGCGAACAGGACGACGAACATGATCGGCTGGATCGTGACGTCGGTGAGCATCTCCGGCTGGCGCCGGGTGTGCTTGAGGCTGCGCCACACCATCATCCGGACCTGGCGCGCGAGACCCGGGGGGTGCAGGACGGGCGCGGCCGGGCTGGTGCGACGTGTCGTGTCGGTGGCGGTGGACTGGGTCATCGGGACTCCCCCTCTGCGGCCCCGGCGTCGTCCTCCTGCTCGGCCCGGTGGCCGGTCAGGCTGAGGAAGACGTCATCGAGGCTCGGACGCTTGAGGCCGAGGTCGTCGAGGACGATCTGGCTGCGGTCGAAGACGGCCGCGACGCGGGTCATGTCGGACAGGCCCTCGGCGGGCGCGGTGAGCTGGCGCGCCGGCGCGTCGACGTGGACCTCGCTGACGTGCGCGGCGAGCAGGGCGCGCGCCTCCTCGAGCTGGTCGGCGTGCGACACGGTCAGGACGATGGCGGCCTGGCCGGACTGGTCCTTCAGCTCGAGCGGCGTGCCCTCGGCGATGACCCGGCCGTGGTCGATGACGACGATGCGGTCGGCGAGCTGGTCGGCCTCCTCGAGGTACTGCGTCGTGAGCAGGAGGGTCGTGCCGTCGGCGACGAGGCCGCGCAGCACCTCCCACAGCTCGACGCGGCTGCGCGGGTCGAGCCCGGTGGTGGGCTCGTCGAGGAAGAGGACCGGCGGTGCGGCGATGAGGCTGACCGCGAGGTCGAGGCGGCGCCGCATGCCGCCGCTGTACTCCTTGACGACCTTGTTGCCGGCGTCGGTGAGCGAGAAGCGCTCGAGCAGCTCGTCGGACAGGCGCCGCACGTCGGGCCGGCCGAGGCCGTAGAGCGAGCCGATGAGCCGGAGGTTCTCGCGGCCGGTGAGCATCTCGTCGACGGTGGCGGCCTGGCCGGTGAGGCCCATGCTGCGGCGGACGGCCTCGGGGTCGGCGCGCACGTCGTGCCCGGCGACGCGGGCGGTGCCGCTCGTCGGGACGGTCAGCGTCGTCATCATGCGGACGGTGGTGGTCTTGCCGGCGCCGTTGGGGCCGAGCAGGCCCAGGACGGTGCCCTGCGGCACGGTGAAGGAGACGTCGTCGACGGCGGTCATGTCGTCGAAGCGCTTGACGAGGTGCTCGGCCTCGATGGCCGGGGCGTCGGAACGGTCGGCGGGGCGGGGCGGTCGGTCGGTGTCGGCGAGGGTCATGTGAGGGCTCCCGAGTGTCTTGGGTGACAGGACCGACGGTAGGTCCCGCCACCGACAGCCCACCGAACAGCCTAGGTCGCGAGTGGACGGTGTCAACATCTTTTGTCCGTCGGGCCCGTTTCGCCGTAGGCGTACGCGAACCGCTCGGTCCGGGCGTCCGCGGGTGCGACGCTGGCTGGAGGCGTCGCAGCCACGGCACCGACGACAGGAGACCGCGATGACCAGCCGACCCGCACGACCCGTAGGACCCCCCACCCGTCGACGCGGGCCGCTGCTCCGTCACGTCTACGGCGGGCTCATCCGCGGCCTGCGGCTGCGGCAGGGCCGCACCCTGGCCGAGGTCGCCGGCGAGGCCGGCATCTCCGTGGCGTACCTGTCCGAGGTCGAGCGCGGCCTCAAGGAACCCTCCTCGGAGGTCCTCGACGCCGTGTGCCGCGCCCTCGGCTCGAGCATCACCCACCTCATCGGCGCCGCGCACCGGCAGCTGCTCGACCTCACGGCGGAGGCGGCCGTCGCCCCCGTCCTCGACCTGACGACCCGCATCGACCACGGCGCACTGACGCCCGTGCCCCCTCCGGCCACGGGCGCCCGCGCGTCGTTCGTCCTCGCGGCGTGAGGCCCACGCCGCTCGGTCGAGCTCTCCAGCCTCAGTCGACGAGGCTGCCCCACGGCCGGGCCGCTGCTGCCGCCCCGCAGCCCCAGCAGGCTCGTCTCCGTGGTGCTGCCACCGCTGCCGCCGGTGCCGTACGTCGCGAGCACGTCGTTCGCGTAGGCGATGCGCTGGGTCGTGGCGCAGGTGCCGCACCGCTCGAACTTCTGCATGAACACCGTCGTGGCCGTGCTCACGGACGTCGACGCCCGCAGGTCGGCAAGGCCGTCGCCGGAGAACGTCGTCAGATCCCGGCGGACTGGCGCTCGGTCAGCCCCTTGGAGACGAAGTAGTCGAAGGCGATCTCGTCGTTGCTGGCCGCCGAGGCGCTCGGTGCCACGACGACGCCGAGCACGAGAACGGCGATCGCTGCGAGAAGGGCGGACAGCGTCCGGCGGTGGGTCGTCATCGTCTCCACGCCGCTCAGATGCCGCACCGGGACGCGCTCCACGTCTGGCCCGAGCGGATGTCGACGTGGGTGTGGTCGGAGTGACCGGGGTAGCCGGGTCCGAAGATGCCGCCCATGCCGGCGTACCGGGCGTTCTGCGCGATCGAGCAGAACGTCGCGCCGCTGTCGGCCGGGACGAGGTCGAGCGCCGTCCCGTACGTGTGCTGACCGCCCCCCGAACCGCCGACGGCCGCGTCGCACGCCTTGTCGCGGAAGCCGGACGTGACGCGCAGCGGGTGGTCGCCCATCCGGTGGCGCAGGGCCTCGGCCCGCCACATGACCCGCTTGAGGTTCTCCCTGGCGGTCGCGAGGGACACGGACCCGTTGCCGTTGAGGCCGCGCCCGCAGTTCTCGCTGGCCTCGGCGTAGCTGAAGTGGATCGGCGTGCAGTCGGGGTCTTGCAGCGCGTAGATCGTGGAGAACGTGGCCGGTCCGGCGACGCCGTCGGCGGCGAGGCCGTAGGCGGACTGGAAGTTCCTGACGGCGGTGGTCGTCTGGGCTCCGTACTGGCCGTCGACGGCCATGTTGACGCCGTAGCCCGCCCAGCCGGCGACGCGGATCTGCAGCTGGCTGACGTCCGATCCGGATGTCCCGCTGCTCAGCGTCCGGCTCCACGTGTAGCACTCGTCGGCGTGGGCCGCCGGGGCGGTGGCCGTCACCGTGGCCGTGGCGACGGTGAGGCCGCCGGCGGCGAGGGCGAGGGCCGCGAGGGAGCGAGCGAGTCGTGAGGTGCGCATGTGCGAGTCCTTTCCTGGTTGGCCGTGTCCTGCACCTCGCAGCGTGTCCGATTCGCCCGGTTCGCGCGCGTCGAGCGCAGGGGGAGCACTCCCCAGGCGCTCGAGCCGCGACGCTCAGCCCACCGCGGCGACGCGCGCCTCCTCGGCCCGCTCGACGACATGGTCGACGATCCCGAACTCGACCGCCTGGCGGGCCGTCAGGACCTTGTCGCGGTCGGTGTCGAGCCGGAGCTGCTCGATGCTGCGCCCGGTGTGACGGCTCAGCACCTCCTCGACCTGGGACCGGACGCGGAGCAGCTCGTCGGCCTGCAGCGCGAGGTCGCTCACCGTGCCCTGCCCGCCGGCCGACGGCTGGTGGAGCAGCACGCGTGAGTGGCGCAGCGCGAAGCGCCGTCCGGGCTCGCCGGCGGCGAGCAGCACCGCCGCGGCCGACGCTGCCTGCCCGAGGCACCACGTCGCGACCGGCGTCGGCACGTACTGCATCGTGTCGTAGAGGGCCATGAGCGCCGTGAAGGAGCCGCCCGGGCTGTTGACGTAGAGCGAGACCTCGCGGTCCGGCGCGACGTCGGCGAGGTGGAGGAGCTGGGCCATGACGACGTTGGCGACGCCGTCGTCGATCTCGGTGCCCACGAAGATGATCCGCTCCTGGAGCAGCCTGCTGTAGATGTCGAAGCTGCGCTCGCCGGCCGGCGTGCGCTCGACGACGTAGGGAATCGTGTAGCTGCTCATCGCAGGCCCACCGTCCGCTGGACGCCCTGGGGCCGGACGTCGGCGAGCGAGGCGACGACGTGGTCGACGATCCCGTACGCCAACGCCTCCTCGGCGCTGAACCACCGGTCGCGCTCGCTGTCGAGGGTGATCTGCTCGACGGTCTGGCCGGTGTGCTCGGCCTGCAGCTCGTTGACGCGGCGCTTGACGGCCTTGAGGTTGTTCGCCTGCACCTCGACGTCGGCGGCCGTGCCCTGGATGCCCGCCGAGGGCTGGTGCATCATGATCCGCGCGTTGGGCAGGGCGAAGCGCTTGCCGGGCGTCCCTGCGCCGAGGAGGAACTGCCCCATGGACGCCGCGAACCCGAGCGCGAGCGTCGACACGTCGTTGGGGATGACGCGCATCGTGTCGTAGATGGCGAGTCCTGCCGTGACGGAGCCGCCGGGGCTGTTGACGTAGAGGCTGATGTCGCTGCGCGGGTCCCGTGCCGACAGGAGCAGGAGCTGGGCGGTGATCCGGTTGGCGACCGGGTCGTCGACCTCGGACCCGAGAACGATGATCCGCTGGTGGAGCAGCTGCATCGACAGCTGGTCGTCCAGCGCGGCTGGTGCGAGTGTGTCGGTCATGCCCCCAGCGTGGGCCCGGACGCGTCGGCCGGAGGGGCGGCTCTGCCACGGGCGAATTCGCCCCTGGCGGACCGATCGCCGCGGCTCGGGGGCCGGGCCCGGTAGGTTGCCGTGCATGGAAGCCGACGTCGTCGTCGTGGGAGCCGGCCTCGCCGGGCTCGTCGCCACCGCCGAGCTCGCCGCTGCCGGCAAGCGGGTGGTGCTCGTGGACCAGGAGGGCGAGCAGTCGCTCGGCGGCCAGGCGTTCTGGAGCTTCGGGGGCCTGTTCCTCGTCGACTCCCCCGAGCAGCGGCGCATGGGCATCCGGGACTCCATCGAGCTGGCGACCCAGGACTGGATGGGCTCGGCACAGTTCGACCGGGAGGAGGACTTCTGGCCGCGCAAGTGGGCCGAGGCCTACCTGCACTTCGCGGCGGGTGAGAAGCGCTCCTGGTTGCACGACCTCGGCCACCGCGTCTTCCCCGTCGTCGGGTGGGCCGAGCGCGGTGACGGCCGCGCTGACGGGCACGGCAACTCGGTGCCGCGCTTCCACATCACGTGGGGCACCGGCCCGGGCATCGTCGAGCCCTTCGAGCGGCGGGTGCGCGACGGCGTCGCGGCCGGACGCGTCACGCTCGCCTTCCGCCACCGGGTCGACGAGCTCGTGGAGTCCGGCGGCGTCGTCAGCGGCGTGCGGGGCGCGGTGCTCGCCCCCGACGGCGCGGCTCGGGGGAAGCCGACGAACCGCGAGGTCGTCGGCGACTTCGAGATCACGGCCCAGGCGGTCATCGTCACGAGCGGCGGCATCGGCGGCGACCACGACCTCGTGCGCCGCGCGTGGCCCGAGCGGCTCGGCACGCCGCCCAGGCGGATGGTCGCGGGCGTGCCGGCCCATGTCGACGGCCGGATGCTCGGCATCACCGAGGCCGCGGGTGGGCGCATCATCAACCCCGACCGGATGTGGCACTACACCGAGGGCCTGCGCAACTGGGACCCCGTCTGGGACAACCACGGCATCCGCATCCTGCCGGGACCCTCGTCGCTGTGGGTCGACGCGACGGGTCGGCGGTTCCCGGCGCCCTACTTCCCGGGCTTCGACACCCTGGGCACGCTCGGGCACATCATGCGCACCGGCTACGACTACTCGTGGTTCGTGCTGACCCAGAAGATCATCGAGAAGGAGTTCGCCCTCTCCGGCTCCGAGCAGAACCCCGACCTCACCGGCAAGGACGTGCGCCAGGTGCTCGGACGCGTCCGGCCGGGCGCACCCGCGCCCGTCGAGGCGTTCAAGCGCCACGGAGAGGACTTCGTCGTCGCCGACACCCTCGAGGAGCTCGTCCGCGGCATGAACGCGCTGACGGGCGAGGACCTCGTCGACGAGCGGTCGCTGCGCGCGACCATCGTGGCCCGCGACAACGAGATGGCCAACGACTTCGGCAAGGACGCCCAGGTCACGGCGATCCGGGGCGCACGGAACTACCGCGGGGACAAGCTGATCCGCGTCGCGACACCGCACCGGCTCCTCGACCCGAAGGCAGGGCCGCTCATCGCGGTGCGACTCAACATCCTGACCCGCAAGACCCTCGGCGGCCTCGAGACCGACCTCACCGGGCGCGTCATGCAGGCCGGGGGCCAGCCGCTGCCGGGCGTCTACGCGGCCGGTGAGGTGGCCGGCTTCGGCGGCGGCGGCATGCACGGCTACAACTCGCTCGAGGGCACCTTCCTCGGTGGCTGCCTCTTCAGCGGCCGGACGGCCGGGAGAGCCGTCGTAGCAGCCATGTGACGGCCGCTCACGGCACTGGTTCGGTCGCCTGCGGCGCGGAAGATCTGCTCGGCCCCGGTGGCTCTAGGCTCGGCCGCTCGCCGCGGCCCGACGACGACTCAGGGCGTCGACGCTGGCCGCGATGAGCAGGACCAGTCCGGTCACCATGAAAACCCGGCCCGAGGGCTGGTTGAGCAGCGACATGCCGTTGTCGATGACGGCGACCACGAGGCCACCGATGATCGCGTTGACCGGTTTGCCTTTGCCCCCGAAGAGGCTGCAGCCACCGATGACGGCCGCGCCGACGGCGTACAGCAGGGTCGAGGAGCCACCCGTCGTCGGCGACACCGAGTTGTCCCGGCTGGCCAGGAGCACGCCGGCGACGGCCGCCAGTGTCGAACAGATGACGAAGCAGGCCAGCTTGATCGTCTGGACGGTGATGCCGGCCCGCCGGGCCGCCTCGGCGTTACCGCCGACGGCGTACACGTGCCGGCCCCACGACAGCCGTCCCAGCGCGACGCTGGTGATGATCAGCAGCACGAGCAGGACGACGACTACGATCGGAACACCCTTGAGTGAGGTCACGATGATGTTCTTGCTGCGCTCCTGGCTCAGGTACCAGGTCGCGAGGCCGAGGAGGACCGCCAGCGCCCCGATCTTGAAGGCCCAGACCGAGAGCGCGTCACCGGTGAGCCCAGCCGCGCGACGCGCGACCGACCGCCGATAGGTCAACCCTCCATAGACGATCATCCCGACGACGTACAAGGTCCAACCCAGCCAGATCGGGAGGTTGCTGTTCATGATCGCGAGGATCGTGTCGTCGCGGAACGGGATCGTGCCGCCCTCGCCGATCAGCACCAGCAGCAGGCCCTGGAGGCCCAGGAACGCGGCGAGCGTGACCACGAACGACGGAATGCCCAGGTAGGCCACGAGCAGGCCGATACAGGTGCCGATGACGACACCGGTCAGCAGGCACGCGGCGAGGGCCAGCGGCCAAGGCCAGCCCTGGTTGGTCATGAAGATGCCCATGACGGCGGCCGACGTCCCTGCCGCATAACCGGCCGACAGGTCGATCTCGCCGAGCAGCAGCACGAAGACCAGGCCCATGGCGATGACGATCACCGCAGCGCTCTGGTTGATCAGGTTGGCGATGTTGAACGCGGTGGGAAAGGTCGATGGGCGCAGCGCCGTGAAGACGAGGATCAGCACGATCAGGCCCGCGACGGCGGGCAGCGCGCCGACGTCGCCACCGCGCACCTTCTGTATGTAGGCGCGGGCCGCCTCGCCGATCGTCTCAGGGCCGGCGGTGTTGGCGAAGCCAGGCTGCGATTCTGCCGACTGCGGCTCGGTGACGGTGCTCATGCTGACACCTCCCCCGTCTCGCTCGCGCCTTCCTCTATCACGTCCGCCATCGGATGTTTCAGCCCCAGGTCGCCGGAACGCCCGGCCGTGATCAGCTCGACCACCTGGCTGTTGGTGACGGACTTGGCCTCTACTTGAGCGACCATCTGACCCAGGTAGAGCACGGCGATGTCATCCGCGACCTGGAAGACGTCGGTCAGGTTGTGGCTGATGAGCACCACGCCCAGCCCGCGGTCGGCGAGCCGCCGGACCAGGTGCAGGACCTGCTCGGTCTGGGCCACACCGAGCGCCGCGGTCGGCTCGTCCAAGATCACGATCCGCGAGTTCCACAGGACGGCGCGGGCGATCGCGACCGTCTGGCGCTGGCCACCGGAGAGGCTGGCCACGAGCGTGCGCACGGACTTCAGCGTGCGCACCGACAGGCCGGAGAGCGTCTCCTTGGCCTTGGCCTCCATCGTGTCCTCGTCGAGCAGGCCGCTCTTCTTCAGCTCGCGACCGAGATACATGTTCTGCACCACGTCGAGGTTGTCGCACAGCGCGAGGTCTTGGTAGACGACCTCGATGCCGAGGGCGTTGCTGTCCTTCGGGCTGTGCACCGTGACGGGCTTGCCCTCGAACGTGTACTCGCCGGCGTCGAAGCCGTGGATGCCGGCGATGCCCTTGATCAGGGTGCTCTTGCCGGCCCCGTTGTCACCGACCAAGGCGGTGACCCGCCCCGGGCGGATGTCGATATCGACGCCACGCAACACATCCACTGCGCCAAAACTCTTGTTGACCGCCCGAAGTGAGAGCAGGGGCGCCGTGGCGTCCGCCACCGGTACGGACTCCGCTGCTGTGATCGTCGTCATCGAGGTCTCCACGTTGAGCCGGGTTGTCTGGCCGATCGGGTCTGCTGGCAGCCCGAACATACTCCCGGATGTTCTGGCCGCGGTATGACGCAGGACCGTGCGACAGATGCTCGAGGGCCGGCCCGTCGGCACGAGCCGGCCCTCTCGCGTCTGTCAGGAAACGCCGTACTTGGTGCAGGCGGCCGCAAACTCAGCCGTGCAGATGTCCGAGGCCTTCTGGAAGCCGTCGGAGACCACCTTCTTGACGTTGTCCTGGTAGATCGCCTCTGGCGTGGCAAGAGCCGACGGGACATCCTTGCCCGTCACGGTGTCCTTGACCTTCGAGGTCGCCAGAGCGTCCGCCGCGGCCTTGTCACCCTTGGCCACTGCGATCGCCAGCTTCGACGCCGCGTCGGCCTCGAGGTTGGTGTTCTTGTAGACCGTCATGCACTGGGTGCCGGCGAGAATACGCTGCAGACCCTCGACGCTGGCGTCCTGTCCGGTGACCGGCACCTTGCCGGCGAGGCCGTTGCGCTTGAGGCTGGCGACGATGCCGCCGGCCATCGTGTCATTGGCCGAGATGACGCCCTGGATCTTGTTACCGAACTGGGTGTACAGACCGTCGAAGGCCTTCCCTGCCTTGGTGGCGTCCCAGAAGCCGGACACGTCCGACGACAGGATCTTGACCTTGCCGTCCTGCTTCAGCTGGGTGTCGTAGCCCGACTTGAACAGGGCAGCGTTGTTGTCGGTCGGGTCACCGTTGATGTACACGACGCCCGCGCCCTGGGCCTTGTCACCGAGGCACTTCTGGAGACCGGTGCCCATCAGCGCGCCGACCTTCACGTTGTCGAAGGACACGTAGTACGACGCGCCGCCGCCGAGCGTGAGCCGGTCGTAGTCGATGCTCGGGATGCCCGCCTTGGCGGCCTTCTTCAGGCAGGCGCCGCCGGACTCCGAGTCGAGGTTCACGATCATCAGCACCGAGACGCCTTCGTTGATCATGGCGTCGCAGATCGTGCCGAACTTCGACTTGTCACCACCGGCATTCTGGATGTCGGACTTCAGACCCGCCGTCGTGAACGCCTTCTCGAGGCTGGGCCGGTCGTTGGCCTCCCAGCGGGGCGAGGTCGTTGCGTCGGGCAGGATCACGCCGACCGTCTTGGCGTTCGTGCCTCCGGAGGCCGTGCTGCCACCGGACCCGCCTCCGCCCGAGTTGCTGCCGCAGGCAGCACTCCCGAGCACCAAGGCGGCTGCGGCCACTACCGGCAGCACCCGCCGAACCATGCCAGAACTCATCGTCGTTCCTTCCCAGTGGGTGGCCGTCGTGTGATGACGATCACGCGCTACCTTGTGCTCAGAACAATAGGACGACGCCACGGGCCGATGGGGTGGTTTCCGATGCAACCACTAACGATCGCGTAACGCTGGCCGAAACGCGCTTGGCATAATGCCGATCATGGACGAGGGGGTTCAACGGGGCCGACGCCGGCTGGGGGCGCTCCCCCTGGCCGCGCAGGTTGTTGCGCCACTCATTGCCCTCGTCGGGTGCACCGCGGGCACGTCGATCCCACAACCATCCACCCTCACCGAGAGCTCGACGAGCCCGTCGATGACCGTGATTCCGGATGCCGCCGAGTGCGTCCAGGCTCGAGACCTCGGTGTGGGCGCGGGAGCCGACCTCCCGGTGAAGGACCTGTTCGGGCGGGGTGTCAAGCGCGCCATCCTCATCAACGAGGAGCTCGTTCCCGGCCGGGATGCGGGCGATGCCCGGTGCGCCGGGCGGTTACCGGCGTTCGAGGACGTCGATTGTGGCCGACACGGTCCGTGGGCCCGCACGGGCTGGGGAGACCTGCTGATCGCCTCTGGAGCTCGAAGGGTCCGCCACGTCGAGATCGTCACCGAGGAGGGTGACCGAGCCCGGCCGGGCTCCGGCTCGCGGGCCGTGACGTACGCCGAGATCGAACTGCCCGCGCACGACCCCAAGCAGACGGGGCAGTTCGCGCAGGCGGCCTTCGAGCACTGCGCAGGTGGCACGGACCAGCTCGTTCACGGTGTGCCGGCGGTGGTCGGGTTCGTGCCGTCGGAGTCCGAACCGTCGGGTGTGGCGGCTGCTGTCGCGTTCTTGACCCCGGAGCGTGTCGACTGGGTCGTCCTGGACGGGCAGCGGCCATGGACGAGTGCGGAACGGGACCGCGCACTCGCAGCGGTCGCTGCCCACCTCTCCTGACCTTGGCTCAGGCCTGCACCGGCAGCGGCAGCGGCTCGTGGCGCCGACGCGACCCAGCGCGGTACATGACCACCGGCGTGGTGCTGCGCCTCGCGGTGCCGGTGGACGTCGGGCGTGCCGTCAGCCCGCGGGCTGCCACTCGCGCCGCAGCAGTCCGTGGACCCACGAGTCGGAGACGACGCCGTCGACGACGCAGTCCTCGCGAAGCGTCCCCTCGAGCACGAACCCGAGCTTCTCGAGCACCCGGGCCGACGGCGCGTTGCGGGTGTCGACCTCGGCCTGGACGCGGTTGAGGTCGAGGGCGTCGAAGGCCCACGTCAGCAGCGCGCGGGCAGCCTCCGTGGCGTAGCCGTGCCCCCAGGCCGCCGCACCGAAGCAGTAGCCGAGCGAGGCGCTGCGGAAGTCGGGGTTCCACCGGTTGAGGGTGCACCACCCGAGGAAGACACCGTCGTCGAGTCGCTCGACGACCAGCCTGGCGCCCGTGCCCTCCTCCTCCATCTGGCGGCACACGGAGAGGAACCGCTCGGCGCGCGCGGGGTCGGTCCACGGCGGCGAGTCCCAGTAGCGCAGCACGTCGGCGTTGCTGTGCAGCGCGTAGAGGTCGGCGGCGTCGGCATCGTCGAACGGGCGCAGCCGCAGACGGTCGGTGACCAGCGTCGGGGTGGGGAGCGACATGGGCGTCATGCTCCCGTCGGCGTGCCGCCCCGGCAACCGAATTGCCGGGGCCGCACGAGCTCAGCCGAGCGTCGCCGGCGCGCGGTCGTCGGCAGCCGGCTCCACCTCCGATCCGGTCCGCGACCGTCGCCCCGACCGCACGGCCGCGAGCAGCACGAGCAGGCCCAGGCCGCTCAGCGTCGCGCCGACCCAGAGGAGCGGTCGCCGCCTCCACCGGGCCGCGTCACCGACCTACGACCGCGTCCTCCAGGCCTCGCTCGAGCAGGCCCGCGAGGTGCTCGAGCTCGCGCCGCGCGTCGACTCCCTGCACCGCTGAGGCTCACTGGTGGACCGTGGGGTGTGACAAGGGCAGAGTTTTTGTCGCACTACGGTGTCGTCGGGTTACTGCCGGGCTGAGCGAGCCGCCCTGCTTTCGGGGACGGCCTGGCTGAGAGTTGCAGGGCCC
>NZ_JBDGKB010000022.1:0-34647 GCF_057656595.1 Intrasporangium sp. Soil_C_50
ACGCCACACCGCCCTCGACGGGCTCCCACCGATCAGCCGCCTGTCACCAACGTCATGACCGGGTACACCTAGGGGCGGCGGACAGGCAGCGCCGCCCGGCCCGGGTGTGCGCCGGCGCGACGCGTCCGAGGCGCTCGACGCGTCTGGCGTGGCGCAGGCCACCCCGGCAGGATGGGACGGCGGCCCCACGGCCGCGACGCATCGGATATCTTGATGTCAAGATTTCTTGCCGGTGGACCGTGGCGTCCTGTCGCCGCGGCCGGCCCGTCGGCACCGGACGACTCGTCCGCACCACCCGAGCCTGAACAGCCCACCGGCACGACCAGAGCACACCGAACGGAGCACCCGCGTTGGACTCGACCATCATCTACACGCACACCGACGAGGCCCCTGCGCTGGCGACGGCCTCGCTGCTGCCCATCGTCTCGGCCTTCGCCAAGCAGGCCGGTGTCGACGTCGAGACGCGCGACATCTCCCTGTCGGGCCGTATCCTCGCCGCCTTCCCCGATGCCCTGACGAGCGAGCAGGCCGCCACCGGCGTCGGGCACGACGCGCTCGCCGAGCTGGGCGCGCTCGCGCAGACGCCCGAGGCCAACATCATCAAGCTGCCGAACATCTCGGCGTCGATCCCGCAGCTCAAGGCCGCGATCGCCGAGCTGCAGGGCCAGGGCTACGCCCTGCCCGACTACCCCGACAACCCGAGCACCGACGCCGAAAAGTCGGCTCGTGCGGCCTACGACAAGATCAAGGGCTCGGCCGTCAACCCCGTCCTGCGCGAGGGCAACTCGGACCGCCGGGCTCCCGCGTCGGTGAAGAGCTACGCCCGCAAGCACCCGCACTCGATGGGCGCGTGGAGCGCCGACTCGAAGACGAACGTCGCGACGATGGACGCCGACGACTTCCGCCACAACGAGAAGTCGGTCGTCATCGACGGCGACAGCACGATCCGCATCGAGCACGTCACGGCCGACGGCACCGTCACGGTCCTCAAGCCCGACTTCCCGGTGCTCGCCGGTGAGGTCGTCGACGCCACCTACCTGGACGTCGCCGCCCTCGAGCGCTTCCTCGCCGCGCAGGTCGCGCGTGCCAAGGAGGAGGGCGTCCTCTTCTCGGTGCACCTCAAGGCCACGATGATGAAGGTCTCCGACCCGATCATCTTCGGCCACGTCATCCGCGCCTTCTTCCCGGCCCTCTTCTCCGGGCACGCCGCCGAGCTGGCCGCCGCCGGCGCGTCGCCGAACGACGGCCTCGGCGCGATGCTCAAGGCCGTCGAGTCGCTGCCTGCCGAGCAGCGCGCGGCCGTCGAGGACGCCGTCAAGGCGGCCCTCGCCGACGGGCCGGCCCTCGCGATGGTCGACAGCAACCGCGGCATCACCAACCTGCACGTGCCGAGCGACGTCATCGTCGACGCGTCGATGCCGGCGATGATCCGCACCTCGGGCCACATGTGGAACGCCGCGGGCGACGAGCAGGACACCCTCGCCGTGCTGCCCGACAGCTCGTACGCCCCGATCTACCAGGTCGTCCTCGACGACTGCCGCGCCCACGGCGCCTTCGACCCGGCCACGATGGGCTCGGTGCCCAACGTCGGCCTAATGGCGCAGAAGGCCGAGGAGTACGGCAGCCACGACAAGACGTTCGAGATCGCCGAGGCCGGCACCGTGCGCATCGTCGACGGCTCGGGCGCGACGCTCCTCGAGCACACTGTCTCGGCCGGCGACATCTGGCGCGCCTGCCAGACCAAGGACGTGCCGATCCGCGACTGGGTCAAGCTCGCCGTCAACCGGGCCCGCGCCACCGGCACGCCCGCCGTGTTCTGGCTCGACGCCGACCGCGCGCACGACGCCAACCTCATCGGCAAGGTCAAGGAGTACCTCGGCGAGCACGACACCGAGGGCCTGACCATCGAGATCCTCGCGCCGGCCGAGGCCATCGCGTACTCGCTCGAGCGGATCCGCAGGGGCGAGGACACCATCTCGGTCACCGGCAACGTCCTGCGCGACTACCTCACCGACCTCTTTCCGATCCTCGAGCTCGGCACGTCGGCCAAGATGCTCTCGATCGTCCCGCTCATCAACGGCGGCGGCCTCTTCGAGACCGGCGCCGGCGGTTCGGCCCCGAAGCACGTGCAGCAGCTCGTCCAGGAGGACTACCTGCGCTGGGACAGCCTCGGGGAGTTCCTCGCCCTCGCCGTCAGCCTCGAGCACCTCGCCGAGGCCACCGGCAACGCCCGCGCCAAGGTGCTCGGCGAGACGCTCGACCGGGCCACCGGCCGGCTCCTCGACGAGAACAAGTCGCCGGCGCGCAAGGTCGGCCAGATCGACAACCGCGGCAGCCACTTCTACCTGGCCCTCTACTGGGCCCAGGAGCTGGCGCAGCAGACCGAGGACGCCGAGCTGGCGGCGGCCTTCGCCGACACGGCCAAGGCCCTCGCTGACAACGCCGAGGCCATCGACGCCGAGCTCATCGGCGCCCAGGGCCATGCGGTCGAGATCGGCGGCTACTACCGCCCCGACCCGGCCAAGGTCTCCGAGGTCATGCGCCCGTCCGCGACGCTGAACGGCATCATCGACGCCCTCGCCTGACCCCTCTCAACCGTCGAGGGGCCACGTTCGGCTGGCTCTGAACCGTCGAAAGGCCACGTTCCGTTCCCAGAACGTGGCCTTTCGACGTGTCTGGCGCAGCCGATCGTGGCCTTTCGACGGGTGGAGGGCGACCGAAGGTGGCCTCTCGACGTCTCAGCCCTCGCGGAGCGCGTCGCTGGCCTCGGCGATGATGGCCTGCATCGCGGCTGAGGCGGCTGCGCCGTCGCCGGACTGGACGGCCTCGGCCACGTCACCGTGCAGCCGGACCGCGACCGGGTTCGGCGTGGACGGCATCAGGTCGTGGTGGGTCCGGCCGGCGAGGACCTCGCCGACGACCCCCGACAGCGCAGCGAGCATCTCGTTGCCCGACGCCGCCAGCAGGGTCGCGTGGAAGGTCTGGTCGGCCTGAAGATAGGCCTCCAGGTCACCGGACTTGGCGTGCACCGCCATCGCCACCACGGCCCCGGTCATCGCCCCGCACTGCTCCGGCGTCGCGTGCGCTGCGGCCAGCTCGGCCGCCACCGGCTCGACACCGCGGCGCAGCTCGCCGAGGGAGAGCAGCTGACCCTCCCGGCCCGGGCCGTCGAGGCGCCACCGGATGACCCGCGGGTCGAAGACGTTCCACGCCGTGCTCGGCATGACCCGCACCCCGAGCCGCTTGCGCGCCTCCACCAGCCCCATCGAGTCGAGCACCCGGACCGCCTCGCGGACCACCGAGCGCGACACCCCGTACCGCTCGTCGAGCTGGTCGATGCGCAGCACCGTCCCGGCCGGCAGCTCACCGGAGACGACCTGCCGCCCGAGCGCATCGAGGACGCTCGCGTGGAGCGCAGGACGGCGGTCGGTCGACATGACGCCAGCCTGTCACACGGCACACCCGCTCGGCCGTGCGCATCTTTAAATCTGTTTTATTTGCCACTAGGTCTTGAAAAGACGTCCTTGTTGCTCCACTCTAGGCCGAGCGACTCGACGAAGAGAGCGATCGAGCCGGACGAAGGAGTCACGGAGCATGTCGCAACGGACGACAGCGAACACAGAGCACCACCCACCACCCCTGGTCGTCGTCATGGGGGTGTCCGGCTCGGGCAAGACCACCGTCGGGGCCGCCCTGGCGCAGCGTCTGCGTGTCCCCTTCACCGACGCCGACGACTTCCACCCGCGGGCCAACATCGACAAGATGTCGGCCGGCATCCCCCTCACCGACGACGACCGTGGCCCCTGGCTGGCCACGATCGCGCAGTGGCTCGCCGACCACGCCATCACCGGCGGCGTCACCAGCTGCTCGGCGCTCAAGCACGCCTACCGCGACGTGCTCGCCGCGGCCGCCCCGCACGTGTACTTCCTGCACCTGCACGGCACCCCCGAGGTCATCGCGACGCGCGTGGCCGGGCGCCCCGGGCACTTCATGCCCGCCGCACTCGTCGAGTCGCAGTTCGCCACCCTCGAGCCCCTCGGTCCCGTCGAGCACGGCGCCGTCCTCGACGTCGACCAACCCGTCGACGACCTCGTCACGCAGTCCCTCGGCCCCCTGGCCGCCCGCATCCCGGAAGTGACCCAGCCATGACCACCACCCTGCTGTCCGCGTCGGTCGTCGCAGCCGACGCCGCACCGGCCATCCCCGCCGGGCGCCTCGTGCCGGCCGCGCTGCTCGGCATCGCCGTGCTCGTCCTGCTCATCGTGCGGTTCCGGCTGCACCCGTTCCTCGCCCTGACCCTGGGCTCGCTCACCGTCGGCGCCGTGGCCGGCGTCGCGATGAGCGACGTCATCGACAGCTACACCAAGGGCTTCGGCAGCACCGCGGCCGGCGTCGGCATCCTCATCGCGCTCGGCGCGATGTTCGGCAAGCTGCTCGCCGACTCCGGCGGCGCCGACGAGATCGTCGACACCATCGTCGGACGCAGCTCGACGAAGGCCCTCCCCTGGGCCATGGCCGGCGTCGGCGCCATCATCGGCATGCCGATGTTCTTCGAGATCGGCCTCGTGCTGCTCATGCCGGTGATCTTCCTCGTCGCCCGCCGCTCCGGCCTGTCGCTCGTGCGGGTCGGCATCCCGGCCCTCGCCGGCCTGTCCGCGATGCACGGCCTCGTGCCGCCGCACCCCGGCCCGCTCGTGGCCATCGACGCGCTCAAGGCCGACCTCGGCATCACCCTCGGCCTGGGCATCCTCGTCGCGATCCCGACGGTCGCCGTGGCCGGCCCGTGGTTCGCCCGCCTCGCCTCCCGCTGGGTCGACGTGCCCGCGCCCGACCTCTTCGAGCCCCGCGCCGAGGCGGCCACCCGTCGCCCGTCGTTCGGCATCACGCTGTTCACGGTCCTGACCCCGGTCGTGCTCATGATGGGCAAGGCCCTCGCCGACATCCTCGCCGGCAAGGACACCCCGGCCCGCGCCGCCCTCGACTTCCTCGGCACGCCTCTCGTCGCCCTGCTCATCGCCGTCATCCTCGCGATGTTCACGCTCGGCCGCGGCGCCGGCATGGGCGTCAAGGAGGTCAGCTCCTCGCTCGAGGCCTCGCTGGGCCCGATCGCCGGCATCATCCTCATCGTCGCCGCCGGCGGCGGTTTCAAGCAGACGCTCGTCGACACCGGCATCGGCAAGCTCGTCGCCGACTGGATCGCGGGCAGCGGCCTGTCGGTGCTCCTGCTCGCCTGGCTCGTCGCGGTCCTCATCCGCCTCGCCACCGGCTCGGCCACCGTCGCCACGGTCACGGCGTCGGGCATCCTCGCGCCGCTGACCGCCGGCATGCCGGCCACCCAGGTGTCGCTCATGGTCCTGGCCATCGGCGCCGGATCGGTGTTCTTCTCCCACGTCAACGACGCCGGCTTCTGGCTCGTCAAGGAGTACTTCGGGATGAAGGTCGGCCAGACGATCAAGACGTGGTCACTCATGGAGACCGTCCTGTCGGTCACCGGGCTCGTCCTCGTCCTGCTCCTCAACCTCGTCGTCTAGCCCACCCCCAAACCGTCGAGAGGCCACGAGTGGTCGCTCCACGACAGTCGAAAGGCCAGCTCTCGTCGCGAGTGCTGGCCTTTCGACGCGCCGGAGGCGACCGAACGTAGCCTTTCGACGCGCCGGAGGCGACCGAACGTGGCCTCTCGACGGGTGAGGGAGGCGGGGGTCAGCGGATGCGGACGCCGCTGATGGCGCGGGCGATGACGAGTCGCTGGATCTCGCTCGTGCCCTCGAAGATCGTGTAGATCTTCGCGTCGCGCGACCACCGCTCGACCGGGTGGTCGGACACGTAGCCGGCGCCGCCGAGGATCTGGACCGCCTTGTCGGTGACGGCCACCGCGACCTCGCCGGCCTTGAGCTTGCTCATCGACCCCTCCGCCGCACCGAACGGCTGGTTCGTCTTTCCCATCCACGCCGCGCGCCACACGAGCAGGCGCGCGGCGTCGATCTCCGTCCGCATGTCGGCGAGGGCGAACGCGATGGCCTGGTTCTCGATGATCGGTCGGCCGAAGGCGACACGGTCCTTGGCGTAGTCGAGGGCGTGCTCGTACGCGGCCCGAGCGATGCCGATGGCCTGCGCCCCGACCGTGGGGCGGGTGAGCTCGAAGGTGCGCATGGCGGCCTGGCCGCCCTGGCGACCACCGCTGCCGGCTCCGCTGCCCTCGCGGGCCCGGGCCAGGCGCTCGTCGAGCCGCTCCTTGCCGCCGAGCAGGCACGAGCCCGGAACGCGGACGTCGTCGAGGAAGACGTCGGCCGTGTGCGAGGCCCGCAGGCCGAGCTTGCGCAGCTTGCGGCCGCCCTCGAGCCCGGGGGTTCCCGGCGGCACGACGAAGGCAGCCTGACCGCGGGAGCCGAGGTCGGGGTCGACGACGGCGGTCACCACGTGGACAGTGGCGATGCCGCCGTTGGTGATGTAGGCCTTCTGCCCGTTCAGCACCCACTCGTCCGTGGCCTCGTCGTACCGGGCCCGAGTGCGCATGGCAGCGACGTCGGAGCCGGCCTGCGGCTCGGTCGTCGCGAAGGCGGCCAGCCTCGGCTCGTCGGCGTCGCCGTAGCACTGCGGCAGCCACTCGACCATCTGGTCGGGCGTGCCCGAGCCGTAGATCGCGGCGACGGCGAGGGTCGTGCCGAAGATCGACATGCCGATGCCGGCGTCACCCCAGAAGAGCTCCTCGTTGGCGAGGTTGATGGCGATGCCGGTGGGGTCGGCCCACGCCTGGGCGAGGAACTCGAACCCGTAGAGCCCGGCGCGCGCCGCCTCCTGGATGACCGGCCACGGCGTCTCCTCGCGTACGTCCCACTCGGCCGCGGCCGGGCGCACGACGTCGCGGGCGAAGCCGTGCACCCAGTCGCGCAGCTCGCGCTGGTCGTCGTCGAGGGCCAGCGAGAACTCGACCACCCGGGCTCAGCCCTTGGGGATGTCGAAGAAGTTCGCGATGTTGGCGGCGAGGCCGAGGTCGCCCTTGGCCTTGATCTTGCCGGTCATGAACATCATGACCGGGTTGCCGCTCTTGGTGATGACCTTGGTGAAGTCGACGGGCGACATCGTCAGGGTGAGCGTGGCGTCGCCGTCGTGGCCCGGCAGTGCCGTGCAGGTGCCGTCGGCGAAACGGACGGTCCACTCGTCGGCGCCACCGTCGGGGCGACCGGTGATGCTCCAGTGCGTCGTGGCCGTGGTGGAGCCGGCGCGGTCGGCACGGAAGAGCTCGGGCATGCGCGAGAAGATCGCGCTCAGGATCGCCTCGCGGTTGTCCGTGGCCATCAGCGCCGTGACGTCCTTGTCGGACATCTTCTTGACGATCTGGATGAACTCGGCCGGCTCGACGGCCGCGAGCTGCTCGGGCGTGGCGGTCGCGAAGTCCATGTCGGACATGGTGGCCCCTTTCGGGAGACGGTTCGGAACGGTGGAGGTTACCGGCAGTAACCTACCCGACCGCTCCGCCGCCGAGGAACCACCCCACGACCATCCCGTCCGGCCGCCCCGGCTCGATGAAGTGCTCCCACCCGAAGGCCATGGCGAACATCTGCTCGGGCATCTCGAGCATGCTGCGGGCATCGGACTGGCTCGCGTGCGCCTTGAGCGCCGAGCGCTTGACCTCGAGGAAGTCGCTGACGTCGCAGGCCCAGTGCAGCTCCTCCTCGAGGCTGCCGAGCGGGTTGCCGTCGTCCATCGGCGCGCTGGGGTCCCACTCGCCGACGTCGTGGCCCGCCGCCGTGGCCGCCTCGAACGAGCGGATCATCGCGCTGCGGTTCATCGATGACTCGAGGTAGCGCGCCGTGCCGGCGAGCTCGGCCGCCCGCTTGGTGACGGCGTGCACCTTGACGTGGTCGGGGTGGCCGTAGCCGCCGTGCCAGTCGTAGCCGACGACGACGTCGGCCTGCTCCTCGCGCAGCACGTCGGCGACACGGCCCGCTGCCTCGTCGGTGTCGACCCGCATGAAGCTGGCCTCGTGGTCGTTCTGCGCCCAGCCCGTCATGCCGGAGTCGGCGTAGCCGAGGAAGACGACGCGGTGCGTGCCGATGACGGCGCCCGCAGCCTCGGCCTCGACGCGTCGGCGGTGCACGACGGTCTCGCCCTCGGCGAGGTCGTCGGGCGCGTCGCCGTGGTCGCCGTTGGTGGCGACGACGAGGACGACGCGGTGCCCCTCGGACACCGCCCGGGCCATCGAGCCGGAGGTCTGGGACGCCTCGTCGTCGGGGTGGGCGTGGACGAACACGACGGTTGCCATGAGAGCAGCCTCTCACCCGTCGGCGACAGCGACGCCATCCCCGCGGCCGATCCGCCAGGTCACCCCAGCGGCATCGTGTAGACGACGAAACCCTCGTACCTCGCGAGCCGGTCGTAGAGGCGACGAGCGGTCGTGTTCGTCTCGTGGGTCTGCCAGTAGACGCTGCCGCACCCCTGCGCGCGGGCCCACTCCCCGACCGCCGCGACCAGGGTGCTCGCGACGCCGAGGCCCCGCGCCTCGGGCACCGTGAAGAGGTCCTCGAGGTAGCAGAGGTCGGGCTCGCTCGAGCTCGGGTGCACGAGGAAGTGCGCGATCCCGACGAGCTCGTCGTCGAGCCATGCGCTGAGGCCGTGCAGCCTTGCGTCGGAGGCGATCTCGCGCCACGCCCTGTCGTAGGCCGCGTCGTCGAGCGTGCGCTCGTAGAAGTCGATGTACGCGCGGAACAGCGTCTCCCAGCGCGGCCGGTCGGCCGCCTCGAGGCGTCGGGTCTCGATCACACCCGCGACGCTAGCGCCCCCTGGACGATCGAAAGAGCACTCGGTCCGCGTCCGCGTGACCGCGCGGTCACGCTCAGGGGGGACGGAGTGCTCTTTCGATCGGGAGAGCGGGTCAGGCCTTCTTGGTGGCGGCCTTCTTCGTCGTGGTCTTCTTGACCGTCTTGCGGGTCGTCTTCTTCGCTGCGCGCTTGCGGGTCGTCGGGCCCTTGGCGCGCTTCTCGGCGAGCAGCTCGTAGCCGCGCTCCGGAGTGATCGACGCCGGGTCGTCGTCCTTGCGCAGCGTCGCGTTGGTGTCGCCGTCGGTCACGTACGGGCCGAAGCGGCCGTCCTTGACGACGACGGGCTTACCGCTGACCGGGTCGGCGCCGAGCTCCTTGAGCGGGGCGGCCGCGGCGCGTCCACGCTGCTTGGGCTGGGCGTAGATCGCCAGCGCCTCCTCGAGCGTGATGTCGAAGAGCTGCTGCTCGGTCTGCAGGGAGCGCGAGTCGGTGCCCTTCTTGAGGTACGGGCCGTAGCGGCCGTTCTGGGCGGTGATCTCGACGCCCTCGGCGTCGGCGCCGACGACGCGGGGCAGGCTGAGCAGCTTGAGCGCAGCGTCGAGGTCGATGGTCGCGAGGTCCATGTCCTTGAAGAGCGACGCGGTGCGCGGCTTGACCTTGGCGGCCTTGCGTCCCTTGGGCTTGTCGCCCGCGGGCGCCTCGTCGTCGTCGATGACCTCGGTGACGTACGGGCCGTAGCGGCCGGCGCGGGCGATGATGTCGCGGCCGGTCTCGGGGTCCTGGCCGAGCACCTTGCCGTCGTCGGCGGCGACCTCGAGCAGCTCGCGGGCCTTCTCGGGGGTCATCTCGTCGGGGGCGACGTCGTCGGTGATCGTCGCGCGTCGCGGCGTCGCCGACGGGTCGGCGCCCTCGGCCACCTCGCCGGTCTCGAGGTCGACGCCGCGGGGCGTCACCTCCTCGACGTACGGGCCGTAGCGCCCGACGCGCACGACCATGCCGTCGCCGAGGGGGATCGTGCTGATCTCCTTGGCGTCGATCTCGCCGAGGTCGTCGACGAGCTGCCGGAGGCCGGCGCCGGAGGTGGGCTCGTTGCCGAAGTAGAACTGCTCGAGCCAGTGCACCCGGCCCTCGTCGCCGTTGGCGATGCGGTCGAGGTCCTCCTCCATGGAGGCGGTGAACTCGTAGTCGACGAGCGAGCCGAAGTGCTCCTCGAGCAGGCGCGTCACGGCGAAGGCGAGCCACGTCGGCACGAGCGCCTGGCCCTTGGTGAAGACGTAGCCGCGGTCCTGGATCGTGCCGATCGTCGCGGCGTAGGTGGACGGGCGGCCGATGCCGCGCTCCTCCATCGCCTTGACGAGCGTGGCCTCGGTGTAGCGGGCCGGCGGGCTCGTCTCGTGGCCGTCGGCCTCGGCGCTCAGCACCTCGATGGCGACGCCGGTCGACAGCTTGGGCAGGCGGCGCTCCTCGGCGGCGGCGTCGGCGCGGGCCACGGCCTCGTCGTCGCGGCCCTCCTCGTACGCGGCGAGGAAGCCCTTGAAGGTGATGACGGTGCCCGAGGCCGAGAACTCGACCTGCCGGGCACCCTCGACCGCGGTGTCGACCGAGAGCCGAACCGTGGCCGTCGAACCACGGGCGTCGGCCATCTGCGAGGCGACGGTGCGCTTCCAGATCAGCTCGTAGAGGGCGAACTCGTCGCCGCGCAGCTCGCCGGCCACCTGGGCCGGGCTGCGGAAGCGGTCACCGGCGGGGCGGATGGCCTCGTGGGCCTCCTGCGCGTTCTTGACCTTCTTCTCGTACCGGCGCGGCGACTCGGGCACGTACTCGGCGCCGTACATGTCGCGGGCCTGGCTGCGAGCGGCGGTCAGGGCGGCGTCCGACAGCGTCGTGCTGTCGGTACGCATGTAGGTGATGTAGCCGTTCTCGTAGAGGCGCTGCGCGACGCGCATCGCGTTCTTGCTGCTGAGGCGCAGCTTGCGCGAAGCCTCCTGCTGCAGCGTCGAGGTGGTGAAGGGGGCCGACGGGCGACGCGTGTAGGGCTTCTCCTGCACGTCGGTGACCCGGGCGTCGGCACCGGTGCACGCCTCGGCGATGCGGCGGGCCAGGCCCTCCTCGAGGTGGACGACGCCCTTGCCGGTCAGCTCGCCGGTGTCGGCGAAGTCGCGGCCGGTGGCCACGCGGGCGCCGTCGACGGAGGCGAGGCGCGCGGCGAAGCGCTGCTGCTCGCCGCCCGGGGTGAACTCGCCCTCGACGTCCCAGTAGGACGCCTTGACGAACGCCATCCGCTCGCGCTCGCGCTCGACGACCATGCGCGTCGCGACCGACTGGACGCGTCCGGCCGAGAGGCCCTGGCGGACCTTGCGCCACAGCACCGGGCTGACCTCGTAGCCGTAGAGGCGGTCGAGGATGCGGCGGGTCTCCTGGGCGTCGACGAGGCGGGTGTCGAGCTCGCGGGTGTCGTTGACGGCGCGCTGGATGGCCTCGCGGGTGATCTCGTGGAACACCATGCGCTTGACGGGAACCCGCGGCTTGAGGGCCTCGAGCAGGTGCCAGGCGATGGCCTCGCCCTCGCGGTCCTCATCGGTGGCGAGGTAGAGCTCGCTGGCGTCCTTGAGGAGGCGCTTGAGCTCGGCGACCTTCTTCTTCTTGTCCGGGTCGACGACGTAGTACGGCTCGAAGCCGTTGTCGACGTCGACGGCGAACTTGCCGAACGGGCCCTTCTTCATGTCGGCGGGCAGCTCGGAGGGGTTCGGCAGGTCGCGGATGTGCCCGACCGACGCCTCCACCTCGAAGTCCCCACCCAGGTACCCCGCGATCGTCTTCGCCTTCGCGGGCGACTCGACGATGACGAGCTTGCGGCCCTTGCCTGCAGCCATGACTCACCTACGACTTCCCGTTCTCACGTGCAGCGGATTCGTCGCTGCTCCGACGCGGAACGCCCCGACCGTAACAGGTGCGCCACCCCGGTCCGCCACATCCCGATGCACGCCGGGACGCCCGGGCTCGGCTCCGGCGCCCGGCGCCGAGGCCGTCGTCACGCCGTCGTCACGCCGTCGTCACGCCGTCGTCACGCCGTCGGGACGACCACGAGCGTCCGCCAGCGGGACGCGTCCGGCTCGCTCTGGGGGTCGGAGAGGTAGCTCTCCCACATCTGCGGGCCGGAGCTCAGCTGGTGCTCGGCCATCCACGCCTGCACGTCCGCGTACGTGTCCGGAAGGCGGTCGTAGGGGCCGACGTGGACGGCTTCGACCGCCTCTCCCGCGGGCAGCGTGCCGGGCACGACGTCGCCCGAGGCCGGCACGGCGGCCGAGACGGGGAAGCCGGCCTCGACGTCGACGGTCGCCCCGGGCATACCGTGGTAGAGCGCGAACGGCGGTCCGACGGGCGCGGCCCGCTGGGCCCGGACGGCAGCGAGCACCAGGCCGTACGCGCGCTCGAAGAATGCGGGCAGGTCCTGCAGGGGGACCTGGGCGCGGACGACGGCCGTGTGCTGCGCGGCCGTGTGGATCACGTGGATGTCGCTCATGCCACACCCTCCCGCCGCCGAGCGGGCGGGGGCAGGGCACAACGTCCCGGGACGCGTCCGGAAGAAAAGGCACGACGGTGGCGTTGCCGTGATAGTTTATGTTTCAACTTTCTACAGGAGCCGCCCATGTCCACCGCACCCGTCCTCTACCTGAGCCACGGCGCCCCGCCGCTCGCCGACGACCGGCGATGGACGGCGGAGCTCGCCGCATGGTCGACCGACCTGCCCAAGCCCAAGGACGTCCTCATCGTCTCGGCCCACTGGGAGGACGCCCCGACGACCCTGGGCTCGACCACCGGCGCCCCGCTCACCTACGACTTCTGGGGCTTCCCGCAGAAGTACTACGAGGTGACCTACGACGCGCCCGCCGCACCCGGCCTCGCCGACGAGGTGACGCGTCTGCTCACCTCCCCCGGCCACGAGGTGCACCGCGACGAGGCCCGCGGCCTCGACCACGGTGCCTACGTCCCGCTCAAGGAGATGTTCCCCGACGCCGACGTACCGGTCCTGCAGATGTCGATGCCGACGCTCGACCCGCGCGGCCTCTTCGACCTCGGCCGACGCCTCGCCCCGCTGCGCGAACAGGGCACCCTCATCGTCGGCTCGGGCTTCACGACCCACAACCTGCGCTGGTTCAACCCGGCCGCCGGTGCCGACGGCACGCCGCCCCGGGCCAGCGCCGAGTTCGACCACTGGGCGCAGGAGGCCATGGCCGCCCAGGACGTCGACGCCCTGCTCGACTTCCTCGCCAAGGCACCGGCTGCCCGAGAGGCCCACCCGCGCACCGAGCACTTCGCGCCGCTGTTCGTGACGCTCGGCGCCGCCTCGGCGTCCGGAGGCCTCACCTCGGAGAGCATCATCGACGGCTTCTGGTTCGGCCTGAGCAAGCGCTCCTGGCAGATCGGCTGACTCCGGCGGAACTCCCCGGGGGCCCGTCTCGTTCCAGAGTCGTGGGGTACCCCACGAAACGCGACCGCGGCTCGGTGTTTCCCCTGGCGCCGGGCCGCGGCCGCCCCGGTCCACACCGTGTCTCCACACCGTGTCGCGCGGGCCCCGCGGATCCTCCCCCGCGAGGCCCGCGCGACACGGTGTGGGACCCACACGGAACCCGCGTGGAACCGGCGTGGAACCCCTCGAATCGTCTGCCCGTCGCAGGCGCGCGGCACGTAGAGTGGCCGTACGCCCGAGACGGGGCGACGCCTCCGGCCCCAGGCCGGTCGCCGACCCGTGGGCGAGGGACTTCGGACGCGTCGCCGACGCGCCCGGCACCGAGGGGAAGGACCCGTTCGACGATGACCGACCAGCCAGCCGCCCAGGCCGCAGCAGCCGCTTCCGCCCAGCAGGCGCAGGCCCAGCAGGTCACGCCCCTGGCGCCGCCGCCGAGCGAGGCCTTCATCCTCACCGCGCCGGCCCCGACCCAGGCGGTCGCCGAGACCGCGGCACCCAGGATGGCCCCGGCCGTCCCCGAGGCGGCGCTGCCCGGCCTCGACTCCAAGGTCGACACCTACCTCGACGGCCTGATGCGCACCACCGCGAAGTCCCCCGAGTGGGAGGCCAAGGCGGCCGACGTGCGCAGCATGGGCACCGACGAGATCCGCTTCGCCGCCGAGAGCAGCAACCGGATGCTCCAGATGCCGGTCAAGGCGCTCAACGAGGGCGGCCTGTCGGGCAACTCCAAGGTCGGCACGACGCTCCTCGACCTGCGCCGCACCGTCGAGGACCTCGACCCCGGCCAGGCCCAGGGCGCCAAGAAGTTCCTCGGCATGATCCCGTTCGGCGACCGCGTCACCGACTACTTCCGCAAGTACCAGTCGGCCCAGAGCCACCTCAACGGCATCCTGCACTCGCTCCAGTCCGGCCAGGACGAGCTGACCAAGGACAACGTCGCCCTCAACCTCGAGAAGAAGAACCTCTGGGAGTCGATGGGCCGGCTCAACCAGTACGTCTACGTCGCCGAGCGGCTCGACGCCAGGCTCGCCGCGCAGGTGGCGACCCTCGATGCCGCCGACCCCGAGAAGGCCAAGGCGCTGCGCGAGGACGTCCTGTTCTATGTGCGCCAGAAGCACCAGGACCTGCTGACCCAGCTCGCCGTTTCGATCCAGAACTACCTGGCCATCGACATCATCATCAAGAACAACATCGAGCTCATCAAGGGCGTCGACCGGGCCACCACCACGACGGTGTCGGCGCTGCGCACGGCCGTCATCGTGGCCCAGGCCCTCAACAACCAGCAGCTCGTCCTCGACCAGATCACGGCGCTCAACACGACGACGTCGGGGATCATCGAGCGCACGTCCGAGGCCCTGAAGCAGAACTCCGCGCGCATCCAGGAGCAGGCCGCCAGCTCGACGCTGTCGATCGAGTCGCTCCAGAAGGCCTTCGCCAACATCTACGAGACGATGGACACCATCGACCAGTTCAAGGTCCGTGCGCTCGACAACATGGCCGCGACGATCGGCACCCTCGAGACCGAGGTCGCCAAGTCGCGCAGCTATCTCGAGCGCGTCGCCTCGCACGACGCTCGCCAGTCCACCAACGCCGCCCCCGGCGTCTTCGACCTCAGCGGCCCGACGCGATGAGCAGCACGGTCAGCAGCACGGTCGCGCGGGCGACCCGCGAGGACGCCTAGGGGACGCCGAGGGAGACACTGGGGCCGCCACCCGCGCACCGACGCGCGGGTGGACAGGGCAGGACGAGCGGGGCCGGCCGCGGTGGATGAGCGGGCCGGCCCCCGACGGTGACGGGGACGATGAAGAGGGGTCTCGCAGTGGGTATCCGGTCGTGGTTCGGGTTGGAGCGGCCCGAGGCGCCCGAACCGGTGCGTCCGGGTCCCCCGACCACCGACCAGCTGCTCGGCGCGCTCGACACCGTCGAGGCCCAGGCGCGGGCCGGACGCGTGCCCGGCGTCGTGCTCTCCCGCCTGCTCCGCGTGACGCGTGTCGTGCGCGAGACGCTCCCCCGCCTCGACCAGCTCGGCCTCGGCAGCGCCCAGGGGTTCAGCGTCATGGCCACGGCCACCGACTACCTGCCCGTGGCCATCGGCAACTACCTGCGCCTGCCGCGCGACTGGGCGGACACGCGCCCGATCGCCGGCGGCAAGAGCTCGGTCATGCTGCTCGTCGACCAGCTCGACCTGCTCGGCACGACGATGGACAAGGTCGCCGACGCCGTGAACCGGGCCGACGCCGAGGCGATCATCGTGCACGGGCAGTTCCTCGAGGAGAAGTTCGGCCGGGCCTCGACGGGCGGCTCGCTCGGCCTCGGCGCACCCGACCCGGCCCCGGGCGGGCCCTCCCCCGCTGTGCCCTCGACGCCCTCGACGCCCTCGACGCCCTCGACGCTCTCAGCCCCGCCGTCGCCCTCGTCCCCCGCTCCCCTGTCCCCGCCGGAGTGACGCATGCCTGACGCACCCCGTGACCCCCGCGACCCCCGTGACCGCCGCACCGACGGCAACGACTCGCGCCTCGCCGAGAGCCTCGAGCAGCTGTCCGACGTCGCCGCCGAGGCCGGCCTCGACCCGGCCGCCGCACGCGACGAGGGGCTGCGCGTCGCCGCGGCCCTCGCCGAGGCCGTGCCCGAGGCCGCGCACGGCTGGGCCGAGGTGGCCCACCCCGGCCTCACCGACCTCGCGAGCATCAACGCCGCCTTCTTCGACGCCGCCTCGCGCGGGCGCCGCTGGCGGGCGGCCCCGACCGACCTGCTCGAGGCGCTCGTCGAGGCGCGGCACCCCCTCGCCGACGAGTACGCCGAGGCGCTGACCGAGGTGGCCTCGGCGGCCGTCATGCTCGGCACGGCCCCGATCTGGGTCATCGCCAACGCGTCGGCCGCCTCGGGCGTCTACCTCGCGGCCGCGCGCGGGGCGTCGGTGCCGGTGCCGCAGGCCCCTGCCGCGTGGCCGGCCGGCATCCCGGGGCTCGGTGCCGCCTCACCCGACCTGCTGCGCCCGTCGATCCCGGGGCCCCTCGGCCTCACCGGTCCCGCTGGGGCGCAGCCCGACCCCGCCACCCTCGCTCCGGCCGGCCAGGCCCTCACGGGCGCGGCCCCCACCGAGCCGCAGCAGCCCGCGCAGCCGGTCGAGCCCGAGAAGACGGTCGAGGAGCTGCTCGCCGAGCTCGACGACATGATCGGACTCGACCGCGTCAAGCGCGAGGTGCACCGCCAGGTCGCGCTGCTCACCGTCGAGAAGCTGCGCACCCAGGCCGGCCTCAAGGCGCCCCGGATGAGCCGGCACCTCGTCTTCGTCGGCAACCCCGGCACCGGCAAGACCACCGTCGCGCGCCTCATCGGCGGCATCTACCGCGCGCTCGCGCTGCTGCCCGAGGGCCAGCTCGTCGAGGTCGACCGCAGCGAGCTCGTCGCCGGGTACGTCGGGCAGACCGCGATCAAGACCGCTGAGGTGTGCGAGAAGGCCGACGGCGGGGTGCTCTTCGTCGACGAGGCCTACTCCCTCACCGGCGACCAGTACGCGCAGGAGGCCGTCAACACCCTCGTCAAGGAGATGGAGGACCGCCGCGAGCGCCTCGTCGTCATCGTCGCGGGCTACCCCGACCCCATGGTCGCCTTCATCTCCCAGAACCCGGGCCTCGCGAGCCGGTTCACCACGACGATCGAGTTCGACGACTACTCCGACGACGAGCTGATGCGCATCCTCGACTCCATCGCCGAGGGCAGCGACTACGAGCTCGTGCCCGAGGCCCGCGACACCGTCCGGTCGATCCTGCGGGCCACGGTGCGCTCGTCGGCCTTCGGCAACGGACGCTTCTCGCGCAACCTCTTCGAGGCCGCCGTCGCCCGCCACGCATGGCGGCTGCGCGACGCGAAGGATCCGACGCGCGACGAGCTGCGTCTACTCACCGCAGAAGACTTCACCGACCAGCCCGACGAGCCCGGCGACCCGGCCACCCCGGCACCGGACGCGTCGGATCCGGAACCGCTCAGGGCAGACCCTGATGGATCCGGTCCTGTCGGCGAGGCAGTCTCGGAGCAGCAGGACCAGCAGGACCAGCACGACGACACCCTGAACCCCCAGAGCCCGGACCCGAGCGAGGACACCGCATGAGCGCCCCGAGGACCAACATCCCCGTCGCCGTGCCGGCCGGCGCGCCCGCGGGCCGAGGCAGCACGACGGGGCCTGCCGGCAGCACCCCGCGGACCATCGCCGGCAGCCTGCCCGGGGCGCGCGGCGTCGCGGACCGGCTGCTGCACGGCACACCCGGCCGGATGCGCCTCTACGGTCTCATCGGCGTCATCGCGGCGTTGCTGCTCGGGGCCATCAGCGCCAACGCCCTGCTCGCCTCTCAGTCGGCCGTCGAGCGCGCGGCCAACAACACCGCCCAGGTGGTCCGCGCGCAGTCCATCCACGTCGACCTGCTGCGCGCCGACGCGCTCGCGACCAACGCGTTCCTCGTCGGCGGCGTCGAGTCGGCCGACTCGCGGGCCCGGTACGAGCAGGCGATGGGCGCGGTCGCCAAGGCCCTGTCCGAGGCCGCGGCCGCCCAGCCGGCCGACGGCGAGGCCCTCGGAGCCCTGTCCCAGCAGGTCCAGACCTACGTCGGGCTCGTCGAGCAGGCTCGCGCCAACAACCGCCTCAACCTGCCGATCGGCGCGCAGTACCTCACCCAGGCCAGCGACGGCCTGCGCTCGGACGCCATCCCGATCGTCGAGGCGGTCGTCAAGGCCAACGAGCAGCGCGCCGCTGCCGAGTTCGACCGCAGCAACTCGAGCTGGCAGCTGCTCGTGGGGCTCGTGTCGCTCATCGCCCTCGTCCTCATCGCCGTGTGGCTGGCCAAGCGGACCCACCGCTACCTCAACCCCTCCCTGTCGGCCGCGATCGTCATCCTCGTCGTCGGCCTGTTCGTCGCGGCGTCGACGATCGGCGGCATCGGCAACGCGACCCGCAACGTCCAGCAGGGCGACTTCCAGACCGCCGTGCAGCTCGCGGGGGTCACGACCGCCGCCAACGACGCCCGCGCCAACGAGAGCCTGACGCTCATCAAGCGCGGCTCCGGAGCGGCGTACGAGAAGAAGTGGAAGACCGACGACACCGCGGTGCGCACCGCGCTCGAGGACGTCCCGAACGGCGGGACGCTCCTGTCCGACTGGAACGCCTACCGCGACGTCCACGCCAAGGTCCGCTCGCTCGACGACAACGGCCAGTGGGACCAGGCCGTGGCCCTGTCGACGAGCATCGGGGCCGACGGTGCCGCGACGGCCTTCGCCGCCTTCGACTCGGCCGCGACCGCCCAGCGCGACGCGGCGAGCAAGAGCGCCGGCGCGAAGCTCGAGGGGCTCGGCGGCTCGGCCCCCTACTTCGCCGCCGCCCTCGCCATCGCCGCGCTCGTCGCCGCGTGGCTCGTCGTGCGCGGCTTCGGTCAGCGGATCGAGGAGTACCGATGAACGCCAACCGGCACCGCACCAGGCATGACACCAGGCGTGACACCAGGCATGACACCAAGCGCGGCATCACCCGCGCCCTGACGACGGCCGTCGCGGTCGCGACGCTCGGGGCGCTCGGCGCCTGCTCGAGCGTCACGTACGAGGCGACGCCGGTGCCGGTGAAGACGCCCACGAAGAGCTCCTCCGCCCCCGCGGTCACGCCGCAGGCGTGCGACAACGCGACCCAGTCCTACAGCCCGCTGCCGAGCCTGCCGAGCCGCGGCGAGATCACCGACTCGAGGATGCGCGACATCATCAAGCGCGGCTACCTGCGGGTCGGGGTCTCGGCCGACACCTACCTCTTCGGCGCCAACGACCCGTCGACCGGCACGCTGCAGGGCTTCGACATCGACATGGCCCGGGCCATGGCCAAGGCGATCTTCGGCGACCCGAACAAGGTGCAGCTGCGGGTCATCACGGCCGCCGACCGCCTCCCGCTGCTCGAGGCCGGCGAGCTCGACCTCGTGGCCCGCAACATGTCGATGACGTGCGACCGCTGGCAGAAGATCGCCTTCTCGGCCGAGTACTACCGCTCCGGCCAGAAGGTCCTCGTCGGCCGCAACCTGAAGAACGCCACGACGCTCTCGTTGCAGGACCTCAAGGGCAGTCGGGTCTGCGCCCCCACCGGCACCACCTCGCTGACCAAGCTCCAGCAGGTGCAGGGCCCGGTCGTCGTCACCGCACCGACGCACACCGCGTGCCTCGTGCTCTTCCAGCAGGGCAAGGCCGACGCCATCACCGGCGACGACACCGTGCTGGCCGGCCTCGCCGCGCAGGACCCGAACACCGTCGTCACCAAGGCCCCGGCCATCACCGTCGAGCCGTACGGCCTCGGCATGAACAAGGACGACGTCTACCTCGCCCGGTACGTCAACCGCGTCATCGCCGACCTCGAGGCGAGCGGCGAGTGGACCGCGATGTACGACCGCTGGCTGCGGGGCCCGCTCGGCCCCGCGCCGAAGCCGCCGACTCCGGTGTACGGACGCGCATGACGGCCGTCCCCGCACCCGTGCCGAGCCCGGGCTCCGGCGCTGCCCCCGACGCCGGCGTCGTCGCCCCCAGCGCCCCGGGCCGCCTGGGCGTGCCGGTGCAGGCTGCCGAGGCCCAGACCTACCTCTTCGCCCTGCGCGACTGGGTGGCCCAGCGCCGCGCCGACCTCGGCGAGGTCGACCGCGCCGTGCTGCGCCTGGCGCCCGCCGAGCAGGCGTCGATCACCACCGACCTCACGGTCGCGCTGACGTTCTGGAAGGCCGTCAGCGACCGGCTCGTCCTGCTCGAGACGACCTTCGACGGCGGACGCGTCGGGCCGGCGGAGGCCGAGCGGCTCTCGACGCTCATCCACGGGCGTCTCGACTCGAACACCTCCGAGCAGCTGTCGCTGCCCTCGAGCGGGTCGCTCGCGGTGAGCCTGCCCGAGGCGTGCCGCCTGCTCGACTCGCTGACGCGGACGCTGCAGGCGCGGGCCTCGCTCGCGCCCGGCGCCGCCGAGGCGAGCCAGCGCATCACGGTGGCCCGGGCGGGCCTCGAGCGGGTCCGCGACCAGGTGCCGCTCGTGCCGGCCGGCGCCCAGCGTGACGAGGCGGGCGCGAAGCTCGCGCGGCTCGACCGGCGCATGGAGGACGTCGTCGAGCGGGCCCGGCGCGGGGCCGACACCGGCGGGCTCATCGCGCCGCTCGAGATCGACATCGCCGTGCTCGAGCGCGACCTCATCGTGGCCGCCGCCGAGCGGGCCTCGGCCGCCAAGAGCCGGATCCGCACCCAGCAGCAGGTCGAGGAGCTCGACGCCCGGGCCGAGGCCATCCGGGCCCTCGAGCGGGCCTGCCTCGCGGCGATCACCCCGGCCCCGCACCTGGCCATCCCGAACGTCCGCGCCCTCGGGCCGGTGCCGCAAGGCGCCGCCGAGCTGGCCGCCTTCCGCGACAAGCTCGACCGCGTCGGCCGGGCCCTCGACCTCGCGCACGAGACGTACGCCGCCGGCCTGGCCGAGCGCGACGAGGTCGTCGGCCTCGCCGGTGCCGTCGGGGCCATGGCCGCGTCGGTGCACCTCGACCCCGAGACCGCGGCCGACGTCGCCGACCTGCGCGGGCGCCTCGACGCCGTGCTCGCGACGATGCCGCTGCCGGTGGCCCGCGCCCGGGCTCTCGCGGCGGCCTACCAGGCCTACGTCGACGCCGCGACGCGTCCCCGTCCCACCCCCAGACCGCAGAGGCAGCGTCCATGAAGTGCATGCAGCCCGGGTGCTCCGGGCAGATCGTCGACGGCTACTGCGACGTGTGCGGCATGGCCGCCGGCACGTCGCTGCCGGTCAGCACGCCCTCCACCGCCTCGGCGTCCGCGTCGGGGCCCGCCACGGCCGGCGCGTCGGGTGGCGTGTCGGCTGGTGCGTCGGGCGGCGCAGCGGGTGGGACGGTCCCGGACGGCACGCCGTGCCGCCAGCCGGGATGCTCCGGGAAGATCGACGCCGGCTACTGCGACGTCTGCGGCACCCCGGCCGCGCAGGAGGAGGTCGCCTCGCTCGCGCCGGTCGGCGGCAGCGGGCGCACCGGCAGCACAGCCGGCTCAGGCAGCTCGGCGACGGCGCCCACCGGGGGCGAGGAGACCCCGGCCGGCCCGGAGCTGTCCACGCGGTCGGCTGCCTCGAGCAACCTCGCCTCGACGGCCCTGGGCTCCAAACGGGCCCGGCAGGGCGGCAGCGTCGCCACACGGCGCACGAGCGGCTCGCAGCGCCTGCGCTCGGCGCGACTCGGCGGGGGCATCACGACGGTGCGCCCGGCACCGACGATCGACGCGTCGAAGGCGCTGCTCACCGACCCGACCGTCCCCGAGAACAAGCGGTACTGCCCCAAGTGCGGCGAGCCCGTCGGCCGCGGTCGCGACGGCAAGCCGGGGCGCACCACCGGCTTCTGCGCCAAGTGCCGGCAGCCGTTCTCCTTCGACCCCAAGCTCAAGGCGGGCGACCTCGTCGCCGGCCAGTACGAGGTCGCCGGGTGCCTGGCCCACGGTGGCCTCGGCTGGATCTACCTCGCCCGCGACAAGAACGTCTCCGACCGCTGGGTCGTGCTCAAGGGCCTGCTCAACTCGGCCGACCCCGACGCGCTCGCCGCGGCCATCGCCGAGCAGCGCTTCCTCGCCCAGGTCTCGCACCCGAGCATCGTCGAGATCTACAACTTCGTCACCCACGACGACGCCGGCTACATCGTCATGGAGTACGTCGGCGGCACCTCGCTCAAGTCGATCCTCAAGCAGCGGCTGCAGGCCGCGGGACGCTACGACCCGCTCCCCGTCGACCAGGCGCTCGCCTACCTGCTCGAGATCCTGCCGGCGTTCCAGTACCTGCACGACCTCGGGCTCGTCTTCTGCGACTTCAAGCCCGACAACATCATCCAGGTCGGCGACGAGGTCAAGCTCATCGACCTCGGCGGCGTGCGACGAGCGGACGACGAGGACTCCGCGATCTTCGGCACCGTCGGCTACCAGGCGCCCGAGGTGGCCGAGCTCGGCGTCTCGGTGGCGAGCGACATCTACACGATCGGGCGCACGCTCGTCGTGCTGACGATGGAGTTCCGCGGCTACCAGACCACCTACCTCAACACCCTCCCGCCGCAGGACTCGGTGCCGGTGTTCCAGAGGTACGACGCGTTCTACCGGCTCGTGGCCAAGGCCTGTGCGCCCAACCGCGACGACCGGTTCGTGTCGGCCGACGAGATGCGATCGCAGATGGTCGGCGTGCTGCGCGAGGTCGTCGCCCTCGACCAGGGTGCCGGCGCCGCGTCGACGACCGTCAGCTCGCTGCTCTTCGACGTGCCGACGCCGGGCACCGAGCCCGACGACTGGCGCAACCTGCCGGCGCTGCGTCGCGACCCGCACGACCCGCAGACCGGCTGGCTCAGCACCGTCACCGGGTCGCCCGCCGAGCGGCTCACCGTCCTCGAGCGCGCGGCCGCCCGCACCACCGAGGTGCTGCTCGACATCGCCCGCACCGCGCTCGACGCCGGCAAGCGCGACGTTGCCGAGTCCACGGCCACCGAGCTGCTCGCCGCCGACCCGTGGGAGTGGCGCGCCGTGTGGATCCAGGGCCTGGCCGCGCTCGAGCGGGGCGACTCCCGCGCGGCGCAGGCGGCGTTCAACGCCGTGTACGGCCAGGTGCCGGGTGAGCTCGCCCCCAAGCTCGCGCTCGCCCAGGCGTCCGAGCAGGCGGGCGACGACGCCGTGGCCGAGAACCTCTACACCGCGTGCGCCCGCACCGACTCGACGTACGTGCCGATGGCGGCCTTCGGCCTGGCCCGCATCCGTGCCCAGCGACGCGACGTCGACGGCGCCGTCGGCGCCTACCGGCTCGTGCCGCCGCAGTCGAGCGCCTTCCGCACCGCACGCGCCGGCCTGGCCGAGCTGCTCGCGCGGGCCAACCGCGGCCTGCCCGACCTCGCCGAGGCACTGCGCACCCTCGAGGACACCTCGCTGTCGGCGCGGCGCAAGGCCGAGCTGACGACGCTCATCTACCGTGAGGCGCTCGCCAAGGTGGAGAAGACCGGCACCAAGGCCGACCTGCTCCTCGGCGAGCACAAGACCACACCGACGGGGCTGCGGCTCGGGCTCGAGGAGTCGCTGCGCGAGCTGGCGCGTCGCACCCCCGACCTCGCCGAGCGCGTCCCACTCGTCGACGAGGCGAACACGATCCGACCCTGGAGCCTCTGGTGACCGACCTGCCCCCGTCCGCGCCGAGCGTGCCCGGCGTCCCTCCCGACCCTGCCGCCGCCGGGCCGAGACACCCTGCCGCCCCCGCACCGGGCTCCTCAGCCGCCGGCGTCGCCGCCTCGGACGGTGCCGCCCCTCCGAGCGGCGAGCGGTACTGCCCCGCGTGCGGCACGCCCAACCCCGCCGACGCCACCTTCTGCGAGGCGTGCGGCACCGAGCTGGCCGCGTCGGTCCTCGGCAGCGGCCTGCCGCAGGCCGCAGCACCCGAGGCCTCCGTGGCGGTCTCGGCCACACCGCAGACCGCCCCGGCCGGCGAGGAGTCGCCGCTCGATGTGGGGTGGACCGGCGCGGTGCCCTCGGCCGCGGTGGGTGGCCCCGCCGCCGAGCCCGACGACACGTGCCCGACCTGCCACCAGGGGCGCATCGTCGACGGCTGGTGCGACCGCTGCGGCTCGCCCCCGCCCAACCCCCGCGACCACTTCGCCGAGGCGCCCACCACGTGGGTGGCCGGCCTGTGCGACATCGGCCGGCGCCACTCGCGCAACGAGGACGCGATGTCGCTGAGCGCCGACGAGGCGCCGGGCTCCCGCGCCGTGATCGTCGTCTGCGACGGCGTCTCG
This sequence comes from Intrasporangium sp. Soil_C_50, assembly GCF_057656595.1. NCBI lineage: Bacteria > Bacillati > Actinomycetota > Actinomycetes > Micrococcales > Intrasporangiaceae > Intrasporangium > Intrasporangium sp. Soil_C_50. Next base: position 24,033 of record NZ_JBDGKB010000022.1, read on the forward strand.
ATGGCCACCGACTCGCACATCGCCTCGCTCGCCGCGGCGAATGCCGCCCGGTCCGTGCTCGACCAGCCGTTCCCGCGCGGCGCCGGCACGCCCGAGGCGTGGGCGGCCACCGCGGCGCGAGCCCTCACGGCCGCGGTGACCCGCGCCAACGAGGCGGTCACCGAGGCCGTCGTCGACGACGTGCCCAACCCGCCGTCGTGCACCTTCGTCGCGGCCGTCGTCGAGGACGGCGTGGTCGTGGCCGGCAACGTCGGCGACAGCCGGGCCTACTGGCTGCCCGACGCCGACGCCGAGCCCGCCCGACAGCTCGGCCAGGACGACTCGTTCGCCCAGGAGCAGATGGCCGCCGGCGTGCCGCGCGCGGAGGCCGAGACCGGCCCGCACGCGCACTCGATCACCCGCTGGCTCGGCCGCGACGCCCCCGACGACCTGACGCCGCACCTGACGACGTTCACGGCAACGCCCGGCTGGCTGCTCGTCTGCTCCGACGGCCTGTGGAACTACCGCTCCGAGGCCGAGGACCTGCGTGCCCTGCTGCGCGAGAGCGTGGCCCGCGTCGGTGACGCGCCGGCCGACCTGGCCCGCGCCCTCGTCGACTTCGCGAACGAGCAGGGCGGCCGGGACAACATCACGGTTGCCCTCGCCAGACTGGCTGGGCAAGGATCGACAGTGAACGACGGCGCGACACCAGGCGCGCCCGAGGAAGGGGACCCGATCGATGGCTGACTTCACCGCAGAGGTGTTCCAGAACGAGTTCCTGCCCGACGGCGGCACCGACGTGCACGCGATCGTGCGCATCACGTCGTCGGGTGCGTCGGCCGGGGCCTCAGCCGGGCTCGCCGACCCCGGTTCGGCGGCGGAGGTCATCCTCATCGACACGTCCGGCTCGATGGGCCGACGCGGCGTCTCGGCAGCGGGCGAGGCCGCCAAGGCCGCCCTCGCCGAGATCGTCGACGGCACGCTGTTCTCCGTCGTCGCCGGCAACGGCACCGCGCAGATCGTCTACCCGTACAGCCACCAGGGCGCGCTCGTGCCGATGTCGTCGCAGACGCGGGCCGAGGCGGGGCGGGCCATCGACGGGCTGCGCGCCAACGGTGGCACGGCGATGGGCACGTGGCTGACCCTCGCCCGGCAGATCTTCGAGACCGTCCCGCACGTGACGAAGCGCCACGCGATCCTGCTCACCGACGGCGTCAACGAGGGCGAGACCCCTGCCTCGCTGCAGGCCGCGGTCCGCGGCTGCCTCGGCGCCTTCCAGTGCGACTGCCGCGGCGTCGGCGACCAGTGGCGCGTCGACGAGGTGCGTGGCATCGCCTCGGCCCTGCTCGGCACCGTCGACCTCATCCCGGCACCCGAGGAGATGGCCGCCGAGTTCGAGGCCATGATGCGCGCGTCGATGTCGCGCGGCGTCGCCAACGCCGAGCTGCGCGTCTGGGTGCCGCAGGGCGCCGAGCTGCTCTTCGTCAAGCAGGTGTCCCCGACGCTCGAGGACCTCACGCCGCGGCGCCAGGCGATCAACCCGCTGACCAACGCCTACCCCACCGGCGCGTGGAGCGACGAGAGCCGCGACTACCACGTCGCCGTCCGGCTCCCGGCGCGCACGCTCGGCCAGGAGCAGCTCGCCGCGCGCGTGCAGATCTCGCTCGGGTCCGACCCGCTCGCGCAGGGCCTCGTCAAGGCCAAGTGGAGCAACGACGACTCGCTGACCACCCGCATCGACCCCGCCGTCGCCGCCTACACCGGCCAGGCCGAGCTCGCCACGGTCATCCAGGAGGGCCTCGCCGCCAAGGCCGCCGGCCAGGACGACGTCGCCACCTCGAAGCTCGGCCGCGCCGTGCAGCTGGCCGGCCTCACCGGCAACGACGAGATGACCTCGCGGCTGCGCAAGGTCGTCGAGATCGACGACGCCGACACCGGCACCGTCCGCCTCAAGAAGGGCGCGAGCAAGATCGACGAGATGTCGCTCGACACCGCCTCGACGAAGACGAGCCGGGTGCGCCGATGAGCGCGGTCTGCCCCAACGGCCACACGTCGGAGGCCGACGACTACTGCGACACGTGCGGGTCGCCGATCGACGCGTCGGCCCAGCCGGCCGCGTCGGCCGCCCCCGCTGCGTCCGGCGCCTCCGTGGCGTCGGCTGCGTCGGCTGCTTCGAGCGCGTCGGCTGCGTCGGGCGCGGGTTCGCCGGCGCCCCAGGGCGGCTCGGCTGCCGGGAGCCGCTCCTCGCTCGACCTCGACCCTCCGGGTGCGACCGAGCAGGCGGCGCCGGCGGCACCCGCCGAGCCGGCGGCCCCCACCGCCCTCGCGTGCCCGAACTGCGGCACCGAGAACGCCGACGGCGCGCTGTTCTGCGAGGCCTGCGGCTACGACTTCACGACCGGCGCGATGCCGCGCGACGCCGGTGGCGGCGATGCGTCGGCCTCCGCGGCCGCGGCCGCGGCCGCGGGCCAGGCTCCGGGCGCAGCGACGGGTGCGACGGCGGGCGCAGCGGGTGGTAGCGGGGGTACCGCGGCCGAGCCGTTCGAGTGGCTCGCCGAGGTGTGGGTCGACCCCGACTGGTACCAGACCCAGGAGGCCGAGGACCCCTGCCCGTCACCGGGGCTGCCGGTCATCATGCCCCTGCGGCACAAGAGCGTCCTCCTCGGCCGGGTGTCCACGAGCCGCAACACCCACCCCGAGATCGACCTGTCGTCCGACCCGGGCGTCAGCCGCCGCCACGCGCAGCTGACCACCGACGGCACGCGCTGGTTCGTCGAGGACCTCGGCAGCTCGAACGGCACGTACGTCGGGCCGGCATCGGGGCCGCTCCCGGAGCACGCCATCGCCGTCGGCCCGAAGACCGAGCTCGGCGACGACGACCGCCTCTACGTCGGGGCGTGGACGCGCGTCGTCGTGCGGCGCGCGACGCCTGACGAGGTCGACACCTACGCCTGAGGCACCCGTCCGGTCGACGCCCGTCGCCCCGGGTCAGCAGCCACACCCGACGCCGTCCCCGCCAGTCAGCGGGGGCGGCGTCGCGCGTCGAAGAGGGTGCGGGTCGAGTGCGCCACGAGCGGCTCTGCGCGGCGCAGCTGCGCGTCGAGGCCGCGCAGCACGTCCTCGTAGCGCTCCACGCCGAAGTCTGGCACCCACCAGACGCACTTCCGCAGCGTCCACACGACGGCGCCGATGTCGTGGAACTCGATGCGGCAGCGGGCGGTTCGCAGGTCGAGCACCTCGAGACCTGCAGCATCGGCAGCGGCCGCCTCCGCGTGCGGGTCACGGCCGCGCCGGGCCTCGGCCTGCGGGCCGAGGAAGGCCTCGACGAGCTCGAACGCCGACGCCGGGCCCACGTGCTGGGCCAGGTAGGTACCGCCGTCGACGAGGACCCGCGCCACCTCCTCCCAGGACGGGCGCACCGGGTGGCGGCTCGTCACGAGGTCGACCGACGCGTCCGGCACCGGCAGCGGCTCCCCCGGGGCCGCGTCGAGCACGTCGACGCCGAAGCGTGCCAGCGCGCGTCGGGCCACGGCCGCGTTGGGCGCCCACCCCTCCGTCGCGGCGAGGCGTGGCGGCAGCGTCGCGGCCGACTCGAGCGCCTCGACCAGGACCTCGCCGCCACCCGTGTCGAGGTCGAGCGCCGAGGTCGCCGCGGACAGCCGTTCGGCGAGGAGCCGGACGTAGCCCCACGGGGGCCGCTCCTCCGTGGCCCGGCCCTCGAGCCAGCCGAAGCCCCAGCCGGTCACGTCGGCGGCCTCGGCCTCGGCGACGAGCTCTTCGTAGGTGCGCACGGGCGCCATCCTTCCGGTGGCGTCAACCGGATTCCGACAGCCACGGCCCTGACCCGCGCCGGCGGCCACTCGGCGTCAACTTGAACGTCACCTGAAGTCCGGCGACATTCCCGGCATCGGCGGCCTAAGGTGTCCGATGTGAGCGAACGGGCCTTCCTCCACGGCGCCGTCGACACCCCGCAGGTCATCGTCGTCACCGGTGTCATGGCTGCGGGCAAGTCGACCGTGTCACAGCTGCTCTCCGAACGGTTCAGCCGCGCCGTGCACCTGCGCGGCGACGAGTTCCGGCGCGTGGTGGTGCGCGGCCGGGTCGACATGTCGCCGCACGGCGACCCCGAGGCCGAGCGGCAGCTGGCCCTGCGGCACCGGATCACGGCACGTACGGCCGACGCGTACGCCGACGCCGGGTTCACGGTCGTCGTCCAGGACCTCTTCGTCGGCACGAGCCTCATGCCCTTCCTCGAGCAGGTGAGTGCCCGGCCGCTCAGCCTCGTCATGCTCGCGCCGGACGTCGGCACGGTGATGCAGCGCGAGGCCGAGCGGGTCAAGGTCGGCTACGGCGACCTCTGGTCCATCCGCGACTTCGACGCCAAGGTGCGCACCGAGACGCCGCACATCGGGCTCTGGCTCGACAGCTCGCAGCAGACCCCCGAGGAGACCGTCGAGGAGATCGTGTCGCGGCTGCCCGAGGCGAGGATCGCCTGAGATGTCCGGCCTCACCATCGGGCAGGTGGCCGAGCGCACCGGCGTCGCCACCTCCGCCCTGCGCTACTGGGAGGAGCTCGGGCTCGTGACGTCGGACCGCACCACCGGCAACCAGCGACGCTTCGAGCGCGCGACGATCCGACGCGTCTCCTTCATCCGGGCGGCGCAGCGGGTGGGCCTGTCCCTCGAGGAGATCGCGGCCTCCCTGTCGACGCTGCCCGACGGCCGGACCCCGACGGCGAGCGACTGGGCGCGCCTGTCGCGCTCGTGGCGCCCGCGTCTCGACGAGCAGATCCGCCGTATCGAGAAGCTGCGCGACCAGCTCGACTCGTGCATCGGCTGCGGCTGCCTCTCACTGCGCACGTGCGCCCTCAACAACCCCTCGGACGTCCTCGCCGAGCACGGCCCAGGGCCCGTCCTCCTCGAACCCTGACGCGTCGGGGCCGGACCCGTCACCCACGGCGCGCTTGGCCCGTTGTGACTGGAGGTCCGCACGCTTCTCCTGCGGCCGGTGGCCCGGCCGCACGAGAAGGAGGTCCGACCATGACCGCTGCGCCGCATGCCGGCGACCCCCCGTCCGTCCGGCCGTCGCCGGCGTCTTCTGCCCGGCTGGGGCCGCCGTGCCCGGTCGCGGCGACCGAAGCCCCGGCGCTCGGCTGAGCTCGTAGGTTCATGGTGGGGCTCCTTGTGCTGACGGATGCTCGGGCCGGACCACCGTTGGTGCCCGGCTCGCCCCGAGGGGGCGTGGTCCCAAGACTCCGGGTGCCCCCCAACCACTCGCTAACCAGTCGCTGACAAGGCGCGCTCCGTGCGCCCGGTCCCACCGGTCACGAGGAGACCCCGCCGTCCGCTGGGACGACGGGGCCTCCGGTCGTGCTGTTACCTGCCGGCCTTCGAGGGTCAGTCGTGGCTCGGGTCGGCCGGGACGGCGTCGTCGGGGGCCGGGACCCCCGGGCCACCGCCTGGACCGGGAACCGCTGCACCGACGCCGGCCAGCTCGGGCGGCCCGCCGGCGGTCGCCGCCTCCTCGGCGTCGAGGTCGGCTGCCGCACCGGCGAACTGTGCCTGGTAGAGCCGCGCGTACGCGCCGTCGCGTGCGAGCAGCTCGGCGTGCGAACCCTGCTCGACGATCCGGCCGTCCTCCATGACGAGGATCAGGTCGGCGTCGCGGATCGTCGAGAGACGGTGCGCGATGACGAAGCTCGTGCGGTCCGAGCGCAGCGCCGCCATGGCCTGCTGCACGAGCAGCTCGGTGCGGGTGTCGACCGAGCTCGTCGCCTCGTCGAGGATGAGCAGCGCCGGGTCGGACAGGAACGCCCGCGCGATCGTCACGAGCTGCTTCTCGCCGGCGGAGATGTTGCTCGCCTCGTCGTCGAGGACGGTGTCGTAGCCGTCGGGCAGCGAGTGCACGAACCGGTCGACGTACGTCGCGCGAGCCGCCTCGAGCACCTCCTCCTGGCTCGCCCCGGGGCGGCCGTAGGCGATGTTGTCGCGGATCGTGCCGCCGAAGAGCCAGGTGTCCTGCAGCACCATGCCGATCCGCGAGCGGAGGCCGTGCCGCGTCAGGTCGCGGATGTCGACGCCGTCGAGCGTGATCCGCCCGCCGTCGAGCTCGTAGAACCGCATGATGAGGTTGACGAGCGTCGTCTTTCCGGCGCCGGTCGGGCCGACGATCGCGACGGTCTGGCCGGGGCTCACCGACAGGTCGAGGTTCTCGATGAGCGGCTGGTCGGGGACGTAGCTGAACGAGACGTCCTCGAAGGCCACCGCGCCGTGCGGGTCCTCGATCGTCACCGGGCTGCCGGCGTCGGGCTCCTGCTCCTCGGCGTCGAGCACCTCGAAGACGCGCTCGGCCGACGCGACGCCCGACTGCAGCACGTTGGCCATCGACGCCACCTGCGTGAGCGGCTGCGTGAACTGGCGGGAGTACTGGATGAACGCCTGGACGTCGCCGAGGCTCATCGAGCCGCTCGCCACGCGCAGGCCACCGACGACGGCGACGAGCACGTAGTTGAGGTTCCCGATGAACATCATCGTCGGCATGATGATGCCGCTGATGAACTGCGCGCCGAACGAGGCCTGGAACAGCTCGTCGTTCTTGGTCCGGAACGAGGCCTGGGCCTCCTTCTGGCGACCGAAGACCTTGACGACGCCGTGGCCGGTGAAGGTCTCCTCGATGATGCCGTTGAGCTCGCCGGTGTTGCGCCACTGCTGGATGAACAGCTTCTGCGAGCGCTTGCCGATGGCCGCCGTGACCATGACCGAGATCGGGATCGTGACGAGCGCGATGAGCGCGAGCAGCCACGAGATCCAGAACATCATCGCGAGCACCGCGACGACGGTGAGCAGCGAGGTGAGCAGCTGGGAGAGCGTCTGCTGCAGCGACATCGCGATGTTGTCGATGTCGTTGGTGACGCGCGAGAGCACCTCGCCGCGCGGCTGCCGGTCGAAGTAGGGCAGCGGCAGGCGGTTGAGCTTGGCCTCGACGTCCTGGCGCAGCCGGAACATCGTGCGCTGGAGCAGCCCCTGCAGGATCCAGCCCTGGACCCACATGAGGAACGAGGCGACGGCGAACAGGGCGACGACGAGCAGAAGCACGCTCTTGAGCGCCTCGAAGTCGATGCCGACGCCGGGCGTGAAGTCGACGTTCGACAGCAGCTCGGCCTGGGTCGTGTTGCCCGACGCCCGGACCGCTGCGACCGCCTGGTCCTTCGTGGTGCCCGGCGGGAACTTCTCCCCCACGAACGTGCCGATCGACCCGGCGAAGATGATGTCGGTGGCCCGACCGAGGATCTTGGGCCCGATCGAGCTGAGCGTCACGCTGACGACGGCGAGCGCCACGACGACGACGAGCTTGGCGCGCTCGGGCCGCAGCAGGCCGAGCAGGCGCTTGGCCGACGGCCCGAAGTCGAGCGACTTCTCGGCCGGCTGGCCCATCTGCATGTGCGGCGGTCCGCCGCGACGGGCCGGTCCCCGACGCGCCTCGGCGGCCTTCTCCTCCGCGCTCTTGACTCCCTCGGCCATCAGGCCGCCTCCTCCGCGCTGCGCTGGGACTCGACGATCTCCTGGTAGGTCTCACAGGAGTCGAGGAGCTGGTCGTGGGTGCCCGTGCCGACGACGCGGCCGTCCTCGAGCACGACGATGTGGTCGGCGTCGACGATCGTCGACACGCGCTGGGCCACGATGACGACGGCGCTGTCGCGGGTGACGGGCCGCAGCGCCTGCCGCAGCCGCGCGTCGGTCGACAGGTCGAGGGCCGAGAACGAGTCGTCGAACAGGTAGACGTCGGGCCGCTTGACGACGGCCCGCGCGATGGCGAGGCGCTGGCGCTGGCCGCCCGAGACGTTGGTGCCGCCCTGGGCGATCGGCGCGTCGAGCCCGCCCTCCATGCGCTCGACGAAGTCGGCGGCCTGCGCGATCCGAAGCGCGTCCCACAGCTCCTCGTCGGTGGCGTCGGGGTTGCCGTACCGCAGGTTCGAGGCGACCGTGCCGCTGAACAGGTACGGCTTCTGCGGCACGAGCCCGATGCGCGACCACAGCTCCTCGAGCGAGAGGTCGCGCACGTCGACGCCGCCGACCTTGACCCGGCCGGACGACACGTCGAACAGGCGTGGGATGAGGCCGATGAGGGTCGTCTTGCCGGCACCGGTCGAGCCGATGATGGCCGTGGTGCGGCCGGGCTCGGCGACGAGGCTGACGTCGTGCAGCACGGCGTTCTCGGCGCCCGGGTAGTGGAAGTCGACGTCGACGAGCTCGACGCCGGCCCGGGCGGCCTTGATCGGCAGCGGCTGCACCGACTCGCCGACCGAGGACGTCGTGCCGAGGACCTCCTGGATGCGGCCGGCCGAGACGGCCGCGCGCGGGATCATCGTGGCCATGAAGGTCGCCATCATGACGCCCATGAGGATCTGGATCAGGTAGGACAGGAACGCCGTCAGCGCGCCGATCTGCATGTCGCCCGTCGCGATGCGGTGCGCACCGAACCAGAGCACCGCGACGGACGAGATGTTGAAGATGAACATGACGATCGGGAAGACGAGCGCCATGAGTCGCCCGACGCGCAGGCCCGCCTCCGTCAGCGTGCCGTTGGCCTCGGCGAAGCGCTCCTCCTCGTGGCCCTCGCGGACGAACGCGCGCACGACACGGATGCCGGTGATCTGCTCTCGCAGAACGCGGTTCACGCCGTCGAGGGACTTCTGCATCCGCCCGAACCACGGCACCATCCGCCAGATGACGAGGCCGACGCAGGCGCCGAGCAGCGGCACCGCGACGGCGACGAGCCACGACAGCCCGACGTCCTCGCGCAGCGCCATGATGACGCCGCCGACCATCATGATCGGCGTCGTGACGAGCAGGGCGAACGACATGAACGTCACCATCTGCACCTGGGTGACGTCGTTGGTGTTGCGCGAGATCAGCGTCGGGGCGCCGAACTTCGCGACCTCCTGGGCCGAGTAGTCGACGACGGTGCCGAAGATGTTGGCGCGCAGGTCGCGGCCCATGCCCATGGCGACCTTCGCGGCGAGGTAGGTGGCCCCGACCGCGGCGGCGATCTGCACGATGCTGACTCCGAGCATCAGGGCGCCGTGGCGCAGGATGAAGCCGGTGTCACCGACCGCCACGCCCTCGTCGATGATCTCGCCGTTGAGGCTGGGCAGGTAGAGGGAGGCGAGGGTGCTGACGAGCTGGAGCAGCACGATGAGCGTGATCTCGCCCCCGTAGGGCCGCAGATGGCTGCGGAGCAGTCGCATCAACATGCGTGTGCCTTTCGGTGGGTGCGGTCGGTGGAGAGGTTCGTGGGGTGCGGGCCGGGGCGCGGGGGCGGATCGGTGCCCGCCAGCGGGTGTCGGCCGGTGGTGGACGCTACGACCTCACGCCGGGTGAGGGTCAACGGCTTTTCCATGCCGACGCGCCCCCTTCCCGTGGTCTGTGTCGTCGTCGGTGTCGCGGTCAATGCCTCTGTCGCTGAGGGCGTCGGGGGCGCCGCCCAGCTGTTCGTAGAGCTCGACGATGGCCAGGCCGCTGCCCGAGGGCGCGGCGCGCACGACGAGGCCGTAGAGGACCGTGTCGACGATCTCCTCGGGAGTCAGCGTCAGGCCGTCGGCGATGCCGGGGTGGCTGCCGGAGAAGCAGAGCAGCCGGATGCGGTGCACGACGTCGCGCGCCGGCACGACGAAGGTGTCGGTCTCGCCGATGACGAGCTCGTGGACGGTGTCGAGGAGCGGCTGGTGCGGCTCGCAGTCCTCGGCGCCCTCGTCGGTCGCCCCTCGCAGGTGGTGTCCGGCGGCGTAGCAGGCCAGGTGCGGCCCGCGGTTCGGCGGCTCGGTCAGGCCGAGCGCGCCCATGAGCCCGAACACCTCGGTGAACCGGCGCTGCATGATCGAGGTGAAGGCGACGAGCCGGTCGCGGACCGGCAGGTCGGTGCCGATGGCCGCGATGCAGCGGCGCACCGGTGCGGGGCAGAACGCGGTCTGCACCGCCTCGTCCTGGAGCGCGTCCTTGGTGGCGAAGACCCGGAAGATGGTGCCCTCCGCGACGCCGGCCTCCCGGGCGATCTCGCTCGTCGTCGGCGTACGGCCCTCCCGGTGCGCGAGGTCGAGGAAGACGCCGATGAGGGCCTCCCGGCGGTCGTCCGGGTGCATGGGCGCGGCGCGCCCCGTTCGCTGTCGCACCGGACCATCATGAATGAGTGAGCACTCACTCACAAGTCATTTCCGCCCAGAGCGTGCCCCTCCCAATCGAGAGAGCACTCCGTCACCCCCTCCCCCAATCGAGAGAGCACTCCGTCACCTCTCCCACAACCGAGAGAGCACTCCGTCACCCCCTCCCACAACCGAGAGAGCACTCCGTCACCTCCTCCCCCAATCGAGAGAGCACTCCGTCCCCCCTCCCACAACCGAGAGAGCACTCCGTCACCCCCTCCCCCAATCGAGAGAGCACTCCGTCACCTCCTCCTCCAATCGAGAGAGCACTGCGTCACCTCTCCCCACAACCGAGAGGGCACTGTCGTCCGCCTGGTCGCGCTGCGGAGGGGACGAAGTGCTCTTTCGATCGGGCACTGGACGGCGGATTCAAGTGGTCGTCGCAACGCCCGTGTGAAGGGGGTTGTCAATGGTGGATTCGGTGGTGCGGCAGGGTCG
>NZ_JBDGKB010000023.1:0-8965 GCF_057656595.1 Intrasporangium sp. Soil_C_50
GTGCCCTACGACCCCGACCTACACGGACGCTTGGCGGTCCTCCAACAACAGGCCGCTTGACATAGGGCTCTCAGCCCTGCTGGGCCTGCTGGGCCAGCTCGGCCTGCTGCTGCGCCTGGGCGGCCCACTCGGCGACGCGACGGGCACTCTCCTGCTCGGAGAGGTCCTCGACGCGGGTCAGGACGCTCCACCGCACCCCGAACGGGTCGCGGAGGCTCGCGTACCGGTCGCCGGACACGAAGTCGGTGGCCGGCTCGCGCAGCGTCGCGCCGGCGGCGAGCGCCCGCTCGACCACGGCGTCGACGTCGGGGCAGTAGAGGCCGAGGGAGTAGCAGTCGTCCTCGCCCTCGGGCGGCGCGACGAGGTGGTAGTCGGGCACGGGCTCGCCGAGCTGGAGGTGGCCGTTGCCGAGGTCGAGCTCGGCGTGGACGACCGTGCCGCCCATCTCGGTGACGTCGACGACGCGGGCGCCGAAGACGTCCTCGTAGAAGCGGATCGCCTCGGCGGCGCGCGGCACGGCGATGAAGGGCGTGAGGCTCGTCGACCCGTGCGGGACGCCGTTGGTGGTGTGCTCGCCGGTCGCGGCGCGGCTGGTGCGTGTGGTGTCGGTCATGACATCGACGCTAGGGCCCGGCTGCGCTGTGCGGCTTGAACATTCGCGACACCTCCCCGATGGCCGCACTCGGCAAACCGGTTGTGCCCGGGTGCGGGGTCTGGTTGCGTGGCCGTCGCCGTCGTCCCGCGAGCCAAGGAGCCCACCATGACCCGGTCATCCGGAACCGTCCTCGTCACGGGCGTCGGGAGGCGGCGTTCCATCGGCACCGGGATCGCCCTGGGCCTGGCGGCCGACGGCCACGACCTCGTCCTGCACCACTGGCGGCCCTACGACGACCGTGTCGGCTACGAGCAGGGCGCCGACGACCCGGCGGACGTCGCCCAGGAGTGCCGCGACCTGGGCGTCCGCGTCGAGCTGGTCTCGTCCGACCTCGCGGACCCCGACGTGCCGGAAGCCCTGGTCGCGCAGGCGGTCTCGGCCTTCCGCGGGCCGCTGCGCGGCGTCGTCATGTCGCACTGTGAGTCGGTCGACAGCTCGGTCACGTCGACGACGCTCGAGTCGTGGGAGCGGCACTTCGCCGTCAACACCCGCGCCGCCTGGCTGCTGCTGCGGGCCGTCGCCGACCGGCTGCCGGAGCAGGCCGACCCCGACGAGCCCGTCACCAGCGTCGTCGCCCTGACGAGCGACCACACGGCGCACAACCTGCCGTACGGCGCGAGCAAGGGCGCGCTCGACCGCGTCGTCATCGCCGCGGCGGTCGAGCTCGGGCGCCGCGGGCTGCGCGCCAACGTGCTCAACCCCGGCCCGATCGACACCGGCTGGATGACCGAGGAGATCCGCAGCATGGGGACCGCCCAGACCCCGGCGGGGCGGCTCGGGCGACCGTCCGACACGGCCGACCTCGTGCGCTTCCTCCTGTCCCGGGAGGGCGGCTGGGTCACGGGGCAGCTGCTCCACAGCAACGGCGGCTTCAACGCCGGCTGAGCCCGGAGCAGAGGCAGCACCGTTGCGGCCGTGGATCGTCCGCAACCGGTCCTAGCCTCCTCCTCATGACCGACGCTTCCGCAGCCACGGCCCCCTCGACCGGCGACCTCGCCGCCTTCCTCCCGCCGCCGGCGCACCCACCGGTCGCCGGCAGCGAGGTCGAGATGCTCCTCGGCGAGCTCGAGCGGGTCCGCGGCTACGTGCGCTGGAAGTGCAGCGGCGTCGACGCCGAGGGGATGCGCAAGCGGCTCGGCCCGTCCGCCCTGACGCTCGGGGGTCTGCTCAAGCACCTGGCGCTCGTCGAGGACCACTGGTTCGGCGTCCGACTGCACGGCCGGCCCGCGAGCGAACCGTGGGCGTCGGTCGACTTCGACGCCGATCCGGAATGGGAGTTCCGCACCGCGGCGGACGACTCCCCCGACGAGCTCCTCGCGCTGTGGGAGACCTCGTGCGACCGGTCGCGGCGATGGCTCGCCGAGGCCCTGGCCGACGGCGGCCTCGACCACCCGGCGGCCGTCACGGGCCGCGACGGCCGGACGCCCGACACGCGTCGGATCGTCGTCGACATGGTCGAGGAGTATGCGCGGCACCTCGGTCACATCGACCTGCTCCGCGAGAACGTCGACGGCCTGACCGGCGAGGACCCCGAGGTCTGAGCCGCCTCAGGCGGGCGGCAACGCCGTCGCGAGCCGCCGGTGCAGGTCGGCGATCGTGTCGGCGTCGAGCGGTCCCGGCTTGCCGAGCACCGACACCAGACGCCGGGACCAAGCGCACGGTGCGGGTGATTCGGGAGTACACGGCGGAGGCACCCCGGTCCAGGGCCGTGCCACAGAGCACGCAGGTCCCGGCGTAGCGCAGCCGCATCCGCTTCTCCCCGTCGCCGAGCGACGCCTCCCCCGTCACCCGAGGGAGGCTATGTCGCGCCGTGTTCGCTCGTGCGCGGTTCGAGGAATCCCGTGAGATCGGGCGCGAGATCGGGCGGCGCGTGTCGGATGGCGACAGCGGCGGCGCGATCTCGCGCCTGACCTGCGCCGGGTGACGCGTGGGGTGTGACGAAGCGCTCCCCCGCGGCCGGACGGGCGCTGCGGGACGCGTCGTATCGTCGGACGCGTGGCAGACGGGACGCGTGCAGCAGTCGTGCTCGGGTCGGGCGGAGCCCGCGGCTACGCCCACATCGGGGCGCTCGAGGTGCTCGCCGAGCGGGGCATCGAGGTCGTGGCGATCGCCGGCACGTCGATGGGGGCGCTCGTGGGCGGGGTCGCCGCGGCCGGTCGGCTCGAGGCGTACACCGAGTGGGCCCGCAGCCTGACCCAGCGCGAGGTGTGGCGCCTGCTCGACCTCAACCTCACGGCGTCCGGCGGCGCGATCCGGGCCGAGCGGATCATCGCCCGCGTCGGCGAGATCCTCGACGGCGTGACGATCGAGAGCCTGCCGATCCCCTTCACGGCCGTCGCCACCGACATCAACGCCCGCCGCGAGGTGTGGTTCCAGCGCGGGCCGGTCGAGCACGCGATCCGGGCCTCGATCGCGATCCCCGGCGTGATCACCCCGGCCGTCATCAACGGTCGGGTTCTCGTCGACGGCGGCCTCATCAACCCGATCCCCATCGAGCCGACCGCCGCCGCGCCCGCCGACCTCACCATCGCGGTGTCGCTGTCGGGCATGCGGTCCTCGACCGGCACAGCGACGCCGGTCAAGGAGTCCTCGGAGCCGCGCCCGCACGAGGAGTGGACGACGCGTCTGCGCCGCAGTGCCGCCGAGGTGCTCGACTCCGAACGGGTCCGGGCGATCACCGGCCGCTTCTCGCACGGCCGCGACGTCGACGCCGAGCTGACGATCCCGCCCGAGGCGGCCGAGCTCGTCCCCCGGGCGCCGCAGACCCCGACCGAGGCCCTGGTCTCCGGGCGGGCCGACATCGGCACCGTCGACCTGCTCAACATGAGCTTCGACACGATGAGCGCCCTGATCTCCCGCTACCGGATGGCGAGCAACCCGCCCGACGTCCTCGTCACCGTCCCGTCCAACGCGGTGCGCACGCTCGACTTCCACCGGGCCGCGGAGATGATCGAGCTGGGGCGACAGCTGACCACCGAGGCCCTCGACCACGCGGGCTACTGACGACGGGTCGCGGGTGCGGGTCAGTCCCGTGCGGTCTCGTCGGCTGCCAGGCAGACCGCCGCCCGACCAAGGGTGATCGCCTGCTCGCGGCCCGACTCCGAGGCTGCGAGCTCTGCCCCCAGGTCCTTGACCTGTTGCTCGTAGACCCACGCGTTCTTGAACTGGTCGCGGATCGCCGCCCAGGCCTTGTCCGGGTCCTGGTCGATGTCATACAGCGTCCACAGGTTGCAGCCCGCCTTGACCACCTCGGCACGGTCCTCCACCGGCACGGACGCAACACGGCTGAGGAACGAATCTGCTTGCGTCCGAACCTGTTCCGAGGTGACGGTCATGACGGCGGGAACCTCCGGCACCCACTTGCTGCGGGCGAGGCCGGCGAGGTCGTCGGCGTGCTGGCCCGCCGCGCGCACCAGGTCGTCGACCGCGCCGCAGCCGGCCACCGCACCACCGAGCGACAGAGCCGCTGCCGCCACCGCTCCGACGAGAACTCGCATCGCCCTCACCCCCGCACCAGTGTGGCCCCGATCCCCCTGGGAAGCGGCTCTTTCGCCGATCCCAGACGCCGGCGCCGACACGTGGCTGACCGATGTCGGCGGTCGGGTGTGGAGTGGGGACGTGGTCCTCCTGCACGCCGACGCCGACGCGTTCTTCGCCTCGGTCGAGCAGCGCGACGACCCACGGCTGCGCGGGCGCCCGATGGTCGTGGCCCACGAGGTCGTCGCGTGTCCGTCCTACGAGGCCCGGGCCCTCGGCATCCACGCCGGGATGTCGACGCGGATGGTGGCCCGTCGGTGGCCCGAGGTGCTCGTCGTCGGCTACCGCGACGGGGTGTACGAGGAGGCGTCACGGGCGCTCTTCGAGGTCTTCCACCGCTACACGCCGCTCGTCGAGCCCGGCTCGATCGAGGAGGCGTTCCTCGACGTCACCGACCGCGATCGTGGCGACCCCGCCGGGATGGCGGTCGCGCTGCGGCGCACGGCCCGCGCCGAGGTCGGCCTGCCGGTGAGCGTCGGGGTCGGGCGCACCAAGCTCATGGCCAAGCTGGCGAGCCGGCGCGCGAAGCCCGACGGCCTCGTCGTCGTCGATGCCGAGACCGAGGCGCGGGTGCGGCCCCGGCTGCACCTCGACGACCTGTGGGGCGTCGGCCCGACGACGTACGAGAAGCTCCACGCCGCAGGCCTGTTCGTCGTATCCGACCTGTACGGCTGGGACGAGGAGCGGCTCAAGGGTGTCGTCTCCACGGCGATGGCCAGGCGGCTCGTCGCGATCGCCGCAGGGACCGACGACGCCACGATCCGCCTGCCCGGCCCGCGCCGGTCGATCAGCGCGACGCGGTCGCTCGCCTCCACCCGCACCCGCTCCAAGGTCGTCGCGGTCCTCGACGCGCAGGTCTCCCGGGCGGTCCAGCGAGTCGCCGGTCTCGACGGCCCGCCCCGGCTGCCCGCCCGGATCGAGGTCATCGTGCGCTTCGACGACGGCGTCCAGGCGCTCGAGCGCGGGGCGCTGCCGGCCCCGACGCTGGACCTCGACACGCTGCGCGCGGTCGCCCGCGACCTGCTCGACCGCACCGGGTTCGAGTGGGACGGCCGCGGCGTCACGATGGTCGGGCTGACCCTGCCCCTGCCCACCCTGCCCACCGCTTGACCTCAGGTGCACTGGAGGTCGCACGATGGCGCCCATGGACCCGAGCACCGACGCGAGCACCGACGCGCGCACCCAGACTCTGAGCGTCGCCGATGCCGCCGCGTACGCCCGACGCATCGGGGCGGCGTTGCCGGCGGCCCCGACGCTCGGGGCGCTGTCGAGCCTGCACCGGGCCCACCTGCTCGCCGTGCCGTTCGAGAACCTCGACATCGGGCTCGGCCGGCCGATCCAGCTGGACCTCGACGCGTTCGTCGACAAGGTCGTCCGGCACCACCGCGGGGGCTACTGCTACGAGCTCAACGGGCTCTTCGCGGCGCTGCTGCGCACCGTCGGTTACCGCGTCGACCTCGTCTCGGCGCCGGTCGCCATGAGCGGCGGCGGATTCACGCCGGAGTTCGACCACCTCGCGCTCGTCGTCGACAGCGAGGCGATGGACGAGCGGGTGCTCGCCGACGTCGGTTTCGGCGCCGGGTTCATCGAGCCGTTGCCGCTGCGCGACGGGTTCGTGCGACGCGAGCGGGACACCGACGTCGGCCTCACCCGCGGCACCGACGCCACCTGGACCTACCGCGAGCGCCCGGCCGACGCACGGAGAGAGGACTGGGCGCCGCGGTACGCCTTCACGACCCGGTCGCACCGGCTGTCCGACTTCGTACCGCGCAACGAGTGGCAGCAGCGCTCGCCCGACAGCCACTTCACCCAGCAACGGCTCGCCTCTCGGCTCACCGAGACCGGGCGCGTCACGCTGAGCGGCGACCGCCTCATCACGACGACGCACGGCAGCCGCGACGAGCGCACGGTCGACGCCGCGGACCTCCCGGCCGTGCTCGAGGAGCACTTCGGGATCACGCTGACCGACGCCTGACACCGGTCACCGAAAGCGTGGATCCGCCTCAGCCCCAGGCGTCCCGCGTGGGACGGCACAGGCAGAAGGGGTGCCCGGCCGGGTCGGCGTAGACGCGGAAGCCACGCCCGGGCGACGGCTGCGGTGGCTCGACCGGGTCGAGGGCGGTGCCGCCGAGGGCGAGCACCCGCTCGTGCGCGGCCGCGATGTCGACGACGACGAAGTCGAGGTGCGCCTGCTGCTCGCCGCGCGGCCAGTCGGGCGACGTGTGGCCGGGGGCGACCTGCGTGGCGATGCGCGGGCCGTCCCACAGCACGTTGAACCAGTCGCCGTCGGGGTCGGCATCGACGCGGCCGCCGAGCAGGTCGGCGTAGAACTGCGCCACGCCGGCCGCGTCGGCGCAGTCGAGGGCGACGCAGTCCCAGCCGATGCGCTGGTCGGGGGGCAGGGGTGACGAGGTGGTCGTGTCGGTCATCGCTCCACCCCAGCACCCGGCACCGACACGCGCCAGCGGTTTCCGCGTCGTGCTCGGCGACGCGTCAGGTGTCGGTCGGCCAGACGAGCGTCGTCGAGGTGACCGGCCGCACCGTCGCGGCCGGACCCGAGCCGCCGATCGTCACCGTGTGCGTGCCGGGCGGCAGGTCGGCGAAGCGCACCGACCCGTGCCCGTCCCGCGTCGCCTTCTCGGTCGTGGCGAGCACCGTGCCCTTCTCGCTCGTCACCGTGACGACGACGGGCTGGTCGGGCGACCCGGCCTCGGGGTCGTCGGCCTCGAGGTCGAACGCGACGCGCAGCTGGTGGCCCTCCGTGACGAGGTCGGGCACGACGGCGCGGACGGTGACCGTGGCGAGGTCGCGCCGACGCACCGGCTTCGCCGTGAGGATCTCCTGCACCTGGTCGAGGACGAACGGGTTGCACTGGAGGTTGGTGTGCTGCTCCGGCACCCGGACCGCGAGGTTGGTGTCGAGGCTCTCCCCGAGCCCGACCGCCCCGGTGAGGGTGACGGTGCCGTCTCCGTAGTCGTCGTCGGTGCCGAAGGTCTGCGACGTCACGGCCCGGCCGTCCTGGAAGGTCACGGTGGTCTGGGTCGGCTGGCGCACGCCGAGCACCAGGTGCGTCGTGTCACGGCTGCCGGGTCGGGCCGCCTCGGCCGCCTGCAGGTCGGTGTGGAAGGTCATGGCGTCGGCGACCATCGCGGTGTCGACGTTCGGCACCTGCACCTCGGTCGTCTTGGCCCAGCCCCCGGCCCCACCGGCGCCGCCGATGCACGCGTACTCCGGCAGCAGCTGGTGCAGCGACGGCATGCTCCGCGCGAACTGCGTCAGGTCGACCGACAACGGACCGATGCCCTTCTTGACGCCGTTGACGAGCTGCTCGAGGGCATCGGTGGCCCCGCGCCACGGCGTCCCGAGCGTCACGAGCTTGCGGGTCACCTCGGCGCCGCCGCACTTCTCGATGTACCAGCGCGCCACGAGCCCACCCATCGAGTGGCACAAGAAGACCGCTTTGGCGTCGGCCCACTCACCGCCCCGGGCGCGCAGCCGCTCGAGCGCGGGCTCGACGACGGTGCCGAGCCGCTGGCCGTTGTACCGGTTGGACAGGCGCCAGTCGTAGGCGAAGGCGATGAGGTTCGGCGGCTGGGCGCCGTTGTCGCGGCGGTAGCCGAGCTTCTCGAGGGCGGCGAGGAGCACGTCGTAGCCGCGGATGGGCGTCCAGATGCCCGGGATGACGTGGACGTCCGGCATGAGCGCCACCGCCTCGACGCCGTCGCCCGGGTGGGCGTCGCCGATGCCGGCGGGCAACGCGTGCCTGAGCACCGAGTCGCCGCCGGTGAACATCTTCCACACCGCACCGGCGCTCGGCGCCCAGATGAGGTTGGCACTCGCCGGCGAGCCGTCGGCGCCGCGCACCCCGAGGGTGCTGCCCGTGATGCCCGGGAGAACCACGACGAGATCGTTGCTCGTCATCCGACCCACCGCCTCGCTGCCTCTGGCTGTTGCCCGCTGCTGGTGACCTTCCGACCAACGGTGGCACCGATGCCCTCCGGTGATACGCGAAACGGGTATGAACGCGACAGTCGCCGAACGCCGAGCCCGCGAAGGAGCAGCCGTGGACATCACCGAGGTCATCGCCCACCAGCACGAGGAGCAGCGACGGATGTTCGCGATGCTCGAGGAGTGGCCCCGCGACGATCACGAGGGCCTGGCCGCCGTGTGGAAGCGGCTCGAGGTCCTGCTCGAGGTGCACGCCGAGGCCGAGGAGCGCTACTTCTACCCCGAGCTGCTCCGGCTCGGCACGGGCGGCGCCGACGCGGAGTCGGTCGACGAGGAGGTCGAGGACGCCGTCCACGACCACAACGAGATCCGCAAGGCGGTGCGCAAGGTCGGCCGGTGCCGCACCGGGTCCGACGCGTGGTGGACCGCCGTCGTCGACGCCAACGTCCACAACAGCGACCACATGGGCGAGGAGGAGCGCCAGGACCTCGCCGACTTCCGCCAGCGCGCGAGCCTCGAGCTGCGGCACGAGATCGCCGTGCAGTTCCTGCGCTACGAGGCGCAGCGGTGGGCCGACGGGATCGCTCCGAAGGACAAGGACCCCGAACGCTACGTCGACACGAAGAAGGCCACGCGCGCCACGCAGACCGAGAAGAAGGCGGCCCGGGCGGCGACCAAGGCCGCCAGGACCGGCCCGGCCCGCAAGGCCGCCTCGAAGAAGGCCTCGAAGGAGGCGTCCGAGGGCTGAGCTCACTGGTGGACCGTGGGGTGTGACAAGGGCAGAGTTCTTGTCGCACTACCGGTGTCGTCGGGTTACTGCCGGGC
>NZ_JBDGKB010000024.1:0-5444 GCF_057656595.1 Intrasporangium sp. Soil_C_50
GTGGGTGTGGTTGATGGTGTGTGTCTGATGCTTGAGAACTCAACAGCGTGTCAAAAATCGATGCCAATACCTCGTCTCGAGGGGCCGGCGTGTGCTTGTGACTTCATGGTTGCGGGTGGCTGGTTTCTTGGATGATTTATATTTCTTTGGTTGACAACGACGATCAGTTTTTTGCTGGTTGTTCGGCTCAGCCTGGATCATTTTTGCCCTTCGTGGGTTGTACAACATCAACGGAGAGTTTGATCCTGGCTCAGGACGAACGCTGGCGGCGTGCTTAACACATGCAAGTCGAACGGTGACGACAGGAGCTTGCTTCTGTTTGATCAGTGGCGAACGGGTGAGTAACACGTGAGCAACCTGCCCCAGACTCTGGGATAACCCCGGGAAACCGGAGCTAATACCGGATATGACACTCGCACGCATGTGCAGGGTGTGGAAAGTTTTTCGGTCTGGGATGGGCTCGCGGCCTATCAGCTTGTTGGTGAGGTAGTGGCTCACCAAGGCGACGACGGGTAGCCGGCCTGAGAGGGCGACCGGCCACACTGGGACTGAGACACGGCCCAGACTCCTACGGGAGGCAGCAGTGGGGAATATTGCACAATGGGCGAAAGCCTGATGCAGCGACGCCGCGTGAGGGATGACGGCCTTCGGGTTGTAAACCTCTTTCAGCAGGGAAGAAGCGCAAGTGACGGTACCTGCAGAAGAAGCACCGGCTAACTACGTGCCAGCAGCCGCGGTAATACGTAGGGTGCGAGCGTTGTCCGGAATTATTGGGCGTAAAGAGCTTGTAGGCGGTTTGTCGCGTCTGCTGTGAAAATCCGGGGCTCAACCCCGGACTTGCAGTGGGTACGGGCAGGCTAGAGTGTGGTAGGGGAGACTGGAATTCCTGGTGTAGCGGTGGAATGCGCAGATATCAGGAGGAACACCGATGGCGAAGGCAGGTCTCTGGGCCACTACTGACGCTGAGAAGCGAAAGCATGGGGAGCGAACAGGATTAGATACCCTGGTAGTCCATGCCGTAAACGTTGGGCGCTAGGTGTGGGACCCATTCCACGGGTTCCGTGCCGCAGCTAACGCATTAAGCGCCCCGCCTGGGGAGTACGGCCGCAAGGCTAAAACTCAAAGGAATTGACGGGGGCCCGCACAAGCGGCGGAGCATGCGGATTAATTCGATGCAACGCGAAGAACCTTACCAAGGCTTGACATACACCGGAATCACTCAGAGATGGGTGCGTCTTCGGACTGGTGTACAGGTGGTGCATGGTTGTCGTCAGCTCGTGTCGTGAGATGTTGGGTTAAGTCCCGCAACGAGCGCAACCCTCGTTCTATGTTGCCAGCACGTGATGGTGGGGACTCATAGGAGACTGCCGGGGTCAACTCGGAGGAAGGTGGGGATGACGTCAAATCATCATGCCCCTTATGTCTTGGGCTTCACGCATGCTACAATGGCCGGTACAAAGGGCGGCGAAACCGTAAGGTGGAGCGAATCCCAAAAAACCGGTCTCAGTTCGGATTGGGGTCTGCAACTCGACCCCATGAAGTCGGAGTCGCTAGTAATCGCAGATCAGCAACGCTGCGGTGAATACGTTCCCGGGCCTTGTACACACCGCCCGTCAAGTCACGAAAGTCGGTAACACCCGAAGCCGGTGGCCCAACCCTTGTGGGGGGAGCCGTCGAAGGTGGGACTGGCGATTGGGACTAAGTCGTAACAAGGTAGCCGTACCGGAAGGTGCGGCTGGATCACCTCCTTTCTAAGGAGCAGTCATTTATGGCAGCCCGGTCTGTCCCCGGATGTGGGGCAGCGGGTGCTCATGGGTGGAACATCGATTAGTTGACGCCTGCTCGAGCCTCTCGCTCGCAAGTACAACCCGGTGACGGTCCGCAAGGATCTGAGGGAGTGGAACGCGGTGGGGGTTCGGTGGGCGTCTGACACGTTGTTGGGTCCTGAGGGATCAGACCCCCGCGCCGGCTCGGACTGAGTCTGAGCTGGTGTGGGGTGCACTGTTTCTTCTGGGTGTGGGCCCGCCCGATCTCCTGACGTTCGTCGGGGGTGGTGGTGGGTGCCGGTTGTGTTTTGAGAACTTCACAGTGGACGCGAGCATCTTTGTAGTGTCAAGTTTTTAAGGGCACACGGTGGATGCCTTGGCACCAGGAACCGAAGAAGGACGTAGGAATCTGCGATAAGCCTCGGGTAGCCGATAACCAGGCTGTGATCCGAGGATTTCCGAATGGGGAAACCCGGCTGGAGGCAAGTCCAGTCACCCGCACCTGAATATATAGGGTGTGTGGAGGGAACGTGGGGAAGTGAAACATCTCAGTACCCACAGGAAGAGAAAACAACAGTGATTCCGTGAGTAGTGGCGAGCGAAAGCGGATGAGGCTAAACCGGGCGTGTGTGATAGCTGTCAGGCGTTGCATGTCCGGGGTCGTGGGACCTCGCAGCTCAGGCTGACACCTGAGCATGGAGTGAGAAATCTGCGTCATAGTCGAAGAGCATTGAATGGCTCGGCACAGAGGGTGCGACCCCCGTAGACGAAATGGTGTGGACTCCAGTGAGGGATCCCAAGTAGCACGGGGCCCGAGAAATCCCGTGTGAATCTGGCAGGACCACCTGCTAAGCCTAAATATTCCCTGGTGACCGATAGCGGACAAGTACCGTGAGGGAAAGGTGAAAAGTACCCCGGGAGGGGAGTGAAATAGATCCTGAAACCGTGTGCCTACAATCCGTTGGAGCCTCCCGCCGTTGGGCGTGTGGGGTGACAGCGTGCCTTTTGAAGAATGAGCCTGCGAGTTAGTGCTCAGTGGCGAGGTTAACCCGTGTGGGGAAGCCGTAGCGAAAGCGAGTCCGAACAGGGCGTTCTAGTCGCTGGGTCTAGACCCGAAGCGGAGTGATCTACCCATGGCCAGGTTGAAGCGCAGGTAAGACTGCGTGGAGGACCGAACCCACTTAGGTTGAAAACTGAGGGGATGAGCTGTGGGTAGGGGTGAAAGGCCAATCAAACTCCGTGATAGCTGGTTCTCCCCGAAATGCATTTAGGTGCAGCGTCACGTGTTTCTTGCCGGAGGTAGAGCTACTGGATAGCCGATGGGCCTCACCAGGTTACTGACGTTAGCCAAACTCCGAATGCCGGTAAGTGAGAGCGTGGCAGTGAGACTGCGGGGGATAAGCTCCGTAGTCGAGAGGGAAACAGCCCAGATCACCAGCTAAGGTCCCTAAGCGTGTGCTAAGTGGGAAAGGATGTGGAGTTGCTGTGACAACCAGGAGGTTGGCTTAGAAGCAGCCACCCTTCAAAGAGTGCGTAATAGCTCACTGGTCAAGTGATTCCGCGCCGACAATGTAGCGGGGCTCAAGCACACCACCGAAGCTGTGGCATTGACATACTGCTCGGCACCGACACCTGCGGGTTCGGTGTCCAGGCGTGTTGATGGGTAGGGGAGCGTCGTGTTGCCAGGGAAGCGGCGGAGTGATCCAGCCGTGGAGGCTACACGAGTGAGAATGCAGGCATGAGTAGCGAATGACGGGCGAGAAACCCGTCCGCCGAATAACCAAGGGTTCCAGGGTCAAGCTAATCTGCCCTGGGTAAGTCGGGACCTAAGGCGAGGCCGACAGGCGTAGTCGATGGACATCCGGTTGATATTCCGGAACCGGCGAAGAACCGCCCATGATGAACCCCGTGATGCTAAGTGCCTGAAACCGGTTCACCGGGACTTCGGTCCCATCGAGCCGGCGGAGCGCACGACCCGAGCGGGTAGTAGTCAAGCGATGGAGTGACGCAGGAAGGTAGCCTCCGCGTGGCGATGGTTGTCCACGTCCAAGGGTGTAGGGCGCGGTCCAGGCAAATCCGGACCGCATACGAGCCTGAGACCTGATAGTGACCGCGAATGCGGGAAGAGGGTGATCCTATGCTGCCGAGAAAAACTTCTAGCGAGGTTCGAGCCGCCCGTACCCCAAACCGACTCAGGTGGTTAGGTAGAGAATACCAAGGCGATCGAGTGAATCGTGGTTAAGGAATTCGGCAAAATACCCCCGTAACTTCGGGAGAAGGGGGGCCCTGATCGTGACGGAACTTGCTTCCCGAGCGTGATCGGCCGCAGAGACCAGGGAGAAGCGACTGTTTACTAAAAACACAGGTCCGTGCCAAGTCGCAAGACGATGTATACGGACTGACGCCTGCCCGGTGCTGGAACGTTAAGGGGACCGGTTAGCACGCAAGTGCGAAGCTGAGAACTTAAGCGCCAGTAAACGGCGGTGGTAACTATAACCATCCTAAGGTAGCGAAATTCCTTGTCGGGTAAGTTCCGACCTGCACGAATGGCGTAACGACTTCTCCACTGTCTCAACCACGAACTCGGCGAAATTGCACTACGAGTAAAGATGCTCGTTACGCGCAGCAGGACGGAAAGACCCCGGGACCTTTACTACAGCTTGGTATTGGTGTTCGGTACGGCTTGTGTAGGATAGGTGGGAGACTGTGAAGCCGGCACGTCAGTGCTGGTGGAGTCAACGTTGAAATACCACTCTGGTCGTTCTGGATATCTAACCTCGGTCCGTGATCCGGATCAGGGACAGTGCCTGGTGGGTAGTTTAACTGGGGCGGTTGCCTCCTAAAAGGTAACGGAGGCGCCCAAAGGTTCCCTCAGCCTGGTTGGCAATCAGGTGTTGAGTGTAAGTGCACAAGGGAGCTTGACTGTGAGACAGACATGTCGAGCAGGGACGAAAGTCGGGACTAGTGATCCGGCGGTGGCTTGTGGAAGCGCCGTCGCTCAACGGATAAAAGGTACCCCGGGGATAACAGGCTGATCTTGCCCAAGAGTCCATATCGACGGCATGGTTTGGCACCTCGATGTCGGCTCGTCGCATCCTGGGGCTGGAGTAGGTCCCAAGGGTTGGGCTGTTCGCCCATTAAAGCGGTACGCGAGCTGGGTTTAGAACGTCGTGAGACAGTTCGGTCCCTATCCGCTGTGCGCGCAGGAAACTTGAGAAAGGCTGTCCCTAGTACGAGAGGACCGGGATGGACGAACCTCTGGTGTGTCAGTTGTTCCGCCAGGAGCACCGCTGATTAGCTACGTTCGGAAGTGATAACCGCTGAAAGCATCTAAGCGGGAAGCACGTTTCAAGATGAGGTTTCCAGACCCGCGAGGGTGAGAGGCTCCCAGCTAGACGACTGGGTTGATAGGCCGGATGTGGAAGCACAGCAATGTGTGGAGCTGACCGGTACTAATAAGCCGACAACTTGACTATCAAAGATGCTACGCGTCCACTGTGCAGTTCCCGAGACACAAACAACACCACACCGTTTGTTTGAGATCTCCATAGAGTTTCGGCTGTCATAGCGAAGGGGAAACGCCCGGCTCCATTCCGAACCCGGAAGCTAAGCCCTTCAGCGCCGATGGTACTGCACTGGTGACGGTGTGGGAGAGTA
This sequence comes from Intrasporangium sp. Soil_C_50, assembly GCF_057656595.1. Taxonomy (NCBI): domain Bacteria; kingdom Bacillati; phylum Actinomycetota; class Actinomycetes; order Micrococcales; family Intrasporangiaceae; genus Intrasporangium; species Intrasporangium sp. Soil_C_50. The sequence goes on from NZ_JBDGKB010000024.1 coordinate 5,424, forward strand.
GGACGCAGCCGGACACACATT
>NZ_JBDGKB010000025.1:0-4579 GCF_057656595.1 Intrasporangium sp. Soil_C_50
GCCCCCCCGCCCCGCCCCCCGCCCCTTGATCGAGTGAGCACTCAGCCCCACCCGTCACATGACGGGTGGGGCAGGAGTGACGAAGTGCTCACTCGATGGAAGGGGGAGGGGGAGGGCTGAGGGCGAGCGGGGGAAGGGTGGGCGAGCGGGCCGTCAGTGGGAGCGGCGGGCGTCGGCCTGGGCGCCGAGTCGGCGGTGCAGCTCGGCCGGGTCGACGCCGTCGGCCAGGGCGTCGCTCACGACGTCGGCCTGGCTGGGCGGGGCCATGCCGCCGATCGGCTGGTCGCGGTCGAGGTTGGTCGGGAACGCGTACCCCTCGGCGCTCGCGGCGACGGCATTCGCCATGGCCCGCCCGACGCGTCCGTCCCCCGTCCGCGAGACCTCGGCGAGGAGCGTCGGGTAGAGGGCTTCGACGACGCGCTGCCGGTCGACGGTCTCCATCGCTCGACCGAAGGCCGACGACACCTGCAGCAGGTTGGCCATGCGCCGGATGCCGGTCAAGTGGTTCGTGCCGGCCGCGTGGAACAGGGCCGGGTTGAAGAAGACGGCGTCGCCCTTGGCGAGGGGCAGCTGCACGTGGTGGGCCACGAAGTACTCCTGGAACTCCGGACGCTGGTAGGCGACGTAGCCGTGCGCGTACTTCTGGCTGTGCGGCAGGTAGAGCGTCGGACCCGACTCGACGGGCATGTCGCAGTGGGCCACCGCGCCCTGCAGCGTCAGCACCTGCGACAGCGCGTGCACGTGTGCCGGGTACCGCGCGCAGACCTCGTCGCTCTGGAAGCCGAGGTGGTAGTCGCGGTGCACGGTCTGGCCGGCGCCGCCGGGGTTGACGACGTTGACCTGGGAGGTCACCTGGTAGCCCGGGCCGAGCCATGCGGTCGCGGCCAGGGCGAGGACGTCGTTGGCGTAGTAGTCGACGAAGGCCTGCGGGTCGGTCACGGCGAGCTTCTCGAGGGCGTTCCAGACACGGTCGTTGGCGCCCGGCTTGGCGAAGTGGTCGCCGGACGACGTTCCGGCAGAGCGCTGCTCGCTGATCATCGCGTCGAACGCAGCCGTGACGCGGTCGACGACCGACGCCTCGAAGGCGCCCTCGACGACGACGATCCCCGGCCCTCCGGAGAGGGCACCGGCGATCTCGGCGAGCACCGCGCGCCGGCCCTCCTCGTCGGCGGTGGCCGCGGCCACGAGCCGGTCGGCCGCGTACACGGGCACCTCGCCCTCGAGCCGCGACGCGTGCGGGTGGTCCTTCAGGCGGGTGCGGTCGGCGAGGACCTCGAGCAGGTCGGCGAGCCGGCAGTCCTCGGGCAGGAGCCAGGGGTGGATGGGGCGGGCGGTCAGGGTCAGGACGTCCTCCTCGACGCGGCGTTGTGCTGGGGCGGTCCCTCTCAGGATGGATCCGCCGTACTCGTGCCGGACCCCCTCAAGACCTCAGAAAGCCCTCAGTCCGAGCACGACTCGCACTACCGTGACGCCATGGCCAGGACGGCGCCGCGCACCCACCGCGTCCGCGACATCGCGGAGCAGTCGGGCCTGTCCGAGGCCACCGTCGACCGCGTGCTGCACGGCCGCATCGGGGCGAGCTCGCGGGCCGTCCGGGCCGTCGAGCAGGCGGTCCTCGACCTCGACCGCCAGCAGTCGCAGCTGCGGATTGCCGCCCGGACGCTCGTCGTCGACGTCGTCATGCAGGCACCCGAACGCTTCTCGGGCGCGGTGCGCGCCGCGCTCGAGGCCGAGCTGCCGGCCGCCCGTCCCGCCGTGGTGCGGGCCCGGTTCGACCTGCGCGAGAACGCCGACCCGTCCGCCGCTGTCGCCTCCCTCGATGCGGTCGGTCGCCGGGGTCGGCTCTCGCACGGGGTCCTGCTCAAGGCGCCCGACCACCCGGACGTCGCCGCGGCGGCCCGACGCGTCGCGGCCCGCGGCATCCCGGTCGTCACGCTCGTCACGGACGTCCACGACTCCGGACGCGTCGCCTACGTCGGCCTCGACAACGCGGCAGCCGGGCGCACCGCCGCCTACCTCGTCGCGCGCTGGCTCGGGCCCGACCGTGGCACGGTGCTCGTCACGACGAGCGGCTCGGCCTTCTTCGGCGAGCGGGAGCGCATCGACGCGTTCCGCGCGCAGCTGCCTCACGTGGCCGCCCGCGTCGGCACCGCCGTCGTCACCGACACCGACGGTCTCGACGCCTCGCTCGCCGACGCCGTCCGTACGGCACTCGCCGCCGACGCGTCGATCCGCGGCGTGTACTCGGTCGGCGGCGGAAACCACGCGACGGCAAGCGAGTTCGCGCGGGTCGGTCGCGAGTGCCAGGTGTTCGTCGCGCACGACCTCGACGCCGACAACCTCGAGCTGCTGCGCACCGGCGTCGTCTCTGTGGTGTTGCACCACGACCTCGGCGCGGACATGCGGCGGGCGTTGCGGCAGGTCATGCGCGCCCACCGGCTCCTGCCGGGGGCGCCGACGTCGGTGCCGGCCAACGTCGAGGTCGTGACGCCGTACAACCTCCCCGCCCGGGTGCGCCCGGAATGACCGGTTCGATGTATCCGGCGGCCACCGGTGACCGCCGGATACATCGAACCGGTTGGAACGGCGGGGCGGTCAGGCGGTGGACTCGAGCGCCGCGGCGACGCGCTCGGCCGCCTCGCGCAGGGCCTCGTCGGTCACGTTCGGCAGCACGTCCTCCCAGAGTGGGAGCATCGGCCCGCTCGCGTCGAGCATGCCGAGCGGTCGCGGGATGAACCAGACGTGGAAGTGCGCGCCGCCGTCGCCCCACCGGTAGAGGTGGACGCGTCCGACGCCGCCGAGGGCGAGGATCGCCCGCTCGACCCGAGCCACGACGAGCCCGAAGGTCGCGGCGGCCGCGTCGGGCAGGTCCTGGAAGGAGTCGACGTGCTCGCGGCTCGCCAGCCAGACCGCGCCGGGAAGGCTGCCCCCGACGGGTGGGTGCAGCGTCCAGTGCTCGTCGCTCCAGACGGCGCTGGTCGTGTGGCGCTCGCAGACGCCGCACGGCTCGCCGCCGGGCTCGCCGCGGCGGGGCGGCTCGGGGACGACCAACGGTGCGGGGGCGCGCGGAGTCAACGGGGTGGTCCAGGGGAGGGTGTCGAAGTTCGTCGGGACGAGGTCGTCGGCAGAGGGGGGAAGCGGGTAGCGGGTCTCGGACTGCGTGTCGGTGCTCATGTCCGAGAGCCTCCGCCCGCGCCGGCGAGCAGCGCTTGATTGTTCTCGCCCTCTTGGGCGCATCTCATGGGCGGGTGGGCCGCCCGATCGGCGCGTCGACGCGGTCAGCGGACGACGAGGGCCAGCGCCGACACGACTGTCGCGGCGAGGACTGCCTGGTCGAACCGCGTCTGGCTGAGCCGGCGTGCGGTGTGCAACCCCACCCACGCGCCGAGCAGCACGAACGGCGCCAGCGCCAGGGTTTGCCAGAGCATCCCCGCGGTGAACAGCCCGAGCCCGATGCTGAACGGCACCTTGCAGAGGTTGACGCCGAAGAAGAAGAGCGCGCCCGTGCCGAGGAACCGACGCTTCTCGACGCCCTGGGCCACGAGGTAGAGCGTCATGACGGGGCCTGCCGCGTTGGCCGTCATCGTGGCGAAGCCGGAGGCCAGGCCGGTTCCCACCGCGGCGGCGCGGGAGTCGGAGATGCGGCTCGTGTCGGGGCTGCGCCACACGAGGACGAGCTGCACCACGGCGAAGACGAGCAGCAGCACCCCGATGCAGCGACGCAGCGTCTCGTCGTCGACCCACGCCAGGAAGAGCGCCCCGAGGGCGAGGCCGGGCAAGACCGCGGGGATGAGCCGACGCAGCAGCGCGAGGTCGGCGTCACGCCGGTAGTGCCACACGGCGTAGGCGTCACCGACGAGCAGGAGCAGCAGGATGGCGGCCGTCGACTCCCGGGTCGGCATGGCGAAGGCGAAGATCGCGATGGAGATCGTCGCGACGCCGCCGATGGCCGTCTTGGCGAAGCCGACGAGCAGCGCTGCGACCGCGAGCAGCGCGAGCGTCGTCAGCGTCATGTCGGGAGGGTAGGGCGGGCCACGGGCGCCGCGACAGCGTGCGTCCGAACGCCGGATCGACGTCCGGAACAGGTCCTGATCGGGGCCGCGCCAGGTCCGCAACAGGGGGCGGATGAGCCTCGGATCGAGCCTCGGGGGAGCCGTTTTGGCGGTCCGGGCGATCGCCTGTACTGTTCTCTTCGTCAGCCCGACAGGGAGCAACGGACGCCACCGCGATCGACTCGATCGAGAGCGAAGTTGGCCGGTCTCTGCGGATGACATCGTACCGGTTCACGGCCCTCCTCACGGAGATCCACACGAACCTGTCCCCGGCCGGAACGGCCGCCCCTGACACGGTCAGGAGCACTGGTTCGGATGGGGTAAAGTTGCGGAGCCCGCCGAGACCGGCGGACTGAATCTGGTCGCTCTTCACGAGCGGGTCACGGATTTGGTCCGAACGGCGCGGACGGGTAAGTTTGAACGGTTGCCCCGGAGGCCGGGCCTGCGTGTGTGGGTGTGGTTGATGGTGTGTGTCTGATGCTTGAGAACTCAACAGCGTGTCAAAAATCGATGCCAATACCTCGTCT
>NZ_JBDGKB010000026.1:0-3633 GCF_057656595.1 Intrasporangium sp. Soil_C_50
CAACCACCACCGGCCCCACTCAGCGATCGGGAAGGTCGCACCCATCACCCGGTTGGACAACCTGGCTGGGCATCACACCTAGAGCCACCAGCAGGCGGAGGCCTGGGGCAGTCCGGCCACGCGCGCCTCGAGGAAGGCGAGCTCCTTGGCGAACGACGGCACCGCACCGCCGACGTGGGTGGGCGTGAGGTTCGACGAGAAGGAGACGTTCGCACCGAGGCGGCACCAGTCGTGGGCGAGGCCTCGGCCGACCGCGTAGGGGATGACGTCGTCGGCCAGCGAGTGGCTCACGAGCACGGGGACGGCGGGTCGGATCCGGCCGATGCGCTGCTCGTCGAGGATCGTGCGGAACGGTTCGGCCTGGGCGAGGTCGTGCAGCGTCCGGCCGTCGGTCGTGAGGTCGGAGGAGCGGGTGAAGGCGTGCAGGCCGATCGACTCCGCCACGCACTCGCCCTTCACGGCCGAGACGACCTCACGCCCGTGGGCGTTGAGGTAGTCGTCGAGGGGGAGGTCGTAGGCGGCACCGAGGCCCGCGACGGCGTAGAGGGCGAACGCGGCGTAGAGCCCGCCGTCGAGGTGGTCGGCGACGGCGACGAGGTCTGCCGGGACAGCCCCGACGACGGCGCCGCGGACCCGAAGCTCTGGGGCGTAGGCCGGGGCGAGCTCGACGGCCGCGGCGGTGGCGCCGCCGCCCTGGCTGTACCCGGCGAGGAGCACCGGGCCGTCGCCCGGCAGACCCGTGCCCGGGAGGCGCTGCGCCGCGCGGACCATGTCGAGCACGGCGTGGGCCTGGGACACCCGCGTCATGTAGGTGTGCGTTCCGGGCGTGCCGAGGCCCTCGTAGTCGGTGAGGGCGACCGCATAGCCGCGGGCGAGCAGCCCGTTGACGAACGCGCCCTCGTACTCGGAGCCGGCCGCGAGCTGCCGGCTCGGGGCGCAGCGGTCGGCCATGCCCTGGGTGCCGACGGCGTAGCCGACGACCGGGCGGCGGCCGGGGCCGACCCACGCGGTGGGCGGCACGAGCAGGGTCCCGGAGACGGCGTCGGGCCGGTTCGCCCGGTCGCGCGAGACGTACATGACGCGCGTCGCGCGCGCAGTGGAGGGCACGAGCCGGAGCGGGTCCATGTAGAAGGTCATCGGTTCGGACCGGATGACGGTGCCGGGCTCGCCCGCGACGGCCGCGGGCGGGTCGTAGAAGCCGCCACCCACCGCGGTGGAGGACGCGCTGGGTGGCGGCGGCGTCGCATCAGGCGCGGCTGAGGCCGGTGCGACACCGCCGGCCACTCCCCCGAAGAGGAGGAGGACACCAGCGGTGGTGCGGACCGGCAGGAGGCGGGCGGCACGGCTCACGGCGAGGCTCCTTCGCGTCGACCGCAGACAACCTACTGGGGGTAACCGCCGCTGTCCTGTCGAAGCTCCGCTGCCGTCGTATCCGGCTTTCTAGTGCTGGAGACATACGACCGAAGACGGCGGCATCGAGGCGCTGCGACCCCGGCCGGGCGTCGGCGCCCGAGGCTACGGTCGGGACATGTCATCGATGAGCGAGCTGGTGGGGACGGCGACCGAGGAGGTGCGGCGGGCGCTGACGCCGGTCGCCGAGGCAGACTGGTCGGTGGCGGCCGGAGACGTGGAGTGGTCGTGCCGGCGGACGGCCGCGCACATCGCCGACGACCTCTTCTCCTACGCCTCGCAGGTGCTGGCCCGGCCCGTCGGGGGCTACCTGCCGGTCGAGGCCGTCGTCGAGGAGCGTGGTACGAACGCCGAGGTCCTCGACGTCGTCGCCATGTGCGGAGACCTGCTGCGGCTGGCCGTCGCCGCCACCCCTCGCGAGGCCCGGGCGTGGCATCCCTGCGGGGTCTCGGACCCCGACGGCTTCGCCGCGATGGGCATCCTCGAGACGCTGGTCCACGGCTACGACATCGCGCGCGGGCTGGGCGTCGAGTGGCTGCCGCCCGACGCGCTCAGCGCTCCGGTGGTCGAGCGACTCTTCCCCGACGCACCCGCGGGCGGCCCCGCCCAGGTGCTGCTCCACTGCGCCGGGCGACTCCCGCTCGGCGACCAACCCCGCCTCACCGAGTGGCGGTGGGACTCGACGGTGCGCGTCGGCGCCTAGGCCGGCTCGCGGGTGAAGGTCCGCCGATACGAGACGGGCGGCACGCCGAGGCGACGCTGGAAGTGGTGGCGGAGGATGGCAGCCGTGCCGAAGCCGCACTCGCGCGCGATCCGCTCGACGTCGAGGTCGGTCGTCTCGAGCAGGTGGCGCGCACGCAGCACCCGCTGTCCGGTCAGCCACTGGTGCGGTGACGTGCCGACTTCGGCGGCGAAACGCCGCGCGAACGTGCGCTCGGACATGGCGGCCCGGCGGGCGAGGGAAGGCACCGAGTGCTCCTCGTCGAGGTGCTCGAGGACCCAGTCGAGGACGTCCTGGAGGGAGTCGCACGACTGCACCGGCACGGGCGTCTCGACGTACTGGCGCTGGCCGCCGGCGCGGTGCGGGGGCACGACCATGCGGCGGGCGATCCGGGTGGCCACCTCGGAGCCGAGCTCGGTGCGCACGAGGTGCAGGCACGCGTCGATGCCCGCAGCGGTGCCGGCACTCGTGATGACGCGGCCGTCCTCCACGTAGAGGACGTCGAGGTCGACGGTGGCGCTCGGGCAGACCTCGGCGAGCTTCGCCGCGTAGCGCCAGTGGGTCGCGACCTCCCGTCCGTCGAGGATGCCGGCCGCTGCGAGGGAGAAGGCTCCCGAGCACACCGAGAGCACCCAGGCGTCGCGGTCGACGGCATCGCGGAGCACGTCGAGGACCGCGGGGTCGAAGGGGCCGTCGACGGTGCCCGCGGGCACGGCGACGAGGTCGGCATCGCGAGCGGCCTCGAGCGGGTGCGTCGGCACGACGCCGATACCGCTCGTCGTCCGGTGGACCTCGCCGGGACGCGAGGAGCAGACGCGGAAGTCGAAGGCGGGCACGCCGTCGTCGGTCCGGTCGATGCCGAAGACCTCACAGAGGACGCCCAGCTCGAACGCGGCGACGGGTTCCTGGACGACGACGGCGATCGTGCGCAGCATCTGACGAGTCTCGCACGAGACTGGCAGGAAATGAATGGGGTACGTCAGTTCTGCCACTCGTGGCGGCATCTTGATCGGCGGAGGATTTCTGCCATGGACATCATCATCGTCATCGCCCTCATCGCCCTCCTCGCCGCCGCTCTCGAGCCGGCCCACCGTCGGACCCACGGCCTGCCCCGCGCGCCCTTCGGAGCCGACGCCGAGCTCGACCGCGACACCGCGCGAGCCCAGCACGACCTCACCCTCCTGCGCTGAACGGAGCACGGGCCCGACGCCCCGCCACCGACCACCCACTGGAATGGCCAACCCGCACCATCCAGATTCGCGCGAGCCAGCGCTTGACCGCATGACATCGCCCCCGCGACACCACCACGCCAGACGCTCGGCACACCCCCCGCCGCCCTTGAGTCAGAAGGGTGGCGGTTCGGGTTCCGGGACGGGCCCCGGTTCGGGCGGGCCGGTTTTGGGCGGAGTGATGCCTGAGGCGGCGCCGGGGTCGGTGAGGGCTTCGCGCCAGTTCTTGGGGTAGGTGATGTAGTCGCGTCCGGCCAGGGTGGTCCAGTGCAC
>NZ_JBDGKB010000027.1:0-1265 GCF_057656595.1 Intrasporangium sp. Soil_C_50
GGCGAGTTCAAGGGGTCGTTGCAACGCTTGGCTCGTTCGGGGCCGAGAGTAGCTTGGCCAGGGCTTCGGCTGGGGTGTTCCAGTTGAGGGTCTTGCGGGGTCGGGCGTTGAGGGCTGCGGCGATCTGGGTCAGGTCGTCGGCGGTGTGGACGGACAGGTCGGTTCCTTTGGGGAAGTACTGGCGCAGCAGCCCGTTGGTGTTCTCGTTCGTGCCGCGCTGCCAGGGCGAGTGCGGGTCGCAGAAGTAGATCGGCAGCCCGGTCTGTATCCGGATGTCGGTGTGCGCGCCGACCATCTCCGAGCCCTGGTCCCAGGTCAGGGACTGCCACAGGTGCTCCGGCAAGGTCGTGATCACCTGGCTCATCGCGTCGCGGACCGCGGCCGCGTCGTGACGTCCCGGCAGGTGCAGCAGCATCGTGTACCGGGTGGCGCGCTCGACCAGGGTGCCGATGGCTGAGCCGCTGTCCGCGCCGATGATCAGGTCACCTTCCCAGTGCCCGGGCACGGCCCGGTCGGCGGCCTCGGCGGGGCGGTGGCTGATCAGCAGCTCGTCCGGGACCCGGGTCCGGCGTTGGCCGGGGTCCCGGTTCGGGCGCCGGAGCGCCCGCCCGGTCCGTAGGCACGCGCTCAGCTCGCGGCGCAGCCCGCCCCGACCTTGGACGTACAACGCCTGGTAGATCGTCTCGTGACTGACCTGCATGCTCCTATCGTGCGCGAAGGCCTGCGCGAGCTTGGCACTGATCTGTTCCGGGCTCCACCGCGAGCGGCCACCCAGCTTGGCCTGCACGTACCGGGCCAGGCGTGGGTTACCGGCCAGCTTGCCCAGCTTCGGGCGCCGCGCCCGCGCCTCGGTGCGGGCCTGCGCGACCGAGGCCAGGTACGGCCGCGGCGAGGGCCGCGTGCCCGGCGGCGCGGACGGGCCGGGGACCGCGAAGCGGGCGTTACGGCGCAGCTCGCGGCTGACCGTCGAGGGCGACCGGCCCAACCGCCGAGCGATCTCCCGCACGGCGGTCTTCTGCGCGACCCAGAGCGCGATCAGCTCCCGCTCCTGGAACGACATGTACCGGCCCGAGAGCGGGTTCAACTGCGGGTTCACCCCGCCAGCCTTCCGGAAGTACCGCCACGCCGGCGTCGGGGTCAGCCCGACCCCGGCCGCAGCCGCCGGCACCGAGGCCCCCGCCTCGGTCAACACCCAGAACTGCCGCCACACCTCACGACCGGCCGGGGGCCGACCCTGCCGCACCACCGAATCCACCATTGACAAC
>NZ_JBDGKB010000028.1:0-1134 GCF_057656595.1 Intrasporangium sp. Soil_C_50
TGTGATGCCCAGCCAGGTTGTCCAACCGGGTGATGGGTGCGACCTTCCCGATCGCTGAGTGGGGCCGGTGGTGGTTGTACTGGTGGACCCATGGTGCCAGCGCGGCGAGTCGGTCGGCTTCGGAGGGATAGAAGGTCTTGAAGGCCCACCCGTCGGCCAGGGTGCGGTGGAAGCGCTCGATCTTGCCGTTGGTCTGGGGCCGGTACGGGCGGGTGCGTTTCGGGGTGATGCCCAGCTCGGCGCAGGTGTCCCGCCACAGGAAGGACCGGTAGGCGCCGCCGTTGTCCGACAGGACTTTCCGCACCGTGACGCCGCGTTCGGCGAACCAGGCCACGGCGTGGCGTAGCACCAGGGTGGCGGTCTCCTTGGTCTCGTCGTCGTGGGCTTCGACGTAGGCGACGCGGGAGTGGTCATCCACGACGGTGTGCAGGTAGCAGGTCCCGAGCAGGGGATGTCGGTACTTGCTCCTCGGGGCGCCAGTCCGGGCGGTGGTCGCCGCGCGGTTGCGGCCGCCTTGTTGGCGTCCGACGTAGCGCCACCCGCCGCCGTCCGGGACCTTGCCCAGCTTCTTGACGTCAACGTGCAGCAGGTCCCCGGGCCGGTCGTGCTCGTAGCGGCGGATCGGTTCGCCGGTGGCCCGGTCCAAGTAGGTCAGCCGGTTGAGCCGGCAGCGCACCAGCACCGCGTGCACCGTCGAAGACGGCACCCCGAGCAGGTCGGCGATCTGGACCGGGCCCATCCGGTGACGCAGCCGGGCCCGGACGATCTTGCGCACCACGGCCGGCGGGGTGCGGTGGGCTTGATGGTGCCGGGCGCTGGAACGGTCCAGCATCCCGGCGGGCCCCTCGTTGCGGTACCGCTGGGCCCACCTGGCCGCGGTCTTCCAGGACACGTCGAAACGTTCAGCGGCCCGCGCGATGGGCCAGCCGTCTTCGATGACCAGCACGGCCAGCCGCAGCCGTGCGCGCGGGGTCAAAGCCGCGTTGGAGTGGGTAGCGTGGGACACGAAGACCTCCCCTTGGTGGAACGGAACCGTCAGACAGCTCCACTCCACACCGGGAGGTCTTCATCTGTCAGGAGGTCAGATCGTCTCGTCACACTGACTCGACCAACGTGACTGGGCATCACATCTAG
>NZ_JBDGKB010000029.1:0-1132 GCF_057656595.1 Intrasporangium sp. Soil_C_50
GGGTTGGGTGGTGTAGCGGCGGCCGGCGGTGGTGCGCCAGTGCACGCGTGCGTCGTTGTCGCGGGTGGCGGTCCAGTGGCCGTGGGTGCGGGTGTTGTGGTGTTCGCGGTGTTTGCTGGTGAGGTTGGTGGTGTCGGTGGGTCCGTGGGGCCAGGGGATGTCGTGGTCGAGGTCGCAGCGGGCGGCGGGGATGGTGCAGCCGGGGCCGCGGCAGGTGCCGTCGACGGCTTCGACGAGGGCGCGGAGGGCGGCGGTGGGCCGGTAGCTGGTGGTGCTGACGGCGTGGGCGGCGCCGGTGGCGGCGTCGATGCCGATGAGGCGCCAGTGGGCGTCGGGGCCGAGCATGAGGTGGCGGGCGTGCTCGGCGTCGACCCAGCCGTAGCCGGGGACCTCGCAGGGCGTGTCGGAGGTGCCGAGCGCGACCGGGAGCGGGACGAGGAGGCTGACGGTGGCGGCGGGGCGCCGGCCCAGCAGGGCCGTCCAGGCGTCCTGCTCGGACGCGTCGGACGGGGTGTCAGAGCTGGCCGCACTGGAGGTGCTGGCGGTTTCGGGGTGGTCGGATGCCGTCAAGGTGTCGGGCACGGTGGCGAAGAGTAGGAGGTCGGTGATGGCGTCGGCGCGCAGGGTGTCGAGGGTGCGGGGGTCGCCGGCGTGCCGGGCGGCGCGGGCCAGGGTGTCGGCGCGTTCCATGGCGGCGATGACCTTGTCGGCGTCGTGGGTGAGGGTCAGGACGCCGAGGCCGTCGGGGTCGAGGCGGGCGAACGCGCCGCGGCGGCGGCGTTTGAGGGCGGCGTCGTGGTCGGCGGCGAGGCAGGCGCGGGTGAGGCGTTGCCGGAACAGGGTCGGTGAGGGTGGGGCGCCGTCCTTGGGGCGCAGCACGGCCTCGATGACCTGGACGGCGGCGGCGTCGTCGTGGAGGTGGCGGACCTGGTCGTGCAGCTGGCGTGCCCGGTGCAGGCTGAGGGTGCCGGCGCGGAGCCGGGCGCGCAGGGTGGCGGCGCCGGGGGAGGGGTCGGTGGCCAGGTCGAGGCGGTCGTGGACCTCTTGGGGGCCGAGGCCGGTGGCGGTGGTGACCTCGAGCCTGGTGAGCCGGTCGGCGTCGAGCCACCCGGTCGGGGTCGTGCCGCCGAGG
>NZ_JBDGKB010000030.1:0-1117 GCF_057656595.1 Intrasporangium sp. Soil_C_50
GCTAGGTGTACTGACCGGGCACGTTGGTTGAGGGAATGCGACTTCGCGCTGTGAGCTGCTGACAGGGGAGGGCCTCCCGCGGTGGAGTGGAACTGCTCAAGGTTCACTTCGCCAAACAGGAGGCCCTCGTGTCCCACGCTAACGCCGCCCTGACCCCACGCGCCCGGCTACGAGTCGCACAGCTGGTCATCGACCACCACGTCCCGATCGTGGAGGTCGCCGCCCGGTTCCAGTGCTCCTGGCCCACGGTCAAACGCTGGGCCGACCGGTACGCCGCCGGCGAGGCGATGACCGACCGGTCCAGCCGGCCCCGGTCGATGCCGGCCAAGACCCGCCCGGCCACGACCAAGCGGATCGTGGCGCTACGGTTGCGCAAACGCCTGGGCCCGGTCCAACTCGCCGCCCTGACCGGCGTGGCGCCCTCGACCGCGCACCGGGTGCTGACCCGCTGCCGGCTGAACCGGCTGGCCCACGTGGACCGGGCCACTGGTGAGCCGGTGCGTCGGTATGAGCACGAGCATCCGGGAGCGATGCTGCACGTGGACGTCAAGAAGCTGGGCAACATCCCCGACGGCGGTGGGTGGCGCTACGTCGGACGCGTCCAAGGACGGCACAACCGGCGGTCGACCCCCGGCAAACCCAAGAACACGTACTACAACCCGAAGATGGGTCACGCGTTCGTGCACACCGTCATCGATGACCACTCCCGCGTCGCCTACGCCGAGATCCACGACGACGAGACCGCCGCCACCGCAACCGCGGTCCTACGCCGCGCCGTGGCCTGGTTCGCCGCCCGCGGGATCCCCACCGAGAGAGTCCTGTCCGACAACGGCCCGGCCTACCGATCCAACCTGTGGCGCGACCTGTGCGCCGAGCTCGCGATCAAACACACCCGCACCCGGCCCTACCGCCCCCAGACCAACGGCAAGATCGAACGCTTCCACCGCACCCTGGCCGACGGGTGGGGCTACGCCCGCTGCTACGGCTCAGAAGACGAACGCCGCGCCGCCCTGCCAGCATGGCTGCACGAGTACAACCACCACCGACCCCACACCGCCTGCGGGAACAAGCCACCCATCACCCGCTTGACCAACCTGTCGGGTCAGTACAGCTAGGC
>NZ_JBDGKB010000031.1:0-1100 GCF_057656595.1 Intrasporangium sp. Soil_C_50
CCTAGGTGTACCCGGTCATGACGTTGGTGACAGGCGGCTGATCGGTGGGAGCCCGTCGAGGGCGGTGTGGCGTCGTCGAGTGTTGTAGTGCTCGAGCCAGGGCGCAAGGGCCGCGGTTCGTTCCTCGTTGCTCGTGAAGACCTGTCGGTAGGCCCACTCGGTGGCCAAGGTCCGGTTGTACCTCTCGACCTTCCCGTTCTGCCACGGGCAGTGGGGCTTGATGAACTTCTGTCGCGCGCCGGCGGAGGCCACGACCTCGCGAAAGAGGCGGCCGTGGCGGTAGGCGAACGCGTTGTCGGTCATGACCCGCTGGATGGTCGTGATGCCGTGCTGGGCGAAGTAGGCGAAGGCCCGGGTCAGGAACGCGGCGCACGTCGTGGCGGTCTCGTCCGGGTGGATCTCGCTGTAGGCCAGGCGGCAGTGGTCATCGACCATCGAGTGGACGTAGTCGTAGCCGACCCGTGGACGTCGGCCCTTAGCGGCCTCGGTCGCGGCGCGGCCGTGGGCCTTCCAGCCTCCGCCGTCCGGGATCCGGCCGATCTTCTTGACGTCGACATGAACCAGCTCGCCGGGACGTTCGCGTTCGTAGCGCACCGCGGTGGTCTTGCTCGAGCGGATCAGTACGCCAGTGAGCGGGTCACAGTCACGCAGGTAGGGCACGTGGTGTCGGCGCAGGATGCGTCCCGCGGTGCGCGGCGCCAGCCCGAGCTCGGGTCCGAGCCAGTCCTGCCCGCGCCGGTGAGTGGCCCGGGCCGCCACCAGCGCGGCCTCCAGCGCTGCCGGCGTCCGGTTGGGGCTGGTGTGCGGCCGGCAGGACCGGTCGGCGAGCCCGGCCTCACCTTCGGCGTCGAACCGAGCCACCCAGCGGTGGGCACACTGCCGCGAGATGCCCATCGCCTTGGCGGCGTGCGCGATCGCCCATCCCTGCCGGCGGACCCGGTCCACCAACAGTCGGCGACCATGGACATTCAGACGGGCGTTAGCGTGGGACACGAGAACCTCCGGGCGGTGCGGGACGTAGACACTCCTCACCTCACCCGGAGGTTCTCCTCGTCGTCAACGCCGAGGTGTCACCAACCTGCTGGCCGAGTACACCTAGG
>NZ_JBDGKB010000032.1:0-799 GCF_057656595.1 Intrasporangium sp. Soil_C_50
GCGGTCAGCCAAGCCGCTCGTGCTTCGCTGGGGAAGCGTCGCAGGAACGCCAGGCTGATCGGGATGTCGAGCTGGCTGAACAACCCGACCGCGCCCGGGAAGTTGTGCTGGAGGGTGGCGAGCAGCTGGTTGTGCACGGCGATCCGGTGACCGACGAGGTCTTGGCGGGCTCGGACAAGCATCCGCAACGCGAGCGTCTCTTCGCTGTCGGGGCGGACCACCGCCCACCGGCCGGCGTCGGTGCGTAGGGCATCGGCCAGCACGAACGCATCGAACCGGTCGTCCTTGTTGCCCGCGCTGCCATGCCGGGCCCGTAGCGAGGCGACCTGTCGGGCGGAGATCACCACGACCTCGAAGCCGTCGCGCAGCAAGTGCTCGACCACCGGCCCGTCGCCGCGCTCGATCCCGACCCGTGCGACCGACCGCCGGCGCAGCAGGGCCGTGATCATGGCAAGTCCCGGCCGTGTGTGTGACACGGTCACTTCCTCGACTCGTCGTCCGTGCTCGTCGATGATGCACAGCGCGTGGTGGCCCCAGGACCAGTCGATCCCGGCATACGTGCTGGTGGGCGTAGCCTCCATGAGAGTGCTCCTTTCCGTCAGCCCACGGAAAAACACGCACTCCGGTCCGGGATGTGACGGTCGGTCGCTCACTGAGGCGCTCCGAGGCCGAGAAGCCCGTGGCGCAAAGCCCTATGGCCGATCAGCACGTCCCGGGCCGTCGGGCCCTGCAACTCTCAGCCAGGCCGTCCCCGAAAGCAGGGCGGCTCGCTCAGCCCGGCAGTAACCCGACGACACCG
>NZ_JBDGKB010000033.1:0-509 GCF_057656595.1 Intrasporangium sp. Soil_C_50
CAGGGCCAGGTGGGCCTGTACCGGGCGTTGGCCGTCGTCGCCGAGACCCGCAACCTGCCCGACGAGGCGCTGCCGGCGCTGGAGGCCACCGTCCTGGCCCCGGCGCCCGACGGCACGCTCGCCTCGCAGCGGCTGTTCCGGGCCCGGCTGCGCCGCGCCGTCACCGCCGCCGACCACCGCGGCACCGACGAACGCCGCGCCGCCGCGACCCGGCGGCGGGGCGTGTTCGGGCGCCTGACCGAGGACGGCATGGGCATCCTCACCCTCACCGCCACCGCCGACCGGGTCGTCGGCGTCCTGGACCGCGTCGAGGCCCTGGCCCGCGCCGCCCGCGCCGCCGGCGACCAGTGCACCCTGGACCAGCTCCGCTCCGACCTGCTCACCGACCTCGCCCTCTTCGCCACCACGCCCGAAGGGCCGACCGCCACCGCCCCGGCCGCGGTGGTGCGGATCGTCGTCCCGTTCGAGGTCGCCACCGGCACCTCGAACGCGGCGTGCGAGCTGCCCGG
>NZ_JBDGKB010000034.1:0-497 GCF_057656595.1 Intrasporangium sp. Soil_C_50
GGCGGCGGCGAGCTGAGGATGGCGCACTGGCTCACCGCCAACAGCTACTGCGGTCGGCACACCCCGCGGCGACTCGTCGACCACCTCACCACAGCCGCCCAAGGCCGAACCATCGGCGCAGCCGCGGAGGCCTCCGAGGTGATCGTGACGACGCTCGTCGACGTGCTCACCGAACTGCGCACCCAGCAGGACGCGCTCGAGCATCGAATCCGCGAAGCGCTCCTGACCCACCCCGACGGACCGATCTTCCAGTCGCTGCCCCGAGCCGGTGTCATCCGCGCCGCAACCCTGCTGGCCGAGATCGGCGACTGCCGCGCCCGGTTCCCCGACGCGCCAGCACTCGCGGCTGCAGCCGGTGTCGCTCCCTCGACCCGAGCCTCTGGCAAGCACCGCACCGTGAGCTACCGCCGCGGCTGCAACAAGCAGCTCCGCGCAGCCCTGGTCGACTGGGCACAAGACACCCCACGCGCCAACGCCTGGGCCAGCGACACCTACCA
>NZ_JBDGKB010000035.1:0-393 GCF_057656595.1 Intrasporangium sp. Soil_C_50
GGCCGGTGGCGGTGGTGACCTCGAGCCTGGTGAGCCGGTCGGCGTCGAGCCACCCGGTCGGGGTCGTGCCGCCGAGGCAGGCGGTGCGGGCCAGCTCGGTGGACTCGATGCACGAGCGCAGCCGCGCGAGCGCGTGCAGGCCTGCGGCGTCGAGGACGGCCTTGGCGTGCTCGACCGCCTCGACGATGCGCAGCTCGGCGTCGGACTGTGCCTCGAGGTCGGTCAGGGGCGACGCGGTGAGGTCGTCGCTGGCGGCCTCGAGCAGCTCGGCGACGAGGTCGGGCAGCTGATCGGCCAGGACGTGCCGGGCGACCTTGCGCCGCAGGGACCGCTCGACCATGGACCGGCCTCGCGCCCGGGCGGGCGCGGACTCGTGGTGCCGGGGCGGGTACA
>NZ_JBDGKB010000036.1:0-390 GCF_057656595.1 Intrasporangium sp. Soil_C_50
ACCGCCCCCGGGTCGGTCTGGCAGCGCCTGGCCGTCGCCGTCGACACCGGCACCGCGCTGCAGCTGTCCACCGACCGGTACACCCCGACCCGCGCCATGGTCGAACACGTCCGCGCCCTCGACGGAACCTGCCGGGCCCCCGGCTGCCAGGTCCCCGCCGAACGCTGCGACCTGGACCACATCACCCCCTGGCCCGCCGGCCCCACCCGAGTCTCGAACTTCCAGTCCTTGTCCCGCGGCTGTCACCACCCCAAGACCGCCGGCGCCTGGACCGCCAGACGCGAAGACCCCGACGGGGAGACCCGTCCCGTCGGAGCCGTGCACTGGACCACCCTGGCCGGACGCGACTACATCACCTACCCCAAGAACTGGCGCGAAGCCCTCACCGAC
>NZ_JBDGKB010000037.1:0-294 GCF_057656595.1 Intrasporangium sp. Soil_C_50
CGCCGGCACCACCGCCGGCACCCCGACCACCGTCACCGGCACACCACCGGCCACGACCACCACGGTCACCGGCCTGATCAACGGCACCGCCTACACCTTCAAGGTCTCGGCCACCAACGCCATCGGCACCGGGCCCGACTCCACCGCCTCGGCCGCGATCACCCCGACCGGGCCCACCGCACCGGCGGCACCCACCGGCGTCACCGCCACCGCCGGGGACAAGCAGGCCACCGTGTCCTGGACCGCCCCGGCCAACGGCGGCAGCGCCATCACCAGCTACACCGTGACCCCGTA
>NZ_JBDGKB010000038.1:0-215 GCF_057656595.1 Intrasporangium sp. Soil_C_50
AACGGCACCGCCTACACCTTCAAGGTCTCGGCCACCAACGCCATCGGCACCGGACCCGACTCCACCGCCTCGGCCGCCGTCACCCCGACCGGGCCCACCGCACCCGCGGCACCCACCGGCGTCACCGCCACCGCCGGCGACAAGCAGGCCACCGTGTCCTGGACCGCCCCGGCCAACGGCGGCAGCGCCATCACCAGCTACACCGTGACCCCGTA